>NZ_NGLG01000002.1:169368-176129 GCF_002140655.1 Enterococcus sp. 3H8_DIV0648 | reverse complement strand
TGATACCACATGTATTCAAACATATTTTTAACTGTCCCCTATGCCGAACTAAATCTTGTTATCTTAGTTAGCGTAGCCAGCAATTTACAGGGAGTATCATTGAGCTACTTAGATTGTAATTTTTCACCAACTACTCGAGCTATAACTTTTGCTGCTGTATTTGAGCTCGGCAATAATAATAAATGTAGAATATCTAAAAGACTAACTTGATCACCTGCAATCAACTCAGGTCCACTCCCACCTATAATATCTGATGGAATCAAGGTGATTACTTGACGTAGATCTTTGATATTTTCTAAAAGTAAAATAGCGGTCATTATTTTAACTAGAGACGCAGGTTCGATTTCTTTCTCTGGATTCTTCTCACAAATTAGTTTTATCGGCTGATTTGTGTAAAAAAATGGATTTCCATTTGGTATCTTTATAATTCCTGCTGTTTCTGCATTTGGAAAATTGAATAACTCTGTTTTACCAACACTATCTGTTAATTTAGCCATATCCACTATTCTTCTAACGGCTTCAAAGCGGTCCTTATCCCTCTTAGCTCCAAATATTACACTTAAATAAAGATTATTGCTTTCATCTGAAACTAGAGCAGTAACATTTAGAATTTCACCCCCGACAGTTCCTGTTTTTCCACCTAAAAGCATATATTGTTGCTCTAATTCTGAATTCTGAACCGTAGTTTTAATGGTTAAAGATCTAGAGTTATGACCGGAAATGATCATCTCATGCTTTTTCTTTCCCCAAATGTTTAGAAGCTCATTAAATCCTGTCGCAAACAAACCAAGTTTGAGAAAATCTTTCACTGTTGTCATTTGCCCTTTCGCTCTAAACCCATTAACGTTTTTAAAGCTAGTTTGACTCAATCCAAGCGCCATCGCTTTTTTATTCATTTCATCAATGAAAACCTTAACTGGATCCTTTTTAGTTTGCCCATTAATCACATTATTAGATACGGATTTTCTTGATAACAAGAATGAAAAGATATCCTTATCGGTCAAATATGTTGCTTCACTAGCCTGTAATGCAGGAAGGACTTTATAAAACTCCATTGCAGATGGCTCATTTCCTGAACCATATAACTCAGTAAGATCGTACAATGAAAGTTTCCTGATCTGACCTGCTCCATTTGCAGAACCGATACTTCCCACAAACATGTTTCTTGATTGGTGCCAGTCTTTTGAAGCCTCAAGATTTATAATAACAGTTTCATAATCCCCATTTTTACTCTTGCGACGAAGCCCTATTCCTGAATCACAATTATTAAATGCTCCATTAAAATAAACACCGAATAATCCACGTAAATATTTCACAACTTTTACATCAAAGATCAAGAAGTAAGTATGCCCGGGATGAAGCTCCAATTTTTGGTTTACTTGGGAAGAAAATGTTGAATCCATCGTTAAGTTTGGGAAACCTAACTCGTCTTCCACAATAGAAACTTGCCCTGAATTAATAGGCCAGTTTTGAAGGCCATCATTCCACCATGCGTTTTTTATCTGATTCGGAATACTACTAAGACATCTTTCACCATATGATAAATGACTCATTGACAATTTCACCTCACATTTCCTTCTTGTTTGATAGACTCTTTTTCCAGCATATCCACAACATCATAGAATCTAATTCCTGCCGATCCCTTGACGAAAACCAAAGAATCTTCAGTGATAGATTTTTTTATTTCTTGTACTACATCCTCTTTTGTTTCACAGTGAACAACATTACGACTAACTAATTCAACAGATTTGAATGGCTCTCCATAAAGAATCACTTTATCAGCATTTGCCTCATTTATCGCTGGTTCAAGTCTCTTGTGTTGCATGACACTCTGACCTTGAAGATCGGCTACTTCTCCCAAAACAAGTAACTTAGTCCCTGTATAAAACTTCTTTTTACTAGCAAAATGATTGATCCCATTGATTGTTGCCTCGATAGAACTATTGTGGGTATCATCAATCAAAGTTATTTCAACTCCATTGATTCTTTGTTGCTTCGGTTTTAAAATACGCTCAAAGCTCTCATACTCACTAAACTTATAAGCATGCTTTTCTGCTGAAAATCCGATACATTCCAAAGCTAACAATGACCCCATAGCATTCTGAATTTGTCCATCACTGTCCGTTTTTAGTACAAAGCTGACTTCTTTTTCAAATAGAGAGAATGTTACCTCTGTTCCATATTTCATAACCTTCTTGTTTTTGACGTAGCAATCAAGTCCTGTATTTTCTATGCTGTACATATAGATTGTCAAATTCAATGATTTCGCTGTTTTAATAAATTCCCTCAAATACTCTGGATCAATGTCGCCATTAATGACGGCATAACCTCCTTCTTTGACGCCATAAAAAAGCTGTTTCTTTACTCTGAGATTACGTTCTATACCTGTGGCGGCGTGCGCACTTCCAAAAGATGTAATTATGGCGACATCTGGCCTCCAAAGATAGGCATTATTCCCATAACCAAGTGAATTCATAGCCGCTGCTGCACCCTCAAAAACAATGAAATCATAATTATTACTTATCTCCATGCTTAAGCTGAATGTAGGGTAGTGAAGATTAGCGTTCGAATAATTTTCCCAAACGCTTCCTTCATCTTTCAGCAAATGACTCATCATCAATCTTGTAGAAGATTTCCCGGCACTCCCCGTAATTCCAATCAACTTCCCCTTATATATCTCACGCATATAGGAAATATAATCGTGACAAAATTGAAGTGTCTCCGGAACAATGAATTGTGGAATAGTCTCTTGCAGCTCCACTATTGGTTCGTCTGTAATTATTAGAGAAATCCTATTTTTACTTTTGGAATTCATAATGGCAGTATTTGAATGAATATTTCTTGAAGTATAGGGAATTAATGAACGATAGTGTTCAGCTTTTAACGATACTATGCCCACATTTTCCATTCCTCTAATTTCAACCATAGGCATATCCAATGCCATATGATTTACTTCAAGTGGTTTTTTTAATAACTTTTCATTTAAGAAGTATCCTTCAAAATTTGAACTTAACCATTCATTAAATGGAACATTTCTTTTTTCCTCTTCAAGCTGATGCGAGAGAAATTCATCATCTATTTCTATTTCATTTAACGCGGTTTGGACCGTATCCTCTATTGAATCTCCATTGATCACCAAACTGCATTCAATTATTTGACCATTTTTTTTAAAAAGGAAGCCATCATTTTGCTTCGTTCCCCAAAAAATACTGGAAATAATCGTATTGTCAAAGTTCATATCCATTGGAGGATCCAAGACCTTATCATGTATGATATGTGTCCTATTTTTAATAAAGTAATGACTAATAGGCTTTAACTCCAAGAACGCTAATCCGATTTTGTAATAGTCATAAATATTAGTAAGTTGAGTTTCCTTATTTCGGCCAGTCGGTGCCAGCCTTGAAAAAACTGACACATTTAATTGAACAGCTAATTGATTTAGCTTCTTTCTAGTATTTTCCCAACCATCATAGACTGCAAATAATGCAGTAATGCAATCTGGTGCATTAAACGATATTGCTTGATTTAGAATTTCAGAAAGAAGCCGCTTTTCACCCCATAAACTCTTTGTTGATCTCAGAGTACCGAACTCGTTTTGTACTTCTTTTGGAAAAATAACCTCTTGATCAGGAGATAGCTCACCACTTTCGAAGTCTTGTAAAATTTTCAAATATAATAGAAGATGCATCGTTCCCCATGGAGAACAGCGATTACCCTTTGGTCTTTTATTTAAAATTCTTTCTGAGGTAAAAACTAATTTTGATTTCCTAAGCAGAGCATTCTTCCTATAATTCTTGGATCTAATCACCAAATTATTCTCCTCTTTCACAGATTAAAATTTTATCTCCAGCTCTAGATAATTGCTTTTAGTGTCCCACTTTGTAAGATTTGATTCCTCACGTTCAAAAAATTGAACCACTTCAGAAAAATCTTGCTGGCTTACAAAATCTGGCTGCCATTTCGTTTCACGATTATTTGAATAGATCGGTCTTAGGCAAAGCTTCATTTTTTCTTTACAGACTTTTAGCTCAGCGATCATGCCATATGGCACAGATTGTGGATAACCGTCATATTCACCATCGCTATTAAAAAATCCATTTCCGATGCTATAGATTATAGGTACGCCAGAAATTTCATCAATTTTTTGAAGCGTATGTGGTCCATGACCTATGACTAAATCAGCTCCGGCCTGAACGATTTTCTTAGCTAGATAAGTTTGTAGTCTTGATGTCATAAGAAAATCAACACCCCAATGCGGTGATACAATCACAAAATTATCAGGATTCTGTTCTTTTTCCCACCGTACTTGTTCAAGCAATACACCATCAAGACAATTCACTCCCGCTTGATCAACACCAGGATAAAAATCAAAATAACGATAGTTTCCTTGTCGATACCAATAAGCATTGAAGATGACAATCTCACGATTACTCGTCTTGATTCGCAACGGCTTCGCCGCTTCTTTCATGTTTTCTCCGATACCCGTGAAAGCAATATTGTTTTCAATCAGTGCTTTTTTCGTTGAAACAACACCTTCCTCTCCATAATCGGCTAAATGGTTATTTGCTAATAACAAAGAATGGATGTTAGCATTTTTTAGTGCGTTGATTGTTGGTTCAGGATAACCTCCTAAGACAAACTTTTTAAGCTCCCATAATCTGGATTTCATCCGATCTTCAACAAGAGCAGCTTCAAAATTCGCGATATTTAGGGTAGATTCTGTTAAGTACTTTCTTAAAGGATTGAAACAATAATCGTACCCCTCTTCAATCAAAGGGTCCCATCGTTTTACCTTGGCCCTTCGATCTGAATAAAACTCTCCGGGATAAGTGTCACCAATAATATTCAGATTAAAGCTTTCAGCATCAATTCTATAATCTACTTTTCTGCTTTCTAAATACTCTGATTTTGACAGTGGCTTTTCATTGAATAAAAGACAATCCACCAAATAATCTCGTGTATAGACATTTGGTGCATTCACCACAATAACCAAATGCCTGTCTTCTCCATTAGTTTTTATCCCCATGGCATTGTAAGGGTTATCCCAAGACAATACTTGATCCAGATTCCCGCTTTTAACCGAAAAATTACTCGATAAAATATGCTTACTTTTAAAAACCATTTCTGTCGTACTTAACATTTTCAAGTACTCTGACCTTAGACTTGCTAATTTTTTCCCAAGGGCAATCAAATCATCCATAATATAGTATTGTTCTTTAGAAGTCTTTTTCCCGGAAACATTCTCTAAACAAGGTGACGGAGTATCTGTTTTGTATTTATCAAAGTAATAACTAATTTTTTTTCTCGATTTTTCTTTTATCATTTTTACCAACGCGAAAATTGTTGAAGTCTTTTGTGTGATAATTGCTAACTGAATCAATTCTAAGGCCAGATGCTCCTCTCCCTCAGAAAAGAATAGCGAACCATCAAGTTTAGCTTCCTTTTCAATAAAATTATCAATGGTTATTTTGTCTGTTGGAAGTATTTTTCTGGTTTCCATCAACTTTAAAAATGTATAAATAATATATTGAGGACCTAATCCTTTATCTTCGAAAATGACTGGAACTCCAATCCAATTTGATAGTTTATCTGTATTCAGATCAATTTTTATTCCTTGAAAGTTATTCATTCGTCCAATACCCTTCTCTAAATAATTAGTTGATTCCATTTGTTCTTGATGATTTCCTTAGAAAAATCTTTTGATTTATCAAAGGACCGTTTTGAAAAAGCAGCATATTCAGAAGGATCACTAACGGTCTCGATCACTTTATCCGCTAACTCCTCAATACATCCATTTGTCACTAGATATCCAGAGGTTCCCGAATCAATCATTTCTTTTGGTCCATAATTGATATCATAAGAAATTGCTGGAATCCCATATGAAATCCCCTCTAAAAGTGCCAAACAAAATCCTTCATAGCTGCTTGTTAACAAGATGGCATGCATTTTCTTGTATTCATCATCCAGCTCAACTAAATAACCCCGAAATTTTACAGCCTCACTTAGGTTTAATTGCTTAGTTAGACGAATAAGCTCTTTTTCAGTTTTAAAGCGCTCGCGTGCATCACCAAAACCAAAAAGATGTAACTCTGTATTTGGTATAAGAGAATGCACTTTTTTAAACGCCTTGATCACATGGTCCAATCTTTTTTCTGCATAATATCGTGCAACAACTCCGAGTCTTATCGTTATGTCTTGCTTCAAAATTGCTCTTTTCTTACGTATATCTTTTCTAATTCCTACTGGAATGCAGACAAACTTATTCTCATTACCAAATCGAGTGACGAGATCATTTCTCTGCCGTTCAGTCGAACATACAATAGAATCGAATTGGTCTAAATGATTAAAAACTTCTTTATAGACCCCAGATATATTTCCTATTTTCGGATCAAATCCTGAATAGTGCTTACTATGGAGAATAGCTATTCTTTTCCCTACCTTTGTAGCTTTCAATAATGAAGCAGCCACAAGAACATTTTTGTCTGAAATCGCTACATCCTGATTTGTTAATAGTTCATCGAGAAAAAGAGTAATCAAATCCTCTTCATTTTTAAGACATAATTTTTGTTTTTTATGATGTATTCGAATTTCTGTTTCTACTTTATTCTGGTCATAATGATTAACCTTTTCCAAACATGTTTTTCCTTTTGGTGAGAAATAAGTTTCGGAAAGTACTTTTTGATCATCATCCAGCAAACTCTCGCGAGAAAGAAATCCTCTAGAATCATATAAATGCCGCTTTCTCTTCTTTCCTTCCGCAT
>NZ_NGLG01000002.1:168159-169268 GCF_002140655.1 Enterococcus sp. 3H8_DIV0648 | reverse complement strand
TCTTTGTATTGCGGCACTCTCTATTCCAGTTAATTGTCTTCCTATATTTACGTTTATGTGATAAATCATTTTTTCTCCTCACATTTATTATTCTTGTAAAACCGTCAAATTCAAAATAAAACCTCATCAATAGTGCAAGTCATCACTTGACGCCTATAAAAATCCCTGCAAGTCACTTAACATGCTTTATTTGAGTTACTATAGAATAATTAGTTTCTTGCTAAAATAAAGACTTATTCTTGAGTGATGTTATCTTATTTGCGCTTTCACCTTAGTTTTATCCTCTAAAATAACGTCTTCTATCCAAACAAAAGAAGACAAAAAGACCTACCTACAGTTATCAGATATGGCAGGTCTATTTTTTTGTTTCCATAATCAATGGAGAGAATGGCGTGTCAATACGATCAACCGATCAACTTTCTACTGTTTCTGTCTCTTTGATAGGAACGGTAATGGACACTTCTTGTAAAGTAAGTTCTTTCAAGCGATAGCCCTTTCCCCATGAGGTCACTAGACAGTTTTTGTTGAATCCGGCATTATCGATTTTGATTCTCAGATTTTTTACGATCCCAGATAATCGGCTGGCCATTGAATTGGTTGGCGCCGCTCCCCAAAGCTCATAGCAAAGCGCTTCTCGAGTAATGAATTCACCCTTCAGGTCCTCTAAAATAGTAAATAATTGTTTTTCCTGTGTTGATAAGCTAATGTCTAAATCTTTCAATAAAGAATTTTTCTTCTTTTTAAATGATTGTTCCAGCAGATCGTTCTTTTTCTCATTTCGAGTCAAAATTTCACGGAAATCGTCTAACCCAGAATTATTAGAGAAAAAGCCAACGACGCCATATTTTGACCACGCTCTTCTTTCTTCCTCTGACAATTCCTTATTGTTCTTTCGAATAATCAAAGGAATATAATCTGTCTCTTATACACATCTAGATGTGTATAAGAATATAGTATTGTTCTTTAGAAGTCTTTTTCCCGGAAACATTCTCTAAACAAGGTGACGGAGTATCTGTTTTGTATTTATCAAAGTAATAACTAATTTTTTTTCTCGATTTTTCTTTTATCATTTTTACCAACGCGAAAATTGTTGAAGTCTTTTGTGTGAT
>NZ_NGLG01000002.1:164834-167629 GCF_002140655.1 Enterococcus sp. 3H8_DIV0648 | reverse complement strand
GTATATTCATGCGACATTCTCCTCATTCTATTGATTTGAATCAATATCTTCCTCTGTTGCTCCTTCAGCTAATTCTTCAACCTTGCTTTCGATCTCAGTATAAATAGCTAAAACATTTTGCTTCGCTTCTTTGACTTCGGATAATAGATTCTTCGTCCGCGTATTCATTTTCTTCACTTCTAATTCAGCAGCATCGATTCGCAGCTTAGCCACTTCTTGTGCATCTTCAATCGTATAGGTGGCTTGTTTCTTAGCTGATAAGAGAACTTCTCCGATTTCTTGCTGTGCTTGTAGAAGCTGTTCTTTTAGATCCGCATTCTTTGTGATCAGTTCTTGAATTTGACGTTTCGCTTCATTTAATGACTCTTCATTTTGCGCATTGGCACTTGATTCTGCGAGCATTGATTCAAGTTCTTCGACGCGTTGAGATTTCTCAGCTAACGTTAATTGGATAAGCTGTAAATGTTGAGAAAAATCATCTTTTTGCTGCTGCACTTGTTGATAATCTTCAGCTAGTTGACCAAGTCTTTCTTCTAATTCCTTGATCTTATCTTCATGCTCCGTTGACAATTGATCGTTTTCTAATTGGTTTTCCAGCTTTTCTTCCAGCTTATTGATCATTTCATGAGCTTCGAAGAGAGCGTTGTTCAATGTAGCCTTTTCTGACTTAAAGGTTTCTTGCAGCTGTTTCTTTTCCTCTTCCATATTGGTGAGCATTTGTTTCAATTCTTCCATCGCAGTCACACTCTCTTCTATTTGTTTCATTAACGCTGCTTTTTCCTGTTCAAACTGAGCAAGCTGCTGATCTGCTACTTGATACTCTTGCTCCGATGCTTGGAGTTGTTCAGCCAGTTGTTCTTCCAATTGCTGCAGCTTTGTTTCATACACTTGGAATTTTTTCTGATCCTGCTCGTGCTGACTGATCAAGCGTTGGTTCTCTTGTTGAACTTCGACCAGTCGCTTTTGTTCTGCTGAGAAGCTTTCTTTTTGTTTTTCATATTCTGCTATGATTTTTTGTTGCGCTGCTATTTTTTCAGAAAGTTCAGCAATCTGAGCAGCGGTTTCGTGTTTTCTTGCATCCGCTGTCTTTATCAGCTGTTGGATTCTTGTATCCTTTTCATTTAACTGCTGACTGATCTGCTGAAGCTCACGTTTATGCTCCAGCTTTTCCTTTTCAACCGCCGCTTTCATTTGTTCTTCAAGCTGTTGTTGTTTAGTTGTTAATTGCTGCTTTTCTGTTTCTTGTTTTTCCAATTGTTCATTGATTTCATTGGTTCTGCTGACACTTCGTTTTAATTTTTGTTCCAGCACTTCCAACTCTCGGGCCTGTTCAGCGATCTTTTCTCGACTTTCAAGCATTCGTTTATTTAACTGTTCTTTATTCCATTTTTCTTGATAGAGTTCATCTGCCTGACCTTTACTGATTTGTTGAATATCTGCCAAGCTCTTTGATAATTTCTCTATCTCAGCTTTATATTCATTTTCTTTTGATGTATCTGGTTCCATCGGCTTCTCCTTACCATCTTCTCCTTCTAGAACCTGCCAGTTCTGATCCGGTCTGTTGTTCTTATAGTCCTCAACTTTTTCTGCATTACTTTTTGCAAAAAGCCAACTTGTTTTTTTCGCCATGAATCTAATCCTTTCTGATAATATTTATCATTTTTAATTTTTGTTGCCTGTGTTGCTTTAATAAGTACGCACTCAATATGTTTTTGTTGGTAAATTGAATGCTTCTGCGGCAGCATCCGAGATAACTTCGATCGAGGTCACACTTTCCAACTCCCCCTGAACAACCAATCGTGTCGTGGCATAGATATCACCACAGGTCAGTAAGGTGACTAGCCGTTTTCCGGGGACAACATCCAACACCTCTACCGAACTCGGATCAACATGATCTTTCCAAACCGCCACATATGTATACACCTTGGTTAAATCTGTGAGATAGATCTTATCTCCTACTACCACTTCATCTAAAGGTGTAAAGAGTAAATCTGCCTGATCAGAGCGATGACTCGCAATTCCGTAGTTGCCCTCACCCATTTCTTGATCATCTGAAAGAGTGCCGGCTCCATAATACAAACCATCATTTTGCAGCCCCTTAAAAACTGGCAGACATATTCCAACCCTTGGCACTGCTACACTTGCGATGACTGGTAATCCTTCGCTTTGTCTACTAAGTTGAGACTTGGCGATCGCTTTTGTATCCAGCGGCTTTACTGCATCAAAATCAAAGGTTGTTTCTTTTTTCTTGTTCTTTTCAACTTCTTTCTTACTTATCTTTGAAATCTGGTAGTGTTCTCCAGTCCTTTTGACAAAATAATTTTTGATCGGTTTATTAAAAATGAGTAAAACACCAGCAAGGACAAGAACTAAAACAATCAATTTTCTTTTCATGAATGTCTCCTATAAAACAATAAGCGGATCGAATCTTATGAATGATCCGCTTATTGAAAGTATTTCTTGTTAGCTAACTACTGGTCGCTAGGTTTTTCACGTTTTCTACGTTTTAGTAATCCTGCTAAACCAACTGCTAACATACCCATTCCAGGAATACGGTAGATGCCCGTTTCAGCTTCCATTCCTGTTTTTGGCAATGAGCCGCTGCTTGAAGCTTTTGTCGAACCGGTTTTCGGTGCATAGCTTACCTTAGCTGTTGTTTTTGATTCTTGATCTGAATCACTATCTGAATCTGAGTCGCTATCACTATCCGAATCGCTATCCGAATCTGAGTCACTATCGCTGTCAGAATCACTATCCGAATCTGAGTCACTGTCGCTGTCGGAATCACTATCTGA
>NZ_NGLG01000002.1:164219-164734 GCF_002140655.1 Enterococcus sp. 3H8_DIV0648 | reverse complement strand
GAATCACTATCCGAATCTGAGTCACTGTCGCTGTCGGAATCACTATCTGAGTCCGAATCACTGTCGCTGTCAGAATCACTATCTGAATCTGAGTCACTATCGCTGTCGGAATCGCTATCCGAATCTTTTTGAACAATGATGCTGCTTGACTGACTTACCTTATCCTCTTTCCCATCTTGATGTCCGATAACTTTTACAGTCACTTCGTCTCCTTCTTCAAGAGCTCGTCCAGTAATCCGCGCATATTCACGTGCAATATCATTTAAGTCGTAATAGTATTCCCCACCAGGACCAACTTCTATCCCACTGACTATTAAATGACCATTGATATAAATATCCACAGTATATGTTCGATCGTAGTCCATATTCTGACTAGGTACTTTTCCTGAAATGACCGTATCACCAGGAGCAAGTGGGTTGACTGTCGGAGGACTAACTACCCATCGGTCATAATCCTTATCGGCGTCGGAATCGCTATCTGAATCTGAGTCACTGTCGCTGTCGGAATCACTATC
>NZ_NGLG01000002.1:156778-159504 GCF_002140655.1 Enterococcus sp. 3H8_DIV0648 | reverse complement strand
AATCGCTATCTGAATCTGAGTCGCTATCACTGTCGGAATCGCTATCTGAATCTGAGTCGCTATCACTGTCGGAATCGCTATCCGAATCTGAGTCGCTATCACTGTCGGAATCGCTATCTGAATCTGAGTCGCCCTCATCTTCTGTAACGTACTTAACAACCGTATCTTCAAAAGGATCAGCTATCTCAGGTGCTTTATATCCTTTGGTCGGATCATCATTATCGACAAGCTCAAGTTCATTTCCATCCTTATCTACAGCACGATAGCCTGGTACATAAGGAATAATATGTTGGTCTGGATTTAATTGATCGCCATTTACAAGGTATTGAATTTCATCTGAACCCGTAAATGCTGGATCGTCACTACTCAAAACAAAACTTCCTACCATTTTGAAAACAAGAGTAATTTCAGAATAGCCATCACGATCGACAATCATATCGCTATCAGATTTTTCTGCATCAAGACCTAAATAGAGATATCCTTCAGGCAAAGCCATCTTATCCTTAATAAACTCCTGAGTGATCGCCCGACCTACGACAGAGTTCCATATGTCACTGGTGAAGATTGTCTCCCCATTTATATCTACGTAATGGAAAACTAACTGCGCATAATTGCCTGAATAGACATACGTAACGACCGAACTTCCATCCGCATTCACTTTCATGTCAGCATCGGAGGATTCAGTATCGATTTTTTTGAATGTATAACCTTCAATACTGATATTTTTTTTGACAATAGCTGAACCTACTGTTGCTTGTTCAATCTGATCTTCTTCTAAGGTTTCACCTTGTTCATCCACAAAACGATGAGTAACGGTGACTTGGTTGGCAGTGTAGACATAGGTAACCACGGATTCGCCATTGCGATCGACAATCATATCAGCATCCGAATCATCAGATTTTTTCAAATAGGTATATCCTTCAAGTTCTTCTATTCGCTCAGGAATTACTGCATCTACTTTGGTAGAAACTGATTGTTCTGTAGCAATCTCTTCTCCCGCCTCATTAACATAGCGGTAGATTACTTGAGCGTCTTTTGGTGTGTAGATATAGGTAATTACAGAAGTCCCATCCGAATTCACCTTCATATCTTCGTCAGAAGTATCCGTATCAATTTCTTTAAAGGTATACCCTTCTATCTCGACAGGATTCTCGATAATCGTTGACCCAATCGCGGCTTGTTCTGTATGGTCTTCTCCTATGGTCTCACCCTGTTCATTTATATATTTATGAGTGACCAGTGCGTTGTTAGTACTGTAAATGTAAGTAACAGTAGATTGTCCACTGCGATCGACAATCATATCAGCATCCGAATCATCAGATTTTCTTAGATAAGTGTAGCCTTCAATCTCATCCATTCGCTCAGCAATTTCTGCATCTACTTTAGTAGAAACTGATTGTTCAGGTGCAATCACTTTTCCTTCTTCATCAACATAGCGGTAAATTACCTGAGCATCCTTTGGTGTGTAAATATAGGTAACCGTCGAACTTCCATCTGGATTAGCTAACATATCACTGTCAGAATCAGAAGAAATTTCCTTAAATGTATAACCTTCAATCTCTACATTTCTTTCAGCAATCTGCTCACCTACAATGGCATCATCGGCAATAAACGCTGGCAAAATCACTTTCCCACTTTCCGATAAATATCGGTAAGTGACCGTTGTTTGAACAGCTTCTCCACCTTGATCTGATAAGGGCCCTGGCCCCCAAAGTGTCATGATCTCATCTTCAACCTGTGCTCCAATATCAGCAAAAGCTTCTGTAAAAGTTTTCAACTCAGCAGTCGTCACTGTTGGCGGTGTAGCTGTCGCGCCTGATCGTGCAGCCAACAGATCTTGATAGGGTTGGTCCAACACATTGTGATACGTCCATCCTTCTTCCCAATCAATATAGGTCTTATATTGATTGATCGCTTGATTTGCTTTTGTAGTCGCTGCCCGTCTTGCACTCTCGACAGCTGGAATAGCTGCACGCAGCTCATTTGCTGCATTGGTTACTGTTCCTCCCGTATCTGTAGGATTATCAGCCTGTATTTTCAGTAAATTCTGAATCAGCGCAGCAATCTCAGGCTCATTCTCCACAGCCCTCGCTAACGTGAGTGCTGGTTGAACGATTTCTTTATCTACTTTTTCAGTTAGCGGAGACCGGACCAGACCCGATCTATCGGAACCCTCTGGTAAAACATCCATCATATCCGCTTCATTTTGAACTAATGATTCCGCCTTAGTAGAAGGTCCCAGTGAAGATCCCAGGATCATTGCTCCAATAACACTACTCTTTACCACCCATTTTTTCTTTACCTTATGCAGCTTGTATCTCTTGTAAACACTTTTGGGTGGACTTGTGACTATTCTGTATTTATTCCCTTTCATAGCAGCCATCCTTTTTAAAAAGGTTACGCTCTAAGACGCGAACGTAACCTTCTCCTATTATGTGTAACTAAATCTTGTGATTCTTAGGTCGATCTTTTCTCTTTCTCTTCTCACCATGGAAAGCTAAGCCCATTGAGACTAGTCCCAGCCCAGCAACTGAATACATTAATTGATCATTATTCGTATTTGTGCTTGGTAGTTTCTTCGCCTTATTGGTGTTTCCATCCGAATCTGAGTCGCTATCGCTGTCGGAATCGCTATCTGAGTCCGAGTCACTGTCGCTGTCGGAATCACTATCTGAGTCCGAGTCGCTATCACTGTCGGAATCACTATCCGAATCTGAGTCGCTATC
>NZ_NGLG01000002.1:150366-153240 GCF_002140655.1 Enterococcus sp. 3H8_DIV0648 | reverse complement strand
CCGAATCTGAGTCGCTATCACTGTCGGAATCACTATCCGAATCTGAGTCGCTATCACTGTCGGAATCACTATCCGAATCTGAATCGCTATCTGAGTCCGAATCACTGTCGCTGTCGGAATCGCTATCTGAATCCGAGTCGCTATCTGACTCGTCATCATCCTTCACATACTTCACGACAGTATCTTCGCTAGGATTATCAATATCTGGTAATTTATATCCTTTAGTTGGATCTTCGGGATCTACGTACTCCAACACATTGCCGTCTTTATCCGTCGCTATATACCCCGGCTCATAAGGAACCGCTGGTGCAATGATTTTACTTGGATCATTCGGATCGTTCTCATACTGAGTACTTCCACCGATAAATTCTGGCTCATCGCTTTCTAAGATGATGTTTCCGAGCTTCTTATAAACATAAGTCACTGTGGCAGAGCCATCTTCATTTACGATCATGTCACTATCTGAACTGGCATCCTTTTCTACATAGAACCAACCACTGACTACATCTATTTTTTCTTTGATGGTATCGCCAAATTTGGATGCTACGTTCTTAGCAGGTGCTATAGCTTTTCCTTCTTGATTCACATACTTATAAGTGATTTTCCCTTGATTGATAATGTAAGTAACATCGGTATCCTTTGTAGGATCAGCGATCGTTGGAGCTTTGTATCCTTTCGTGTGATCACCAGCATCAACAAATTCCAGCGCAACTCCATCTTCATCTAATGGAGTGTAGCCCGGTACATATGGGATTACTGGGAAGCCTTGAGCATTATGACCTAATATCTTACTTGGATCGTTCGGATCATTCGGGTATTGGATCTTTCCACCGTCCGTAAATGATGGTTCAGCACTATCAAGGACGAAGCTGCCTATTTTTTGGTAGACGTATGTCACTTCAGATAATCCTTCTTTGTTTACAAGCATGTCGTCATCAGATTTAGCAGCATCTTTTTCTACAAAGAGCCATCCGTTAACTACTTTATTCTTTTCAGGGATTACCGCACCTTCAGATGAATGCTCAGTAACATCAGGTGAAACTTCCTTACCCTCTTGATCAACGTAGTGGTAAATCACTTTGTATTGATCAGGAACCAATCTTAATTCCAAATCTTGAGAGCGAGTATCTGCCGTAGGATCTTGACTATTTTGGCTGCCTGGTTTCAGCTTCGCGCCATTTTGCAGCGCTTCATTTGTTGCTGCGTTAATATAATGGAAACCAGCTGGAGCCGTTGGTACCGTAACATCAGCCAAATCCCTATTATTACTATTAATAGTGAATGGTGTAGTCGTCGATTCTTTCCCATCAAGACGAGAAGTATCGATCACTAAGTTACCGACTACTCGATAGACATAGATTACTTCTGTCGCTGAGTCTGCATAACGCCCCATCGCATTTGCTGGGTTTTCGACCAAGTAGTAATTTTTACTTCGGTAGTCGATTGCAGATGTACGATAAACGGTATTATAAGTCCCCTCTAACGTGTCATCATCCGCACCATCGTTGATCTTAGTGTCTGGAGTGCCATCACCATCTGTATCTAGCATGTATCTCACATTCACTTGTGTAGTCTTAATCTTATATTTATACGTAATGTCTGTCGTTTGATCCTCTTCTGGATAATCAACATACAGTTCACCCGTCAGAGGATCAGCACCAACTGGTAACTGTTCTAAATCTACGTCATACCCTTCAACCTTCAAGTCTTCTGCAGAAATGAATGCTTTTTCAGGAGAAGATTCAGTAGTTGGGAAGCCTAATTTAGTCACAGCTGACTGTAATGGTGTCTCTTCTTCATCTAAGAAGTTAATTCTGACTGAACTTTGACCTTCAATTACTATTTGATTAGGTTTCGAAGTTTTGCTTGTACTTCCGTTATGATTCTCGGAGTCATTGTATTGTGTTGTTATAGTATGTGGAACTGAACTATCAGCAAAAAATACATAAAATTCGTGAACGTACGCAAAACTTTTAGTGGTATACAAATCATTTATTTTTGAAATTAACTCTGGATCTTCATATGAAATTCCAGTAAATTGCTCAAAATACTCAACAGGAGTTGTAGCACCACTATTTTTATATTGCACAGTATCCGTTAGTTTAATCCCATCTTTACCGGTATTACTTGCAAAGGTAAATGTACCATCTGAATTCTTAACAGATGCATACGTATTTGGCCCTGCCTCTTCTAAAGCCTCTTCGACTTGTTGATTTGTCGAATCTTCAGGAACTTCGACGAATTTAAGACTATACCTACTGTTCACGAGTATATTTGTAAATATACTGCCTGAACCGTCAGGCGCTGGTACAGCTAAATAAAAGTAATTCTCATCAATCTTATCTTGCTTATCATCTCCTACATAAGATGTAATTGAAGATTCAGATTCTATTGTAGCTCTTGTTATCTGAAAAAACGTTCCGTTGTCTGGGGGACTAGCTTCTCCCTTAATTCCATCTATTAACTTTCCCCACTCTTGATAATCATGAGTGACTCGCACAGTATCCGCTCTAGCACTTGCATTATGAGTTAGACTTCTATTAATCGCTGATATGGCAGATTTTACAAAGGTTGTTGTTAGTGTTTCTATTTTTTCTCCAGACAAGAATATATCTATAGGTAGACACTCTAATTGTTTGGATTCTGAACTATAGTATTTAGGGAAATTCCAAGATTGCCCTGGCATTACAACTTGTGCTCTTTCTCTACCATCAATCTCTTTTGCAACTAATAATTCGAATCCAACATCATCTGAGATATACTTGACAGTTCCTATTCCGGGTATATCTCCTGCCAGCTGATTGAATGTAGCTAACCCGTTATTACTTTGACTATTACCATAAATAGGAATAATAATTTTATCTCCAACATTAA
>NZ_NGLG01000002.1:149674-150266 GCF_002140655.1 Enterococcus sp. 3H8_DIV0648 | reverse complement strand
AATCTGAGTCGCTATCACTGTCGGAATCACTATCCGAATCTGAGTCGCTATCACTGTCGGAATCACTATCCGAATCTGAGTCCGAATCACTTTCATCATCTTTTTGAACTACTACACCACTAGACTGGCTTTCCTTATCTTCCTTACCTTCTTGGTGACCAATAACTTTAGCTGTCACCATATCGCCTTCATCAAGAGTTCTACCAGTTAACCGTGCATATCGTTCAGCAATATCGTTTAGGTCATAATAGAATTCTCCTCCAGGACTGACTGCTATCCCTTCTGCTACTAGAACACCATTCACGTAAATGTCAACGGTATATGTCCTATCATGATCCAAGTTTTGGCTTGGTACTTTTCCTGAAATGATCGAATCGCCATCATTAATAGGATTTAATGTTGGTGGTGCAACTACCCACTTATCGTAATCACTGTCGCTGTCAGAATCACTATCCGAATCTGAGTCACTGTCGCTGTCAGAATCGCTATCTGAGTCTGAATCGCTATCACTGTCGGAATCACTATCCGAATCCGAGTCGCTATCACTGTCAGAATCGCTATCTGAGTCCGAGTCACTGTCGCTATCGCTGTC
>NZ_NGLG01000002.1:136128-143981 GCF_002140655.1 Enterococcus sp. 3H8_DIV0648 | reverse complement strand
ATCCGCTCTAGCACTTGCATTATGAGTTAGACTTCTATTAATCGCTGATATGGCAGATTTTACAAAGGTTGTTGTTAGTGTTTCTATTTTTTCTCCAGACAAGAATATATCTATAGGTAGACACTCTAATTGTTTGGATTCTGAACTATAGTATTTAGGGAAATTCCAAGATTGCCCTGGCATTACAACTTGTGCTCTTTCTCTACCATCAATCTCTTTTGCAACTAATAATTCGAATCCAACATCATCTGAGATATACTTGACAGTTCCTATTCCGGGTATATCTCCTGCCAGCTGATTGAATGTAGCTAACCCGTTATTACTTTGACTATTACCATAAATAGGAATAATAATTTTATCTCCAACATTAATACTTTCTTTGCTATTATCAACTTCAAATGTAAATGACAAGCCTGCATCATATTTTTCGATTGTATATTCAGGTTTTGCTACTGATCCATCTGATTTTAATCGTTTAACATTAGAAACTTTAACTTCCGAATCTTCATTAGCTACCCAAGTCTTCGTTCCATCTTCATTTTCGGTAGCTCGAGTTTGTTTTTCACTGGACTCTGAAGTTCTAGCTGTTTTACTTTTCGTTTCTTTTTCAGTAGTTTCTTCCGTTTTTCCCTCTGGTTCTTCGGTAGACGTTGTTTCTTCAGTTTGTTCTTCTTCGGATTCTTCTTCCTCAGAAGTTGTAACTGGTGTCTCCCCCATCTCAGGGATTGATGAATCTACTGTTCGTTCCAGATCCTGTGTCTGGAAGGCTTCTCCGTCTTCCATCACATCAGCTTCAGCCGCTTGAGCGATAAACGAACTGGCTGGTGCAGCGACGGTGCCCACGATCATTGCGCCAGCGACTCCGCTTTTAACGACCCAATGCTTCTTCACCTTGTGCATCCTGTATTTTTTTATCGGCTCTCGACGATAAACCAATTTCCTTTTACTCATTCGTAATAACTCCTTTATTAGAATTTTTTATTACTATTAAAGAATGTTGCTTCTCATTTCCGACTATTTATAAAAATAGACAAAAAAATTAATCAAGCCGCTCAAAAAATGTTCTTGATCATCGATCCGCATCCGGAATTTGTCATGTCTCGTATAGAACCCATGAACGATCCTGTCTGGATACTTCATAAACATGGCCATCTCAGGAAACATCACACCCTTTTCTATTTCTATCTCTGCACGTTTGATCGCCACCTGACGCAAACGCCAGAAATCTATTTTGGAAACAAATTGAGTAAACTCGCCTTGTTTAAAATAGCTGGTCTCCTTCACCTTATCCGTCATCTTGATCGCCGCCATTAACAGCTCCAGCATGGTCGGATAGGCAGTATCACGAAATTCGATGAAATCCAAGTTCTCAAAGGCATTTCTCAAGCCGAACTCGTAATACTTCTTATCATCCAAATACAAGAGAATCTCATTCGTAGCGTAGCTCAGCCAATGATCATGATACCGTTCGTACTTTTTCTCCACGAAACGATCAAACAGCTTCTTGGCTAACTGTAAATGCCGTTCATTTTTAGTGATGGCATAGCCGCGTAGAATACTAAAGACGGCCTCGCCATCGTAATAAATGATATTGAACTTCTTCTTCGTCTCTAGCTGATCGTTTAAGATATGCGTCGTTTCACCCTCTTCATTGACGAAGCGATCATCGATTCCTTGGATCAATTGATTGATAATCGTTTCATACTTCGTATCACCAGTGATCGTTTGGAACTTCGCCATCGCAAGGATCGCTAAAGCTTGCGCACCTAGCTTGATGGAGATCCCAGAGCGCATTTGCTCCTGAACGTACTGCGCGCCATCTTTTTCCATCAGGAGATTTTTCACGCCCCAATCAAGGGCTTGCTCTGAGCGCTTTAATTCTTCCTTTTTGTCTAAGTATTCCTGCGCCTCTAATAAGGCATAGACACTGGAGAAGTGTCGGACAGAGTTATAGCCGGTGAGCTCATAGTTATAGGTCGGATAATAGCCGTAGATAAATTGACCAGAATCCTTGATTTGCCGATACAGAAACTCTTCACCATTTTCAATGGCCTGATCGATCTGCTTAGGCAAGATACCTGTATTGCTCTCGCGAATCCCCTCCTGTTCTTCCTTTGTCGATAGCTTGAGCCAGCTGCCGTTTTCGTAGTAAAAGCCCTGTGTTCTAAATAAGTAGAAGGTCTTTTGCTTCAGCTTGTCTCTTAATGGTGAATGGTATTTCTTTTGGACATAGCGTTCTAAGTTCGGCATATTGAAGGATAATTCTGGGTTATTAAAGCCGACCCGATGATTCTGCGATGGGCGGATCAGGGCGCTTCCCATGATCTCTTCACCGAGGAAAGCTGTACGGAATTTCCGATCAAAGGCGATCCCTGTACGGAAAAAATTGTTTCGCTTCACCAAGAGCAGACGCCGCATTAATTCCGCATAGTTATATTCTTCAATATGTGTTACCGCATCGACACGAATGTAGGGTGATTCAGCTTTGGTTAATTCCTGCTGTAACCAATCTAGGCAGTCGTTCAATGTTTCGCCGCGAACGTTTTTGACCTTGGCACGTTCTTTTCTATTTGAGATAGATAGAAATAGATGTTTTTGTTTTGTATTGATTGGCACTTGCTTCAATCGTGTGATTATTTGCTTGATACTGACTTCTTTCACATAGACTCCCCTTTTATTGACACTTATTATTTGCTCCTAGCTATATAGAAGAAAAGATGATCTCGTCACCATTTCCCTCGTTGAGGACCCCAATCTCTCTTAAGGGGCTGACTGTTTTTCTTCACACGGCTAGGATGATCATTCGTATCTGCTTCCCATGGATACAGACCGTTTTCGTCCTTCTGATAGGTGGCTTCGATCGCTGCATCCTCTTCTTCTTGAGTGATTTTCTTCCGGTCGTGACGAACCTTCAGATAGCTGACGGTCATCATGACTACCATGAGAACAAAAACATATTTACGAATTTGGACTTTTTCTAAAAGATCAAAGATCCAAATCAAGTGATCAAAGTTCATGAGCGCTCCACCTCCTAGCCGATCCGCTTAGCTTTTAAACCAAGTCTCTTCCCCGCTTGATCTTCCGCTGCTGCTTGATTTCCTTCATTAAAAGATTCGCCATGATTGGAGATACCTTCTTGCATAGATAAGAAGTTTTCCCTTAACAGATGTGTCTTTTCAACGAGGTCTTGTTTTTGCGCCATCATTTCTTCGCATTGTATTTCCAGGTCTAATAGCTCTGTCTTCTTATCAGCTACTTGAACAGCTAGGCTTCGTTGTTCCTTGATCAGCCCTTCTACTTCGATCTGGATATTCATCAGCTGGTTCATCTTCTGTGCTTCAGCTTGTTTAAGCGAGCGTTCATTTTCTTGTTTTGCTCTGGCTAACAGCTTGTCCGCTTCTTCTTGGACAGTATTTACAGTCCTTTGAGCCATCAGCTGCATTTTTTCAATATCCTGATAGTCATTCTCCAGTTCTCTCAGACTGGTATTCTCACTGCTTAGCTGTCCAATGCGCAGTGTCAGCTGAGCGATCTTCTCGTTTAAATCTGTAATCGTCTGCTGCTTATCGGCGAGCTCTTGCTGAATCTCGGTGATTTGCTTATCCTTTTCAATGAACTGATCGTAATCCTCTTGCACATGACGCAAGAAATCTTTGACATCTGCTTTTCGAAAACCGAAAAGGCCTCTTCTAAATGTCATTCTCCGTATATCAACGGGTTTAAAGTACATAGGCTTCCCCTCCTTACTGAACCTTTTGTTCTTTTTTCTGCTCTTCGCCAAGAGTATCGAAATTACTGCGCAGGTAGTTGACTAGCTGCAGATATTCCTGTTTTAGCTGTTCTACAGAGGAGAAGACCATTCGTTCATTCTTCACTAGCTCTGTTAAGCTTGTCTGCACCTTCCAATCCAAGTACTGACGTTCTTGCTGAAGCTGATTCATTTGCTCTTTATAGTAAGCATCTGCTTCTTCTCGGATTTTTTTCGCCTCATCCTGCGCTTGACTTTCAAGTTTTAAGGCTACCTTTTGCGAAAGTGATAGCTCTACCGTCTCTTTTGGCTTCGCTGAACGGTTTCTGATCTGCGCTGCGGTCAGCTGTTTTTTCAATATTCTATTTTCATTTAGCAGCTCCTCCAGCTTTTCTTGATCGAAACGTCGTTGATGCTGAGAGGTATTCATAACGATCTCCTTTTCGGCTATCGCTTCTTCGAGATCGGCTTTGAGATTTTTTATTTGCTGCTGATAGGAGTGATAATCCTTAGCGACATAGCCAAGGAAATCATCGACATCCTTTTTCTTATATCCCATTGCACCATTTGGGAATGTCAGATTTTTAATATCTTGGATACTGAATTTCATACTCGACTCCTAAAATAGGACCGAGGCCGGATCGATCAGCTGAGCTTGACTCAATGAGCTGTCTTTGCATACTTCAAAGTGCAAATGACTGCCTGTACTATTACCGGTACTACCTACGTAGCCGATAATCTGCCCTTGCTCGACTTGATCTCCTGCCTTCACGACATATTGTGACTGGTGCGCGTACAATGTTGTCGTGCCGCCTTCGTGCTCTACTACTACATAATTGCCCCAAGAATAATGAAACTCAGCTACTTTGACCGTTCCTGCTTTACTTGCGTAAATTGGTTCACCTTGTCCGGCTGCCATATCTAAGCCGCGGTGGAATTCCGCACCTCTGACGCCAAACGGACTAGAGATTGTATAATTCTCTACTGGAACGACGAAGCCCTGAGCACTGGCTTCCGCCTCTGCTTTTTCCTTATCGTATTCGGTTAACTGGTAGGTTTCGATCAGCCCATTCAGCTTTTGGTTGTAAGAGGTATCTGTCGCATAACGACCGGTTAAGAATTTGGTTGCGTCCTCATACGTTTCTGTATTTTCCTTCCAAGTTCCGCTGTAGTAATCACTGCTGCCGGATAGACCTTCCTTCATCAACTTGGCATAGTCTTCAAAGCTTTCTTCATAATTCTCATACGCTCTGAACGCTGCCTGAATCGTGACCATGTTGCCTCCGCCAGTGTCCTCTTGCGTATTGAAGGTAGCGCTCTTGCCGTTGTAGCTCCCTTTAATTCCAAACAAGTTATAGTTTGGCGCTTGGGCTAATTGGCTCGTACCGCTGGCGGACTCGAGAATTGCTTGAGCAATCATCACTGACGCATACAGATCTTCTTTTTGACCGATCTTACGTGCCGGCTCACCGATCTTCTTGATGAAGCTTTCTACTGATTCATCCTTTTCAAAATGAATCGCTCCGTCACTCGCCACTGTTGTCGAAGGTACTAAGTTCGTAACGGGCTGTGTTTCTACTTGGCTCACGATAGGCTGTTCCACTGACACAGTTACCACAGGAGCCGCTTCCTCAACCTGTTGTGTGTTTGTCTCTTCGACTGGTTTAGTCGGCTCTGCTGGTTGTGTTGGTTGATTCGGCTCAGTCGGTTTCACTGGCTGCGTTGGCTGAGCTGGTTTTTCCGGCTCAGTTGGTTTGACTGGCTGTGTTGGTTTTGGTTTTGTTGGCTTGACTGGATCAGTGGGCTCAGTCGGTTTTGTCGGGTCCGTCGGTTCCTCTGGCTCTTCCGGTTCTTCCGGTTCAGTTGGTTCCTCTGGGTCCGTTGGTTCAACAGGTGTACTTGAATCTATTGTTCCTGAGTCCGTTGTTTCTGTTTTATTCGCTTCGTCTGCTGCCAACTCCACGTTATCTTTTGCTGAAGCTTCTTCTGCTGCAAAAGTAATCGGAGCACCACTTAACAGGATCGAAGCTGAACCGATTAATGTGGTCGCTCCTTTTACCCCGCTCTTAATAAGTAGAGAGTGCTCCTTTTTTGATCGATAGATTGTTTTCGAACTTTTCTGATAATACATTTTCTTAGCCAATTCACATTTCCCCTTCTTCTTCATTTACCATCGCTTTTTGATTCAGTTGATCAAATTGAACGGTCACCCCAGGTTCGTCTAAGGCAATCTCACTCACTTCATAGGTCAACCGTTTCACTAAAAGAAAGAGCGGCATTAATAATTCATCCAGCTCTTCCTTGGTTAGATCATCTTGTGATTCAATTCGTCGGTCTTTGAATAGATTGACTTGCCCCAAACTGCCTGAGATCACAAACTCATCAAAAATCATATTGAAATCTAAGCGAATTCCAAGAGTACTAGAATTGTCTTGCTCCGCTGGGTACGATATTCTTAAAGGGGTGATGTGAATTTTGAAGGAATTTTCATATTCTTCATACTCTTCTTTCGCATCATAGTGAAAGGAATTTACTTTGGGTTTATAACGTTCAATATTCATATGGTCCTCCGTTGGTTTTATTGTTTTTAATCTGAAAAACTCAAAAAAATGGGCTATTTTATAATTTTTTTGTTTATGTATTGTTTTTAAAATACACACGGTATTTTATTACGAAAATGGTTATAAAGTTCTTGGTCTTGCGAAAACCAACAAAAAGCCTGAAATCATTGTGGTATCAACGTTTTTAAGGGAGGGTTGACGGGAAGTGACGGTGAATAAGAGATTGTGAATTTTTTTATTACCCAAATTTTTTTGAAAACACCAAGAAAATGGGTTTTCAACTTTCATATTTTTGCAGTAAGCGCTTACTTCAATAAAGCAAAAGGGATTACCCCATTTTTTTAATGACTTTTTTTGAAAACGATTTATTTAGTTAACTAGCTGCTTTTTCCATCTGATAGATGATTTCTATCCGTTGTTCGATCATAGAATCGGCATACGTATCTAAAGTTAATTGCGTAGATGTATGACCTAACATCGCACTGATGGATTGAACATCTCCCTGTACTTCTAAACAGCGAGTAGCAAATGTATGACGAAGCTGATGAAAATGAATGTCTTCCAATCCACATTTTTTACGTAATTTATGGAAATGATAGGTCAATAACCTTGGTTCCATGGGTCTATTTTTATATGAAAAGACAAACTGACTTGTAGCGTTTTTCTCCATCTGAAGTAATATTCGCTTTAGATTTTTACTTAGTGGAACTACTCGTGTAGATGCCTCAGTCTTAGCAGAAGCAAAGACAAGTTGTGTTTTCCTTTGTCCTTTTGTTAATAGAATACGTTGATAGGTGTGGTTTACATGTAATAGATTGCGATCAAAATCAATATCTGACCAGCAAAGTGCAGCAATTTCACCGATACGCAGTCCAGTATAAAGCGCTAAGTAAGTCGGGATACCTCGATTATTTTTTTCATGAAGCGCTCTTTTCTCTAATTCTCGTCGTTCATTTTTTGTAAGTGAACGGATTTTTTTCTTTTTCTCTCTCGGAAGTTTAATTGATCGAAAAGGATTATCATTTAAATGCTGCTCCTCTACTGCTTGTTTTAAGCATTGACAGATAATTCTTAGAATAGCTTGTTTCGTAGATCTTTTTAGTCCTTCTCGAGACCATTGGAATACTAGCTTTTCGCCTATCTCGGGGGTTAATTCGTTTAGCAGGACTTCTCCAATATAAGGAAAAACATATCTTGCTAATTTATATTGATAATTGGAATAAGTTGCAGGCTTAATTCTTACTTGTAGTTCTCGCAACCATAGCTGTCCCCATTCTTCAAATGGAATACAAGAACTGCCTTGAATTTCTTGGATTGTTTGATACTGAACTTTTAATGGATAAAGCTTCATACGAACTTCATTTAATGTTTTTCCGTAAACATATCCATACTTAGCTCTTCCATCAGAGTTTCTTCCTTTCTTATATCGACCTTCCCAGCGACCATCTTTTCTATGATAAATATTTTCTCCTCTACGCATAATACTCTCCTTCTTTTGACGGCAAAATTGACGCTCTATAATAAGATATTTCACCGTTTAGTTC
>NZ_NGLG01000002.1:127766-133961 GCF_002140655.1 Enterococcus sp. 3H8_DIV0648 | reverse complement strand
GTTGGTTTTCGCAAAACCAAGATAATTTCGAGTTAAAAATAACTTTTATTTCGCATTGGACATAGTAAAGCATCCCCTCTGCAACAGAGGAGATGCTTTATTTTTCGTTCATTATTTAGAATATATGATTATCTTCTTTTTTAAAAGTAAAACTCAATAAATAACTATTATATTATTGTAATAAACTGAAATCTTCATTCTTTTATAATCTCTTATTTATTTTTTTCTTTTTTGAAAATTAAAAAAATCGAAAATATTAAATTAGAATTTGTTGTATTCTTTATTAAGAAACAAAAGAATATTGTTATTTACCAAGGAGGAGAATGTTATGAAAAAGAACGTTTTTTTAAATAGTCGCATTCGAACAAATGCGTGGGAGGAGTATCTGTATCAAGCAATTCCTTTTGATCCATTGAAGATAGATGAGATTGCATCGATTGTTCCGATACCTGACGAAAAAGGAGTACTGATTTTCTCTGATGGGGTGGTCTATCGAAGTAAATTGAATGGTTTAGATGTATTGAATCAACTTTCTTCAGCTCAATGCTTTTCCGAGTATAAGATCATGTCGGATTGCATCCGATCATTAGGGTGTTTTGGACAGTACAAGTCCCCGTGGGTCTGCCCTTACTTTGTCTTATTTCCGTTAGAATCAGTTTCGCAAACAATGTGGATCAATCCGTTAAGCATTCGCTGTCTACAGTTGGAAAACGATCTCTATAACGCCGAAATGACTGATGGCCCTAATCTGGTTCTTCCACTTCGCCGCGAGGCCTTTTTGAAGCTTGCAGAAACTGCCTGTATTATCCTAGCTGTGCTGCGGCGTGACCTGTTTCAATTTGAGGTCAAAAGTAATAGACCGATGGACTATATCGACGCCTACACTCCCTTTTATAAATACCAAATGGCAACCAGCCCTTCTTTAAAGCGATTCCCAATTAAGGCTGGAGTGTTTAACCGCCATTATGCGAAAGCCTATTTCCTGCATCATTATGATAAATTAGACAGCGATCCTCGTGAGATTGATTGGCGTTCATGGTTATAGGGGGATGCAAATGAAGATAGCTACAAGTAAAAACGTATTAGATAATCATCAATGGTCACAGGCTTGGCTTCATTACTTGGATCGCTCCCACCCCTTTGACCCATATAAAATTAAGGATATTGTCAGTATCGTCCCACTGCCGGACATGGCTGAGGTCCTGATATTTACCGATCGAAAAATCTATCATCATGATAAAAACTCACTGGAAACCTTGATAGAACTAGGAAGTACCCAAGAATTCTATTCATCCAAGAAAAGCCCCTCTTTTCCTTGGGTATCTCTCACTTATACGCTCTTTGCGATTGATAAGAGTGACAATCCGATCTGGATCAATCCACTAATGATTCATCATCTCTACCATATTGATCATTTTTTATGTCTGGAGATGCTGGGCGGCTCCAATGTCTTTTTACCGATTAGAGAAGAACAGCTTCTGTCCCTCGCAGAACAAGCACTAGATCTCTTCCTTTCTCTTCGATTGGTCGATTCGCTGCAATCTGTGGATACTCCGTTTATTCATTCGTTGCTTGAGTATTCTTATTTGAAGCTGAGTTCTCTTGATGAAGCGACCTATTTCTAACTAATATTTACTAATCGTCTGCTTTTTCGCAGACGATTTTTTTGCGTGTATACAACAAGGATTCAAGTTTTCATCTGATTTTCAAAAAAATAGGAGAAAAGTTTTTCTGTCAAGCAGCGATCAGTCCTTTTAGTAGTCATTCACTAGGGAATTTTTTCTTGACGCTTAGCGGAAATCCCATTAAATCAACATTACTGAAACTTGGAACACGATAAAATCAGCGAAATTGACCTTTTTATAATTATTTTGCCAGGAGGTGTTTTTTCCCTTTTGAGATATGCTTACCTCACCGGCCGGAACTACAAACAAAACGAAAATGGAGGAATAAAAATGATTCAAAGTCTTGGAAACAAATTGAAGGTACAGATCAATGCAGCAAATAAGGAGAAGCTGCAAAATATCAATTTTCAAAATGTCGTTGATACACCCGAAGAAAATGCCATCTTAGAATTAGGGGATATCATGACCGCCCTATTACCTGAAGGCAGTGCTTTAGACGGCGTTGTCCTAACCAGTCAAACCCGTTACACAAAATAAACCAGTCACACTCATCCAATCCTATGACCTGATAGTAGGCAGACAAATACCAGAAGGTCACAAGCTTGCTACAGGTCTTTGGTTGGATACTACTATTAAAAAATTGGAGGAAATGAAATGATAAAACTAGTCGCAATCTTTAAAACCAGCGGAGGAAAGAGCCAGACATGGAGCTTACCAAATCCGGATACAAACAAGACCCCCGCACAATTCAAAGGTCTGTTAGAACGAATCGGCCCACTTAAGTTATTCGCTAAGGACGAAGAAGATCTTTACAGCACAGTGGAAACAGCCATGATCGTAGAAACAACCGAAACAATTCTTTTTTAGTCACCAAACACTGAGGGCGGTGATCGCTGCCGCCCTTAGTTTGTACATAGATCCAAGGATCAATTATTTATCACCAGAAGAATTGCGCAAGCTTCTGGAATTATAAAAAAAGGAGAAATTACTATGAACGAACAACCATTTACATCGAAGCAACTATTTAGCCTAAAGAAAAATACTCTTGAAAAACGTATCGATTCTTACTACAGAATCTCTGGCGATACCGACAGCACCGTACAATACCTGATGGCACTTAATATCCGCGAACGCCTTGGAGATGGCGAGTTTCATTTAATCTTACAGGAGCTAGTGCAGCACCTATTTTCTCAACGGAAAGTAACCAAGATCATCAAAAAATTCTTTTTCTATTTCAAACATTATTTCACTTCAAAGGAATGGAAATACTTGAATCTACGCGTCTTCCCTGTTCGCCAATACGCCGAAAAAGCGATCAACGCTGTGCGAAGCCGCTTCTCTATCAATAACTTATTTAGCGCTCAAGAAGCGCAAGTCGAATGATTATAAGAAAAAATAAGAAAGAAAGGACGAAAAAAAATGAAAGCTGTTAAAACCATTAAAACAAAAAAATTAGTATCAACTTTTAATAAAAGCAATGGCAAAAAACAAAATCTAATCATCCAAAACCCAACTGTCGATAAATCTGCAGCAGAAATCCGCGAAGCGTTAGAACTATTAACAACCTTAGACATCTTTGAAGAAGAAGACGGTGTGAAGACATTTGCTGAAGTCGATACCTGCAAATACATCGAAACCACGAAATATATCCAATTTGATCCAAAGAATCCTATCGAAGCTGAAGAAATTCCTGAAACACCAAGCGATGTCCCTATGCCTGTCTCTTGCTTGAGCCCAATCAAACCCATCAACTACGGAAAATTTGTAGACTTAGTCTGTCCGCCTGCTTTGGAGAATTTATCGGAAACTACGATAGTACCGGAAATCCAGACGTCTGAGCAGCACCCTACCCTTGAACCAGATGACTCACCAAAAATCTCAGATAAAACAAATGAACTTCCGATAGAAAATCAGCATCCAATTAAAGAACCAGCAAATTCCGAAGACTCAGCCGTCTCGTCCGCACCACATGAGGAAAGTACTCCAAAGCCCAGACGACGAAGAAGGCGGCTTCTAGATAAATTAAGAAATATCCGGAATTCCACATAAAAAGAACAATCGTGAGAGATTGTTCTTTAGGGGTGTTGTACTATTTTTGATCTCTAATGAGCTATTCCAGCTTCTTGATGTTTGAGTTGGAATACTTGGAGATCATTTCTAAAGTAAAACGAACAATAATATTACTAAAACAGCCATACATTGCGCTCAATCCTAGTCTTCGTCAAAGAATTCTTTTTATAGGTGGAAGGTTTATGTAATTTTATTAAAAATCCGAGTCTCAAACAAAAGTGACTAACTAATAGTTGCGTTTGTCCCATATAATATCTAAATTGTTTTGTTCTTCACCTATATTGTTTTTGAGACAAACTATACTTAGAAAAAGCACCCCAGATAAAATTACTTACCTAAGGTGCTTTAAGCAAAATCATAGTTATAGGATCACTAGCCAAATAATGATATTTGTTCGTCACGAGGCTTCCCTCTTGAATCAGATCGATCATTCTGTAGTTTTTGTTCATTCTTCAATAGCTCTTCGAATTTTTTATTAATCTTTGTATACTTCACATTGGATGGCTCTGCATCTTTTTCAACACCTTTGGATGAGAGGATTTCTTCCATCTCATTAGAAGTCAATGTTTCTTCTTTATACTTTTCAATTACACTCTTTAAATCAGCAATCGTTTTTAGATTTGCTACCTCAACTTTATTATCAAAAACGTAGAAAAATTTCACCGCTTTTTTATCGAGCAATAGTTGAATCGTATTCCTTAGTGTTCCAGAACTGACCTGGATTGCTCCATATCTGTTCTTGGTGATTGGTTTAAAGATTGCCAAACCCCAATCTGCCGCATCTGCCATTGCTCGGTCCTTAACCATTTGCTGTTCTTGAGGTTTCAACGAAGAATCAGTAAAAATTGTTTTCGTTTGCCACTCATTTTCTACCTTCACTCTCGGCATTTTTTTTATGGTAAATATTTCAACAAAGGGGTATCTAGGTGACAGCCTCAAGTAATCAATAATTTCCCTATCCACGCCCTTTTCAGAATCTCCTATCAGTACTTCGATACTTTGTTTTCGAATTAATTCCAATGATTTTTGAACATTTTCGGGAATATCAGCCTGAGAACGAGACCCCGAAATAAAAACTTTTTTTCGTCCCTGCTGCTCTTTAAGCTTTACGGACTCTTCTTTTTTCGTTGCATTGTTTCTATACCTATCGGATAACAATAGAATTCTACCTTTTGTTAATTGATCCGAAATATCAGGAAATCTTAACAACTTATCCATTTTTCTGTCAGCAATAAAAATGATTGGTTTTTCAATATTTTTAAAATCAGTATAGGAAGTAACGATACCGATTCCTTCATCTGATAGCAACTCCTTATTTCCAGTTAAAAAAAGGAGTTCCGGAACATTACTAAATCGATTCATAACGGTAGCAGGGACTGATTGCTGAGAAGGAAAAATAATTTCAATTCCTCTTTGACTCAATTTCTCAAGTTCGAGACCCAATCTCATTCCTTGACCTAACACCTTCATTACTTTCATTTTCAATTCTTCGTCTATAGAAATTGACGCCAGTTGTTCTGAATCAATTAGTTTATCATCATCCAACTTTCGCAATAATCCTCGTTCGTCTGAGGTAAACGAATGCTCAAGCAAATCGCTTTTTAGCATGATCTGCTGTTTTTCTAATGCATTATATTTTTTCATATTAATCGCCGCTTCCTGTTTTCACTAACGCGAACGGATAGACCGCTCTTGCTCCTGCCTCCTTAAGTTTATCAGCAATTACTGTAAAAGACCATCTTGAATCAACCATATCATCAACCAGTAAAATTGTCTTTCCAGAAACTTTTTCTTGATCGACTCTTGTAGATTGCGTAATATTCTCTTGCTGTTTCATACTATTCAACAATTTTTTTTGTTCCTTGGCTATATTTGTTTTTTGAACTGCATCCTCAAATGGAATAGAAAGTGCCTGTGCCAAGCTCTTCGCAAAACCAGGGACTAACTCAGGGCGTCTAAGACTAGGAACTGCCACCACTAAATCTATTTGACTAACCTTAACTTTATACTGAATAAATTCTTTTGACAATGAAACGAGTTCATCTGAAAAATGATTGTCATCATACTTCCCATTCCTCACTTTTTGACCAACTTCTGAATAATAATCATCTGATAGAACCCAGCCTTCTTGCATTCGCCGTTCAATCGGAATTCTACCACCTATTCCCCATTGCTTACGCGGAGTAATTGTACCATGACAGTTTTTTATGAAGGCTTTAGCATTCTCAAGATTGTGAGTGTGAATTTCTAGTGGAACGATATCTCTACTTGTACAATTCGCACAAATACCGCAAGATTCTGCCATATCAGGAGCATCTAACTCATTCGCTAAGAACTTCATAGAACAGCTTCTGATTGTTAAATATTGTTTCAATTGCGCAAACTCCCTACGCCTAACATCATTAAGCTTCTCCTGCTTGTTTCTCTCAGCCACGCTATCAAAAGTCGAACTGGGATTACGTTTATAAAACGAACCATCCTTATACAGATGATCATGAAC
>NZ_NGLG01000002.1:126056-127666 GCF_002140655.1 Enterococcus sp. 3H8_DIV0648 | reverse complement strand
GATATTCATTTCTGATAGAATTTCAGTAGGTTTCATCCCCCTTGAAAGGGTCATTTCCATAATTTGATTTAACAGCTCTGGACTTGCCTGTGCACCTTCAATAAAGGAGTCCAGTATTTCTTCATCTTCATATCCATGAAACATAATAGCGTATGCACTTTGACCTGTCTCTTATACACATCTAGATGTGTATAAGAGACAGGCTCTGGACTTGCCTGTGCACCTTCAATAAAGGAGTCCAGTATTTCTTCATCTTCATATCCATGAAACATAATAGCGTATGCACTTTGACCATCACGACCAGCCCTTCCTATTTGTTGATAATAGGAGATAATATTCTTTGGCAATTGATAATGGATAACAAACCGTATATCTGGTTTATCATAACCCATGCCTAACTTGACCGTCGCCACTAAGATTCTCAGATCTCCTTTATCGAAAGCTTCCATACGCTTTTGTGCAATATCTACTTCAAACTCATCTTTTCCTAATCCAGCATGGTAGGCTTCGGCAGAAATAGATGATTTCTTTAAAAATTCGGCAACCGTCTCGCAATCTCTTTGCGTCAAACAATAAATAATACCTTGTCCTGTTTTTAAGTTTTCATCAAATTGTAAGCTTTGAGCAAGCCACGCTAAACGTTCCTCTCGAGTTTGACGCGGATTAATTTGAATAGCTAAATTTTCACGCATCAAATCTCCTCTAACAACGTTTAAATCCTCTCCAAGTTGACTTTTTATGTCTTTGATCACACGATCGTTTGCCGTTGCGGTAGTGCCTAAAATAGCGATATCAGCTGGAAAATTATCCAAAAGCTTCACGATTCTTTGATAGTCTGGACGGAAGTCATGCCCCCAATCAGATATTGAATGCGCTTCATCTACCACAAATAGTTGAATACCACCAATATTCGAAAATCGTTCCATAAATCTTTCGTTTGCCAAACGTTCTGGGGAGATGATAATTGCGTCATAATTTTCGATATCAGCATACAGTTCTTCCCATTCATCTTGATTGTTACTGTTTATCGTCATAGCTCTTATTCCAAGCTTAGTTGCCGCATCAATTTGGTTCGTCATCAATGCTAAAAGAGGGCTTACAATAACCGTGGGACCTGCACCATTCTGTCTTAAAATTTTACTCGCAATAAAATAAACAACTGACTTTCCCCATCCTGTTTTCTGAACTACCAATGTTTTCTTTTTTTGAACAACTGATATGATAGCCTCAAGCTGACCTTCCCTAAATTCTGCCCTAGGTCCATATGCTTCTTTTAGAATTGAAATTGCTTTATTTTCAATTGAACTTGTCATCTGTGCACTACCTCCACTCATTTAATTTCTATTAAAAATATTCTATCATTCTTTCAAATCCAGTAAAACAGCTCATTTTGTTTGCAGATTTCGCTGATGGTATCTTTGATGTCTTGTTCTGCTAGCTTTTCTCTTAGGGGTTCGACCATCACTGAGAGTTGGGACATAATGGAGTTGCTTTTGTCGCGGTTCCACATGCATAGGCAGATTCGCTTCTCTTTGGATAGTATAAAAAAGATCGAGTACATTATCTAAAACCTGTCTCTTATACACATCTCCGAGCCCACGAGACGCTCA
>NZ_NGLG01000002.1:124352-125502 GCF_002140655.1 Enterococcus sp. 3H8_DIV0648 | reverse complement strand
TTGTTGGTTTTCGCAAGACCAAGAACTTTATAACCATTCTCTTATACACATCTAGATGTGTATAAGAGACAGGATTTCAGGCTTTTTGTTGGTTTTCGCAAGACCAAGAACCTGTCTCTTATACACATCTTTTTCTACTCAGTTACCTACCAATTTATTTTGAGTGGTGTGCATTCGAACTATTTACGGCAATTTGCGAAATTGCATCAGTTAAAACTTGAGAGAAATTGATCCCTGCTCTTTGCCCCATATTTTCTGCCCACTGTGGAATTGTTAAGGTCTTTCTGACCATTTTGTTATCCTTGAAGTATTTTTCAACATCTACCCTAACATGTGTTGCAAAGGCTGATTCTTCGTACTTAAGGTTCTTAATTGGTGTTGGAGCTGGTAAAGGATCGTCGTGTTCAATCATATCCGCTAAAACCATCCCGAGTACCTCTTCGGCCATCGCAATTCCATACGCTATATCATCTTCATTAATTCCAGTATAGGCACCTTGCACATCTGGAAACTCAATAAAATAGCCACCATTTTCTTCTCTATGAAAAATAGCAGGATAGGCTTTTGCTAGGGGTCCATTAAACATCATTGATCATCCTTTCTGAAAATTGGATACAGGATTATTTAAGTCCTGCATCCTTCAAAATTCTTTGCTCAAGTCCCTTCCCAAGATCTTGACCAGCATGAACAGGAACAGTAATCCGAACACCATTTTTATATAGATGATGATGTGAACCTTCTTGTCTCCGTTCAATCCAGCCATTCTTTTTAAGAAGCTTAAGCATTTCTTTTCCTGTAAGTGGCATGTGCACTATACCTCCTTACACCAATCATTTTACCACATTACGATGCGCATTGATACGTGTTAGCTTTTTCTCCCTGATTCTTTACTTTTCTTAATATTTTTTTATAAATCAGTCGGCTCTGAATCTGTCTCTTATACACATCTAGATGTGTATAAGAGACAACTCATATCCTTTAGATAACGCTAATACTCTTATTACCTGTCTCTTATACACATCTAGATGTGTATAAGAGACAGCATATCCTTTAGATAACGCTAATACTCTTATTACTTCTCGTTGCGTCCCATCTAGATGTGTATAAGAGACAGCCTTTAGATAACGCTAATACTCTTATTACTTCTCGT
>NZ_NGLG01000002.1:121917-123822 GCF_002140655.1 Enterococcus sp. 3H8_DIV0648 | reverse complement strand
GCTATTTGAGTTTTTAACTAATTACCATTTTTTCCATCAGACGGAATTTTATACGTAGAAAAGTAGTAACTCCTCTCTAAATGCTTTTTGACTTACGCTTAAAAAATACAACGCCTGCCATAGTTACGATAAAAAGCCCTGTCATAGAAATAACAAAATGTGATTTATCTCCTGTTTTAGGTAGCGTTTTTCTGTTTGCACTATAGCTGCTTTGTTTCGTTTGTGGTATTTTTTGAGCTTTTGTGGTTGCTGAAATTACTTTACGTTCATTGATCGTTACAGAGATCTCTTGGGCAATATCTGGCCATTCAATATCTGTATTAGGATATTTCGCTGTAATTTCTTTGATTGATTCCTCTGAAATCTCAAATATTGGAGTTATTTTTGTTTCTCCAGCTTTCTTTGCTTTCCATGTACCATCCTTAGACAACTCAATATTTGGATTGTCTTGAATTTCTTTGAACGTTCCCTTCAATTCAATTCCTTCATATTTTTCAACTGTTAACTTTCCAGATTCTCCTTCAGTCGCTGTAATAGAGTATAGAGAAAATTGAGGGACTAAAGAAATTGCTTTGCGTTCGTTGATCGCAACAGAGATCTCTTGGGCAATATCTGGCCATTCAATGTCCGTATCAGGATATTTCATCTTAATCTCCTTGATTGTTTCTTCTGATACATCAAATATTGGGGTTATTTTCGTTTCCCCGGCCGCCTTTGCTTTCCACACACCATCTTTAGATAATTCAATATTCGGGTTGTCTTTGATTTCTTTGAACGTTCCCTTCAATTCAATTCCTTCATATTTTTCAACTGTTAACTTCCCAGACTCTCCTTCAATTGCTGCTATAGAGTATGGGGAAAACTGCGGAATTACAGAAATTGCTTTACGTTCGTTAATTGTCACCTTCACACTCTGGACGATATCAAGCCAAGCAATGTCTGTTTCAGGATACTTCTTTTCTATTGCGTTGATCGTTTCTTTGGAGATGTCAAAGCTTGGGGTCAGCTCAGTTGTTCCTGCTTTTTTCGCCATCCAAGTGCCGTCTTTTTTCAATTCAATAATCGGATTGTTTTTGATTTCCTTAAACGTTCCTTTGATCTCAATTCCTTCATATTTTCCTAAGCCTAATTTTCCTGTGCCACCTTCAATCGCTGTAATGGCAGTAGTAGTTAGGTTGATTGGTATCTCCAGTTCTTTGCGTTTATTAACTGTTACATTGATAGCCTGGGCGATAGCTCTCCAAGAAATATCTGTTTCAGGATATTTTTTCTCTATTTCCTTGATTGTTTCTGCTGATGGTTCAAAAATTGGGGCTAATTTGGTTATTCCCGCCTTTTTTGCAGTCCATGTGCCATCTTTTTTTAAATCAATGCAGGGGTTGTTCTTGATTTCTTTAAATGTTCCTTTTATTTCAATTCCTTCAAATTTTTCAACACTTAATTTCCCAGTATTACCTTCAATCGCCGTAATAGTAGTAGGTGATACAGTGACTGGGATTTCTAGTTCTTTTCGTTTTTCACCTTGATCTTTTTCGTTGATCGATTCTGACTTTGAAGAAATATTTGAAGCATACGATTGCTCGACTCCTCCAACGAGCACCCATGCAATTCCAGAAAAAAGAACTGCTAATGCAATTAAACGTAAACCATTTCTTTTCATTTCGCTCTCCTTTGCCTATTTATTTCTGGATTTCTTTTCTTAACCCTATATTTTTTAACACCTGCACCTCACCCTCGCAGGAATGCAAAAAAAGCACCCCATTAATTACTTTTAATGGAGTGCATTATGTCTATTTATTCTCAGAGAAAAAAGGTCCTATTTCCTCAACAAATAGACTTACCTTCCATTGTAAGCTCTAAGTTTAAGAAAAAGAACGCTTAGGTTGTCTCAATTATTGTCGAACC
>NZ_NGLG01000002.1:116727-121790 GCF_002140655.1 Enterococcus sp. 3H8_DIV0648 | reverse complement strand
AGATGTGTATAAGAGACAGACTATGAATCATATGCTCTAAAGTATTTACATCTGAATAAACAGTTCCATCCATATATTGGTGATAAATTTTATCTTCACCATCAACATTTATCAATAACTCATATCCTTTAGATAACGCTAATACTCTTATTACTTCTCGTTGCGTCCGTTTCCTTCTCTAAATGGATGCATATAATTTAAATTATCCAGAATGTTCGCCAAACAAGCAGCAATTTCAACTGAAGTATGTATATTTTCATTATAGTCACGAATCAAGGTATTCAAGTATTGTTCACCTGTAGTAAAAGCCTGCATTGCCATGAATGCTTTTCCCTGTTTTGAAATATTAACTTTTCTATAACTACCAGCCCAATCATATAAATCAGAAAAAAGACTATAGTGAATCTGGCAAACATCATTCATCGAGTAAACAAAAATTGGCGAAAAGAAAAGATCCAACGCCTTCGTTTTCACTATTTGATACTCTTTTTCCGATAGTTCAACAGAGTTTCGAATATTAAATTTATTTCTTAGGACAAAAGAATCCTGATAGGTATACTCATTATCAGGATCGTCGTAGTAATATTCTTCATAATCATTTGTTCTATTCATAAGATCTCTCTTTGTTCTTCTTGCTAATGTACAGTTTCATTTCCTCAACATCTTTCTTGCGAGGTTCCCAGCCTTCAATCATATTTGTACTCAGAGCGTACCAAACACCTTTAAAATCTCTTTGAGAATCAAACTGTACACCCATAATTGTTAACTTTTTTTTATCTATATCGAGAGTCATGAATCGACACATCCTTCCCGCTATCTAAGTCTATTATACTGGAAAATCAGTAATGGTGAGTCCAAGTAACTAGCTGGCTCAGGTGTTCGTTTCTTTGCTCTTGATTTTTTCCCAGGTTTCTTTGCCATCCTACGCCTCCAGTTTCTTTATTGAATGGTTCGATTTGTATCGACCTAAGATATAATCTTTTCCATAACTAGCATCATTTCTAACCTTCTTATCCTCATCATCAACTGGTGTTAAGATGAATTCATGGACACGATTTGGTAGAATTTAACTACTAAGAAAAGGACGTATCCAAAATGGCAAAAGCCAAGAAAAAATGGATGAACAATTCAAAAAGACAATCGTTGAGCTCTATCAGTCTGGTCAATCAGTGGAACAGTCAGCTGAGGAATATGGGATCGCTACACAAACCATTTACCGTTGGAACAAGCTTTACACCAAAAATGAAGAAACCGGTATGACTGAAGCAGAAATTCTCGCCATGAAAAAAGAAATGGCTCGTATGAAAGAGGAAAATGCCATTCTAAAAAAGGCCTTAACCATATTCGCTCAAAAGTAGAGACCGACGATGTCTACGAATTTATTCAATCCAATACAAATGATTATGACGTAAAACAGATGTGTGAAGTGTTGGAAGTACCACGTTCTAGCTATTACGATCAGCTAAAGAAAGCGCCTTCCAAACGACAAACAGAAAATGAACGCCTTAGCCGCTTGATTTCAGGGATCTACTTTGAAAACAAGGGGATCTATGATGCGCCCAAAATCCACAAATTACTTGTAGCTCGTGGAGAAGCACTCTCCCTTAAACGCGTACAAAAACTCATGCGAAAAATGAATTAGCGTTCGATCACGGTTAAAAAGTATGAGCCAGGGAAGAACGTAAAAGGAAAAATAGAGAGCCGGAAAAACCTGTTAAATCAAGATTTTACCACTACATCTATCAAAAAATGAAATCTCTTCAACAAAAGAGTTTATCTAGTTTTTCTTTTTGAAGCACTCAACTGTACTAAATTTCGTAGTGTATTGACAACGTCATAGAAATCCAGCTCATTAAATTCAAAATCATTTGACACTAATTTTCTAGGTCCACCACTTACTGCATCCATAATAAATGGGATATAAGAAAAATCATTTGAACAAGTGAGTAAATCAAAGAAATAGGCCCCCATATGATATAAAAAGGAGAGGAAATCATTACAGTCATCAAGTGATAATTTATGAGTGACTCCTAATATCTCAAAATCTAGTTTTCCATTTGCATTACGCTCATTGCTATACGCCTCCGAAATGGCAAATGTGAAATACTGATGATTATTTAATCTAATAAGAACAATTGGATAGTATGGGGAATAGTATACATTGATCGATCGAAGAGAAAAGTCTACAAAATTCCTTACACTAGTTATTAATTTCCCTTCATTCATTTGATATTTGCCATTTCTAAAAACAGCTACGTTCTGGGAGACAAAAAAACCATTTTTTGCTGAGTATAGTTCACCAAGTTTTTCTTCATCTTTAACACTGAACCGTTCAAAATATTTTCTACTTTTTTGGGTATCATATACGATGCGTTCATTTACAAAATAATCAGGAATTTCGTCCTTTTCAAATGTCGGAGGTATATATCTATCCCAATAATCAAGAGGTGTATCCAAATCACCATTTCTGACATCCCTTCTTAATCTTGATTCATCTACATCATAGATTTGTGACATTTGATATGCAGTTTTGACACCTCTATCCTTCATATATGCTCGTAAATAAGAATTTCGTAGCTCTTCTGATGAATGAATTTTACTAAATAATCCAGAGATATCTACTTCGAGTTTTTCTTTTAGTATAACTCCTGCTTCATAATTTGAAGATTTCAGAATTCCATTTCTGATTTGCCTTTGAATGAATCTATTTTTGAAATTGACCCCTAGAATTTTAGCTGCCTCCCTTAAAGGAACATAATTTTCATACCTACTATCTACTCCCTTTTCATTTTTGGTAGAACTAATATCTCAACTTTTTTTGACAAATTCAATATTATCTATCAAAGTCCGACGGAAATAACAACTATTCTCTTCTTTTTGTGTCCTTAGACTTAAATGCAGTATAAAAATTTCTTACTTTAGATTAAAGCTACAAATAAATCGTAAGGGCCTATGTGAGCAGGATTTTTTACATTTTTTCTTGAAGGTCACAGCAGACATTATATAGGTTCATTTTGAGACTTGAATACGCTATCTTATGATTTTTACGACATTACTTATTCAATATTAGTTACCATTTATACATAAGATGAACGGAGGTGTTAGTATGAAAACAAAATTAAGTCCCTAACTGATCAATCCAAGAATTACGAGCATGACAAATAAACGTCAAGAATTGCCTTCTTGACTAGAAACACTTTATTTAATTAAGCAGCGGCTCTTTCTTAACAAAATCTTCCGACAATAATCCTTCTGCGATAAGAAGTTTCGATACTTGTTTAATTGCTTTATCTTTCTGCTTTTGAACAAGATTGTCTGGTATATCAATCTTATGCAAATCAGACGGATTCCAAACTTCGCCAGTGGAGAGCATGTGATAAATCGCTGTTAACATCATTCAGCAAATTGGAAACAGGAACCCAATATTTACCGGTACTTTCCATACAAATATTGTAACAGTTGCATTCTAACAACCAGTCTTTCAATGCCAGAATCTGGTTGTTAAAAATTAAAAATCATTTTTTCTGAGAATGTAGCGTTAATTCGCCAGCTTTCGTGGTAATCACAGCCACGACTAGAAAACGCTTGTGCACATCAATGCCACAACAAACGGGATAAACGACTTTCATGATTCTTCGCCCCTTTCTATAAAGTAGCGGAGAGACAGTGACTGATCAGGGCAGCATGTAACAGGATTTGTTAAAACAATGATTAGTGTGCGGGCTCTTTGGCACCACTCATTTGTGCTTGAGCACCCTGACCTTATACTGGTTAATATACTGGTTTAAACGATTGAGGTTTCCTACAACTCACCTCACCGTGCTTTGTAGTGTGCCTCTCCTATCTACATTATAAACGGAAATTCGCGTCCGTTTTCATTACTATTTGACTCGAAGAGCGGAGCGAGTCGAGATGGAGGTTAATATGATTAAAAAGTCATTACTAGGAGAAGATTTAAAAAAAACAGTAGGCGGAGCAAACTGGAAGACTGTTTCATTTACAGATAATATGGAATGTATCAACGGAGTTGTTAAAGTTGGAAATTGTCGTGTTAAGTGGGACGTCGTCGCAAACCAAACTGTAAACAATGTAACTAATGCTCTGATTGGTGCCGGTCGGGGGTAATAAGTTTTGAAAAAATACACTGAAGACGATATTCTATTGCTGCTTAAAGAAATCCAGGTGCAATTGAGACATAGTCAAAATCAGTATAAAACAAACGCTCATACTATTATTGAAGATTCGATTATTGAGTTGTCAAAAGTACACGGCTTACAATTCAAGAATTGTCTTGATAGTATGATTCAGAGGATCAATATTGAAATTGGATTGAATGGATTTAAATTTGACTCAGCTTCCCAAAAACGATGGGACAAACTTCAAAAAGTATTTTTTAATGGATTAGGACCATGGGCAAAAACTATGACTATAGCAAGATTGTTCGGCTCCAGAATTTAATAATTAGAGCACTGTTCTCAGGTCTTTAAATATATCAAAGTTCACTCTCAAGTTAAGGGAGTAAACTTTGATTTTTTTCGTCAAATTTCGAATGCTGCTTAGTAATTCGATTTGTCATATTCACCTTGATCCAGAGGTAAACATAATTAAAAATTTTTTGAAGGATTGATTAATGATATTGTTAGATGAGGCAACTTTCACATCAATCTCCCTCTTGATTTACGCTACCTACTTTTGAGCAATTATTAGGCTTTAGTCTGGCAAGAAATGTTTCCGTGTACACAGCCATATATCAAGCTTTTTTTCGTAGATGTGAGGTCTTACCCTAAGATTCTTTCAGATTACTCGTCACCAAAACATTAGAGAAAAGAAACCCTTCAATGCGAGACTAAAAATACAGAAGGAGGAGCAAATTTTTTGCTCCTCCTTCTGTATTTTTAGTCGTTTAAAGTTTGAAGTTCTTCTAAGGTTGTTTCTGAACCAACAAATCCGTACGTTGGAGTTTTTTGATCAATTTTTACAAGTGTTGGTGAATACTTTAACCCGATTTTTTCATTAAAGAACGATCTCATTACCACTTGATCTTCACTAGATAAAGTAAAGCC
>NZ_NGLG01000002.1:112227-113504 GCF_002140655.1 Enterococcus sp. 3H8_DIV0648 | reverse complement strand
GCTAGATATTGTCGCAAAATGAAAGATTTCAATTTGTTTGAATCTTAATTCGACAAAGCCTATGTTTTCTAAGTAATGGAGAGGATAAGGAATGATAAAAATCCAATAAAATACACCCCCAGAATTATGGATAGTTCGTTCCATACCTGAGAGTGGTGCATTTTATATCAACTTTCATTTAAGGTCACGGTTTTTAGGCAAAAACAACTCCTATTAGTTCAAACAGGAAAAATGAATTTTCCATTATCAAAAATAGAATGGTAAAGATATTTGAACTAATAACCATATCGAATATTTGACAAAGAAGTTAACTGTTTTAAGTATTTCTTTTGCTCTTCATTAAGATAAACACCATCATTTCGCAAAGCCTTGGATATATCTAGATTCATTCGGCTTAGAATAAAAGGTACAGATGATCCTTTTTTTTGCAGCTCAAATTTATACTCGAGCAAAGTTTTTCGTAGTTGATCATTTTGACTAAGTTCTTTGTAATCAAGTAACACGTTGATAATATTTACTGCTTGTTCTCCCCTTTCATTACCGCCAGAAAACCATTTTACTGTAGACATGAACTCACCACCTAATTTTTTAGTACCTTAAAACAATTCTTATGACTTCCAACCAGCAGCCCCACCTGTTGCTAAGTTTGCTGCAGAATTATTTCCAATGATACTGATAGCTTTGCCCCAGTCAACTGAACAACCTTTCTTGTTACAAGATACACCATTGCCATAGTAGGTACCGCCAACAATATTCTTCATTTCGCGTAAATTTAATTTTTTTGATTTTGCCATATCAACACACTCCATTTTTTTATTTTTAGTACGAAAAAAGAGTAGCAAAAACTGCTTTAATTGTGGCTAAAAAGTCATGAAATCAAAAATAATCATCATGAAATAGTTGGGGCTATCAATCTTAAACTTATATTTTTTGGATCACCTTAATCCAAAGGCGGCGTTCCCTCTTTTTTCACTTAGTCTTTATAATCTCGTGCCTGTATGTCGGAGCTGTATGTCGGAGCTGTAACTCTACTTTCAAATGTGAGTCGTTTCTACCAATCCCTTCTCCTGTTTCAGATAATGGAAACGATTCTCCTTTCTTTAATTTTGAGTATAATACTCTTAGTGCTTTGGTTGGTATGTCGACTGATTTACAAATTAGAGGTGATCAATCTACCTTTGAAAATTTCTTATTGAATGAATTGTTTTTACTGGAGGAACAATACGAATTCCATAAAAAGGATGTTCAAAATTTCAATCGAAGAAAAGTATTGATTA
>NZ_NGLG01000002.1:80304-111983 GCF_002140655.1 Enterococcus sp. 3H8_DIV0648 | reverse complement strand
TTATCAAAGGGGAGAGTTATACTATTAAATTCTTTTTATAGTAACTGATGTTAGGATGAATTCATGGACACGATTTGGTAGAATTTAACTACTAAGAAAAGGACTAAACTAAAAACCTGTGTGCTATACTGACTACGAGCTAGAGACACTAATCGAAGTACATCACTTTAGCTCCACACCAGTTGCGGAAACAGCTGGTTTTTTGCTTTTTAATAGTTCTTACATTTCGCTTACGATGGTCCTTTCTTTTACTTCCACGCCACTTTTGATGTTATGGTTATTGAGTACCGCTAAGGATGTGAAATCAATGACCAACTTTTATCCTATCCATGTTTATGTTTCTAATTATCGAATGTATTCTTCCCTAGAAAAGGCAAACTTTAGTAATTCCAAGCCCAAATCCATTACCAGCCTATTTGCTGTTTTGAATTTGAGAGAAATCAAATCGCTGAAAATGAATTTGTTTATCTACGATATCGATATCAACAGCTTTCATACAATGAAAGCTGCCGTGACCGATTGCGAAAAACAAATGAATAAATAATAGCTTCATCATAAAAAGCCATCCCTGCTTTCCAGTGGGGATGGCTTTTGTGCTGTAATATTTTTTTGTTTCAGTAGTTCTTCATCACAGTTTTTCCAACTATCTAAATAATAAAATGACAACGAAAATGAGTGTATCATAGACATAATGCACCGCAAATCCCTCCCACAGACTATTGCTCCGCAGGCTGGCTAAAGTAAATGGAATGCGTATCGCTCCGATGATCAGCAGCACCTGAATAAGATTCCAATCATATGACGGCAGATGAAGCAAAGAAAAAACTAACGTACTGACGATAACGCCGACAATCAGTGCCTTTTTATAGCTGTAGGACTTTGCCAGCAACCCTGTGACAATAAACAGTATAACGAAGGTAAGCAGCTCCTCGCCAAAAATCATCGGAATGGCCTTAAATAAGAAAAGGAAATCGATATACTTCACTGCTTCATCTGGCTGCACTTGAACGTTTAGCAGAAATTTCACAACAATACCAGAGATTGATGCCACAAGCTGTGCAGCGATCAAGCCTAGAAAAAAGGTACTGATCGGTTTGGCTGGTTTGCCAAAGGCTTTTGCTGCAGCTGATCCATATAATAGGTAGATTCCTACCCCCGAACCGAGTGCTAACGCTACTGGACTAAAGAAGCCTGAGCCTAAAAATCCAAAAGATAAAACATAGAATCCTATGGCTGTTGTGAGTAACGCAGGCACAATCGCCCACTTTTTGATTGGTGTATTTTCGATTAATTCTCTCATTTGGAGGACCTCCTAAATTTGTTAAACATATACGATCCGTTTAGTGTTTCTTAGTTCTCTGCTTGTTAGTCCAGAAAAACAAGCTGCTGGCAATAATAGCAAAAACAATTCCTAATCCAGTAAAAAAGACAGATAGACGACTTTGTGCCTCTCCTGTTTTAGGCAGCTCGCCAGCGGACCTAGAGTAATTTACCGGATTTTCTTTAGGCTTTTGGACTGAAGCTCGTGTAGCTGTTTTTTCAGTTTGTGATGCTTCTGATTCAGCCTGAGGATTTTCCTTTGATAATGGCGTTTGTGATTGACTCGATGAGTCGGTTGATTCCGAAACGGGCACTGAACTGGCTGCTACTTTTTGTGCAGCCGATTTATCGTTTTCTTCGGGATGTTCAGCCACAATGCGAGCTGTTATCTCCGTGTTAGTCTCGGCGGCCGGTGTTTCTTCTGGGACATTTGATGTAGAAGTTGAACTTTCTTGCTGGTTCGTGCTTTCCGTTTGAGTCTCTTGAGTCGCACTCGTTTCACTATTCGGGCTTTCTGTTGAGCTTTCATCACTGATTGTCGATTCACTTGCGGAACTTGATTCTTGAGGTTCAGTATATAGAATTGTTCCATTCTTGTCGTACCAATAGCTTCCGTCCTTTACGACGATTGTCCCATTGCTGTACCAGTTATCACCATCTTGTGTTGGCTTGGCCGGATCAACACTCGCATTTGCAATAGAGCCCGTTCCAATCAATATCATGCTGAATAAAGCAATCAGTACCATCCATTTCTTTTTCTTCATTATAAAATCCCCTCTCAATCTTCGTTATCTATATTGATTCTTCGAGCAATTTTCTGTCAGAATCATTTTTTTAATTTTTTCTGGCTTTTGTGATTGACTCCTAAACTGTAGGTCCATGCTTCATTTCGTTTTTTTCATTTCTGCTCCTCACTATTCAAGTTATTCGCACTTTTCTTCGTAATTTCCTTCGATAGTATAGAGCGTTTTTTTCTTAGAAAATATTAAAGTCCGAAATATCGGACCATAAAAAAAAAGCCGACAAAAATTGTCCGCTTTGAATTACTTTATGGCATTTGAATTTAGTAAGGCGTTCAGCTCTTTGGCGATCGCCGGCTGACCTAGTTTAGAAATCGTCAGTAAGATTTGCTCAGCTTCCTGATAGTCTGACCTGTTTCCCCTTTTGAAGGAGATTACTTTTTCAAAATAGAAGGAGATTGTTTTATGAAAATACTCCTTGTAGTTGGTGCTTAATAGTCTTAACTGTTGATTTAGTACCTCGGCATAATCTAAATAATCGTGCTTAATCGATTGTGTAATCAAATTTATCAGCATCGCACAAAAAATCTCACGCCCTTTATCATACTCCATATAAAGCGTTAACGACTTCGAGAGATTTCGGAACAATTCAAAATGTGTACTAAACTCTAAAAATTCGATCGTATTACCGAATAGCTGGACTTCTTGAAGCGTCCAAGTCTCGATGTTGATCAAATATTCTTGGATCGTTTGGCGATCTTCCTTCAAAATGACCGCCGGATCAAATTTGCCTGTTTCCTTGATATTCTCAATCATTCTTATTCGGCAGCGAATCTCCGCACAGCGGACCTGATTAACGATATCGTCAAAGGCCTCATATTCAGTCAGCATCCTTTTTAACGCTGCCGCATCATGAAAGTTTGAATAATTGGACAAGCGATAAATATAATCTGAGTAAGGATTTAACAAGTAGCCTCGATTAACATAGAAGAACTCGTCGATATCCATCGACAAACGGTCCAAGATCTCGATCAGCAAATCAGTCGAAATTTTATGGTTTCCCTTCTCAAACTCGATCGAATAAGACTTGGATATGATGCCGTTGTATGTTTCCTTTTGCGAGAAGCCCTTTTTTTGGCGAATTTCTCTGACTTTTGGTCCAAATTCCATCGCTGTACCACTCCAGTAACTATTTTATGATCCGCTATCATTTTTTTGGACAGCTTGAACGAATCGGGAAAAATTATTGGTTCTCCTGATTGTCATCAGCCGTCAAAAACATTTTCAGCTCATTGCCGATAGTAGCTAAATGCTCGTCCGTAAAGGTTTGCGACAGCCGATAGCCGACAAAATAAGGCGAATCAATAAATCTTGGCACAACCTTCGCAATCAGCTTTCCTTCTATTATAAAGAAAAAGAGATTAAAGCTATCACAACGACCGTGAAAATAATCTTGCAGGACAAAACAAACCAGCTGCTGTAAATAATCTGCGAACAGCTCGCTGTTTTCCTCCCACTCGACGATCAGATTCATCTCTAAAAAGCCCATCGTGGGAAACTTAGAAAGTGTAATTGACAGCTCATCACGCTCCAATACAGATACCCCTTCAAAATTTTCCAGCTGAATCTGGCTTTCCCCATCAACATCCTCTAACCCAACGATCTGCATGTGGGGATGCTTCAAAGAACCGCCGGACAATGGACCGTGATTTTTATAGAATAAAACGGATTGGTAGCGCGGCTCTTGCTTCATTTCCTTCCAGCATTTTAGAGCAAACTGAATCAGCCGACGGTTCTCTTCTTTTGTATAAGTAGAGATGTCACTGTTATGTTCCTTACTTTCAATGATTAATGTCTGGGAAGTATTGTTTAAAGTCGGATATTTATTTTTGATCCAAAGAAGCTCCCCATCTTCAGCTAAAATATTTTCTTTCTCTTCATAATCGCAAAATGGACAGCCGTTTGTCTCGGCTTTCATGTGCCGCGGTTTTCCCTGTGCTGCTACATGAGAAAAAATCAACGGCTTTTGTTTTTTTTCTTTCATTTATCAAAACTCCTTCACCCAAAGTATAAAGCTTTGAAGAACTGGAATCCACTTTTTAAAATAGACAATCAATTGTCTTATACTCAGATTCCGCAATTGCTTCTACAAAATGATCCATCATAAAATGGCGCTGAACTAACTGAGGGTTCAAATTATTTTGTTTTGCTAAATTTCTTGTTTTAGCTGTAAATTGTGTTGGTGTCATAATATCCTCCTCAAATCAGACTTAACATATGTGTGTGCATTTCTTTTGATACGGATAGTTTATTCATATAGACACTTAACTTTCCTGGATCTCTCTCTTTACTTGACATATAGTTTTTTAATGACTCTAGCTTTAAATCATACGCCATATCAAATCGAGAACTCCAAATATCACACAACGTCCGTTCCTTATCATATAAATAAATAGGGTTATCTTGAAAAGAGAGCCCTTCAATCTTGCCTAATTCATAAATATTCTTTGGGACAAAATGAAACTTCAAATTCTGAGCTTTCATTTCTTTCCGACTAACATTGTATCCTTTAGGAAATGTAAGATGAATTGCTGCCGGCATATTGTCAGATAGTTGATGAATATCCAGTGCTGTCTCATAAGAAAAAATACCACGCGAAAATCTATTTTGTTGTAAAAAAAGCTCATCAATTCCATGACCATCTAACACATAAAAGCCTCTCTCAATGGCAAGTAAACGCCCAGTTTTTACATATGCTTGTACGGTCGATGGACTGATTCCCTCTAATCGAGCCTCTTTCATAGAAAGATTTCCATCTCTTTTTTCTAATAATTCATAAAGCTTTTTCGACATAAACAATACCCCTCTTTTGTACAATTAAACTACTTATATTATATCAAAGTAGTTTAATTGTACAACAAGAACCTTGGATTCCTTCCTAAAACTCAACTTCTTTTTGTTGTTGCTGATGCTTCAGTTCTTTATAGTTGATACAGTTAGTTTAACAATCATCGAAGGCGTAAAGACGCTTTGCTATAAAACACTTATAAAACAAAAAACCATCCATAAGTTTATAGGATGGCTTCTTCATTGAATTTAATTCAGTTATTACAGCGGAGCTAAATCCGGCTCGCCATTTTCCAAAATAAGATGAAACGGTCCTTCATGGATAAATGGTCTGCGGCCTCCGCGATAGTTCTCGTCAGTAAATGTCATAAAGCTTTTTACGAATTGATTGGCGGTATCAACGGTGTAGGAAACACAGAGTCCCGATTCCTCTACCCAATCGATAGAAAAGATTCCACCGGGATATTCTTCCACATGGATCGTCTCGACATCTGTCGCCCCTGCATCTTCTTCGCGAATGGAAGTCCAGCGCAGCTGATTATCGGCTAAAAAATCAATCCGAAATTGCAATCCCGAATCAAACTTGATTTCGGCTATTCTGCCTTCTAATGGATGTTTCTTCATGTATGCACCTGCTTTATCTATAGTATTAGTTTTTCTATTTCTAGCATACAGGTTTTATGAATGAAATGCACCGGTATTTTTGAGAGCGTTGTCATACTCATAGAAAAACAGCAGTTAGAGAAAAAAATTACTCTCTTACTGCTGTTTTATTCTCGATAGTAAAGCTATGCTTCTTGAAACTCTTTCAACTGCTTGTTTGTTTCTTGTTCAGACTTTTTTTCGATTCGGCTGCCTAAACGAGTGATTAGCAGCACTGCGGCTGTGATTCCACTGATAACGATACCCGCGATATACGAATTCGCTCCTGCTGAAATTTTTGTCGCGGCTAACAGCATTGGTGCCAAAAAGCCTGCCACAGAAGCGATTAGAGTGTTCATGGCGATCGCTACTGGGAATTGCTGATGATTGGCTAGGATTGAAAGCTCATAAGGAATCGTTGCATTGACCATTACGATACCCATCCCTGAGAACATGTTTCCAGCGATATGCAGTACCGGATTGTTGAAGAAAACGATGCAGATATACGACAATGCAAAAGCGACAAATCCCCAAGCCATCGTATCGGTTTTCGTGAGTTTACGAATATACTTCAACCCAAAAGCGGTACAAATTCCGCCGACATTTCCTAATGCAGTGACCATCGCCGTATAAGCGGTACCATTTCCTTTTGAAGCCAATAATAATGATTGGTTTGCCAAGAAAATCATCAAACACAATGAGGTTACGAAGGTAACGATCAACATCACATAAACATAGCCATTCAAGCTTTTTACTGTTTTACCAAAGCTGATATTTTTCTGATTTGAAACTTCTGTCTCAGAAAGCTTGCGATCTTTTGGCACTAAAACTAGAACAACTAATAAAATAATAATAGCTGCGCCATAAACCCAAAACAGATTTTTCCAATTGGCACTGCCCAGCATGCCGCCGATAGCTGTAAAGCCCATCATTCCAAGATTATTGAAGCCCACTGCCCAGCCCATGACCGTTGCACGTTCTTCACCGTCAAAGTGTTCCTGCAATAATACAGGGCCAACGTTACTAATTAACCCTAAGCCGAAGCCTAAAGCGACCATACACGCTAGGATGATATTCAAGCTGTTATTATAGAAAACTGGCAGCAGGCCGCTGATAGCGACGATCGCTACCGACACGATACCAATATTTTTTCTAGTCAGCTTATAGGTCAGCCACGTAAAGACTAAGGTTGCTGCTAATTGTCCAAGCTGCGGGATCGAGCTTAGCATTTGGACTTTGGAGATTGGTTCTTGAGGGAAAGATTTTGAGATGGCGGCAATGGCTGCCCCAACGACCGTCCCTGACATCAGCAACAGATTCATGCTTAGTATTCCAACAGCAAGTGAGATTTTTTTCTTATTCATAATAATTGCGCTCCTTCATATTTTTGTTTCCGCTTTCAAATTACATCCAAAGTATAAGACAGAAAAAAACTCCTCACCATATTCAAAATTCATGCGCTTTGTGGTCTTTTCATAGGTGGTCTTTTTCTGTCTGCTTTTTTATGCTTGAATCTCTGCTTTTAATCCAACCTCTTTTTCTGCCCGCACAATGACTAAGGCCTGCCCTTGAAACAATCGAACATTTGTCAGGCTGTAGGCATCATGATTGGCAGGATCGCCATTAGCCAGACCAACAATTTCTCCGTTTTCGACACTTACGGCTACCTGTTCACAGGCGGTTGGAACAAATCGCTGCTGCTTGTCCAACGCCATTAGTTTATAAAGGTCGTATTCCCTGCCGGCAAAAATTCGTTCACTTTTAACCGTTTGAATCACAGAACTAGTTTCATGACTAGCTTCAGCGACGGCGCGGGTATTTTTGTAAGCCAATGCTTTTAATTTCCCAGCTTGATAGGGAACCTCCCAGTTCGCTATGTGTGCTTCAACTGTCTTTTTGCCATAGCTTTTTTCATTGACGAAAAGCTCTACTTCACTCGCATTGCTGAAAACTCGAACGGATACACGACCGTTTGCATCAATGTCCAATCCTTCTTCGTTCCAATGAGGCAGCAGATGAACTACGGGTTCTTCACACCATGTTGCTTGATAGTAATAGTAATAATCCTTTGGAAAGCCGCATAAGTCCGCAATCCCAAATTGCGAGGAGATCGCTGGCCAGCCAAATGGGGAGGGCTCGCCATAATAATCAAAGGCCGTCCATAGAAAAACACCGCCCATATAGGAATGCTTGGTCAAATAGGCCATCACCTTTTCTGGTCGAGCAGTCCCGCCTACACCTGGATCTCCCGGCTGGCGTTTTCCAGGTAAGATCATAGAAAACATTGAACCAAGATTTGAACACTGACAATTTTCCTCATTGTCCCGATAGATTCCGCGGGTCGAAAAGTAAGAAGCACTTTCTGTACTCATGATCGGCAGCTCTGGGTGATTTTCCTTGATCTTGATTGCCCCCGGTCCCATTGCATCCGCTTCAGGATAATTGACCCCGAGGACATCATAGTTGGTCAGATAGTTTGTATCGACCTTGCCTTCAGGATTCAGCAGTTCGGCAGAAACAACCAAGCTTTCATAGTTATTCCGTTTGATCGTTTGTACTAATCGTTCAGCGATTCGACTGCCTAATGCAGTGTTGCCGATGATCTCTTCGTTCGCAACAGACCAAAAGCCAACGGAAGCGTGCATTCGACTTTTGATGACCATTTTTTCTAAATCAGCGATCCGCCAAGGCGTGCTTTCCAACAGCCGGTTTTCATTCATCAAAATGATCCCTAACCGATCACAAGCCTCCAGTAATTCTTCTGAAGCAAAGTGATGCGCACTGCGCCAAGCATTGACCCCCATCGCCTTCATCATTTTCACCTTATAATCTACTAAGTCTTGATTCAGCGCTACTCCTACTCCAGCAAAATCTTGATGCTCGCACACACCGCGTAATTCATAGGATGCGCCATTTAAGTAAAAGCCGTTTGTATCATAAGCAAAGGTTCTGACACCAAATTTTTTCCGACATTCATCAGTAGGGATGTGAAAAATGGCTTCATACAGATGGGGCTCCTCAGGCGACCAGAGAATCGGTGCAGAAAGTCTGAACTCTTGTTTAAATGTCCGTTTCTCATATGGTGGTATCACCTGTTGATCAAACTGGATCACCTGATCATTAATGGTAATCGTCGGAGCTGCCTCAACTAGATCCTGCGAATTATTTTCTACACTGAGCTCCGCGCCCATCAAGGCATAATCCGGCCGCAGCTCCTTAGTATAGATATAGGCACCCTCGCGATCGAGTGCCGTTAACGGTACCAGTTCCAACCACACATTTTTATAAATTCCTGCGCCTTCATACCACCAGCCTTCAGCACCTGTTGTCGTATCGACACGAACGAGTAAGGCATTAATCCCTTCATCCCCGTATCTCGCCATCTCAGTAATATCGAAAGAAAAGCTGGTGTAGCCGCTATTATTATTTCCTAGATACGCACCGTTCAACCATACATCTGCCGAACGCATCACGCCCTCAAAATGCAGGATAACTCTCTGCTGACCAATCAGCTCCTCTGCTAAGCTGAAGGTCTTGCGATAATATCCGATCCCTTCTTCTTTTGAGCCTGACATCAAAAGTGCTGGATCTTGCACATAGGGTTGGCTGATTTTCCAATCATGAGGAAGATTGACCCTTTGCCAGCTTTGATCTAATGCAGCATCAAGCACTGTCCCAGCCAAATTTTTCAAGCCCTGTTGAAGGTTACCTTGAGCAATCAACTTTAAGAAATGTTCACCTCCTGCTCCATAATTAACGGGCTCGCCTGACTCTCCTGTTATTGGTGCCGTTAAGCCGCCTAAGGCATGTGCTTTTTTAGCTGTCTTATTGGGAGAACCGATTTCTCCATAATGAAATTTCCATTCTTGATTTAAGCTTTTTGTTGTTCGCATCAGCTTTCCTCCCTTTCATACCCTCATTCTAGGCAGTCTTGCTCTGTGATATAATGAAAAATACCAACTTTGAGAAAACGTTTCCTGCATTTTCCCAACCTTTTGGAGGTGTCTTATGTCAAACGATCCTTTTTCCAAGCTTCATGCGGCAAATACAGAAGTTCCGCAAATTACGACCTACTCGCCGATTGCGATCTTTTATAAACAAAAAATTGGCGAAAAAGTGCTTTACACAAAAGTCCAAGATGGCGAGATCGTTGCTTTTGAGGATGAAGAATATCAAGCGCTGCATAAAAATCAAAATTTTGAATTGATGTATGTCTTGAATGGGGAATTGACTAATTTTATCGAGGATAAGGAATATCTTTTCCGGGCAGGTGAAGGCTGTTTACTGAATACGCAGATTCTGCATCGAGAAATTCTTTCTGACGGCTGCAGTGTGGTCTTTCTAAATTTATCGCCCGCTTTATTACAGGAATTATTTATGAATGATTGCGGCGAGGGACCGATTTTTCAATTTCTGCGACAGAATCTCCAATCAGACTCCCAGTGGAAACGCAGCTATATTGAATTGACCCCTTGTCTGCCGCAGCAGAGCGCTGGTTTTCATATCATTCTCGACTCGCTGCAGCTGGAGGTTGCCACTGCAAAAATCGGCCGGACCTACTTTCAGCGGGGATTGATTTTACGATTATTAGATGCGCTGGAAAATACCAATTTATTCTCGCTCCAGCAAATCGACTTGGATTTATCTAAGGAAGCCTATCTCGTCAATCGTGTCACTCATTTGATCGAAAGCCGTTTTGGCAATATTTCACGCAAAGAGATCGAAGCAGCCCTTCATTACAATGCGGAATACCTGAATCGGCTGTTAAAGCGCCAAACCAAAATGACCATTGCCGGCTATGCCCAGATGATTCGTACGCAAAAGGCCCAGCAGCTGTTGAACACTACGGACTTGACCATTCAATTAATCGCGGAACGTTTAGGCTTTTCCAGCGAAGCTTACTTCTATCATTATTTTAAAAAGCAAACGGGACTCTCGCCAAATCAATATCGACAAAGGTTTAAGCTCTAATAAAGGCTTCGCGAACTCGCTCAGCTTTTGAGCACCAAGTAGGTACTGTTCCACATCAGCTCCAAAAACCAATCGCTGTGTCTCACAGCAATAAGACCAAAATCTTTCTAAATTGCTTCTCAAATTTCGAAATATTTTTGCTTATTGCCGATATGCTAGTTCTGCTTAATGCTAATTTAGCAGCAACTGGCTGGGTCACACCGTTGTGTAGAAAAGCTAGTTCGTGAAGCCAGACATGGATATACCCGCTACAAAGCGATTTATTCATCTGAAAATTTTATACTTACTTTATAGTAAAAAACCGATTGATCACTCAATCGGTTTTTTCGCGTGGATCGAATATTTTTCTCGGTACTCTGTTGGCAAAATTTTTAAGTTTTTCCGGAACATTTTATAGAAATACGACGGATTCTCATAGCCCACCTTCAATGCGATCTGTTCGATTGGCGCATTGGTGTAGGTCAAATATTCGGCGGCAACATTTACCCGTTGCAGATGAACTAGCTTGATAAACGTAAGGCCAGTGTGCTTTTTCAAATAGGAAGATAAATAATTCGGATTAAAGCCAAAGTGCTGCGCCATTTCCTCAAGAGTGATCTGGGCGTAATTCTTTTCGATATACAAAAGCAGCGAAAGCAGATTAACTGAAGCATCATCCTCACTAGCGATCATTTCCTGTTCATTGGCCGCAGAGCGGATCAGCCGCGCAAATAAAGTCAACAGCTCTAGCCGAATGATCTGATTTGATTGGGTATCGGGATGATAATATTCTTGAATAATATCCCCCAGCAATGTCTGAATCTTCCCATCCTGATGGGTCCGAAACAGCCGATAAATATTTTCCCCTTGGGTTTCATTTGAAAGCAGCGAAAATAATAATGATGAGACTTTTTTTGTTACACGGTCCTCGTACATAAAATGATAATCGTTTAACGTGAACGCCGTGTCTTTTAGTGTCAGATTGATCACGATGCTCTCTTCACTGATCGGCTCCACTCGATGAATCGTATGATTTCCGATGATGATCAAATCATTTTGCTGCAGCTCCAACCGGTCATTTTTAGTGATGACCGTACACTCTCCCACAATCGGAACGATCATTTCGACATAGTTATGAACATGATAAGGAATGTAGGATTTCACCGGCTGCACAGAGATCGCGATAGACTGCAAGTTAACCTCCAGCGAATCATCCAACGTATGAAAGAATTCATAAACCGGCTCGTTTTTCAACATACCTGATCGTCTTGGCCGCATTTCCGGGCCCAGCGCCTCCCAATCCCGAGGGTGATTTTTTTCCTGCAATATTTTTAGAATTTCCGCCTCCATTGATTTTTCTCCTTTCTAAATATTCCTTCTACTGGCTAAAAAGTTGATTATTTATAGGTTTCCTTCTTATAAGTCGTTTTTTTCTATTATCTTCATTTGCCGCTTCGCCTAAACTATCTCATGAATGATTTATTCAAGCAAGCACAGATTGCTGCGAAATGAAAGGAGCAGTGAAATGGACACACCGCAGATGTTTTTTCGCAATAGTATCTCCACTTTTTCCAAGCTAGAATGAAAGCGTGAACAAGTATATATAAATTTATGGAGGCTTATCATTTATGTTAGATCTTACGAAAAAACCTTACAATTTAACGCCAGAACAAATTCAACAGCTGCAAGACAAGGTGCAGGCAATGTCCCTTGAAGAAAAAATCGGTCAGCTCTTTTTTGTGATCGGTCAAGACGAGGATCAGGTAGATATCAAGAAGTTTATCAAAACCTATCGTCCTGGCGGGATGATGTATCGCCCTGCCCCCGCTGAGAAAATCAAACGCGAACTCGCCGCTGCTCAAGAAGCAAGCGACACTCCGCTATTCTTTTCTGCCAACTTAGAATCCGGCGGCAATGGGATCATTTCCGAAGGTACCTGGTTCGGTATGCCGTTACAGATCGCGGCGACCGATGATTACAGCCATGCCTATGAGTTGGGAAATGTTGCCGGAGAAGAAGCGGCACAGGTTGGCTGCAATATGTCCTTTTCCCCGATCGTGGATATCGACAAAAATTTCCGCAACCCAATTACGAATACTCGGACCTTCGGCAGCGATCAGGAACGCGTGATCCAAATGGCGGAAGCGCAGATTAAAGGACTTCAGGAAAATCAAATTCTGCCAGTGATCAAGCACTTCCCCGGTGATGGTGTCGACGAACGGGATCAGCATTTACTGAGCTCGGTCAATTCACTTTCTGCTGAGGATTGGATGGCTTCTTACGGCAAAATTTATCAAACCTTTATCGAACAAGGCATCGCCAGCATCATGATCGGTCATATCTTCCAGCCGGCTTGGGAACGCAAGCTGATGCCGGAAATCGCGGACGCTGAGTTAAAACCAGCTTCGGCTTCAAAATTATTGATTGACGGCTTATTGCGAGAAACTTTAGGCTTCAACGGCTTGACCATCACTGATGCCACCCCAATGCTGGGCTATAACGCGATCATGCCGCGCGAAAAACTGTTGCCGGCCACTATCAACGCTGGCGTCGATATGATCCTGTTTAATAAAAATATTGATGAGGATTATGCTTTTATTAAACAAGCGGTAGCTGATGGCACACTGGAAATGGAACGGATTGAAGAAGCCGTTTTACGAATTCTTGGTACCAAAATGGCTCATGGCTTATTCGATCTAAAAGAACTATCTGCTTCCCTTGAGCTAAACTTAGCGGAACACGCGGAAAAAACAGCGGCGGCGGCTAAAAAATCAGTCACACTAGTCAAAGATCGCGACCAGCTCTTACCATTAACCGTTGAACGCTATCCCCGCATTCGTATGGTAGTCCTTGGAGACTCAGACGATGGCGGCTTTAAAGAAGGCGGAAAAGTCACGGACCACTTCCAGAAACAATTGGAATCACTTGGTTTTGAAGTCACCTTGTATGATCGCAGCCGCCTGGACTTTCATGAGATTTTTGAAGAAGGCGTAGCCGAAATGGAAGAAAAATTTGATCTGGCACTATACATCGCCAACATCGAAACCGCCAGCAATCAGACGACGACCCGTTTGGACTGGATTCATTTAATGGCTGCCGATGCTCCGTGGTTCATGAAGTCGATCCCAACTGTCTTTATCTCAACCGCGAATCCGTATCACTTGTTTGATGTTCCGGCGATCTCTACTTATATCAATACCTACACTGGCAATAAAGAAAGTATCGCGGCGGTGATCCGTAAAATGACCGGTGCTGAAGCATTCGAAGGCATCAGTCCAGTTGATCCATTCTGCGGCGATTTTACCACCAAACTATAAAAAGGAGCGTAAAAATGAATATCTCGAGCATTTTAATCAATCACATGACCGAACCCATCGGTTTTCAGCTAGACGATCTGCGAATTGATTTCGTTGTAGCAGCCGATCAGTTCATTCAGTTAACCAAACAGCTGACGATTTGGACCGAACATCCTGATCAGCCTGTTTATCAGACAGAAAAGCTGCCCTTTGACACGAATTATTTTGAAGTGCCGTTAGTGCTGAGTCCTCGAACTCGTTATCAAGTCAAAGTTACCCTTGAAGACCAAAATCAAAACCAAGTAACCGGAACGACTTTTTTTGAAACCGGAAAAATGAATGAAGTATTTGAAGCCGATTGGATCGCTCATTCGGACAAAACGATTCAAAACACCCTCTTCAAAAAAGAAATCACTCTTGATACAAAAGTGAAGCAGGCCCGCTTATATATCACTGGTCTAGGTGTTTACGAGACCTATATTGATGGTGAAAAAGTCGGAGACGAGTATTTGACACCTGGTGTAACAGCGTATGACCAATGGCTCCAAGTACAAACCTATGATGTGACGGAAGCCTTCAATACAGCCGAAAAGCACGAGTTGTTGGTTTCAACAGGCGATGGCTGGTACAAAGGAACTCTGGGATTTGACGGCGGAATGGCAAATATCTATGGCGATCATCACCGCATTATTGCTGAATACCATTTGGAATACGAAGATGGGCGTCGCGAAATCATTCCGACTGACCAAACGTGGCTTACGACTAGCGGGAAGACAACGAAGTCTGAGATTTATTATGGTGAGGATTTGGATGATACGATCCTGCCGGAAAATTGGCAGCCTGTCATGATCTTGGACCAAGACAAGCGTCTATTACAGGATCGTTTAAGCCTGCCTGTAAAAATCATGGAGCGACTTCCTGTCCAAGAAATCCTTCACACCCCAGCGGATGAACATGTCCTTGATTTCGGTCAAAACCATGCTGGCTGGTTAGAGTTTTATAATCGGGAACCAAAAGGCACCAAGCTAGTTTTTCAAATGGGCGAAATTTTACAGGAAGAGAACTTCTATCGCGACAACCTACGGGAAGCACGAGCGGCATTTGTTTATATTTCTGATGGCGAAGAAAAATGGGTTCGTCCCCACTTTACCTTCTACGGCTATCGCTATGTCAAAGTTGAAGGAAACACACAGAACTTGAAACCAGAGGATTTCCAAGCAGCGGTGCTTTATTCAGAGATGCCGACGACTGGTACCATCGAAACAACCAATCCGAAGGTCAATCGCTTCTTCCAAAATGTTCTTTGGGGGCAAAAAAGCAATTTCTTAGACATTCCCACCGATTGTCCGCAACGAGATGAACGGTTGGGCTGGACGGGTGACGCGGAAGTATTCTCAAATACCGCGGCCTTAAATATGAATGTCTTCCCTTTCTTTAAAAAGTACGCTAAGGATATTGCTGTGGAGCAGGCCCTGCACGATGGTATGGTGCCGATGTACGCACCCGCGATGGGAAATCCAGACGGCGGTGCAGCGGTTTGGGGCGATGCGGCTACCATTATTCCGTGGAATATGTACCAGATTTATGGTGATCCAGCGATTCTGCGCCAGAATTACCCAGCCATGAAGAGCTGGGTAGAATGGATTCGCCAAAATAGCAGCAGTGATCAGCTATGGACGGGAACCTTCCAGTTCGGTGATTGGTTAGCGCTGGATGGCGAAAATCCGGCATTGCCTACTGGAAAAACCGAGGAAGATTTCATCGCGTCGGTTTATTATTATTATTCTAGTATTATCGTAGCGAACACCGCAGATATCCTAGATTTTCCGGCGGATGCCGCTCATTACCGCCAACAGGCCCAACAGATTAAACAGGCGATTCTGGAGGAATACATCACTGCCAATGGTCGTTTAGCAATTGACACACAGACTGCCTACGCACTTGCGCTGCATTTTGAGCTGATCCCAGAAACCCAACAAGCGCGTGTCGCCAAGGATTTAGTTGCTCGCTTGAAAAAGGATAACGATCATTTGACGACTGGTTTTGTCGGCACACCGTTTATCTGCCAAGTCTTATCGCGCTACGGCTATCATAAATTGGCTACCAAGATTTTTCTTTTGGAGGATTTCCCGAGCTGGCTGTATGCAGTTAATCTTGGTGCGACAACGATTTGGGAGCGCTGGAATTCAGTAGAGGCAGACGGCTCCATGAATCCAGAAGGAATGAATTCGCTGAACCATTACAGCTTTGGCGCCATTATGGAGTGGGCATATAATTATTTGTTAGGAATTCAAAGCGATGCTCCGGGTTATCAAAAGGCAACCTTCGCCCCACTCTTCGATTATCGCTTGAAGCAGATAAAAGGGCATTTCGACACTCCTTATGGAAAGCTGGCTGTTCAATCACAGATCGAAGCGGATTCAGAGCATACGATCAAGATCAACCTGACTGTGCCGTTTGGCATTACCGTGAACGTTGATTTGCCAAGAGCTGAAAATGTTCCTGTTACTGTAAATAATCAGCAGAAAATCGGCGGCAAGTTCACTCTTACCTGCGGCACCTATGCGATCAGCTACATTCCAAGTGAAAATTATGTTGAGCACTATACGAGCGAAACACCGGCAGCGGAAATCATGGCAGATAAGCTGTTAGTCAAAAAAATTGATGAAATCGATCCTGTCTTAGACTTCTTCAGAAACGATCCCGCCGCAATTCAAGGCGGACTAGGAACGATGTCCTTGACCAAGCTGAATACCCTATTGCCATTTATTCAAATCTCACCTGAAAATTTAGCAAAAATCAACGAGGTTTTGGCCGAGACACCGATTTTAAGTGAACGGGAGGCTGTTGCCGTTGTTTAAAGGGGCTTTATTTGACCTAGATGGTGTCATCGCCGACACCTCCTCCCTGCATTTTCAGGCGTGGCAAAAACTAGCGAATAATTATTTTGCTGCTGAACTGCCTGACTATTTAGAAGAACAGACCAAAGGCGTCAGCCGCGGCGACTCGCTGCAGGTGATTCTGGATCACTTAGACGTTGGTGTTTCAGACAGTATGTTCCAACAGCTATTAATAGAAAAGAACGAGCTGTACCTTGCTTCCTTGAAGGATCTATCGCCAAGAAATATTTTGCCAGGCATTAGCGAATTTATTGCGGAGCTAAAAGAAAATGAGGTAAAGCTGGCTTTAGCCTCGGCCAGTTTGAATGGTCCAGCCATTTTAGACAAGCTTCAATTGACAGACGCTTTCGATGCAATTGCCGATCCTAGTAAAGTAGCCCAAGGAAAACCCGCGCCGGATATTTTCTTAGCAGCGGCCAAGGCCCTGGACCTCGAACCGGCAGAATGTGTCGGAATCGAGGATTCAATCGCCGGCATCACTGCTATTAGTGTCAGCGGTGCCTTGCCTATCGCCATTGGAACGAACGCGGAATTCAAAGCAGCATTCAAAACCTTTGCAAAGACAGCAGAATTAAATCTAGCCGATGTTCGCGCCGTTTACGACATTTTCAAAAAGGAGCATGCCATATGGTAACCCATTATCAAAACCCGATTTTACGCGGGATGTATCCCGATCCCAGTATTGTTTTAGTAGAAGACACTTATTATTTAGTCAATAGCACCTTTGAATATTATCCAGGGATCGCTTTAAGTAAAAGTACCGATTTGCTGAACTGGACCAAACTTACCAGTGTCGTTACTCAAAAAGAGCAAGCCGATCTAACCCCAGCAAAATCCAATGAAGGAATCTTTGCTGTGTGTATCCGCTACTTTGATGGACATTTTTATGTGATCACTACGAATTTTGCAGAGTTCAAAAACTTCATTATTAAAGGAAGCCTAACCTCAAATGGAGAGATCCTTTGGGAAAAGCAACGTATTGAAATCGACATTATGGGAATTGATCCTGATCTTTATCAGGAAAACGGTCGGACTTATGTGACCTTCACGGGCTATATCGACGATCAAGGAACCAAAGCCATTCAAATGGCCGAAATTAATTTAACCACCGGAGAAATCCTCCGCGGTCCAGAAGTCATCAGCTTTGGGACTGGCGGTCGTGATGTCGAAGGTCCGCACATCCTTAAACAAAAAAATGCCTACTATTTGTTAGCGGCAGAAGGCGGAACAGGCGTCGGACATATGATCACGATGTTCAAATCCGATAACCTGTGGGGACCCTATGAAGACAATCAGACGATCAATCCCCTCTTTACAAATCGCGATCGCGCCGATGAGCCGTTACAAAATATCGGTCACGCGGACCTTTTTCAAGATACCAAGGGAAATTGGTGGTTAACCTGTCTTGGCACTCGCCCCGCTGCTGTCGGCTTCAAGCAAATTACGAATTTAGGCAGAGAAACACTGCTATATCCCGTAATTTGGAAAGATGAATGGCCGGAAATCTACACTGGCGTACCAAGTGAGACAGTTGACTTGAACAATTATCCAGAACATCAAGCCGCACTGACCAATAAACAACAAATTGCCAGCTTCACTGACCGCTTCGAGGCACCCGACTTAAATCCAGAATGGCTCAGCCTGCGGGCTCCATTGAATCAGGAGAGGCTCTTAGAAAATGGAAAGCTGACACTAAAAGGCAACACGACGACGATCGCGCAAGAAGCCACACCAGCTTTTCTCGGAGTTCGACAAACCGAACACGCCGAAGCCTTTACTGTCAACGTCGATGAAAAAAGTGCTTTAAAAGATGGCGCTTTTGGTATCGTCAGCCTAATCAATAACACCCATTTTGCTGCACTTTTAGTCAGCGAGGAAAGCCGCAAGCTGGTCGTTACTCGTTATCAAAAAGTCGAGGATCTCATCGTCGAAGAAAAATTAGGCGAGCTCGATACATTGCCGACTCAATTTGAGTTAATCAACCAAGCAGAGACAAAAACCTTCCGTGTCACTGATGGTAAGAAAACGATCCACTTCGAGACAAGTGCCCTGCACTTTTCAAATGAAGCCATCGCCGCCTTAAATACCGGCGATATCCAAGGTGTCTATGCCTTAAACGGCGCCGAGTTTGTGATCGACTCCGTTACACGAGCAGCTTTGCAGAAATAGTTGAATATGCAAAATAAACGCATGGGGAAATTCCCATGCGTTTATTTATTCTTCGCTGACATCCTCACTCTGAATATAAGATAGATTTTTTTGAATTTATTTGAAGTCTCAGTCTAAAAAAAATTACCTTGAGAAAAAGTCTGTCAGTTCTTGGACGATTTGGACGATGTTTCTGGATGAAAAGAGTACGATCAACAATGGTGTCGCTAAGATTACTGCTAGGAAAATGCTAATTGCCAATAATACTCGCCAGTAACTTGCTTCAAATGAATCATCATAACTATTGAAATCACGATTTCCCAACAGAGCTTCGCCAACAGTCGCATTGACTGTTTTTGAAATTCCTCCTGCCGTTGAAAAGGTGACATCGTAAACACCTTCGATCGGCTGGAGTTCCGATAAGTCCACTCCACGAATGATTCGTTCCGTTCCGTCGATTGTACTCCAAGCCTTCGCTTCGCTATAGTTGATCGCTTTTTTTTCAGTGATCCTTTTTACCTGCTGTGGAGTCAGTACAAATGACTTTGCATCGATAGCGATGTTGCCAACTATCACGGTATCTTCACCTTTTACGGTAACATAGACGGTTTTTTGCAACTTTTTGCCATCTTCGATATAGCTCGCCTCGGCCGGATAAGTTCCTGGTTCTGTCGGCAGTTCGGTTTCAGAAAAAGCTTTTAGCGGGATCATTGTCAGTAATAGGATAAGAAGCAGCGCTAATTTTTTCATAACGTCTCACCCTTTATCGGCAATGTGATCGTTAAGTACGCTTTTCCTTCATGAGGATAAAATGAATAAGTTCCCTTATTGCGCTGCACGATCGCCGCGATCGTATACATGCCTAATCCGGTGCTAAACTCATTTTTAGCTGTTTGGGAATGATAAAACAAATCAAAGACATGCCCAAAGTCAATTTGACTAAGATCATCGACCTCATTTGCGACCGTCAGGATTAGTTGATCTTCCTGCTCATCGACATCAAGCGTGAACTCTTCATTTGCCGGAGAATAATTGATCACGTTTGAAAGGATATTATGGAGCAATTGCTCTGCTTCGATCTGAGACATTTTCAGTGTGACACGCTGAGGCATATTAATGTCGCCAAACAGTCCTTTGTTTTTCATCAGTACTTGGAAATGATCTAAAGTCTGGCGAATGATCGGGATCAAATCGATCGGTTCGTCCGTCACAATCTCCAACTGCTGATTCGATGCCTTCAAAATATCATTGATATTCGTCAATGTCGTATTCTGCCGCTTGAGCAGCTCACTTAATTGATTTTTGACCGCTTCGGGCAGCCGTTCATTTTCCAGTAGAAGCTCCACTGACATAATCATGATACTCAGCGGTGTTTTGAGATCATGGATCAAAGAGTTGATTAACTTCTTTTTATAGGCGTTTAAATCTTGTTCTGCTTGCAGCTGCAGCTCCAGATCAGTGAATTTCGTGCCGATCTCGTCCATATTCGTCTTCAATTCTTTAGAAAAAGTACTCAGGTCGGCTAATAAGCCTTTTTCATCTTTAAACTCTGTAATCAAAATCGCCTGATCAAAATTAAATTTCTTCAGTGCTAAGATACTTGTTCGCAGCTTCTTCAACGGTTCCAAAAGCTCATGATAGATGTAATAGATCACTAAAATCATCAATAGCACAAGTGCCGTGATCAACAGACAAATAAAGATAACCAACTGATTAAAGCGCTTTTGAATTTTTTGCGGATAAAAAGCCAGCCAAATCGTGTAGCCCTTGTATTGATACGTTCTTTGAAAAACCAAATTTTCTTTACGGACAAACTGCTTCAGATCAGCTAGTTTTCCTTGTAAAGGCAAGGATTCATAGACCAATCGCTGCTGCTTTAAGACCAACAGTTCCACTGTTGAATCCTTCGCTGCGTCTGCTAACCGCTCAGAAAGCTGTTTATTCTCTTTTAAGATTGTTTCAACTTGTTCCATTTTTTGATCTTGTCGCTGCTTTTCTACATGATTGTAAATCATTGGAAAACACAGGAAAAGCAGTACAATAACCGCTATAAAGAATCCGTACAATCCGACGACTAGTTTAAACCTGCGATTACTCAGCCCATTCATAACCAACACCTCTAATATTATAGAGACTAGTCAGTGACAGCTTGGCACGAATTTGTTTGATATGCGTCGCGATCACTCGTGAATCTACTAGTTGGCTCTCCTTATTCCAGACACTGCGGAAGATAACTTCACGAGATAATACGCGGTTCTTATTCCGCAAAAACATCACCAATAAATCGTACTCTTTCCTCGTTAGTACAATCAGCTCATTGTCTTTATAGACCTGCCTGGTTCGTTTCTTGATGGTCAATCCCTCGCGTTTACTAAACAGCACCTCTTCGGAATCCTTATTTTCCTGTTCCAAGACACGCATGATCCGCTTCAAGATGATTTTTAAGGAAGTGCCTTTTTTTAGATACTCATCTGCTTTAAGATCCAAGCTGCGAAATTCATCCTCTTCACTTTCCGAGCTGGTCAAAATAATGACCTTGGCCTCGGGATAGGATTCTTGGATCAAGGTCATAAATTGAATCCCGTCGATCTCCCCCATTTTCAAATCCGTGATCACCAGATCCACCATTGATTTGCGGAAGAGTGTGATGCCTTCCAATGGGTCTTGTGCAGTGATCACATCAAAACCATGGGTTTCCAAGAATTCCTGCATGAAGCTGCAAAATTCAGCTGAATCATCTACCAATAAAATTTTTTTCATTTGTCCATGTTCCCATCTTTTTTAATTGAGCAACACCATTACAGGTCATTTATTAGATAGCACAACAGAATCACCCGACTTAGCAGGAGGATTTCGCTAAGCCAGTGATTCTGTATATGCTAATTATTTGTTACTTCGATTCGGTCTCAGATTCTTCGTCTTTTTTCTTTTTAAGTCCAAAGAACGCTAGAACTGCTAACATCATACCTGCCAGTGACAATCCGATAGATGAAGTGTCATTGGTTTGCGGTAGATTCTTTCCGCTTGCAGAAGTTCCTCCGCCACCATAGTTTGTGGTGGTTCTAGAACCTGAAGTATTGCTTCCATCGCCGTTGCCAGTACTGCCGTCATTCTTCGTCCAATGAGCAACGAGCGTCATACCCTTTTCAGGCATTTCAACAGTATCGCCGACTTTCGTTTCACCATTGTACCAGCCAGTGAAGCTGTAGCCTGATCTCGTTGGTGCTTTGACATCCTTCAAGCTCACTGTCGTTCCAACTTTAGCACTGATGTCTGCTGGTTTAGTCTTCTCGTCGCCGCCGTTCACGTCAAACGTGATTTTTTGCGTCGTCGTTGGATCGATAACTGTCACATCAATCTCTTTCGATTCTACCAGTGCACGTGCTTTCGTTTCGTAAGAGACATGTGCCTTGTAGACACCTGTTTTACTCACGACATTTGAATGATCAATCGAAACTTTTTCATGTGTCGCGATCACATCGCTCGTATTGTCATCCACTACCTTCGCGTCCGCAAGTTCAGCGATTTTACGTTCTAAAGTGTTTGCTTTTGTATAGTCGTCTACTTGCTTAGTCGTCATGACGATATTATTCGCCTTGATGACTGGAAGAGCAGCTTTCTTCTCCCAAATTGCATAAAGGGTAATCGTATCGCTGTCCTTAGTCGTCAAGTTATTGACAGATTCCTTATCGTAATAAGTTACTACGCCGTCTTTTTCAGTTGCCCAACCGATGAAGTCGTAGTTTTTACGTTCAAAGGTATTTCCAGTCAACTCTTGCGCTGTATCATAGACAAAGGCCTGATCCTTCATCGTTCCTGTTCCGCCGTTCGCATCGAACGTTACCTTGTAGTGGTTCGCGTTCCATGCCGCAACGAGCACCATGTTGGTGTCTGGCATTGTGATCATTCCAGTTACCGCTGTCTTCGCCGCGTCATCCTTCTTATACCAATGAGCGAAGCTGTAGCCTTCACGAGTCGGTGCAGTCACATCATCAAGATTTACTTTTTCACCGATTTCTTTTTGAATATCTGCCGGTTGAGTTGATCCATCTCCGCCATTCACATCAAAAGAGATTACGCGTTCTTGGATCTTCCAGACTGCATAAAGCGTTTTGCTGCCATCTGCTTCATCTGTCAGATTCTTAACAGCTTCTCCGTCAGCAAATTCAACTTTGCCAGTCTTCGTTGTTGACCAGCCGACAAAGTCATAGTTCGTACGATCAAAAGCATTTGCTGTTAATTTTTGCTCAGTATCGTAAACAAAGTCTTGATCAGCCATAGTACCAGTACCTTCGTTGGCATCAAATTTCACTTTGTAGTCATTGGCTTTCCAATCAGCTACTAAGATCATGCCTCCGACTGGCATTGTAATCGTACCAGTTACTGCGGTCTTCGCCGCATCATCTTTTTTGTACCAGTGATTGAAGGTATACCCTTTGCGAGTTGGCGCTTTGACTTTTGATAGATCGACATTGCTGTCCGTACCTGCAACGATATCTGCTGGCTTGCTGGAATCCGCACCACCATTGACATCGAATTGAATCGTTTGATTGTCCGCTGTCCAAACTGCGAATAGCTCAACAACTTCTTTATCGGTCGCAGTCAAGTTTGAAACGGTTGCTTTATCTGCATAACTAGCTGTACCAGTTGCTGTCGTTGACCAGCCTGCGAAAGTATAACCCGCACGTTTGAATTTGTTTTCAGTTAGTGCTTGACCTTTATCATATACAAAGTTTTGGTCATTCATTGTTTCCGTTCCGCCATTAGCGTTGAACTTCACTTTATAAGTGTTCGCTTCCCACTCGGCTACTAACGTCATACCCTTCGTCGGCATTTTCACTGAGTTGCCGACATCTGCTTTACCTGCATCATCTGATTTATACCAATGTTTGAAGGTATAACCCGTACGCGTTGGTGCTTTGACATCCTTCAAATCGATTGTCTCATCAGTATTCCCATTGATATTTGCTGGTTTTGATGAAACATCGCCGCCATTGACATCAAACTGGATTACTTGAGCATCTGCTGACCAAATGGCGTATAGATCAAATGTGTCATCTTTCTTATCCGTTAGATTCGAAACAGACTGTTCATCAGTATAAGCAGAAGCCGCATTTGCAGCAGTTGCCCAACCGTCAAATGTATAACCAGCTTTCGTAAAGCTGTTCTTAGTCAGCTTCTTGCTTTCGTCATACTTGAAGCTTTGATCCGTCATTGTACCAGTACCGGTATTATTGTGGAATTTCACTGAGTAGCTGTTGGCTTCCCATTCGGCCACTAAGGTCATACCATTTGCTGGCATTTTCACTGAAGTACCAACATTTTTCTTGTCAGCATCTCCTTGTTTGTACCAATGCTTGAAGGTATAGCCCGTACGTGTCGGTGCTTTGACATCCTTCAAATCAACAGTACTATCTGTGTCAGCATCAATGTTCGCCGGCTTCGATGCAACGTCGCCGCCGTTCACATCAAATTGAATCGCTTGGCTATCTGCTTTCCAGATGGCGTAAAGTGTCACAGTTCCATCTTTTTCGTCTGTCAGATTACTTACTGAAGCTCCCTCAGCATACATCACTGTTCCAGTATTCTTCGTTGACCAGCCTTGGAAACTGTAGCCAGCGCGAGTGAACTTGTTAGCACTCAAATTTTTGGCTGTATCGTATTTGAAGTTTTGTTCCGCCATTGTGCCAGTACCTTCGTTTTTATCAAAGGTTACTGTATAACTGTTAGCCTCCCATTGGGCAACTAGCGTCATGCCTTTCGCTGGCATTTTCACTGAGTTGCCGACATCTGCTTTACCTGCATCGTCTGATTTATACCAATGCTTGAAGGTATAACCCGTACGCGTTGGTGCTTTGACGTCCTTCAAATCGATTGTATCATCTGTATTTCCATCGATATTTGCTGGTTTCGATGTAACATCGCCGCCATTGACATCAAACTGGATTACTTGAGCATCCGCTGACCACAGTGCGTATAGGTCAAATGAACCATCCTTCATATCAGTCAAGTTCGTCACTAACGCTTCGTCAGTATAAGCAGACGCGCCATTTGCTGTGGTTGACCAGCCAACAAAGTTGTACCCTTCTTTCGTGAAGGTGTTCTTCGTTAATTTCTTCGCTTCATCATACTTAAAGCTTTGGGCTGTCATGGTGCCAGTTCCCGTATTATTATGGAAGTTTACTGTGTAGCTGTTTGCTTCCCATTCGGCCACTAAGGTCATACCTTTGGCTGGCATCTTCACTGAGTTGCCGACATCTGCTTTACCTGCATCATCTGATTTGTACCAATGCTTGAAGGTATAGCCTTTACGAGTTGGTGCTTTGACATCTTTCAAATCAACTGTACTATCAGTGTCGCCGCTGATATTTCCTGGTTTCGATGCAATATCTCCGCCATTCACATCAAATTGAATCACTTGACTATCTGCTTTCCAGATCGCATACAACGTTACTGAGCCATCCTTATCAGCTGTCAAGTTCTTCGCAGAAGCACTATCCACATACACTACCGCTCCAGATTTAGTCGTTGACCAACCTTGGAAGCTGTAACCCTCACGAGTGAACTTGTTAGCACTTAAGTTTTGGGCTGTATCATACTTGAAGCTTTGATCCGCCATCGTTCCAGTGCCGGCATTCTTATCAAACGTCACTGTATAGCTGTTAGCTGTCCATTCTGCTACTAGTGTCATACCCTTCGCCGGCATCTTCACTGAGTTGCCGACATCCGTTTTACCTGCATCGCCTTGTTTATACCAATGCTTAAAGGTATAACCTGTGCGTGTTGGTGCTTTGACATCCTTCAAATCAACTGTACTATCAGTGTCGCCGCTAATGTTTGCTGGTTTTGAAGTAATATCTCCGCCATTCACATCAAATTGGATCACTTGGCTATCTGCTTTCCAGATCGCATACAACGTTACTGAGCCATCCTTATCAGCTGTCAAGTTCTTCACTGAAGCCCCATCTGAATGAGCTGCTGCGCCTGTCTTAGTTGTTGACCAGCCTTGGAAGCTGTAACCCTCACGAGTAAACTTGTTAGTAGTCAAGTTTTGGGCTGTATCGTACTTGAAGCTTTGATCCGCCATCGTTCCAGTGCCGTCATTCTTATCAAACGTCACTGTATAACTGTTAGCTGTCCATTCTGCTACTAGCGTCATACCTTTGGCTGGCATTTTCACTGAGTTGCCGACATCTGCTTTACCTGCATCATCTGATTTATACCAATGTTTGAAGGTATAACCCGTACGTGTTGGTGCTTTGACATCCTTCAAATCAACTGTACTATCAGTGTCGCCGCTGATGTTTGCTGGTTTTGAAGTAATATCTCCGCCATTCACATCAAACTGGATCACTTGGTTATCTGCTTTCCAGATCGCATACAATGTTACCGAACCGTCCGCATCAGCAGTCAAGTTCTTCACTGATTTTCCATCTGTATGTTCGACGGAACCAGTTTTAGTTGTTGACCAGCCTTGGAAACTGTAGCCATCACGAGTGAACTTGTTAGCAGTCAAGTTTTGGGCTGTATCGTATTTGAAGTTTTGGGCTGCCATTGTACCAGTACCTTCGTTTTTATCAAAGGTTACTGTATAACTGTTAGCTGTCCATTCTGCTACTAGCGTCATGCCTTTGGCTGGCATCTTCACTGAGTTGCCGACATCCGCTTTACCTGCATCGCCTTGTTTATACCAATGATTGAAGGTATATCCGGTACGTGTTGGTTTTTTGACATCTTTCAAATCGATCGTACTGTCTGTATCTCCTTTGATTGGCGCCGGTTTGCTTGATTCAAGTCCGCCGTTCACATCAAAAGTAATCGTCTGCTCTGTCGCTGCCCACACAGCAAACAAAGTAACAGCCCCATCTTTTGTCGCAGTTAAGTTCTTAACGCTCTCTTTATCATCATATTTCTTGGCTCCGTCCTTAGACATTGCCCAGCCTTGGAAGCTGTAACCCTCTCTCGTAAAGGTATTGGCTGTCAGGTTTTGGGCTGTATCATATTTAAAGCTTTGATCAGCCATCGTACCTGTACCATCATTTTTATCAAACGAGACTTCATAGCTGTTAGCTGACCAATCTGCTACTAACGTCATACCACCTACTGGCATCACGACCGAAGCTCCGACATTTGTCTTGCCTGCATCGCCTTGTCTATACCAATGATTGAAGGTGTAGCCTGTGCGAGTTGGTTTTGTCACTTTGCTTAAATCAACCGTATCGCCAGTATTTTTTCCGATATCTGGTGGTGTAGTTGATACATCTCCGCCATTGACATCAAATCTAATTTTTTGTTCCGCTGCTTTAAAGGTTGCTTCTAATACAAGGTTTTCTTCTGAGATCGCTCCTGTAGAGAAGTTCCACTCAGATTTATCAGAAGCTTTCACCCATTTATCGAAGACATAACCGGCTTTTGTCGGATCAGTCGCAGGTTTCGTCAATTTGTCTACATATAATAGTAGGTCTTTTTCAGTCGCATGCTCTGCTCCTTCAGAAACATACTTTACAGTTCCATACTTAATACTGAAGTTCTTGGTAACCTTTGTTTCGTTACCCGCAAAGTCAGTGACAGTCATCTCTACTGTATAGTCGCCAGCCTTCTTATCACCGATCAGATAATTGATTTGATCTTGCAATGAGATCGTGCCATCTGTAGACGTACCAGAATATTCAACTGCTCCGCCTTTTTTGATTGCCCAATCCGTTGAGATTGAAGTCGTCTTATCAGCCGCAGTCAAAGTAATTGAATCTGGATTGACATCCTTGCCGGTGCCGCGTCCATTATCAAGTGCAATATTAGCAGTTGGCATATCGGTATCCGTGATAAATAGGTCTGTCGCATCTTTGGTACCAATTCCTGGTTCCATATCGATCGTAATTTCTCCAGCCGAATTATCTGTCGTAAAGACGAAGGTCTTACCGCTTGGCATCGTGATTTTCACTTTATAACTATCTGTGCTACCAATGGTTAAGTCCTCAAAGGCAAAGGTACCGTTTGCTTTAGACGTTGTCTCAGCAATCTGAGCGCTTCCTTTATAAAGCTCAACCTTGAAGCCTTTCCCGTAATCACTTGCTACTACATCGCCGTCTTTATTCTTGAAACTGATTGTTCCATTTAACGGTGTGTGAACAAACAATGCTACACTCAAATCATCAACTTTATTACTACCTGAACTAATATCCAGATCATCAATTGTGAACTCAGTAGCGCCATTTTTCATAACCCATGCAGTTGTATCGTCAATCTTTTCTACTTTATCCGTTCCGGTAGTGATGAACGCCGCCCCTTTGCTTGAAGGCAATGTTACTTTCACCTTATAGGTACCGTATTCCAAATCAGTGAAACCAAAGATACCTTTTTCTCCTGCTAAGTTGGATGAAGACTCACTTGTCAAACCAGTTGAAACAAATTTGCTGCCATCTTTCTTGAAGAGTTCAAATTGCACTTGGTTCAATCCCGGCTCATTGCCGCCTTTGCTGCCATCTTTATCCAAGTCAATATAGACATTACCAGAGACAAGCCCATCTTTTTCAGCTTTAACTGTCTCAACTTTAGATACTGCTGGTTCCCCAACACGAAGCTCACCCTCGTCTGTTTGGAAACGATAAGCCACACTGTTGTTAGCTACAAAGCTATCTCCTGGATTAACAGGTCTGCTCGCATCTAATACCACGACTCCGCTATACTCAATCGAAATTTCATCACCAGGTTTTAACGTAACAAACGGTGCACTTACACGAATGGCACGTACTTGTGAAAAGTCTGAAACTGTTCCGGTCCAATTATCAGTACCAATCGCAGCTCCATTTGTTGTATTAAAACGAACTGGATTATTCGACATCGCATATTCCAATGTCACTCCAGCAGCAACGCCGCCATTGTACTTAACTGCGACCCCGCCACTATCTGGATTGATCTGGAATTGTGATCCCCTTGATGTAGGACTTCCTACTAAAGTGTCTCCTACATACGGCAAAATGTTGACTAATTGTACATTCGAGTAATTTTCAGTTCCTTCATTCTTAAGTGTTACACGATATGAAACTTTTTTCCCTGGTACGACTTTCCCTGTTTTGGAAGAGTCTAACCATGCTGCATCCTCACTACCCTTAACTGCAACACTGGTAGTAACTTTATCGATTTTACCAACTGTTAGTTTTGTTTTCTTCGAGTAATAAGTAGATGCTGTCGAGCCAAGTTTAGCTTGCATTTCAGCAGAAAGTTTCGCTGTTCCATAACCACTATTAAGTGTCACATCATCATAATTTTCCGCTAATGAGCCCATACCGACTTCGACTTCATAGATACCTGACTTAATGTTTTCAATAATATATTCATTCTCAATAAAAAGCATTTGAAGAAAATCATCACATGTCAATGAAGTATCATCAGCTTTATAGTAATAAACCATATTCCCATCTGCACCTTCGAAAGACCCAGTATTATTAGCTTGAGAAATTGGTGTTATCGTTTTCCCAAAAATTGGAGCAGCGTAATAGGCAATATTTCCTGAATTTGGATATTGGATAGTATTAGACTTAGTATTTACTTTTATTCCTTTAGGTAGTTTGACAAAAATATAAGGATTTTTAATTTCTCCAGAAACGGCTCCAAAACGATAATTCATTCGGAAAGTATCTCCAGACATTACGGATGCCTTATCAAAATCAGCCGTTTTATTGTATTGAAAAACGGTTGCTTTATTGGCTTGTTGATTTGGAGAATTAATGATCTCATAGCTTAGGTCTTGGGCAGAAACATCAGGCGTTTGAACAGTACCTTGCCAATCTGTATACTGAATAGAGTTTTTCAAAATAAAGTTTGATCCAACAATTGCATCCTCTTTCACCTGCCATTGGATTCTGAATGGTTGATAATTTATAACCTTTCCTTGAACGGTTACATAATGAACTTTTATTTTCTCAATCTTCGTGTCTGGCAACTCGAAATTATTATTTTCATCACCAGAAATTTCTATCCAATTAGTACCGTCATAGTATTCTACTCTATCAACATTCTTTTTCCCTGCTTCTGTAATTCCGCCCAACAATCTCCTTGGTGAAACAGCATCAGGAACATCTACTGTAATAGAATAATCAGAAATTTCACTCGTACTTATTCCTGTCGTTGTATAGGTACTTATGAAGTTTTGACCTAAAGCTACTTGATTCCCATTACTATCCTTACCAGTTTTAAATGTTAAATCAGTTTGATCACCAAAAACATCATAAGTAATTGTTGTTGATAATATATCAGTATTTTCATCCATCATAGTCACATCAACTGTAAAATCATCTTCATCCACCGTACCTGCTGGTACAGTTGCATCAAGCATTACATATACTTTTGAAATATCCTCTGGATTAATTTCACCAATATTTAAAATTAGGGTTTGATCATCAACTTCTTCAATCATTTCAGCAGTGAACTTTTTAGTAAGACTACCACCACCTTGATAATGTAGTCCATAATCATCTTTAAGACGTTTAAACCACGCAATTTTGTCTTTGTCTGAGAAATGAACTTTGACTCGTAAATTTTTAAATCCTTCATCCTTTTTAACATTGATTAATCCAAAAGCATACTGAAATAGAGAATTCGAGTATAACTCTATTGTATGAGGTGTTGGAATAGTCCAACTGCCAGTTCCGGGCACAACATTTCCGACACCATTCGCAGTAATCTTAACATTTCTATCTGCTACATTTTCAAAAGTAGTTGATTCTCCAGAAAACTCCCCAGAGAAAGTACTTTTAACTTTTATTTCTTCGTTTGAGTAAATTCCGACAGAAGGATACGCGCTGTAAGAATACGACTCATAATTTCCTGATGCAAAACCATCTGTCAATTCCAATGTAATAGTTTTTCCATCTTGACTAAGAGTAGATTTCTTTAAAGTCACATAATCTGATGCTTCTGGGTAATCTTTGAATTGTCCATTTTCAATCGTAATAACAATTTTCCCTTTGTTAATTGTTTTCGTCGCATCAGTGTGAGAAAACGTTGTTGCATAGATGATCCGCTGACTTGCAGATGTAATCTCTGTTGCTGGATCAGAAGAGATCGACATATTCACACGAGGATCGGCTGTCCCGGCACGTGTTTGCTTCTTATTTTCCTTTTTCGTCTCTTCTTTTGTTGTTTCTTCTTTTTTCTCTGAGTCTTTTGTTTCTTCTTTTGGTTCTTCCTTAGACTCTTCTGCTTTTTCAGCTACGGCAAATTTTAATTTATCGCCCATATCTTCTTGAGCGTCATTCGTCATTTGCAGTTCGTATTCGCCGGCTTTTTCAGCAGTTAAGGTTAATTCGATTTCTTCGTATTCATCGATTTTTGTTAGCGTTAATTCTCTCGTCTTATCATCGAAGCTGATTAGCGGACGAAGTTCTTCCACGTTCTGTTCTTCGTCATAGGCGATCCCTTCAGGCAGCTTGATCTTTGCGACCGGTTGGGTTCCTTTTATTTTTAAAGTGAAATCATTTTCAGCAGTTAAAGCTTGCTGCGGATCTTTGAACTCCCAGTTTAATGTTTTTTCTTCTTCTGGTTCTTCTGAAGCTGTAGTTGATTCTTGGGTTGCTTCACTTGATACAGTCGGCTGTTCAGAAGCCGCAGCCTCCTCCGATGTACTCTCCGCCGTTGGTACAGGCAAGCTATCTAAGATTGGATTCTCTGTCAGCCCTTCCCCCTCAGGCATTGTTGCTACTGTCTTATCATTTTCTGTTGCTAAGGCAGTTACTGGTGCTAAACCATACTGACTAAGAACAGCAACACAGACTAAGCTGATTAAACTCTTTCTTTTCATTAATTTCTTCCTTCCTGTTACTAAATAACCTTTAACT
>NZ_NGLG01000002.1:74530-76023 GCF_002140655.1 Enterococcus sp. 3H8_DIV0648 | reverse complement strand
AATTCTCGTTATATAATATCTATCAAACAAGAATTTCTCTTAATAAAAAATTAATATTTATCCGCCTTAACCATGTCAGCGCTTACTTGGAAATAGCAAAAAACACTTGTTTATAGTCAGAAATAGGCTTTTTAAATTTTAAGTGTTATCTACAGAGCTATCCGCTCAATCGCAGCTACGGCATGGACTCGTTCCTCAAGCATAGAATCGGAGTAAACATCCAAAGTCATCTTCGTCGACGAATGACCTAGTAATGCACTTACAGAAGCCACACCTATATTCTCCTCCAAGCATCGCGTCGCGAATGTGTGTCGTAATTGGTGGAAATGAGTGTTGTCCAACTTGGCAATTTGACGAATTCGATGAAAATGATAGGTCAACACTCTTGGCTCGCATCCCTTTTCTTCTATTGAAAAAACAAACCTGCTTTTACTCTTCATTTTTAGATTTTTTAAAAGTTTTTTTACAATCTTATTCATTGGAATAACCCGGTGTGAAGCGATACTTTTGACCGTATCGTAGTGTAATCCGGTTTTTCCTTGCTCCTTTTGTTCATCGATCATTACTCGACGACACGTTTGTTCGACATAGATCCTATCATTCGTAAAATCAATTTTTTCCCATGTTAGAGCTGAGATTTCACCAATCCGCATACCTGTATTCAGAGAAAGAATTGCAGCTTTGCCTTTTTCATCTGGATAAGATTCGACGGCCTTCACTAAAGAACGTTGCTGCTGGATGGTCAGTGCATGGATCTTTTGAGGCTTTCGTTTTGGAAGTATTGCAGCATCACAAGGGTTTTCGCAGATAAGACCATCTTCCCTTGCTTTTTTTAGTGTCTTGCTCAACAACCGTATGACGATATGGACGCTGCTATGCGAAAGAGTATTTGCAAGCTTCTCATCAATCACCTGTTGAATTTTTTCGCTAGTTAATTGATATAGCGGGATCTTGCCAAAATGCGGTAATAGGTAACGGTTCAGCTTGTAGCAATAGTCTGAAAAGGTGGAGGTCTTGACGTTCATTTGAATGAGCCTTTTCCACTTTGAAATCCATTCCTCATACAGCATTAGGCTTTCCCCATATAGCTGAAGCATTTTCTTTGCTGACTGCTTTAAAGGCAATAGTCGTGATTCAACTTCTTGATAACTTTTCCCGTAGACATAGCCATATTTTATTTTTCCATTATTTTTCCTGCCTACTGCGTATCTACCTTCCCAACGCCCATCTTTCCTGAAATAAATATTCTCTCCTCTGGATTGTTGTTCCATAAAATAACCACTCCTCGATGTGTAATTGACGGCTCATGCGACGGCTATGGAAAAACGTATCATTTACAAACATTTTTGGGTTAATTAGGCATAAATGTTTCGTTTATTCCAGAATATTTTTCATACATTCTAATTTATTATTGAAATATTTTTGTAAATACTCTATAATTTTTAACAAAAGAATAATCACATTAAAATCTATGCGGTTTTTTTTGATTATTT
>NZ_NGLG01000002.1:50453-74313 GCF_002140655.1 Enterococcus sp. 3H8_DIV0648 | reverse complement strand
AACATTGTCTATTTCTTTTGATGTCATCAGTTTTCCCACGTTATGTTTAATTTCTTATAAAGTGTATGGGTTTTTTATTCGTGTATACTGAAGTTATACAAAAAAGGAGTGATGCACATGTCAAATGAAACGTTAAGTGAGAGGGTTCTGTATAACAACAAAATTTCTGAGGAGTGGCTCGAATTAGTGGATAATGCACCTGAATTTAACCGCTTTGATTTAACAAATATTTCCGCACTTTTAGTGGCTCCCTGCGATCTTGGTACGTTGGTTATCCGTGATGGTCAACCGTCATTATCCAAGAAAAACACTTTAAAAACTCTGGATAGTTTTTTTAAGACGCACCGATTCTTCGATTACTCGTTGACTAAGCGCTGTTTTAAGTCGATCAAAGAGTTTCCATCCTATAAAGTTCCTTTTGTGAATTGGCACTACGCCCTATTTCCCCTTGAACGGCCAAAGAATTGTATGTGGTTAAACCCGTTAGATATTTATGATTTGAAGACAATTCACGGGAGATGCTTTGCGGAGCTGAGCAACGGGTTAGTCCTCGAAACGCCCACACAAATGCGTAGTATCATTGATCAGGCTGAAAAGGTGATTTATGTACTTTGTTACCTGCGGCGCGAGTATTCGTTGACCGATCACTATAATGGGGACCCGCTGGACTATGTTCAACTGCCGCAGACACCTTTTCTAAAGTCAATCCGAAATCGATCACTGCTGCAGCATTGGGTCACCGAGCGAGGTGTTTTCCATCAACGATATCTCCACGAGTCCTTGTTAAAATACAGCAGCAAATATATAGATACAGCGGATGTTTTGTAAACGCTTATAAACCTACGCAGCTCATGAATGGGTTGCGTAGGTTTTTGCCTTTTTATACATGAACGGACATCTTGCGGTATCCGTTTAAATGTTAAGAAATTATTAAGACAGACAATTTCAACTAAATTTCCCTCCCTTTTTTCGCAACTAATATCTTTAAGGTTAGCTTACAAAACACTGCTATATTCAGCTTTCTTAACAGTTCCTGCATTTCTACTCTTGTCAAAGTGTTCAATATTACATAACCCTTCCAAATTTGCAGGATTAACCCCTTCTTAATTTCTGTAAAGCCTATTATGTAGCGGTTTTCCATCTCAGATGACCACAAAAAGCTGCATTTTTGCGTGCAAAATGTAATTTTGGCGGTTTTGACCTAGTTTTACTTTCTGCCTTATCGTTAAGTCACCGGCCGGAACCAAACGAAAAATGACTATGGAGGAAAAACTTATGATCCAAAAACTTAGCAGCAAGCTAAAAGTACAGATCGACACACCAAATGAGGAGAAATTACAAAATATCAATTTTCAACATGTCGTTGATGAACCAGATGAGAATGCGGTGTTGACGCTCGGTGAGATTATGACCACGCTGTCACCAGAAGGCAGCTCGCTGGATGGTGTCGTATTAACCAGTCAAAAACGTTATACGAAGTAAATGATGGATGGAGTTATCCAACGGCAAAAAATCAACAGTTCTTACTCTCTCTCGTCGTTGGATAATTCCTACAAAAGAAGGAGGAAAACAGATGTTAAAACTAGTCGCAAATTTTAAAACCAGTGGAGGAAACAGTCAGACCTGGAGCCTTCCCAATCCAGATACGACCAATACGCCTGCTGAACTCAAAGGGCTATTGGATCAGATTGGTCCGCTAGAATTATTCAGTAAAGACGGCAATAATCTCTACGACACCGCGGAAAGTGCGATGTTCGTGGAAACCAACGAAACGATTCTTTTTTAATCGTTGAACTGTTTGGGCGGTAATCGTCTGCCGCCCTTATTTATACATAAATCCTAGGATTGATTTATCTCAGAAGACTTGCGCAAGCTTCGGGAACTATAAAAAAAAGGAGAAAATACTATGAACGAACAACCATTTACATCTAAACAACTATTTAGCTTAAAGAAAAACACCCTTGAAAAACGCATCGACTCGTACTACAGAATCTCTGGCGATGCCGACAGCACCGTGCAATACCTGATGGCGCTCAATATCCGCGAACGCCTTGGAGATGGCGAATTTCATTTGATCTTGAAGGAACTGGTGCAACACCTCTTTTCGCAACGAAAAGTCACCAAAATCATCAAAAAATTCTTTTTCTACTTCAAACATTATTTCACTTCAAAAGAATGGAAATACTTAAACCTACGGGTCTTCCCTGTCCGTCAATATGCCGAAAAAGCGATCAACGCTGTGCGAAGCCGCTTCTCTATCAGTAATTTATTTGGCGCTCCGGAAGCGCAAGTTGAATGAATCAATTCTTAAAAAAAGAAAGGAATGAAAACTATGTACGCTGTAAAAACGATCAAAACCAAAAAATTAGTCTCAACTTTTTATAAAAGCAACGGTAAGAAACAGAATCTAATTGTCAAAAATCCAACAGTCGAAAAAACTGCCGAAGAAATTCGCGAAGCATTGGAGTTATTGACTACGCTAGATATTTTTGAAGAAGAAGATGGCGTGAAAACATATGCCGAAGTCGATACCTGTAAGTACGTTGAAACCACTAAATATATCCAATTCGATCCAGAGCATCCAGTCGAATCCATTGAACTATCAGTCGCACCGAAGCCAATTGATGTCCATGCTGCCACTTGTCCAAAACCGAAATACGAGAAATTCGTGGATTTAGCCTGCCCGCCTGCCTTGGAGAAATTATCGCAGAAGAACTTAGCACCAAAAGTCGAAGCACTAAGTTTACCAGTAGCGGCACCAATTAACGACCTACCTAACTCAAACGTTTCTTTGCCAATAGAATCAGATAATGAAGTAATCCCAATCTCCCAAGAACCATCCCAAGTGCCGAATAAGAACAGTGGCACGCTTAAACGAAAGCTCTCCCGTCTCTGGGGTAGAAAAGGCAAAAACAAGGATGAGTCTTCATGAAGAACTTCTCGAAATGATTAATTAAGCCTATCCTCTCTCAAGTCATCACCTCTCATTCCGGAAAGGAGGTGCTGCAAACTTGGGTGAGCTGGTAAGATACGTCCTTGCACCGGTCTTTGTGAGCTTGGTCATCGCACTTTTCAAGCATTGGTTAAGTGGGCGTGATCCGTGATGACTATACGATAAAATCCCCCTGCGATTTTGCGATCGCAGGGGTTTGGTTAAATTTAGTTATCCGTCGACATTTTTACGTTTATTTCATTAAAGTGATCTAAATAAATTTGTATTGGGAAGCTATGGAATAGATGAGAAAAATCATTTGATATTTCAAAAAAGATGTGCGATACTTTGTGTATCAAAGTGACACTGGATGTGGTGCGTGATGTTTGTTGGGTAAAAAAGAAAAACTGTATACTAAAATAAAGAATTCTCCTCATAACACTTCTTTTGATGATATGAAACGGCTTTTGGAATTATATGATTTCATTGTTGAAAACAAATCAGGTGGATCTCATTATTCTGTAAGACATCCAAAGATAAAATTACCGATTAAGCCATTGCCTAGAAGAAATCCTATCAAAGCTCCTTATGTGAAGGATTTTTTGTGTTGGATTGATGAAATAAAGGAAGGATAATTATGAAAAATATAGATGAATTAATGAAATTAAATTATGCTATCAGTATTCAGAAAGTAATTGATGACGGTGATGAATATTTTGCAGTCTCTTATCCTGAATTACCGGGTCTTACTATCTATGCGGACTCAATAAACGAGGGTTTAGAAGAGTTGGATGAAGCTAAATTGGAATGGTTCCACGCTGCCATAGGCTCAGGCGTTGAAATACCAAAACCTAAAAAAGATGTATCCGCTTCTGGAAGAGTAACGTTAAGATTACCAAAGTCATTGCACAGTGAGATCAAAGAACGAGCAAAACTAGAAGAAGTCAGTTTAAACTCTTATTTAAATTATCTTATTTCTACTGGATTGCGCGTAGTCGATGTAGAAAATACTGGTAAAAAAATAACTGAAAAGGTTTCAAAGACGAGTCCTCATGAAGACCTTCTCAAAATGATTAAGTAAGATATCCCTGCTCAAGTCATCACCTCTCTTTGCGATCGCAAGGGGAGATTTCAGCCTATTCATCAACTCAAAATTCCCAACTTTTGATATAATTGGTTAAAATAATTGAGGAGGCCTTGGATAATGGTTAAAGTGAACAAGAACAAAATACTGAAAACATCGATTCAAGAGCGTAAACAGCAGACCGCAGCCTTAATTACTCTTTCAAGAGTCAAAAAGAATGAACATAAATATAGAGATCCTAAGAAAGCCGCGATGCTAAAATCTTTTGAAGAAAAACGCAATGGATTCAAAATAGGCGATATTTAAGAAAATAAAATGCGTCCTCTAGATTAGACCAAAAATCTAACTTAGAGGGCGCACTTTGCTTTTTACAATTATTCTCTTACCATTTTTCATTTCCTAGCGGTTCAAACGTGACTAATTCACTGTCAATCAGGTGTAAATGCTTTTAACCGAATACAGTTTATCCGATATTGCTTTTATGGTTGATTTTATATTTCAGATAACTGATGACAAATTGATTTTGTTGCAGAATAAACTTGTTGATAGATAGGATAGATTTTTTTATATTTTTCAACACTACCTATCTCAGGAGTGTAGATCGATGCATAGGAAACAAATTTTTTAACACAGTCTTCAAAAGTCTCAAACATACCTGAGCCTACTGCTGCTAGTATCGCCGCACCCAAACCTGGTCCTTGTTCAGTAGTTAAAGTGTGAATCGGTACGTCAAAAATATCTGCCTGCATTTGTAACCACGCTGGATTTTTTGCCCCACCACCAACCGAAACTAAGTATTCAATTGGTTCTTTTTTAGTAGCTTTCATCATTTCTTGCGAGTCTTTCAATGAGAACGTAATTCCTTCCAATACTGCTCTAGAAAAATGCTTCATTTCATGACGGGCATCTAGTCCAATGAAGCTGCCTCGGATCAGACTATCTGCATACGGAGTTCTTTCCCCTACTAAATAAGGCGTGAACAAAAGACCTTCCGCCCCCGGAGAAACCGCTCCGACTTCACTCAATAGTTCGTCAAAATTCTGCCCTTTCGCAAACGTATTTCTAAACCAACTCAATGAGCTTCCAGCTGAGAGTGTTACCCCCATCGAGTAATAACGATTGGGCATCGCTGCATTGAATAAATGTAATTTCCCTCTATAATTAGAATCTGCATTTTCTTCATTAGATAAGAAAACACCGCTGGTTCCAATCGAGACCAAACCAACATTCGGAGAGGTCAGGCCTGCACCTAACGCAGCGCAAGCATTGTCAGCACCGCCCGCAAACACTGCGATTGATTCTGTAAAACCAAATTTTTCCCTTATGCGATTGGAAAGCTCTCCTACACATTCTGAAGACTCATACAATTCAGGCAGGAGTTCTTTCGCGATAGTAAATTCTTGTAATATTTCAACAGACCATTGCTTCTCCTTGATATCCAATAATAAGGTCCCTGCACCATCAGAGTAGTCCGTGGAATAGTTTCCTGTAAGCCAATAGGCTAAATAATCTTTTGGCAGCATTAGATGGGCCACCTTTTCCCAAATATGCGGTTCGTTTTCTTGAACCCAAAGAATTTTGGGCAACGTTAAACCTTCCAATGCGATATTTCCAGTAATCTCAATTAGTCTGCTGCCCATTTTTTTATTTATTTCTTCGCATTGCTTACTTGTTCGAACATCATTCCACAAAATGGCCTTCCGAAGAACCTCGTTGTTTTCATCTAATAAAACTAAGCTGTGCATTTGACCAGAAAAGCTGATTCCTTTTAGCTGACGCTTCATATCCGGCACAGCCAAAATCAATTTATTTAACACAATTTCGAAAGCCTCAATCCAGCAATGCGGGTCTTGTTCACTATACCCTGGTTTTTCAGAGAACAGCGGGTATTCAGAAGCCTCACTGGCAACCACCTTTCCTTCTTGATCAACCAACACCCCTTTCAACGAACTGGTACCTAAATCAATACCTAAAACATAAACCATTTAATCAGCACCTCTTTCACTATAAAAAGCTGAAATATCTTCATAGATATTTCAGCCGTCGTTTTTAATAAAGATAATCGTTTAAGCGATTCTTCACGTATTCAATGTGACTGGATTCCAGCTCGATATTTTTTAAGTTCAACGCATAATCTGTTAAGGTTTCTAAACTTTCTTGATCTTCAATGATTTTAGCGCCAATCCCTGTCTTGAAAGAGGAATAACGAGCGGCTTTCAACTCATCGAAGAACTGATCTTCTTTCAATCTGACCGCAGCTTTCAATCCTCGAGCAAAGGTATCCATTCCAGCAATATGCGCCAATAATAAATCTTCCATTTCAAAAGAAGAACGTCGAACTTTTGAATCAAAGTTAATGCCTCCAGGAGCAATCCCGCCATTTTCTAAAATTTCATACATTGCTAAAGTGACATCATAAACATTGGTAGGAAATTCATCCGTATCCCAACCTAAAAGCACATCCCCTTGATTGGCGTCAATAGAGCCTAGTGCATCATAATCACGAGCAACATTCAACTCATGTTCAAAGGTATGTCCCGCCAATGTAGCGTGATTTGCTTCTAAATTTAGTTTGAAATCTCCTGCAAGATCATACTTTTGAATAAATGCCATTGTTGTTGCAGCATCAAAATCATATTGATGCTTTGATGGTTCTTTCGGTTTAGGTTCAATCAAAAACTGTGGTTTATGACCAATTTTCTCCCCATAAGCAACGGCCATTTTAAATAATCGTGCAATGTTCTCTTGCTCAAATTTCATATCGGTATTAAGCAGGCTCTCATATCCTTCACGTCCGCCCCAGAAAACATAATTCTCGCCGCCAAGTTTTTTACTAATGTCCAACCCTTTTTTCACTTGGGCTGCCGCATACGCGTAGACATCGGCACTATTTGTAGAAGCTGCTCCATTGACATAGCGTGGATGCGAGAACATATTTGCGGTATTCCACAACAATTTGATTCCTGTTTGATCCATCTTTTCCTTGATCAAATCTGTCATTTCATCTAAATTCTCAAAAAATTCAGCTAAGGAATTTCCTTGCGGAGCGATATCTACATCATGAAAACAAAAGAATTCAACATCCAATTTCTCCAAAATTTCAAAGAATGCCTCTACCCGATTTTTAGCAGTTTCCATTTCCGTTTCACCAAACCAAGTACGCTTATTCGTTGGATCACCAAAAGGATCTGATCCATCTTGAGTCATCGTATGCCAATATGCCACAGCAAAACGTAAATGTTCCTTCATTGTTTTTCCAGCGAAAACTTCTTTAGCGTTGTAATGTCTGAAAGCAAACTTATTTTCTGTATCTGGTCCTTCATAGTCAATTGTTTTTACATTTGGAAAATAGCTCATCATTTTCTCCTTTATCACTTTAAAATATTAGTGTCATCGTCTATTTAAAATGCTTTAGTCGTTTTTTTCGCTTCTTCAGCTAGGAGCAAGCTTCCGATGATCCCGCTTTCATTAGGCAAGCCCCAACGTTGAATATATTCGTTCAACTCTGGTGTTTCCATATAACCTGCCATCTGTTTCTTAAATGATTGGCGAATTTTTTGTAGTAAGTGGTCTTGATTCATCACACCGCCGCCTAAAACAAACATTTCGGGTGCTAAAATCAGCGTGTAGTTCACTAAAGCTTGAGCGATATAATACGCCTGAATATCCCACACAGGATGGTCATCAGGCATTTCTTGTCCTTTGATACCCGTTCGTGCTTCTAAACTCGGTCCTGCCGCTATTCCTTCTAGACAGTCTCCATGATAAGGACACGCCCCTAGATAATCATCTTTAGGATGGCGTTTGACATGAATATGCCCCATCTCCGGATGACCGATACCTGAAAATATCTTATTATTAACTACTATACCGCCGCCAATGCCTGTTCCAACAGTGAGATAGACACAGCTTGTTTTACTTTTCGCGGCGCCCTTTTTTATTTCCCCATAGGCTGCCGCATTAACATCGGTCGTCCAAAAAATAGGGATATCATAATGACTCTTCATTTTGCTAAGAAAATCATAATCGGCCCATCCTGCTTTAGGCGTTGCCAAAATATACCCATAGTTTTCTTTTTCCTCATCAATGCCAATCGGCCCGAACGAACCGATTCCCATCGCACTTAACGTATATTGATCAAAAAAATCAAAAACTGCAGCTAAAGTTTCCTCCGGTTGTGTCGTTGGAATACTGATTCGATCCAATATTGTTTGGTCTTCGTCACTTACTGCACAGACAAATTTTGTTCCGCCTGCTTCTATTCCTCCATACATTTCAAAACACCTCTTAATTAACCCTTCGTGGTTAGTTTTAATTCCACGCTTTTCGCGATACAGACTTCATCTTAAATAGTAGCTATGACTGCAACATCCATCTACTGATCTTACTCAAGTGATACCAATTCTCTGTAATCTCGACATATTGAAACTCAACTTAAAATGAATAATCCTCAACACTAATTGCTTCAAGGCTCACGTTCCCACTGCTGGCTATTAATTCAATACGATTATTTTTCCCAGGTTCCATTAGCAGCGTAAAATTGGCATAGCCATCAAAGGTCCGCCAAGATCCGCTGAATACCATGTTCAGCAAGGAAACATACTCACCATTAACTAACAAAATACATTTTGCTAATTTATCCGGTGTGGCATAGTAAATACCTAAATTAACTTTACCTGTCTTAAAGCCATCTACTTCGTCAAACACTACCACACTATTATTTTCCTTCGAGAAGTTTTTTAAGCATGTCTTTTCATACGCATCAGCTTGTTCAACCTTTTCAGCGCCTTTAAATTCACTTGCTTTGTTTATTCCATAGATAGTTAAATCGCCGTTCTTCTCTAAACCATTAGTTTCAAGTGCCGGATGGCCATTACGTGTTTGGACCACTACCTTCATTAAGCCGTCTTCAGTAAATTCAATCGGGTCCCAGCAAATAGATCGTAATGTCCCAGCATGAGATAAATCATCAGAATGATAAAAAGCATACCATTGACCGCGATATTCAACTACAGAGCCATGACTTGTCTCACAACCAGTCGGTTCTAAATAGGTGCCTTGATAATTCCACGGACCAAGCGGATGATCACTCGTTGCATAGCAAAGATTATTGTTCCCGTGATGATTATCTGAGTAAGTTAGATAATAGATACCCTCTCTTTTAAAAACCCAAGTGGCTTCATGAAAATCATGCAATCCTTGCATTTCTTGTTCTTCCCCAATAGTTGTCACCATGTCGTCTGACAACTTCACCCCTCTGGCCTTCTTGCCTCCGCCATAGTATAAGTAGGCTTGATTGTCATCATCGATAAAAACGGCCGGATCAATCATCGCATGTCCGCCTACGCCTTCAATAAATCCACAGCTTTTAAAACCTGATGTTGGCTTGTCGCTTATTGCTACACCGATTTTCCAACTGTCATTCCATTTTTCTTCACTTGGATGCGGAAAATAAAAATAGTATTTTCCATTATGATACGCACAGTCTGGCGCCCACATGAATCCTCCAGAAGGACGACCCCATTCAATATCTGACGAACGCAAGATTTCACCTTCATCTCGCCAATTAACCATGTCACTCGTTGAAAAGACATGGTATTGATCCATAAGATCGCATCCTCTAGCTGGATCGATATCGTGAGATGGGTACACATATAAGCGACCATCTTCCCAGACATGTGCAGAAGGATCTGCTGTAAAAATCGTTTGAATAAACGGATTTTGAGAGTATTTTCTATTTCTCCTAGAGAGTAATTTATTTTCCATCATTTTGATTCCTTTCTAAGATAGCTTTGCAAAAACTCAGCAACACCTAGTTGGTCATTGGTTCCGATTACTAAGTCAGCCGTCTCTTTAAGTTCTGGAATTGCATTTTCCATAGCAATACCGTAACCCACAGAGCTAATGAGATCCAAATCATTTTCTGAATCGCCAATAGCCATGACCTCCGCCAACGAATAACCAAGAGTATCAACTATTTTTTTGACACCACTCAATTTTGAAACACCTTTTTCAGTCATTTCAAAATGTCGTTGATCCGATAGCGCAACATTTAGATTCAACGCGACTAACTGCTCCTTTAATTGATTAATCTCATGCGTTGGCAAATGGCTGACATCCAAACTAAACTTACAGAAACTCAAATTTTGTGTATTCATGATAGTTTCAAATTCGGCTACCGTACTGATGCCATAAGAATTATTTTTAAGATTTGGGTGATAGTACAGTCTATCCTCAATTCCCGTTAAAAAAATGCTCAATTGATTCTTAAACGCAAAGTTAAAACTTTCTTCTACCAATTCTTTAGAGAGTTGGTAGAAGTACATTAATTCATTTTTCGGATTCATCGCATAGGCACCGTTTTGTGCCACTTTATAACCATGTATTCCAATCTGTTTGAAAAAGCCTTCAATCGAATCATGGCCTCTTCCTGATGCAATAACTATATGATCGAAAAGATTATGTGCCATAAAAACAGCCTTTGCAGTCCGATCGTCTAGGACTTTTTGCTCATTTAAAAGTGTTCCGTCCAAATCAAGTACTAAGATTTTCAACTGGTTATTCTTCATATTTTTATTACTCATCTTCCTCATCGATCTCAGGCTCGAATTCATTCACATAGATGATTGCCTCTTTAGCATCTGCAATAATTTTGTTCAACTGATCCGCATCTAAATATGTCGTATCATTTGCTAAGGCAACACCCAAAACAAGTGGTAGATTTACTCCAGTGATCACATGTGTATGGGGTCTGTCAGTTAGTTGAGTGACCTCTTGATTCACACTACCTGCCAGAATATCCGTAAGAATGACCACTTCGTCTTCCTTACTTAAATCCTTTTTAAAATGATCCAATTCATCCTTAAAAGGAATATCGTTGATATACGCATTAATAAACGTTAGATTATTTTTTTCCCCAATAATGAACTCAGCCGTGCTTTTTATTCCTTCTGCCATCTGGGCATGTGTCGCAATTAATACTTTTCTCATCTGATACTCTCCTTATGCTGGACTTAAAATTCCTAATAATGATCCTAAAAGTGATACAACAATTACTAAGCCAATACAGCGTGTTGGCGTCCACTTTTCTTTCCCAAGTAACTTATAAAGAATAAATACTGCAATAACGGGCAAGAATGCCGGCATGATTTTATCAATCATATCTGTTTGAATATTTGTTTTTAGTTTACCGATTTTTAAAATAAACCCTGTTTGCAAACGAATATTACTAGCAACAATTGATCCAACAACTGTCAATCCCATAATAGAAGCTGCATCAGTTAGTCGATTCAACTGATTTCCAAAACGTTCTACGATGGCTAAACCAGAATTGTAGCCTCCATAAAATAGTCCACGTTTGATTACAAATAGCATGAACATGGACCAAGCGAAACTGATGATTGGACCAAAGATATTTCCATCTGCCGACATTGTACTCACGATCGAACCAATAATTGTAGACATCATGATATTAAATACAGCATCTCCAATTCCAGCAAATGGGCCCATTAAGGAAGTTTTTAATGCTTGAACGGCATCCAATGATTTCACGCCATCGCGTTCTTCCATAGCTAATGATGCTGCCACCAATGACTCTCCCACAATATTATTGGAATTGTAGTATTTGAAATGATTATTTAATGAAGCTGCATAGTCAGCATCATCTGGATAAATTTTTCTCAAAACCTTATTCATTGAATAAATCAATAAAGGGGCTTGTTGTGTTTCATAATTGTATAAGTTATTTCCCATCACTGTATAACGCCAAAACACGCTAGCTTTATCCCGTTTCGATAGAGTAATCTTTTCTTTCTGATTCACGTTATTCATCAAAATCATCTCCTAATTCATCCATTTGTGGAGTACCGTCCGCTGTTGCTGGAACTGCTTTATTGTCACCTTTCAATACAAACATTGTATAGGCAAATCCTAGACCAACTAAAGCCACACCAAGAACAGGAAGTTGTAGATACCCAGCCAAAACGTACCCAACAATTAAGAATCCTAGATACTTTTTCGTTGGCATGTAATGAAGCAAGATCGCAATCCCGACTGCTGGAAGCAAGCCACCTGCAATAGATAACCCATCCATGAACCACTGTGGTAAAATATTTAAAACATTTTTGACAAAGGCTGAACCGAATAACACAACAAAGGCTACAGGAACAGCAAATTTCAACCCATATAATACCGGCCCGGCATATAACGCATTATTCATTTGTTTAAACTTGCCTTGATTGGCCAAGGTCTGAGATTTCTTACTGACAAAGTTGATTAATAATTTTACAATAATATCTAATTGAACAGCTAGCAGTCCTACTGGAACTCCTATTGCAATTGCTGTTTCAAGGCCCTCACCGGATCGAATAGCAATAAATCCACCTGCGAGAGTTGCTAAAGTGTAATCTGGAATCGATGCTCCTCCGATAGAAGCCAGCCCCAATCCCATTAATCCAAACGTACCTGAGATAATCAAAGCCGTTGTCATATCTCCTGTAATTACCCCAATAAAAATCGGTACTAAGGTTCCCAACACTTGAAAACCCACAGCATCCATACCAATAATAAACGCTAATAAAATAATTAAAATGTTTTGTAACATTTCTGGCATTTCATTCACTCCATCCTTTATTTAATAAAATCATCAATTGGTTGTTCAGCATCATTCGGTAAATATTGCAAAACAACTTTTAATCCTAAATTCTGCAGTTCTTTGATATCTGCTTTATCCTGACTGCTTAACGCTACATATTTCGATACGCGCTCTTTGTTCTCACCAGGGAAAATAATGCCAATATCCACTAAGGGAATATCAACGCCACCCTTTTTCAATTCAATCAATGTTGCTGGACTTTTAACTAAGAGTAAAACCCCATGATTGTCATATTTTCCTGCTTTAAAATTCTCAATTGCCGTTTGAGTATTAATAATCGACATTCCAGTTCCACTAGGTTTCGCCATCCGCATTGTTCGTTTCAGGCTTTCATCTTGACTTAGAACATCATCTACTACCATAAAACGTTTAGGTTTGAGATGAGAGAACCAATCTGTTACTACAACCCCGTGAATTAATCTTTCATCTACTCTTGCTAATAATATTGGCATTCATATTTCTCCTTTTTTATAGTTTTTGACTAGATATTGCTTCCAGAATAACCTCTCCTTGTCCACCGACAAGCATAATCGTATTTGTCCTTCCAGAAGCTAATGGTACTGTTATATTAACATAGCCATCAAAAGTGTGATTCCCACCTGTGTAAGGGAAATTGATCAATGATTCATCTACATCATTAACAATTAAACGTAATTTTGCTAACGATTCGGAAGTTGAATAATAAAACCCTAAAGAAACACGTCCGCCGTCAAATCCTTCGACATTCTCAAATTTGACAACTGATCCCATCAAATCTAAATCAACAATTACCTGTTCAAAAGGAGAGTGTGATTCTAATTTGATCCCACAGCCAAGGCATTTAGCATCTTCTGCGGTTTGATAAGCAAAATGAGAAGGGGCTTTCCTTTTGCTTATTTCTAATCTAACCGCTCCTTGCTTTGTCACAGCAACAGGCAGAATCTCACCAGCTTCATTAAAATGCAATTCGTCGAAGCAGAAATTACGTAATTCATTGATATTCGAAAGGCTATTGGTATGATAAAACGCATACCATTTATTGTTGAACTCAACCACAGACCCATGACTAGTTTCTAACCCTACTGATTCTAGATAGATTCCTTTATGTGTCCATGGTCCTAATGGCGTCGGTCCTGTCGCATATCTCAATCTGTTATTCCCAGAATGATTGTCAGAATAGGTCAAGTAATAGATTCCTTTGCGCTTAAAAACCCAAATTGCCTCATGAAAATCTTCCAGTGAGTCAATTTTTTCTGGAGTGCTTGCTAAAGTGACCATATCCTCATGCAATTCTGCTTGAAATGCTTTCGCACCTCCACCATAGTAGAGATACGCTTTTTCATCATCATCAATATATACACACGGATCAATCAATGCATGTCCGCCAGCACCTTCAATAAATCCAACATCTTCAAAATTGCTCACTGGATTTGAACTTTTTGCCACTCCAATTTTCCAGTGATCATTCCATGGATGGTCACTGGTGTGAGGAAAGTAGAAATAGTAACTGCCATCTTTAAAGGCGGCATCTGGAGCCCACATAAATCCAGGAATACCCCAAGATAAATCCATTGATTGAAGAATTTCACCTTCATCTCTCCAGTTGACTAGGTCATCTGTTGAAAAGACATGATAGCGATCCATCGTGCTGAAGTCAGCTTTTCTAGGCGTGTAATCTAAATCACGCGAAGCGTAAACATATAAGCGGCCATCTTGCCATACATGTGCAGAAGGATCTGCGGTAAAGATAGATTGAATAGGAGGATTCTGTGAATACTGTCTATACTGACGACTTAACAAATACTCTTTCAATCCATTCACTCCTCAATAAGTAATGTTGTAATTTGTGCCTTTTCTAGAGACAAATTATTGATTTGTTCTTTTTGTTCTTCCAGCAAATTGCTCATCCAATACTGCTTTTCGTCAGCTAGTTCAATCTTTTGAGTATCCTCAGATAAGTTGTAACAACGAAGAACCGTTTGCTGATCATTGTTTCTTTTCTTTAAAGCAGTGACTTTAACTGCTTCATTGTTCAGACCGAAACAAGTTTGTTTAGCTGGCAGGGTTCCTGCATGATACGAAGATTCAATCACAGTTAATGGGACTTGATTGCTGAAAGCCGCATGAAGAGAAGCATAAAAACCGTTTGCATCATGCAAGGTCAACCCATAACTCACTTCCTGTTTTCCTAAACATTGTGCTTCAGGGGTTGGGAAATATCCCCAGTCACCTAGTTCTCCCACTGAACGCAAGATAGTCGTTTTGATATATCCACCATCCCGTGTTACTTCATACTCATTCAACCCATAATTTGAAACAGTCATGCCGCCATTATCATCGTGAACATTTACGAAAGCATGTGTATGCTGCGGGTTCTCTGGATTCTTCCATTTATCCGACACTTGATTATTGCGAGAAACAACTTCAAAAATACTATCCGCATAATGCTTGCTCGTTTTTCGTCCGGTACCAAATAATACTTGCAAGCGATGGTCGCGCATTTGATTATCAAAACTCGTTTTAAATTGTATCGTTGGATTATCTTTAGCGACTGTCATCTGTGTTTCGAGCTGCAAACGCTCAAGTTTATCGGATCTTTTAGCTGTTCTAGCACGATAATCAACATGACTTCTTTGCTCTAACAGCAATTGACCGTCCATGCTAACTGGAATATCTAAAGTTTGAACAATTTTTATTTTTACATACTCACTATTATTTTCTAAGATATCTATTTGGGCGGTGTTATTTCTTGTAGAAATAAGTTTATCATTCAACGGCGCTCTGAAAACGTACTCATTTCCTAGGTCACCCATATCTTCAAAAATCAAAAGATCATCATATTCATGCCCAGTTTTTTTATCTAATATCCTTAATGATCCGTCTTGATTAATGTGAATGTTATAAAGACTCGTTTCTATTTCTCGTGATGACTTCGCTAAAGGTGCTTTAACCTTTTCATTTGATTCAGAAAAGTTTAATTTGAAGGTTTCCCAAGAATACCCTTTCATTGTTGGCATATTTATTGAGAATTTAACAAAACGATTCATATATGATTGTCGAAAAGCATCTTTTGGCAAATCAAATTTGAAATCTACTCGAGAACTAACTTCAAAAATTGGGATATCCTTTCCATTCGCATCAACAACTGAGAAATCAGGTACAGGCTTATCACTTAATTCTTGAAATATTGTCGCCGCACTCTCTCTTTTTTGAGTAAAGAGATGGCGATCATAGATTAACTCAATGTCTACTACTCCAGCTTTTGAAGAACTAGAGGTATTAAAAACAACAAACGGCATTGAGGCGTCATCTTCAACTATTTCTTCTGTGTTAATTGCTTTTTCTAAATGACGAGCACTTTCGTCAATAATGTACTGTGCTACATTTTCTGTTTTTTGATAGCGAGTCATCATTTCCTTATGAACTTCATCAAGTGAACAACCACAGATACTGTCATGCGGATGATTTTGCATCAACATTTTCCAAGCAAAATCAAGTTGTTTTTCAGGATAGTCATATCCTGCTTTTTGTGCCATTACTGCTAAAGGCTCCGCTTGTTCCTCTAAATATTTTGTGGCTTTTGTGTTTTCCTGCTTCAAATAAACTCTAGATGAAGCCGTATTGGCCAATGTCGTCCAGCCATCTGTTTCTTGTGAGGTGATTTCACCTTCAATAACATTTAAATTCTGCGGCAACTCTTCTTTCAGTTCTGCTATATAAGTATCAAAATCAGAATGAACAAATTCAACATCTGGATAGATTTCATTCGCAATCTTAATCGCTTCAGAAAGATTCTTTTGAACCGGTTGGTGATCACTGCCGTTCAACATTAACAACTGATCTGTTGAAGCATATTTTTCAACATCAGCTAATTTCTTATCCCAAAATTGCTTTGCTTCAATCGGATCGATTGGAATTTCTTTCCCATTACTGTACCAATTAGCAAACAGCAAACCAAGAATTTCGCTACCATCTGGACCTTGCCAAGTCATTTCAGAGAAATTTGAACTATATTTGTCATTATCAAATACCTGATTTCCAAAGCCTGTCGGTTTTACACCTCTACCAAAGGCCGCAGCTTCAATCCCAATTTCTTTCATTAATTGTGGAGTCTGTCCCATATTTCCGAAAGTATCTGGGAAATAGCCTAATTTTACGTAATCATCTGTCCACTTCTTACTTTCAATAGCACCGACTAACATATTTCTTGCATTCGATTCACTTGACGTTAAAAAGTCATCCTGCAAAATATAAAACGGCCCTACCTTTAATTTTCCTTCAGCTACTAATTTTTCAAGAATAGGTCTCTTTTCTGGTTTGACTTCCAAATAATCATCTAAACAAATAGTTTGTCCATCCAAATGAAAACACTTGTAGTCTGGATCATTCTCGAATAACTCTAATAAATCATCAATCAATTCAATTAGCAGCATATGATGCCTTTCGTAAGGCATGTACCACTCTCTATCCCAATGACTGTGCGGAATAATATGAACTTTTTTCATGGTATCCTCCAACATTTCTTTTTGTAAAGCGCTTTACAAAAAGAAATATATCATACGTATCTTTAAATGTCTACAATGTATTCTTATTAGAGCCATTTATTTTTATTCAATACATTTAAATGATAAGCCTTTAAACAACGTTGACTGCAAATGTATTGTTTGTTATATTTCTTGAGGGGGGATAAATAAATGGTGAAAAAAGAACCGCTATATATATCCATTACGAATGAGCTTAGAACTGCTATCGAATCAGGGGATTATTCAAACGGAGAACAATTACCCACTGAGCTAGAATTAATGAAAAAATACGATGTCTCTCGTGTTACAGCACGCAAAAGCCTAGACTCTCTTGTTATGGAAGGTCTGATTGAAAGATTCCCTGGAAAAGGAACCTTCGTTTCAGGAAAAGTGAATATTGCTACTCAAAAAAGAACTTTTGGAGTTATTCTCCCAGCAATTTCTCCATGTTTTGGTACTCAGTTACTCTATAAGATTAGCGCTCGCCTTCAAAAAGAGAACATCAACCTTTTATATATGGGGACTGAAGATGATCAATACACGGAAGCAAAAGTAATTACTGATATTACTAAAACACAAATTGATGGGTTGATTATTTGGCCTGCATCTGGTGAATTCATAGGAAAAGAATTGCTTCGTTTAATTTTAGAAGAATTTCCTATTGTTTTAATCGATCGATATATCCAAGACGCTAAAGTAAGTTTTGTTTCGACCGATAACTACAAAACAATTGAAAAGGCTTTAAAATATCTAATTGAACTTGGACATAAAAAAATTGCGATTGCCTCTAAATTATCGGATCACAATTCTTCAATTCGTGACCGACTATTAGCTGCCCAACTCTATTTATCTGAAAATAAGGACGGGGTAAATTACTTTGGCGGCGTATTAGAAATACCAAAATTTAATCGCGAAGATCCTAAAGATATTGCTGAGAAAAAGGCTGAACTTCTTGCAACCTTAAAAAAATTCTTAGTGAATAACAAGGAAATTACGTCTTTTATGGTTACAGAGTATTATCCTGCAACGTTACTTTACGAATGTTTAACGGAACTTGGTTACAGCGTTCCCGATGATTATTCAATTATTTGCTTCGATTCTCCTGATTTTTCATTAGAACATGCCATTCGTTTTACGCACCTAAGACAACGAGAAGATATCTTAGCTGAAAAATCTGTGGACTTGTTATTATCAGTAATCGAAAATCCTCATCAGATACAAAATAATTTAATTGATGCTGATTTGATCATTGGAGAAACCACAAAGAAAATATAAAAGACTGCTTCTTTGTAAAAAAGCAAACCTAATCAAAAACAGAAAGAAACAGGGATCAAAATCACTTTTGCGATTTTGATCCCTGTTTCTTTAGTAATACCGATTTCAATTATCTACCGTTTAAAATCATCAACTTGCTCAATCATTTTTCATTTACTATCAGTTCTACAACTAAATTCTCTCCTTAGCCTTCTGAATCAATTCGCGTATAGCTGCTTCTTTTTCAGGTGTTAATGTTTTTAACCGAATACAGCTTTTTCCGATATTGCTTTTTTTGAAGACTGGCTCATATTGGGAAATAATCGATTGACCATTTTCAAATAGAAAGAGATAGAGGTTTACAGTCTTTTCGTATTGCTTCATCGATATCAGCGGTGATCCTTCCCCGTCTTTAACATTAGCAGGAAATAACCACCCCACACCAGTAAATTTCCCGCTAGAATAGCTTTTAGCTGGCTGCTGAAGTTCTTCTTCAATTATTTTGACTATCCTGAGATAGAGTTCGTCCATTGTGTTCGCTTTTCTCATCCCCTTAACAAATAACGAGCCATAGGCTGCCTAAATATTGGTCTTTCCACCATACCATTTTTGGATCGTTTGTGTTAGTAATTTCCGCAAGATCGGGGTTAACAGCAGATAAAACACGACATTTCCAAATGCATGCATCACATCGACCGAAACTCCGGCTAAATAATAGGGTAGAAATGCGGATATTCCTAAAAAAGGTGCTTGAACAGCTGAAATAAGCAAGCCAAACAGCAAACCCGTAATTCCGGCATAAATCGCTTGAATCATAATACTCTGCTTAAATTTTGGTACTTTCTTCAATAGTCCGGTCAGCAGGATAATCAAAAAGTACGTGGTAATTTGGGCGATCGTCCAAACACCCATCCCCATATAAAAATTCGTGATAAGAATCGAAAGAAGCCCCACTATCAACCCTTGATAAGTTCCCCAGTAGATCGTGATAATCAGCAGGATCGCCGTAACCGGCTGCACATTGACGATAAATTGAAAAAATGTTCGACTGACTACACATAGTGCCACCATCATTGACAGCAGGCTCAATTCTTTTACCCCTAATGAGAATACCGAATAGATCGTTCGATTAGAATTGTTCAAGCTTAAACACCACTCGATCTCCTTCTTTCAGCTCAACATCCTTTGCGCCAACATTGACTTGTTCATCATTTTTCGTAAAGACCCAATATTTATTCTGCTTAGCATCCTGAGCATGGCCATCGATCGAGGTGATCATGCCATCGTCATCCTCAACAGCATAATTTTTCTTTAGCACATCATATAAATTTTCGCCCTTATCAAATGTGATTTCCTTTTTCGAAAGCTCTTTTTCTCCATCTAATAAAGTGATCGTCGCCGTACTCTCCGCCTTTTGGCTGCTTGAGACTTTGGTTGCACTGTCTGTCGACTCCACCGATTTGTCTGTACATCCACTAAATGCCAGTAAACTCACTAATGCCGCTAAAAAAAAACGCTTTTCTTCATCCTCTTCTCCCCTTTAAACTTGATAATAAAAAACAAAGCCTATTTATTAAAAAAACTAGTACAAAAATCTGGCAAAATGAAGCATTCTCGCTTTCCCTTACCCAAAAGTTAAAATATTACTATTCACAAGCTTTTGGAGGCAGAGAAAACACAAATATCTATATTCAAAATAACAGATTTATTGTTGGAAAGAAATCATTAAGAACCTTCCGGCACCATTTTTGCACGACAAAACAAATATGTACTACTAAATAAAAAATAATTGCCTTTTATCATGAATGAGAGTGAATTATACCAACCGTCCTTAAAACAAAAAAGCTCAACCATCATCAAATGGTTGAGCTAGTCTATTTCTGTTACATTTTTTGTGCACCAAAATAGAATCCCTTTGGTACCACATCCAACGATAAAGGACCTTTAGTATCCGTCGCTGGATTATTCGGATCAATTGGTTCCTGTGGTTCAGATGGAGCTGCAGGATCTTTTGGATCAGTCGGAGATTCATGTGGAATCAACTCGATCTCACCTTCTGAGTCTGCTTGATTCGCAGCAGCATTCCCAGTGACCCCGATACCTAAACTCACACTAACCAATCCTGCAAAGAAACTTTTTTCAAACATCCCCCTTTTCACTTCAAACACCTCCTTACTACTGTAAACAACACTGACTTTTTGTACCCTGTAACTGTATTAGTTGACCACAATCACAATTTTCCAATCAAAAAAAGCGATCAAATGATCGGATTAGAAAAACAACTCTAATCTAAAACATTCTATAACTAAAAAATGAGGATAAGAGTAGATTCCTTTAATTAGAAAACAACTTTATTAGTGATGTAACAGATTTTTATGCGTTACAATAGTTATAGTATTTCTTACTATTTATTGAAAAACAGGAAATGTTATCAATGCTCAGTATATTTCTTAGTTATTTCACTTCTGGCTATCCGCTGTTTTTTCCTGTCTCTTATACACATCTAGATGTGTATAAAAAACAACTTTATTAGTGATGTAACAGATTTTTATGCGTTACAATAGTTATAGTATTTCTTACTATTTATTGAAAAACAGGAAATGTTATCAATGCTCAGTATATTTCTTAGTTATTTCACTTCTGGCTATCCGCTGTTTTTTCTAAATACAATCTCTTTTTGGTTGGAAAATTGGAATTTTTTCGATTTGTGGTTGTGATAGTTTATTTGTAACTAGGCTGTCTCTTATACACATCTAGATGTGTATAAGAGACAGGTATATTTCTTAGTTATTTCACTTCTGGCTATCCGCTGTTTTTTCTAAATACAATCTCTTTTTGGTTGGAAAATTGGAATTTTTTCGATTTGTGGTTGTGATAGTTTATTTGTAACTAGGTGTTATTAGACATAATTTAGGAGGAACTGATGAATTCCATATTATTTAGCGAAGAAAACAAAAAACAGCAGATCGTGGCTTTATTGACCGAATTAGAAAACGGGACCTATTCAATCAATCAACTTGTCCAACGACTCCCCTTTTCCAAAGAAACCACCCTCTTTTTAATCGAAGAAATCAACAAGGACTTTCAAGAATTATTTGATTATCATCTATTAAACCCGCAGCACAAAGTGATCTGGTCAAATGATTTTTTTGAAATAAATAAATACAATCAATTTTTAGTCCAAAAATCCTTGCCCTATCAGTTCATACTCCATATGCTGATGTATCCAAAATTTGATTTGAAGGATTTTAGTAAAAAGTTTTTTATCAGTGTGTCCTCCGTGCGCAGACTCTTGAGGCCCTTCATTGCCTCACTAGAAAGATACAATATAAGAATTCGCTTATCGTCAATGACGGTTGAAGGGCAAGAATTTGAGATTCGGGCAATGTTTCATTCCATTCTTTGGATCGGTTCTTTAGGCGTCGAGATCATGGCGATTCTGGATTCAGAAGATGAAATGACCTTACTGAAACAAATCGGCTTCTATGATTCCATACATATTAATACAAATGAAGCGCTCGTCTTCTTATTGATCTCAAAGCTGCGGATCGAGCAAGAACACTACGTAGACTCCTTTCCATTAAAAGCTGTCTATTATCCGCCAAAAGAAACAGTGCCTATGAAACATTATTTGGAAAAACAAAAGGTCCCAGCTTGCCACCTTGAAACTGAAATGGCCTCTCTGACTTACAAGATGTTTTATTCAGAAACGCTTTTGGATATCAAAGACTTTAGGGTACCTTATCTGACCCTCTATATGGAGACACTAACGAAACAAAACGACGAGCTGCAGGTAGTTTTGGACGAACTTTTAACGCTACTCAAAGACGAAGGCGACATTTCAGATCCTGACAGCTTGCAACTGATCTCACTAAATTTTTATTCAGCCTTTTTGCTGTTCCATTTAGAAAATCAAGCCACTCCAGCCCTGCGTGAATTCCAGCAGGAAGAAGCACTGACGATCAAATTGAATCCTCAATTAGCCAGTGTGATCAAAGTTTTTCTGACAAAAGTCATTAGAAGAACAAAGTTCAAATGGGCAGCACCGACACTTAATGAGCTTACTAGAACCATTGTCTATATCATCCAGCCCTATTGGCAGCCAGAAAGCATCGTCGTTAATGTCGGTATCACACCGATTCCTAATTCACAGCTGGTCCAAGAACTTCTGCAGCTCTTTTCGCTGCTAACTTTTGTCAACACAACCTTTGAAGACAAAGCCAGCCCAGACATCGACTTGTTCATCAGCCCCTTCAAAGAACAAGTACCAGATCCAGATGTCCCATTCTTCTTAGTCCCTATCAGCGGACTCACGGACAAAGTAGAACAACAGCTATTTGCCCAATTGCTAAATATCTTTCAAAAAAAATTTTATTAGCACGGCTTGTGTTTTGTTGAGCAAGTCCAGTTAAGAAACCCCAACAAAAAAAGTCCGTAACCATTTGGCTACGGACGGTTTAAGAAAAACGCCATTTATCTACTGAATGGCGTTTTAACTTTCATTTTTTCTGTAATCTTTATTCATACTAAAATAAGCATTGGCTTAGTGATTCGGGTTGTTCCAAAGTTTTTACTATTTTCATATTCTTTATATATCTAATTCTTGAATGCTTTGTCTTCTAATTATGTATAGAAATGGCTCGTTTAAAAGTCATCCTATATTAATCCTTTAAATCAAAAATCTAATAAGTATCATTTACAGATAATTTGGAATATTTGACCTTCGAAATTTGCCTTTTTATTTCTTCTTGAAGTTTTATTTCTTCACTTGATTTGTATCCTTCAAAGTGTACAAGATTAATATCTTCCTCGTTAAAGAAATAGTTATTCTCGTTTATTTGTCCTTGCGGAAAAATACATCCCGCATAATCAAAATAACCTACCATACCTTTATTTTCATATAGTGGAAATCTTGAGGTAATCATCAATTCTTGTTCACCATCTGTCAGTGTTACCACTGTTCCGATTGGGTATAGTTTCATAATTAACATAGCTCCCTTCTGATAGAAATATTTCAATGCTAGATAAAACTTAACGCCTCGCAAATGATAAAGACATTCTTACTATTTTTTCGATGTCATCACAAACTATCACAAATTTTTTTTCTTGCTGAAATATTGAGTGTCATTAAACAATAAACTAAGCTTGCACAGAAAAAAGAGGTTCCCATTATTGGTACTAGTTCCTTAAGTATCATGCTTAATATAACTCCTAAAATTATCATTATCACCAAAACTAAAAGCACTCCTTTAGCCTGATCCAATTGTTCATTCAGTAAGCTTCTATACCTTGCTATGTCTCGTTCACTTGCATTGATTTTCTTGGTAAAAACTGACTTCTCTTTTCTATTGTGAAAATCACCAATCAATTTACCAATAATTGATCCTATCAAAATAGAAATTAGCAACCAAATAAAAAATTGTTCTGAATATAAG
>NZ_NGLG01000002.1:43287-50353 GCF_002140655.1 Enterococcus sp. 3H8_DIV0648 | reverse complement strand
CTTCGTATGGATTGGATTTTTCTACTTTTATATTGGAATATTTTTCTTTATTCCATCCGGGTATAATGGATAGACCATCTTTGAGCAGCTCTGTTTTACTATTCTTTTTCTTTACAGGTTTTTCTTGTGTATCTTGACTCAAATAAAGATAGGTATCACGAACATGATCCTTGTAAGAAGAACTACCTATAATAATTGGTATCAAGATCAATAGAAAAATTAACCAATAAATTTGTCGTCGTGTAATCTCATAGTAAACTGGCTTTCTTTTATCCAACTTGAATCCCATCCTTTTAATAATCATCTTCATACTTTCCGCCTCTAAAAGTTTTTGAAATAATCTGATTACCCTGGGCTTCGTATTCGATCTCAATGTAAACATAAAAGCGGTCTAAATCTGAATAATTACTAGTTTCACTCCACATTGCATAATATGTCGGAATTCCCTCTTCATCATCGTTCTTGCTAATATGATGAGGGGTACCTACTTTTTTTACTAAATCATCGTATTTGTCGCCATTTGTATAGGACTCAATATGATACTCTTTTGTATAATTAGTAGTCGCCGTGGTAATTTCGTTGTAGATCTTTCGACTCCACCTTGGGACTTTGTTTAGAAACTTGGGATCAGAAGGAGCCTCCTCTTCATCCACTACATAGATTTCTGCAAAATCATCTAAATACTCAACTTGCTTCTTTTGATTATCCTCATCCTTCTCAAAGAAGGACTGCCTTAATTCAGTAAGATTTCGTGAAAAAAATTGTCGATCAAAATAAAAAATTAAAGCGGTGCCTATCAAGATACAGGCTAAAAGCAAACGTATGAAACGAGCAAATTTTTGTCTGGATAGAAAAATAACTGTCTGACTATTCCTCAAAATGATCTCGTTTCGCAAGCAAAGTAATGCGGCCTTCTTCCCAAGTAATTTCTTGTTTCGTGCTTTCTTCTGCTTATTTCTCTTCATATTCTTCTCCAGTAAAGATAATCTTCAACAGTTAGTATTTTTCACATAGATTACCTTTTAAAACATTTGAACCGTAATTTTAGTTATAAAAAAATCCATTCAAAATCAGCTTAATAAGAATATTGGTTTAAGCCGCCTCTGAAGGCCTTTGCCAAATAGTCGAAATCATCGTTTCTATCTTTTTCTTCGGATAGTACTTTCCACTTTCCAGCCACATTTTCCAAATCCAACTCAAAGCCTTCCTCTCTCATATCCTTATCAGTTGTAATTGGTTTTTCCGAAATCTTTTTATTCAGCTCCTGTAAAAAATACTTTTCTCCTTCACGATTTGCCTCTTTATAATCCTCATACTTGTCGCCATTTTCTGTAATGTACTGATTCTCGATTGCCATTTTATTCAAATCACTGATCATGACAGTTGCAGGTTTAATATAGACAGTTGCGCAAACAGTATTCAGCTCTGTTAGGACGACACTGAATTTTCCCTTTGCTCGATTGATTTCCTGCAATTTTGAAATTGTCTCTCTTAACTCTTTTTTTGTAGGTTCGTACTCTCTGAAATTCTTTTTTAGAACATTCATACTTTCTTTTTTGAACGCTTCTTTTTCCTTCTTTAGATCATTCATCAGTTTTGATTCTTCTATTTCGTTCGAACCCAGAAATACCGCCTGAACATACTGTTCTACTTGCTCTGTGATAGTTGTTGTATCGTCACTGAATTCCTTCAGATCTATCTTCATATTTATACTTTCATTCTCATCATAAAAAATGCTGGGAAGGTAATGGAGTTCGTACTTTTTTTCTGTATTTACTGGAAAAACAATCGGTGCGGCTAGATAATTCTTATTTTTGAGTGTTTCAAACCCTAGCGACTCAAAAATCTCGTCTGTCCCAATGACAAATTCGGCAGAAACTTTCTCTCCATTTTCATCGTGCAAAGTAAAATCTGATGAACTAATATCTATTTCTTCTCCAGTTATATTTTGGATTTTGACGAATAAACAAAGATACCTGTCTCTTATACACATCTAGATGTGTATAAGAGACAGACATACTGTTCTACTTGCTCTGTGATAGTTGTTGTATCGTCACTGAATTCCTTCAGATCTATCTTCATATTTATACAGATGTGTATAAGAGACAGTACATACATAAAGCTTAACCGGATAACCATTTCCTCTTGATGTATTCATAAAACTCCTTATTTTTTCTTATTAGTTTTAAATATTTTCTTTCTATTATCATAGATAGAATCAAAGATACCGTTCACAAAATATCCACCAACAGCTGTTCCTACTATGACCCATCCTCCTGTAACTCCAAGAGTGACGAAAACTGCCCCTACTATAACTCCATTAACTATGTGTCCGTAAGTCTTGTAAGATGCATCTGACAAGTTTTCACCCTTAGTAACCTGAGAGCCAAAATCTAATACTGGGCCTCCAATCGGAACAACTTTACTCGCCGCCCCAGTAGCTTTTGCTCCTGCATAAAATGCTGATGAGACATTTGATCCTGAAAACTTTGTACCAACATTATAAATGTATGAAGAAGCTGGTGTACCAAATTCCTCAACTGTTCCAAATACAGTATCTATGAGAACATCTTTTTCAAAATCGAATACTTTTTGTGCATAATGATCAACATTCTTCTTATCCGTATCATCAAGTCTTTTACTCACCCCAGCAACCCAATTAATACCTTGACCAACCTGATTAATTTCAGTCTTATCCACGCCATAATACATGGATGTTTGGGCAAGCCCGTGATTATTTGCTTTTCGTACTTCCGCAGCCATTTCGGGTTGTTCAAATTCTTTCACTTTTTCGTGTTCTTTGTCGATCTGATTCTTGAACTTTTTATCTTGGTAGATGGTCAATGCTTCTGGCGAGAGATAACTCATCCCACTAGTACCAGAGAGTCTTCCTAGCTGAGCTTTCTGGCGAGAAACACTTTCTGAAAGAGATGCGCTGCTGCCTTTGAAGCTAGCCATCCAATTTTTTGTATTGGTCAAAACTTTCTTTGTTTTTTCCATTTGCTCCACAAAATCTCTGGAACTTACACTTTCAACTGCAACTAGATCCGATATCCCTGAATATATAGTTTCAAATTTTGTCTCGATTTCTGCAAACTCAGTCAATTTGGGTGAAAACTTTGATTCTAGTTGTGTCAGTACCTCAGAATCAATAATCGCACTGTCACTAGATTCTTTTACATTACTTTTGAAGCTTTTAATCACTTTATCAAACTCGGAGCTAAGATTATAGAGCACATCATAGTACCCATCTAATAATGGTACTTGGCAATTATCTACTTTTGCATTGATGGCACTTTTTACTTTTCCTGTGAGTTCGCCACTAGAAACAACTTTATTCATTGAATCTCTTGCGTTTTCAATTTCTTGTTGCAGCTTACTTCTTGATGAGAGGATCGACGCTTTCGCACGATTCACCTCTGACATATCAACCTTCATTCATTTCCACCTCCCAATTCATTGTCATCGCTGAATCAGTATATAGGTATGAGTAAACGTCTTTCATGAGAAGCTGCTTTCGTAGTACTTCTTCAACAAATGTTTTCTCTGTATCATTCACCATTCCTAATGATACGACACGCTTTATCATTACATTATTTAGATAGATAAGCTCCACATCATCAAGCAGTCCAAATGGCCAAATCGTTGCGATGTAGTCAATGTATTCATCTTCTTCTTTTGTAAGGACCCTCCGTCCATGAATTGAAACTAAGAAACCTTCTTCTGAACTGCCATACATTTCTTGGATATATGGTGGTAAAAGAGTTTCATCCAATTCAGCAACTGTCCCAATCGGATAAACATCAGTAAACAATAAATCGATTAAGCCAATATATTTTTGAAATTGACTAAAAGTAAGTTTGACAGATTCTTGCGCTCTACTGAAACTGACCTGATGCTCGTTCTGATCGAAGCTTATATCCAGCGCCGCCCCAATCATTGGTTTGTACCCGAAGTTATTCTCTTTTTTTAGATAAGCCTTATATAGATTTTTTAAGAGGATAGGCTGCTTACCTAAAGTTGTTCCTAACAAGACCAGAAAATCGAGGTTGTTTACCTCAGGTTCTTCCAGATATTGTTGGGTCAATGTTTGCTTCCACAAATCGATCATACCTGCGATTACCCCTTTCCTTGAATATTCATCGTTTTCGATCCAGCTTTATCGTCCGCTTTTTTGTTCTCACCAGCTTTGATCATCTTTTGACCATCTTCTTGTGTAAAGCTCTTAAAGCTGCTTAATGAGCTATTGATTTGTGGAATAATTTTTTCAAACTGTTTGAATGGTTCTAAATCCGTTTTGGCTAATTGAATGTTTTCAATTTTCCCAATACTACTGACAGCTTTCGTAGCACCATTGACTGTACTACTCCAACTCTCACCAACACCTACATTTCCTTTTCCCACTTTATCACCTCATTTAACTTTCTAATTGAGCTGCAGCTGCATCTAGTGCACCAATTCGAACGTCTAAAGCTCCAATGGACATACTTACTCGTTGCAGATCTTCTTTCAGATTTTGTATTTTTTTATCGATTTTGCTTGCATTATCTGTGTGTCCTTTTTCGTAAGCTGTTAATGTTTTTTCGACATCGCCAATCTTTTTATCATACTTATCCTTGCGATCTCCTTGAAAAGACCCCGAACCTGCATCTTTTAAAGAAGACAAACCTTTGGAAAATCCAGATACACTTGTTATGGCTGCCGTAATCTCTTGTTTAGCTTTCTCTAGCTTTTCAATTTTAGCTTCTAATTCCGCTTTTTTTCCTTGAATAACCGTTCGCTGCTCTTCTAAGTCCCTTGCCTGTCTTCTTTTTTGTGCGGCCTGCATTTTTCTTCTTTGCTTATTTTCTTCCTCACTCATAAAAATCCTCCTCAGATTGTTTTTCTGTTGTAAAAAACGGACCTGACTCTTCTAAAATTCTTTCTCGAAAGAAGAATTTCATTAGTTTATTACTGCTTTGAGTCTCTAATTTATCAGTAGGCAAAATAGTGAAGACGAACATCTGGATAGAAATGATAAATATTAACCCTGAACAAACCAGGCCAAAATGTGAATAGGTCATCGTTTCGTAAGCATAGATATTCGCAGAGTAGAAAAAGCCCATAAGAAATGACAGCCCAAACATCATAAGATAGTTCGTAAGAATTCCGCGACCAGTCATTCCAGCATCGCGTAATCTTCTGCATTCCAATGATAAATTTGGTAAAAACAACGCAAGAACTCCTATCCCATAGATCAAGAAGAACGGTGTATAACGAAAAATCGTACTTAAAAAATTGTACCCAATCGCTTGATAATCCTCGTAAGAATAATTATCGTACTGATAGTATTGTGTTGCGTCCATCGCTGCATACATCAATAGACTTATTGTCATCGATAGAAAAGCAATACTTATGATTATCTCTACTAGTCTGACCCACCAATAGCCCGCTCTGGTTGTCCGACCTTTAAACTCCACATACCCAGCAAAAAAATCCTTGATTGCTTGAAAAAATGTAACTTCCCTTGGCACTTGATTGATACTTTTCATTTGATGTTTCTCCTTATTTAGTTAAATCTTATTAATGGATACTCTCCAAAATAGTGATCCCCTTCTCCTTAATTTTAGCGTTACAAATCATAGCTACAGCTTTTATAGATAACCTGCTTAGTTTTTTGATCGAACACTATCTCGACATATCCTTTTTGTTTTGCTTCTATCGGAGCCTGCCAAGTAACGACAACTTGTGTTCCCGTTTTTATCGTATCATCTGTGAAAATCGATGATGGTCTTGGCATATCCTTTAATACATCATCATAAAGAGTTCCCTCTGTAAGAATTTCATCATTTCCAATGAACTCGACAATAGCGATATTTATTCCATCATATTTTTCCTTGCTCCAACCAGGTATGTTAGAAATCGAATTGATTGTTTTCTCCACATTGACCACTTTTGGTTTTTCAGTTACCTCTTCTTCCTTATCAAAGAATTGATAATACGCTTGATAGAGATAATTTCGATAAGGTCGAATCCCAATCATTATTACCACAGTAATCAACAAGAATATAAGCCAACGTAACTGCCTTCTTGTGAATCGATAAACTTCTTCCATATGACATTTAAAACCTTTCTATATGGTTTCCCAACTAAAATTCTTGTCTATTATTTGTCTGGATTCTTTTTCGTAGACCACCGTGATTACTATCACCAACCTCTTAGCAATAAGTTTTCTCCAAGTAACTCTAACGGTTTTGAAATCTCCTTCCTCGTCCTCGCTTTCATATGAAGGTTCAGAGACCTTTTGAATCAACTCGTCGAAATTGTCTCCTCCTTCATATGAAGTGACTTTCCTCTGATAGTCTTCTAACATCTTAGAATGCTCTGTCGCAACTTCTAACCCTTCAATCAACTCTTGATTCCAACCTGATATTTTTGAAATATGACCAATCATTGTTTCATAGTTTCGCGGCTGAATTACTCGCTTGGGAGCTTCCTTTTTCTCTTCAATGACAAAGTAAGGAGCAATTTTTCCACCTACATTCGAGACAATATCCGCGTGAAATAAGCTGATGTATACACCAGCTAGACATAATATGCCTGTTATGGTGTAAAGAATTCTTTGTGCTTTTTCTTTATTAACTACAAATAGAACCTCTTCATTCTCAGCATTAATAATGTTAGGCTTTTCAAATTTTTTCATTACTGCCCTTCTCCATTTCTCTAATCAACGGAAATCTCTTTCTCAACTACTCGATTGGTTTCCTTATCGTAAGTAATACGTACACAGATTCCATGACCATCATCGAAAGGCGAATTCCATGTAGCATGAAGAACTTCTCGGTAGAATTCATTACTAGGTTGCAGCTGCATCGGATGACCAACTTCCTCAATAACTTTTGAAAAATTTGTTCCTTTTCTTATTGGCTCTACTTCGTATGGATTGGATTTTTCTACTTTTATATTGGAATATTTTTCTTTATTCCATCCGGGTATAATGGATAGACCATCTTTGAGCAGCTCTGTTTTACTATTCTTTTTCTTTACAGGTTTTTCTTGTGTATCTTGACTCAAATAAAGATAGGTC
>NZ_NGLG01000002.1:41576-43187 GCF_002140655.1 Enterococcus sp. 3H8_DIV0648 | reverse complement strand
TTTAATATAGACAGTTGCGCAAACAGTATTCAGCTCTGTTAGGACGACACTGAATTTTCCCTTTGCTCGATTGATTTCCTGCAATTTTGAAATTGTCTCTCTTAACTCTTTTTTTGTAGGTTCGTACTCTCTGAAATTCTTTTTTAGAACATTCATACTTTCTTTTTTGAACGCTTCTTTTTCCTTCTTTAGATCATTCATCAGTTTTGATTCTTCTATTTCGTTCGAACCCAGAAATACCGCCTGAACATACTGTTCTACTTGCTCTGTGATAGTTGTTGTATCGTCACTGAATTCCTTCAGATCTATCTTCATATTTATACTTTCATTCTCATCATAAAAAATGCTGGGAAGGTAATGGAGTTCGTACTTTTTTTCTGTATTTACTGGAAAAACAATCGGTGCGGCTAGATAATTCTTATTTTTGAGTGTTTCAAACCCTAGCGACTCAAAAATCTCGTCTGTCCCAATGACAAATTCGGCAGAAACTTTCTCTCCATTTTCATCGTGCAAAGTAAAATCTGATGAACTAATATCTATTTCTTCTCCAGTTATATTTTGGATTTTGACGAATAAACAAAGATACTTTGTACCATCATCAATTTTTTTATCAAAAGGAAGAATATCTGTCTCTTATACACATCTAGATGTGTATAAGAGACAGGAATATAAGTTCCACCCTCAACACTCATAGCTAGCCCAGGTTCTGTTGCAACTTCTTCGTTCTTGCCAGTCGATTCCATTTTTTTTAATGGAGTATTACTCTTAGCTGAACAGGCACCCAATATTAATAATAAAAATATAATAAATGTTGTTTTTAAAATCTTTTTCATTTTTTCTTTCCTTTTATTTCTAAACTATCCCAAGTACAGCTGACACAAGCTGCGCCAACACACCGCTAGCTGTATTCATGAATAATTCAGACATAAAGATAGACTTATTTTCTTTAAGTACAGCATCAAATTCTGTTTTGTCTTCTTTTTCAGCAGCAATTAGAGCTTTTTCACTTGCTTCTTTTACCGGTGAATCAATCTTTATTTGTGAAATGACCGACTGCAACTCTTTTCTAGTAAGTGCCCAATCAAACGTCTCATAGTTCTTTGTTACTTGCTGATTTTGATTACCAAAAGTTGAAGAACTGATTGTACTGTCTTTGATGTCGCCGATCGTCGTTGAGGTACTATTATCATTAGCATTAAAGCTATTGGAATTATGGGAATTAATATCATTCTCCTTTTGAATACCTGAATTGATGTTTGCAAAATCACCGTAAACTGCGTGACTGTCTCCATAAACAATCTTTTGTTCTGCAATATTTATTGCAGCAGTAGTATTGTTATTGAAGGCTTCTTCTAAAGCCAATCTTACTCGTTCCATAAAAATTTTGTCGCTAAAATAGATCGAATAGTAACTGTCTCTTATACACATCTAGATGTGTATAAGAGACAGAAGTATCTCTCCTCTTTTTTTGTTGAAAATATATTGATACCTCGTTGTAATCTTCCAATTCTTTTAACCAACCTACTATTCCTGCAAGATCTGTCTCTTATACACATCTAGATGTGTATAAGAGACAGGTATTATAGGGCCTACTATCATTTTTCATCTTTT
>NZ_NGLG01000002.1:28209-41313 GCF_002140655.1 Enterococcus sp. 3H8_DIV0648 | reverse complement strand
TCGAATAGTAATGACCAGAATTTAAGTTAAAAACTAAAAATTGCTTATTATTATTGTATTTTTGAAAAATAGTGTACAGATAAAAACCCGATAATCCAGCTCCTATTACACCAATTAAAGGTTGAAACTTTAAAACTATCAACGAAACAATAAGTACAATTACTATTGGCATTGGGATGTTTAGCTTTGCTTTTCCCGTATAAATTCTTGCGATATTGCTTAATTGGATAGTGATTTGATCAAAATGCAGAACATTTTCTCTGATCGAAAAATAATCTGTCTTAATTTCTTCTTCATTTGAATCAAAAATACTTGTTATATCTTTCCCCATAATGAATCTCCTTCTATTTTTCCCTTTTTAACACCAGTAAATGGACGGGCCTTTACAGACCCATCCATACAAACTATCGCCATATTCTACTCATACAACCCGCCTCTATATGTCTGAGTTAGGCTTGCAAAATTGTAATTGTTGCTGGATTTTTCGGACTTAACTTGCCATTTGCCATCTTTTTTCTCTAAATTAATTTTGTAGCCTTCGCCATCCATGTCTGGATCAGTATTGATTGGAGAAGAACCAAGTTTTCCTGGTAGTTCTTGTAAAAAATATTTTTCTATATCACGATCAAGGGCATCATCGTATTCTTCATACTTGCCTTCATTCTCATTTGCGAATTGCTCGCCGATCGCTTTAGAATCGACATTATCGAATAAGACAACTTCTGGTCTAACATAGATCGACGCAAAGTTTGGATAAAACTCATTGAACTTATAGGTGACTTTCCCTTTATTCCTATTCGTGTTTTGCATTTCAGTGATTACTTTTTCTAATTCTGGAGTTGATGGTTCATAATATTCGAACTCGTTTTTTAGACAATTGATGCTTGAATCTTTAAACGCTTGTTTTTCTTTTGCTAAGTCATTTCCTAATTCGAGTTTTTCATCGCTCTTTTCTTCTGCTCCCAAGAAAACAGTTTGGATATAATGATTGGCTAATTTTTCGACTTCTTCTGTTTCATCTTTATATTTTGTTTGATCGATTTTTAATTCAACACCAGCTTCTTTGCTTTCGTCCTCTGCGTCCTCAAGATCAAAAATTGTTGGTTTAAAATGCAGCTCATATTTTTTCCCCTTCGTTACCTGAAAAACGATTGGCTCGGTCAGACTCTTGTCCTCCGATAATGATTCATAACTCATTGATTTGAACTGATCATCAGAACTGTAGATATCTTCATTGGACGTCTTCTTGCCATCCTCGTCATATAGAGCAAAATCATCTGGGGCAATCTCCAGCTTCTTATCTGATTTATTGGTTACCTTGACGTTTAGACTTAAGTACTTCACGTCATCGCCTGTTGTCTTATCCATTGGAACGATATAAGCTCCATCTTCGACACTTAATTCAACCAATGAAGATTGTGCAGATTCTTCCTTTTTCTCTGATTTTGCTTTTTCTTTGGTTGAACAGGCGCTGACCGTCAACAATAAGCTGGTAACTAGTAACAATTTCATAAACTTTTTCATTAATAAAACTCCCTTTTTAGATAGAAATAATTGGTATAACCCATTTTTGTTTTAACTACTTTTTTTAATCATTAAATAGTCTTCACGAGAAATCTTTGCATCTTGTTTCATGGTTGGATAAGCCTTTTTTATGTCATTGGCGCTAATGAAAAAGAAAATAATCATTAGTATTTGAATCGGCGTCAAAATTAGTCCCAAAATCACAAAGTATGTTTCTCCCGCTCCACCCCGCGTGAAATCAAGAAATATTATAGGAATCAATAGTAGAGAAACTATGTTTGAAAAGTAAAGTAAGCTTGGTGCCACATGTTTTCTTCCAGAGACTAACTTCAATTTGTTTGCGCCAATATGAGCAAATATAGTAAAAACAAAGAGGACGTTACCTACCGTTCCACCAATATCAAAACCCAAAAAAGCAATAACCATTAGAGCGGTAAATATAATCGGAAGGCCTAAATAATAACTGTACGTATTATAGGGCCTACTATCATTTTTCATCTTTTGTTTTGCTGCTTTCAACGTTTCTTTCAAAGTATCTCTCCTCTTTTTTTGTTGAAAATATATTGATACCTCGTTGTAATCTTCCAATTCTTTTAACCAACCTACTATTCCTGCAAGATTGATGCGTGAGTCGTGCTATACCATGTGATAAAACTCCTCTGTTTTTTACTCACTAACCAGCTTCACGCGGCAGGCATTCCTGCCGACAAAGAAGTGGCTTTCGTCCAACTCGACGGTTGGTTCGTTGTAACTGCTTTTCACATTGACAAAGCTTTGATCAATCAGGCGAGTTCCTGCCATACCGGCTGGAATATTGGCCCGCAAGGTCTTATTCACATCGTCAAAGCTATTTTCGATTTGTTTTTGATTCCCCTGCAGGATGAAGTGCATCCCAACTTTAGGTCCTTTTTTCAGATAACGATTGAAGTTCTCGCTGCTGATAAATGATTTGTCCCCAAAGGCTTGGACGTCGGGAATATAGACAAACATCGGCTCATGGATTCCACTCATCTCGCGTTCATTGATTTCACTGATCAAGTCATTGGTAAAGGTGCTGTATTCTCCTTCAGAAACCAGCACATCCGCACTTTCTGAATACCCATCGAAGCGATCACCGCTATTGAAGATGACCCGCTGAACCTGACCTGCCAACCGTTTGAAGTTTTCCATGATGACTCGCTCGATCGATTCTGTTTGCTGCGGTGTATCATCGCCAATCACAAAATAGCCATGCTCTTGCGGATCGAAGCCGACGACAGCCGTGCTTTCCTTATCCAGCGCGATCGGTAATTGTCCTTGCTCCAGCATTTGCTGTGTTGCTCGATTGGCAAAAAATTCTTCCAAACTGATCACATTCGACAGCATCGGAATCTTCATTGGGCGTTCGCCTTGCCAAGCTTGATCGATTTCGACGATTTCCGCCTCCAGATGATTCAAGCGATCAATATCGTTTTCACCGGCTGTCGGCAAATAGATTTGAACTTCCTGCGGTATGTCTAATTTGATTTGCGCACGTCCGATAATTTCTTGTGGAATCAAGGCATCGCGACCGACAACATCACGAATCGCACCTTCTTCAACTAAGAACAGACCGATATGCGATGGGATATTACTCGACATACTCATCTTGAAGCTGTTGGTCCGCAAGACTGCCATCACCGCATATATACCTAAACTGGCCCCTTCTCTTAACAATTGATTCAGCACAGATTCAATCGATTCTTCTAACGGACATTCCTTGATTGCGTCGAATCCATCCACGACTGTAATGATCACCGGTAAAGATACACCGGCTTTCTTTTCGTATTGGGAAAGACTCGCGACCCCATAGTTGGTAAAGGCTTCTTTTCTTTGTTGAATCTCTGTTCGAATCCGCTTGAGGAACTTCATCAATTTTTCTTCTTCCTCTAGGCGAACGTGATCCACCACGTGAGGCAGATCCTTTAACGGCAGCAGCCCATTCGTACCGAAATCAAAGAGATTGAATTGAACCTGCTCTGGATTATTTTGCCGAGCCAAGTTCATGATCAGGGTTTGCAGCAATGTCGATTTCCCAAAACCTGGTGATCCGTACACAGCCGTGTGACTAAAGGTCTCGAGATCAAAATCAAAATTCACCTGCTCTTGACGTGTAGGAATATCCATCAGACCTAACGGAACAGCAAGGCGACGTTCTTTTTTCCATTCTGCTAGATCAATCACTGGTGTATCGATCACTTCTTCTAATGGCGGCAACCATGGTTTATCTGGCAGAACGGCTTTAGAGTCTTCCGCATACTCAGCGATCGCTTCAACCACAGCATCTAATTGTGTTTGTTCTTCTTCGGTTTTGACTACCGCAACTTCATCTTCTGAAAGATCCATTGTTAATAGCTCGTATTGGCCCAGATTGTTGATCCACCAAATTCGCTCATCGATTTTTTCTTCGTGATTTGCATTTGGATCATAAGTTGCGCCACTCCATGCGGATTGGAACAGCTCGTATATTTCATTGTTTCCGACCTGTAAATATGCACGACCTGGTTGAGTAATACTTGCAGCATCAGGTGTTTTGATGATTTCATTTGAGTCGGCTGGATCAGCGACTTTTAAGGCTAATTTGAACCGAGAGTTGGACCAGATTTGGTCATCCACGACGCCGCTTGGCTTTTGAGTCGCCAAGATCAAGTGGACACCTAATGAACGCCCGATCCGTGCAGTCGATACTAACTCCGCCATGAAGTCAGGTTCATTGGCCTTTAATTCCGCAAACTCATCACTGATCAGGAACAAATGCGGCAATGGATCACTTGGGTATTTTTTCTTTTCAATTGGGTCAGTGATTTCCTTCCCCTGTTTATAAAGCTTGGTGTAACCATTAATATGATTGACGCCAAATTCGCCAAATTTTCGTTGACGTTTTTGTAATTCTGCTCGAATACTTTGTAGCGCACGGGCAGAGCTGGCACCATCTAAGTTAGTGATCGAACCTAATAGGTGCGGCAGCTTGGCAAAAAGATTCGCCATTCCCCCGCCCTTGAAGTCGATCGGCAAGAAGCCTACATCTTCAGGCGCGAAATTGACCGCCAACGATAAAATATAACTTTGTACGATTTCTGATTTCCCTGAACCCGTCGTTCCGGCAACCAACCCATGCGGTCCATGTGCCCGTTCATGTAAGTTCAGCGATACAATATCGTCCTTGCCTCGCAAGCCTAATGGAACAGCGAGAGATTTAGAAGTATTGGCTTTTTGCCACCGTTGCGCAATTTGCAGCTCCTCGGTTTTCTTCACTTCATACATCCCTAGAAAATCAATGGCTTCGGGAATTGCATTCTTCTCAACTTCAACATGATTCAAATTCGCCAATCGCTGGATCGCTTCGGATACCGTAAAAGTAGTCGGCAGATGCATCGGACGGAAAAATTGATTCACGTATACATGATTTTCGTTAACTAATGTCGCCGCTTCACTGCTTTGATATTCGATCATAGTCGTCGTTGTTTCCGGCAGCATATTCGCCGTTTCTTTTCCCCAAATGACCGTGACGCCATATTGACTCATGTCTTCCGCAAGATATTCATTCAGTCCGTGACCGGACAACCAGCTTTCATCTAAAATCGTTAATACATAATGAGGAGAAAATTGTATTTTTTCATTTTTTTCCGACTCCTTTAACTGCTGCCGGCGCTTGGTGATCAGCTGATAAAAGGAGTTCAAGCCCATATCACGGCTTTGAGCGTTATGGATCATTCCTCGCAGGTTCAACTGCTGCAATTGGAAATGCGGCAGCCAACGCCAGTCATGCCATTTTTCTGCATAGTCTTCTTCACCTAACAAAGCAATGAACTGAACATCGCGATAAGAATGGAAGACAGAAATCTGAAACAGGATGCTTTGAACCGCCGTTCGCAGATTTTCTGGCGTCCCTGCTAAACCAATCGTTTGATCTAGCAAAGTGGTCGTGATCGGCGCCTCTTTCAGCGTTTGATGCGGTCGCACCACCTTCTCGTCAGCAAAATCAGCTAATGGGTCGGCTTCATTTTCATTTTTACGAAATTCGACTTTAAAGCTGGCTGGGATTTCTCCGGTTCCTAGACGAAACTGTAAAAAATCAGCATTGGTGGCTGTTCGTTCATAGATTCGCGGATGATATTCCTTAGTCATCTGTGCCAATGTTTCCATCCCTGGATTATGGTATTCCAAAGCCTTACGCTGCTCGGCGGAAAGCTGCTCCAATTCTTTTTTCTGTTGGATCATATAGCGTTGGTATGTTTCAGAACGCAGCTCGTTTTTACGTTTCGTTTCTTTTTTATTGGTAAAATAGCTGGATACGGAAAAGCCTGCGGTTAACAAGCTGGCGCCGCCCATACTGAGCATCATGATCGGATTTCCTCCGCTTAATACGCTGGAGGCACCGCTTAGAACAACCATCCCTAATGGCGGAACGATCGAACGTAAAATCTCACTTTTCCCCTCCGCCGTTTTTGCACTTGGCGGAGTCACCGTCTGTTCCTTTTTCGGCGGCTTTAAATGAATCCGAGGGCTGCGGCGAAAATCAGGAAAACTGGTGGGAAATTCATTTTTCAGTGCTTCTGGCATGATTTTGCGAAAATCTAAATGAACTTCTCTTTTTAGACAGGTAATCTTGAATTGTTTTTCTCTGCGCTCAATGATGACCCCGCTGATAATCGCTTGATCCCCAACACAAAAATCGTCAGCTATTCGCTCAACCTGCTGCCCATTCCAATAAAGTTTTTCACCATTGGCTTCCACAGTTAGGTAATAATCTTGTAAATCATTTTTCACTGAAAGGATTCCGTAGGCTTCACTGGGTAAAGAAATCTCCGAACCGGAAGCCTTGGAGATCGTCCAGGATTCCTTTGGCAATGTCGTAGTAAAAACAGCCAATTCGCTGTGAGGAAGTATTAGCAACTCCTTTTCCGACTCTAATGAGTTCTCACAGAATAATTCTCCATTGACGCAGCTGACGACAAATCCATGAAAAAGAACGGTTTGGCCTTCTGAAATCTCGATATGATCAAAAACTGTATCAAAAAGAAAAACATCATAAAGGACGGACTCTTTTTCGATGATTTGATCATCGATTGATGGACAAGGGCGATTACTGTGCTTGATCATCATTGACTTGTCCTCCTAGCAGCTTCACGTAATTATTGATTTGTTCTTCGTATTCCTTTAACAATTCTTGTTTCTTTTCGCCATCCATGCGCGTATTAGCCTTGGTGGCATCATAAAGTTTTGTGTACGCATGCAGTACGTATTGGTTGTCCCCGATATTTTTTGCGAGGCTCAACGCTTTATCAAAATCACCGCGGCCTAAGTAAATCCAGAATAGCAGTGTATTCTCACTAGATTTTTGCGAGATGGTATTAAGAACCGCTTCTTTTTGTTCATTCGTTAAGCTGTCAAGCTGAATATAGCTGGCAGCTAAAATATATTGCGCTGAGGTAGGTAACTTCTCCGCTTCATCGTGCTTCAATTCTGCTGTTGCACCGGAGTAATCATTAAAGATGAATTTTGATTCTGCCTCGATCACACGTTCCTGCAGCGGAACTACTCGACCTGCATATACGGATAAGCCAATGCCTAAACCAACTGCAAGGACGAATAGGACTAGACTTCCCCACTTAAACAGACGATAGTGCTGCTTTTTGACTAATTTCTTTTCCCGCCTATTTTTCTCCCGCAAGAATGTGCTCGCCTCTGAAAGATAGCCGTCGATTTCTTCTGGTGAAGTTGCCTGATAAATTTTTTCCACTAAAGCATTCTTTACCGCGCCTAACCCATCGACCAATCCAGCAAAATCCAGCTGCGGCTGTAAAATAAAGCAGATTAAGGCTTTGTATTGTTTAAAAAACACCTCGTCTGTCACTGGAAACGGCGCAACAATCTCCAGTAATCCGCGATGGCCTAAACGAATCGTATGTCCAACAACGAATAAGTTTTCCGGATGGACAAATGGATTGACTAATTGCTGATGCTGAACCAGAAGAAAACGCATTTGCTGGGCTAACTCCAAACGTTCCAACTCGTTCGAACGCGCCGCTAATTTTTCGACTGTCTCGCCAAACTTGGGAATTGTATAATCAATGATCATTTCTTCTTCGTTATGCTGACGAATTTCTCCTTGCAAGCATTCGCCCGTTTCAGCGAGAATGTTCTGATATTGCTCAATCATGGTCCATTTAAATTGATTGGCAGTCAGCTTGGTAGTCAGTGTCGCCTGATCTAATTCTTGTTCAATCGTGATAACACCATCATTTCGTTCCGTCATTTTCTGTCTCCGTTCTTACATATAATTGATCGCCATCGCTAATTGGGTAATTAGCTAAGGGTAATTGCTGCTTGATTTTGATTGGTTTATTGATTAATTCCAAAGAGAAATTTTCCGGCAGCTTGAAATTCATGATTGCCAATGCTTCCTGCAGCAAGGGTACCAATCGCTCAAGCGTTACTCGATTAGGAATGCGCAGGTCAATGACATTTCCTTCAAAATGTAAACCAATATTGATTGCTGTTCTTTTTTCCAAAATGATCCCCCTAACTTTTCCGAACAAACACTGTCGAAAATCTGCGTCCAAGTAAAATTCCTAGAATCAACATCCCCACGATCACTATCCCTGCCAAAAAGTAGATTAATCCTTGAGGGATAGTATTTTTCTGAGTCATGCTTTGATTAGAATGGGACGCGGCGCCTTGATAACCTTCTAAAAATAATTTTTTCACATACGCTTTTTCTTCTTTACCGGTTTCAGGCAGCTGCCGCGTGACGAAGACTTTATCTTTCGCCTGTTGTGCAATTTGTTCACGGGCCGCTAACTGCTGCTGATTAGTCATTGTCTTCTTTTCTAAAAATAAATCTGGTGCAATCAGATACTCAATCGAATCTTCTTTTTCTTGATTTTCCTCATAAATAACCTGATTGTTGATCGTCAATTTGCCGTTGTCTGCCTCTGCTTCTCTGCCAAACAACCCAACAGTAAATAAAAGCGCAAATATTCCAATGATTTTTCGTTTATTCATGATCAATCACCTGCCCTAACGGCTCACCTAGCGCATCCTTCTGCGCACTTACTAAGAAATTCAAACCGAGACCCAACAATACGAGCACGATTAGGATTAAATAAGTTAGCCAACCGATCGACATCCCATTAAGCAAAGCAGTATATCCGTTCTCAATATTTTGCAAAGGCGACACTCTGAAAATGAAACGAACCACACTTCCCGGATTGGTCGTCATCCCCAACAATGGAGTCATCATTAAATAGAAACCAAATAGTAACCCCACAATGAATAAACCTGCCCGTTTGAATTGCCTTGCTAATGCTGTCGTAAACAGCAGACAGCTCAAGAAAACTAAAAACGTATAGCTGAACCAGCTTACGGTTGAATTTATAGTGACTAAATGTGTCGTTATACCACTTACCAGCAGGGCGATCAGCATACTTACCGCCAGCGTTCGTAAGGCATTCGGAGTATTCTTCCAAATTCGGCTCTGTGTAACAAAGAAATCATGCTTGCGCAATTGACGCTCCCATAAGCTAGAAGAAAGTCCGTATCCAATAAACAGAGCAACGATTGTCCCGATAAAAGTCAGATAATAAGGAACGACCGAAATCGTTCGATTTTTTCCAAATTCTCCGATCGTACTCATTGGACTTGCTAAGAAATTGAATACTTTTTGATTATCGGCTCCGCCTTGGCGGGCATTGGAAAGAACCTGATCAAAATTCTTGCTGTACTCATCATTTGTGCTGTCTTTCTTATTCGCATCCGCTACTACTTTGTCCAAATTATTAAGAACTTTATCTGCGTTGCCTTGGACTTCTTTAGTCGTCTTTTTCAGATCTTCAATTTTCGAACCGACATCCTCTACCTCTGCCGCAGATTTACTCGTTGTTTCCGCAGATTGTTTAGCCGTTTCCACTAATTCCTTCATGGTGTTGACAATCGAAGCTGTCGCTTCTGCGACTGGCTTTGTATCACCAGATTCCGGATGCGGATTTTCTTCATTGATCACCGATCCGGCCTCAATTTTTTCAGCTTCCTTCCAGCTGCCATATGTCGCTGCAATCTGTTCGTTGGCTTTAGCAAACCACTGATTTAATTTATCTGCTTCATTTTTTAACAGCTCCGGCTGCATCATGAAGTGCAGCGTACTATATAATGTATTTTTTTCATTTTCCGCATTTTCTTTTGTTCCGATTGTTTGCTCCAAAGCGGCGATCTGATCTTCAGTTTGACGATAAAGCTTGTCCCCACCGGCTTTGTACTCCTTGACTACTGCATCTTGAATCAACTTCTTTTTCGCATCATCTGTAATATTGTCATAGGAATGATAAATCGAATCACTTGCCGCAAACTCATCCAGTCTCAAGCCGAGATTAGCCGAATCGTTGATAGTTGCGAGATAACTAGCCACATTTGACTGCTGACCCGGCTCAGCGAAGATCGTCATGATCTGCTGCGCAGCTCCGCCTAAAGCTTCAAATTGAGCCAAAATATGAGGAACATCATTGATTAAGGGATTCGCCTTATCTGCGAAACTCGCGTAGTGCCCAGCGACTTGCTCAACACCATTGACTCGCCAGTTATATAGAAGATTTACGAAAGATTCCTTCAGCTCAGTATCTGACAATGTCCATTCAATCGTCGGCTGGACTGTCACACCGATTTGATCTGGCAGAGCAGTCGTCGGAGGAGTTCCTCCTGCTTTGAGCGCCGTCGTGATCGTTATACTGTGAGAAGAACCAGCCGTTACGGTCGCTTCATAATCATAACTGCTTAGTTTTGCATCTAAAAGGGTCTTAATTTCAGCTGCCAGAACCGTTTCATCCTTGATTTTGACAGTTGACCCTGAATTCAGATCGAGTGTTGTCGTTACATTAGGATCGATAACAAACGTACGGGATTGGACAATATCGACTGGATTATCATGAGGCACATCCCCAGTCAAATAGTTGAAAATCGGTGTTGTACTAAAAGCAACACCATAGTCATTGGCATATTTTTCAATTATTTCCAATTCCTGTATATATTGATCCGCCTGCGGCTTAGTGACCTTTCCGTTACTGACTAAAAGATCCAATAATGCCCGTACCTCACCATTATTCAGCATAGCGATCTTCTCATTTAAGACATCTAAATATTGATCCTTCAATTTAGAGGCGTTTTGGCTAGAAGAAAGATCTGTTAAATTAAGGATGGCTTGTTTGCTATCTTCTTCTGTAGCACTCTCTGGTGTTTTACTGCCGTCGCTGTAATAAGTCTCAGCGATTTTTGTCCGCAACTCTTTTAGGGTCACAACCTGCTGCTCTAATTGATCAATCTCATCCGTGATTTCTGCTAACCGAGCCGTTTGATTTTCTTTGAAATAAGCTGCTTGACTATAAAAATCAGCCAATACACCGCTCGTCTTGCTTCCATTGGCATCACTCTGGTAAAAATCATTCATCTGCTGCATTAATGAATGATTTAATCCATCGAATTGTCCTTGATAGTTTTGTAAATCGTTATCCCACTGTTGGGCTAACTGCTCCTTTTGCAGCTCTACTTGGTCATTGAATTGCTGAATGGCTTCTTCGATTTTTTTATTGACATCTTCAGTAAATTCGTCGACCGTTTCCTTAGTTGTTTCCAGTGAATCGCTAGAACCTTTCAAGCCTTCATTGTTTGAATCCAATAATTGGTTGACAGAATCAACGAAACTCTTCTGCTCCGCGGTAAAGCGCTCATTATCCGCATCTAAAATACTGGATACATCCAATACGGATGAGAAGTTTTCCGGTAATTCCTTAAAAGGATTTTGGATCTCTGAAGCTAATGTTGTATGTGTTTCCTTGTCACCTTGCACGATCGTATTCACATTACGCTGCGCCTCTGAAAGATTTCCTACGATACTTGAAAAGTACATCTGAACGATTCGTTGATTGAATTCTTTCAAAATGCTATCGACTTTTATCTGAACTGCTTGATTGGTCAGCTCATTTTGTCCCTTACTTACTTGATAATCCACCACAGCCTGATCCGGCTCGATGCTTTGCAGATCAAGCAGTCGCTCAGAAAAATTTTGCGGAATATAGATTACCGCATCAAATTGACCATCAGAGAGTCCTGCATCTGCTACACTTCTTGTGGTCGTCTGCCAATTATGATCCAAGTCGTTGTTGATCAAGGTAACAAAGTCTCTGCCTAATATGTATTGTCGATTCTCAAACTTCGCACCTTTATCTTCGTTCACCAAAGCATACGTAACCTGAGAGGTTTGATCTTCGGCAGCTTTTCTAAGATTGTCATCTTTGAGCCCGAAAAATAGTAATACCGCAACCAACAAAATACCGCCGATTGTTATCCCCAGCAATGCGAGTTTATTTTCTCTTTTCTTCTCCATGTCCTTCTCCTAAAAAAACGTCAGCACACCACTTGTGCTGACGTCTTTCGTCTTTGTTTAATTTAGCCCGAATGAACCAGCATCTTGACGGTCGCGTTCAGCAACGGTATCCGCATATTTGTTCAACTGTCCGTGAATGCTTTCCAGCAATTCTTCCATTTGCTTCACGTTACCTTCTAACTGATTGTACTGTTCTAAGTACGCTCGGAACGCTTCCCCTTGCCATTGCTGAGAAATCGTTTGATTCATCGAATTCACTTTGCGAATTGCATCTTCGATTTGGGCTGAGGCTTGTTGATAAACCTTCGCCTGTGATTTCAGCTGTTCGGGTGTGACTGTAATTGCTCCTGCCATGTGATATTCCCTCCTATCCATAAATATGCTATTAGCATAATACAAAAAGGGGTGAAAATTTCATTATTCGTCGTATAAGGTAAAAAGTCTCGTATACGACGAATTTGAAAATTGATTTTCATCAAAAAGTGCCCTTTCAGCTCTCTTTGATTTGTTTTTTACACAATACTAAGCGTCAAAAAAACAGCAATTGAGAATTGATTTCTTAACACTGGCAAAAATCACCGTTACAATTGAAACCTTTTTTTGCTCCCAGATTCTGATCTTCCATTGAAAAGTTGTTGAATTATTCTCTGTCAATCCACAATAATAATCTGCAATAATAGGGATTATAAAATAACGATCAAAACATCTTGTTGTATCGACAGAAATAGCGCTAGATGTACAGCTAAGATATTAATGCTCCTAAGATGATCCAAAATAGCTTATCTTTCTAAGAAAGATAAGCTGACATTTCTTCTAACTCAAAATCCACATTAAATAACTTTTCTACGTAGATCAGCAGTTCATAGTTCATTTTCTGATATTGTTCAGATGAGAGATACTCGCAGACCTTTAAAGACTGCTTCACCTTTTCTTTTCCCTGGTCATTTCCCCTCAATGTTTCCCAGATTCCCTTGAGAAGTAATCGAAGATTTGCTTCAAAATACATGTCTTCCTCTAAATTGAAATCATCCATTTTTTCAAGGTATTTCCAGGCATAACTCCGTCGATCATTTTGAATAAAATAAACGATTGCATTTGACAGCATTCGAAAACTTTCACTTCTTCCATTCCTGCTATCTTTATATACCGCTAGACTCATCACTGCTCTTTCCAAGATCAACTCAACA
>NZ_NGLG01000002.1:23815-27742 GCF_002140655.1 Enterococcus sp. 3H8_DIV0648 | reverse complement strand
ATTTAGCCATGTACGAATTAGATAAAATCACTCAAAAACACCTGCGATGAGAAGATCGCAGGTGTTAATTGATTATCTTTTATTTTTTGTGCAAACATTCATTTCGCTCTCTGTAATTTCAACTCTTTTATTTTCTTTTGATTGTTAAATATCTGCAATCCTAAGTGATTTTTATCGATTTTAATGAGGTGGTATTCTGTGTTGCTGCCACTTTTTGTCAGAACGATATTGCCTTTAGAAGAATTCACAGCAATTTGAGCATCTTCCATCAAAAAAAAGTCGTTTTGTTTAATATTCCAGTACTGACATTCACCATTTTTAGTCTTGATCGTATAACGATTAGATTGACTAGACCAATTCCCCTCCAACCACATCGCATTGTCGACAAACTGCGCATTGATAAAATTGATTAAAAAGAATACGAAAAGAATCAGCAAACCATAAACGATTCTCTGCTGTTTTTTAGTCAGTTTTCTAAATTTGTGCAACACCTGATAAATCCCTGTATCAAGCTGTTTTATGACTTTCATCGCCCCTCGATTCCTCACTTTCTGCCCAAGCTGCTTTATTTCCTGTACCTAAACTATAATAGAATACTTTTTTACTAAAGAACCCTCTCAATCCTCAACGGTCATTTTTCAATCCTGAACGCAAGGCAAAATTCTTAATTATTCTTTTTGAGTAAAAATCGTTCAAAAAAGCACCTGCGATTTTTCAATCACAAGTGCCTGATAGATAAAGTTATTTAAGAATTCTTGTGGCATACCAAGCTACACCTTCAGATTTCCAGCCTGCTCTAACCAAACTGTCCCGTTCAGAAGCTAACGGTGTATAGTGATGGCTGTCCTCTCTTGGTGCGGCTTGAGGATTATACAGACGATAGACGGGAACATTTCCTCCTGTATTCCATGAAACGCCCTCATACTTCCAGCCTGCTTTTACTAAGTCATTCTTTTCGTAAGTATGGGGAGTGTAATGATGTCTGCCATTATTGGGATTGTACATTCTGTATACAGAAGCACCCGATGAAGGCGATACCCAACCGACACCTTCGTAATTCCAGCCAACCTTGATTAAATTGATCGCCTCACTTGTTAGCTGTGTATAGTGATGCTGCCCATCGTTTTTATTGTACATTCTAAAAATGAAGCGTTCATTTGCTGCTTGTCCATCTGTCGAAGGGTAAACATTGGGATCTGTTCCATTAGAATTTAAAATTCTTCTAGCAAAATTGGGGTAAAAATAGCTGATATCAACAGCCGTGACTGTCTGCCCCGGTTGAGGCGAATGGACCATCTGATTATTTCCAATGTATATTCCTACGTGATAGGTAGCGCCCCTGCTGCCATAGAAAAGCAGATCTCCCGGCTGTAAAGAATTCAAGCTTGCCTCAGTCCCATTCTTCTCCTGATTTGTCGTTCCCATTGGCAAGTCAACATTCACTGCCTGCTTATAAACGTACTTGACTAAACCGCCGCAATCAAATGAATTTGGGCCTGAAGCACCCCAAGCATACGGCTTGCCGATTTGATCCCTAGCTTTAGCCACAACAGAATTCTGTTGACCAGTCGATCGCGGCATCGGAGGTAGATCAGCTGCTGCTAATTGGGGGATACTCATGATTTGTTCAAATTGCTGTTCTGAATATCCGGCTTGGATAGCTTTGGCTTCTTCTAGATCATCTGATTCTGCGGAACTTGTATCCGGCGCATTGACAGAGCTGGATGTTTTTTCCGATTCAATCAAGCTGTTCGGACTTGCTACAGAACTTGAAGAACTACTTGTTTCCATCTGGATCGTCGAGTCAGTACTTTCCGCAGCAACAAGCTCTGTAGTTGCCAACGTAATCAAACCTATTAGTGCCAAAGAAGTGCTAAACAATCGTAACCCTATATGTTTTTTCATAAAATAACTCCCGTTTTCTTATTAGATTAAATTTGAAAATTAAAGCTATTCGAATTCTTCTTAGTATAAGCATATTAGCCATCAAGAATCTTCGAAGCTCTCGATTCTATAAAATAACTAAGAACCACAAACATTGTACAATAATTACCCTGTAATTGCATCCCCTTATTTTGTAAGTCTTTATCATTATGCTTTTCTCGCTTTAAGAAAGAACACGAGAATATACTTTTGTAGACTTTCATGTGGGAGCGATGACCATTCGCGATCGTTTTTCGACCATTCACGACAAAACCCTTATCAATTTGCAACAAATTCTTTAAAATTGCCGATAAGGAGGTTTCTTCATATGAAAGCACCGATTATTCTAGAAACTAAAAAAGGCACAATTATTATCCAAGCGGCGGATTTACTCTATATCACAGTCGACACGACTAAAGATCATTCTTTATGTTTTGTGACAAAACACGACAAATACTATTGCACAGGAGATTTGAACAACTACGAAGATGCGTATCAAAACTGGCTGTTCCGTTGTCATCGCTCCTTTATCGTTAACCTGTTAACCATTCGAGAAATCAATAAATACGAAAGACGTGTTTACTTTTTGGACGATTCCTTCAATAATAACTGTCCTTTCTCGCGAAGAAAATACGCACCATTAAAGCAATCGCTGAAGGACATTCTGTTAACAGAACAAGAAGCCTGATACTGGTTTACATTGTAGTGAGGCAAAAAAAGGATTACAATCAAAAAGTAATGCGAACTATAGCACAAGAGGTAGTTGACTATGACACACACTTTCACCTTATTTATACTAGAAAAGCTTCGAGCACAAAATTTTATGACCGAGGAAGAATTTGAAAACGTCCAATACTCTTTAGAAATCCTGTTGATCAATATTTTAAAAAGTATTCAGGTTTACTTTATTTCCTTTTTATTCGGTTTACTTTTTGAAACGTTCATTATGAATCTAGCCTATATTCTTTTGAGATGGCACGCAAATGGCTGGCATGCGAAGTCTTCCATTGCCTGTTCACTTTTTGGAATAGCTACGTTTGTGGGCATTCCTTACGTCCTCCAAGAAACGAATTTTACCCTATCGACTCCTTGGATGCTGATTCTATCTGTAATTATTCTGTTGTGCGTCTTTTTCTATGCGCCGGCCGATACAGAAAAGAACCCTTTAGTTAGCGTAAGTGAACGGAAAAGGAAGAAGTTATTCGCTTTAATCAGCGCGTTCTCAATTATTTGTGTATCCCTATTCCTTGTAGGCGCTCAAGTGGGTACTCTGCTAATCATTGGTTTACTGGTGGAAATCTTAATGATCCACCCATTATTTTATAAATTAAACAAAAGGAGCTATAAAAATTATGAAAACTATCAAATCCAACCCTAACTTTTTGCTGAGAAACATTTCGAAGATTCTTGTTATGCTCTCAACCATATTGCTAGGTGGACCTTGCATTGTCTGGGGTTATGAACCAGAAAATCCCAAACTTAAAGCTTTGAAAACTAAAGAGTAAATGGGGATTTTTACGTTATTTCTATTAAATTCTATAGAAAATATTTGTCAACTATTTATCTATTCTAGATTAATAAACAAGAAAATCCCTTTTAGAATGATAATTATTCTCCCAGTAATTTCTACTGTCATTTACCTTCTTTTTAATTACTGGGTTTTTGCTGCAATTATGATTTATTTTTTTATCATCGGTAAAAGACTAAACAAAGACTGTTCTAATAATCTAATATGGTTTTTCGGAATATACACGACATTCTCTTATGTCGTTTTTGCCTATTTTATGAACTCTTCAATACATTTTTTTCTTGGAGAAAATGTTTTCGATCAATATATGTACGTCATCAATATGACTATATCTCCAGTCTTTTCCGTTATATGCAATCTGATTTTATTGCGCTTGATTAGACCTAGCATTTCTTTTTTAGAGAAATATCAAGACAATTGGAACCAGATTTTTCTTTTAATCATTAATGTTTTATTAACGCTTTGCTGTATTATTC
>NZ_NGLG01000002.1:21275-23533 GCF_002140655.1 Enterococcus sp. 3H8_DIV0648 | reverse complement strand
TATTCAGTTTAGTAATTACTGGATAGAAGAATATGTTCTAAAAGGTGAAAATCCTGTTCGGAAATATCTGATCGTCGTGTTTATCCTAGTGATTATCCTATTAATCGTCTATTTGAACATTAAGACACGGCAAATGGATAAACAGCGTATCCAAGAGTTGAAGGATAACCAGCTGGCTGATCTTACCTCTTATGTGCAACAGATTGAAGCGATGTATGGAGAGCTTCGGGGATTTCGTCACGACTATCATAATGTTCTGATCAGCTTGAATGAAAGCATTAAAACAAAAGATCTTTCCATTATTCAAGATACGTACAATCGAATCTTGAATCAGGAAGGAATTGCACTAGATGATGAGCACTATTCCCTCGCTCGGTTGAACAACCTAAAGACACTGCCGATCAAAGGGATTTTTTCTACCCACATTATCCAAGCTTGGCAGAAAAACATTCCGGTAAATATCGAAATCGACGATGTTATCCAAAATGAAGCGATCGATATTTTAGATTATGTCCGTATTGCTTCGATCCTATTGGATAACGCAATTGAAGCAGCCGAAAAAGCCGAGAATCCTTTTTTGACGATTGTCTTTTTAAGAGATGAGACTATGAATAAAATTCAGCTTATCATTGAAAATTCTTGTCCAGATGAAGTGATTGATATCACAAAAATATTTAAAAAAGACTATTCGACAAAAGGTGAAAATCGTGGATTAGGATTGGCTACGGTTCAAGCGATCTTACAAAACTACACCAATCTTTCATTACAAACAGAATATCAATTTGGTGTGTTCCGACAGGTTTTGATGATTAAGGAGGAGTTTCCGCAATGAATATTTTCTTATTAGAAGATGACATTTTACAGCAACAACGATTGGATTTAATCATTCGAGAGATTTTGCTGGAAAAACGCTGGTCGGTAAAATCGATAATTACTACCGCAAGACCTGATTTTCTTTTAGAGAAGGTTCAAGAAACTGTTGATCAAAATATCTATTTTTTGGATATCGAGCTTAACGGTGAGGAGCGGAAAGGTTTAGAAGTCGCTAGTCAGATTCGGCAAGTGGATGCTCATGGAGTGATCGTCTTTATTACCACGCATTCAGAATTTGCTCCGATCACTTATGCCTATAAGGTTTCTGCGTTTGATTTTATTGCCAAAGACAGCCCAGTCGACGAGATGAAGCAACGCTTAATCGACTGCTTTGAGAATCTTTTAAGCGTTCGATCAACTGGAAAAAAGGAAGAACTGTTTATTTTTAATAACCAGCACACTAGCTTTCAAGTACCCTTTTCCGATATTCTTTATTTTGAGACGACTGATATTTCCCATAAACTTCGTCTCATCTGCAAGAATCGTCTAGTGAATTTTTACGCGACTCTTGGTGAGATTGAGAATTTAGATCCGCGTTTTTTCAAAGCCCATCGCTCCTTTGTGGTGAATTTAGAAAATATTGCTCAAATCGATCGTGCTGAAGGGCTGATTTATTTTGATGAGGATCGTTCCTGCATGATCTCTAGACGAAAAATAAAGAGCGCCCTTGAAAAAATGAACGCTCTTAATCAGGTTTTTCAAAAAACTAATAGAACCATCCATTTCTGAAAGAAAACTATCAGAATGGATGGTTCTTTATTGCTTTAAAATGAACTCGAAACACACTTTTTTACTGATCTGTTAGCGAATATTCACATCGATCACTTGATAGAAGGCATTCACTGTATCACTAATGTTCCAAACAGCCAAGATAACATTGTAGCCCTTCCGATTGTTTGGAATGGTGATTTGCTGATTGACTACTTTGGTTGGCAGAGTCCCATGATCATCAATTTGCTTAATCAGTTCGAAATCACTAATTTTCAATGGTTTGTTAGGATTCCAACCGGGTTTTGTGATGTAGTAATCCCAGGTACTTGTTTTATGCGGCGCTGTTAAAAACCAAGAGATGTTTAGGTTTCCCGACGAAATAGAGTTTTTGTGCCAACGCGACAATGATTGATCATCTAACGGCTCATAACCGCTGACCCCTGCACTGGCGACCTTTCCTTCGATAAACGTGTTTTTCTTGGCTTCAATACTTTGCGGCTCCCACTGCGCTCGTCCAACATTTTGATTCAGCCTTCCGCCTGAAGACGTTCCTAGATAAGCACGACTTCCCGGTGAAGTCACATACCCATGTGCCAATCCCGGCACAGCAAACCCAAATAAACCAAACACTATAATAGTAGCAACTAGACAATGACTCAATTTCTTCATAAAGC
>NZ_NGLG01000002.1:13991-21175 GCF_002140655.1 Enterococcus sp. 3H8_DIV0648 | reverse complement strand
AAGTATTCAGGTTTACTTTATTTCCTTTTTATTCGGTTTACTTTTTGAAACGTTCATTATGAATCTAGCCTATATTCTTTTGAGATGGCACGCAAATGGCTGGCATGCGAAGTCTTCCATTGCCTGTTCACTTTTTGGAATAGCTACGTTTGTGGGCATTCCTTACGTCCTCCAAGAAACGAATTTTACCCTATCGACTCCTTGGATGCTGATTCTATCTGTAATTATTCTGTTGTGCGTCTTTTTCTATGCGCCGGCCGATACAGAAAAGAACCCTTTAGTTAGCGTAAGTGAACGGAAAAGGAAGAAGTTATTCGCTTTAATCAGCGCGTTCTCAATTATTTGTGTATCCCTATTCCTTGTAGGCGCTCAAGTGGGTACTCTGCTAATCATTGGTTTACTGGTGGAAATCTTAATGATCCACCCATTATTTTATAAATTAAACAAAAGGAGCTATAAAAATTATGAAAACTATCAAATCCAACCCTAACTTTTTGCTGAGAAACATTTCGAAGATTCTTGTTATGCTCTCAACCATATTGCTAGGTGGACCTTGCATCTGTCTCTTATACACATCTAGATGTGTATATTTATCCAAAACGCCATAGTATTGAAAAAAAATGATTAATAAGAATTTCGAGCTGCTATCTAATCATTTATCCATATTCCCTTTGATCCACTGTAAGCAATAGCTAAAATGATCATGGATCGGATTAATAATATCTTGATGGGCCATTCTAGGTAAAATCAGCAGTTCAATATTGTTTTTAGCAGTCAAGTTTTCTTGGAAATAGCGGATAGTCGTTCCAACGTCCACTCTGACATCATCGGCTCCATGAATAATCAAACAAGAAGCTGCTTTCAATGGTAGATGATGACATGGCGAAGCTTTCACTAGCTCTGTGTCGCTCGCTTCTTCGCCAAAATATTCTTGAACCGCATCATCGCCCAAATGATGATCCCTAGTGTAAATTAAATCTGTGACTGGTGCTAACGCAATCACTCGATCTTGTTCTCCCGCGTTTAATAAAGCTAATTGACCACCGACAGAATGACCGATAAGAACATAATTATCGGTAGGAAATTCCTGCTTTATTTTTTCAACGGCACTGTTTACATCAAGTGATGGGGTTGGCCAAGGATTATTTTCTCCTCTTCGATATTCAATATTGCAAACCACATATCCCTTTTTCGTAAAATATGTTTGAATGTCCGCAACTGTTTCCAAAGTTTTATCGACGCGCCAGTATCCCCCATGGATCAACATAATCAAATCTGTTTGGGTCACTTCATTTGGTTTGGCAACATCGATAAAGCACTGCTCATTGTCTCGATAAAATATTCTTTCCATAGTGATTCTCCTTCTTTTTTAGATACATGTATTCTACTTTCATCATACTCATTATTGCAGCCTAATAGAATAGAAATAGCCTAGATTATAATCAAATACTTGAGAATAATCTAGACCATCGAACTTACTTATCTAATTTGGATCATTTTGCTTTTGAAAAAGCCAACAGGTAGCGGCAATTGAATTTACTTTGTTTTGCTGCGTATCTGTTCTTGAAGTCATGATGAAGGGTTCCTTTGTGCCTAGAATTACTGAAGCAGTTTGAAACTTCGCATAGAAATTTAAAGACTTGCTTAATGTATTCGCCTCTTGCAAAGATGAGCCGACTAAGATATCGGCAGCTCCAGCCACTGAACTGCGGATACCTTTGATTTCAGCCGCTTCTTTTGAGACCGCATTATCTAAAGACAGCGGTCCATCGATAATACAATCCTTAATTTGCCCGCGATTGTTCATTTGCACCAAGATCGCACCAGTTGTCGTATCGGGCATCTTTTCATTGATTGTTTCTACAGCACTTAATAATGCGACTTTGGGACAAATGATTCCAAAAGTTCGAGCCAGATGAACAGCATTCTCAATGATATCTTTTTTCACAGATAACGTTTGCTCAATGTTGATCGCGCAATCGGTTAAGAATTTCAGGTTATTCGAATGGTCTTGAAATATCGTTACCTGACTGATTCTTTTGATACGTTCAAAGCCTGATTCCTTATTCAGAACTGCGCCCATAAAATCAGAAGTATGAAGCAGTCCTTTCATTGGAATATCGGCTTGCTTGTTTTTCACCATTTGGACCGCTGCAGAAGCCGCTTTTTTATGATTCGTCTCATGAACGATCGTGAATTTTGCTGGTGACAGATGGTGCTTTACGATCAGCTCTTGAATCCGCTCCTTATCTCCGATCAAGACAAACTCTGCTATACCATCTTCAATCGCCTTATCTGCTAGCAGCACTTCCTCCTCATCTGCCATCGCAATTACAATTTTTACTTGAGTGGTCTTTCGAACGTGTGTATTCAATTCTTTAAAATTTGTAATTTGCATAATGCCTCCTATTTAATCAATAGTCCTTGATCTCGATCTCACCAAAATATGCCGGAATGCATACAGAGCTTAAGGCTTCAAGTTCATCAATATCAGGTTTTACATAGATTGGCGCCATCCACCAAACATGTTTCTTGATAAAATCAACAAAGTGTTTAGAATGTGCTAACCCGCCAGTAATTCCTATCGCATCCGGTCTGCCGCCCATTGCTCCAGCAGCAGCTCCGATGGCTTTGCTTACTTGAAAAGCCATTGCTTCAAATACCTCTAACGCTTTCGCATCTCCCTGCTTGATTCGTCGTTCGATTTCTTCCCCATTATTCGTTCCAAGATGGGCCATCAAGCCCCCTCCGCCGTTTAACATATAATCTAACTCTTCATTAGTATAGTTTCCAGATTGAATCAGCTTCTTCCAATCAGCTGCCGGAAGGGTCCCGCTGCGATCCATCCCAAAGGGCGCGTCCCCATCTAACCCATTGGTAATATCGATGACTTTTCCATTTTTATGAGTTCCGCAGGAGATTCCTGAACCGAGATGGGTAATGACAATAGAAAGCTCACGATAATCTTTTTCTAATTTTGACGCGATAAATCTGCCAAAAGCCTTATGACTTAACGCTTGGAAATAGCTGTGCCTTGTAATCTGAGGAAGTCCTGTATACCTTGCAATGGGGATCATCTCGTCCACACAAGGAGGGTCGGCAATCAGCGCCGTCTTTCCATTCTCCTGAGCAAATGCTAGTGCAATGGCACAGCCCAGGTTACAGACATGTTGACCAAACTCACCCGATTTTGCGTCAGTCACCATTGCTTCATTTATTTCGTAGACACCAGACTCTAGCGGTTTCACTGAAGGACCACGTGAAATGAACAAGTCCAACTCGCTTACAGACAGTTGATTGATTTTTAAAAATGAAAGAATGCTTGCCATTCGATAATCATATTGATCCCAAATTTTTTTAAACCCTTCAAGCTCTTCAGTTGAATGCCGAATCGTTTCTTTTAGAATAATTTTCTCATCTTCGCATAAAGCGATTTTGGTAGAGGTCCCTCCTAAATTCAAAATCAATGCTTTCATTTCACGTAACCCACTTTCTGTTCTTATTGAAATTCCTTAACCAATTCTCTAAATTCATCCTCATTTAGTGTGCGATGCAGCTCAATTCCTTTAGCCTTAACAGCCATCAGCAAGTCCATTTTCTTTTCCTCGTCTACGGAAAGCTCGTAACGTTCAAGCCAGACACGTAAATTGTCTTTTCCAGATTTTTTACCTAGGTCTAAAACAGGTTCACTGTTACCAACTAGATCCCAACGATAAGGCAGCATTACTAGTGGATCGGATTTTCGGGCATTTTCCCATAAGCTTGAAGGCATTCCTGTTTCCCAACCGAAGATGGCATCTCCTACTACTGGTGCGGTAGGATTGATTGGTTCTCTTGCAAGTCGTGCTACTGTATCGGATAAATCTTTCAGTTTAGATAAATCAAGTCCGGTATCTTGCCCATACAAAGCCTCCAATGAAAGAGCTACCTGTTCAAGCTGAGCCGAACCAGCCCGTTCACCAATCCCATTAACTGTTACGTGAACAGCCGATGCCCCTGCTGCTAATCCCGCTAATGAAGTCGCTGTCCCTAAACCAAAATCATCATGGAAATGACATTCAATCGGTGTTTCTGGGAAACGCTCGATCAATTGAGAGATTCTCAAGCGCGCGCCCTCAGGTGAAAGTGCACCAAAAGTATCCACTAATGCCAGTGAATCCATATGTCCGCCGCCATCAACGATCGCTTGTACCGTATCCATTAAAAAGTCCATACTTGCCCGCGAGCCATCCGCTGGGAAAAACAACACCTTCAAACCTAACTCATGCGCTTTTGCGGTTGCTTCAATCGCAGATTTGATCGCTTTTTCTGCTCCCCATTTAATTCCTTTAGCCAATAAGTGCTCACTTCCGGGAATCTCAGCAACTACGCCATCTACTCCACATTCCTTAGCTAATTCCATATCCTTCACCATATTTCGAACGAAGCAATAAATATCTGCTTTTAATCCTAAACTAGTGATCTCTTTAATCGCATCGGCATCTTCTTGAGTTACCGCAGGTGTCCCGGCTTCAATCCGATGAACCCCTACTGCATCTAATTTTTTTGCAATTTCAACTTTTTCATCCTTCGTCAAAACAATTCCCGGCTGCTGTTCACCATCACGAAGTGTAGTGTCTAAAAACTGGATGTTGTCTACAAACTTAAATTCCTTCGTTACTTTTTCATCATAATTTGAGGGACTTACCCACCATTTTCCTTCTTCTCTGAAACCCATTTATAAATCCTCCTTATATATTTATTTTTCTACTCAGGCAATTCAATTTCTGCTGCTATTCTGTTTTTTTGATACTTATACAATTGATACGGCAATAATACTAGAAACGGAATTTCAAACAGAGGAATATTGATTCTGCCAATAATCCCGTAGGCTGTAGTAACAATTTGCGGAATCCCAGCACGGCCGAAATAAAAGGCTAACACTGTAAGAATCCCAACAAGCAGTATCCGTCGAGCATTATAAGATGAGCCTTTCCAAACTTTGTGGACTAATAATTGATAGCGTTCAATCATTCCGTACAAGTACCCTGCACCAGTAGATAGAACCGCTAAGTAAGCGATTGCAGTATAAAGTAAACGAACACTGAAGCCGGCGCCAATAATGTGATTCAAACTCCACAAGGTCGGTAAATCCTCCCCCGCAACTTGAGGCATCCCCGCTGCAAAAATAATATTCATCGCAACCGTAGAAATAAGAACCATTAAGCTTCCGATAATCGCTGTTCCAAGTGAATGCTTTCTCGTCTTCACTTGTCCTTTAGAAGCTGGAATTACGGCATCGATAAAGGCCACCATGATGTTAATGTAAAGAATGATCTGTAAAAGCACCTGACTTATCGGCGCATTCATCGTTCGATTTGAGACATAATTACTCATTCCCTCCCAGGAAGCTGGCACGCCTCTTACTGCAATATAAGCAATCAATAAGATCAAGGCGATAGCTATAAAAGAAGCCGAGCGAAGAACAATTTTTTGTCCTGCAAGAATCAACACTGCCACTATCCCAAAAGAAAGCAGCCCCATCGCAACAAACGACACGTTGAAAAACTCAGATAATAAACGCCCGCCTGTAGCAAAGGTTAATGCTGAAATAGTGATACAAGCCAATATCGCTGAAAATTCTTTTACATTGGCAAAGAAGAAATTAAATCTTCCAAAAACACGATCATAAAAAGAACGAAAATCATACAGCTCAAACGTTCGACAGTATTCCAACACTAGATAACAAATAATTCCAGCAACCGTTGTGGTTACCAAAGGGCCAATAAAAACCCCCAGCCATGATTGTCCTACAAAGAAACTTACCAACTGAGCGCCGCCGGAAAATCCCGGACCAATATATATCCCAAACCAGACAGAAGCTAAACCAAATGAAACGAGCAAACTTTGAAAAGTACTTTCTTTTTTGTCCATTTTGCTTCTCCTTATAAGTTCAATGCCTTCTTGTTCAAAATATTCGCTGGATTCTCGCCATTTAATACATCGACCGCTGTTTGTGCCACCGAAGCAAATAATTCTTGATTAGCTTCAGCTGAATTATAAGCAATATGCGGCGTAAGAATAACATTCTCCATTCCTAAAAGCGGATGATCGACATCCTTCATCGGTTCCACTGATAAAGTATCCAAGCCAGCACCGCCAACTTTTCCAGCTTTAAGTGCCACCACTAAATCGTTTGTATCAATTAGTCCCCCACGTGCTGCGTTAATTAAGATAACACCGTCTTTCATCTTGTTAAATGCTGCTGCATTGATCATTCCTGCTGTTTCCTTTGTTTCTGGCAAGTGCAAAGAAATGATATCCGCAGTCGCATAAAGTGTTTCTAAATCAACTTGTTCTACTTGTTTTTCTTTAAAAACGTCCAGTGGAACATATGGATCGTAAGCTACTACGCTATACCCCAAACCTTGAAAATTTTTGGCTATTTGTCTGGAAATATTCCCAAAGCCAACTAACCCGACTGTTTGTGCTGATGGACGACGCATTTTTCTTCCTAGTTCTTGATTCCAAACACCTCGTGCGACTGCCTGATCAAAATGCTTCAATTGTCTTGATAAGGCAAGCGCTAAAGCCGTCGCATGAATGGCCACTTCAGAAATACAATAGGTGGTCACATTACAGATCCTAATCCCCATTTTATTCGCAGCATCCATATCAAACTCATTGACACCAATCCCATAGCGAATCATCACTTGACAGTTTGTTAATTGGCTAATACTTTTTTCCGTCATTTTTGTAGCAATGTTCAAAATCGCATCCGCATCACGATACTTTTCGACGACTTCATCTTCATCTTTACAAGTTCCCATGACAAATTCAAAATCAGCATTCTCAACAATTTTTCGCTCAATGGCATAATTGTAGCCACTAATTACTTGCGAATCTAACAGTACAACTTTCATAAAAAAGCCTCCTCCTTTTTGAGAAAAACGGTGAAAATATTCAATCGACTTTGCGCAAAGTTTTTATGAATGCGTTTTCAAAATCATCCTAAAACATTTTCCTAACTTTGTAAACAGTTTTTTAAAAGTTAAGAAATTCACTAACAATACAGCCTCCCCTTTCTAATTTTTCAATAACACAATAGCAAAAAAGAAATTGAAAAGATCAACATCTGTCTCTTATACACATCTAGATGTGTATAAGAGACCGTCATAGGGCGAAAGACTGATTTTTTGTCTAGT
>NZ_NGLG01000002.1:10816-13565 GCF_002140655.1 Enterococcus sp. 3H8_DIV0648 | reverse complement strand
ATTCAAGATGTGGCCAAACTATTGAATGTCGTTCCTGCAACAATTAGAAATTGGGAGCAGCATGGCTTTTTCGTACCTAAAAGAAGCGAAAACGGCTACCGTATTTTTGACCAGCAAGATGTTGAAACGCTTAAAAAAATCAAAAACTGGTCAATTGATATGAAAATGGGCACGCAGGCTGTGAAAATGATGGCGGATTCCTATAACTTAAGCAGCAATCATTCAGATGAAGACAACACTTTGAGCAAAGAGCTGATCAACGATAAATGGAAAGAAAGTCGCAAAGCGCAAAACAAGACAATCAAAGAAGTCGCTGAGGCTGTTGGCATTTCCACATCCTATCTATCAAAAATCGAAAACATGCAAGTGAACCCTCGCCTAGAAGTTCTGCAGAAAATTGCCGATTATTATGGTGAAAATGTCTTGTACTACCTGCCGGCTGATCAAGATGAGGCTTCACAGTTAGTAAGAAAAGACCAACGAATGCGTGTTATCGATAAAAACAGCGGCCTGACGATTGAGAACTTATTGAAGCAAGAAAACTCGCGTTTATCCTTCATGATGTACACATTAAAGCCCGGTTCTAAACGTCCCACGATGCAGCCCCACTCGGGAAATGAAATTGTTTTTGTATTATCGGGAAAAGTAACCTTCACTATTGGAGAAGAAAAAGTCTACTATCTGGAAGAAGGCGACTGTCTCAGTTACAGTTCAGAAGAAAACCATGGTTGGTGTAATGAAAGTACAGAGGATGCACAGTTACTCTGGTTCTATGAACGAATATTATAAAAAGAGCCGCTTGAATTTCAGTTGAATTCAGGCGGTTTTCGTTAATTACAGTTATTTTGGTCATTATCTGATTGTCACGAGTTTTTTTAATCTAATCTATAAAGTATTGTTTCCAACTCAAAAAAACTCCTGCAGCAACTAGCAGGAGTCTGATTATTTTTATATCACTTAGTAATCCGTGATCTCTTGAGGAAACAATTTTTCTTCTAACAGAGACGCTCGGAATAGTTTTTCGGAAAGTTCATTCACTAGGTTTTGAATCGCGACGATCGACTGCGGGGTTACATAAGGGTCCATCGACACCAGAGGGAAATCTTTTGGCAGTCCTTCTCTTGATCCGGTGGTGATCAAGCCGTCATAGGTCAAAATTTTCTCGACTAACTCTTCCTCCCCATCCCAAATGTCTTCGAAATGATGGATTTCAAAATTTCCATAAACGATCTGGGTGATGACCTTCGAGATAAACTCCTCCTCCGTTGGCGAAAGATCCGAAATCAGCAGCAGATGAAGTGTTTTATCCTGTGACGCTAATCGTTCTAAACTATCGACTTCTGCTGTTAATAAAAGGTAGGCATAATTGGTGATGAAATCCTCGTCTTGATAGATTCTATATTTTTGAACAAAGTCCTGCGCAATTTCTGTGACCTTTTCTACTGCATGCTGGTGCATAATCTTGACCATCTCTAAAAAGATCGTTCGATTTTTTCGCAGAATCGTCAAAAATTCTCCCCTCTCATCATAAAGATAAACATCATTCAACAGCACCGTCGTCAGCTCAAACACCCGTTCTTCGTCAAGGGGGCCTCCCATTAATTTCATAAATGCTTTCGTCAAAGTTAAATGTTTGCGAAATAATTGGCGATAGCGGGGATTATCGGCTAGAGCCAGTTCTCTATGCTCTTTATTAAAGATAATTGCATCCGAGTAGGAAAGCCATAAGCAATCCCGCATCATTTCATCGGTCAAATTTAGCTGATAAACTTTGGAAACCATGCTTTTGAAAGCATAGGCGACTTCATTTTCCGGCAGCAGCAGCCCATTCGTCCGCAACTCCTCCTTAGGATAGGTATGACCATTTGCGATCCGCCATAAACTTATAAATATGTTGTAGGTCAACCGTTTGTTAAAAATATGCTTTTTATATAATCCATTGATCTCAATAAACTCCTGAACAAATTTTTCAATGGATCGTAATTGGGAACTATTCATATTGGGTAAGATAGTTTTCAATGAATAGTTTTTTTCAATAAAATAGCGATAATAAAAATGACGGATCGTTTTTTCCTCGCCTTCTAAACGCAACGGTCGGTAGCATAAATGAATCCCGGCTTTTTTTAGCGAAGGCTCTAGTTTTTTTAAATAGCGCTGAGTGTTTGACGAGCTCAAATACAGTGCTTTTGATAATTCGCTGATATTGTCATGCAGCTCATACAAAAGCTGCTCCACGATTTGAAATTCTGGCGAACTGGTCAGCGCTTCCGCATAAAGTTTTCCAATGCTGATGTCCTCCATAAGTTTGACACGGTACAATCCCATATCCTTTTCAACCAAAAAATATTTATTCTGCTGTCCATTTATCAGACTAATATCGCTCAATAAAATCGGTAATGAGCATTTCAACTCACTGGTGAGGTTCTCGCTCGGTGTTCCCTCCCGGTTATAATACAATAGCTCAATCAATTTTAATCTGCGTCTGTTGCTTACTCCTAAGACCTGGCGAAAATCCATTCTTTCTCCTCCAAATTAGTTAAAGTTGATAGGTGAACACGTCGATAGTTCTATCTTGAAAGCCTAGTTCCAAGCTAAGATTATTCTCTTCAAAAGAGATAAAATAACTATAGTGTTTTATTAGGAAGTGCTATTCCATTTTTATTTTACCTTTTCCCGCTTCAAATATATAGTGTTTTTTGAGTATTTTTCGTAACAACATTATTAAATTCAACTTATCTAACTTATATAC
>NZ_NGLG01000002.1:0-10716 GCF_002140655.1 Enterococcus sp. 3H8_DIV0648 | reverse complement strand
CAACATTATTAAATTCAACTTATCTAACTTATATACGATTGAATTCTCATTAATGATTTCTTGATTATTAGAAATTAATTTGATAAATGATTATAGCTGTAATTCAGCAAATTCTCATTAACATAACAACTCGTCCTGTCCCGCACAAAAAAAGACATTCCTAAAAATTAGAAATGTCTGATTACTTTATGTTTCGTCATTAAACCGACGCTGTTAAATTAGAAATCGCTCCAATTTTCCTCTTCTTCTATGTCAGCTCGCCTGCGCTGCGCCTTCGTTCTTCTAGGGCGTTCGTAGTTTTCGCGATAAGCACTCTCACCGCTGTTCCCTTTTGGAACAATCAGTACTAACAATATATAAAAGAAAATCGGTGTCCCTACTAATACGAGGTTCAGGAAAACAAAGATAACGCGTGCAATTGTTGGATCAATCTCAAAATATTCCGCAATCCCTGCAATCGTTCCTGTTAACATGCGATTTGTGTGTGATTTCGTCATTCGTTTTCTCATTTTAGTCGTTCCCTTCTATTTATCGAAGTCCTTTAAGTAAATGCTGCCTGCCTTAGAAGAAACTTCGATTTGTGCAGCATTTTCTGCCGCCCGTTGAAAATGTAATACTTTTTGTGTATTGCCGCTGCGTTCTTGAACGGTTTCACAATTGGCAAATCGATAGTTGATGGTTCCGATTCCTGTTTTAGCGGAACCTTCTATCCCGATTGTTTGCGGCAACGACACTTTCACATCGCCGTTGACTGATTGCGCCTCAAGTTTTTTCAAATTATTATTCTTAGCGGTTACTTTGATATCACCATTGATCAACGAATACTCTGATCGTACGATGTCCGCTCTTGCGATGATCGTTCCGGTAACGGTCTCGATCGATGCATCTAAAATCTGACCTTCCCGAATTTCAATCTCGTTGTTTACTCCTTCAAATTCCAGCATCGAAGCATCCAGTTCCTTAATCAAGATTGTTCCGTTGGTGGTTTTGATCGATGAATTTTTCGCTGAAAGCTCTTCAATCATCAAGTCCCCATTTAATAAACGAAGTGACAAGTTATTGTACTGACGTTTTGGTAAATAGAACGTCAGCTTAGCATCGACTCTTTTATTTGGCACATGGAATAAGATTTGGTAGTTATTCACATCGATGCGGCTGCGCTCCAAGAAAGCATCGATTGGGTCTGGTTCTTCCATTTGACCAAGCAGTGACACTGTTGCCTCTACTTTAACATCGTTGATGGTTTCATCTTCCCAGGTTTTCAAGATCACTTTTCCTTTAGCCAGCTTGATATCAATTGTCTGCGCATCAATATCTTCAAAGGTAAATTGATGACTAAAGTGGGTCTTGGCGGTTCCGTAAAATTTCTGATTAATTTTCTTTAAATCAAAATCGCTATTGTTTACCGTATCGGTAACAGTCTTCGCCGCTCGGTTCACCACCCGGCCAATTCGACTGGCCCAATCATTCGGCTCGACTTGCGGGCGATCCATTGGACGGTATTTTTGTTCTTCAAAATCATCCGGCACTTCAAAAAATCCATCGGATACATATGGTCTTTCCGGGGAAGCGAACAGGTCTTCATCGATTGCTTTTCTTTCGTGCTTTAATAATTCGATCTCTTCTTCGAGTTCCTTCAATTCGATTTTCATTTGATTATATAATGCTTCATTCTCGGATGAGATAATCCCTAGTTCAGCCTCAAGGTTTAGTTCTCTAAACTCTTCTTTTTTCACTCGAAGAGTTTCTATTTTCGTTTGCAACGCAAGATCGAACTCATCGATTTTTGATCTGACCGGATCGGTTTCCTCTGGTTCAGGCTCCGCCTTGTTTTCCCATTCATCAATCATGCTGGCAACACTGTCCGCTGGCTGCTTTTCCTCATGCTTGATTTCGGTTGGTTCGGCTTCCAATTCAGGTTCCTGTGCTGGTTCTTCATTAAAGTCTGGCACTTCTTCTGAAATGATTTTTTCTTCATACTCTTGTTCGGGTACTTCGTCAAATGCTGCAGGATCTTCAAAATCCGACGCCGCTTCGGTTTCTGGTGTTTCTTCAACCTCAAATTCTTCTTCCGATTCAACCGCTTTTTCTGGTTCGGTTGTTTCGGGTTCTGATGTTGTTTCAGGTTCGGTTATGTTCTCAGCTTGTGGTTCTGACGTTTCTTCCGTTTTTGTCTCTGTATCTTTTAATCCAAGACTTTCTAACAAATCTAATCCTTCTTCTGGTGAAAGGATGCCTTTTTTGATTGATTCTAATATTTTTTCCCGTTCGTTCATGTTAATCGCTCCTCAACGAATTGTTCTATGTTTCTATTATGCACAAACATTTTTCGTTCGTCATGGGTCGAAAGGACTATCTTTTAGCCAAGTCTTTCGAAGTATCGAAAAATTTCTGCATCCATGAAAAAAGAGTGGACCGCTTTTTTGGCAGTTCACCCTTTCGCTCTATTGTAAGACTGACAGTAATCAATCGTTGTTTTCTATCCTAAAAGTCACTCCATGCATCATCAGAAGTTGATTCTGCCTGTTTAGGTTCACCATTTGTCGAATGCGTATAAGTTTTTTCGTATGTTTGCTTGCTGCTACCTGCTTTTGGCATAAGCACTGCTAATAGAACATACAGTAAAATTGGTGCTCCCTCTAAGAAAAAGCAGCTGAAGACAAACGCTACACGCGCAATAGTCGGATCAATTCCAAAGTATTCTGCGATTCCTGCTAATGCACCCGTTAATACTCGATTGTTTTGTGATTTCGTCATTTTTTTCATCATGATCATTCTCTCCTTTAATTTTCCCAAAATACTAATTTCGAAAAAACCTATCTACCCTAAATTTTGTTTATTCTTATTTTCAATTGCGCTGTGTTTTTATCTTATGTCTATATTATGCCGAAACTGCTTTGATTCGTCATAGGGCGAAAGACTGATTTTTTGTCTAGTCATTTGGCAGGAGTTTTTCTAGTTTTCTTGATCAGAAAAAATTAATACATCCCTCCGCAAAAAAGGTGTTCCGCAATTTGCTTTGCGAAACACCTGATTTCTGGTTCACTAAATATCTGTCAGCTTCAATAAATGAATGTCATTTTCTTGAATGTAATCGATCAACTCTTTGCTGGTTAAAAAAGAGGTCTCAAAAACACGTTTGTTTACTAAGGAAGAATTTCTGATGAGGACCGCATCAATAAATCCGGGATGATAAACCAGTAACGACACGGTTTGACCTTGATCCTCTACCGTCTTTTTGAAGAACTGCAGCAGCTCCGTTTCATTTTCACCAGCAGCAATTTCCAGCTTGATCTGTTGATGATTGATCGCCATTCCCTTTTCAGAAGGAATCCCAATAAAGGGAAGACCATTTTGATCTGCAATCCTCTTAGCCGCTTCAATAAAATTAGGACTGAGCACTGCATGAATATCCAGATAAGCAGGATCAGCTCCGGTTAATTCTCTAAAACGCTCCAGCTGCTTTTGCACTTCTTGCACAGCTTCCTCGAAAGCGACAACATCCGTTTTTGCCTGATTATAGACCGATGATTTTTTGAATACTGTTCCTTCAACTAAAGTTGGAATGGATTCAGCAGCTGATAATGGTTTTCCACTGCTGATATTCACATGCAGCCCTAAACAGCAAGGACTATTCGCAAACAATTGATAGCCTTGGTTTGCCGCAGGAAGATTAACCATAAGACTGACATTATTGATGATTCCTTGTCTAACCGTTTTCGCGATCCCGTAATTAACTGCTTCAGAATAGCCGAGATCGTCTGCCCGTACAATGATCTTTTTCATCTTTTCCCCTCTTTTCCTGCAAAATTAGGTCAAATAGTGATACATGTCCCCAGATTGAACAAAATAGGTAGGCATATCTGTCCCAACTATCTCACTTAGATAATGCAGCATATACTTCATCCCAGGCTCTTCGGTGTTAAAATGCCCCAAAGTCAAAATTGCTTTGTTGGCAAGTAGCAGGCTGCTGTCTTCAACATACTCACTTGCAGTAAAATCAAAAAGCTCCATCGTGATCAAGAGGTCAATCTCTTCTTGTTCCAGCCTTTTAATCAACTCATTATCGTCACCAACTACATGACCATAGATTAGGACTTTGCGAACTTTTGTGTCCAGCCTGCCGATTACCTTTGCGCCGTTTAGCCGTAATTTTTCAATCAATTCTTTCCCGATCGCCGACACAGTCGTTTCCGGAAAATTCAGCAGCACTTCTAAATGATATGAACGATCCGCATACGCCTCCCATCCCAGCTCTTGAATCAATCCGTAAAAGATTCCGTCCGCATAACTGCCGTCGTCTAATGGAATCCCTGAATGAATATAATCATGGTTTCGCCAAACGACTATCCCGCCATCATCCAGCAGTGCTTTTTTCTGCAAAAAGGTTTCGTTTTTCGTCTCAGCTAGCCAATCTGTCCGATCGCCGTGATTCCAAAATAATGCTTCATGACAAATAATCAAATTGGCTCCTTTTGCCTTCGCTTCTTGGATGACCGCTGCACTTGCCCAACAGGTAGTTACGATTCCAGTGCAAACTTGTGCCGCATCTCCATAAAGAATTTGGTCACGAGTGGTTTGATCGTCTATGGTTTGACCATCAAAACCGATCCCGCCATAGTAACGCTCGATTCCTTCAATAACTTCTTGAATTAGCATATCGTCTTCCTTTCCTTCTATTTAAAATTATTGTTCCTCTGATAATTCTTGAATTACAGACGGCTCGCTTTCTTCCTTACTGACAGCCGCTTTCGGCTCATAGCCGAAGACCATAATCAACGTAAATGTGACAACAAAGCCAATCCCACAAGCGATCACTCCATGAAAGATGCCTGAACTAGCTCCGCCAGTGTAGCCCAAGGCCGCCATGAAGTTTGAAGCTCCAACAAAATACACCGCACAATTCATAAAGCCCGCATAAAGCGATCCGGCAAACGCACCCAGCATTGAGTAAATAATTGTTCGTTTATAGCGGAACTGGATTCCGAAAAGAGTCGGCTCACCCACACCGCCGAGACTTTGAGAAACAAAACAGCTTAATCCTAAACTTCTTTTCTGGGGATCTTTTGACTTCAACATAAATCCTAAGCTAATCGCCAAACTGGTATAAACCGTAACAAGTGCGCCAACTAAGACGGTGTTGTCGTATCCCAGCGTCGTGATTGACATTAAGGCTGTAGCAATAAGCGGCAAATGCATGCCTGTAGCCACAATCGGCAAATACAAAGCCCCAATAATAGCTACACCAAAAGGTCCAAAGAGTTCCCTTAATAAAATCAATCCATTGCCTAATCCTAAACCTATGATCGTCCCCAACGGTCCCAACAGACAAAGTCCTAATGGCAACATGATCAGCACCGTCAAAAGCGGAACAAGCAGCGTCGAAAGCGCCGTCGGAATAAATCGTTTCAAATATTTTTCTACATAGGACATGACCCAAGTAATCAAAATCATTGGAATCACCGTTGACGAGTAGCTAGAAGGTGTCATTGGAATACCAAAAACACTGAATGGCTCTCCAGAAGCCACGATCTCAACAAAAGTAGGATGAACCAAGATTACGCCCATCAAGAGCGCGATCATCTGATTGCTGCCAAATTTCTTAGCTCCTGAAAGTCCCACAAAAACAGGGAAATAATAGAAGCCTGCATCGCCCACAAACGTTAGCAAGCGATAAATATCGCTGGATTCACCCGCCAGATTTAACATGGATGGTCCAACTAACGCAGCCATCATTTTAATCAGACCTGCGACAATCAAGATCGGCAAAATCGGGGTCAAACAGCCTGCGATAGTATCCATCATTTTATCTAAAATAGTTTTAAATGAAAAACGTTCCTTTTTGGCAGCAGGCTCGGGATTCGACTTAATCGTTTGGCCTTGCTGCTCTCCAAAATCCCCCAGTTTCACTAACGTTTCATAAAGATCTTCAACCCCTGGTCCAATAATGATCTGAAATTGTCCGCCTGAAAACTGAACTCCCATCACGCCATCCAGGTTTTTAATCGGATCAATGGCAACAGCACTCTTATCTTTAAGGTTAAAACGTAATCTTGTCATACAATGACCGACATGAGTGACATTTTCTTTTCCGCCAATATTATCTATAATCTCTTTTGCTAATTCTTCCTTGTTCATCTTTATTCCTCCTTAGTTCATTAAGTGGTTAATTCGCTTAAACATTTTAGCTGATCAGCTTTTTCGAAAAATAAAAACCAGCACAAACAAAAGCCTCTGCTTTTATCTGCACTGGTAATGCCCATTACTGGTTACAATCCATTCTTGCATATAATCGATTTAAATGTAGCATCAGGTAGATCAATTCTTCTTCACTGGGGCGCCAGTGAAGTGTTGTCGTGATGTAGTCACTGATTTTTAGAACACAGGCGTAAATTTTGGGAAATTCCTTCGTCATATCTCGATACAGCTTTTTGTTTTCACTAGAAATCTCATCGCCGTTATCTTTTCTTTTTAGTAGATAAAGCAGGTGCGTCGCAAACCTAGAGTAATTAAAATCCTTTTTTTCGATCGTGATCTGCAGCTCTCGCTCCACGATCTTCGTGATATCATCGACTGCTGCTTGGTGGTTCTCATAATGAACCATCTGCTCATCTGCTACTTTTGCATTCATTAAATGCACCGCAATGCTCGCTGCTTCTTCCTTTGGCAGAGAAATATGCAGCTCTTTGGCAATCATATTGACCGCAATCTCCCCCATCTCCATCTCCTGCTGATAGAAATACTGCAGGTCATGTGCCATCGGATAATTAAAAACCATTTTCTTCTTTTGCCGATCAATCGCAAAATTGATATGATCTGCCAAGGTAAATGTAATGTTGTCATTCAAATTACAGTTCAGATAATTCCGTGCAATATCAACGATTCTAGCCGTCAATTCGATGATTTCCTCCGGGATTTCCTGAATCAGCTCAAAATAGGAGTCATTGATCCCATAAAAGGTTCGATCAATCCCCGCCAGATTCTCCAAAACATAAGGCATTTTGGGAAACCCGATCCCTTTGCCAAAAGCAATCAGCTCATGATCGTTATTATCAAGACAGACGGCCACGTTGTTATTAATTTTTTTGATAACTTTCATGTGCATGCTGCTCCTTTCACTTATTCACAGGTAATGACGACGGATTCTCCCTTAGCGACCTTAAAGTCTTGATTAACAATAGTCAATTGAAATTCGCTGCTGTTAGTAACTACCATCGGCGTAGTCAAGTCGATATTCTCACTTTCCATCAATGAACGATCGACTTTAAGCAGCGCTTCGCCGCGTTTTACTTTATCACCACTTTGTTTATAAATAGAAAAACCTTTTCCATTTAGATTTACCGTATCAAGTCCAACATGGATCAACACATCTGCCTTGTTGTCGGCTGTTAATCCAATCGCATGCTTGGTCACTGCGATCATCGAGATTTCTCCATCACAGGGCGCGTAGATCGTATCATCCTCAAGAATAAAGGCCGTACCCTCACCCATCATTTTGCTTTGAAACACTGGGTCCTTCACTTGCTCTAAAGAAATACACTGACCATTTACCGGAGCATAGAGCTGCGGATCTGCTTTCTTTTTCTTAAATCGCTCGAACATTTTTCTTGTCCTTTCATTGAAAAAATAAAAAACTCTTTGAGGCGCCAAAAAAACAACCAGTTTCTGCTTGTTTTTAAAGGTAATGCCTCAAAGAGTTACAATCCTTATTAATTGAATTAAGAATAGCACACGTCTGCAAACGGTGTCAACTAGTTCTTTTAGAAAGAAAAAGCATCACTATTAGTCTCGCCAAAGACTGAAAGTGATGCTGATACAGACTGCCCAATGTGCAAATTTCTTGGTAATGAAAAGCCATGATCGATCGCTCTCCTGCTACTAAGCGAGGGCGTTTTAAGAAAGTGAAATGATCTATTCAAAACAGGAGTTGGATTCCTGATAATTTTAAAATTTAGAATTCGTTTTCTCCATTGCCAGCAGAATATCCGTAGGCTGCATGGTTTTGATGAGTGCTTTCTGCATTTGGCACAACCAGCATCAATAAAATGTAAAGGATAATCGGTGAGCCGATCAAGAAGAAACTCATAAGGACATAGATTACCCGTGCAAATGTTGGATCAATTCCAAAATATTCTGCGATTCCTGCTAATGTACCCGTTAATACCCGATCGTTTTGTGATTTCGTCATTTTTTTCATCATTTTAAATTTCTCCTTTTGTTTTCCAACTTGCGATGTGTTTTTATCTTATGACTATATTATGCCGAAGCTCCGATGTTTCGTCATAGGTCAAAAGAACCATTTTTCAGCTAGTCATTTAGTAGGAGTTTTTCTAGTACCTAATTCGAAAAAAGCTCCTGCCTTAATCATTGCGATTTGCCAAAAAAATGATAAAATTCACTTTAAATAATCAGCAAAAGGAGGGTTTATTTGATACAGATTCGTGAAATGACAACACATGATAAGCCAAGATTACGGCAGCTCTATCTCAAAAGTCGGCGAGAAACTTTTTATTGGGATGATCCGGAGCTGATGCATATAGAAGATTTTGATCGTGATACTGAGGACGAACTCATCTTTGTCGCAGAATCCCAACAGACGATCATCGGCTTTATTTCTTTATACGTGCCAGATAATTTCATTCATTGCTTATTTGTCGACAGCAGCTTTAAAGGTCAGGGAGCTGGTCACCTGCTTTTGGAAAAAGCAAAACAACAGTTGACTCGGCCGTTAAAATTAAAATGCTTGTCACGGAACACCCCAGCTCTGGCCTTTTATGAAAAAGAAGGCTGGGAAAAAGTCCATGAAGTAAAAATTCGTGATGCGTATTGGAATATGATTTATCGCTAGTTCTCCTATTCAATGAAGCACCGTTTTATTTGCAGGCAATCTAAAAAACGCTTGCAATTTTTTTAAAGTCATGTGAAAATAAACACAATAAGTTCTTCAGGGCAGGGTTTAATTCCCGACCGGCGGTGATAGTCCGCGAGCCTTTTTTGGCTGACTCAGTGCAATTCTGAGACCGACAGTACAGTCTGGATGGAAGAAGAAAAGCGTGTGTTTGTTGATCGTTCAGATAACAAACGCTATTTGACGAATCGATACACCCTTTTTCTACTTTGACTGTGCCTTGCAAATGTTGTTGTAAGGTTCTTTTTTATGTTTCAAGAAAGGTGTGTTGAAATGAAATTTACTGCAAGAAAGCTAGTAATGATCGCGATTTTTGGTGCTCTCTCCTACGTGTTGATGCTCTTCAAGTTCCCGCTGCCGTTTATGCCGCCCTTTATGGATTTCGATTTGGCCGGTGTACCAGAATTATTGGGAACCTTTCTGTTAGGTCCTGTTTCAGGGATCTTCATCGTACTGATCAAACTCCTGATCAAACTGGCTACCGTTGGTACTGCTTCGATGTTTACCGGAGAAATCCAAAATTTTCTTTTGAGTGTTAGTTTTATTTTACCGGCTGGTTTGATTTATCAGCGTACAACGAACAAAGGCTCAGCGCTAAAGGGCATGTTAACCGGCACAGCTGTTGTGACTTTTGTGGCTTGTCTATCAAATGTTTATTTTATTATCCCGTTTTATACCAAACTGTACGGTTTGTCGATGGACGCCATTATCGCCATGACTCAGGCCGTCAATCCAATGGTAGACAGTGTCTGGAAATTAGTCGTGATCGGGATTATCCCCTTTAACCTAATCAAGTATGGTGTGACCACCGCGATCGTCTATTTTTCTTTAGACCGCTTGCGGGCAATTTTTCTCAGACGGGAGTTTTTATAATGGAATTTCAAGAGGCAATCACGCAGTTTTATAAAAAGCTGGGGCGGAAAAAAATTATGGCGTTGGCCACAAGCTTAAACGACCACGTCATGGTGCGAAATGTCAGTGTCATCATTCATGACGAAAAAATCCTATTTAAAACAGATCAAAATTTCCGTAAAACCAAGCAATTACTCGAAAATCCACAAGTAGCGATTTGCTACTGGGGCGTTCAAATCGAAGGTATCGCCGTCAATCACGGCTTAGTCGTTGAGCAAGCAGATCAGTCTTTTCAAAATCTGTATCAAAAATACTGGGAAAAAAGCTACAATGCCTATCCCCATAAAGATAGTGAAATCTTGATTGAAATAGTTCCTAAACTAGTCGAAATCTGGGATCAAGACCAAGACGATCACGGCTTTCAATTGTTTATAGATTTTGAGCAGGAAAAAGCAGAAGTTGAGAAGTATGATTAGTTAAAACAACGATTCGAATCGTTTCCCTTTTTATTTTAAACACTTTACCATTTCTTATCCTCTAGTTAAGCTTTCTATAAGCTAGCCGACGTACACTCTTGGTGTGGATGAACTTGGTGTTTAAACTCAGAAGTGGGACTTAAAACGACGGTTTGTTTCATTTAAAACGAGGTGTAGGTTCGAATCCTTCCATCCACATTAAGAAAGGCTTCGCGAACTCGCTCAGCTTTTGAGCAATAAGACCAAAATATTTCTAAATTGCTTCTCAAATTTCGAAATATTTTTGCTTATTGCCGATAAAGCTAGTTCGTGAAGCCAGACATGGATATACCCGCTACAAAGCGATTTATTCATCTGAAAATTTTATACTTACTTTATAGATTCAGGTGTCAAAAGTCTTATGACAAGCGCTTTTATAGATAGAACAATGGTATAATTTAACTATCATAAAACTGCGAAAGAAGGCATTCCAATGGGGTT
>NZ_NGLG01000001.1:3613107-3616349 GCF_002140655.1 Enterococcus sp. 3H8_DIV0648 | reverse complement strand
CGAAGGCTCAGGGAAAATCATCACAACCGCTTATGCTGTCTCTTATACACATCTAGATGTGTATAAGAGAACGACTTTAACGATTTTCGAAACAAACGGTGTGCGCAAATTCGTCAAATTTATCAATTACGAAGGCTCAGGGCTGTCTCTTATACACATCTTTTTCAATTAGAATTATTTATAACTATTTAAGTATACAAAATGACCTATTCATATTATGATCACTTATCATAATCCTGTCTCTTATACACATCTAGATGTGTATAAGAGACAGTCCATATTCTTTGAACTAGTTTCTATTTCAGACGATTCTTTGAAAGTAGAATCCGAGACAACAGTGGACTTAGTAGAACTTGAGATCTGTCTCTTATACACATCTAAATGGGTATAAGAGACAGATTCATAGGACTAAAATTAAAACTGTTCAACGAATAGTGCTCACTCTGGTCTGTCTCTTATACACATCTAGATGTGTATAAGAGACAGGAATAGTGCTCACTCTGGTTGTTTCCTTCAATTAGTATTGTTGCATCAGAATTTTCCTTATCAATTTGAATAATTTTTCCAATTCTTTTCATTTGCGATAGCTCCTTTAATTTTCTTGTCTTTTTTAATGTACTCATCTTTCACCTATTTAGTTCAGACGCTTGAATATTACTAAATAAGCTATATCCCTGTCTCTTATACACATCTAGATGTGTATAAGAGACAGGTATTCATTTGGAGCTTCTTTTTTAAGTTTCCGTTTTGCTTCTGCATTTAATTTGGTCTTGATTGGAACTCCCCAGCTGTCTCTTATACACATCTAGATGTGTATAAGAGACAGGAGTCTAATTGTTGATTATTCAATATTTTTTGTATGATATGCTCAATAGCTTTATTTTCTTGTACCATCATTTGGTATTCATTCTGTCTCTTATACACATCTAGATGTGTATAAGAGACAGTCCTGAGCCAGGATCAAACTCTCATATAAAGTGTTTGAAACAGTTGTTCAACTGTTAAGCTCAATTTGTTAATTGACTTGCTAGCATATTGCTTGCTATGTTGTTTGTTTCTATTAAATAGAAACGCCCTACACATTTGGTTTGTTTTATTCGTTCAGTTTTCAAAGGTCTACATGGTTTGTTGCTTTGTTCCAGCAACTTTTATATCTTAACAGGTTACTGAGCGATTGTCAACAACTTTCTTGAAGTTTTTTAAATTTCAAAAATCATTGTTCGGCTTTTGCTGTATCAGCAACGTTTACTAATTTACCACTTAATCTATCATCGGTCAACTATTTTCTCTAAAAAAAAGGAACTTATTTTCATAAGCTCCTTTTTAGTATTTATTCAAATAATGGTACACCTTCGATTTCGATTGTTCCAAGGATTTTTCTCACGCTGTCAGGACTTTCCCAAGCGAATCCTTCTGGTAGTTCTGTGGCAGTTTCACTGGCCATTTCAAACACATATAGCGGCAAACTGGCTCCGTGTGATTGCGTGTTGGTCAATTCAACTAAACGAATATCCTCAACATTAATATGTAGTGTTGCTTTTAAAAAATTCAAAAAACTAGCTAAAACGGTGTTTTCGGCTTTGGTATCAGTGCGGGCAAATTCTTTATCTTTTCCTTTTTCGTGAACTAAAAAACGTTTTGATCCATCTTCTAAATGCAACATGATTGTTCCAGATACTTGTTTCGTCACAATTTTCACCTCTGCAAAAGCTAATCATAAATCGCACTCATTGTATCACGTTTTCTGAAAAAAAGATATTCTTTGCATAAAACTGAGAATTAATTTTCAACACGTTCTTTCAATAGAAAGTCAATTGCTTCATTGGTCCACTCAGGCATGTTCTTCTCTAGCGAACGGAAGCCGATATTTTTGTTGCGATTCGTAAAGTAGCGTTTTCGATGATACGGTGCTTCTGCAGGCCGCTCAGCTAATGTGCGCAGCGATAAACTGATTTTCTTTGTGTACTCGTCAATGTCGATTACTTGGACCTTTACTGTTTGACCAATTTCTAAAAAGCTGTGGATGTTCTTTGTGTAGCCGGACTGTACCTCAGATATGTGGACCAACCCCTGTGTCTGGTCATCTAATGAGATGAATGCACCATAGGGCTGAATCCCGGTAACTCTTCCTTCAATAATATCTCCAATTTTATATCCCATTCATTTCCCTCTTTTCGCATGTTTCATTATACTGTATTAATTATTCTAAGTCATCATGAATGACCAAGAGAGTAATGATGGCTCTTCAGCTCCTGTGGTATCTTTCTAGGTATCACCAACTCCAACATTTCACTTTGCTGAAAATTGTCAGTACGAGAAATCATTCACACATCTATAATAAAACTTCTACTATCTATTTAATGGTCGATGACGCCGTTGAAAAATGACGTAAAAATCTCAGACCCAAATTAGATCTGAGATTTTGTACAAATACTACCAAAATGTAACTAATAAGATATTTCCACTTACACCGTTATGATTTTCTTGGAGGATCGTACCAGTAATTTTGGTTGCATATCATTTGATAATCAGAAAGCTAAATTATTGATTCGCTTCCTTACTAAACTAATCTGATATGGACGATTGAAAAATGAGCCTCTGAGGATGACTAAACCCTCTGCCAAGATTCACAATAGTATTGTTTACAGCGCACGGCTCAAATTCTGGTATTGAGACTAGTGACTCTCCTTTATCCCATCTGACACGTTTTTTTCCAGTCTTACCTGAAGTCGCATCAATCACTTTTGATTTTTTCAAGTCGTAAATAGAAACGATTTTTTGCTTTCCTGATTGATAATAAATTGCTAGTAAATAGTCAATTCCTTCTGCATTAGCTTTTTTTATCGTCCAATCACCCAAGACTCTATTTTTCATTCCTGATTGTTCTTCTGAGTCTAATTGTTGATTATTCAATATTTTTTGTATGATATGCTCAATAGCTTTATTTTCTTGTACCATCATTTGGTATTCATTTGGAGCTTCTTTTTTAAGTTTCCGTTTTGCTTCTGCATTTAATTTGGTCTTGATTGGAACTCCCCAGATTGTTGATTGGCTACTTTTCCTCTTCATCATTTCCTTGTCTAAATATAAATCTGCCATATTGTTTTCCTCCATTCGTTTTTTATTACTAAATCTATTGTACTCAACCGCGTATGCACAATATGAACACTTCGCTAAGAATTAAAAAAGAAGATAGCCGTTTAGCTATCTTAAAATTTTTCAAATTGAGAAAGGCCAGTAAC
>NZ_NGLG01000001.1:3594211-3613007 GCF_002140655.1 Enterococcus sp. 3H8_DIV0648 | reverse complement strand
TGATAATAAATTGCTAGTAAATAGTCAATTCCTTCTGCATTAGCTTTTTTTATCGTCCAATCACCCAAGACTCTATTTTTCATTCCTGATTGTTCTTCTGAGTCTAATTGTTGATTATTCAATATTTTTTGTATGATATGCTCAATAGCTTTATTTTCTTGTACCATCATTTGGTATTCATTTGGAGCTTCTTTTTTAAGTTTCCGTTTTGCTTCTGCATTTAATTTGGTCTTGATTGGAACTCCCCAGATTGTTGATTGGCTACTTTTCCTCTTCATCATTTCCTTGTCTAAATATAAATCTGCCATATTGTTTTCCTCCATTCGTTTTTTATTACTAAATCTATTGTACTCAACCGCGTATGCACAATATGAACACTTCGCTAAGAATTAAAAAAGAAGATAGCCGTTTAGCTATCTTAAAATTTTTCAAATTGAGAAAGGCCAGTAACATTTTCATTAAATAGTAATCCGGGATTTTCAAACGTTAGGTGTCCATTCGGGTAAATGTATATTCCCGTGGTTGCTTCTTTATCAGAACTTGTAAAACGTACTTGAATATAGTTGGCTCGGAACCCTGTATCTTGTTTGGCAAAATCATCATAATTATCTACATAATGAGTAAGTCCTTCTAAAGTTTGCTTAACACCGTTCTCAGATATCTTATACGATCCATTGCTTTCAGAAATCACACCGTTTGTATCCCCCTTATTTGATGTCATCTTCAAAGAATACGTTCCATCTTCTTTAAAACTTATTCCAGATATCTCGCGATAAAAATCCATACCGTCTGCTAATGAATTAGTGTACGTCCATTCGCCATATAATTTATTCTTAAAATCATTTATCACGAGGTTATAATGATTTTCTGTATCCATATTCTTTGAACTAGTTTCTATTTCAGACGATTCTTTGAAAGTAGAATCCGAGACAACAGTGGACTTAGTAGAACTTGAGATAGTTTCTTGGATCGTCTCCGATGAAGAACTCTCAGCTGGCACTTTGTTGCTTTCTTTTGACTCACACCCACCGAGCAGTAAAGCACTTAATAGTAAAATAGCTAGATAGTTCTTTTTAATTTCATAACTCCTTTATTTTTTAACTCCTCATTACTTTAGAAGAATGATCAGATTATGACGTGTTTCATCCCGTAATATCTTAATGAATCTCGTACGTACATCCTGAATAGCATATTCTTTCATCATGTACCCATGACTGAGTAATCACATTTCAACTCCATAACCGTCATTTTCTTTATCTTCTATCTAAAAACTGCTGTCCTCATTTTTTACAAGTGATCTTTGAATGGAGAGAGAATTACTATTTTCCCTCTAACCTAGTAAAATATTTAAATATACATCTCTCCATTTTGATCGGCCGTTTTCCCAAGTGCTAAAATTGCTTCGATAAAGGAAATTATAAGTGGAATAAATGTCCAACAAAAGATTAGATATACAACGCCCAGACCTATTTTTCCAGAATAAAACTTATGTCCTCCAATCCCGCCTAGGAAAAATGCTAAAAGAATATAAACCATTTTATTAACTTTTTTATGTCCAGGCAGATCTTGCAACACATCATCAGTATAATTGCTAATAATAAAAGAATCTCCATCAGGTATTATTTCTGCTTTGTCACCAATCATGGGACTAAAATTAAAACTGTTCAACGAATAGTGCTCACTCTGGTTGTTTCCTTCAATTAGTATTGTTGCATCAGAATTTTCCTTATCAATTTGAATAATTTTTCCAATTCTTTTCATTTGCGATAGCTCCTTTAATTTTCTTGTCTTTTTTAATGTACTCATCTTTCACCTATTTAGTTCAGACGCTTGAATATTACTAAATAAGCTATATCCATTTAGCAAACCTCCTGAAATTTTCAATTAGAATTATTTATAACTATTTAAGTATACAAAATGACCTATTCATATTATGATCACTTATCATAATCCGATTATTTTTTTGCTGAATGGCAAAAAAAAAGACAGTCTTTCAACTATCTTCTTGCGGCACGGTTTCATATCCATAATATTTCAATGTATCTCGCATATCCTGAATAACATACTCTTTCATATGCTTGGGAGAAATCACTTTCACCATATCGCCTTGACTGAGCATCCACATCTTTACTCCATAGCCGTCATTTGCATGCACTTCGATACGGTAACTATCATCTTCATTTTCCCTAATAATTTTTGAATCTGGAAAACGGTCCAATACATAAACAGGATCGTGATAAAAATCTATGATCATTGTAATGGGGTTTCCTAAAAAGGGAAGGTGTGCTGTCTGATTTCTTAAGGCGCCCGTTTCACACCTGTCTTTGTACAATGATTTCTTAGGGGAGGAAACAATTCTTAAATTGACCATATTATTGATTCGAAATTTATTCAAAGCAGAAAAATCCGCATCGTCTTGTGCCGTATGAGAAGCCGACATCATAAAGAAATATAAGTCTGAAAATTGAAGCGCGTTTGGGGTACGCCTAAAGATTTGCGTCTCCCCACGTCTGGTATACTCAAACTCAATAGTTCGGTTATTTGAGATCGCATCACACATAAAATTGATTCTTTCCAATAGATCAACTTTTGAAACGCCTTGATAATAGAGTTCTTCATTGGCAATGAATTGACGAATCCTTTTCTTATCTGTTGATAGTGTATGGAATTTATCAATTAGTTCAGTCATCTCTTTTCCGTTAAACGCTCGGCTAGCGAATAGGATTTTTAAGATGGCAAGTAATTCATCATCACTTAAAACATTTTTTCTCAAGTGGTCAGATAATTGATAGCCTCCCTTTCCTTCGCGTTTCAAGGTACCAAAATGAGAGGATGAATAATCATTTTCGTCTAAAACTTCTTCGATAATTCCGATATCTCTTTGAATCGTACTGCCTTGCTTTTGGTATTCTTCCATCAAGTCTTTTTTCAGCAATGTCGTGCCACTCAATAATTGAGTGAAGATTTTAAGAATTCTCTTTTGACCATTCATGATAGTTCTCCTTTGACTTCCGGAATGATTGCAAAAACGGTTGAATCTGAGGCAAATTACTTAACCAAACAACAATAAAGCAAGAAATGATCTTATCGACAATCCCATCTGTGACCGCTCCCCAATAGGCAGCTACGATTGCTCTTCTACCTGATGCTTGAAGTGAAAAAACGAGAATGTCAGAAACGGATTTAGATAGGCCACCAAAGCCGCCATAAAGAATGACCCGGATAGGCGCGCTGACTAATGAGCCGATCAATACTAATAGAATGCCTGCAATAAAAGCTTTCTTGTATGAAAAACTTTTTCTAGCACATAAATTTGCAACAATCGCGATCGTGATGCTGACTAAGCCAAACGGTAAAGCCAGCGGTCCATGGATCACTCCCAACAATAGATTTGTGCATACCCCTGTAAGAATCCCATCCCTCATTCGAAAATTCGCAGCGATAAATATCGTTCCTATTGCATCGAGAAAAAGAAACGGAATATTGGTGACGGTGATGATAGAACCCAAGACGACATTGATACAAACCCCTATTGCACAAAAAATAAAAATTTTAATAGAATAATGTTGTTTCATATACCAAACTCCTCCTTAAATATCTAGTATACAAAATCAAGTGCGCGTATTATGACCACTTCATTCTATCAAGCGTATTTTGTGAAAGATATAGGTAGTAAAAAGAATCGTTATACTCATATTTAGCTGCTGGCTAAGGCCAGAACGGATTTTAGATTGAAATCAAATTTTCGGTTTTTCCAAAAAGAGTTCTACGCTTTTTCCGCCAAAAGAACATTAGTTGATTTTTGCGGCATCTTTCTGGGTATCATTTATTAATTTTTTTATGCTAAAATGGCAGTTAAACTTGTTTTAGGCATTAGTAAAACACCTATTCTATCAATAATTAAAGTTTTTCATTATACTGTATTTATAACTAAAATTGAAGTTCGCAAGTAGGAGGAAGAAGAATGACAAATTTTGATCAACCAATCGAGCGTCTTGGCACTAACAGTGTGAAGTGGGACGCGATACTTCAGATGTACAATGAACAAGAGCTGCTGCCCTTGTGGATCGCTGATATGGATTTCAAAGCACCGGCAGGAGTTTTGCAGGCTTATCAGAAATTGCTGGATCACGGAGTATTGGGTTATGCGGATACGCCAGAGAGTCTGTATACGGCTATTATTGATTGGGAAAAGAAACACCATCAGCTAACTATCGAAAAAGAAGAGATTCTTTTCTTCTCGGGTGTCCTAGCTGGAATCGCCACGGCGGTCCAAGCATTTACGAAACCGAATGACACGATCCTGATCCATGATCCTGTCTACCCTCCGTTTGCAAATATTATTACTACTAATCATCGGCAATTGGTTCGCAGCCAGTTGATCGAAGAAAACGGTCATTTTGTGATGGACTTTGGTGATATTGAGGAAAAATTCAAGCAGCACCAAGTGAAGGTCATGATCTTATGCAATCCCCACAATCCTGGCGGTCGGGTCTGGCTGAAGGAGGAATTGCAGCAGCTGGGCGAGCTTTGCCGCAAATACGGCGTGCTGGTCTTTAGTGATGAAATCCATCAGGATCTAGTCTTTTCACCAAATGAAATGACTTCTTTCTTTGCTGCAGGTGAAGGGTTCAGTGATTTTAGTCTGCAATTCACTTCCATGACGAAGACCTTTAATCTGGCTGGGATCAAAAATTCGATCGTTTTTGCCAAAAATGAGAAATTGCGCAAACAGTTGGAGCATAAGCAGACAGAAAACTTCCAGCAGGAGATCAATACCTTTGGTTTAGCTGGGATGGAAGCAGCTTATGAAACCGGCGAAGAATGGTTGGCGGAGTTATTGCCTTACGTTCAATCAAATATTGCTTATACGATGACTTTCTTCCAAGAACATTTGCCAAAGGTAAAAATCATGAAACCGGAAGGCACCTACTTATTATGGCTGGACTTTTCGGCGTATGGACTTGCTGATGAGGAGCTTGAGGAACGATTGGTCCATAAAGGCAAGGTTGTTTTGAATGCGGGGATTAGTTATGGCCCTAGCGGCAAACAGCATATGCGTTTGAATGTGGCTTGTCCGCAAGCGATTCTAGCTGAAGGATTAAAGCGGATCGCTGCTGCGTTAAACTAAAAAAAATCGAAACGAATCAGATAAAAAGACATCCCAAACTCAAATTACGAGCTTGGGATGTCTTTTGTCTACAGCCTGATACGGCCGCTTGGCCGTATTTTTTTATTCTGAAATCTCGATTGATTCGATCACGATGTCATTGACTGGTTTGTCTTGTGGTCCGCGTTTTGCCGCACCGATGCTATCTACCACATCCATGCCTTCAACTACATGACCGAAAACAGTATGACGGAAGTCTAACCAAGGAGTTCCGCCCTGTTTGTAGGTTTCAACGATTTCGCCAGGAAATCCTGCTTCTTCTAACTGCGCCATCATGTTGGCAGGAACATTTTGATTGTTTACGATGAAGAATTGGCTGCCGTTCGTATTCGGACCAGCGTTCGCCATTGATAGAGCTCCACGCAGGTTAAACAGGTTGCGTGAAAATTCGTCTTCAAATTTTTCCCCATAGATACTTTCGCCGCCCATCCCAGTACCGGTTGGGTCGCCGCCTTGAATCATGAAATCTGGAATAACGCGGTGGAAAATGACACCATCGTAATAGCCTTTCTTCGCTAATTCAACAAAGTTTTTAACGGTTTTAGGTGCTTCTTCAGGGAACAACTGAACTTTGATGTCGCCCATATTTGTTTTGATCGTAGCTTTTGGTCCTTTTTCTTCTGTTAAGTTTAATTGTGGAAATTGAGTCACTTCAACATCCTCCTTTATTTTTTACTGTGTTCATCATAACAAACTTTTCTGATTTTGCCACCTCCTCAAACCAAGCGTTTCTATCTCTCTCATTTATTTGTTACAATCGATGAAAAGAAAGGGTGTTGATATGGAAATTTTTGATATAACCATCGTAGGTGCGGGTCCTGTCGGCATGTTTGCGGCTTTTTACGCCGGTATCCGCCAAGCCAAAACAAAGCTGATCGATAGTTTGCCGCAATTAGGCGGGCAGCTGACGACACTTTATCCTGAGAAAAATATTTATGACATTCCCGGATTCCCCATCGTCAAGGCGGCGGATCTGGTTGGCAACTTAGAAAAGCAGCTGCGGACTTTTTCTCATACCTACTGTTTGGACGAAGAAGTTTTAGAATTAAAGCAGCACGAAGATTACCTTGAACTGGTAACTAATAAGGATAGCCATTATACGAAAGCAGTCATACTGGCGATCGGCAACGGTTCGTTCCAGCCAAGGCGTTTGCTGCTTGATGAGGCTGAACGCTTTGAAAATCATGGGATCGATTATTATATAAATGATTTGATGAAATATGCCGGTAAAAAGGTCGCCATCGCTGGCGGCGGCGACTCTGCCATTGATTGGGCCTTAATGCTGGAGCCGATCGCAGCAGAAGTATCGATCATCCATCGCCGCGATAATTTCCGCGGACATGAACACAGTGTCCAGAAATTGAAGGACTCCTCAGTGAATATCTACACGCCTTATCTATTGAAGGAGCTCCACGGTGAACAGGAATTAGAGGATCTGACTTTACAAAAGGCGAAAAGTGATGAGACAATTACATTGAACGTGGATTACTTGATCGTTAACTACGGCTTTTCTTCCTCCTTGGATCATTTACGCTCTTGGGGCTTAGAAAGTACGCGGCAAGCAATCCTTGTTGAATCGGACATGCGCACATCGATTCCTGGTGTCTATGCCTGCGGGGATATCAGCACCTATGACGGCAAAGTAAAATTGATCGCGACCGGTATGGGGGAAGCTCCTACTGCTGTCAATAACGCGCTGCACTATATTAATCCGAAAAACCGCACGCAGCCCGGACACAGCACGAGCCTATTTCCACAAGTGTAGGCTAGCTGGATGGTCTACGGCGTAAGAGTCAGGTTCATTTTTTAAAACTAAGAAAAATATTCTACTAACACATAGGAGGTAAGACATGGTATTCGAAACAACCGCTCTTGAACAAAAGGCCCGCGAACTCTTAGAGGAACGCGGCGTTACGATCAAAGATATCGCCGATTTGGTCTTCTTTTTACAGAAGGATTATATCGACAAATTAGACATTGAATTATGTATCCACAGCGTCAATCGTGTGCTGACAAAACGCGAGGTTCATAATGCGATCATCACCGGTATCGAGCTGGACAAGCTGGCTGAGCAAAAGAAGCTGGACTATCCGTTGCAAAATATTCTGGAAGAGGATGAGGGGCTGTATGGGATCGACGAGATCATGGCGCTTTCTATCGTGAACGTTTATGGCTCGATCGGCTTTACGAATTACGGCTACATCGATAAAGTGAAGCCCGGTATCTTGAAAAAACTCAACGAACACGATGGTGTGCACGTTCATACCTTCTTAGATGACCTTGTAGGCGCGATCGCAGCATCCGCTGCCAGCCGTTTAGCCCATGAGCATCCACGCAAGCTTGATTCCATCGTTAAATAAGAGCATTAAAAAAAGAGCTTAGCGCTCTTTTTTTAATGCTCTTTTGCCAAAGTAAATTGGTAAGAGATAAAAGATTTCTAGTAAAATGAAAAATAAAATAAAACAGTGTAAGAAAAACGTTTCGGGCAAGACATTGATGATCGGATCGGTAGCCGGATTGAAGATCCACGCGTCATTGTTAAAGAAAACGCCGTGGAACATAATAAAGAATCGGTCAAAGTTCACCGCCATCAAAAAAGCGATCACGATCGGAACCGCCACCGCGATCCGAAACGGCTGAATCATCGTCCACAGTCTTTGCTGTTTGATCAAATGACGTACGTAGAAAAAGCTAGGTACGATCGTTGCCAGCAGCAGACCATAGTTCAGCAGAAATAATTTCTTCACTTCATAAAAATGCAAGGCGCCGCTGGCCGAGACTGGAAAATCAGTCATTTTGAGACTTTCCACCCACGGCAAGTTCAAATAGCGCATCAATTGATCAAAATTATGCAGCAGCTCTTTACTGGAAAGCGTCGTGTAATCCAATAGGTCTAAATGCCCGATGTCAAACTGATACAGCCAGCGGGCATTGATCGTTAACGTGATCGCCAGCGTCAGCAAAGTCACCAGCAGGCACAGCAAGCCGATTTTCTCCAGCCATTTACTTTTCATCGAAGTGCCATTCATCTAAGGAGTCCACCAGATAGGTCGGCGGCACAGGCAGCGTCGGTACATCCGCTTTCTGCGTGAAGCCTGATAAAACCAGCAGCGAGTCAATGCCATTATTGATGCCTGCCAAGATATCAGTCGTGTAATTATCCCCCACCATCAAGACATTGGATTTTTCCATCCCTAAGATTTCCACTGCTTTATCCATAATGATCGCTTCAGGCTTGCCAATATAGATCGCCTTTTGCTGCGTAGAAGCTTCCACCAGCGCGATCACTGAACCAGCCCCCGGCAGCAAGCCGCGTTCGGTTGGAATATTTTTATCTGGATTCGTTCCGATAAAGGTCGCGCCCTTTTGGATCGCTAATGTGGCGGTCACGAATTTTTCGTACGTCACATCGTTATCCAAGCCGACAACTACATAGTCCGGGTTTTCTTCTTCCCAAACGTAGCCGGCAGACAAGATCGGATCGATCAAACCGGGTTCGCCGATAACATAGACTTTTTTGCCCTTAGCGGCGTCATTCATGTAGTCGATCGTTGCCAAAGTCGCAGTATAGACCGTTTCCGGACCGACATGAATCGAAAATTCATTGGCCAAGCGATTGGCGACCGTCTCTGGTGTTTTTGTTGTGTTATTCGTCAAAAACAAAAAGGGAATCTTGCGCGCCTGTAATTGCTCTACAAAGCGGCGGCCAGCCGGGATCGGTTCGCTGCCGCGATAAATCGTTCCATCTAAATCAATTAAATATCCTTTGTACATGCTCTTACTCTTCTCTTTGACGAATCACGAAGCGTTCGTCTTTTTCTTTCAGTTTGGTCGGCGTTTCCTTTTTAGGCTGCCGATTTTTGATGATTGGTTTTTTCTTTGGTTTGTCATTCACAGGCACTTTCTTTTCTTCAATGAATGCCTGCGGTTTGTCCTTGCGCTTGCGTTTGCGCTTCTTGCGATTTTGCTGACGCTTGCCGCCGGTTCGTTCCAACACAAAATAAGCACAGCCGAAATTGCAATACTCATACAGGTAATCTTCTAACGCATCGATCCGCTGTTCCGGCAGACTTTTGCGATCGTCTTCGCGGAAAAAGCCCTTCAGCCGCAGCTGGTCGTAGCCCCAATCGCCAACGATATAATCATAACGTGTCAAGACCTCACTAAAGCGTTCACCTAAACGTTCGGCATCAAAGCCTTCACGATAATTTCTAACTAAGCGATATTGGCGTTCGCCAATCAAAAGATTACTGTCATCAACAAATACGACGGGTTCACCTTTTTTCTTTTCTTCAGCGGGCGTCTCAACGATTTCATCTAAGACCTCAGTCAGTTCTTCAGTGACTGTTTTTTCAGTATCAATCTTCTCTTTTTTGTCTCTTTTTTCTTTTGCCATCGTTTCACCACCTGTTTGCTATTATACCTTGTTTTTATTTGATTGGATAGTGAGTGTGGAGATAGTCTCCCAAAACACTGCGGATAAAATCCGGGAATAAAAATTCGTAGCGGCCTGCGATCTCGATCGTCGGAAAGAAGGGCACGAACATATAATGATCGACGGTTGCAATCGTATAGTCCAGTTCAGGATCAATCGGCTCGCCAAGCCAGCGGACTTGATGGTTCACCCGATCATACTCGATCCCGTCATAAACGAGATGGCCAAAAACCTTTCCGCGAAAGCCCATGCCCATTACAGGGAAATTGATTAGAAAATGGCGATTCTTTTCCATCTCTAAAATCAAGCGAATCAAATTGTTCCCATCTAATGTCACCTTGATTAAATGCATCGGATGCGGAAGCGCCGTATGAAGCTGATCTTGATTGACCGTTCCTGCGGGTATGTCGGTCAAAAACAGACCAGAGTTTAAAACCGCGGCTTCTGTTCCAGCAGCCTCTTTGACCGCCGCCAGCGTGTAATCGATCATCGGATGCTCCGCTTGCAGGTCTGTGCTCAGGGCAAATGGCAGGTCCGCCACTTTTTTATCGGCTAGTAGTCGATGACCTTCTGTCAAATAGCCTTCGACCTCTTCGGTATCTTCCGGCAGCTCCAGCATCTTCTCTGTCGCAAACGTACGAGCAGAAGTTTTTAAAATGCGATGGTCCTCATCAACGGTCACATGCACTTCGCCGACGTAATAGCCATATTTCCCAGCGGCAGCCAGCTGAACGTTTCCGATGGTTTCACCATGCTCAAACAAATGATGGGTGTGAGAGCCTAAGATCACATCGATCGCCGGTACTTCCCGCGCAATGCGCCGATCCACACTGATCCCAAGATGACTCATCAGCACCAGTACATCAACCTTGGGACGCATTTCGGCGACCAGCTTGGGTAAAATGTCCATCACCTGACGAATGTCCCAGCCATTGGGGCTGTAAGTCAGCGGAAAAGGCGCGGTAAACGCCAGCAGACCGACTTTCGTTCCTTGATCGGTCGTGATGATTTTGGCTTGCTGGGCCCATTTAGGCGGCTGCAGTGTTTGCTTATCAAAAAGGTTGTCTAAAATAAGATCAAAGTTCGCTTGATCGTATAAATGATTTAACTCTGCTTTGGAATTTCCGACCCCTTCATTATTCCCGATCGTTGCCGCATCGTATTGGATCTGATTCATCAACGCAACATTGGCTTGACCGTTCGTCGCTTCCGTCAACGGATGCCAGCGATCGACAAAATCACCGAGATCGACGGTGATGATCTTTTTTTCCGCTGTCTCCTCTTGTTTACGGTTCAATAGAAAACGGCGAATCTTCGGCCAATTCTCTAAATGGGAATGGAGATCATTCGTATGTAAAAGAATAATTTTTTCCATTATTCTACCTCTTTTCAACTCTTCTTGTTCCATCTATAGTACCATACAGCTTAATAAGGCCGAACGAATTCGTTCGCTAAAAAAGCAGGTGAAAGTATGAAATTTGAATCTATTCTCGGCACACTTTGGCTGAATGCCGATCAGACTGCCTTGACCCAAGTATCTTATACGCCAATCGAGGAAAATCCTTTAGCCAATCAAGAAATCCTTCAGACCGCAAAAAAACAGCTATTAGAATTTTTAGCTGGTGATCGCAAAGCGTTCGATGTTCCTTATATTTTTGACGTTGGAACGGATTTTCAGCAGGAAGTTTGGCGGACGCTGACAGAGATTCCTTATGGCGAAACATGGAGCTATCTGGATGTAGCGCAAAAGCTCCAGCGGCCAAAAGCCGTTCGTGCTATCGGTCAGGCAAACCGCAACAATCCATTACCGATCATCGTTCCCTGCCATCGTGTTATTGGCAAAAACGGAAAATTAGTCGGCTACTCCGGCTCCAGCGATGCTGGCTTAAAAATCAAGGAACAGCTGCTAATATTCGAAAATCCCCTGTTACAAGAAATCACCCTTTTCTAAATACAAAACCACCGTTGCTGAATTTCTTCAACAACGGTGGTTTTTTTAGCTTGATGAAGACGATGCGGAGTCCGCTTCATCTTGTTTGACACAATCAATCGCGATCACTAAAGAAATGATCAACTCTTCCAGTGCTTCATTCAAAATCGTGATCTCATAGGTATCGCCCCATGAGATCCAGCGTTTATTGATCTCGGCAACCTTGCGTCCTTTTTGCGAAACCTCAAAATCCATATCCCACCAATTTCCATCAACCGTCACATCTTCGGCAGAGATCGAATACTTCGCCTTAAAGAAACTCAGCTGTTTGGAAATCTCAATCGCCTCTTGTCCATTGATTTCGACAAAAAATTTCGGCAAAAGACTGATAACCTTTTTCGTGATCCGGCTGACCTCATGACCGTGCTCATCCTCGATGCGAAACGTCTTGGGAATCTTCATGAAGCTGCCGGTAACAAAATAACGGGGCTTTTGATCTTCATCTGTCACCGTAAACTTTTCGCCAATGCTAAAAACCTTTTGCTTAATATACAGTTTCTTCATCGCCGCTCCTCCTATTTTTCCGATAGATCGCCAGTATTGATCACCGGCTGTGTCCCTTTATCCGTAATGATCGAAACCAGCAGATTATTGATCAATTGAACTTTGCGGTCATCTGTAAAATGAATGTCCTGTCCATTTTCAATTTGTTCAAGAGCCATCTGAGTCATCGTCACCGCACCTTCGACGATCGTTTGCCGTGCAGAAAGAATCGCTTTGGCCTGCTGCCGCTGCAGCATGGCATTAGCAATCTCAGTCGCATAAGCCAAGTGATTCAAGCGGGTCTCGATCACTTCCACGCCAGCCATCGCCAACCGCTCCTGTAATTCGGTCGCTAATTCTTCCGATACCTCGGTGGTATTGCCCCGCAACGTCAGATCATCGTCATTGAAGGTATCGTAAGGATATTGAGTCGCAATATGGCGGATCGCCGTCTCGCTTTGAATCTCGACAAAATCCAAATAATAATCAACATCAAACAATGCTTTGGCCGTATCCACTACCCGAAACACCACGACCGCCGATATTTCCACCGGATTCCCATCCGAGTCATTCACCTTCAACAGCGAGCTGTTAAAATTTCGCACCTTCAGTGAAACTGGAATTTTTCTGGTCAAAGGTGTCGTGATGAATAATCCATTTGTCTTGATCGTGCCGAGATATTTCCCGAAGAACAAAACAGCCTTTGCCCTATTGGGACCCACGATCGTCAACGAACTGAAAAATAAGGCTGCAATAAGCCATAAAACAATTCCTAAAAACATCAGTCCAAAATTACTTGAATGACTCCCCGCAAAAATCGACCAACAGCCAATGCCGACCATCACAACTAATCCGACTAAACCTAAATAGCCATTAATATGAAACGCCTGTCTCTCCTTCATCGCTGCACCCCCAAAATTTAATAACTTCAGTGTACGCTTATTTTGAAAGAGCTTCAATGAATTAACATTCCGTAAAAAACAATAAAAAAACAGGGCCTAAGCCCCGTTCACTAGTTTATTCAAATAAAAAAAGCAAGCCTCAAGCCTGCTGTTAAGTCATCTATCAGACACATGCCGGATCCTACTTAGTGCTGCTTCCTTCCAGACCTGACACAATTCACAGGCCCGGCATTGTCCTGCCTTTCGGCAAAAAATAGTATAACAAACTCTACTCGTTTTGGCTAGTCTTTTTTTTTCGCGCACGGATTTCTCGGAAAAAATTGGTCAGCAGCAGCCCGCATTCCTCTTCCATAATACCGCCCTCGACATACGCTCGGTGGTTAAAGCGTTCATCCGTTAATAAATTCATCAAGGTGCCGGCCGTTCCGCCCTTCGGATCATAAGCACCAAAATAAACCTCTTCGACACGCGATAAGATCATACCGCCGCTGCACATCGGACAAGGCTCCAACGTAACAAACAGCTGGCATTCCTCTAAGCGCCAACTATCCAAATGCTGGCAGGCCTCGCGAATAGCAAACATTTCAGCATGACTGGTCGCGTCCTGACTATGTTCTCGCAGATTATGCCCGCGCCCGATAATTTCGCCATGATAAACAACGATTGCACCGATCGGGACCTCGGCAAGCGCCTCGGCTTTCTTCGCTTCAGCAAGCGCCTCCTGCATAAAAAAGTGTTTCTCTTCTTCTGTAAACTGACTCTGACGTTCCATTTCTTTCCTCACTCACTCTATTTCTGATCAACTTACTTTAGCATAACTTTTTCAACAAAAAAAGATGCGCCATCGCTGGCACATCGATTACATTACTTTATCAACAAAATCCATCAAACGGTCCTTCAAATCCTCGGTCGTATCTTTGATGGAATCACCATAGACCGAGACGCGCTTTTTTCCACTTTTAATCTTGTCTAAAATACTCATGATATTGTCTAAATCCTCATCCGATAGTTTATCAACGATCGCGAGCAATGTTTCGCTGCCGTCAAACTTATCACTGACAAAGCGTTTTACTTTGCAACGATTTGATACATGACGGGCTTTTTCAATCAGTTTTCCAGAAGCTACGACTGCTGTTGCTGTACTCGCCGCAACAATCACGCCTACTCCGATTTTGACTTTGGTCGATCTTTTCATAATATCAGCTCCTTATTCGTATTAATGAGCTAATTTCTCTCACGAAAAATTAGACTGCCATCCTTAATTCCATGATACCACACACTTAAAATTATCAGTAATAAGAACCCCTAAAAAAATGAAAGCGCAATCTTTATGGATAAATGAAGCGGGTTCCATTTTAGCTAAACATATTCAAGCTCTTCTAATAAAGCAGGTCGCCTTGGATAAGTCGCTCTCAGCTCTTGGACAAATTCTGCCAGGACCTTTTTCCCATCAGGAATTTTTTTCATATCTTGCATTAAATAAACGATGCCGCGGTATTTTTTTCGACTAGACGATTCATACAGCATAGAACGAATCTCTTTCTTGTATTTCTCCAACAAACGTTCAGGATAGCGATCCTTCAAAAGAGACAGATAAGATTGCGTTTTATAAAGCAAATAAGACTTTTCAACTTCTGTCATCAGCAGATCATAGCGCTCTTCTTCGACATACAGATCATCCAACTCAACTTGGCCCGCAAGCTGCTTAAAAATGTTATCTCGGATCGGCAGCCATTCATCTGCCGCATAAAGCTGCTTCAGCTCGATAAAAATCTCCAAACTGCCTGGATCATCTTCATAAATCAAACGATAAAGCTGCTTCACATAGGCTTCTTTGTCCCCTAATTCCAAATACAGATCTTTTAACTGATTACTGTACTCACCGACTACCCCGCGATATTCTTTATCCAAAACAATACTTTCCTTTAATACTTCAATCGCTCTAGAAATGTTTTGCTGGTCGATACAGCGTTGGATATAACTTTGACGAATCTCACTGTTGTCCCACATACTCCGATAAAAAGTCTCGATTTCTTCCTCAGGTTTTCCCAGCTGGTCTAATAATTCAGCCTTCATTGTCCCCCAAAAAGCAAGGGAATAGTCTCTGCCAAAATCTTCTTGCTTGTCCACCTCTTCAAGCATTTCCTCGACACGACGCAACTTTTGTTCCGCAAAATCAAACTCTTGGAACTCTTCTGCGATGACTTGTTGGATTATTTCTAATAGAAAATCATGCTCCAGCTCATCCAGTTGACGCGAAAACCAAGCGAACATCTTCTGTTTCATATCGGAATCAACCAGTGACAAAATCTGATGCCAAATCTCATAGCATTCATTTCCTAAAAAGCCGATTTCCCCATTCGAATCATCGATCTCCACTTCACCAATCGTTTGAAAAACAATGTTTGTTAATTCGAAGGCCTCGTGATACCGCTCTTTTTCAATCAGCTGCTGAGCCACAGTATCCAAAAGCTCGGATAAATCAGAAGCAAACCCAAAAGCACGATCATAATTAATAAACCCGGAATAGTCTGTATACCGATCAACGATCTGATTTACTTGAAGATACGGATCAATCTCCCCATCAGTGCCACTTTTCTGAGTCTTCCCCATGAAACGCTGTGCCAAACCTTGATCCTTCTGCAGGATTTCAAGCAGAAACGCTCGCAAGGTTACTTCATCGGTTGCCGCAACAGATTTTTCCAGCTCGGATTGGGAAAAGGCGGGGGCCACTCGTTTCGCTCCATCTTCCCAAGCAAAACAGACTGCCGCCATATGCTTGCAGGTATTTAACTCAGCCGCATAAGGGCATTCACAGTACAACCCTAAGTTATCCTCTTCACTAAAATCCAGCTCAACCTCATAATCCTCACTACCGGTTACGATCGCTGATATGACCCCATCTTCCTCAATCAATTCAGATACATGACCCATCTGATAATAGTTCAACCCTCGCTCTAGGATGCGCGGTTCAAATAAACTTTGCCAATCCACCATTGGACTGCCTCCTCTTCATCAACTTTTTTGCCAGATTTTCTAACAAAAAGCTTTTTCCAATTCCATTATAAAAGAAAAGACTGCAGACAACATCTCCATTAGAGACTTTGTCTACAGTCTGAACCAGCATATCGCCAGTAATTAATCTCGACTTCGATTGCCAAACAGCAGGATCAATCGCAGCAATTGCAGGAAGGTCGCCAGCGCAGCCGCTACATAAGTCAACGCAGCCGCAAACAGCACTTTCCGAGCCGCCGCCAGTTCATCTTCTTCCAGCATATTTCCCTCACGCAGAATACTTAACGCCCGTCGTGACGCATCAAATTCCACCGGCAAAGTCACCAGTTGAAAAATCAATGCTAATGAAAAGGCTAAGATCCCGATATTGATCAAGGTTTGGTTCCAGCTCATAATGACGCCCAGCATGATCAAAGGAAATGACAGGGTCGAACCGATATTGGCAACCGGTACGATCGCCGCCCGCATCCGTAACGGGATATAATTTTTCGCATCTTGGACGGCATGCCCGCATTCATGAGCCGCTACACCAATCGCCGCTACCGAAGTTGATTGCGCCGTCGCTTCGGATAAGCTCAACATCTTATTTCCGCTATTGTAATTATCCGTTAGATCCCCAGCGATCTGCTGAACGCCGACATCATTGATCCCTTGGCTGCGTAAAATATATTCCGCCGCTTGAGTTCCCGTCACGCCTTTACTGCTGCGGAACTCATCGTATTTACGAAAGGTCGAATTAACATAAGCAGACGCAAGGCCAGAGATAACCAGACCAGCGATCACTAATAAAAACGTGGGATCTAGAAAATTATAGAACAGTCCATTCCCATACATATACATTCTCCTTTTTTGCTGTACTTGTTTTTCAAGCAGAGATACATCTAACCAGACATTGCCTCTCAAGACAGCCTTAAAAAAGTCAGTGTGGTATCAATCAAAGTTATTGCTTGAAATAAACAGCTTCCTAACCTTAGTTTAGCACGAAAGGCGTGAATTTTTTATGAAAACAACTCTAAGAATCCTTCTAGCTTATAACTTCTTTACAAATTCGGATTTTAATTTCATCGGACCAAAGCCATCGACCTTGCAATCGATATTATGATCCCCTTCGACTAAGCGAATGTTTTTGACTTTGGTTCCTTGTTTGATGGCGCCTGACGCACCTTTAACTTTTAAATCCTTGATCACGGTAACACTGTCGCCTTCTTGAAGCTGGTTGCCGTTACTATCTTTGACCACCAATCCTTCTTCGACCTCATCGCTTTCAGACCACTCATGACCACACTCAGGGCAAACAAACAAGCCGCGATCCTCATAAGTATATTCTGATTGACACATTGGACAATTTGGCATAATCTTCCTCCACTAAAATTATTTTCTAAACTCTAAGTTTAGCGGAAACGTCGTGACTTGAAAAGACTTTCTCAAAGAAAACATCCGCTATCGAAAGCCTCTGATTAATATTAGAATCTCTAAAACCTAATTTTCTCCATACTAAAGAAGCCTGATTGTCTATTTTTTTTCAATCACGCGGAGCGTCTATTTTTTCTTTCTCTTCTTTCTCCCCAATATTTTGTTTTTCTGTCTTTCGAGCCAGCGTTCCTCGCGCGCTTCCTCTATTTGTTCAGTCGTTTTGCCATAGTGCAGGTAGGCGGGGTCTGTTTTTTTAGGGCTTGCGGAGGGGTTCTTTGCATTCGGTTTTTGCTTCGAGGCGGCAGTTGCAGGTGTTGGTGTTACGTTGGTTTTGTCTTGTGGTGTTGTGGCTTGTTTCCTTTCGTTGGCAAGCTGATTCAAGTTTCCGTTTTTCTTTGATGAAGCTCCAGTTTTCGTTTCATTAGAAGCCTTTTCGGCCGACGGTTCCTGAGCAGACTCCTCCACTTCCTCCAAACGAGTATCATAAGCGGTTGTGATGATTTTCCCTGAGCCTTCGTAATTGATAAATTTGACGAATTTGCGCACACCGTTTGTTTCGAAAATCGTTAAAGTCGTCAAAATTTGCAAAAGCTTCGTGACCACAGGTGCAGCTTTATTAGGATCGACTTCACGAATCGTCAATTTATGGCGTTTGCCATTCATATCTTCAAAGAAGGACTCCACAATATAAGCATGATTTTCCTGACGAATGTCCAGCGTTCCTTTTTTTATTAAGTAGGTTTTATAACCACGGGCTTCCTTGGTGCAGGCCAAATAGTCCGCTTCATTACGAAACAGACGCTTGATAATTGTTTTCCATTCACTTTTTTCACAATACTTTTCAAAATAAGGAGCATAGCGGCGCAGCGTATCACTAGGCTCTGACGTTAAGAACAGCTCACGAATCAATGCTTGGAGCGTCTCCGAGATTGCACGCGAACACAGGGCACTCCGCACAAGAACCGCCACAAGATACTCAATGACCTCTGAAACATTCTGACTTTGTTCAAAGCGTTTAAGAATTCTCCCTTCAAGATTTTCCCATTTCATCAAAAAGAGCTGTCTTTGACCTAATTTTGCTACATCCATTTTTCATACCCCCAACTTATTATTAAATAGTAATCGTTTTCATTTTATAGAAATATGATAGCGATAAATAACAGTTTTGTAAATAGTAAACAGAAAAACCTTTTTCCTTTATAAAAAACAAAAGAAAAGGGTTAAATTGACATGAAGCCTTTAAATCCACTGACAGAATAATAAAAAACACTTGTAATTTTTCTTAATAATTAGCATTCGATAACAAGCAGAAAGAAAATCCTCAAATCTAGCAACAAAAAAATTTGAATTCCCTACAGGAAATCTATTGATCGAAAACAAAAAAAAGA
>NZ_NGLG01000001.1:3580833-3594052 GCF_002140655.1 Enterococcus sp. 3H8_DIV0648 | reverse complement strand
ACAGGAAATCTATTGATCGAAAACAAAAAAAAGAGCTGTGTCGTAAAAACACAGCTCTTGAATTGATTTATTTACTTGTTAATTCACCGATAATGTCATTTGCTTGAACATCCTTTTGCTCAACCAATTCAAACTTATCGACTTTATCCATATTGGTTAATGCCACGATCATATCCGTCTTCTTGCCTGCTGCAACAACAGCTTCCAAGTCGACCTTCGCGATCATTTGTCCGCGTCCAACATGCTGTCCAGCTGTCACATAGACAGTGAACGGCTTGCCGCCTAGATCTACTGTATCCAGCCCCATGTGCAATAGCACTTCAATGCCAGAAGGAGTAGTGATTCCCACCGCATGCTTCGTAGGAAAGACATTCGAGATCGTCCCTGACACAGGCGAGAAGATTTCACCAGCAGTTGGCAATACCGCATACCCATCACCCATCATTTTTTCTGAGAAGACATCGTCAGAAACTTCAGTGATCGGCACTAAGCGTCCTTGCGCTACCGCAAACATTGCTTGTGCTTTAGGTGCTTCTTCTACTTCAACCGTCTGCTCGACAACGGCCCGAGAACCGCCTCCGCCGCCATGCAGACGACTCATCTCGTCTGCCACAAACTGGACTTCCGTACCGACGATGACTTGAATATTCTTATCATCGATCACTTTCAATCCAGGAACACCAGTGGCTTTGATCTTGCTTTGATCGACCGCACCAGTATCATTCACTTGCAAACGTAATCGCGTTGTACAGTTGTCGATTGCTGTCACATTTGCTGCGCCGCCTAAGGCATTGTAAATTCTTTCTGCCATCGCTGCGTGCTTGCCGCCGCCTGTTGTATCAATATCCGGTGTTTCTTCACCATCGCCTTCTTCGCGGCCTGGTGTCATCAGATTGAACTTAGTAATCGCAAAACGGAAACCAAAATAGTAAATCGCTGCGAAGACTAAACCTTGTAGAATCAGCATAAATGGCTGATTTGCGACAGGATTTTTTAATGATAAGAAGTAATCAACAAAGCCGGCACTGAAGGCGAACCCAGCAGTCCAATGGAAGAACGCACTTACTGCTAAAGACAAGCCGGTAAAAATAGCATGTAAAACATACACTGGCCATGCCACAAACATGAATGAGAATTCCAACGGCTCAGTAACCCCTGTGAAGAAAGAAGCGAAAGCAGCAGCGATCATTAATGATGCCGTAACTTTTTTCTTTTCTGGGCGAGCACATTGATAGATCGCTAATGCTCCTGCCGGTAAACCGAACATCATTACTGGGAAGAATCCAGCTTGGTACATCCCTGTTTTACCAACGATCGCCAATCCTTGGTCAATCGCTTGTTGGCCGGCCAGGAAGTTTCCAATATCATTAATGCCGGCAACGTCAAACCAAAATACTGAGTTTAATGCGTGGTGCAAGCCGGTCGGAATCAACAGACGGTTGAATAATCCGTACAGTCCTGCTCCGATAAAGCCTAATCCTGAGATACCCTCACCCAAACTAACTAATACATTATAAACCACCGGCCAAACAAATAATAAAACGGCCGAAATAGCTAACATACCTAATGCCGACATGATCGGTACTAAACGTTTTCCGCTAAAGAACGACAACGCCATCGGAAGTTTAACACCGCTGAAACGATTATACATTTCGGCTGCGACTAATCCGGCGATGATCCCTACGAATACGTTGTTTCCCATACTGTTGAAGGCCGGATTCACATCTGCGATATCCTTCAGGCCCAACAATGCTTGAACCGAAGTCGGCGCCAAAACCGCCTTTGGAACAAGATAGGCTACTAAACCAGCCAAAGCTGCGGCTCCGTCCTTGTCTTTTGACATCCCTAAAGCCAAACCGACTGAAAACAGTAATGCCAAATTATCTAAAATTGCTAACCCGCTGTTCATCAAGAATGTGGTCGCCACGTTGGTAACACCCATTCCGACGATCCAGTTGGCGATCCCAACTAAAATGGACGCCGCCGGCAGAACTGCTACTGGCAACATTAACGAACGCCCCATGCGCTGCATATATGCTTTCATATTTTATTCTTCTCCTTCTTGTTCTTTCATTTTTCGCAATCGCTCGACATGAATCGCTACATAGCCCAGCTCTTCTGTCGTGATCGCTAACTGATAATGCTTCATCAAAAAGACCCGAATCTTCTTTGCCACTTGATAACTCTCGGGATACTTGCTGCGGACCATTTCGATAATGTCCTGATCCAAAACAGCATAACGCTGATTCTGATACCGCTGCAGTAACAGACGCAGATGATTGGCTAGACGAGAGTAATCCAAAGCCATTTCACGCGAATGGATATTTACGTCTAACTCTTGTTCGATCAAATGGATCACATCGGAAATAATCGTGACTTCTCTGATACTGTCGTGATTATTATTTTTCCCCGTGCGAGCACTGTGGATATGGATCGCGATATAACCAGCTTCGTCATACCCATAAGGAATCTCTAACGTCCGATTCAGGTAATCGACTGCCCATTGCGCAATGCCAAATTCTTCACCGTAAAGAATCTCGATTTCGCTTAAAAGCTTGTTGCGAATCACGATTCCATTAGCGATATTTTGGGCTGCAAAGGCGATATGGTCTGTTAACGAAATGAAGATGTGCTCATTGAGCTTCTCCATCAGAACAGTCTCCGCATGGTCAATGATCGCTTCTGCAGCAAAAAAATAGGATTCATTTATTTGATTTAATAAGGTCTGTAACTTTTGCTGTCCTTCCGGCTCCATCACAAACAAACGCTCGATCTCACGGGAAAAAAGCAGATCATTTCTTTGCTTATTGAAGCCAACACCTTTACCGATGGCGATCTTTTCTTCTCCGCGATCGTCGACAAGCACTGCATTTTGATTCAATATCTTTTTGATTTTCATTTTCTTTCCTCATTCTGCAGAATAATTTCACTGTTTTGACTAGTTACCGGCCAAGTAAAAAGGCATGGAAAGAAGCACAAGGAGGACTCCTTGCGTTTCTTTCCATGCCTAGTATTATCTAGTCACATGAAACAGTATTGTTAACACTTCTGATTGTATAGACCAATGGAAGTTTTGTCAACACCTTTTTCACAAATTAATTTAAAGAATCTTCATTTTTTTGATAGTTTTCGCACAAAAATTGGATTTCTTGATAGATTTCTTGGCACATCGCCTGATCCTTCGCGTTGGCTCCACTGGCTAATGGATGGCCACCGCCATGATAGCGTTTGGCAAGTTCATTGATGACCGGACCCTTAGAACGAAGGCGGACACGATAATACCCTTCCGGCTGCTCGACAAAAACGGCCCAAGCCATGACAGCATCGATCGTTCCCGGCAGTGGCACAAGTGCTGCCGTATCAGAATCCTTGATCCCATATTTATTTAAGATGGCTTGATCTAAAAAGACATAGCCGGCACCATTCTCATCGATCTGCAAATTCTGGTAAAGGTAGCCTGACAGCTTCGCAACATTTAATGAAATCTGGTCGAGCTCGCGATTCAGCTTCGTCGCGTCAAAGCCATGATCCAACAGTTTCGCGGCTACTCGCAAGGTATGAGAAGTCGTTGCTGGATATAAAAAGCGGCCAGTATCACCGACAATGCCCCCGTATAACAGGCGCGCCGCATTTTCTGTCATCGTTAACCCTTCTGCAAAGGCAAAGTCTGCGATAATCTCGCTGCAGCTGCTGGCTTTTGTATTGACCCAAAGCAAATCACCGTAAGGATCATCATTCGGATGATGGTCGATTTTGATCAGCTTCTCTCCAAGGCCGTAACGTTCATCGCTGATTCGCGGCGCGTTCGCCGTATCGGTCACGATCACTAAAGCCCCTTGATACAAATCGTCAGCAATCTCATCCATTTCAGCTAGAAAATCCAAACCTTCCACCGATCCGCCGACTTGGTAAACTTCCTTTTCTGGAAAGTTCGCCCGCAGAATCTCGGCGAGTCCGCACTGTGAACCCAGCGCATCCGGATCTGGCCGCATATGCCGATGGATAATGATCCGATCGTATTGTTTAATCATCTGTAAAATTTCTTCTGTAATTGTCATTTGATTCCTCTTTCTAAGAACGCTCCATCACTTGGCAGACCACGATCGCTTTAGCAACGATCACATTGTCGATGTAGACTTCCAAATCCACCTTGGCTGAACGCCGGCCTAGTTCTAAAGTTTTCGAATGTATTTCAATCTCGCTTTCCAATTGGATCAAGCGTAAATAATGCAGATTCATTTGTTCAATCAAGGTATTGCGGCGCTGATCCATCAGGATGCTTCGTTGCGCCACATTGGCGACGATCTCGCTTAAGACACCGAATGAAATCGTCCCGACACTATTGACCATCTGGGGCGTAACCTCAAATTTGAAATAAGGATTTTCCAGCAGATTGTCCTCGCGGTCCGTATCGACGGTTACGATATCGCCAACGATTTGATCAGAGATCGTGTTGGACATTTGCGGTTGCCGCTGCACCAGCTGCATCGCCTTCATCACGTCTTGACGGCTGACCATTCCCACTAATGAAAGATCGTCTTTCACCACCGGCATCATTTCAAGTCCATCCCAAATCATTTGATGACTGACAGAGGCGACACTCATGCTTTGTTTAACGACATTCGGGTCACGAGTCATTACGCGGTCGATCATTTGATTTTCCGCTTTGCCTAAAACATCCTTGGCTGTTACGACGCCTAAAACCCGCATACTTTTATTCACCACAGGAAAACGTGAATGACCGGTTTTTTCAGACAGATGATGGTAATTCGAGATCGTATCGCCCGCCTCTAAATAGACCGTTTTTTCCAACGGCGTATAAATATCACTGACCTGCATAATATCCTTTTTGATCAATTGGTCACTCAATGCCCGGTTGATCATGGTTGCCACAGTAAATGAATCATAGGTCGTACTCAAAACAGGCAATTCCAAATCATCCGCCAGCTTCGCGATCTCCGGCGTCGTATCAAAACCACCGGTAATCAGCACAGCAGCCCCATCTTGCAGCGCTAATTTTTGCGCACCTTCACGATTTCCGATGATCAATAATGACCCCGGCGTGATATAACGGCGCATCGCATCTTCCGTCATGGCACCGATAACAAATTTATTCAAGTCCTTGTCTAATCCGTTTGAACCGCCTAAAACTTCGCCCTCAATGATGCGAACCACCTCACCAAAGGTCAAGCGCTCAATGTTTTTCTTTAATTTTCGTTCGATCCGGATCGTTCCTACCCGTTGGATCGTCGATACCAAACCAATATTTTCCGCGTCTTTGATCGCGCGGTAAGCAGTCCCTTCACTGACACTTAGATTCTTGGCAATACTGCGAACAGAGATACGCTCGCCCACTGGCAGATTTTCGATATGTTCTAAAATCAAATCATGTTTTGTCGCCATAGTTTCCTCCCGTTATAGCATTTATCTATCGTATTAGTACAGCTTAGCAAAACCAGTATAACAGAGTACCTAAAAAAAAAGAAGTCAACCGTTACCATTCAAGTAACAATCAACTTCTTTTGTACTAGTAAATTTTTTAATTCACCGCTTTTTTACTGAAACGCACAAGCGAGATCACCAAGGCAATGACACAGATTACCAAAGAGGCCATGAAGGTCACCCGCATTCCAAAGATAAAAATATCCGGCCGACCATCAATATAAGTCGTTACCCGTTGACCATAAGACGCGCTCATCCCGCTATATAGAATCGTCGTCGATAACGCGATCCCGATGACCATGCCAAGATTTCTAGCGAATGAATTCATACTGCCGGCTACTCCAAGGTTTTCCTTTTCAACACTGCTCATGACGATCGTGTTATTCGGAGATTGGAACAGCGCATTACCCATTCCCATGATCGCCGTTGCCAACACATAGTACCAGATCGGACTCAGCTGATTCATGAAGACATACAATAATTGCGTGATAGATAACAGCGTCAAGCCGATCAAAACCAGTTTTTGCGGTCCGATTTTATCCGTCAAATATCCGCTCAAGGGGGAACCGATGACCATCAAGAAAGGAAAGACCATCATCAATAATCCCGCATAGCTGGCGCTCAAGCCCCGCGCATTTTGCAAGTAAAACGGCATGACCACGTTCACGAAAAAGTTGGCCGAAAAAATCAACAGCGCGGTGATCAAGCTCATGGTAAACATTTTATTTTTCAAAATGCTAAATACCAATAACGGATATTCTTTTCGCTTTTCCACTTGAATAAAGCAGATGAAAAACACGATCGCAACGATCAGCAAAATCAACGGCAAGGTGTGAACATACCCCACCTCTTGTCCGATAAAGACCGCACCAAAAAAGCTCATGATCGTTACGGCAAACGTGACAAACCCCAGCCAATCGATCTTCTTCTTGGACATCGTAATATCCTTCGGTAAAAACTTTTCACCGATCAGAATCGTCAAAATTCCCACCGGAACATTGATCCAGAAAATATACGACCAAGAAAAATGCGCCAAGATCAACCCGCCGATTCCCGGTCCTGCGATCGAGCCTAGTGAGACAAACGCACCGATTGCACCTAACGCTCTTCCTCGTTCATTCATCGGAAAGACCTCAGTCGTGATCCCTGTATTAGTTGCCATCGTCATACTGGCGCCAATCCCTTGAATCACCCGGCCAAAAAGCAGCATCGCCAATGAATGATTGAAGCCGCACAGCAGCGATCCTAAAGTAAAGATGAGCGTACCGATTCGATATACCTTGATCTTGCCAAAGCTGTCTCCGACTTTTCCGAAAAGCAGCAGACAAGCACAGACGATCATCAGATAGATCGACACGACCCATTCGGCCTTATTCATCGGCACTGCCAGATCCTTTGAAATCGTCGGCAGCGCGATATTTACGATACTAGAGTCCAAGGTGGACATAAAGGTAAACATCGCGACAGACACTAAAATCCACCAGCGATTCTTTTGAACCACTGGATCATCTTGATAGGTTTTCATTAAAAAGACTTCCTTCCACAAAAATAGACCATAGCTATTCTAAAGGATAGTCTTCAAAAAAAGCAAACCAAAACAAAAACGAGAGATTACTCTCCCGTTTGTTTATCATATTTTCCATGTTCACGATCTTCAAAAGTCATGAAATAGCCATTCGTTATTCTCTTTTCATAAACATGATGGCAATTGGGGCACTCCACCGGCATTGCTTCTTTCGGATGTTCCTGAACATTTAATATTTCATCAACAAAAAAATGGGTGCCGCAATTTGGACACTTTAATGGTTTTTCCAACATATAACCAGCCCTCTCTACATTTGCTACTACTACAATAATACTCCTTTTTGCCAAAAAAACAGAGTGGTAAGTATTAAAAAAAGCATCTCCGATCAAAAAATGATGAGAGATACTTTAGAGGTAATTATTTGCGGCGTCCGCGACGTTGATTTGCCTCCATGATAACTGGCAGAATCACTGGACGACGTTTGGTTTGTTCAAATAAATAGCGGCTCAGCTGATCGCGGATATCTTGTTTTAATTTGCTCCATTCGAAATCATCCGAATGCAGATGCTTTTCTACGATCTCACTAGTCGTTTCGGCGCTTTCCTTGATCAAATCACGACTGGCTTTGATATAGACGAAGCCGCGAGAAGTAATCTGCGGTGCCGATACGATTTTTTTCAGTTTGCGGTCGATCGTTACTACAATAACGAAGATCCCATCATCTGACAGCACTTTACGATCGCGTAATACGATATTGCCGATATCTCCGACACCGATCCCATCGATCATGATATTGTCCGCTGGTACGCTGCCGGCAGCACTCATATGTTTATTTTTGTACTCCAGCACATCGCCGCGGCCGGTAATGAAAATGTCCTTAAACGGAATACCCATTTCATTTGCCAGACGAGCATGAGCAGCCAGTTGACGATATTCCCCCTGTACCGGAATAAAATACTTCGGCGACATAAAGTTCATCATCATTTGCAGATCACGCGGGTTGGCATGTCCAGAAACGCGTAAGTTTTCAGAGATGCTCTTCACAATTCCGCCAGCACGATAGATCATGTCTTCGGTTTTCGCGACAGTTGTTTCCATCGCGATCGTCGGTGTCGTGGTGATGTAAACGAGATCGCCATCTTCAATCTTCAAATTGCGGTGAGAACGATTCGCCATTTTTTGCAATGACTTGATCGGTTCACCCATGCGGCCTGTTTCTAAAACGATCAATTCTTCTGGCGCATATTTCTTCATTTCCTTGATCGTAATCAAGATATCTTCAGGAACCTCTAACTTATTCAGACGCATCGCTGTTTTGATGATGCGATCTAAATCCTGTCCGGTCAAGACGACTTTGCGTCCAGCTTTTTCTGCTGCGTTTAGGATTTGCTGCACGCGCTGCAGGTTGCTGGCGACACTAGCCACGATGATTCGGCCGTCCCATTCATTGATGGTATCGTAAACTTCGCTGGCGATTTCTCGTTCAGAAGCGACTTGGATCGGATTTTCAGCATTAGATGAAGAACTCAGTAACGCCAAAACGCCTTCCGAACCGATCTCAGCTAACCGACGATAATTCGTCGCGTACATTGGGATCGCAGTCGGATCAAATTTGAAGTCTCCAGTATAAACCACACTGCCTTCAGCCGTTTTCAAGCTGATCCCCACAGAATCAGGAATTGTATGGGTCGTTCGGAAAAAGCTGATGACCGCAGTGCCAAAATCGATCTCTGTATGCTCGTCGATCACGTGAAAATCTTTAAAGCCTTTGCTTTCTTCATTTTGACTCACGTTTAATTTGGCTAACTCAATCGTCAATTCCGTTCCGAAGACCGGTACTGCCACCTCAGATACTAAATAAGGCAGTGCTCCGATCGCATCCGCATGTCCATGAGTCAAGAAGACCCCCGCCACACGCTCCGCATTTTCAATTAAATAGGTAAAATCAGGAATCACAACATCGATTCCCAGCAATTCATTTTCTGGATATTTCAGTCCGCAATCTAGGACGAAAATATCGTTATCCACTTCAACCGCGTACATGTTTTTACCATTTTCACGTACTCCGCTGAAGGGAATTATTTTGACTGTACTCAAAAAATCCACCTCTCTAAAATTTTCTATAATAGATTTATCTATTGTTTTCAGCTTCCTCAGACCCCGTAATCAGTTCGGTCTGTGCCTATACTCATTAGCTATTATACATGATTTTTTCTGAAAAACCATTGATGGGAAATGAATGCCTGCTCTCCTTTAAAAGAATCTTACTTTGGCAACGGATTTTTCTATTCATTCAAGCTAGAATAGTCGGTATTTTCAAAACACAAAAAAAGCGTGAATCATTACTCACGCTTTTTGGCTTCTATTCAAATAAACCCATGTCATACATTGTTTCGGCGATTTGCAGCGAGTTCCAGGCAGCGCCCTTTAACAAGTTATCGGACACGACCCAAAGATGCACACCTTTTTCCTCATCTGGATCTTTACGAATCCGGCCAACGAATGTGCCTTTTTTACCGACACTGTTCAACGCCTGCGGATAGATTTGCTGACTTGGATCATCCTCCAACACCGCGCCGGGTGCTTTGGCGATCAAGGCTTGGATATCTGCTACCGTCGCAGTTTTCTCCGTTTCAATGTAGACAGATTCGGAATGTCCGCTCATCACTGGAATTCGGACACAAGTCGCTGAGACCTTGATCGCGTCATCTTCCATGATTTTCTTCGTTTCATTGATCATTTTCCATTCTTCATTCGTGTAGCCTTCATCGGCGAATACATCGATTTGAGGCAGAGCATTGAAGGCTAGTGGATAATGCTTCTCGTCACCGCCGCACGGCAGAATATCTGCCTTCCATTCATCGACAGGCTTCTCAGCTAAGAAGTCTCGCGTTTGCTGTTTCAATTCTTCCATCGCCTGATTCCCAGCGCCTGATACCGCCTGATAAGTTGATACGATCACTCGTTTCAAACCATAGGCTTGGCGAATCGGCTCCAAGGCTACCATCATTTGGATTGTCGAACAGTTAGGATTGGCGATGATACCCTTATGATTGCGCAAGGCTTCCGGATTCACTTCCGGCACCACCAATGGTACTTCTGGGTCCATTCGGAAATGGCTGGTGTTATCCACTACGACCGCTCCGCGTTTAACTGCTTCTGGTGCAAACTTGGCAGAGATTCCGCCGCCTGCTGAGAATAGCGCAAGATCAACGTCTTCGAATGAATCAGGTACTAATTCTTCGATCGTTTGGGTCTCGCCTTTAAATGAAAGTTGCTTTCCAGCAGAACGCTTCGAAGCCAAAAATTTTACTGTACCTAATGGCAAAGAACTATCTTCTAATAGCTTGATCATTTGTGTTCCTACTGCGCCAGTAGCGCCGACGACTGCAACGTTCATTTTTCTCATCATAATCACTCTTTCGTTTCATAGTATTTTAACAGTTTATCATATTTGTTCCGAAACGCAAGTCATCTTTCATTATTCTGCTTCATTCAAATTGTTAAAACTTTCAACACAATATTAGTCTTATTTTCCAACAGTTCGATTGACCTAAATAATTGATATAACAAAGATAAAATAAACTTTCTAATCAAAATATTGTAAAAAGTTTTAAAAAAACGAAGATTATTGAATAATTTTATTGTAGTTTTCTAATAAAAGCTTTAGAATTAATACAGAAGCGTTATTCACAGGAGGTCGATCAATGGAAGTTAACGGGTTTATCATTAAGCAGATGCGCGAAGATGCTGGTTTACCACGTGATACTTTTAGTGCAATCTGTCCACCAGCCGAATTAGAACTGATTGAAGTAAAAAATGAAGGCGCGTTAGAGGTTATTTTAGATCTTTGTGGAAAGTTGAACATTTTCTATCATCAGGCTTTTCCAGAAGCCACCCTTTTAACAGAAGTTTCCTTATTGAACATCGTCCGCAGCTTACATTTACGTCAAGAGTTTTCGAGTGTTTTATTTTTGTTGGATACTTATGGAAAGAAAATTACTTACAACAATGCACGAATCGTTGGCCACCTGTTGTATTTTCGAGCCTATGCAAATCTATTCGGCAATCACGATACCAAAAAAGCCGTCTACTATTTTCAACGAGCCTATACTTTTTTACACGATGAAAAACGCTATGAACCGCTAGTACTCAGGGGATTAGCCACTTGTTATCAAGCAAACGAAGAAAAAAAGCGCGCACGCATTTTTTTTGAACGCGCTGAACAATTGGAGGAAAAAATGAATACTCAATTACAATTAGGTCCATCTTATTATCATGCAGCTTGTTACTACGCCGATCGCGGAAATCAGGAAAAAGCCAATGAGCTTTGTGATGAAGGAATCGAAACCTTATTAGAAGTAAATCTGTCCGCTGGTTTGGAAGAATTGTTCTTTGAAAAAGCCATTATCCAAGAAGATCTCGCCGAACAAGTTCAGTTATTAAAGCAGGCCGATTACTATGCTGACTTAAACAATAATCACCAGCTTAAAGAATTGATCAACAAAAAACTGACAAATAATTAATAAAAAGAGCACGAGAACGGCTAAGCAATTTAGCTGATCCCGTGCTTTTATTCTTATCTACACATTTTCCAAAGCCTTCTTTGGTCGATAAAAGACCATGTACAAAACAGCAACGATCAGCGGGATCACAGCACAGAAAATATAGATATGCTGATAAGAGCCTAAGATTCCTTTGATCGCTCCCAATAAATAAGGTCCAACCCCTAAGCCCAGATCAAGCCCAATGAAATAAGTCGAAAGGGCTACACCGATCCGAGCCGTGTCAACGAGCTTCAAGGTGACTGCTTGACCGTTCGCCATAAAGGTACCATACCCCAACCCTACAAACGCTCCGGCAACCAATAAGACAACCGCGTTTCCGGTAAAGGCTAACAAAAGCAAGCCGATCGTCAGACAAATAAAGCTTGGATACATCACGGCGTTCTCACCGTGCTTGTCAAAAATTTTCCCTGACATTGGCCGTGTCACAGTAACCACCAATGCGTAAACCACAAAGAAGAAGGCACCGGCTGTTACTAAATGCAACTGATCCGCATAAATCGAAAGAAAACCTAAAACACTCGAATAAGCGATCCCAATTAAAAAGGCAATGCCGGCAATAAACAGGACTTTGAGCTCAATAAAGCTTTCTAAACTAAATGTATTGATTCTTGCTCGATGCTCTTCAGTTAAAACAATATTTTCTACTTTGAACTTGAAGCAAGCTATCGCAGTGATAAAAGCTAAAATGACAGCAAGAACGATGATCGCTTTAAAACCAACCAGCGGCAATAAAAGCAACCCGATAAACGGACCAATCGCTGCGGCCAAACTGGTACTCAACCCGTAATAATTGATTCCTTCGCCATATTTTGCTTCCGGAATATAAGCCGTGACGATAGCGTTGGCCGCTGTCGATACCGCCCCATAACCAAACCCATTTAAGAAACGCACACCATCTAAAATAAAGATGTTGCTGCTGATCAAATAGGCGGCCGTAGTAATCAAATAAAATAGTGCGCCGTAACGCAGGACTGCTCGGCGGCCGAATAATTCCAATTTCTTTCCGATATATAAACGAGCCAGCAATGTTCCGATAATATAGATTCCCACCGCAAATCCTGCCTGTGCGGTCGTTGCTCCTAAACTCTGTGTTGCATATTTCGCCGTGATCACGACAAAACAATAATAAACTAAAAAGACGACAAAATTGATAATTGTAATTGTGACAAAACCTTTATTGAATAACTTTTCTTCTTCCTTAATTTTCATTACCCACTCTCATTATTATGCGATACTCTCATTTAATTTTTTCAAATCAGAAATTTTTTCCGCGACCTTATTATAGTTAGACGGATAACGATCCACCGCTTGACTAATAAATAAATCTCGCGTGTGGTCAAACGCCGCTAAAAAATCGGTAAGTGCTTCGTCATTTTCCTGCGTATAATCCTTTCTCAGCATCAAAGCATTCTGATAAGCATCATTTAGAAAAACTAAAACTGCTTCCTTTTCAAACCGTACCCTGTAGGCCGATTCCAATCGTTCGATCATTGCACATGTCCATTTCTTCATGAATAATCACTCCTTTTTCATAATAAAGAATTTATTTTTCCTAGTTCACGAAAAATAAGTTCGATTTTCAAGCCGTATATCATCCAACTAGTTCTTTGTACTTCATTTCAGTTAGGCTTTTTCTTTCCCTCTTTTCTTATAAACTGGGAAAAGTTGGACTGACATCCTTTTT
>NZ_NGLG01000001.1:3571823-3580449 GCF_002140655.1 Enterococcus sp. 3H8_DIV0648 | reverse complement strand
AGACTGACATTTTTTCATATTATTGAGTTTGTTTGGCTTACTTGATTGATTATACGGATAAAAAAAAAGCTGGAAATCAGCTTTCATAATGAGAAATGACTTTGAAAATTTTTATTCAAAAAAGGCATTAACATTTGTTAGTATCTTTTTTAAACATACTTTTGACTAAAATACCCGCCCACTTATGATAAAATAGCAATGAAAATTTCAGCAAATCACGGAAGGAATCACGGAAAATTGGACAATACAGCTTTAACAGACTACTTAAAACAAAAAAAATTCCCGATCGTAACTAAAGAGTATAAGAAATATCTACTCTACGAAGGAATTCAAGACCACCATGTTTACATTTTGAAAAGCGGCGTCATCAAGACCAGTGTCATCTCCAAAGATGGGCGCGAATTCAATTTGGAATACATCAATGATCTCGAAGTAGTATCATTGTTAAAGGATGAATACTCTCAATTTATCGATGCCCCCTTTAATATTCGCGTCGAATCCGAAAAGGCCGAGCTTTATCAAATCGATCGGGTCGAATTTTGGAAAGACATCAATCAAAATTTTGAACTGCAAATCTACGTTAAAAACTATTACCGCGAACGGTTGCTTAAATCAATGAAGCGAACCCAGCAAATGCTGATGAACGGCAAGTTCGGTGCCGTCTGTACCCAGATTTATGATCTGTACGATAAATTCGGTGTTGAATTTCAAGAGGGCGTCTTAATTGATTTTGTCGTAACGAATGAAGAAATCGCTCATTTCTGCGGTATCAATGCCGCCAGCAGCGTCAGCCGTATCATGCATGATTTGAAAAGCTGCGGCGCGATCAAAATGATCGATCGAAAAATTTTTATTAAAAACGTCGAATTGATCAAAGACAATATTATTTTCTAAATCAAAAGCTCCAGCCAAGAAAATTACTCGGCTGGAGCTTTTTTTAGATTTCCGTTCCATATTCGACCGGCTTATCAAACTCTCCCGGTGCATCATCATAAATATGCCCATAGATAAATACTGGCATCCCGATATAACTATACTCGTAAATTTGAGCGACCTGCGCTTTCGGTGTATTCACACAGCCATAGCTTCCCAAATCGGTCAGATAGGCACCCGGCTGACCAAAATATTGCAATTTATGATCCGTGTCATGCAGTCCGATCTCCGTGATCGTCTGTCCATAACTTAAAAGCGGCAGCCAATAATCTACCGGAACGTTATAAGTGCCGTCTCCCGTCGTCAGAACGCCGCTTAAATCGACATTCCGCCGTTTATCCATAATAGTATGGAAACCTGGTACCGTTGCTGTCCCCTTATTATATCGCCCTGTAATCACGTCAGTCTCAACGACCAGCTTCCCTTTATCAAAGCAGTACATTTTTTGATTGTCTAAATCAACCTCGATATAATTTTTGGTTACATGCAGCGGTTGTTTTTTCGTGTCGCCTTTTAATACCAGCTGAATTGTTTTAGTATCGGGATTCTTCAATTCTTTAACGATTTTTTTGACAGACTGTTCGATATCAATGAACCAGCCATAATTTCCAACATTTTTGTAGCGCAAATGCTGCCCATGGATATTGGTAAAATCAACCGATTGATAGATGGTCGAATATTCCCGCTCCAAATCCGCTACCCACTCAGTGATCGAAGCCTGATCGAAATTCCCCTGATCATCGACAGATGCCGCCAGCATTTGTTCCGTCAAAGGAATCGTTTTTTTGTTCAGCCTTAATTTAATCCCGCGTTTTCTGATCTCCTCCAGCTTCTGTGGAACATTTTTCTGCTCTAGTTCCTTCGCTCTGATTTCCGGCTCACGATAAAAATCGGCTAAATCATATTCTGTTTGTAATGTTCCTTCATCAAATGCTGCGCAGAGTTCTTTGCGAATACGAATTGAATCAACCATCGTCCCGCTTTTTTCCGGCTCAATCCGAAACTTATTTTCCGCATAGATGATCTTCGCATCCTTTGCAGCTTTTCCCCCAAGAAAAGTGGCCGAATTGATCGCTTGGACCAAATTTTCTTTTGCCCCCTTTTTAAACGGCAGGCTGAACTCTCCTCTGCGAATATTTTTCTTCAAATAGTCAGTATCAATCTGATACGGTGAAGTCAGCTGCAATTGGACGGTTTGGTTCTCACCCTTCAATTGAATCTCCACCTGTTTTGTTTCTTGCCGAATTTTTTCTTCTGCCTTATTCACTGATAAGCCGCCAACAGCGACATTCGCGACAGTTGACCCAAAGTAAAAATGTGAACCAAAATATAAGAAAATCAGCATAAAAAAGGTCATTGCCCCCGCAACAACACCAACAATCCGCAGCACTACTCGATTTTCATGCTCCTCCAACACCTATCACCCACTTTATTAAGCCCGATAATTACCCATATTATAAATCAAATAACACTTTTTTTATTCTTCAATCATAATTATTAATATTTTTTAACATTTTTGGTACAAAAAAGATTCTGAAGCTCAAATATGAGCCTCAGAATCTTCTAAAAAATCTATTTTGCTAAAATTAAAATTATTTTTACATTTTCGTGTGGTCGGTACGTGAAATAACATCACGACGTTGTTCCGCTGTTAAGTCACGGAATTTCACGGCATAACCTGATACACGGATCGTAAAGTTCGCATATTTCGGATTGTCGATATCTTTGTCCATTTCTTCTAATAGTTCACGACCAAAGACATTGACGTTCAAGTGGTAGCCGCCTTTATCAAAGTAGCCATCTAAAACTTGGCGCAGGTTATCTACTTGCATCGCTTCGTCATCCGTACGGCCTAATGCTCCTGGATTGATCGTTTGCGTATCAGAGATACCATCTTGTGCGCAAGAGTAGTTCAATTTCGCTGTTGAGTTCAATGAAGCCAATAGCCCATTTTTCTCACCTAAGAATTTACCATCTTGATAACTTGGGTTCGCACCTGGTGCCAATGGTTTGCCGGCACGACGTCCATCTGGTGTATTCCCAGTATTTTTTCCGTAAACAACATTAGAAGTGATCGTCAATAATGACAATGTTGGTGTTGATTCACGGTAAGTGTGCTGACGTTTGATTTGAGTCATGAAGTACTCAAGAATCCAGTTTGCCATTTCGTCCGCTTCATCGTTGTCATTTCCGTAAGTTGGGAACTCATTTTGCGGAACATAGTCGATTGCCAAGCCGTCTTCATCGCGGATCACTTTCACGTTTCCGTGTTTGATCGCCATCAATGAGTCGGTCGCATGAGAAATCCCAGCGATCCCTGTTGCAAAGGTCCGTTTCAAGTCTGTATCCATCAAAGCTAATTGTGGTGCTTCATAAGCATATTTGTCATGCATGTAATGAATCACATTCAGCGTATTTACATATAATTCTGCTAACCAATCTAAAACATCTTTGTAGCTGTCCATGAATTGATCAAAGTCAATGCTTTCGCCTTCTAATGGACGGAAACGCGGAGCAACTTGCATCTTAGTCATTTCATCGACACCGCCGTTGATCGCGTAAAGCACTGCTTTAGCCAAGTTGGCACGAGCACCGAAGAATTGCATATCTTTACCGATTACTGTCGCAGATACACAACAAGCGATCGCTGCATCATCTGATCCCCAGTATTGACGTAATAGATCGTCATTTTCCAATTGGATCGAAGAACTTTGTTTCGCAACCTTCGCTGCGTAAGTTCTGAAGCCTTCTGGTAAATGTGAAGAATATAAAACAGTCAAGTTTGGTTCTGGTGAAGGGCCCATGTTCGTCAATGTGTGTAAGATACGGAAGTCATTCTTCGTAACTAATGAAGAACCATCCATGTTCATACCCGCTAATGACAAGGTTGCCCAAATTGGGTAACCAGAGAATAATTGGTTGTACTCAGGAGTCCGAGCAAATTTCACCATACGTAATTTCATGATCAAATGATCGATCATTTCTTGTGCTTCAAATTCAGTAATCAAGCCGTTGTCTAAATCACGTTGGATATAGATATCCAAGAAAGCAGAGATACGGCCGATTGACATCGCAGCACCATTTTGTGATTTGATTGCTGCAAGGTAACCGAAGTATAACCATTGGATCGCTTCTTGAGCATTTGCTGCAGGTTTTGAAATATCATAGCCATAGCTTGCGGCCATTTCTTTCATATCTGCTAAAGCACGATATTGTTCAGAAACTTCTTCACGTAATTGGATCACGTCGTTAGTCATAACTTTGCTGCCGACATTTTTCCAATCTTTTTTCTTTTCTTTCATTAAGAAATCAATTCCGTATAACGGAACACGACGATAGTCACCGATAATCCGTCCACGTCCATAAGCATCAGGTAACCCAGTGATGATTTTATTTTTACGAGCTAAACGCATTTCATCTGTATAAGCATCAAACACACCTTGGTTATGAGTTTTGCGCCATTTGTTGAAAATGAATGACATGTCATCGTCTACTTCGTAACCATTTGATTCCAACGCTTTATTGGCCATGTTGATTCCGCCAAAAGGCATGAATGCTTGCTTCAAAGGTACATCTGTTTGCAAACCAACGATTTTTTCTTCTTCCTTGATCAAATAGCCAGGCTCATGAGAAGTGATTGTCGCTGGAATATTAGTATCCATATCATATACGCCATTCTTTTTGTGCTGCACTTCAAAAAGTTCTTGTAACTTATCCCACAGTTTTTCAGTACTTGGTGCTGCACCTTCTAAGAAGCTGTCGTCACCTTTGTATTCTGTGTAGTTGCGTTTGATGAAGTCTAGGGTGTTCACTTCATGCTGCCAGCGTCCTTCGTTAAAACCTTCCCAAGGGTTCTTTGTTTGTTCTACAGTTTTTTTGATTGTTGTAGTTTCCATATGCGCGCTCCTTTGTTAAATAGTTTCATAATAACTTAAAATGATTATAACAAAGGAATCTGTTTTAAGAAAGGGCTTTTTTGGCTTCACATCTTCATAAATCCTTTTAAAATAATGATAATTCTCTTATTGTCGACAACCTCCTGTTACACTTTTCACTATAACAGATAATGTAATTGATAATGACAGTTTCTACTTGATAGCAACATTTGCTCACTAATATACATTTCCTTCTCCTGCATTTAGTGAAAAACAGAGGACTGATACAGTCCAGCTTGTGAAAAATCTCTCCCTTCAAACTCTCATAATAGAAAAAAAGCAATCGAAAAAAAATTTTATTCTCATTATTCTAAATAGTTCTTTTTAATTCAACAAAATGGTTTTTCGTTGTTATCAAATAGTTGCTGCCCGCACTCAATGGCCATGCCTTCAAGATTTCGACTTGCTAGAATAATTATTAATTAAAAATGATTAAATTTATTTTAAAATTGTTAGCTAGTTGTTTTTTGAACGTCCCTCTTAATTATTTTATCTTTATGTCTAAAAAAATGGCGAATTGTTCCAGTTAAAAATATCCAAACTAATTAAGTTGGTATACAATATCAAACATATGTGTTTTTTTAATTAGGGAGGTACTTTATGTTAGAAAGGTATATCGAGAAAAATATTTTTCGCCAAGTTTACCTTTGTCAGCAGTTGTATCAAAAAAAAGAAATTGAATTGCAGACAATGGCTGAACGATTGAATGTCTGCACGGTTACGATCACGAATGATCTCGAAGTATTGAGAGAATCCTTCACTCGAGAGATCACGACATTTGAAAAAAACAGAAATACCTGCAGCGTTTCCTTTGATCCGACCTATTCTTTATTGGAATTGACTCAGCGGATCTATCGCCGTTCTGACTTTCTACGAGTCTTGAACGATTACTTAATCGGAAATACCCATTGGTCCGAAATTGCTGAAAAGGAGTTTCTTTCTACTAGTAAGATTTATCAGATTCGAGCAGACATTTTTGCTTTTGCCGAGGAACTGGGCTGTTTACAGCAAGACCGCCAGATCAAGCCGCGGGAAAAAGATCTTCGGTATTTATTTTTAGCGATCGCAAGGTATACGGGTGATCGTTCTGCCATCCCCTTTAATAAAGTTGTCGCAGCTGCCGCAGGAAAATTGATCGATTATGTAGAGGATCATTTTTTTGCACGGGACTATCCCACTAGCGAGCGGGAGATTATTATTTTAGGGATTCAACTCGGCACTCAGCGGGCGAGACATTCCACCCTTCAGTTTTCTGAAGAAGAAAAGGCAAGCGCTCGGCAAACGCCTCTATTCAGATTATTGCAAGAAGGTATTAAAACCTTAGATTCGACTATTTGCGCAAATGAAGAAGAATTATTTTATGTTTATTCTCTCTTCAACGCCAGGAACTATCTTTGCAATAATTTGGAGCTGCTGCAAAAGGATTTTGAAGTTGTCTATCAAAACCACATCCAGCGATACCCTGAAATCGAGAAGCTGCTGCAGGAATTGCGCTCTTCTTTAAATATTTCGCCAGAAAATGAACTGCTCTTGAAAAAAGCCTTTTTACCTTTTATCCGTTCTACTTGGGCAGACATGCAGCTCTTCCAGCCTGACTTGATTTATCTCTTGGACAAGGATCAGCTGGAACTCTACCAAACCATCCAAACGATCTTAGACAAATGGTCGGCTGTTGGACAAACAACGATTCATTGGAATACGAATCTCATTCGTAAAATGACCTTGATCCTGGATCTCTTGCACAGAACGACCTTCGATGAAAATATTGAGTTGTATATCGTCGCTCCTTCTGACTTCAACTTTTTATATTATCGAAAACAACTGGAGACTCTGCTGGATGATCATTTTGTTATCAGCAACATGATTTATAATACGCTGGATGAGGTCGTTGACGATGTCTTTTTCTGTTCAAGACGAGTCATCGTTTGTGACACTGCCTTGTATCAAGCAGATTTAGGCAGCGAGAATACCTTGATTTTTCCTGTGTCCCTAAAAACGATTGATGAAACCTGCATAGCGATCAATCAGATTCTTCGCCCCAGTAAGAAAGGCTTCGCGAACTCGCTCAGCTTTTGAGCAATAAGACCAAAATATTTCTAAATTGCTTCTCAAATTTCGAAATATTTTTGCTTATTGCCGATATGCTAGTTCTGCTTAATGCTAATTTAGCAGCAACTGTATGCGGAACTTGTGTAGAAAAGCTAGTTCGTGAAGCCAGACATGGATATACCCGCTACAAAGCGATTTATTCATCTGAAAATTTTATACTTACTTTATGGTCGAAAAAAGCCTGAAAGGATAAGGTCCTTTCAGGCTTCTTCTTAGTGAGTAAATCCATAAGTTTTGATTTCTGGTTTTTCATGATATACCAAGTGTGCTTGATTCAAAGCGTCAATTGCTTCTTGCATGTCTTGAACATAATCACAGGCCATGTTCATGCCAAAGTCAGCACGAATAACTAAACGTTGGATGATTTCTTGATCCAAATTTTTAGGAAGCGGATAAGCTGGTACCTGCCACCCCTTCATCAATAAACGGTCCGCTAAATCATATAAGGTCCATTCACGAGAGACATCCTTTTTCAATTTGTAGCAAACAATTGGTAATTGTGAACCATCATTAACGATTTCAAACAAGCCGGTTTCTTCGATGGCTTTAGCCAAATACAGCGCTACGTTATGTGTACGTTCATGAATGGCTTTATACCCATCAAAACCGTAACGAACGAAATTATAATATTGACCAATCAATTGTGCCGCACTATGAGAGAAATTGATCGCCATGGTTGGCAGCTCACCGCCTAGATAGCTGACTTTGAAGATCAGTTCCTTTGGCAAATATTGTTGGTCACGCCATAAAACCCAACCCACACCAGGGTATACTAAGCCATATTTGTGACCTGAGGAATTGATCGAGATAACATTTTTTAGGCGGAAATCCCAAACAAGTTCAGGTTCAGTGAAAGGCGCATAAAAGCCGCCGGAAGCAGCATCCACATGGATATAGACCTTGTAGTCTGTTTGCTTATTATATTCTTCGACTAAATCATTCAAGCCTTTAATATCATCATAACGACCTGTGTAAGTGATCCCCATGATCCCGACGATTCCGATCGTATATTCATCGACATAATCCATTACCTGATCTAAATTGATCGACATGTGTTCTTGATCCAGCGGTACTTCACGCATTTCAACATCCCAATAAACACAAAATTTTTCCCAGCAAACTTGATAACCAGAAGAAATGACTAAATTAGGTTTTTTAGCATTAAGATCTAAGCCCAATTTTTCCGCGCGTTTTCGCCAAGCAAACTTCATCGCCATGCCGCCCAGCATACACGCTTCTGAAGAACCAATCGTTGAGGTTCCCATAAATTTTTCCTTTTCATTGGCATTCCAAAGATCAGCGATCATATTCACGCAGCGATTTTCGATTTCAGTCGTGCGGGGATATTCTGATTTATCAATGGCATTTTTTTCTAGCGTTTGACTCATTAATTTAACTGCTTCTGGTTCCATGTAGGTTTGACAGAAGGTTGCTAAGTTTAAACGAGCGTTGCCTTCATCCAGCATCTCATCTTGGACCAATTGATAGGCTACCCGAGGTTCAATGGATGCTTGATTCAATTTATATTTCGGCAGATCAACTTGTTCACTTTCTGAACCAAAGATTGGTTCTAAATATTCTGCTTCATCGCGATTTTCTTTTCCATATAACATGTGTATATCCTCCTAAATAGTTCGTTTACTTTATCT
>NZ_NGLG01000001.1:3568323-3571628 GCF_002140655.1 Enterococcus sp. 3H8_DIV0648 | reverse complement strand
TTCGCGCTATTTTATCTCTTTCGCCTCCTCAATATCTGTCTGTCTCTTATACACATCTATCGTTTTTCCCGGTACATTATAGGACCGTTCCAAATTTTTCTTTTTATAAACTAAGACGAAATAACCAATAAAGAATAAAAGGTATCCGACTAAATAAATGACTACGGTCAATGAGATGGCTACTAAGAAAGATAAATTATTTCCGCCGCCGCCAAAGGTCAACACCGCACCCCAGACAGTCACGATCACGCCTTGGATCATGATCAATGGTACCGGCACATCGTGAGCATTGGTTTTACGCAAGAAGCTAGGCAATAGACCTCGTTGTGCCGCAGCAAACATTCCGCGCGAAGGACCAACTACCCATGAACTTACTTCCCCCATTACTCCAAAAGCAATCATCAGAGCAATGACTTTAACGAGCCAACCTAAATGGCTGTTAAAATGCAGAATCAATGATTGGAAGGTTTGGATCACTCCAGCGCTTAAAGACAAATCTTTTTGGGGAATCACTGCAGCCACCGAAAAGCCGCCGATCGCATCTAATGCAATCGCTAAAATAACCAATAGGATCATGGCTAGCGGATAGTTTTTCTTGGGATTTTCCAATTCATTGATATGTGAAGCAGAGGCTTCAACTCCCATGTAGGCCAAGATAAATGACACAAACACGACGAGTGTCGATAATTGTGAAAAATCTGGTATGAATGCTTTTTTGCTAATAGCGATTTCGATTGGATTACCGCCAATGAAATACGCTGCTGCCAAACCAAATAGAAGCACCGATGGAATTAAAATTCCGATCACAAATCCTGCTTTCGCGATTTTTGCTGTTCGTTGTGTCCCGCCTAATTGCGAGAAGGTCAAGCCCCAGAAAATCACCAATAAACCAATGTACTTCATTAATGGATCTGTATTTAAGGCTTGAAAATTCAGTACATAGGACAAGGCTCCCAATATGAAATAAATCATAGTGACGAATCCTACAGTGATTTGAAACCACTGAAAAAAGATAGCCGCAAAGCCAAAACGCTCACCTAATGTTTGGCTGACCCAACTGAATATCCCGCCATTTTGCCAACCTTCTACAGTAGACATCTCGGCCGCACATAAGGCTACTGGCAAAAACCATAAAATTCCGCCTAAGAGCAAAAAGAAGACTAGATGCAATTTCGAAGTAGCAAACGTCGGATACTCATATACGGTTAAAACCATCGAAGCCGTTAAAGCAAAAAAACCGAATAAAGATAATTTTTTCTGATTCATAAAAACGCTTCTTTCCCTTTTCTTTAATTATTCAATGAAAGAAAGGCTTCAGGGATAAAACGTTATAGAATACTGATAGAACATTTCAGGCACCTCTTTTCTTACAAGGAGAAGTATAAATAGGAATCGGCGAACTTTTTTCTCGATTTTTTTCTATTGAAGATTGCTAAGTTAAAAAAATATGGAATTTTTTCTATTAGAAGGCTTCGCGAACTCGCTCAGCTTTTGAGCAATAAGACTAAAATTTTGATAAGTCGTTTCTCAGACTTCTCAAAATTTTCGCTTATTGCCGATAAAGCTAGTTCGTGAAGCCGGACACCATTAAAGCTGTTGATTCAAGTTTTTACTTGAGAAATTTTTTATACTTTCTTTAAGATCAAAAAAAGCTCTAGCTTTCTCCCGACTTAGGAGAAAACTAGAGCTTTTTATTCGCTGTAACTACATACTATATTCCTTAATGTATTCATTCATCAACCCATTCGGAACATCATGGAGACGATACCCATTGCCCCAATAGGTGATGATTCGAACATTTTCGATATGGGCGTGCGCAATTTTTTTACGAATATTTCCGACTGCCGTCGACATTTGAACCAAACGCGACTTGCTGACCTCATTATTCCAGACCTTATTACACAGCTCATCCCTGGAAATGATCTTGCCGCTGCCTTCCGCTAGCGCACCGATGATTTTCTTTTCAATATTGTTTAATGAACTATAGAAGAGAACGAGATCCTGCTTCTTCATCTCAGATTGTCTAACTAATCCTTTTGAGATAGATTCCTTCTGCCCTTCACGTTTATCACTTAATAACAAGAACTCTCTTAATTCAGTCAATGTGCAATCGATCGATAAACAATGATTTTCATCGATATTCGGTACCGGCTCATCGGTACGTCGTAAATAATGCATGTCTTTTTCGATAACGATCGGTAAGATCTCATTGAATTCCTGATTGGTCAAAGTCTCACTAAAGATGACAATATCAAAAAGGGATAAAATATCCTCAAAATAATTGGGTTTATCGACATCAAAAAACTCTTTTAAGACAAACACTTCATAATCTAATCGCTGTAATTCGTTTTGAAATTCCTGCTCGATGATAATATTTCTGGTTAGAATGATCACTTTTTTCATTTTTCTTCACTCCACTCTTTATTAGCCTCTGCTTTTGTACTCTATTATTTTCCAAAAACCAACTCATGTTTATTCTTCCAAGCAATACATGCCAGACTGCAGATCCTTTACAACTTGCTGCGGCAGATTGCTTTCAACTTATAAAACTTCGCGTAATTGTTCTTTCAAATCTGTTCCAATATGCCTTGCCCGCTCTTCCGCCTGTTGAATAATCCTTCGACTCAATGCGGTTGCCTCTAACAAAGTGTCTACAGCATCTGCTTTTACAAACAATTCAAGAGCAGCGTTTTCGTCCTGTTGAAACAGGTAATTAAATAATTGCTCATTTTTTTCGCGTTCATACATATACTGTTCTAACAGCCGTTCATATTTTTCCGGCAGTTCATCATTTTTCTCTGCGTCTTCAACAGCTGCAGAACATTCTTTTGTGTCCTGTTGAACAAGATTTCTCCTGAGTATGAAGCGGCGCCTCTCTAAATTGTCCTTATTGTGATAGACTGCTTCTTCATATGGCGCAGTTGCATCGATATCTTCCAACTGTCTTGTTACTTCCTTCAAACGATAGCGGTACGCTGAAACTTTTTCTTCTAGTGCTCCGCGAATACCTTCCAGCTTATCTATTTGATTCAAAAGCTCGCCATTCTGTTCTTTCAATACATCTACTTTGTCTAACAGCTGTACTTCAGTATTATCAGTTAGTTTAGAAACATCAAAATTTTCCAAGCTGCCTCATCTCTCTTCTGTGTAATTAAGATCAAAAGATTTTTGCTCTTATATGTGTGATTTTTGACTTATTATGTAAAACTTTCTATCTATCTCCGACCCAGTACCATTCATTAACGAATCCAACAGAAGCTTATCTTCTATTTACTATCCATTGATTTTCGCGCTATTTTATCTCT
>NZ_NGLG01000001.1:3566380-3567811 GCF_002140655.1 Enterococcus sp. 3H8_DIV0648 | reverse complement strand
AAACAGGATAATAAGTAAACAATAATGTATAAACCTGTCTCTTATACACATCTAGATGTGTATAAGAGACAGATAATTACTAGGCTATAAACAGCTAATTCAGGCTATTTATCGAATTTCAAGCACTTTAGTTACTTTATAATAATTCTGTCTCTTATACACATCTAGATGTGTATAAGAGACAGGCTATAAACAGCTAATTCAGGCTATTTATCGAATTTCAAGCACTTTAGTTACTTTATAATAATTATTCTCTTATTGTTAAAAATGGTGCTGCTTCAATAACTTAACGACTTTCTGTTCGTCCAAAAAAGTCATTTCCCATTATTCGGATGGCATTATTTGTATTATTCTGACGATTGTTAGTGCATTAATATAAGGTCATTTGGAACTATTTAAAAGTGCCTCGCAACTACCGCTACAACAAAAAAGCGATTTTCGTTTCTACCATAAGAAACGAAAATCGCTTTAATTTCTATTGAACCCTTCCAATGAACTTCTGTTGAAAATGTTTCATACAGAATAATGGCAGGCGGGAAATTAATGAATGATGAATTCTTGCTTATCAGCAAAATCATTCTCTAAATAATCGTAAAAGGTTTTGCTTAAACGATAGCCTTGTCCCCAAACAGTTTGAATCGCATCATCACCGAATTTATGCTCCAGCTTCTCATTAACTTTTGAAACAACCTTTGAAAGACTCGCTAAAACTGATTTAGTCGGTTCCTTCTCCCAAATTTGGTGGCTGATTTCTTCTCGAGGAACTGTTCGATCACCAGCTTGAATCAGGTAGTAAACAATTTCTTTTTGTTTCAGCTTCAAGTTCAATTCTGATAACTTTTGTTTAACGGTAACTTGTTGAACGTGAATAGCGTCCTTGGTAGCTAGATTTGACAGCTCCGCAATCAGTAAAATTTCTCGTAATCTCTCTAAATCAGAATTTACTGGAATCCAAGCATGAAACGGCTCCGGTTTTGTAATATCATAGTTGCTTCCCATCGTTCGACGGAAGAGTTTCATATTTCCTTCAGGTAAATGGTTGATGACCTCATACACATCGATATCATAAAGCGTCTCACTAAAAATTATTCCTTCGAATTGAGTAAAGAAATTCTTGTCGAAAGAACTTTTATTCACTCTCGTCATCACATTGCTAGAACAATAGACTTCATTTCCTAACTGTTTTAATTGTCGTTCAAAATCTTCTTCGTATAGTGGTACCTTGGTCAAAAGCAATAATTGCATCCTTTGCATCCTCCTTAAAATTACCTTTTCCAACTAAATACTTTTTATCTAAATCACAATGCCCACTCTTCTTGAATTATACACATCTAGATGTGTATAAGAGACAGTTATAGGACCGTTCCAAATTTTTCTTTTTATAAACTAAGACGAAATAACCAATAAAGAATAAAAGGTATCCGACTAAAT
>NZ_NGLG01000001.1:3558311-3566056 GCF_002140655.1 Enterococcus sp. 3H8_DIV0648 | reverse complement strand
TAACATTTAATATCCACATAAAGCCGATAAAGACAAAAAACAGGCCATACATGATTGGAGAAACTTCTTTACCGCGTTTGGCAGCGATCATTGTGATTGGATAGAAAATGAAACCTAAGGCGATACCATCGGAAATACTATAGGTTAACGGCATGCCGATCAAAATCAAAAATGACGGAATCGCAATTTCAAGTTGATTCCATTTGATCTGGCTTAGTGATTGAGCCATCAAGACACCCACAACGATTAGTGCTGGTGCAGTTACCTGTGAGGTAACCACCGACAGTAATGGGGAGAAGAACAACCCAAAGATAAAGAAGACACCTGTCGTAATAGCGGTCAAGCCTGAACGGCCGCCAACAGCAATACCTGCGGAGGATTCTACATAGGCTCCTACTGGTGAAGTGCCTAATAGTGATCCGGCCAACATCGCAGTAGAATCCGATGCTAATGCTTTACCAACTCGCGGCATTTTATTATCCTTCATAAATCCTGCTTGATTGGCTAGGCCGACTAAAGTTCCGGCAGTATCAAAGAAGGTAACTAATAAGAACGTCAGTACAACGACCCAAAGCTGGAGTGTGTTGATGTCTTTTACATGCTTTAAAGCCACTAAAAAAGTCGGCTTCAAGCTCGGTGCGGCGGAAATGATTTGAGTCGGCGCTTGAATCAAGCCAGTTACTAATCCTAATAAGGTGGTTGCGACCATTCCGATGAATATCCCGCCAGGTACTCGGCGAACCATCAAGATCGCAGTCACGATCAAACCGAAGACCGTTAACCAAGTCGTACCGACACTCATTGAGCCTAAGCCGACCAGAGTCGATTTATTGGCAACGATGATGCCGCCTTCGCTCAAACCTAGAAAAGCAATGAACAAGCCGATCCCGCCAGAGATGGCATATTTTAAATCCGCTGGAATAGCATCAATGATCATCTCACGCAATTTAAAAATCGTGATCAAGATGAAAATCAGCGACGCGACGAATACGCCGGCCAAAGCAGTTTCCCACCGGATACCCATACCGACACAAACGGAATACGCAAAGAAGGCATTGATCCCCAGAGCGGGTGCCGTAGCGATCGGATAACGGGCAAGAACTCCCATCAAAATACAACCCAATGCGCTAGCTAACGCGGTGGCAGTGAAGACAGCTCCCTCGTTCATTCCTGACGCACCTAGGACACTAGGATTGACAAAAAGAATATAAGCCATCGAAATGAAGGTAGTAAAGCCTGCCAAGATTTCTCTTTTTACCGTAGTGTTTAATTTCTCAAGTTCAAAATAGGAATTTATCTTCCCTTTCATGATACTCCTCCTATAAGCTAAAAATGTTCGTAAAATAATAGCATGTTTTTTCAAACAACGAGGATAATCATATAATAAACAGGATAATAAGTAAACAATAATGTATAAACACGACTAAACACGAACATTAACTGGGAAAATAATCTGTTCTATTGAAAACCTTTCCCTCAGCCTAAACAAACTATTGGACAAATAACTCAATCCTCGCTATTTTTGAAAAGGACTCCATTGCTGCCAAGGTTATTCTTTGTTAATGAGCAGACCGTATAAACTATAGATATAAAAGGAGAATTATTTTGAAACAGCTTACCTTTAAACAATTTTGGGAATTGACGGAAATCTACACTGCCCCCTTAAATCTTTTTATTATTTTACTAGGCTATGCCATCGCAAAATTTCAGTTTAACAGTCTGAGACTGCCGGGACCGGAATTTTTCCTATTTGTTTTGATTATCGTGATGTTCCATATCACTGTGAATGTTTTTAACCACTATATGGATTATCGAAATGCCTCTGATGAAAACTACAAACAGCAAACTAATATCATTGGGCGTGATCATTTAGATCTGCACTTTGTTCGCAATTTTTATTTGTTTAGTTTGATCGTTTCCTTCCTATTAGGATTGCTGCTAGTTTTGCGAACGAATTGGGTAATCGGGATTTTAGGAGTCATCGGTTTTTATATTGGCTTGTTTTATTCCTATGGCCGTCGTCCATTGAACAGCCTGCCTATCGCAGAAGCCTTGACTGGTACCGCCAGCGGATTCTTTATTCCGGTAGTGAGCTATTATCTCGCGGTTTATCAAACCCATACCATCACTCTTGCGATGATCGGTAAAGTTTTCTTGATCAGCCTGCCGCTGGTATTGATGATGTTCAATAATTTATTGGCAAATAATACCTGTGATTTGGAAGAGGATATCGAGAATCATCGGAAGACGTTAGTTTATTATTTAGGCAAACCTTTAGCGGTAAAAGTATTATCCAGCGTCTATGTCTTCAGCTTTATCTGGCTGTTCGTTTTAGTTATTGCTGGTATGGCACCATGGACTGTACTGTTTTTAATCTTCCTTTTCCCTAAAAATTGGCAGAGCCTAAAAAAATATCGCGCATTGCAAGACAAGCGGACAACCTTCCCGATCGTCTTAAAAGCGATGTCAGTGATCATGGTACTTTATCCGATTCTTTACTTTATCGGTTCATTTTTTGCATAACAAAAAGCCTGTTTAACTTCCTTAGAGGTGGTTAAACAGGCCTTTGTTTTATACAAGCAGCAGATTGATGTTCAATCCAGTGATGTCGGTCTGCTGTTCTTGCGTAATATGAGAATCTGTAATCAAGTAATCACATTCATCCGGTGTCGCAAATTGCTTGAAGCTGCGCTGGTTGATTTTGCTGGATTCGCACAGTACAATTTTTATCCGACTAATATTCATCAAGCATTTTTTCATTTCTGCTGTTTCATAATTGGGAGTCGAATAGCCATAGTTTTTATCAAAAGAGGTGGTTCCCAAGATTACTTTATCGACAGAAAAGCCGGCCAACCCAAGTGCCACCGAACTGCCTGACACATATGGGTACCCATTGCGGATTGCTCCGCCGATGATTTGAACTTGATAATTGGTCTTTTCGCTTAGCAATAAGGCGATTTCCAAATCATAGGTCAAGATAGTCAGTCGCTTCAACGGACTATTGATCAATCTTTCAGCGAAAGCCCGACAAGAAGTTCCCGTATCAATCGCCAAAATATCATTTTCTTCAATCAAGCGGACTGCTCGCTCTGCGATGCGATATTTTTCATTGGTAAACTCGCGGCTCTTAGGAACAATCTCGACACTCCGTTGGAAGTCGCGCTTAATCACCCCGCCGTGCGTGCGAGTCACCAAGCCTTCATTCTCAAGCTCCCGCAGATCATTTCGAATCGTCGAGCCCGTCACCTTAAACAGATCCGCCAACTCGGCAACCTGCATCCGATTTTTCTCGTTGACTATATTAACGATTGATTGCTTTCGTTCTTCTGCATACAATTGATCATCCATCTTTTATCACCTTTTTGTGTTTTGTTTCATTATAAAAGAAACTGAAAACGTAATCAATTGAACTAAAATTATTCTTTGAAGACAATTACATTTTTTAATCCAATCGCATTTTTAGCATTGTCTAACGCTTCATCAAATTGATCGATCGAATAACGCTTCGTAATCAACTCTTTTAATGGGATTCTGCCGCTGGCGACCAGCTGTGCCGAGGTTCGATACCCCATCAAACTAGCACGAGTACAACCAAAAACTTTTAATTGTTTATAGTGGAGAATATTAGTATTTAGTTTCACTTCTTCTCTTTCTTTCGGCAGACCGCCAAAGAAGAGACAGCGGCCGTTCATCGCCATATAACCGAAGCTTGCTTCTTGTGCTTGTGGAGCCGGCGCGGCAATAATACACAGGTCCGCGCCCTGATTATTCGTTTCGGCAAAGATTTTTTCCTTCAAATCTTCCGAAGTCAGCGTAATCAGATCAGGGATCATTTGCTTCGCATCGGCCAAACGTGCTTCTGACAGATCATTCATCATGACTTTTCCCGCACCTCGAGCTTTCGCCAGCATCGCGTGCATGATCCCGATCGGACCTGATCCAATGATCAAGACATTATCTCCTGGATTGTTTCCGGCGATCTCTTGTCCGTTGAATACACAGCTGAATGGTTCGATCAGGGCTGCTTCTTCATACGACAGTTCATCGGGAATCAACGAGATATTTCCTTGGCGGACAGCCTTTTCGGGAATGACCAAGTATTCTGCAAAACCGCCGGGTAAATTGATCCCAAATGCTTCATAGGTTTCACACAGATGGGTGTTTCCGCTAACGCACTGATCACAAATTCCGCAACCCATATTCGGCGCGATTGCTACTCGCATCCCTGCTTTATAAAAATTGACTGCATCGCCCACTTCGACAATGTCACCTGAAATCTCATGCCCTAAAGTCAATGGCGTTTCTTCGCTTGCAGAAGGATAACCATTCTTATACATCCGAACATCGGTCCCGCAGATCGAGGCTGCTTTAACCTTTATCAAGACTTCCTTTTCGGTTATTTCTGGTTTAGCTAATTCATTTAATTGAATCTTTTCTTTGCCTAATAATTGGATTGCTTTCATTTATCCTTCCACCTCAACAATTCTATTTTCCAGCAGCGAGGTCAAGCCCGCATTAACTAACCGAACCGCCATCAAGCCATCATGGCCCGTGCACTGAGGCGGCGTATCATTCAAAATGCAATCAACAAATGCTTGATCTTCTGCCACATAGGCCTCTCTGAATAAATACATCCAGCTGTGCATCGTCGGCTGAGTCAGCTGCTGATCGCTAGTAGCTACTACGATATTATGCTTGCCTTGATCGCCGACTAAAATACTTCCTTTAGTTCCAAGTATCTCTGTCCGCGCATCATAGCCGTATTGAACATATTGAGCACCATCGATCATCCCCAGCTTGCCATCTGCAAAACGTAGATTCATCGCTACCGTATCATAATAATCAGGAAACTCTTCTTTTACTTCGGGAGAACGATAATTCCCGCCATTAGCATAAATACTGCTCACTTCGCTTCCGGTCAACCAGCGCAAGGTATCCAAGTCATGGCTGTTTACTTCACCGATGGGTCCATTACTTTTATGGATATCAAACATCCAAGGCTTAGGTTCGCTTGGTCCGTGAGTCAGTGATTTCACCAAGACGACATCGCCGATTGCACCAGATTCCACGACTTTTTTAGCTTCTTGAAAACTGGCATCGAAGCGGCGCATAAAGCCGACCTGCAGCTTCACCTGATTTTCTTCCGCCGCCTGAATCATTTCCAGACATTCCGCCTCATCCATCGCCAAGGGCTTCTCACAAAGAATGTGCTTTTTTGCCGCAGCCGCAGCCAATGCGATCTCCTTATGATAGACTGTCGGCGTAACAATCACGACGGCGTCGATCTCGGGATTTTTCATTGCTTCACGATAATCTTCATAGATGTATTGGCACTCCACTTCCTTTTGAGCCAGCTCCAAGCTTTCCTTTGAAGGATCACACAAAGCGATCAATTTTGCCTTTTCAATGCGACGAGCGAAATTTTTCCCATGAATCATCCCAGCTCTGCCTGTCCCTATCAAACAAATGTTAATCAATTCTGTCATGCCGATCATTACTCCTTAGCCGTTTGTTTCTTCTGCGAGAATACTTTTACTGCTGTTACCAAAAATCCGCTGACCGCCGTTCCGATCGCTAGCGCCAAAACATACAACAGGACATTTTCGACTGCGCCTGGAATCAGGAAAACGAAGAAGCCGCCATGAGGAACCGCGATCCCGCACTTGAAGATCATTGACAATGCGCCGGTGATCGCTGAACCAACGGTCACAGATGCTAAAACTCGGATCGGATCTGCCGCCGCAAAAGGAATCGCCCCTTCTGAGATGAATGATAAGCCTAAGACCCAAGCAGATTTCCCTGCTTCGCGTTCTTCTTTACTGTATAAGTTTTTTCCGAGAACAGTTGAGGATAAAGCCATTGCCAACGGAGGTACCATCCCAGAAACCATAACCGCGGCCATCACCATGCTTGTCTCTCCGACACCTAAGTTCGTTAACGAAGCAACTCCGAAGAAGTAAGCCGCTTTCCCAATCGGTCCCGCTAAATCGATCGCCATCATACCGCCTAAAAGCAGCCCCAGCAATACCGAGTTCATACCAGATAAACTATTCAACCAATTCGTGATTCCTTCATTTAATGCCGTAATCGGAATCCCTACGATAAATTTCATTACCAGTCCAACGAACAGGACCGAAATAACTGGAAGAATCAATACCGGCAGCAAACCAGAAAAGGCTGGCGGCAATTTCAGAACTTTCTTCAAGAAATGAACGGTATAACCCGCTAGGAATCCGCCTAGTAATGCCCCTAAGAATCCGGCGTTCATCGAAGACGCGATCATGCCGGCTACCATCCCTGGAACAAGTCCCGGACGATCAGCAATCGAGAAGGCCACATAGCCGCCCAAGATCGGCCACATCAAGCCCATCGCGATTCCGCCCAGTTCATTGATCGCAGAAGCCAGCTCCCCTTTGGCATTGATTCCGCCAAAAGCAAATGCCAATGCGATACAGATCCCGCCAGCTACTACAAATGGGATCATATAGGAAACACCGGTCATGAGATGACTGTATATCCCGCTTTTTTCTGCTTTAGCTTCCGATTTTACGTCCGCTGAAGTCGTATAGATCGCTGCATTAGGTGCCCGATCAAATAAATCATCCGGATGATCGATCGCCTCTGTTACATCGACTTCCAATAAACGCTTGCCATTGAAGCGATCTTTATTAACCGATGTACTCGCTGCGATGATAACGGCATCCGCATCGGCGATCTCTTGCTCGGTTAAAACATTTTCCGCTCCAATCGACCCCTGCGTTTCTACTTTAATCTCGATATTGCGTTTTTTAGCTGCGATCTCTAAATTTTCAGCAGCCATATAAGTGTGTGCGATCCCAGTCGAACACGAAGTAATCCCCACAATTTTCATTTTGTTCACCCTTTCTAGTTAGACAAACTTTTCGAACTCGTTCAGCTTATTAACGCCAACGCTAGTCCGTTAAGCCAGACATTATTCAAAAATCTGATAGATTTCTTCTATATTAGTAACGGTCATCAGCTTTTGACGGACATCCTCATGCATCAGCTTGCGGGACAGTTTGCTCAAGATTCGCAGGTGTTCATCATTTGATGTTTCTGGTACAGCGATCAAAAACATCAAATGAACAGGCTTGCCATCCATTGAGTCGTACTGGATTCCCGCCTGACTGCGGCCAAACGCCAATGAAGGTTCAGTAACAGCCGCACTTTTCCCATGAGGAATCGCTACACCAAATCCGATCCCAGTGGTGCTTTCTTCTTCACGTTTCATGACGGCTTTTAAGTAAGCGCTCTCATTAGTAACAACACCTTCTGATACAAAGGTGTTCGCAAGTTCACTGATCGCTGCTAGTTTATCTGTTGCTTGTAGATCGAAATTGATAAATGCTGGTTTCAATACGTTGCGAATTTCGGTCATTTCTCTACTCCTTTTTCATTCTAATGTATTTATTTTTCCTACCAGAAAAATAAGTTTGATTTTCAAGCCGTATACCATCCAACTAGCTGTCCCTTTCTTTTGAGTTGCGACTACTTCTTATGCGTGCCTCGCTTCTTAATCACTGGGAAAAATTGGACTGGCATCCTTTTTCATTCTAATGTATTTATTTTTCTTTCCAGAAAAATAAGTTTGATTTTCAAGCCGTATACCATCCAACTAGCTGTCCCTTTCTTTTAAGTTGCGGCGACTTCTTGTGCGTACCTCGCTTCTTAATTACTGGGAAAAGTTGGACTGGCATCCTTTTTCATTCTAATGTATTTATTTT
>NZ_NGLG01000001.1:3517747-3558211 GCF_002140655.1 Enterococcus sp. 3H8_DIV0648 | reverse complement strand
GCCGTATACCATCCAACTAGCTGTCCCTTTCTTTTGAGCTGCGGCAACTTCTTGTGCGTGCCTCGCTTCTTAATTACTGCGAAAAGTTGGACTGCCATCCTTTTTCATTCTAATGTATTTATTTTTCCTACCAGAAAAATAAGTTTGATTTTCAAGCCGCATACCATCCAACTAGCTGTCCCTTTCTTTTGAGTTGCGGCGGCTTCTTGTGCGTGCCTCGCTTCTTAATTACTGCGAAAAGTTGGACTGGCATCCTTTTTCTTTTTAATATAGATTTCTGTATTCTTCTACGATTTTGATGCCTGAGCTTGTTCCTAAACGTTCGGCTCCTGCTTCAACCATTTTCAAGGCCGTCGCCAAATCACGAATGCCGCCAGCCGCTTTCACTTTAACCTCATCGCCTACGACTTTTTTCATCAATGCTACATCTTCCACTGTAGCTCCACCCGTTCCAAAGCCGGTTGAAGTTTTGACAAAATCGGGTTTCACTTCCTTCGCGATCTCGCAGACCGCTACTTTTTCTTCATCCGTTAAATAGCAATTTTCTAAAATAACTTTACTAATAATTCCGCCTTCACGAGAAGCATTCACAATTGCTTTCATTTCTTCACGAATATAATCAGTGTCTCCATCCTTTAATTTGCCAATATTGATTACATAATCGATTTCATCTGCACCATTTTTGATTGCATCCTGCACTTCAAATACCTTCGTTTCAATCGTTGTTTGTCCTAACGGAAATCCGATGGCTGCTCCCACGTGAACCTCACTGTCTTGTAAGAAATCCCGACACATCGCTACTGGATAAGAATTAATCGCTACCATTTTAAAACCATAATCGTCTGCTTCTTTACAAAGCTGTTCAAACCCCTCTTTGGTCGCATCAGCCTTCAGTAAAGTATGATCGACCATGTTCGCTAATTTTTCCAACTCAATCATTCGTTTGCTCCTTTTTATTTTTATTTACACTTTTATATTATCATTTACTTTCATTTTGTCAATACATAAAAATTTAAAAATGCAATCAAAAATGAATAACCGGCTTTAAGTCATGACATTACGGCAAAAAAACACCAGTTCATCACATAAACTGGTGTTTTCGAGATTATTTTAAAAGTAAATGAAAATCAACGCGCCAATTCTCCCGGCCAAGCGGCTGTTCCGCCTAACACATTGACGACCTGATAGCCCTGGTCCCTTAGAAAGACGCAGGCATTTTCCGAGCGAGCACCGGATTGACAAATCAGGTAGTATTCATTTTCCGGAGAAAGTTCGAGCTTATAAGTACCTAAGCCGCTTAATGGTAAGTTTTTCGCATGAGGAACATGACCCATTTGATACTCGGAGACTTCCCGCACATCAATGATGTTCAATTCCTTTTGTCTCGCCAAATGATAGAAGTCCATCATCGCGATCGAATTAATCATAGATCAATTCCTCCGGTCTTACTGTTTTATACAAAGCAAAGGCGCCATCCAAATTCCTCACCTTGAAGCCTTTTTGTTTTAATAATCGTTCAGCGACATAGCTTCGCAATCCGCTATGGCAGCTGACGATATAATTTTTCGTTGAGTCCAGCTCTGACAGTCGCTCCCGCAATTGATTTAAAGGAATGTTGACGGCATCAGGGAAACGTCCATTGGCTAATTCTTCAGTGTTCCGAACATCTAGCAGCTGGCTGCCATTTTCCTGTTCTTCTTTTAATTGATACCATTGGATCGAATCACTAAGACCTTCTGATAAATTAATCGCTGCATAGCCCAGCATATTGACTGGATCTTTGGCTGAACCGAATGGCGGTGCATAGGTGAATTCTAGTTCTGGCAGGTCAAAAATCGTTAATCCGCCTTTGATCGCTGTCGCTAAAATATCGATACGCTTGTCTATTCCATTCGCACCGACACCTTGAGCTCCATAAATTTTGCCAGTCGTTGGATCAAAAATTAATTTTAAGGTCAGATCACTTGCCCCAGGATAATACCCTGCATGGTCTTTTCCAGAAACGTGAACGACCTGAAAATCTAATCCTAATTGTTTAACTACCCGTTCACTCAAGCCTGTCGCTGCAGCGGCAAGGTCAAACACCCGTACGATTGCTGTACCGATACTGCCGCGATTTGTCCGTTTCAAGCCAGCAACGATGTCTGCCACTTGACGGCCTTGACGATTGGCGGGCGAAGCCAGTGAGATCAGTGCATCGTTTCCGCTGACCTGCTGTTTGACTACGATAGCATCGCCGACTGCAAAAATGTCTGGCTCACTCGTTTGATAATTTTCATCAACCACGATTCCTCCGCCTAAACCTGTCGCTAAGCCAGCTTGGTTTGCCAACGTATTTTCCGGGCGAACACCGACAGAAAGTATCGTCACATCCGACTCCACTACTTCTCCATTGGTCAAAGTGATTTTCTTGCCTTGTTCACTGAAGCTTTCCGCAGATTCTCCAATGATCACTCGAACGCCTTTTTTGATCAGCTCATTTTTTACAAACGCCGCCATCTCTTCATCTAGTGGCGGCAAAACATGCGGCGCTTTTTCAATGACAGTGACCTCTAATCCGCGAGCCTTCAAATTTTCTGCCATTTCCAAACCGATAAATCCCGCACCGATCACCGTCGCTTTCGCAGGTCTAGCTTCTAGTGCTTCCATGATCTGATCTAAATCAGGCACATTGCGCAAGCTGTAAACATTATCTGCTTCGGCTAATCCTGCCATTTCAGGAATCAACGGCTTCGCCCCTGGTGATAAGATCAATTTATCGTAGCCTTCCTCAACTGTCCCTTGTTCATTTTTGATCGTCACGATTTTATTTTCCGGTGAAATACTCGTGACTTCATGAAATGGCCGGACATCCAAATTAAAACGGGCCTTCAATGAGTCCGGTGTTTGGACTAAAAGTGCTTCGCGATCAGCGATCTCGCCTGAAACATAATAAGGCAGTCCACAATTGGCAAATGAAACGAACGGTCCTTTTTCCAATACAATGATCTCTGCATCCTCCATTAAACGGCGCAAACGCGTAGCCGCCGACATTCCGCCTGCCACACCGCCTACAATAATGATTTTCATTTTACTTTCCTCCTCTAGTTGGGCCCTGCCAGCGATTCATGCCGCCTTGAACATTCGTGACTTCGTAGCCTTTTTGTTTTAATATCTTCGCCGCTTGTTTACTGCGCATTCCTGATTGGCAGATGACATAGACTTCTTTTTCTTTTCCTTGGTAACGATCGATTTTATTCAAAGGATAATTTACGGCTTTGGCAATATGCCCTCTACGGTATTCTTCAGGGGTTCGAACATCTAGCAATGTGATTGGACCTTCTATTTTCCCCGCTAAAGCTTGCGTAGATATAGTGGAAGTCTTTTGAAATAGCTTAAACATACATTAATCTCCTTCATCTTTCTAAAATACCTGATAGGGTATTTTTACCATGAAGAAATGAAGACTGTCAACCATTCTGTTTGGTCATCATTCGTTAAGAGACCGCCCCACTTGACGAAACATACCCTCTCTAGGTATATTCTTCTTAAGCAGATTTAATAAAGGAAGTGTCTAAAAAATGGAGATAGAAGAAAAAAAGATCCTTAATCGGTTGAAACGAACCGAAGGACAAATTCGCGGAGTGCAGAAAATGATCGATGATGAAAAGGAATGTATCGATATTATTACTCAATTAAGCGCCGTGCGTTCCAGTATCGATCGCGTGATGGGGATGATCGTGGCCGAAAATTTGAAGAATTGCTTCGAAAATCCGGATCAGAATCCGGAGGAACAGGCGCAAAAACTAGAACAAGCAATCAATATGATTATTAAGAAATAGGGTGCAAATATGAAGGTCGTTTTCCATATCGATGAACAAGAGAAATGGGTAGAGACAGCCAGCAATGTCAAAAACTTATTGAAAGAACCTGATAAAATAACTATAATTATTTTAGTAAATGGGGCCGCGATCACTGGATATCTCGCTGCTGAAAATCAAGCATTTATTGCAACTGAAGGGGTTACCTTTCATGCCTGCAGCAATGCGATGAGAGCGAATAAGATCGTAAAGGAACAGTTACCAAAGGATGTTGTTGTCGTTTCTGCGGGTGTTTTGGATTTGATTGAGTTACAAGCTGAGGGCTATGCGTATATCAAACCATAATAGCCGGGAAACTATTTATGGGAATGTAAAAACTGCTCATGGGAAGGGGTAGGATGTTGGACACTATTGAAAATATTAACAAGAAAATGCACGTCACAGGCAGCTTGATTAATTTAAAGACGATTCAAGAAAATTTTGAAAAAATCAATGCCAAGGATATTCATTCAGAAGAGGAAAAACAAGAAATCATGGAAGCTCTAAATACGATCGAAACAGAGATTGTCTCCATTCAAGAAAAAATCGGGTTTATCCGTCAGATGTAACAAACTGCAAAAAGCATAACTGACAGCTAATTCATGTTAATGAACCATTTTTTCAAAAACCGGAAAAAATAGTCTTATCTTCATCACGCATACGATTCCACTAATCGCGCGAAATGAGCGCGAAGTGGAACTCGCCGCTATCTCGATCACAATGGAATCATTTTCTCAAAAACCGAGAAAATGAATTTGATTTTCGTTTCGCATATCATTATGCTAAACCACTTGTTCGTTACAAAGTAAGGAATGCAAGACATGCCTCATTACTGGATGAATTGCAAAAAGCATAACTGACAGCTAATTCAAGTGAATGAATCATTTTTCCAAAAACTGGAAAAATGATCCTATCTTCATCACGCATACGATTCCACTAATCGCGCGAAATGAGCACGAAGTGGAACTCGCTGCTATCTCGGTCGCAAATGGAATCATTTTCTCAAAAACCGAGAAAATGAATTTGATTCTCGTTTCGCATATCATCAAACTAAACAGCTTGTCTTTTTTTTAGTTACGGCAGTTTAATAGATTTTCATATGTGACAAACTGGGAAAAGCATAACTGACAGCTAATTCATGTGAATGAACCATTTTTCCAAAAACCGGAAAAATGATCCTATCTTCATCACGCATACGATTCCACTAATCGCGTAAAAAACGCGAAGTGGAACTCGCAAAAAAAATCCCCTTCCATGATTTAAGGAGAATCATGGAGGGGGATTTCTTATGCACTTATTTTACGATAAACATCGATGATTTCTTTTGCTAGATCGGTAAAAGCGATCGATGTCATCAGATGGTCTTGACTATGAACCGTCAATAAATTCAAATTGAGGTGCTCACCTTGTGCTTCTTTTGTTAAAAGTCCTGTTTGCGAATGGTGAGCTTCAACTAATGACTCTTCGGCTTGCTTGATCTTTTCGTCTGCTAAATCAAAGTCGCCGCCCTTGGCTTCTTGAATAGCTTCCATGGCATTGCTTTTCGCATTGCCGCCATGGATGATCAGCCCCATCACTGCTTCTAAATTTTCTTCTTGCATTTAACCCGTCCTCCATTTTTTCCCGTACATTAACCGTTGATCATCGCAACTGCTTGACCAAGCACTTTTTCACCATTCATCATGCCGTAGTCCGTCATATTGATGACATCCACAGGAATTCCCAGTGGTGCTAATTTTTCTTCAAATTGTTTTTGCATGAAGCGAACCTGTGGGCCTAACAGGACCGTATCGATCTCGCGTTCTTGCAATTTATTCGTCGCTTCTGCTGCTGCGATTGCGAAAATATCCACATCTAATCCTTGTGTTTCAGCTGCTTTTTGCATTTTTGTCACTAACATGCTGGTACTCATCCCAGCGTTACAAACTAACATAATTGTCTTTTCACTCATTATGCTTGCCTCCTGCTTTAAATTAAAATATTCATTTTTTACGAGCTCTTCACTACAAAGCTTCTCCATTACTTGCGATCACTTTTTGGAACCAATGGAAAGAATCCTTCTTGCTGCGATCCAATGTTCCGGCACCATCATTGTCCTTATCGACATAAATGAAGCCGTAGCGTTTTTTCATTTCGCCGGTTCCAGCAGAAACTAAATCAATGAAACCCCAAGGTGTATAGCCCATCAAATCAATGCCGTCATAAATGACTGCTTCTTGCATCGCTTCGATATGTTCCCGCAAGTAATCAATTCGATACTCATCATGGATCTCGCCATCTTCAGAAATTTCATCGATCGCTCCGAAGCCATTTTCTACGATGAATAATGGCAGTTCGTAACGATCATTGAACCAGTTCATCGCATAACGTAAACCAGTCGGATCGATTTGCCAGCCCCATTCCGAAGCTTTAACATAAGGATTTTCTACTAAGTCATTGGCTTCGTCATAATCATATGCAGGTCCTTTATCATGATCTTTGACCGCAAAGGACATGTAATAGCTGAAGCCGATGTAATCCACAGTGCCTTTGGTTAATTGCACTTCATCTTCGGCTGTAATATCCAAATCGAACTGTTTACGATCGAAGTAAGCTTTCATATAGCTTGGGTAACGTCCCTTGCAATGAACATCCGTGAACCAATATCGACGCTGCATCGCTACTGTGGCAGCCATCATATCAGACGGACTGCAAGAATATGGATAGATTGGAACCATCGCGATCATACAGCCGATCTCAAAATCAGGATTGATCTTATGTCCGATCTCGATTGCTTTAGCACTTGCTACCAACTCGTAGTGAGCCGCTTGATACATGATTTTTTCACGATCATCGCCAGCTTCAAATTTCAACCCAGAATTGGTAAAGGGAGCAAAATCTTCTTTATAGTTGGCTTGGTTGTTGATTTCATTAAAAGTCATCCAGTATTTCACTTTATCTTTATAGCGAGTGAAACATACTTCGGCAAAACGAGCGAAGAACTCCACCATTTTGCGACTGCGCCAGCCGCCATACTCAGTAACCAGATGATATGGCATCTCAAAGTGTGACAAAGTGATCACCGGTTCGATCCCGTATTTCAAGCACTCATCAAACAGATCATCGTAAAATTGCAGTCCCGCTTCATTCGGCTCCGCTTCATCACCATTCGGAAAAATACGTGTCCAGGCGATTGATGTCCGGAAGCATTTCAACCCGAGTTCTGCAAACAGCTTCACGTCTTCTTTGTAACGACCATAAAAGTCGATGGCTTCATGGTTAGGATAGTTTTCTCCTTCTAAAACGCCATTCGTAATTCGGCGTGGCACACCATGAGCACCGACAGTCATAACATCAGCGACACTGACACCTTTTCCGCCGTCTTGCCAACCGCCTTCTAGTTGATGGGCGGCAACTGCGCCGCCCCATAAAAAGTTTTCTTTAAAAATACTCATGTTTGTACCTCTTCATTTTTTTTCGTTTAAACCGTCGCTTGTCCTTCGGCTTTTTTATTTTCAGTTTCTAAGTCTTTTTCGATTTGTTCCATGCTTTCACCTTGTTCTTGCAAGTAGTTCAATGAATCCACTTTACGAACAAATGGCAGATAGATGAAGAATCCGATCACTAAAACGATTGCTTGTAAAAGAGCTGTTCTCCAGCCGCCAATTAGGAAGCCTGAAATGATCGGCGGTGTTGTCCAAGGTACTACGACTGCAGTAAACAATGGAACTAGGCCGGAATACAGAGCGAAATAAGTGATTACCCCTGAAACCATTGGAGTCAAGATAAATGGTAATGCCATGATTGGGTTCATTACGACTGGTGTCGCAAACAGAATCGGTTCGTTAATGTTAAAGAATGCTGGTAAGAAAGCCAAACGTCCTAATTGTTTGAACTGAGCAGAACGAGCGAACATAACCATGTACATTACGATCCCGATCGTCATCCCTGCACCTGTTACTGTCATGAATTGATCTAAAAATTGCTGTGTTACGATGTGTCCGCCATTAGCAACTGTCAATTCTTTCCCAGCTTTTAAAATCGCTGTGTTTTCCAATGAATTCGCTGTCAAAATCGGACCCATAATCCCGCCGACTAATGTAGAGCCGTGAACACCGAAGAACCATAAGAATGGCACTAAGAAACCAAGCATCATCGCTCCACCAAACGTATCGGTAACACCTTGCATCGGACTTTGAATAACTTTATAAATTGCTTCTACCACTGTTGTATTAAGTAATTTGTCGAAGATTACATAAATGACTAATGATACCGTCGTGATTACCGCTGCTGGGATCAACGCGGTAAATGAGTTCGCTACGTTTGCTGGTACTTGTTCTGGTAATTTGATCCGAATATCACGTTTCAAGAACCAAGAATATGCCCAACCGACAAACAAACCAACTAAGATGGCACTGATCATTCCTTGTCCGCCAGTCCAAGTTTTATCAATGACGTTGCCGATGATCGTTCCACTTTCAGCATCCGTTACTGATGATTTCATTGTCAGTAAGAATACTACCAAAGCGATCATTCCTGCTGGCAGACCTTCGAAGCCTTCTTCTTTTACATATGAATTAGCAATACCCATTACGGCGAAAAGTGACATAATAGCAAATGATGCGCCAAACGCTTCGTTAAAATAAACATCCAAGCCGCTGCTAGCGACCCATTCAGAAATTGCCGGAACTGGGAAATTCGCTAAAAGTAAGAAAACGGAACCGACGATCGTAAATGGCATAGTGTACAGCATCCCATTACGAAGAGCAGTAATAGCTTTAGTATTTACAAATTATTCTCCTTAAAAATAATTTTTGCAGCGATGGCCATTCGCATTTTTGATGTATCCGTTTACAGCTTTATCATATAGGATGGCCTCTCCGATTGGAATACTTCTGAAACAGTCAGGAACATGTTCCACACAAAAAAACAACCTAGCCGTTTTTAGACAGCCAGATCATTTATCTTGCCAAAAATTCACTTGATTATTCCTACTTAAAGCCTGTTAAAAGGCGGAATCGCAGCATTCCACGATTTCACCAAAGAATTTTTTATTTGTTTTTTAGTTTGTTTTCTCGTTGATATGCTTGATGCGCCAAAATTTCTAACAGGGTGATGACTGGAACCTGTGTGGTCAGATTGATAAATTCCTCCGTCGGGTCCGGACCGGTCACTTCCGGCATATAATAAGAAATATTGAAATCGGCCATTTGCGCAATCGTTGAGTGCTGATCGTTCGTGATGCTCAAAATTTTGGCCCCGTAACGTTTAAAGTCTTCGATCTGCTTGATGATCTCCACCGTCTCTCCTGAGACTGATAAGGCGATCATCAGCGTCGTATCTAAGCCTTTGGTGGGAACAGGAATGAAGGGATCGGTGATGGCATAGGCATTAAATAATAAATTAGAAAAATAGCGCGCCCCATAGGTTCCTAGTATTCCGCTTGTGCCAATCCCTGAAAAAACCAAATGTTTGCTGTTTAGTATCAGTTCAATCGCCGGATCAATCACCGTACGATAGCTTTCATTATTTACCTTTTTCAAAAAAGCGTCGACATGTACATTTGCGTCATAAAAAGCCTCGAAAGATTGTCCTTGTCGCGAAAGGTTCTCTTTCAAAGCGTACTTAAATTCCGAATAACCTGAATAGCCGAGCTTATTTAGACAGCGTAAAATCGTAGACGTCGACACATGGCAGTTATCTGAAAGATCGCGAATCGTCATCCGATTAATTTGTTCCATGTTTTCTACAATAAAAGTATAGACGATCAATTCCAACTCGTTTAATTCTTTCACCTTTTGCGAATCGAACATTAAATTCCAACTCCTAATGGTATGTTTTTTACACCTTCATTATCCCACAATTAAGAAAAATCACACAGCTTATTGTTTAATTATTTCGTTATTTATTTAATTGATGCCTCAAAAAAAGAGCCAATGATTTTGATCATCGACTCTTCGCTAGAATTGCTTAATGGAAGAACAGCTGCTGGAAGCTTAATATCCAAATTTTTTTCAGCGTCAGCTAAACTTCTGTATCAGATTTAATTAAGTTGGAAGCCGTACTTTAAGCGATCATCAGGATCGATCAAATAGGTCGCCAGTCCGGTAATATTAGAACTGCCTGTAATTTGAGGAATCACCGCTGTGAAGCTTCCGATGTTCACTTCCTCTAGCAACCGACTTTCAAACCGGCTGCCGATAATACTCTCGTTGATGAACGGTTGGTTTAGGCTAAGATATCCCTTGCCATATAGCATCGCCATCAAAGCGCTAGTTCCCGATCCAGAAGGAGAACGGTCGGCTTGGTGATTTCCAAAGACAACGACATTTCGGTAATTCACTTCGCCTGAGTCGATTCTTTCGTAAAAATTACACGTTCCCACTTCGTTGATTGCTAATTCAGGATGTGCCACGTCGAGCTCCTTATTCAGCTGCGCCAACATTTTTATGCCAATATCGGTAATTGCGGCTAAATCCTTTTTTTCTACCTTCATTCCAAGCTGTTCTACCGCAACCAAAGCCACAAAATTTCCTGCAAAAGCAAGGTCATAGGTTATCTCTTTACCGGATACCTGCGTTTTCAAATTTTCTTGATAAAGAAACGAAGGAACATTCTTGATGCTGACTGACTTCGTCTTGCCTTCTTCGACTTTGACCTTCGCTTCGATCAAACCAGCGGGCGCATCAATTTTCACGATTGTATAGGGCTCCTTGGCCTCAACGACATCTGTTTCTACTGCTGCTGTCGCCGATCCCATAGAACCATGCCCGCACATCGGCAGATACCCCGTTCCATCCATAAAAATAGCGCCAAAATCAGCTTCTGGGTTCACCGGTTCAGTCCAAAGAGAACCAAACATATCCTTGTGACCTCTCGGCTCATCCATCAAAGCGCGACGATAATGGTCGTAATTCGCTGATACATATTGCTTTTTCTCCAGCATGGTATTTCCCTGCGGTTCTGGGAATCCATCATAGACAATACGCGTAAATTCTCCCTGAGTATGCGCGTCAATCACCTTGAAACACGCCTCAAAATGCTGTGGATCGATTGTTACTTGCTTTTTCCGACTCATCTTCTACCTCCTTTTCCCTGTTCCAACGTCCAGCAAATCATGCAGTCTGTAATACCTTCATTCTACCGAGTCGCAAAACAAATGAACAGTCCGAAAAGAATATAATTTAGTATGTAAGAAAGGCTTCGCGAACTCGCTCAGCTTTTGAGCAATAAGACCAAAATATTTCTAAATTGCTTCTCAAATTTCGAAATATTTTTGCTTATTGCCGATAAAGCTAGTTCGTGAAGCCAGACATAGATATACCCGCTACAAAGCGATTTATTCATGTAAAGATTTTATACTTTCTTTATAGATTCGGGTGTCAAAAGTAAGAGTTAGGATGCTTGCTTTGTCTAATCCCATTTTTTAATGTCTAAACACTAATTTGTGGTGATCATTACTTAAATCCATTGTAAAATTAGCGATCTGTTCCTATTATTTTAGCGAACAAAAAACTTTTTCCTTCAAAACAGGCTTTTGACACCCGAATCTTTATAGTCAAAAAAAGAACCCGAACGCTGCTCGGATTCCTTTCATTTTTTCTGTTTTCGTTGGATGGCTTTGCGCAGGCCGATTCGGTAGACCCGCGGCAGTGCCAAGAAAAAATTCTGCGTAAATTGATACTGGCGATATTTTTCAATGATAAAGGCGATCAGCTCCCCATTGCCGTATTTCTTTTGATGGAAAATCTCAAAGCTGCGAATTTTCCGTTCTGCCTTAGTGGGTTCCTTCAATACCAGCAAAAAGGACAGCAGATCATCAAAGTAACGAACCTTTGACTCTTCATAGCTCTCCGTACCATAGCGCTCCAGCTGAATAAAGTCAGTCAGCTTGCGTCCCCAAAACCTTCGTTCCAGATAGACCGGCGCTTGGATATCCTGCTGAAAATCCGCCAAATACGCTTCGAAAACATTCTTATCCGCTAAGAAATTCTTCTCCTGCCGTTCGAAAACCTCCCGATCGACTTGATTGATCTCCGTCACAACACTCAGATAATCACCAATAAACAGCGGCATTTCTGCTTCACGGAAACGCACGACGCGTTCTGCTAATTTCTGATTCAAGGAAAGCGGACGACGCAAAGTGTTATTGCGATAATAAGCAAAAACATATCGCTGCCACAGGTCTTCTGGAAAAGGGATGCCCTTTTCCGTCAGCCACAACAATTCATCTAAAGCCAAATCTACATGAGCGACACCTTTTTTGATCTCTTCGGCCACCTGCTGCGAAATGCCTAAATGATCCTTGAAGTGCTGAATCCCCAGACGGATCTCCTGCTGCTTGCTTTTCGATTCGATCACAAACTGATATTTTAACGGTCGTCCGCAGGCACATTTCAACTGGCTGTGGATTCCCCGTTCGTATTCATCGTCGATATTCAACGCGACAAATTCCCAATCCGATGTCTGCAAATACTGCTTTTGCAAAAACAGCGAACGGACTTCGTATTTTCGCTGCTGATTGACGAGCTCCTGTTGCGGCGCGGGCAATTTTTCGAAGAGGGCTTTGCGCTCTGCTCCTGAATAGGTCACATGACATTCTGTCGGATAATCATCCAAGCCATAACTTCTAGGATACCAATGCTCATAAATCGCTAAATAATTATCCATCAATTAAGGTCCTATTTCTTTGGATCAAATTTATCTTCGATCTCTTTAATGATTTTTTTCGCTTCAGCTTTCAATGACGGATGAGCTTCCTCTTCCTCCACCGCGTTTGAGCCAGAACGAGCAATTTCCTTCGGTTCGCCGGAATTACTACCTGCTAATGCTTCTTGCTTATTCTCAGTTTCGCTAGAATTGGTTCCTGCTAGAGCCACATCGTCCTCGGTTTTTGGTGCCATTGAGCCTCGCAGACGACGATCTTTTTCATTGTTGTAATTTGTCATAATCTTACCTCCACATTTCTTTTTGTATTTTACCCGATAGTTTCTCGGATTGCCAAAATTATCCTGCCTTCATGAAGAAACGATAAACACACCATGATAATGTCCCAAGCCAGCTAAGTCCGCATAGGGCAAAAATTATCGTGACATAGCTTGGCGGATCGTAACGCAGGCGAATCGTATTTTTTCCTGCCTGTTGTTTGATCGTCGGCACGCCGATATTCGACAATGACGATGGCTTAATCTCATGCCTGTCTTCAATTAGTTTGGTATTTTGATAAATGATTACCGGCAATTGGACACTGCCCGCTTTTTCGGCCTGCCAAGAAATTTCTAATTGATTGTTTTTGACTGTCTTTGCGAATTTTGGCTGCTGCGCAAGAATTTGTTTTTCGTAGCTGACGTACTTATTTTTTGTGTCGTTGTGATAAATCGGCAAATAATCCGGACTGGATTTTTCGACCGCCTGCAGGGCTTTTTTCATATCTGGATCATAAAAGCTTTCTCTGGCCTTCGTTTCAGAAATACGGACAAACGTGTGCTTGCTGCTCAACGTCTGTTGGCCCCATTGATTCAGATCAGCAGAAAGTATTCTCAAGTTCTGCCCGATACTGACCACACTGAACAACGCCAAAATGATCGGAAGATATTTCTTGCCCGCCAAGTCCTCTGCCAACGAAGCAAAAAAGAATAGAAACAGGATCGTAAATGGCGTAAAGAAACGAAACGGAAATTGGATCAAAGATATAAAAGGCACGTTGTGAGCAACCAGCCAATCCCACGGAACGATACTCGTTGAAAGCAGTAAAAAGATTCCGCTAAAAATCAACAGCTGCTTCGTAAATCGTTGAACACTGTGCCAATATACCAGACAAAGAAGAAAACCGACGATCAGCAGCACACGTAAAATACCGGGATAATGCAGCCAATAAGCGCCGCCTAGATCGATGGCCTTCTCACTCATTTGCGGGTTGATAAACGGCATCTTCAATTGATCCCCTGTATTAATCAAAATCAAACTGATCCAAACGTTGATCGATAAGCAGCCATACAAGCCCATCGCCTTTACCAATTCAAGCAACGCCTTGCCCCAACGCTTTCGCGCGTAAGAAATAAAAAATGGAAAATAAATCAGACCCAGCATCACCGCAGTCAGCATATGCACCTGTGTCATTAAGGCCATACTCACGGCAATTTTAACGATTGGAAAATGACGATTTTTCAAGTCCACCAGCGGAATCAAACAAAAGGGCAACAGGCTCGCGCCCCAGCTGGTAAAGCCTTGATTTAGCACCCAATAGTTGATGCTGTAAGTCGTCATAAAAATGATCGCCGCAAACAATGCCGTGTGTTCTTTGATCTTGCCATAGGTCAACAGCTTAAACAGCGAACTGCCTGCCAAGAAAAACACGAGAAAATTCGACAGCACCTGATAGCGAAACCAGCTGCCGGCTAGTAAAACCAGCAAGCCTTGTAAATAGGAAAATAACGGTCCATACACCGCATTAACGATCCGGCCGGATTGCTGGAAACCAAAGATCGAAATAAAATAGCTGAAGTTTCCCGTTTTGATTTGTTCCGCAGTCTCATAAAAACGATTGTAATGAAAGAGCGCATCCGCACCTAAAATCATTTTCTGAGTCCAAAGCTGCGGGACTACAAACAAGCCAGCGATCAAAAGAATAATCAGATAGTAACGATAACGTTTCATAATCGACCTCCTCGTTCAAACAAATGAACTATTTTTCTCACCGTCTATCAGTCTGCCAAGCAGTGATTTAAAAAAATGACTGCTGCAAAATAATAAAACTGACATCCTTATCGATTATTACAAACATTACTCTACCCTATTCAAAAAAATAAACGAAACAAAACGCCTATTTCCATAACGAAAATAGACGTTTCTTACGTTTTATTTTTCTACCGATAACCAAACAATCAATGTTCCGGCAATTGAGATCACCGTACCGATCAAGAGCATCGCCGAGACAGATAAAAAGCTCAGCATCTGCCCGCCGACAAACGCCCCGATGATCCCGCCGATCGTATTGGCCGTCGCCATCAAGGTTTGCCCCTTAACCAAATCCTTTTGCGGAATGATTTGATTCGTATAATAAACCGATGCCATCGTGTGCATCGCAAAACCCACCATCTGCAAGCTTTGCGCGACATTGATCAGAAAAATACTGCCGGCAAATAAAATCAGCACCGCTTTAACTGAGAAAAAGAACGCCGCAAACCGCATCAGCGAATGAATCTTGAAGCGCCGCAGGACCCAAGTAAAGAAAAACATCGTCGGCAGCTCACTCAAAGCCGCGACCGATAGAGAACCGCCTGCGTTTGCGGCCGTCCCGCCTAAAGGCTGCATGATCTGGAACATATAGCTGTTGATGATCGTATGATAAACGAACAACAAGGAGACGCCGAACAATAAAAGCATAAAGCGTTTATATTTTTTAGTGAAGGCGATTAAACCAATCGGTTCTTCTTGCTGACCTTCGTGATGATGCTCTGCGATCAAAGACTCGGAATACCTTCCGCCATGCTTTCTTGTATCAATCATTAATGCCATCAATGCGAAAAATAGGAAAATACCGATCAGTAAATACAAAATGATCGTTGGCGAAAAACGTTCGATCAACACCCCGGTCACTGACGCCGCGGCCGCAAAAGCCAACGAACCCAGACCGCGCGCCACACCAAAATTCAATCCATAGCCGCGGCTGATAAAGAACGTTCCGATAGCGATCGTCATTGGTTGAAGCAGCACCAGACATGCGTAAAGCAAGACATAAATAAATGCGACGATCAAAAATGCTTTTGGCAATGCCAACAAGATTCCCGAAAATAACGCCAACAAAACAGCCATCCCCGCCGCCAGCTGCGACAAACGAATGCGTGTCATCCGATCAGCGAATGAAGCCAAAAACGGCTGAACCACTGCGGCGAGCAGGTTCGCCAATGACAAGACCATCCCGATCTGACCATTCGTAAAATCACGAGACAACAAAAAGACGGAAGTAAAGGTCCCCAACACCGAAAATCCCATCCAATAAGGAATCTGCATACTGATATATTGTAGATTCAATTTGATATGATTTGTCTTCATAGCCCCTCCTCATAAAAAAGTCGTTGTCTCATTATACCTGATGGAAATACTGAATTCAGGTGATTTTCGAAAAATCCTGCTTGGCGGTTCAATTTGAATGATCTTTCAGCCTGTTAAACTTGTTCACCTAAGGGAACTGCGAAAAGAGCGCAAGAAAACTTGCGCTCTGATCCTAATTAGTTTTTTGCTTTTTTATAGCAGAGGCTGCCGATCCATTGAACGAGCTGGACAAAGACGATCAATAGGACGACGGTGCTGTACATGATGGTATTATCAAAATTTTGATAACCATAAGTAATCGCCACTGCTCCCAGACCGCCTGCACCGACAGTTCCCGCCATCGCGGTGTAGCCCAAGACCGAGATGATCGCTAAAGTCAGACTTGAGATCATGCTGGGAAAAGCCTCCACCAGCATCACCTTGAAGATAATCTGCATATGAGTCGCGCCGATTGATTTCGCTGCATCCAAGGTATAAGGATTGATTTCCAATAAATTATTCTCAAACAGCCGCGCCACATACGGCGTCATCGCAAAAGTCAAAGGGACGATCGCCGCCGAAGTACCGATCGTCGTTCCTACTATTGAACGAGTAAACGGCATCAGTGCCACCATCAGAATAATAAAGGGAAAAGAGCGAACGATATTCACGAAAAAATCCAGCAGCCGATAAATGTTTGCATTAGGCGCCAGACCTTTTTTATTAGTAATTACTAGAACAACCGCCAATGCAAAGCCAATGATCGTTGCGATCAACGAGGAAACCAGCACCATGATTAGAGTACTGACCAAGTTCGGCAGCAGCACCTGTGTAATCAAAACCGAATTACTCACAGTCCTTCACCTCCCGACAAATAAAATGCCCCTCTTCCGCCAGCTTCAACAGCTTGCCGGCATCCTCATTCGGCACTGACAATAGCAGCGTCGTTAGTGTTTCGGCTTTAAAGTGTTCGGTCGTGGCCTTCAATAGATGAGGTGTTTTTACTCCTGCTTGAAGCAGCAACGCCAAAACATCTTCTTCTAAGTGAGTTACGATATTTACTAAGCAATGATCGGCTTTCAGCTCACCAAAATCCGGCTGCTGTTCGCCAGTGATCGTCTGCAATAGGTCGGAATTGTTGAGAAAAACCTGCTGAACCGTGTCCTCTTCTACGATCTTGCCCTTTTGCAAAATCGCCACACGGTCACAGATTTTCTTCACGACTTCCATCTGGTGGGTCACAACGACGATGGTCAATCCCATTTTCTGATTCAATTTCAGCAGCAGCTCCAAAATGCCGTTTGTGATATTAGGGTCCAAAGCCGAAGTCGCTTCATCGCAAAGGAGAATCTCAGGATTCATAGTCAAGGCTCTGGCGATCGCCGCACGCTGTTTTTGCCCGCCGGATAATTGCCGCGGTTTCATATCCGCCTTATCTGCGATCCCAACTTCAGTCAATAACTCCTCTACTCGCTCTTTGATCGCTGCTTTGGAATATCCGCTACACTCTAATGGCAATGCGACATTTTTATAAATCGTTTTTTGCTCGATCAAAGAATTCCCCTGAAAGATCATCCCGATTTTTTTCTTCATTTCCCGCAATTGTTTTTCTGATAATTTTTCCAATGGCTGGGTGCCGATTCTGATACTGCCGGACTGGCTTTGTTCCAATCCGTTGATGCAGCGCAGCAGCGTCGATTTCCCCGCACCGCTGATCCCTAAGATCCCCATGATGGAGCCAGCGGGGATCGTCAGAGAAATATCTTCTAGAATCGTTTGCGTTCCATAACTTTTATTTACCTGATCGATAACTATTTCCATCTGCTCAACACCTAACGTTTCACGCCTTGATAAGCGCCTCTAAAATAATTGTCTCGTTTGCGCACATCATAAAAATCCGGTACGTCATCCTCAGCCGTTTTTTTGATGATTTTGCGTTTCTTTTCCAACAGCTCCATCGGATTCAAGGTTTCTTCTAGCCCTTCGATCATGGTTTCGAATTTCTCATAGGGAATGCCGACACAGAGCTCTTCATCTTTCCAGCGCGCGACATAACGCGTTCCCGAACACATCATGGAGATGTTGATCAAGCCCGTCTCATATGGATACGAGGTGCCTTCCTGACAGATCGCCTGCATCCCGGTCATCTTAATATTTTTCGCTTGTCCGTTAAAATATGCGTTGCCCTGTAAAATCCGCATCGCATTAAACGGTGTCGTGATGATTAAAATGACATCCGGAGCACTTTGCCACGCATCGATCGGTTCAACCGCGATGCCATAAGAAGATTCACGGCAATAAACCATATCATCTGCGATTTCTTTACTCACTTCGATATCCTTATACACACCCATCTTGGCGTGCTTTTCTCCGCTGGCACTGTACTCATCATTTTCGATCAATCCTAAGGCCACCGCAGAAGCCGGACAGCCGAAATTATCGATCGACATTTTTACACTGATGCCTTCCGTCGCCTGCTGAACCGCCCGACAATAAGGAACTAATTTTTTTGTTGCGGGTGCATCATAGGCTTCAAACTCCTCTTGAGTTCGTAAAAAGCTGATGCCCACGACCTTACGTTCCAACTCCAGCAGATAATTCAAGCGGCGGTTAAGCTCTTGGTATTTACTCATAGAAAGTAAACACTCCCTTGAAGTGATCGTTGATGCCTTTTTTGCTTTCTTTTGTCGTGAAGGAGTTGTTGATTGCTTTCGCCCAATCGGTGTCCTTATTTTCATCTTTTACGATTAAACTAATCGGAAAATCCTTGGCATGCTGATCGCGAATCAAATAATCTTTGTAATCCTCGCCCGAATTAAACATAAAGGTAAAGAAGCAAGTTGCCGCATCTAAATCTTCTAAACTGCGGACCGTTTGTGCTTGTTCGATCTCAACGAATTTGAAATTTTTCGGATTATCAACGATATCTAATGCCGTGTAGCCTGATTTCTTCTCATCGCTCAATTTGATCAAGCCAGCATCCTGCATCATTAATAAAGAATTATCACGATTCATCGCATCATTCATTATGGCGATCTGTGCACCATCCGGCAATTCGTCGATCTTGTCATATTTCGTCGAATACAAACCGATCCCCGTGTAATAAACATGCGGCTCCATCATCGCCAGTTCGCCGCCCTTTTGTTCATTGAAGGATTTCATAAACGGTTCATGCTGAGCAAACGACGCATCAACATTGCCGTCCTGAACTGCTTGTAATGCTTCGATATTATTTGAGAAAACCACGAATTCCGGCTTATAGCCTTCTGCTTCCATTGATTTTTTCGCAGCTTTAAGGGAATTCTCCGATACTTGGTTGCAGGCGATCTTGATATCCTTCTTCTCTTCTTTTTCTGTCGCCGCTTCCTTTTTCGATCCACAGGCGCCCAATACGAAAACCGCCGCTAACATTGCCAATCCAATTTTAAATTTTTTCATCTTCATTCTCCTTATCGTTTTTTTGTACTAAAGCCCATTCCATGTGTCTGAGCGCACAAAAAAGAAACATACAAAGTTGTATGTTCCTCCGATCCATAAGAAATAAACGTGATTACCACACGCCAAAGACAGGAGGGAAATTTTGTTTGCTCATTAACTTAGAAACTCTAAGTCCACATCCAACTCAAACTCACAGTCGTTTAATAAACAAACCTTCCACCTCCCGAAAAATTAAAAGCGTTATCACTAAGAGTATAGCTGAAAGATAAACACTTCACAATAAAACCCCAAAAAAAGAAGACTGCTTAAAAAAGCCGAATCCACTTTTGGATTCGGCTTTCTCTCACTTATCTTTTCTTAAAGTAAATCAAACCGCTGGCACTTAATGCAACCATTCCTACTATTATAAAGATTGGTTGTTTGCCTTCACCCGTTTTCGGATAGATTTTTCCAATCGTGCTATCGATCCAATTAGTACTGCTTGGTGTTTTATCGACCACATTAGTGGAGACAATCTTTCCAAGAACCGTTTTTTCGAACTCTACTTTACCACCAGTTACTCCAGTGATAGTAATGACAACTTTTTGATCTTTTTTCAAATCTAATTCTTTGATATCAAGAATAATATTTCCATTTATATCAGATTTTCCTAGTGCAAATTTTTCACTGTTCGCAACAGCAACATGAACGGTCGCTTCTGCGAGCGTTTTACCTGTTAATTGTGTATCACCTTCGTAAATATTCGCAAGTTTTGTTTCTTTTTTGATTTTTTCAGTTTCGGCATCTGCTGCTGGATTAGTGCCAGGTTTTGCTAGAACTCTTGTAGAAAAGCTAGCTTTTCCTCCATTCGGACCAGTAATCATGACAGTAATATCCTGCCCAGCCTTCAAATTCATATTTTGTACATCAATTTTAAACTTACCATCTTCATCAGAAGTTAGTGGGTCTTCAGTTTGCTCAGCAATTTTTGCTTGCGGTGCTGCATTGGTCGCCTGTTCAGCCTTATCTTCTGCAACAGCCACTTCAATGGTTGCATTCGGAATCGTCTCGCCTGTTAGGTACTTGTCACCTTCAAAAAGTTCGTTTAATTTCGTTTTCTGCTCGATTAATGTTGTTTCTTCTACTAACGGATCAGAAGTTTGAGTAGTCGAATCTGTTGGCAGAGTAGTAGTACTTGTAGTTTGCGATGTCGAACTATCTGTCGATGAATCTGTTGTAGTAGTCGAACTACTTGTAGTTTGCGACGTTGAACTATCTGTTGACGAGCTTGTTGTAGTAGTCGTTGTTTGCATTGCCAAAACAGTTAATGTAAAGCTGGCTTCTCCGCCATTTTCCCCAGCTATTGTCACCGTTACTTCTTGTCCTTCTTTTAGACCTAGCTGATCTACGGCTACACTGAAGTTTCCATCCTTATCAGCAGTTGCTTGTGCTAAAGCGCGAGCCTTAGTTGGTGCAACCGTTACTTTACCATTAGGAATGGTTTTACCAGTTAAGTTCTTGTCACCCTCACGGTAATCCGTCAGTTTCGTTTCAGCTTTGATCTTTTCGGTTTCTTCCTTCGCTGGATCAGTTGGTTCAGTTACTGCTAACGTTTTTCTTCCTTCAATTGAGGCCGAAACTGTTTTGTTATTCGCTTCTAAATCTTCGATATAACCGATAAATGTTTCTGTATCAGGGTCTAAGGCACCCGCTAACTTCGCATTGGTGAATTCAGAGAATCCATCGCCTCCGCCGTATAAGAAATCGTTGATGATTAATTTGTACGTTGTGCCTGCTTCGATTACTGTGCCGTCTGCTTTTTTCAATTCTTTGACTACATAAGGATGGTCAGTATCATCTTTATTAGGATTTTTTTCTACTGTATATTTTAATCCAGAGACTTGAAGGAAATACTTGCTAGTCTGCTGATTCAATACATTTTTGATTTGTTGACCGGTCATCTCAACGATCTGCATGATATTGCCGAATGGTTGAACCGCTTGAGCTGCTCCCCAAGTAATCGTCGCATCGGATTTCACTTTCAGGTCATCGCGAATTCCGCCATTATTTGTCATGGCAAAATCAACAGCTTCACCATTTTTCTTAGCCATATACACTTGCGCATCAGTCACGAGATTTCCGACAGGTGACTCGCCCATTTCGTTGACTGTCCGTGTGATGTCTTCCGCTTTATCTGCTGTCCCGATTTTTTCTTCGGTAACTCCTTTTACCCGACCGTCAGCATCAGCAACAATTCCTTGAACTGCTGAATCTGGCGCAACACCACCGTTTGGATCAACCGCACTGACCGTTGCCTTTGGTGTTCCGACAAAATCCTTCGTTGCTGTATCATATTCTCCCTGCAGATCAATATAACCTTTACCTTGAGAAGTAGATTGAACAACCCGCGTATTTCCTACAACACCATTCGTATAAACATGGTTATGACCAGCAAAGAAAGCATCAACGCTATTATCTGGATCAAGCTGATTCACTCGATTAATGATATCAGCGGTCTCGCCACTAACACTGTCGCCAGTACCTTGAACCGATGGTGTATGACCAAGAACAACGATTGCATTAACATCTTGATCAACAAGTTCTTTACTGTATTTTGCAATTTCTTCAGCCGGATCGGTAAAATTATAATCCTGATGGTATTGCGCTAACACTAGATTAGGAATTTCTTGTGTGACAACTCCAATGATGCCGATGTTGATTGGTTCCGTTTGAGTACCAACATTTTTAATTGTATACGGCTGCCACCCATAAGGAATATTTCCCGACCCCTCTTCATGAACATTTGCGATGACTAGATCAAAGCCGCCCTTTAATTGATCAGGAGTGTAATCATTATTATAATCATTGACTATGTCATAAAATCCAGCATCTGGACCTGGTTGTGCTCCAGTTAAAATTCGATTGAATTCTCCTAAACCTTCATCGAACTCGTGATTTCCAAGAGTCCCCACATCAAACTTCATCTGATTTAGAATACGCATAGTTGGTTGATCCTGCAATAAACCAGAATTAGCTGGACTCGCACCAACCATGTCGCCAGCTTGCACTCGCAAGGTTTTTCCATCAGTATTCTTTTGTTTAAAAGTTGTCTCTGCTTGCGTAAAATAGCCCGCCATCAATGCTGCCGTACCTGCTCCAGATACTTTAGATCCATCTGGTCCAGAATAACTTCCCGTCGTGCTCAACGCACCATGGAAATCATTGATCCCCAACATCTGGATCGGAACAGTGGTTGCGCTCTTCGGTGCTTTTTCAGCTGCTGAACTGCTCACAACTGCGGCTTCATCTGCTGGTGCTGCTTCTGATGATTGACTGCTCGCAGTGCTGCTTGTGCTTGTTTCAGCAGTGGTTGAACTATTTATCGTTTCACTTATTTGACTGCTTGTTGTACTATTTATTTCGCTATTTATTGTTTCTGCTGCCGCTAATCCCGCCGGCAAAGTAAAACCTAAAACGGTGAACAATGTTACTGCACTTCTAATCAGACTCGGTTTCCTCAAGAAATTCATCTCCTTTAATTTAAACGCTTACAAAGAGAATATTAACAATTCTTCACGTAATATTCAAACTTTATTCGCATTTACTTTTTAATTTTCGTCATTCTCATAAAAAATATGCAAGGAAAAGCCTGAAAAATGCAGAAAATATGCCACCAATTAAGGTGTAAAAAGCCGAATCCACAGTTGGATTCGGCTTTCTTGTTTTAAAACTCTTCATTATAATATTACCCATTTGAGACAAGGGTATTAAGCGTATCGTTTTTCCGAATCCGGTCTAACAGCTCTGGATTGATCCGGTAGCCTTTTCCCCACAACGTTTGGATCGCTTTATTCGCTAAATTCGTCGTCTCAAATTTGGTTTTGATCCGTGTGACCGTGCTGGATAATGAGGCCAAGTGTGATTTATTGACGTCTTCGTTCCAGATTTGGTGACAGATGGTTTCTCTGGTCACGACTTGGTTGCCCGCTTCAAGCAAGATCGATAATATCCTTGTTTCTGTCGTGGATAAATGATGCAGGACTTCTAAAAATTGATAATTATCCTCTGGAGTATGGACTTCTTTTTGCAGGACATTTGGCCGAATCAACGAGACCTTATCCGATAATTGTACATATTTTCGATTCTCATATGACTGCTCATTTCGCTGATTCTTCAAAGCGTATAGGCACTCCCGCAGTTCATCGACAGAATCCTCATTTGAGATGATGGCGTGGATAAGTGCTTCTTCTAAATACTGATGATCCATTTCTGTTACTTTGGATTCCACTTTTCGAATAATGCGAATGGCGTTCTTGCGCAACAGCGGAACGAGCTCCATGATTTCTGATTCGCAGATCGTCTCACTTAAAATGACATACTGAAAGAACTTGAAAAACTCCATTGCCTCTATTTGCTGGCGGCTGGTTTCAAGCATCCGGGCTGAACAATAGACTTCATAATTCAACGCCTGCAGTTTTTGCTGAATCTCTTGCTCAGTTAAAATATTTTTCGTCAGAATCAAGATTTGATTCATGCTAATCTCCCCTTCGTAGTTAAACCCTAATAATAATGATTCATTCAATTTCCTGAAGCACTATGTAGCCGGAAGAGAACAAGACAGCCCTGCCTTCTTCCGATTGACTTACTGAAACTCTTTGCGGGACATCACAGAAACCTTTGGATACTCATAGCGACCCTTGATTTCCTCTAAGTCTGGCACATCACTTTGAGCCAACTGATCCACACGGGTCTTCATTTCTTCATAAATGCTCATGATCGTTTGACGGGATTCGTCGACTTCACACGAAATTTCTTTGGCCCGGTCATGGATCGTTTGTAATTCGGCTTCTGAATCTTTCACGATGCGTTGGGCATCCATCTTGGCTTTTTCCACCATCCGATTGGCTTGGCGGCGAGCGGAGATCAGGACTTCACCGATCTCGTGTTGAGAGTGGATCGCTTCTTGCTTCAACTGCTCATTTTCGGTTTTCAATTCATCGATTTGATGGTGTAAGCTCGCGATCTGCTCACTTTCAATTACGGCCTCTTGATGCTTTTGATCTTCGATCAATTGTTGGACTAATTCTTCTTTTTCTAAAATCTGTTGGTCCTTATCCGCAATCAATTGATCCAACTGAGCAACTAATTCTTCTTTTTTGGTCAGATCAGCGGCTAGGCTGTCCATTTGATGTTCAACTTGTTGGATGGCTTCTTGGTAACGGCGTTCGCCGTCTTGCTGGCTCACAGCGAACTCGTGAAGCTGTTTCTTGGCTTCTTCCAGATCGGCTTCCAACGAGTGGTGCTGTTCCAGCGAGGCTTTCAAGGTAGTGACTTCTTCTTCGGCTTGTTCCAGTTGTTCCTTCAAGTAGCCCGTCTCTTTATTATCCTGCAAGCGTTGGATCTCTTGGCGATTTCGGCGAACCTCTGTCTCTAGGTCTTGGATCTGACGACGGTTCTCAGCTTTTTCTTCGCCAGTGCGTAGAAGTGCTTGTTTGTATTTTTCATTTTCTTTTGTTAGGCGTTGTTTCTCTAAGGCTGTGTCCCGCTTTATCTGTTCGATCTGGTGATCCCTTTCGGAAATAGCCCGCTTCAGTTCTGCGGTCTCATCGGTTTCTTTCTTCACAGGCTGCTCAACCGTTCTTGGGCGTTCTTCGATCATGATCTCTTCTTCAGGCACCGAATTGATCTCATCAATGATGTTCTTATTGAAAAACCAGCCATTCTTTTTTTGTTGTGCATTCATACGGACTCCCACTCCTCTTTCTTTACTCTTCTTCTTGGATCAATGTAAACTCTTCGTCGGCGTTCTCACGAGAGAACGTACAGCTATAGGTCTTTTTCTTGTCTTTATCATTCATCAGATTCATTTGGAAGGTGATCTGGGTTAACTTGGAGACATCTTTCGCTTCTTTAGCGAAGGCTTTGACGTTGTCTTTGATTTGTTGGCGATTCTCTTCGCTGCCGGAATCCCCCGCTAACGCAATGTTCAGGGTCTGCGTTGGAATATCCAGTACGATCAAGGTCGTGGATAAACCAAAGTACGGGCTCACCTTCGTCGACAGGTCGCTTTCGATCTCGTATTGTTTTTCACGATTTTCTTCTGAAAACAAGTCGTCCCATGGATACTCCTTTAACCCAATTCCCTTGCTGGGATAGGCTTTGATCGGCAGCTTATTGATGATTTGTTTCTGTTCTTTTTTTAGCGTATACAGCTCGTCTTTTAATTGATTGGTTCGTTCCGTGACGACGTGCAGCTGGTCCTCCATTTGAAATAATCCATAGGTGGTCAAAAGCAGCCCAATCGCTAAAAAGATCGTTAGGTATAGTAAGGCGGAGACATGTTTTTCCTGTTCTGCTTGTTTGACATATTCCAACTTTCGTTGAAATGACAGTGGCGTATTTGGCGGTACGTTCAACCGCTGCAGCTGCACCTTAATGATCATTCGCCGAAACCAGACAATGAGTATCAAAATGACCAGCCCTACGCTCATCCAATTTATGATCAAAATGTTCGTTTCCCCTTTTCTCTCTCTAGTTTCGTTTCGCAGCTACTCAAAATAATTGGATAACTTCTGTCCCTGACTATTTTTCTTTATTTCCTTTAACAGTGTGCCGTTCGACAGTGCTTCGACCTTGAATTCCAAATCATCATAGATCGACAGCACATTCTTCCGTGATTCTGACACTTCGATCAGAATCTTTCGCGCCCGGTTACTGATATTTTCTAATTCCAATTCCGCAGAGCTGATCAGGTGCTTCGCTTCGGTTTGGGCTTCATCGATCGTGCGATTCGCTTGTTTTTTCGCGGAGATCAGCACTTCGCCGATTTCTTGTTGGGATTGCACGACTTCTTTTTTCAGTTGTTCATTTTTCTCGATCAGTTCCTCGACTTGTTTCTTGGCTTGGATCAGTTCGAGGCTTTCTTCTGCATCTTTTTGTTCCTTCAACTTACTCAATTCGACCTGCGCATCCGCTAATCGGCTCGCCAATCGTTCTTTTTCAGCGACCAGCTCCTCCATATTGTCCGTTGTTTCTTCTTGGATTTGTTCTTCTGCCAGTGGTCCTTGTTCACCTACATCCATCTGTGATTCCTCCAATGCGTTTTTAAGCTTTTGAGCGACCTGCTCCTTTAACTGCTGGATCGTCTGTTTGTATTTCGCGTTTGCTTCTTTAAGCGATGCCAGTTCAGCGGCCAGTTCTTCTTCTTTTTCTTCAAGCAGTTCGTCCAGTACATCATTTTCAGCTTGAAGTTCCATCATTTTGGCCTCATTTTTTTGATTGAGCATATGTAACTGCTGGTAATCTTGTTCCAATTCACGGTACTGTGCTTTTAGCTGATCATTGACTTCTTTATACTCTGTGAGTTCTGTACTAATCTGATTCAGCTTTTTTTCGTTGTCACTCTTTTCTGCCTGCGACTCCTGATACTTTTGTTGGTATTCCTTCAGCTGCCGCGTTAACTCCTTCAAATCTAGTGAGGTAGCGTCCTTTTCTGCTTCTTCTTTTTTGATACGTTCAATGGTTGTTGTTAACTCTTTTTGTTTTTCTTCTAGTTGGTCCTGAAGCTGTGCGACCTTTGATTCAATCGCGGTCTTCTCTTCTTCTAATTCAGAAATTTTCGTTTGCCATTCTTCCTCACGATCGTTTAGCTCATCTGCTAATCGGGTACGCTCAAAGGCAAGCTTTTCTTCTAACGCTTCCTTTTCATCCGCTAATTGCCGAATACTGGTTGCCGCTTCTGCCTTTAGCAGCGCCAGTTCTTCTTGAACTTGGTCAAGCTCCTGCCCCTCAGCTTCTGCTTCTACTGCCGGATGTTTTGTTTCTTGGCTATCCGTGGCAGGATCTTGTTCCTGTTTAGTGTAGGTTTCCTGTTCTTGAATCAGCGTTTCTAGTTCCGTTTCGGAGTCCTCGATCTCCTCTCCCATTTCCAAGGGACCAGGAATGCGTGTCGTTTCGTTATACAGCTCTTCTGCTTTCAACTCTTCTTCGGTAATATCATTGATGAATTCCTTCAACGCTTGGGTTGAAAGCCATTTTCGTTTCTTCTTATTCTCTGCCATTAGCCCTTCCCACCATCATTCTTTAGATTCTGCTCGGAAACATTCTTCTTATTAAACCCATCCGTATCGTTTTCTCGTGAATAATTTACGTTATAGATGACTTGTTTCTCTTTACCGACCGCGGTGATCATCCGAACGTGAATGCTCCGCACTTCGCCAATCGCCTCTGCTTCTTTCGCAAACGCATCAAGATTCTTTTTGACGGTTTCCTTACTTGCGTCGTCATCCGTTTGCCCTTTGAGTTGAAGGGAGAGCGTTTGGGGAACGGCTAAGGACACTGTCGTATCAGAGGAACCAAAATACTGCCTCGTCTCTTGCGTAATCGCTGCTTCCATCTGCTTTTGCAGCTTAGAATCCTTCATTTCACCAGCTAATTTATCCCAGTCGTAGGTATCAAGCCCGATGCCCTCTTCCGGATAATTCTTCAAAGGAATACTGGCAATCAATTGTTTCTGTTCTTCTTCTAGCTGATCTAGTCGGTCTTCTAGCTGAGTATTCTGTCCGTTTAATTTCTGATGGTCCTCTGCCAGCATCAGGAAAGCTCCCACAAAGAGCACCAGGGCGATCCCGATAGCCAGGCAGGTCAACAGTAAGTAGCGAATATGCTTAGCTTGCTCGATCTTTCTTAGATAATTGACTTTTCTGCGAAACAAGGGCGATTGATCCGGTTCTTTTTGAATGGCTGAAAACCGCAAATCGAACACGAGCCGTATCAATACAAAAATAATGGCTAAGACGACCAGCCCTGCGCCGACGATTCCTAATATCACCATCTTGATTTCTCCTCTAGCAGGAAGTTCTTTTTCATTCGCTCTCCGCCTGCTTTCTGATCAAGGAAGGGAGATGGAGTTGAACCCTTCCCTCGATTTCTTTCTTGTAGACAAACCCAAAGGTCCGACTGTCCTTCGACACATCAATGTGATCACCGGTCGTGAAGTACAACCCTTTAGGAATCTTCGTTAAATCCTTAAATTCTTCGGCCACAGCTGGGGAGAGTTGAAACGTATAGGTTGTTTCAAAATCCCCGTGCTCGCCAATATTCAAAACCATTCGATCATTGCGGATAAACATCGTATCGCCCGGCATGCCGATCACACGCTTGACGAATTTCCCCTCTTCTCCTTTGACCGAAAAGGCGATCACATCATAGCGATGAATCGGAGCGCGTTTCTTCACCAAGACCATGTCTTTTTCTGTCAATGTCGGACTCATAGACGTGCCTGAGATTGGATGAAAGCTATACTCTCTTCGCACCAATTGTCCGGATATGAACAGCACCACCAATAATAGGAGGGTCAAGATCGTGAGCACGAGGCTTTTCGCAATTGAACGGTGCGGTGGACTTTCTTCTTTTTTAGTTTGACGTGAGCGAACACTTGCCATAAGTTACAATGCCCCTTTTACTTTGCTTTAATATAGGAAACTTGGTCTGAGGTGGCTAGGTCGTTAGCGATCACCCGATACGAAATCACGGTGCCGCCATAAACATTCCCTTCTGAAATCAAAATCCCTTCTGGTCGGACAACTTCTACGAAAGCCACATGACCATAACGTGCATCTGATCCGGCAACTCCCGGTTTAAAGGAAATCAACCAGCCGGCTTTTGGCTTCTGACTGACTTCATAACCGAGCGCCTTACCTTTCGTTGCCCATTCGCCCCCGTTACCCATGTAATCATCAACCGATTTTCCTAATTGCTTCACGCGATTGAAAGCATACCAGGTACATTGTCCAACGGGATATGAACCAGAAGTATTGTAGTTCACGCCGTTGTAATCGGGATAGGTCATTCGTCTTTTATATTCTGTTGGAATGTCTTCTTTGCCTTTGATGAAGACCCCAGAATTTCCTTCAGTTGTTTTGACTTGGTCATACTGCGTTAAATGATACAAGGCGATAATCGAATTTAGTTTTTGTCCGTAGGTTGTATCTGTCGCATAGGTCCCGGTCAACGCATTGGTTGTGCGCAAATAGTTCTTAGCTTCGGAACGCCACGTTTGCTTATAATAGCTGTCATTTCCTGAAATCCCGCCACGAAGTAATTCCACGTAATCGCCTAAAGATGCCGCATAGTTTGGATATTTCCGGAAAGCGGAGTTAATAGAATACAATTCGCCATTTCCACGGTCTTCTTGGGTTGCCATAGAAATCGATTGACCTTGGTAGGTTCCCTTGATTCCGAATAAATTATAATTCGGTGCCAATGACAAGGTACTTGTACCCGATCCACTTTCCAATAAGGCTTGTGCGATCATCACTGATGCAAAGACATCGTATTCTTGTCCGAGTGTCCGTGCATCTTCCCCGACTGTTTCGATAAAATTCTTGGCACTGTCATTTTCGGTAAAGTTCATGGCTGCGGGATACTCTGCCAATGTTTGTTCGCCATACTCCGTCAAGGTTGCTTTTGGTAATTCTTGAACCAACAAGTCGTCTTCCAAATCAATGGATTCGACAACGATTTGCCGTTGTGTTTCTTTTTCAGGCTCTTCTTCGGATACAGAGGTTTCCTTTGTCTCTTCTGTATCCGAAGAGTTATCTGTTTCTCTCTCAATCTTCACATCATCGACAGTCAAATAATAATCGTCCCCAATGTAGATCCCTAACAAGACATTTTTCTCTTTTTTCTTTTGATACAACAGACTGCCTACTGTGAGTTCCTCCGGCAGTTTTTCTGGTGTTTCAGTGAGGTCCAATTCGAATAATTGCTGGTAAAGCTCGGTCGCTAATTGTGTTGCATCGTAAGTATCTTCTTGTTCAGTTCCAAGTTGTTTGATTCCTTCATAGATCAATGCCGCATGAGCTTTATTCTCAAAGCTACTTAGTAAGGGCAACTCGAACCCTTTCAAGTCCGATTGTGCGACTTCGGTCGTTTTCAATTCGCTCGGTAAGTTCAAGGTGCTGGTTTCCGAGAATGCTTCAGGTGCACTCGGTGCAACAAAAGAACTTGACTGAACACTCGTTGTTGGTGGTGTTACCGGTGCTGCCGCTACGGGTGTACTTGGTACGATCGGTGTTGCCGGTTGTGTTGGAGCTGACGTCACTGGTTGATTTTGACTCGTAGACGACTGTGCCGGCACGGAACTGCTTGGTGTTGTCGCACTCGGTTTGGTGCTGCTTGGTATTGTCGCACTTGGCTTCGTGCTACTCGGCGTTGTCCCGCTTGGTTTTGTCGTACTTGAAGTCGTCGAACTTGAGGTACTTGTTGTTGAACTCGTACTCGTTGAAGATTCCACCGTACTGCTTTCAGAAGGTACTGGCTCCGAGGATATCGGCGCTTCGGGTTCGGTCGTTTCAGTAGGTTCCAGTGTTTCTACCACAGGAACTTCTGGCTGTACTTCTACGGGAACTTCTTCAACAGCATCTTGCACAACGCCTTCTTCCACAGGCGATTCACTGCTCTCAGGAACCGAAACGGTACTTTCTCCCGTTCCTGTTTCTACTATTAAAGAAGACTCTTGGGGCAATTCTCCTGCTTTTAATACTCCACTGCGTATACTGACGAGGCCTCCGATAAAAACGAGAACCCCACAGATACCCACAACTATTTTTTTCATGAATAGAATCCTCTCCTAAATAAAACTAAAGAATAATATCGGCAATAAAAACAATAAAAACAACGGCACCACCGTCTGCATCGGATCAGAAATGATCTTCGCAGCCAACGTCATACTCACCCGTTCGGGTTCGGATACGGGGTCGTCCTTCAATAAAGTGCCATCGATTTCCCCTTCCTCTCGTTTGAGTTTCATTTGTTTGAACAGATCGTCCTCTGCGTCATGCAACGAATGCACACTCTTAAGATTTCCTTGAACAAGACGCCGATAGATTGTTCCGATGTCTCCTTCACAGCGTAATAAAGTCAGCTTGGCAATCCCATTTTTCGGCTCCTTTTCGACATACGACACCTCGGTCTCTTCAATGATCTTGTTCAAAGAAACCTCATAGACATAGACTTTCTTAAAATCCGTCGTGTAGATCAGTTGTCCTTTTTTTAAGTCTTGGATACGATGCAATAACACATCCTTATCGAAGATGTTGTGGGCCAGAACAACATAATTCCCTCGACCCAATTGTTGATCGGAGCGATACGTCGCCGCTCCGGTCAACAGGTTTTCATTCGCCATGCCGGCGAGGATCGGCAGATCGATCGAGACATCTGGAATCACGATTTTGCCGATCCCCCAGTTATTGGTGGTGGTTTGAACCACCGACTTGGCCTTGGCATAGTCGGAGATTTTAACACTGGCGATCTGTTTCTCCTCGTAGTTCGCTTCTTCGATCTTGTCGATGTTGTAGGCATTCAATTCTTCCTTTTGTCCGATATTGACGGCCGCAGAAGCCGGTTCTTCTTCCATATGCAGATACCCATAGATCGCCGTAATTAGAACAGCCGTCATCGTCACGAACAGGATGATAAAGAGTGTTTTCGTGACTAGGAACAAGCATTTCAAATTCTTGCGTGCTTTGGCTGCCACGAGCGGGTCGTCTGAGCGGAATCGCTTGATGAATCGGCGATACAAGCCCATCAGTAAGGCAAAGATCGCTACGTTCAAGCCCAGTGTCGCTAAGACAATGTTTTGATAACTCCACGTATTTCGTTTCTTGACTTTCTTCTTAACCGCTGTTTTGTAATCGACCCGATGCCCGGTGACTAAGAGTCGAAAAGTATTGATCCCCGGAGGCGTACAGGTCAAAAGTGTCGCCTTGTCCTTGCCTTTATGAATCTTGACCTTATCGACATCACTTGGCAGGATTTCTTCAAAGGAATCAATCTCATAAGCCAAGCGTTTGCCTAAAATATTGATAAAAAACAAATCGCCTTCTTTTAAGTTCCGAATATCGGTAAAGAGCACTTGGTTCTTGACCCCGCTATGTCCTGTAATGACCGCATGGGTATTCTTCCCACCGATGGGAATCGAGGTCGGCTCAAAATGCCCCAAGCCTTTTTCCAATGTTTTGAATGACGTGCCGTGAAAAAAAGGCATTTGTTTGATATCAATCGCGGGAATATCGACGGTTCCCATGACATCCCCTTGTTTCATGATCTTGTTGTAAACGACAGGCTCCCCTTTGGGTAAGCCTTCTTGCAGGTTATAAATGTATTCGTTGTAGGCTTTGGCTAACGCCCATTGTTCATCTTTTTCCTTTTGCGACATCTTTTTCATGGTGTCGTCGTATTGAGACACCGCTTGGCTTCGTTCACGATTGGCTAAGTAGTTTCCCACAATTGGATACAGCAGTGTCAAGACGCCGCCAACGATCATGATGATCGCGAAAATCTTCAAAAAGGAATGCTTTCTTTTCGGTTGTTTACGTTTCTTCATGACGGGTCCTTCTTTCCAATTGAGCATCACAAGTGGAAAGAAAGAATCAAAGACACGAAAACAGGCGCATCTGAGATTCTTTCTTCCGTAATGATGCATTGATTACTTTCTTAAAAAACATCCTTCTTGCGATGGATACTAATCATTCCGACACCACCCATGGCAATGATCATGGCTAAAATCCACATCAGCACTTGGGCTGTTCCGATATTTCCGCTAGTTTGCGGCAATTTCTTGATTTCGCCTTTTTCATCAACTTCCACAGGGATAGGCTTGCCATCCGGTCCTTTGGTCACAGGCAATTTAGGTACATCGCCTAAGACACTGGATTTCGGATAGATATAGACCTCATTCAAGGGTTCACCGGTCTGTTGAGGAAACGGCAGCTCCACAATGACCGGCTCCATGACATCCTTCAGCTTCGTGTGTTCTTTCTCCACGATCTGATACATCCCTTGAACCAAATTCCCGGCATGGGCCAGACCTTTTTCATCGGTGGTAACGGTCGTCGTAAATGCGCCATCCCCTTGAACGGGTTCAAAGCCTGACGCGCCTTGGATCGGTGTCACACGCGTGATTTCATAGGAGATCCCCGGTAGTGGATCGAGGTTCTTGCCATCCGCGTCCTTGACTTGATCGGCCTTCGTTCCATCTAAGGGCATCGTGTCGGCAATCTTGGCAATATCTTCGATCTTGTATTTTTGCACGAAGATACTGTACCCGGCATTTTCTGCGGCTTCTGCTTCGGCATGAGCAGGAACCACCCCACCAACGATCAGAGAGAAAACAAACAAAGCGAACAACAAACGACGTAGTTTTTTCATGTTATTTTCCTCCCTTTACGTTAATCGGTCGAAAATGCAGGAAGACGCCTGTCATCCCGACAACCATCAATATCGCGGCAGCGATCAAGATGATCCGCATGGCCTTGGTGCTTCCGGTGAATGGTAATTTGGTTTGCGCGCTATCCGGTACATGGACGATCGCGATATAGTTATACGTTGGGACTTCCACTTCAATCGGTTTTTTCAGTAATTCAAAGCCAGCCGGCGCTTTGGTTTCGACGATCGTGTAGAAACCTGGTGGTAAGCTTTCAAATTCTAACCATCCATGCTCGTCTGTAACTTTAACCGTTCCAACTTTATTTTCATCCTTGATGGTGTTTGGATCATCGCTTTTGCCTTTGTATAATTGGAACTCGGCACCTTCTAAGGCATTCGTTGTACTAGCTTCAATTTCTTCATCACTTAATTTCCCATCTTTATCAACATCAATGACCGTTCCTTCTTCATACTTGAAGAGACGAATCTTGGATAGACGGGTCAGACCGGCGTTGACGTCAGTAATATGATGGATCTTATCTGTTCCAAGTAGTGGCGCTAAAGGTAGATCGTTCAATTTCGGCTGATCGTAACCATCCGTCTTGAAGGTATTTGGATCGGCTTTCGAATTCAGCGTATCATCACTGCCAACCTTTTTCTTGGTGATGATCACGATCTTCTTCGTCACGACGATATCTTCTACCATGAACTCAGCGATATACTCCCCTTCAGGAAGATTCTCAAATTTGTACTTTCCATCTGAGCCTGTCTTGATTAATGAATCATTATTTCCATCAACAAAGTCCTGCCCGGTCAAACTTTTTTCCACTAGTTGCTTCGTGTAACTTCCGTTTTCATAGCTTGTTCGATACAGCTTCACAGGGATATTCCCTACTGGATCTTCAGGCGATCCATCGGATTTATTTCCGATCAACCCATCATAATCATCGTCATACCAAACATACCCAGTTAGATCACGACTAAAAACTTTTGTCTCTACTGTATTGCTCTTAACTGGTAGATCAATTGAACTATTGAAACTAGCTCTATTGCGATAAATATCCCCTGCTTTTTGCCCTGTTGGAGAAATGTTAATTTCAAATTCAAGTTCTTCCTCCACCGCCATTTCATCTAAAGCTATCAAGAATGCCTGTGCATTTTTGATAGTTGAAACATTTGATGTTCCCGGAACGTATGCTCCCCAACCGGTTATAGAATTTGGATCCCGATTCTCTGCGTCAGGTGGACGAGAGTTTGTATAGGTTACTTTTCCATTTCCTTGTATGAATCGCATTCCAGTCACCGAATAATTGCCAGTAAAATCTGTACCAAGTGAATCACCGTTATAAGGCAATACATCTAATACTCTTACATTCACTAGCTTATCCGAACTATTATTCGTTAATTTAATTTTGTATTTAATATCCGTAGATGCAGAACTGTTAGCATCGTCAATATAGCCAACCTCTATATTCTCAGGGCTTACTGACTTTTCTAAGGAAATTTTCTGCATTTGATAAAGCTGTACTTTTCCGGACGATTCTCGAGCAAAATTAGGAGAATCATCATTCTCATTCGGACTTCCTGTCACGAAAATTTCCCCAACGGTATAAGCAGTAACTTCCGAAATCGATGAATCAGTGAATGTTAGTTTAGTAACATCTGCTTTTGTTTCAAATGTTACTTCTGGCACATGTTTACTTGCATTCACATTTTCGATTACCCAAGTAATAGTGGTACTTCCATCGCCATTCGTCACAACATTCTCTGATTTCAATGTTCCGTCAGTGATTTCTTTTGAGCCACTGACATAAGAGAGTCCTTTGGGAATCGTTGTTTTCAACGTAACTGTGTGATCACCGTTTCCGCCACTGACGTTACCAGTCACTTTCCATCTAACTTTTTCATCAGTTTTATAGATATCCTTTTCTGGTTTAGTAGTAGTGGTTATCCCGACTCCTTTTATCCAGAATGAATCACCATAACTTCCTATATTGGAAGTATTATTCGTATGAGTCACACCATTTAATTTACCACGATGGGTGGTAACTACATTTCCCTTATTATCAAAGACTGTCGGTTCATAAACATCTCCACTTCCAGGATATGAATGAGTTTCTACAGTTCCATCTGTTTTGACAAAATGTCCAAATGTGTTATACATGGCAATATTACGGTTTCCAGTACTATCTGAATCACTATTTATCGGACCTGTTGCAACAACTGGTAAAGAAATAGAGTATTCAAACATAATCGTCGGATTCGTTCGTTCAGAAGTAATCTTAAGCGCCGATATTTCGCCAGCTTTCAAAGCAGTGTCGATATCTGCGTGCCAAGTATATTGAGCATCTATTGCTGATTCTGTAAGTGAGCTACGATCCGGAGCGGGATTAGTGGTTTTCTTTATTCCGTATTGATATTCAAAATATCCCGAATTTTGAGTAATAAAAGTTTCTCGACTAGCATCATACTTCGCAGAGTTAGCATTCCATCTAGCATACGCAACCAGTTTCTTCGATTTGTATCCTTTAAAGTAACCATCCCTATACCGGGCAGCCAAATCAAATTGATACCCTTTAGCTATTTTTCCACCTCCGGAAGTAATCCATCTTTCTGTATTGGTCTCAATATCTTTTCCCTGACTTAAGCCATCATTAGGATTAACCCAAAGTAAGAATTGTGATATTCCACTCTCACTGCTGGAGACACTAAACGTAGTTTTTCCTTCTCCAGCATGGCTTTCTGATTCATAAGTTAGATTTGATATTTCTAAATCACTATAATAATATTTCACTGATTCAGTCATTTTTGAAAAATACAGATTACTCCAATCTACAAGTAACGAAACAGAAGCAAAATATTTTTTATTCTTATCAACAGGAGTCCCATCCATATTATAGGTATAGGGATTCCAAATCGGTTCATAATTATCAATCTCAACTTCTGTATAATCAGCTACATATACATCACCTGTATCATATACCCCTATTTTAGATTTATCAGAAACAGTTGGTACTTCATGATAATTCGCTCCAGTCTTTCCAAATGGAATACTACGAGCTAAATTTTTTTCATTAATATTCAAGGTTCCTAATGAGCTAGAATACTTATTCCAATGCCAATCAGATGCATTCGTACTTAATGAACCGGTTGTTCCAGCAATAATATTTATCGGATAGGCCTTTGTCGGATCCGAACCATTAGTACCTGACGCAACAGGGTACTCCGGCGCATCTGATGACGGTGATAGTTTGTAATAGTTTCTTGGAGTATTAATCGTGAAACTAATTTTTCCTACTGGGAAGGTTGCTCCTCGAAAATCATAGTTATTTCTTCCTGAAATCGGCTTCAACATGATGCCAACACCGACACCACCGACCTGCCAATTTTCTCTACTATTGGGAGGCCATGTTCCACCAAAAACCGTATTACCAAAACTTTCTTGATCACCTTTGTGTAACGAAGTTGTTAAAGATGCCTTTGCAGAAACTTTCTTTTCTGGGACAGATAAAACAGGTAACTTTTCTTTATCATAAACTTTATTCAACTTTTCCTCGATACCTGTTTTATCATTGACTGCACTAACAATTGTAATTTTTAATTCAGGAATAATTTTGGTGTTGTGTTGAGCACCAAGAACATTTACGAATATAGGTAGAAGAATTTGTCCATTAGAATTAATTGTAGATTCCACATATCCATTCTCCGTTTTAGTTCCATCACTTTCCGTTTTCAGACCATTAGATTCATCCGTTACTATTGTGAAATTGTTACGATTCTTGCCAGAGGTATCGAATCCATAAGCATTTGGCAAATCCATATCTACTCGATACTTGATATTTGAATATGTGATACCTGGATCACTACCTTCAAGTGAAAAGGTTAGCAAGTATATATTAGAATCAAATGTTCGTACCCAATCATTCAAATCGTCCTTATCGTATCCAGGAGCATCACTTGCATCAAATCCCGCTGTCCCAGATCGAACAGTTAACTTTGCACCAGTGACATTAATGGAAGCAGCGGCTCTAGTAGCTTTAGTTTTTTTAGTTGGCTTACTTTCATCTAAAGGAAGTTCAATCGGTTTAAACGATTCTTTTTCTGAGTAGTTTCTTTTTTCAAGTTCTTCAATTGATTCATTGCCAGTCAATGGCTTAGTTTCAGCCGCTTCTATTTTATTCTCTGTAAATTCTTTGTTTTCTTCTGCTTCTTTCTGTACTTCTGATTCGTCAGGTTCGGTGTCAATCTTTGGAGAAATAAAACTAAATAATTTTTGTTTACTCTTATCTTCAATATTTTCAAACTCAATCAAAAATTCATCACTTGTATTTTCTCTGGCAAATGATATTTTTTGGCTATCACCCTTTAATAGCTTTAAATAAGTTGTTACTTCTCCTGTTGCAGAATCACTCACCTGAATAAACTCACTGGCTAACTTTTTCTTATCTTCGTCAGAAGCATTCGAACTATTCAAGGTAGCAAGTTCTTCTTTCACATCAAAATCGGAAGAAGAAATAGTTCTCGTTGAAATATTCTCTGAATCAAAATCAGTCGAAAAAACACTCAGTTTTTCATTTTTAGGTAAGCGATAAAGCTGATTGACCTTCGCTGTCATCTTTAAATCTACTAAGGTATTTGAAATGTCGATATCTTTTCCAGTGATATCTTCATCGCCTTTTTGAACAATCAGTTGAGTGGAAGAATCATCCGCCCGTAATGAAATCATACTAGATATTGAATACACAATACCTAGTATGAAAACGATAGGAAGAAGAATGGCGACTAATTGCTTTATTTTAATTTGCTTGCGCATTGTCTGCCCTTCCTTTCTGCCCTCTTATTAAACGGCGCGACGTTTTTTATCAATTGCGATTGCGGCAGTACCGATCGTGATCGCTCCGATTGCGATGATGATTAACAACATTGTGCCAGTGCCACCAGTGAATGGTAGATTAGTTTTTGATTTGTTCTCAACTGTAAGTTCTGGTACGACGACTCCACTCACATCTTTATGAGTATCCAAAGTAACGGTTACTTCTTGAGGTGTCTTTAACAATTCATAGCCTGCTGGAGATTTTGTTTCGACTACCCAGTATTTTTTATGAATCCCTGTGTCTGTATTTTTATCATATATTTTATCCCATGTTGCTTCAGCTGGATTTTTGGGATCTTGTTTACCATCGCTATCAGTGTCCGTAAACCAATCCAGTTTCAAACCATCAAATTTTGCAAGTCCTGATGCATCAGATTTAGCAGTTAGGAAAGTTACCCCTGTAGTTCCTTTTGGATAAGCAACACCATCATCCGCTAAGAAAATTTCAGCTTCTGCATCTGCTTTTGTCAATGCGATATGGAATTCAGCACCTTCTAAAACAGTAGTGCCATCTTCTGTAACCTTTTTGATATTAAATCCGCCATCATAGTATTCTGGATTATCTTTACTATCATCTGTTTTAGGTTTTTGACCAGGAATCAAGTAACCTGTATCGTATTCATTCTCAATAATTCCATTGAAATCTTTTTCTGTGTGTGTTTCATAAATTACGCGAATTTGAGAATAGCGTTCTGGAGTAAGTTCTTCGATTTTCTTCATCCCTGCTTGTGTTAATTCCACACGAATATCTGTCTTACCAGTGACCCCATCTGTAATCGGATCAGCAGTTTCTTTTGTTGCACTTCCATTTTTATATACTTCATACTCATTATTAAGTGTCATAGTATCCCAAACTTTAGTATCAGGATTATAGAATTGCACCTTAACTCCATCCAAGTGTAATTCTTTTGCAAGTTCATCATGTACGAAGAAATAATCTGCGTATACTTCATCCCCTGCAGAAATATCAACATCTGAATAAGAATCTGTATCAGGATCATACACATCTACAATGGTCATATCTTTATCTGCTTTAAAATATAGTCCGTCTGGAAGTTTTGTTGTCGCTTCCCATTGAAAATCTTCTCCTGCTTTAATTGAATACCCTTTGCCACCTTCAACTGTTTTGTCCAACTCACTATCAGTTACGATATTCTTTGGATAAACATGAACATCATAAATCAATTCACCACTTGAAATATATTTCCCGGGATTTTGAGGATCTTCTACACGTTTTGTTTGTGGTAAATACGCAAAGAATGGACTCATTGGTGTGGAGATTTCTTTCTTGATTTTGTTATCTACTGGATCTTTATAAGTCCCTGGTCCTTCTGCCGCAACAGTATAATCATATTTGCCAGTGTTTGGATTCGGGATTTCTTTGATCAAGTAGATACCATCTGCAGCTTTATGACCAGTTGCTCCTGTGATCCCAAGTATTGTACTAGCATCAAACGTTAACTTCCCGCCTGAATCAGTATAACCAGTTGTTTTCGGGAAAGTTGTGTCAATCGTATAGTCCTCTGTAGACCCTTCTTTTTGTTTCAAAGGATCGGTTAATGGTTTACCATCATTGGCTTTAACACGCACAATTTCAAAATGAACATCTGGCATTAGTGTTTTTCCATCTAACTCCGGTGCATTCCCAGCAAGTTCAAGGCCATCCCCACGCTCACCTAACTCAGCAGCACTCTTGATTTCATATTTCCATAAAGTGATCGTCCGAGGTGTTTTATCATCTGATGTCGGATTATCACTGATTGTTTGTGCTGCATTAACTACAGAACTTCCTGCGCTTAAAGCTGCTCCCCCAATCATTGTTAATAATCCCAAACTAACTGCTACTCTACTTATCCATTTTCTTTTCGTTTTCATAAATAAACTCCTTTACTCTTTTTTGTTTTTTACTCCTAAATTAGTTAAAATAAGTACTTAGAAAAGGTTGCCGCCGTTTTCTCAAATACTTACTTTTTTCCAATACACAAATGACGCTTTTTTACGCCCACTTCTGTATTGGAAACTAATGAAAAACTAGTATGTCTGTCTCTCGATAAACATACCTCCTTTCAAAAGCTGTTATAATTTCATCATTTTCATTAAAATCTCTAGTTGACA
>NZ_NGLG01000001.1:3508079-3513029 GCF_002140655.1 Enterococcus sp. 3H8_DIV0648 | reverse complement strand
TTTTCTTATCTGTTGTATAGTCTTATTGTAAACGTTTTTTTATTTTGAGGGAGGTTATTAAAATGAGAAATAATGAACCAGAGATGTATTTGGATGATAAACAGTGGTCTCCATTATGGGAGACGTATTTAAAGGAGGCTGTTGTTTTCGATCCATTCAAGGTCCATGAAATAAATTGCATTCTGCCGTTGCCTGAAAGGTCAGGGGTGTTGATCTTTACAGATAGCGACGTGCATTTCAGTAATATGAACGCGTTGAAAACACTGCATCAATTTTCTTCAATTCATTCCTTTTCTGATTACCAAGTCTTATCCAGCAGCCTAAAGGAGCTAGGGCATTTCGGTAAGTACAAAATGCCTTGGGTCTGTCCCTACTTTGCGCTCTTTCCACTAGAATCAAGGGAACAGACAACGTGGATCAATCCCATTACCATCAAAAAAATCTTCAAAGCCAACGATCAATACTATGCGCAGATGACTAATGATCTCTGTTTACTTCTTCCTGTCCATCGCCGCCGATTCGTTCAACGGGCGGAGATCGCTTGTCTGCTCTTAGCCACGATTCGCCGCGGTGTCCTACATTTTGGACTGCCTGGAGATATTCCGTTAGATTTCCTCTATTTCCCGAACACCTCTTTTGCGAAAACGTTAAGCAAGCGTTCTAGTCTGAAAGAATTTCGAACTCCAGTCGGTGAGATCAATCGCTTGTATCAACAGACCTACTCCCTCTATCATTGCGAACCTTTTATGTATGATCCAGATGATAGTGACCATATTGACTGGCTTTAGATTTAACAAAATAGCAGCATGCTTGAACGATCGAGCGTGCTGCTATTTTGTTATAATTTTACGTTTTTTTCAGGCAAAACTCTTCATTATACCTCAACCTTTTTTCTTTCTCAAATTCCAATTTGGCCTTTTAGGTACCAATTTGACCCTTTTTATCGCTGTAACCCGCATTCCACCGTTAAAAAGGTGTCAATTTGGGGGGCAAAAGGCCAAATTGGAATTCGCATTCTTTTTTGAAATCGTTTATCTTTTAGTCACCGGCCGGTACAACAATACAAAAACACGGAGGCGTTAAATTATGATCCAACGATTAAGTACAAAATTACAGGTGCAGCTCTCATTACCAGGAGCAGAAAAATTAAAGAAAGTCACGTTCCAAAACGTCGTCGAAAATCCAGATGAAGCTCAAATCCTTAAACTAGGACAACTTATGAAGGAACTTGACGTAGAAGACACACAATTAGACGGCGTGATTATCACCAGCCAATCACGAGTGAGTAAATAGGAGGATAAGCATAGATGAAAAAATTAGTAGCGATCTTTAAAACCAGCGGCGGACGCTCTCAAACATGGAGCTACCAAAATCCCGCACAAGACCGATCCAGTGATGAGATCCGAGGTATCTTAGAAAGACTGACACTCTTGACGATCTTTGAAAAGGACGGCGAAAAGCTGTTCGACCACGTCGTTAGTGCAAAGTATGTAGAAACTGTCGAAACAATTATCTTTTAAACAAAAACTGAGGAAGGTTGGCTAACAACCACCTTCCTCTACTAACTAAAAGGAGGATAACCATCCATGAATGAACAAACTCTGACTTGCCGACAATTGTTCAATCTTAAATCAACAACATTAGAAAAACGAATTACAACTTATTATTATCAAACGCAAAACAGCAGCTTAACGATCAAATATATTTTAGCTTTACGTGTACGGTTTCAACTTGGTGCGGAGGAGTTTGCCTTCATTCTAAAGGATCTTGTCCGCGATATTTTTATGCACACTAAAGCGACTCGGACCATGAAGCGATTCTTCTATTATTTCCAAGATTATTTCATGGCACCAGAATGGCGCTCGTTAACATCAAAAGTATTTCCTGTCCGTAACTTTGGCGAAAAAGCCATGTCCCTTGTCCGTTCCCTAATCGCAAAAGTCCGTCCTGATGAAACAAATGAACCTTGAGAGTAAACCTACCTACGCAAAAAAAATTAAGAAAGGAACGTAGAAAAATGACCCATGATTTAGTCACGACCTTCACGAACGGTCTAGGTAAAGAACATGATTGGACCTATAAGAATGTGAATGCCGACCTGCCAGCAGCACAGCTCAAAGAAGCTTGCGAACTATTAACTCAACTCGACATTTTTGAAAAAAACGGCGTAAAACTATTTGATACTGTGGTTACAGGCAAGATCGTCACCACGTATGATCACGAGATTTTTGACTTAGAAAATGAGCCGAAAGTCGATGTAAACACTCCGACTGAACAGCTAAATAAAGAAGCTGCAATAAAACTTGAAACCGAAACTCCATGCGAGCAGTCTTGCGAAAAATTAGATGAGGCAGCAGATTCTCCAGCGAAACCGGAGGAAACGATTCATTCTGAAGAATCAAAATCAATCACTCCTGCCAAAACAAACAGAAGCTATGACCATGTATTCGAGCCAACCAGAACGGCAATCGAAAAGAAATTGAAAGGCCCGGCAGAAACGGGAAGTAACCAAAATTCATTAATTATACAATCAACAGAAATCGGAGATAAGCACACGATTGATTGTAACGAGCAACCTGCCGAAGTCTCTTCAACTTCTATGACAGCCCAGTCTGATGAACAAGAACACATGAGTCCACAGCAGCGTCTGTTGGCTTGGGTACGGCGCAAGAAAAGTCGGAACAAGGACGATCCGGACATTCACTAACAGTGAAGCGTCTAACTAAACTCGGTCATTGACAACTTAATACCCTTTGCGTAGGTAATTTCGCTCACGTCGTCAGCCTCCACTTTTAGAGAGGAGGTGATGCACCTTGAGCGAGCTGATCCGATATGTCCTCGCTCCGCTCTTTGTGGGGCTGATCGTGGCTCTGGTCAACCACTGGTTGAGCGGGCACGATCCATGACGACTGGAAGACAAATACACCTGCGGTTTATGCGACCGCAGGTGTTTGTAATAATATTATTTTACTACTTAACTAATCAACAATCGGATCAATCGATCTTCATTATAATCTGCGATCAGCTCAGAAAAGTCCTTCAGCAAATCACTCTCGCGAATTTTTTTTCCATCGAAGGAGCCTTTGTACTGACGAGTGATCATTTGCAGCTTGCTGAAGATATTGGCTAAGAAATAGCCTTCGCTAAGTGTTTCTTTGGCTTGCTCTTGCTTCATCTGCGCTAAATCTTCCAACAAATCCTTTTTCTTTCCTTCATACCATGCTTTGGCCGCATTGCCGCCGATCTTTAGTTCTGCTTGAACGATGTGATCAAAGTTTTTCAGCAGTTTTTCGATCGATGCAGGTTCGATAAAATAGAAATCCTTTTCTTTCATATATTCAGCCAGGTAATAAAACGTACTGCCCAGCTCGGAATTGCTATTGGGATATTGTGTCAGCTTATATTTTGGAACAAAGATTTTTTTCTCGATCTCTTCTTTGGTCAGCGTTTTGTAGACCTTGATCAGCTTGGTTCCAAAGAGGCGTTTTTTTCTGACCGTAAACTCATTCGTGAGAAACTTAGGCAGCAGGTCATTGACGAAAAATGAATAGGTATCGGCCACATTATAGGGCTGTTCCGGTTTATTCGCCTCATCTGGGTAATCGAGATACTCCCATATCACATCGACCACCAGCTTTTCTGGATCATAAGCAGATTGCTCGTAGCTGCCATAAACATTGAAGAGCTCGCGGCGCAGTTCGTCTTCGATCCCGATCCGATTATGATCTTCAAAGGGAGTAAAGATATAGCCGTCTTTATAGGTACCGTTGCTTGTTTGATAGGTATGCACATGCTCGCGGATTTTCTCCCAGAGCTCGACCTCCAGCTGCATCAGCTTGAAGGTACTGTGACTGCCGCGATACGGTTCAAAGGCGAAGGACTCCAAGCTTTTCATAAAGCTGGTGATCTTCGCGACGTATTTCTTTATGAATATATCGATGACTGAACACAGCTCATCGACCTCAGCTGGATACAAATAGGCGATGCTGTCGCCAAAATCCGCAAAGTATTGATTGAGTTCCTCCAGATACACCTTGATGAACTTTCGCATGCCTAATTTTGCGGCTGTTTCCTTGCCGAAATAAAACAAATCCAGAATTTCTCTAGGCGTTAATTTGATCTCGGCCTCCGCCTTTTGGCTAAGTCTGGCAAATTGGATCGTACAGCTGTCTTCACGAGAAGCAAGATCGTCTTTGGGATAAGCCGCTGTCAGACAGACATTTTTATACTTAATCGTGATGGTCTCTTCGGTTTCTTCCACAGTCATTTCATCGGCATATTCCTCTACTTCTGGAAAGATTGCGATATCCTGACTGATTCGCTCCAATGCGCCATTAAATAGATAATTATCAAAGCGATCGATCCGTTCAAAAAAGACTGCCGGAAGTCCGTCCTCTTCAGAGAGCTGATTCGCTTTGGGAACCTTGAGTACGATCGTTTCTTGAGCACTTGTAATTTCTTTGACCTTTTCAAAAAGCTGTTCAAAGGGGTCCACCCAATAGACCGCTTGTTCTTCAAGATCGACATAAAACAGCACGGTCAATGAGCGTTTTTTGAACCACTGCCGAACTGTCGCTGTTTGAAGCTGTAGTGAAACAGACTCTTCATCTTCCGTCGTTTTTTCCGTTCCTTTGTATTGAGCAAAGAATTCTCTGATTGTACCTGTTTCAGCTGAAGCCAGTGCACACGCAAAATCAACGCCGAAATCATCGTGCAGCTCATTTACCCGACAGAGCTTTGCTAGCCGAGTGCTGAGCAGTTCTGCTTGATTTTCAATTTTTGGTGCAGCTTCCATTTTTATTACCAACGATTTCCCACCTTCCCCTTAATATCGTTTCCATTCTGTTCAAACGATACCCTTTTCCAATTAAACATCATCAGTATTAAAAATAACATTTTTCACGAACTAAGTAAATAATACTCACATATAAATAGCATCAAAATAGCGTT
>NZ_NGLG01000001.1:3458777-3507930 GCF_002140655.1 Enterococcus sp. 3H8_DIV0648 | reverse complement strand
GCATCAAAATAGCGTTTGCAGATTTAATATAAAATTATCAATAACGAATAATAAATAGGTAATAACTATTTCAACTCGAAGAAATTACTCCTTATTTCCCCCTTTATTCTATTATCGAAGCTTTATTACTATCTTTATTCAGTCTTTTCAAACTATTATTTTCGCTGTCCGTTACTCATTAATTTTCGCTGCGCACAATTATTTTGTTGCTAGTATCTTCTGTTGAGAGACGAGATATGATTGAAAAAGTGTTTTTTAGTGTAATAAAAAAGGAACCTCAAGAGCAGCTTTCTGCTCCTGAGATTCCTGTAATTTTGAGTCGAAAAAACTAATGCACACCAACGACTGGGTTCATATATTCATTGTTCCCGAACAGCTTTTCCAATGCTTGTTCATTTAACTCGTCCAGCTGTACGGTTTCTAACGCCTGCAAATCAACTGTTCCTTCCCAGAGTTTCCACAACTCAAAGGGGGCCTGCAAAGACTGTAGATAGTTCGCGAAGGAGTGATAAAACTGCTCCCAATTATAAATATCAACATAGTAAATAAATGGCTTGTCAGTATATTGATTGATGGTTCCTTCGTCTCGATCCCTCATCACTGAGAATACTTCCTCCTCATCATCCAGCAGGACAAACAGCTTTTCGTTAGGGTCGCTTGCTTGAGGATCGATTCCTAGATTCGTTTTCAAATTGGAGATCAACGTGGCATAATTTTCGTACTTCTTGAGATCATTTATCGACAATAATTCTGAAGAAGCTGATTGCGGCGTGGTCGTTAACTTATGGTCACTAGCTAGATACATTCCGATCGACATATGAAAGCCCCCTTTACTTTTCTTTGACTGCTAATTATCTAAATAATACTATTGATTCCATTCGCCTGCAAAGAGAAGTTGGTTTATTTTTAGGAGATTGAAAAAGGAACCTCAAGAGCAGCTTCCTGCTCCTGAGATTCCCATGATTCCGTTTGTTACATTATCCATATTTTTCAAATAAAGCATCGGTAAGTAGTTTGGAGAAATTCACGTTGTCCTTTTCTCCGCGACTAGCCAGCCATTCTGGTATTGTCACATTTTTTCGCACGGTCTTTTTTTTGATATAAGGAGAAGGATCTCCTTGGATAAGGGATACAAATTGAGTATTGTTCTCCACTTGGATAGCCACTATTTCTGTCGGTTCTGGAAGCGGGATGTCTTCGTCAATATAATAAGCCAGTATTCCATCCAAAAATTCTTTTGCATTAGACAGCGCGTCTTCTAAATTATCCCCTTGAGCAGCTCCGGCAAAATCAGGAAAAATTATTGAGAAGCCCTCATCTTCTTTTGAGAATACTGCCGGATAACTTTTTTTCACTTGGATCATCCTCCTTAAAAGATTGGTGCCTGAAAGTTAGTTCAATCCTAAATCTTTTAATATTTTTTGCTCTGTCCCGATTTTCAAATCCTTATTATGAACAGGAATAGAGACTGGTAAATGTCCCTCTTTTACCATGATATGATGGCTCCCGTTTATTCTAGCCATTATCCAACCATGTTTTTTGGCAAGTTTCAGCATCTCTTTTCCAGTAAGCGGCATACAAGCTGCCTCTTCACAATTTAATCATACGCACAATGCGCGTTGATGTCAAAATTTGAAATTGTTATGTACAATACCTATCCTTGTATATAAACATCCGCATTTAATTTTGTTAGCTAGATAAAAAGACTGTAGACAGCATCCAGAAAACGGATTTTGCCTACAGTCTGAAAGAACCCTCTAATTAAGAGAGTTCTCTGATTTTCAATGATTAATCTGTCACCCAAAGCTTGCTGTCGTCTTTGTAAGGCCATTTCTTCGCGCCGTTTTCAACGATGAACAGGCGTGATTCGTCGATCCCTTCATCGATCAATAGTGAGATCGTGCGTTTTGCTCCGCCACCGCCGCCTGGGCAAACGACATAGATTGGATTGTCGCCTTCTTTGAAATCGTCAGCACTATCAACAACTAGTTTTTCTAACTCTTTTGTGTCGACTGGATAGGCGGGTACGCTGATCGAGTTTGGCAGATGGCCTTTAGCATAGTCATCTTCTGGCTGGATGTCGATGATTTGATAATCCGTTGCATCATCGGTTTCAAGCACTTTTTTCATATCTTCTGGTGCGATCATTTGCCATTCGATATCGGCTTCTGCACGGTCCTTTGTTTCTTCTTTCTTGTCATTGTTTGAACAGCCGGTCAATACAATTGCCAACATCGCCAAAGCGACCAATAATCCGCTAATTCTTTTTTTCATTTTTCTAAATCCTTCTTTCGTTTAATTTTTGTTTGGAGCATTTGCTGCATGAGCTTTAGCGTTCCAACCATCAAAAATTTTTCCGCACAAATAGACATACTGATGCTGTACGTATGCTTCGAAAGGTTCGGATTGTATGTTTAATCACATAGATATTTTGAGGGAAAGAATGCTAAATACACTCGCTTAGAGACTCTAAGTAAAATTTGGCCTCATAGTCATAGTCGTTTTGCCATTTCTTCCACCTCCAGTGCATAATGTAAGGGTTATCTCCTAACAAAGTATATATAAAGGAAAACGCTTTTTCAATGACAATGAGAAAATATACACAATGTTACGGCAGCTTGAATTCCAATAAGAAAGGCTTCGCGAACTCGCTCAGCTTTTGAGCAATAAGACCAAAATATTTCTAAATTGCTTCTCAAATTTCGAAATATTTTTGCTTATTGCCGATAAAGCTAGTTCGTGAAGCCAGACATGGAGATACCCGCTACAAAGCGATTTATTCATCTGAAAATTTTATACTTATTTTATAGTTTAGAAAAAGGCACAAGATTCAGCGCTTGTGCCTTTAAATCAGATTTTAGTTTAGTTTTTCTCATCACTATTAGGAATTAATTTTTCGATAAAATCATTTAACATTTTTTTATCGGTCGTTGTTAATTTGCCAACCTTTTTAAAGGTAATATCTCTCCGTGTTCTAGAAATTCCTCTAAGCGTTCCTACATCTATCCACGACTGCTTATGCAAACCTGCCTCTTTCCAATCCCTGATTGGATAATATAGATTTTTAATCGCTTCTGATTTTTTTTCATATTTCGTCGTGATACTGAAAAATGCCACTCGTTCCTCTTTATCCTCTACCACTAGAATTGGTCTTCTTTTTCCGCCTTGTCCGTTTGCAAAGGCTACATAGACCGTGACTATTTCATTACTCTTCATCTAGCCACTCAGCAATTTCTTTTTCTGTCTCTAACATTTTTATAGGCAGTTGTTTTGTCAGTTGTCTCAAACGAATATCTTGCTTGGTATCCTCGCTTAATTTTATGTCTATCGGAAACTCCCCTCTTTCTACGACTTGCTTATACAGGATCGTGATTGCTGTAGTGGGATTCATTCCTAATTCGCCTAATATCATTTCAGCAGTCTCTTTTAATTCTCCATCGATTCCTACTTGAATTCTTTCTTTCTTTTTTTTCACTTTTACCGCCTCTTTTCGGAGAACAATGTACTCATTTACAATAAAATACTCTCTATTTTGAGTTTATTATACTCTGAATTGCGCTTTAATTCAATTTTAGCCATACACCCATGCATTAAGGACAAATAATAAAAAGGCACCAAACATCCTTGTGCCTTTTGATCAGATTTCGATTTTCGTTTTTAAGCCATCGCTATACGCCATCTGCTGATCGGTGGTAATGACGATCCCATCGATGCCTTCAAGCTGATTCAGTTCGGTTAATACTTCCTGAGCATTTTTGCCAAATAAGCGCGTCGTCCAGATCTCACCGTCCAACGATTTGTCGGATACGATCGTCAGGCTGGCTAGATCGGTTTGGATGGGATATCCAGTCCGGCTGTCAAAAATATGATGGTAGGTTTGACCCTGCCATTCGAATTTGCGTTCATAGATGCCTGAGGTCACGACCGATTCGTTCTGGGCTTTTACCACCGCGACATAGTTGCCTCGAGGCAGGAAGGGATTTTGAATACCTATTCGCCAACGACCTTCTGCTCGTTGCGGTGCTGGTCCATAGGTCAGCACGTTTCCGCCGAGATCAATAAAGGCGGCTTCGGCTTGGGCGGCTTTAAAATCGGCGATAATCTGATCGGCAAAGTAGCCCTTTGCTAATGCGCCGAGATCGATTGCCATGCCCGCATGTGCCAAGTAAACCGTCTGCTTCCCTTCATCTAAGTGGATCGCCTGTGGATCAATCAGAGGAAGCAGTTCTTGGATTTTTTCGGCGGATGGATATTTCGCGTCGGTGAAGCCGACCCGCCATTCCTGGATCAAAGGACCGATGGCGATATTCAATGCGCTATCGGATATCAAGCTTTGTTCTTTGCCGATTTTTATTAATTCGAATAAATCCGCAGCTACCTTGACTGGCGCAAGGCCTGCTTGATGATTGATTTTCATTAGTTCTGAGTCTTCTGCATTGGCACTGAAGCGCTGCTCAAAGTCCCGCAGTTGTGCTTCTGCTTTAGCTAATAATTCGTCTGCTTCAGGGTGCTGGACCCAAAGCTTGATGACCGTTCCCATCAGGTGCAGTGTTTTCTCACTCATGTTCGTGTTCCTTTCCTGCTCTTCTCCTAAACAGCTTAATCGATTTTTCATCAGAACAAAAGAGAAACTTCGGGAATTGTTTTGTATCCGCCAATGTAATCGCTTATACTTCTAGGTGTGAAAGAAAAAATTTAAAGGGGGATTCTATGTTACTTTTATCTCGCGCCAATATCAAAGAAGTTTTTACTATGAAAGACGCCATCGAGGCGGACAAGACAGCCTTCCAATTATTCAGTGAAGGCAAAACCGATGTGCCCTTGCGCACTCAGATCGTGTCGGAAAAACAAAATGGGACGTTCCTATTCATGCCTTCGTATGTTCCTGATTTAGATGCAGCAGCGGTAAAAGTCATCAATATTTTTCCTGACAATATTGATAAGGGCTTAGCCTCTGCTCCGGCACAAGTGTTGTTGGTGGATGGCAAAACCGGCTATATCAATGCTTTATTAGACGGCGTGACCGTTACTCAATTTAGAACCGGCGCTGCTTCGGGTGTCGCTTTTGATGTTTTAGGACGCAAGGATGCGAAAAAAGGCGCTTTGATCGGGACTGGCGGACAAGCGGCGACTCAATTAGAAGCGATGGTTTGCGCCCGCGATTTGGAGACGGTCTATGTTTTCGATCAAAATCCTGAGCGGACAAAGGATTTCTCAGCCCAAATGAATGAAGAGCTGAAGGCCTATGGTGCACAGATTTTACCAGCGGCGACCTCTGATGAAGCCATCAGTGACGCTGATTTGATCGTCACAGTTACACCAGCGACTTCTCCGGTTTTTGACGGCAGCAAAGTCAAGGCGGGCGCGACTGTCAGCTGTGTCGGCTCTTATCAGCCCCACATGCAGGAAATGGACCCGGTGATTTTAGAACGAGCCAGCAAGATTTATTTTGATTCAGAAGAAGCGGTGCTTTCTGAGGCCGGCGATATTTTGATCCCGTTAGAGGACGGCACGATTACCAAAGAGGACTTCACTGGCGATATCGGCGAAGTATTGATGGGCAAAATCGGCGGCCGTGAGAATGATGAAGAGATCATCGTCTTCAAAACAGTCGGGATCGGCGCACAAGACTTAGTCACCGCGCAAAAAATTTATGAACGGGCACTTGAAGAAAAAGTTGGAACGCAATGGTCTTAGCTTGATCAAAAAACTAGTTGGATGATATAAGGCTTAAAAATGAATTCATAAATATGAAAAAGGAGGAATAAACCATGCCACATTTATCAGTCAGAATGTATCCCGGTCGTTCAAAAGAAGTAAAACAGGAGTTTGCGGACAAGCTGCAGGATTTCGTAGTGAAGGAATTAGGCTGTGAAGCTAGTGCCGTCTCTGTGTCATTCAAGGAGATCGACGCGGACAAATGGAAAGACGTGATCGGTGATGAAATCGCCGGTGAAGATGTTTATATCGAATCCGATTTCTAAGGAGGACGCGGATGAAAGAACATGCGAGTATTTTTAACGACGTTTTAGGGCCGGTGATGATCGGTCCTTCCAGTTCCCATACCGCTGCTTCTGTTCGGATCGGTCGTGCCCTGCGCCAGATGGTCGCCGGCAAGATCACTTATTTTCAAGCGGACTTTGATCCTGAAGGCTCTTTGGCCGCAAGCTATATCAGCCAGTGTTCAGACATTGGTCTGGTGGGCGGCTTATTGGGGATGGACCCGACAGATAGTCGGCTGACGAGCGCCATTCAAATTGCAGAAGACGAAGGGATGGAAATTCTTTTCCGTGTCATTTCCTATGAGAATAACCACCCCAACACCTACAAAATGACGATCAAAACCGATCGTGGTGAAGAGCTGGATGTTGTAGCTCTTTCGGTCGGCGGTGGAATGATCGAGATCATTGAGATTGATCACTTTGAAGTAGAAGTCACAGGCGGATTTTATGAAACGCTGCTCTTTGGCGATCAATTGACCGTAACCGAAACTGAACTGGCTGAAAAGATCAACAAGTTCTGCTTTGCGGCGATCAAAGAGCAAGACGGTAAAACATTGCTGCATATCAAAACGCAACAGGCCATTCCAGAAAACGAGATCGCTTGGCTGAATGAGCAGATGACCGTCGAACGCTTCATCGCCTTCGACCCTGTCCTGCCAATCATGTCGCAAAAGGAACCGAAAATGCTTTTTGCAACGGCGGAAGAAATGATCGCTGCGGCGAAAAAAGAAAAGCTGGATTTAGCGGATATGGCCCTGCGCTACGAAAGCCATCGCGGCAGTATTTCCGAAGAAGAGGTCTATCAAAAAGCCGAAGACATTCTTGAAATCATGGCTAACGGAATCAAGGTGGGCTTAGCGGGCACTTCCTATGAAGATCGAATGCTAGGCTCACAAGCACCGAAGATAAAAGCCAACCGCGACAAGCTGATCGGTGATGAGCTGCCAGCCAAAATCATCGAGAATATTTCCGCGTTGATGGAAGTCAAAAGCTCCATGAATGTCTTTGTGGCGGCACCTACTGCCGGTTCTTGCGGAGCCTTGCCGGGAACCTTGATCGCTGTCAGCGATTATCAGAAAAAATCGCACGATGAATTAGTTCGGGCCTTATTGGCCGCTGGAATGATTGGAGTCTTTATCGCGGAATACGCCACGTTTGCGGCAGAGGTTGCCGGCTGTCAGGCCGAATGCGGCTCGGGATCAGGTATGACGGCGGGCGCTTTGGTCCAATTAATGGGCGGCACCATCGAAGAAGCCGTGAACGCCGCATCCATGGGATTGCAAAATGTCTTTGGCATGACCTGTGATCCTATCGGTGTACGTGTAGAAGTTCCCTGTCTTGGAAAAAATATGATGTGCGGCATGAATGCGCTGGGCGCCGCCAATATGGCACTGGCAGGCTATGATGTCGTCGTTCCATTAGATGAGACGATCGAAAGCTTCAATAAAGTCGGACGAATGATCCCGCCAGAATTGCGCTGTACCGGTCACGCCGGTATTGCTCAAACACCCTCTGGTTTGGCAATCGCCGAACGCTTAGGCTGTCCGTTGGATTGCTGTTAATTGAATCACCTAAAAAAGACGAGCACACGCTCGTCTTTTTACACTTCTATAACCTTCGGCTGCCGTTTCACATAAGGTAAAAACTTCCGCAGCACATCTTCGGTTTTCAACTTCAAATAGCCAGTCGTTGTGCCATCACTGCAGCCATAGTATTCCTGATCGCAAACATCCTTATCCAAGATAAGCTGAACTTTTGCAGCTTCTGGCAGCAAGGTGCTGAAGATCGTCGCCGCACCGATTTTTGTCCCTAGCATCGAATCCATCTGCTCTGCCGATGCAAAGGAAACGCGAGCGATGTCTAATGCTTGGCTAAATTCCTTAGACTTAAACGGCTTGTCTCCGCAAGTAACGAATAAGTAAAAATTCGTTTTTTGACGATTACATAAGAACAAGGTCTTCACCATATCCATGTCTAATCGTTCGTTGATCTGCTGGCAATCTTCCATCGTGATAACTTCTTCGGTCTCCACTCGTTGAAAATCCATCGTTAATTCCTGCAAGACCTGATAGACTTTTTCTTGCAAAGGCGTGCTGAATGTCGCTGGCACTGTCGTATACGCTTCACTAACAAAAACCATTTTAATCATTCCTATTCTTAATTTTTAGTTTCATATTTTCTTAACGAAAAATCCGGTGGAGCAACATTTCTATACGAACTCATTAAAGCATCAAAAATACGCAATGGTTTCGCCTCCTGCTTGAATAGTTAATAGCAGTAATTTATCATAGAACCATAGATTACAAAAACGAATTTTTATCATAGTTAACATGAGGAAATCAGATATAAGAATATCCCTTCTGCTTTTCCCAAGATGAAAATTAGTATTTTGAAACGATAAGGAGTATCAGCGATGGATATGAATATTCAGAAATATATGGCCTTCGTCAAAACAGTCGAACTAGGCAGTTTTACTAAAGCGGCGAAAATCATGAATTATTCTCAATCGGGGATCAGCCGAATGATCAATGACCTCGAACAGGAATGGGGCATCACGTTGTTAGAACGAAATCGAGCAGGACTTCGCCTGACCTCTGACGGCATGAACATTCTGCCTTACGCAAAAGAACTGGCAGAAAAATACCAGACGCTGCAAAACCAGCTGGCGGAGCTGGGACATTTAGACACTGGCTTGATCCGCATTGGTACTTTTTCCAGCGTCGCTACCCATTGGCTGCCTGAGATGATCCAGCACTTTCAAGCGGATTATCCGAATATTGATTTTGAACTATTATTAGGCGACTACGAAGAGATCGAACAATGGATTATTGATGGTCGTGTTGACTTTGGCTTTTCACGCCTGCCAGCTGCTCATGATTTGGAGCAGCAGTTTTTGCATGCGGATGAACAATTAGTCGTCTTGCCGCAGGGGCACCCGCTATTAGCCAAAGAAAAAATCAACGTGACTGATTTAGAGGCGCAGCCGTTCATTTTACTAGAACGTGAAGGAACTTCCGATATTACCGAGCTATTGGCAGACGCACAGGTTCAACCTCAGATCAAATTCCGAACCTGGGATGATTATTCGATCCTCGCGATGGTAGAAAAAAACTTAGGCATTAGTATTTTGCCAAAATTAATTTTGCAACGAATCGCATATCGCGTTGAAACAAGACCCTTAGTCGATCCCGTTTTTCGAAAGGTCGGAATCCTCTACCGTAACAAGACATTGCTCTCTTTAGCCAGTAAAGAATTTCTCAAAATAATCCCGACAAGCTAAGTTACGAAGGACTTATTTCTCACCCTAATAGTTCAATCAATCACAAAAATTTAAATTTTTATGGTTTTTCTTTTTTATTTATTGTTATAATAAAAGGAAAAAGACCTACGGGAGGACTTATGGCACAGATTATTTTTTATGTTTTGATTGGTCTGATGATCTTTCAAGCGTTCATGCTTGTGCGCGATGTTGTGACCCATCGTGATGATTTAGGACCAGGAAATTGGCTTATTAGTGGAATTATTGGCTTTATTGCAGACTTTGCGGACACGATTGGGATTGGGAGTTTTGCCCTTACTACCATGATGTTAAATGTTACAAAGCAAAACAATGACGACCGAAAATTACCGGGGATTTTGAATGTTGGACATGCGATTCCGGTGTTGACGGAAGCTGTGATTTTCGTCACAGTCATCAAGGTAGATTCGTTAACTTTAGTTACCTTGATTTTAGCAGCGATCGGCGGCTCTTGGTTTGGCTCAAAATACGTTACGAAGCTTTCGGAAACGGCTGTTCAGAAATGGATCGGCTGGGCACTTTTGATCACTGCTATTTTAATGTTGCTGCGCCAAACAGAAGTCATTGCCTTATTAGGTAAAGGCAATACGGCCATGGGATTGACCGGCGTTAAATTAATTGTCGGCATCATCGGAAACTTTTTCTTCGGAGCCTTAATGACTGTTGGTGTTGGTTTGTATGCGCCATGTATGGCGATGGTTTACATGTTAGGTATGACACCGTTAGCGGCTTTCCCGATCATGATGTGTTCATGTGCGGGCCTTCAACCAGTCGCAAGTATCAACTTCATTCGCGAAAAAGCCTACTCTAGAAAAATTGCGCTAGCGATCACGATCGGCGGGATTCCCGGCGTAATCATTGCCTCTCAATTCTTGATGAACCTAGACATTTCGATGGTTACTTATTTAGTTATTGTCATTATTTTCTATACTGGGATTCAATACATTCTAAAATCACGCAAAACTGCGGTAGCCTAGCGCACTCAGTTTTACGGTAAAAAAGACTCTGTACCTGATTTGATTTTGGTACGGAGCCTTTTTATTTTTCGATTCTATTTTCGCCCTTATGAAAGGCCTTGACCTTTTCCAAAATGAACAAGACACCTACTAAAATCAAAATCGAAAGCGACAATAATAAGGAATTGGTGCCGTTTCCGTGAGCCAACAAAAGCTCCCGCAAAATAGCGGTGATACTGATCAGGATCAAATAGCGGACAGGAATATGATGCCCTTCCTTGATATAGCGCAGCAGCATCAGGATAACCTCTAATAAAATAAAGAGGGTTGCGATCTCCTCGATCAACAGTGTCAGCTCAGAGACATTATTCAGCGGAATCACATGCATGACGATGTTGAAGATGCCCTCTCCCATGACGATCACTACCACGACGATCAACAAAGCCAATAAAATATCCACGACCGTACTGATTGCTTTTTCAAACTTCAAAAAATAATTCTCTTTCATGGCATGTCCCCCTTAGTCGATTTCATTTAAAGTATAGCAATTCTTTATTTAAATCAGAAAAGATACGCACCAAAAAAGGCTCCGCCAATTCAAACAGCCGCTTGCTGTAATCGAATTGCGGAACCTTTTTTATTATGAATGTAATTTTGCTTCTTTGGCTAAGGCTAAACAACCTATCGTGCCGGCGTTGTTGCCTAATTTTGGTGTCACGATATAGTCTTCCAAATCAGGTGTTTTCACGTAATCATTCACCAGCTCTTTGAAACGAGCGCGCACTTTTTTAACCAAGTGCTCTTGCTGCATTACGCCGCCGCCAAAGATGATCACGTCAGGTGAAAACATCAAGGTCGTGTTATACGCACATTGCGCGATGTAATCGGCTTCGATCTCCCAATACGGATCGTCTTCGCTCAAGTCTTGGCCTTTGCGTCCTAAACGTTTCTCGATTGCCGGACCTGCCGCCATGCCTTCTAAGCAATGTCCGTGGAATGGACAGCTGCCTTCAAAATCATCATTCGGGTTGCGGCTTACCAGCACGTGACCCATTTCCGGATGACTAAAGCCTTCGATAAAATTGCCTTTTTGCAGCGCGCCGCCGCCAATCCCTGTGCCGATCGTATAATAAACGACACTGTTGACGCCATCGCCGCGGCCTTTCACATACTCGCCATAACAAGCCGCATTGACATCGGTTGTCCAAGCGATCGGCAAGTCGAATTCATTTTTCAATGCCCCGACAAAGTTATAATTCTGCCACGCTAGTTTTGGTGTCGAAGTGATGTAGCCATAGGTTTTCGAATCGCGATGGATATCAATCGGACCGAATGAACCGACACCGATACTTACCAATTGTTCTGCGTACTGCTTGAAAAAGCCGATCACTAAGTCCATCGTTTCTTCTGGTGTCGTTGTCGGATAGCTGACCCGTTCGACGATCTCCAGCTCACTATTTCCCACCGAGCAAACAAATTTTGTACCGCCGGCTTCGATCCCGCCAAATAATTTTTCCACTAAGCTTCACTCGCAATCATTTAGATTTATTCAACATACAAGGTCACGAATTTCGCGTGCCCGATGTTCTCAAGCTCTATTGTATCATTATTTATTGACAGCGGTTCCTTCGTTTTTTCTTTCAGGTCAACTTTTTCTGCAATTTTGATTGGGTGCTTGAAGGTGATCGCTGCTCGAGCCTCTTCTTCTAATAATCCATTATAAAGACGCAGGATATAACCCGGACGGTCCTCGGCCTTTTTCAAAACGCTCAAGGTCAAATTGCCTGTGATGCTCAAAAGGCTAAAGCTTGCCGGCAGTGTTTGTTCCACATCGCCTAAAGTGAAAATCAGACGAGAATTCAGGAATTCCGCGTATTGATAGACTTCGATCGGTGTGACTGCTTGCTTCGCTAATTGGGCCACATTGGCTTGATCAAAGCCTTCCGCAAAATAGACTACCGAAAATTCAAAGCTCATGGTTTTATGGCACTGCGCATCTGGAGTCGCGATCACTGTTTCACCGGAAGCACGACCGGGACGATACATCAGATTTTCTTTGCCCATGAAGCCATAGGTCCGAAAGATCGTTAAACGAATCGTATCGAATTGCTCGCCAATAATTTCATATTCCCGCACGCCCTTCGGCATCACAGCGACTCCGCGACCTTCATCGAATAGCCCAGCAAAGCTTTGGCACGTTTCAATCGCGATCGGCTGTTCGTTCCATTGGTCTTTGTTTGCTTCCCAAAGAGCCATTTCCTTTTCAAAAACAACCGGACGCTGCAGGGTACCAAATTGCTGGTCGGCAATCGAGAACTTCGAAGCGATCCCAGTATCAAACAGCACACAAACACGATGACTGTCCACGTTTTGATTCTCAACGGTCAGCTTGAAATCTAACAACGGCGATCCTTTCTTCAAAGCTAATTCAAGCGTGATCGGTAATTTCTCAGAGGCTTTTTGCTCAGCCCGCTCAGTTAGATCCTTTGGTACCGTTAGTAAAAATTCTACGCGTACCGATTGATAGATCGCTGACTGCTTGATCGTGACTTGAGGCTCAGCCTCGCTAGAAGAAATCACCCAATCCTTCACTGGCGGCGAATAGTTGAAAGAATCTCCATCATCACCATTTTCTTCAATGATCCCTTGATTCTGATAAAGAACCTCATTGGCTTTGTCTAAAATATCTAAAGAACCATTTTTGTTAATGGTGATCCGGTAATGCTCATTTTCAATCGTATTATTTGAAAGCTCTTGAATCGGCGCGCTGCTGTCGCCCTTGAGATCAATCGTTAATTGCGTATAGCCCATGCTTGGCACTTCCGTTGTTTCAAAGGCGATTTTAGCTTTATAGACCTTCTCCGGCAAATAGATCTCCTTGACTTGATTCAGCACATTGCCTTGATTCAAGACATACTCGGTTTGGTCGATCAGCTCTAAAATCGTGTAAGGCAGAGAATTCCCCGCTTGATCAAGAATTGCGAATTCTTTTTTCGGCAAGTAAACCTCTGCTTCGACCACCCCATCACGAATCGTGTCATAGGTATTGAAAAGCGTGAAGGTGATTTCTTGTGCCTGCGGATTATTGATCGCCGTTGAGATTTGGCGCAGAGTCAACTCCACTAGGTTCATAGAAATATCTCGCGCCTGCTTGTAGCGCATATAGGCATCTTCGTTGGTGGTATCAGATACGCAAGAACCGATCGAATCATGCGCGGCATTCTCAAACATCAGCTTCCAAATTTCTTTGACCGTTTCGACTGGATACTCAAAGCCGAGCTGCATCGCCATCGTCAATACAGGCTCCATCACGTTTACTAGATAATGCTGAATTTTTGTGTTCAGCGCTTTTAAGTCCGGCCGGGAAGAAAAGATCGTTTTGTGGATACGCATCAATTTGCCATTGATCAGCTCTCCTGCGATTTCTTCCAATTCTGGCTGACGTTCTTTGACCGCGGCGATATATTTTTCAATCGTTGAAAATTGCAGCTCGTATTCGTCTTGATAAAGCTCATTCATTTGATCGACAAGTTCCGGCAAGTTCTCTCTTACCGGCGCTTGGTCAAAGCCATTCGGAAAATAAACTTGATCGGTTGAACTGCGGCCCCAGGTTGTTTTAAATGGTTCTTGATGCAGGAATTCTGCCAAATCAGCTTCCCGTTCTGGAATCGCACCGCCGATGTAATACCCGCTGGGAATTTGATAGACATTGACTACTGATCCATCTTCGCCCCGCCATTTGTATTCTGTGTGGGCCACATCATCATCACTCACCCCGCGCCAGAACATCGTGTCGCTGATACCAAACTCGCGGTAAATTTGCGGCATACTGGCGGCTTGGCCAAAGGAATCCGGCACGTAGCCGACATTCATATAATCGCCGAAATCTTCACAGATTTTCATACCGTACAGCATATTACGGACAATGCTTTCACCAGAAATCACCAGCTGATCCGTTTGGGTATACCATGGACCAATGATCAGCTTGCCTTGTTGGACCAGCTTTTCGATTCGCGCTTTATCCTGCGGACGCCATTTCAAATAGTCGTCTAGCAAAGAAGCCTGTCCATCTAAAATAAAGCTCTCATAGGGATTCTCTTTTTCCAGCTGTTCTAAAACTTTTTTCAAGTCGTGCATCAAATAAATTTTTGAGCGGCTGGTAGTAAAATACCACTCGCGATCCCAATGACTGTGAGGTACTACGTGTACTGTTTTTTTCATGCAAAAATCCCTCTCGTTTGATTAAAATAATAAGAAAGGCTTCACGAACTCGTTCAGCTTTTACCAGTTCTACTTCACGCTTTAGCGTGATTAGTGGAATGGTATGCGTAACAACAGTCAGAAGCATTTTTCGCGATTTTTGAAAAATGATTTCCCACATTGGAGTTAGCTGAGCAATAAGACTAAAATTTTGATAAGTTGTCAAGAAACACAGCGATCTTTAGGAGCTGATGTTGATTGATACCTACTTGGCGTTTCTCAGTCTTAACAAAATTTTCGCTTATTGTCGATAAAGCTAGTTCGTGAAGCCGGACATCAAAACACCCGTAATAATAATTATTTAACTTGTAAAGAACATGGTTTCGCTATAGTACACTCAACGATTTTCACCGTCAGTGCCTATTAATTTTTATTTTGTCTAGTTTAGCGAGTTCGCTATACTTTTCTTACTAATTTTCAAAGCTGATATCGATATCGTCGAGTTCAATTTCTTCAGTTTGCTCTTCCTGTTTGTTGAAGTTGACGAATAATGGTGCTACGAATCCGATAAAGGCTGCTCCGACGAACAATCCGATCAAGTAAGCCCAGCCGTTACCAACTGTGAAGAAGCCGTAGATTCCACCAACCGGCGGCATTTTCGCGTACATACCGAGTGCAATTCCCAAGCCTGATGCGATCGCCCCGCCGATCATGTTGACCGGAACTAAGCGCAGCGGATTCACCAATGTAAATGGAATCGCGCCTTCCGTGATCCCGATAAAGCCCATGATAAAGTTGTTGCGTCCGGCATCCAATAATTCTTTGTTGAAGCGTTTTTTATGGAACACAGTTGCTAAGGCATAGCCAAACGGTACCGCACAAATTGCTACGTTTACGATAATTGCTGGTAGATACACGCCTTCTGCTAATAAAACATTGCCTGCCATCCATGCGGCTTTATTGACTGGTCCGCCTAAGTCAGAACCGATCATGGCACCCATAATCATCGCCAATAAGATCTTGTTCACATCGTTTTCGATCATGTTGCGAATCCAATCAACGAGACTGGTATTGATCCACGCCAGCGGTTCGGATAACAGTGCTCCCATCACGATCGCCACCGATAGAGTCGCGATCAGCGGCAGGATGACTAACGGCATAACACCAGCGAATGATTCTGGTAATTTGATTTTTTCTTTTGACCATTTTACTAAGTAGCCCGCTAAGAAACCGGCGATTACAGCGCCAAGGAAGCCTGCGTTCGTACTAGTTGCGACTGCTCCGCCGATAAAGCCGGCACCTAAAGCAGCTTTGTCACCAATCGAATACGCAATAAATCCAGCTAATACGGTGTTGATCAAACCAATCCCGGTCCAACCAACCTGTTCAATCAAATAAAGTGCATGCTTGAAGCCCTCTGCTTCCGCGTATGGATCTAAACTCGTTAATCCCATGCCCAGCGCGATCATTTTCGGAATCGCGACAACCAACGAAGCACCAATAATCAACGGCAGTACAAAACTGATTCCACTCATTAAGTGGCCTTTTACATCTGCTAGAACTTTCTTCATCATTCTTGCCCCTTTTCTTTAATTTGCCTGTCTTTGCTCAACAGCGGCGATACATTTCTTCAAAACAGCTTCTGGTGCTTTGATGCAGGTATTGATGTTCACGCGAAGCTGTGGTTTTCCTTCAAAACGTTCCAAACCAACGACCTTTTGATCCGTTGCCAACAGTAAAAAATCGGCCTCTTTTGCTTCTGCTGCGGTGATCTCATTGACTTGTCCTAGTGAACCTTGTTGTTCGATTTTGACATCATACCCTAATTTCACACCAGCTTTTTCTAAAGCCTTAGCAGCCATCGGTGTATGAGCCAAGCCTGCCGGACATGCGGAAATTCCTACGATTTTCATATGATTTTCTCTCCTATCATTACCTTTTTGATCAATTCTACTAATTGGGTTTTATCCTCTGATTCTTGAATCTGCTGAATAAATTCATCTTCCAATAAAGCCGTCGCCAAACGACTCAGCATTTCCAGATGGACGGTGCCTTCGTCTTCTTTTGGAACCATCAAGGCAAAAACATTTTTAACCGCCGAGTCATCGAAGGTTTCCCATTCGACTTCGTGGGCCAAACGAATGAATAAAACAGTCGGCGCCAAAACCGTGTCCGCCTTTGCATGCGGGATCGCAAAGCCATCCTGCAGTCCGGTAGAATATTCTGCTTCTCGTTCGTTAAAAGCCTTGCAGGTCTCAGCCGCATTCGCAACGTAACCTGATTCATACGCATAAGCTGCAATGACTTCAAATAGTTCTTCTTTCGAAGCGACCGCCACATCTAACAGGATATTTGATTCTTTAAAATCCATATCGGAAGCCCCTTTCTCATTTGTTTATTTTTGAATCATGTAACGTTTTGCTTTACACGTTTAATTTACGAGGTTTGAGCATATATGTAAACACTTCCAATTGCCAACTAATTTGGCAATGATTAGTAAAGCGTTTTCCAAAAGGACTTCCAACTTTTTTGGAAAAATGCAGTACGGCTGAAAGATTTCAATCTTTTCTTCTATATTGTATGATTGGGTTACGAACAGGAGGTGAACCACGTGTCAAAGCTTGCTTACCAACGATTAGATGACCTATTAGAATTACTAGCTAAACAAACCACCCCGCTGCCGATGAAGGAATTAGCCAAGAGCTTTTCTATTTCCGAGCGAACGGTGCGGACAGATATTGCGAATCTGAACGATTTATTAAGCAATGTTGGGGCTGCGATCACGCTGGTTCGAGGTCAAGGATATTTACTGAAGGTTCTTTCTAAAGAACAGTTCAATAATTGGTGGACTGAAAGCATGTCTTCTGCGGATTCTTTTTTGACCACTAGTGAAGAACGGCAGGCATATTTACTCTTTCTGCTATTTAAGAATGAAAACCCTTTATCATTGGACGATTTTTTGGATCAGCTGTTCATTAGTAAAAATACCTTTTACTCCTATTTAAAAACGGCCCGCGACAACTTAATGACCTATCAATTAAAAATCGTCAATCGGCCGAATATTGGTTTTGAGATTTTAGGAAATGAGTTTGCGAAGCGGCAGGCGATCAGTGATCTGTTGATCGAAAAGGATTTGCAGGAATATTTAGTCGGCTTCACCGAAATGGAATTAGCACTATTTGATAATATCGACCTGGATCTTTTACAGGAATTAGAGCTGAAGCATCTCGCTCCTTTGGAATTGCTGGATTCGGACTATTACCATAAAAATATTCTTTCTCATTTCGCGTTAGCAATCAGCCGCTTCTTGGCTGGTCATGAAATGACGGAGTTTCCTTTGCGTGTGCCGGTGTTAAAACCACATGCTCAAAAAACACTTTGCCATTTTTTAGCTGCGCTGGACCAAGCCTTTGATATTCAGTTAACCAATGGGGAAAAAGAATATTTTACCTACTATCTAGCATTGAACGCTCCGCGCTTAGTTGAGACAGAAGCGGCCAGCAATACATCTAGTGAAACGGCCGCCGCGATCGTGGATGAACTATTGCAGGCCATCAAACGAACCTCGAATTTTGACTGGATCGAAGACAAGATGCTGGTTGAAGACCTGACTTCCCATATTGAAGGCTTTATCAATATGAATTTGATGGAAGCGCGCCGCAGCAATCCCTTACTAGCGACGATCAAGAAATCCTTTCCGCAGGCTTACGACCTGTGTCTGACTCATTTAGAAATATTAGGCAAAAAGCACGGATTGTATTTTTCGCAGGATGAGGTCGGATATATCGCTCTTCATATTGCCGGTGCGATGGAAAGAAATTCCATCAACGATCACCGGAAATATCGCGTGATTTTGGTTTGCGGGACCGGCCGTGCCATGAGCCGTATCATCGAAGCCAAGATCAATAAATACTATCAAGAAACCATCGAAGTGGTGGATCGCCTTTCTTATGTAGAGCTGCAGCAGCACAATCTGGCAACGGTTGATTTTGTGATCACGACGGTACCGCTGGAGCAATTGAGTATCCCTCATATCTATATCAATATGGCAAAATTAGATAAAGAAATCGTTAAAATCGAACACTTCATAGAAAATTTTAATGAGGCGAATGATGAGATTTATTCCTTGTTCCGCGAAGAGTTTTATTTACACACCGATGTGGACGATAAAGATCAGCTGCTGAAAAAAATGACTCAGCAATTATACCAAAAAGACTTTGTGCCAGAGGGCTTCCACGACAGCATTATGAAACGTGAAGCCATCAACCAAACCAATATCAACGAGTGGCTGGCGATTCCCCATCCGATGTCGCTATTAGCCGAGCAATCCGCGGTATCGGTTGCGGTCATTCCTAATGGCGTGGACTGGGGCAACGGCGATCTGGTAAAATTCGTCTTTCTGTTTGCTATCAGCAAAGAAGACTATGAAGATACCGGTGAAATCTACAGCCTGCTGCTGGAATTGATGGAACGAGAAGATATCCAGCAGGCAATCCTGCAGCAAAACGATTACCAAAGCTTTTTAAAATACATCAAACAATTATAAAAGGAGCTGGAAAATAAACCCAGCTCCTTTCTTCTATTTCAATGCTGCTTTGATGGTCTTGGCTGCTTCCACTGGATCAGCTGCATTCAAGATTCCGCTGCCAACGATCACGATATCCGGCTCTAATGCAACATACTCTCCAACGGTTTCACTGTTGATCCCGCCTGCGACAGCGATCTGCGCCTTTTTCGCATACTGCTTCAATTCCTGCAAATCCTCCAGCGGCGTTCGTCCGGCATGCTGCTGATCCACCCCTGTATGAACCGCGATCACGTCCACGTCTAAACTTTCTAATACGGGAACACGCCTCGCAAAATCCGGCACACAAATTAGATCCACCATCACCTGCCGTCCTTGCTTGCGCGCCTGCTCCACACATCCCTTAATGGTCAAATCATCGGTGATTCCTAAGACAGTCACAAAATCAGCTCCAGCATCATAGGCTAACTGCGCCTCATATTCACCCGCATCCATAATTTTCGCATCGCATAATACTTCAACCTCTGGATGGTTTTCTTTTATTTGTCGTACCGCTTCTCGACCGGCATCAATCAAAAATGGGGTGCCGACCTCGATGATATCTACATACGAATGTACTTGCTCCAGCACATCAAGAGCTTCCTTCAAGTTTAACTCATCAATCGCTAATTGCAGCTTCATGCTGTTCCTCCTCGCTTATTCTAGGTTCGCGTGCTTTTCAAATGCCCGATCAGTTGGTATTTTTTGCTCAAGTGCCAACTCAACGATCAAGGAATCCGCTAATAACAGGACCGCTTCTTCAAACATACTGCCACCTGGTAAAATGCCCTTTTGATTTTCTTCGCTTGCAGGAAGCTTGTCGGTATAGGCTGGAATTTTGATCACGCCGGCTGATAACTTTGCTAAAGTCGAATCTGGAAAAACAGTCATACTGATAATCTTTCCGCCAATTTCACTCGCTTTGTTCGCTGTATTGATCAATGACGACGTCTCGCCTGAAGCACTGGCTAGTATCAATAGATCCTCTGGCAAAAAAGCCGGCGTTGTTACCTCTCCGACAACATAAACTTCATAGCCCAAATGCATCAAGCGCATCGCCAACCCCTTCAGCATCAATAATGAACGCCCCGCACCCGAGACAAAAATCCGCTGTGCCTGTTTGATACTAACCGCTAATTGGTCAATCTGCTTTTGATCGATGCTCCTTAGCACAGCAGCCAGCTCCATCGCTGCCGTATAGGCCACCTCTTTGGTTTCCATCTTACTCCTCCTCATTTTTATAGCTCGCAACAAACATGTCCAACATTCCTGAAAATGCTAATTGGCTGATTCCCGCAGGTACAAATAACGTCTCACCCTTTGAGACCGCGACATCATTTATCGTACCTTTACCCTCTACCACCGTGATAAAGGCAAAACGCTCCAGCTGATAACTGCCCTGTGTCTTCGTTTTGATGCGGCTTAAACTATATAATCCCGGCTCGTCCCAATAATCGGTAATTTCACAGCCAGCCATTTGATACGGTTCAACCCAAACAAACCCTTCTGATGTGTCTGAAACCAAAACATTTTCCAACACCTTGTCGATATGCAATTCTCTTTCTTCACCTGTCGCCGGATCGATTCTTCCATAATCATACAAACGATAGGTCAGATCTGCATTGCGAGAAATATTATAGGTCAGCACATCGCGATTGATAGCATGCAAGGTCCCAGCAGGTATATCAATGAAGTGATCCTTCTTGGTCGGCAAATATTTTAATAACTTGCCCCAATCCCCTGTCTGCGCCCATTCTGCGAACTCCGCTTTATTTTTCGCATGGTGGCCAAATTCAATCTTGCCATCAGCAGGAGCATCCAAAATCACCCATGCTTCCGGTTTTCCCCGCGAGTTGTCATGTTTTAGCGCATAGTCATCATCAGGATGAAGCTGAACCGATAGATCCGCCAAAGGGTCCAACAAATTCACTCGTATCGGCAGTTCCTCTGTATCGCAGTCAAACCAATCTGGATATGCAGTATAAAGCTGCGAGAGCGTCAGATCCGTCCCCGCTACAGGACAATCGGCTGCCCCGGGTAACGCAACGACATTGTAAACCTCTCCGATCGGATAAATATCTGTCTGATAATTGAACGTTTCCAGCATTCGTTTGCCGCCCCAAATTCGCGCTTCAAAAAATGGCAAAATCTTTAGTAGCTGTTTTTCCATTGAAAATCCGCCCTTCCTATTCTTCCTTCACTCCAAATTATAAAGGGCTTACATAAAATTAACCACACAAAAAAAGAGCGAATGGCTCGCTCATTTTTTTTAGATCTTTTCCAAAATTTCCTTTGTGGCGGCAACTTGGCCCAGCTTAACAAATAACTTGTCAAAGAAGACGTGATGCAGCTCGCCATCACGATCGGCACAGGCATCTTCAACAACGATAACCTTGTATCCGTGTTGATAAGCCTCTAAAGCTGTCGCATAAACGCCGTTGGATGTTGCTACACCTGTCAAAATGACCGTATTGATACCGCGTCGGCGCAATTGCAGATCTAAATCCGTTCCAAAGAAAGCTCCGGGATTATGCTTCGTTATCTTGATGACATTTTCGGCTTCTCCATCTTGAGCAATCGGCATCACATATTCCAAAAATTCAGCTGGTAAATTTCCATAGCCTCTGCCGCTGCCATTTCGATTCAAAAATTGCATCGTCGTTGGATCGACATTGACTAACGTAATCAAACCGGCTGTATTTTTCATAGCTTGCGCCAATTGATTATTTTTTTCTACGACTTCTGAAGCAGTATAGGGCTGCAAATCGCCAGATTCCATAATTCCTTTTTGCAAATCGATGACGACCAAAGCCGTTCTCGCTAAATTCAAATTCTCCATATAAAACACTCGCCTTCTAAATTTCAAAAAGTTTCCTTCGTAATCTACGCCAATTTTTGCTGAAAATCCAGCCAAACCAGCTAATTTAAGAAGTAAAGCGTTTCATTTAATATTTGTGAAGCTGGTTGGAACTAGGTACAATAGGTGTAAACTCAGCAGTTTCCTACAAAGGAGGAATTTCTTATGAAAAAAGCATTGCTCGTCGTGCATCGATATAAATCAGAAGACGATGATGACTGGGGGTCTGTCGCAAAGGATTACGGAACTTCGGATTTGGTTGAGAACATCTCAAAGATGCATCCAAGCCATGATTGGCGTCCCGCAACTTTGACAGAAGCCAGAGAATTAATGCACAAGGTCAAAATCGATCGGCTGATCTTAGTTCCCATGCTGAAAGATTACATCGAAGAACTGAATGCTTATCCCGATGTTCAGGTCGATTGTCTAACCGCTGATGAATACGGCAAGATAAGTAAGCCGCCCTTCGCCTTTCTCAGAAAAGACTACCTCAATTGATTATTCCCGCTAAAAAACCACTCTCCTTTTTGGAAAGTGGTTTTACTTTATGCTTGTTCAGTTAAAAATTGAGACACTGCGCCGATCAGATTGGCTTGGTTCAAGAATTTGCATGGCATGATTGAAGCCTTCAATTCCTTCGCCCCTTTTTTCAGCAATAATTTCTGCACCCGTTCTTCTATGTTCAGCAATAAATCTTCCCGCGTCGAAATTCCGCCGCCGATCAATACCCGGTCCGGGTCCAATGAAATTAGAATATTATAGATACCGATACTTAACGCCTGATAGAGCTGATCGATCTGCTCCTGTGCCAGTTCATCGCCTGCTTCAGCTAAGTCGAAAATCTCTTTGCTGGTATATTCGCGGCCGTCTGCTTTGATTTTTGAAAAACGTTCCGACATAGCAACCGGGCTGCCAAGATCGCTGAGTGTTTCCAACGTGTCATTATTCATGATCTGATAACCAAACTCGCCGCCAAATAAATTTGATCCCGGACGTAATTTTCCATTGATCGCGATCCCGCCGCCGATCCCTGTCCCGATAATCATCAGCGCCGCAGACTCTAAGCCTTTGGCATTTCCTTGCCAAAGCTCTGCTAACGCCGCACAATTCGCATCATTTTGAAAAGAAACCGGCACACCTAAAAATTCTGCCAATTCTTGTTTAATCGGAAAACGATGAAGATAAGGCACAGCACTCACCCCATAGATCACACCCTCTTCAGCATCCACCGCTCCCGGTGCACTGATCGCCACTCCGTCGGTGATTTGATGCTTCTCTACCAACATTTTTAAATACGCTTTCATTTCATCCCAAGTTTTTGGTGTCTCAAAACTTGGCAGCTCGATTAACGCTTCATTTTCCCATAATCCGCTTTTGATCGCCGTTCCGCCGATGTCGATCGCTAAGATTTTTTGATTCATTGATTGATCCTCCTAGTTAGTACTTACTAGATCAAATTTTAAAGAAGATCGCCCCTTGTTACAATATCCTTCTTACCCAAAAAAACAAATTCCAACAAAAAAACCAATCTTAAATTGTCTCAATGCGATCAATGTGTTTTAGCTTTCTACTATTCCTGTATGCCACAGCTAAGACGTTTAAACGAAAAGAACAACATGTACTCAAAAAAGCAGGAAACAAAACAACTACTGTATAATCATTCGTTAAAAATTTTTTTATGATGATGCCACCTGCTTTTACACCCGGAAGCCATTTGCCAATTGCAATTCGGCTTTTTCTTTTTTTACATAGGCGACTTGTGCATCGATCAATTCTTTAGCGATCGGTGAGTTATACCGATCGATTTTGATGTCGAGCTCCTTTAAGTTCTCCATCAATTGTGCCTGTTGACGCAGGACCTCTTCTTTGTGAGACTGCAATAACGCTTTTCTCTGCGGGATCGTCTTAGAACCATCCATGCAGTATTCGATGTATTGACGAATATCGTGGATCGGCATCCCAGTATTTTTCAAACAGCACACGGTGTGGATCATATTTAAATCTGACTCAGTGAATTCGCGATAACCAGATTCGTTCTTGGCTACAAATGGCAACAAACCTTTTTTATCATAAAAGCGTATCGTCGAAATCGTCAAATCAAATTTTTCAGCAACTTCTTTGATTGTATAAGTTTTAGTCATATTCGTACCTCCTAAAGATAAACAAAGCATTTGACCTAAACCATGGTTTAGGGTTTATGCTAACAATAGTTCAATAAGAAAAAATAGTCAAATGGAGGAATCACTATGAAAACAGCACTAATCACTGGCGCAAATAAAGGGATCGGATTCGCTATCGCCAAGTCCCTTGGAAAACAAGGTTGGCATGTGATTATCGGTGCACGTAACAAGGATCGGGCAGAAGCCGCAGTCGCTCAACTTAAAGAAGCAGACGTGGAAATTGTCGATTATGTATTAATCGATCTTAGCGCGCCAGAAACAATCGAACAGGCAGTAAAAGCTGTCCAATCAGATTTTTCGGACATCGATCTATTAATCAACAACGCAGGTATCCCCGGCGGACATGGTTCAAGCCTGACTGAAAGTGTTGAAGACCTGCAAGCTACTATGCAAGTCAATTTCTTCGGAACTTTTCAATTGACTCAAGGTTTGCTGCCCATACTAGAAGAAAACCACGGAAGGATCGTCAACATCACAATCCCAACAGATCCAAATCCTTTCTGGAATCCTTTTGCTTACAAATCAACCAAAGCTGCACAAAATGTCATGATGCAGGCTTTAGCCATTGATTTCGAAAAGGAAAACAAAAATTTGGAAACCTTCAGTATTCATCCCGGACCAACGACAACTGATTTAAACGGAAACATCACCGCAGAAGGCTTCCATACACCAGACGATGTTGCTGAAAAAATCACTGCAATTCTGTTAGACGGCAGCACACATCAAGGAGAATTTTTAGAAATCTACGGTGAGCTAAAATAGTCTCTATAAAACGGACTCTATCAGACTTCGAAATCTGATAGAGTTTTTTTGGTTGTAGCCAAAAATGAGTCGTAAGTCTGATGCTTAGCAGATGGGTGGACTGCTATACTTTGGAAAAGGGCAAAAAGGAGAAAACAAATGAAGCATTCAGATAAAAAGGTTAATGTTGGCAGAAAGTTCTTTTGGATTTTATTTTTTTTAGCGTTTGCAATAACAGCTGTTACTAATTTAGCGATAGATCAACAATTTACTTGGTTTCGGATTGTGGGAAGCAGTTTGATTTTTGGCGGAATGTTGTTGGATGCGTTGCTATTCAGCAAAAACTATCGCGTAATTCATTCGGTATCAGTCTTTACCGCTTTGATCATCCCCTATTTCATGGTGCTTGAACGAACGGTGAATAATTACTACTTAGATGCGCCGATTTATTGGCTGGTGCCAATTGGTTTACCGATCGCGTTGACTTGGATCGCTTATTTCTGGATCAATATCGGCATTCGTAAGATTTTGCATTGGAACATGGGATCATGTTTAGGGATAGCTTCCCTTCTAGCAATTCCAGCAGTACTCGTTACTAATACGATCGCTAATCAAGGAAGTATCTACAACTCGATCGAAATGAGCTTTATCACGATCGTCACACTCTTAGCTTGCGGCGGCATTGGATTGATCGCTGGTCTTTTCATGCGTAAGCGCAGTCACTAAAATAGAAGCCCTCCAGCTTTTGACTATCAAGCTGGAGGGCTTTTTTTGATTATTTAATTTTTACTGGTAAATAGATATCGACTTCATTTTCAGCTACGGGTGTTTCACTTGGGTCGGTCAAATATACTTCAAAAGCGGCATCGATAATTTCATACTCGTGCTCATCAATCCATTTCGCTACTTGCGTGTAGGCAGCTGGCAGCTCTAGGTAATTCCCGTGGAAGTGATACTTCACACAGTGTTCTGCTTGTAAGCGGCGTGTTCGCAGCTGTTCCTCCAAAATCGGAATCGCAATCTCTATATCATAGCTTTCAGGTGTATATTCTGGGCTATGATACAAAGTTAGTGGCGCATAAGTCGGCGTCGCCTGCTCTTCCTCGACTTTTTTGTAGACAGCTATCATTAATTGATCGAAATCCTTGATGTTGATCGTTTTTCTGATTGAAACAACATCCCAACCAACCTCTTCAGCGATTTCGATTGGCAGTTCTTGATTACACATAAAACTTCCTCCTTCAGCTAAAATGGCAATGTCTGTCTCAATAGCTGCCTGAATGGAGTGATAGTCCGTAATTTTTTGTTGGATCTCTTGCTGCTTTTCGATCATTCGATCAAACAGATAGGCTTCATCCTCTAAAGCCAAACGGATCTCAGCCAGACGAAACTCGTAATGCTTCAGCTTTTGAATTTTAAACGCCGTCACCAACTGTTCACTAGAGTAATAGCGATACCCATTGTCAGCGTCAACAACCTCGGGGTTCAGCAAATCGATCTCATCGTAGTAACGCAAAGTTTTAGCGGTAATATGGCTGACACGGGAAAACTGACTGATACTTAACATCGCTTAAGCTCCATTCTTTTTCTATTGAACAGCTTTAGTCTAAGGGTTCCAGCTGCTGGAAGGTCAAGTCTATTCAAGATACTGCCGTTGGATCGCTTCTGCCGCCTTTTCCGCTCCGTTTACTTCCTTCATTAAATAGTGCATCTCCTGCGCCTTCTTACGGATTTCCGGTGAACCAATTTTTCTGATCGCTTCCTCCAATGTCTGAGGAGAAATCCTCTTCGGACTTAAAGCCACAGCATTGCCGAACTTCACGCAATAGGTGACATTGACTTCTTGTTCATACTGCAAACCGATTCCGATAAATGGTTTCCCCGAGGAACAGGCAGTCTGCACCGTTCCCTCCCCGCCATGGATCACGGAAAAATCCACCAGCTCAGAAACTGCCAAAGCCGGCAGCCAATCAAATACATGAATATTGCCCGCGATAAAATTCTCTGGCAAATAGTTTTTAATCGGGGCAATCACTTCAAAATCTGTTTTTGCAAAATAGGCCAGTAATCCCTCGATCACTTGAAGATTGCCGGAGCTTCCCAGAGCGAGATAGACCACTGCTTTTTTTCTTTGCCGTGCGTTTTTGACCACCTGCAGGACTTCAGCCGGAATCTGATAAGGCAGATGAGCAAAAATTGGACCAACGGATTGGTAATTATCTGGAAACGCCAAGTCCGTGGTAAATGCCGGATGGGTAGTGATTAAATTCAAGTCCCCATCTAACATATCTAATGTGTATTTGGGCAGTACTAATTGGTAGCTTTGCGCAACACTTTTGAAGGCCTTTGGTTTCCAAGTAAGGCGTTTCGACGCTTTAAGAAATACCTTCCAAAGTGTTTTTGCCGGAAGATACGGCTGGTCCAATTGACTTGGAAGGATGCAAGCCGCTTCATTATTGAAATGCGGTCGCGACATCGCAATGGGTTTGACATAGACTAAAGGAATGCGTGCGATGCGGGCAGATAGAAAGATCGTCACATTGCTGCCAGTCACGATGACGCGAGGAGCCAGCTTCTCAATCAATGCCAGCTCACTCGCAACGCGTTCTGCCACTAGCTCAGTAGTAAAAGGATTTTTCAAGCTTTTTCCCTGATCAAATTTTATGATCGCCGCCTCTTGTGCTGATGTCAGAATCGGATTCAGTAAAGTCACTTCAAACTTTTCTTCTTTGATCAATTCAAGATAGGTCTCAGAAAAGCCGCAAAAAACACAATGATAGTCGTGACGCAAAACTTTTGCGATCTCGATCATGCGAGTCGTCTCGGCTAAATTGAAAGTTGCTGGCGCAAAAAGAATAGTCTTCATCAAAGTTCCCCGCCTATTCTGACAAAGCTAATTCGACTGCTTTTTGCGAATGAATTTCGGTCGTATCAAACACTGGAATAGCTATGTCTTCCTGCTGGATCAACAAGCCAATCTCCGTGCAGCCCAATATGACTCCTTCCGCACCTGCATCAATCGCTTGATTGATTACCTCAATAAATGCTTCCTTTGACTCAGCCAAAATCTTGCCGTGACACAATTCAGCAAAAATAATCTGATTCACCGTTTCGATATCCGCATCATTTGGAATCCACACGTCGATTCCGCTCTCAATGATCTTCTGTTTATAAAAATTTTGTGTCATCGTATATTTCGTTCCAAGGAGCGCGACTTTTTTGATTTTCTTAGCCCGCAATTCAGCGATCGTTGCATCAGCAATGTGCAGAATTGGAATCGATACATACTCAGCGATTTGCGGCGCAACCTTGTGCATCGTGTTGGTGCAGATTAATAGAAAATCAGCCCCAGCCTGTTCCAACCCTTGAGCATCTTTTCCTAAGATTTCCCCGCTTTTGTCCCATTCATTGTTCACCTGACATTGCTCGATCTCTTCAAAATCAACACTCGCCAATTTGATCTTCGCTGAGTGCAGGCCACCTAATTTTTCATTCACCAACTCATTGATTCGTGTGTAATAAGTCACCGTACTTTCCCAACTCATCCCGCCTAGTAATCCAATCGTTTTCATCCTTCCACCTCTTCTTGCTTAATTATCTCTTCATTATAGCAAGATTTCTATTTCTCCACGACCAGGCAAAGGGTTTCTGAATCATCTGTATATTTGATGCCGCGAATGTCGCCAAATACTTCACCGCCTGCAAAACCACACGTCTTCAATTCTGTTAATAATTCTTTCGGAGTAAAGACCGTTTCCCAAATAAAAAACTCCTTGATAGCAGCGGGATAAATCAAATAATGCTGATCCAAATAGGTATTCGTTTCTGGATACTTTTTCTGCGCCGATAAATGCAGGCACGCTTTCTGCGTCCAGAAATTATTTTCTGCCAACTGCCAAGTATTCTCAGCTTTAAAATCCGTATACTTCTGCGGTGTGAAGACATCAAAAATGAATCGTCCACCCTTTTTCAACGCGCGATAAACTTTTTGGAACACCCTTTTCCGATCTTCAGTTGAAAAGACACCAAGATCGCAATAGATCAAAACGATGATGTCATATTCCTCGCTGCCTAAATCTTCTTGCAGATAGTCTCCACATTGATAATCAATCGAAAGATTTTTTTCTTGGGCAGATTTTTTTGCGTAATCAATACTCAACGCAGAGAAATCAATCCCCTTTACTTGGTACCCTGCTTCAACGAATTTTTCAGCATAGATTCCCGGCCCGCAGCCCAGATCCAACAGCTGCGGAAAATCCTGCACCGGGCATGTCTCGATCAGCCATTTCATAGATTGGTTGATGTAATCAGCATTTCTAGTCGCACCGTCAAACTCAGTATCCAAATGAGCCGTTAGCATATTCGGCGCTAAATGTGCATCTAACCAAATCGAATCTTGACTTGGGCTAAAAATGGGTACATCCATCTTAATTTTGTTGATCATTTTTCATTCCTCTTTCTGACTGACGACAATCCAACAGGCAACAAAAAAACGCGAAAAATTTCTGCACACCAAATAAACTGTCTTTTCTTGCGAAAAATTTTCAGTTTATTTGCTGTCAGAATCCTTTTCCACGTTTCACTAAATTACTTCAGTTGCGTAATGAGTAGTGCGCCGGACCGAAACCGCTCCTTGTCTTTTCAATGTGATTGTCGTCAGTAATATTTTAGCATAATCTGTGATGAATTCACAAAAAGGATCAATCATCCGAAATGATCGATCCTTTGAATTAAGCAGTAATCTGACCAGCCTGATCCAATGCTTCTTCAAGCTGCTTGTATTGTTCGTCTGTCAAATAAGGTTTGTAGGTGCGTTTAATTTGATCGATTTCTGTTTGGGAAAATTGTCCGCCACCTCTTCTGATAACCTCCAACAAATCATTGAAGTCTTCTTCTGAGATAAGTGAGGTATTTTCTTGAGCATCTTCAATGATTTTTTCGAATTCTTCCATCGAAATCGTGTCTGCCTTTTTGGGTAGCTTGATTTTTTTATCTGAATCCTTTGGTTGATTATTCATCGTTAAATCAATCGTGCTCGTGGTATCCTCACTCTTAACAGTAAGTTTCATCGTTGATTTTTGTGTATGCTTTTTCGTATTCAGAGTTACTGTTTGTTTGTATTCAGTTAAATCATCAATATTTTTTTCTAACTCTTTAACCTCTTTTTTTGCATCTTTGTCACCATTTTCTTTTGCATATTTGATGAAGTTTTGAATATCCTTTTTAGTAAATGTTCGTTTGATCGAATCCTCTTTTTTCTCAAAAGAATCTGGATCTAAGGTACCTAGGTAATCACTAAAAAGGTCTGAATTGATACTTTCGCTAAGTGTACCCACATCAGTCTTGGCATCATCTTTTTCTTTAGACTCTTTTTGATCATCAAGAATATATTTCCCTTCTACTTCCTCGAACATTTCTGCATCAAAGGGAATATCTGGGTTAAATTCTTTTACAATATCCACTAATTCTGACATGAAAGCAGTACTCATATAAGTGGAGGGTCTCTTTCCATCTATATATAATTCAATAGGAAGCTTTTGCCCCAAGTTATCAACTGTCATATTCGTTGCCAAAAGCTCTTTCTTGAAATCAATTAAGTAATCTCCAGATACTTTCGTCCCGCTGATCAATTTTGCTGCCATATCCGTCATTGTACGAGTTGGTGCATCTGAATCCTCTGTCTCTATCGTTAATTTATCGATCACAGCTGAAAACTCTCCTGAATTCATTTCACCCTGTTTTGCTAATTCTTCAGAAAATTCTTTCTGCGTCTGCTTCTTACATCCAGTGAAAACTACCAACGCTAACGCAATAACCATAATCACTTTAAACTTTTTCATCTCGCCTATCTCCTTTTATTAAACTAAACCCTATTTATAAATATTCTTAATCCCATCATATAGGTACGGATTGGCTAACACAAATCTTTTTTATCGAATCGTTAAAATTCTTGAAGCTCAAAGAAGCCCGCAAACAGATCAGCTAATGGCTAATTTGTTTGCGAGCCTTTTGGAGTTGTTCGTGTGCAAAAAGAACCATCGGCAAATAATTAAATACAAAGCTGAGCCGTTGCCAAAAGCCTAATTGCTGAAAAAGGGTAAATTGATTTAATTGCGGGATGCGGGCTAATCCGTAGATTGCTGCAACAGCCAGACTCAACAGCAATAAAACAAAATAGCGGTGACTGGCTTGTAGGTTCTTTTGTTTTCTATAAATCAAACTCAGAAACAACGGAAAAAGTAAAAAGCCCGCATAGCCGATCCCCGAACCAATATTATGCACCCATGTAGAAAAATTCCACTGTGCCTCCGCAGAATCAACACTGAATAAGCCGGTAAAAATACAATCTCCAATACCGTATGAACCGATCGCCGCAGCAACGATTCCAGCCAATGGTTTAGAGGTTTCTTTAAAGATCGCATAAATTGCCGGCAAAGACAGCGTATAAAAACAACCGGCAACCACCGACCAAATCAAAAAAGCGCCGCGAACTGGGCTCCCCACCTCGCCAAACAGACTCATGACCGCAGTCATCTGATTAAGTTTAGGATAAAAAAGCCCCAAGACATAGGGCGTTAGAAAATCGCTGATGACTCCCAGCAGTAAAAAATGGAAGCCGTATTTTTTTAAGAAGCTCACTTTCCTCATCTCCTAAGATCCTAGCTAGCTTCATTCTAGCATTGAACGTCTCCACGAGAAAAAGAAAGCCCTCATCATTATTGATACAGCAAATAATGCAGCATGCGCTTGGGATCATCATAAAATAGTTTCGTTTCTTTAAAAGCGGTTGTTTCTTCTAATGGCAAAACTTCCAAGCCTTCTTCGGAAAATTGATAGATCGTCGCATCAGGATAAGCCATCAGTATGGGGGAGTGGGTTGCAATAATCAACTGACTTCCGGCTTGTACCAAACGATGGATTTCCTGCAGCAAAGCATATTGGCGGCTTGTCGCTAGGCCCGCCTCCGGCTCGTCTAATAGGTAAAAGCCGTCTTTGCCAAAACGATTTTCAATGATCGATAATAATCCTTCCCCGTGAGAGCGAGTGTGCAGGGATTTTCCGCCATAGGAAGCAAAGGCTAGATCGCCTTCCATCGGATCGCGCGCCAGCTCCTCCAACTCAGAGGCCACATTGTAATAAGTTTCTGAGCGCAGAAAGAACTTTGTTTTAGGCAGGCTGCCTTTTCGAACTAAACGGATAAACTCATACAAATTAGAATGGCTGTCCACCGTATGAAAATTAAAATTTTGGCTGCCGCCTTCTGGATTTATCCCATATACTGTCGCGATCGCTTCTAAAATCGTGGACTTGCCAGTTCCATTATCGCCAGATAAAAAAGTAACCGGCCGCTCAAATCGCAATCCACCACTTCGCAAAATTTCTTGAACAGCAAACACACCGAAGGGATAAGTCATTTCCATGTTCTTTGGCAGCTCACTCAATTTCAACTCATGTACAAACATCGCTTCCTCCTTTTGTTCTAGTTATAGACCATTCTACATGGAGCGGCGCTCAAAAAGTAGTCATGTCCAGCTTCTTTCTTCAAAAATACTGTTAAACGATATGTTATGATGTTTCTAAATAGAAGGAAAAATGGAGGGGCAGACATGGGCAATCGTTGCTATTTAACCACGGAAACAACCCACATTCTCGAATCAAATAATAGTCTGCCGACCTTTTGGCTCATGGGCTTAGCGGAAGAACACTTGCAGCAGCTCGCGCAACAACTCGAAACCTTCGAATTGGCTGAAACACTCTCAGAAAAAGAATTCGAACGACGTTTAGCAGAGAAACAATTCGGGGTGATTGATCTAACGTTTGAAGAGTTCCTGCAAAATCTTGATTCTCGTTCAGAGTATGTTGCGACGGTCTATCCTGACTTGCTGGCGCTCTACCAAGATTTCCAAGAGCTGATTGCCGAAGAAAGCGAGTACGCCGATAAGCTAGAACTCATCTACTTGGATTATCTTTTCTTCTTCGAAAATACGGCCGACGTACTTGCAACGTTTTCAGCATTATTCGATGCATTGGATTCCTTTGAAATGACAGACTGGATCAACGAAGATGATATTTTAGGTACGACGATTGGCTTTGATGACTTCTCTAATCATCATGAGCAATATTTAGGTGAAAGCTATCAGGTTGATAATCAGGAAAATGTCGATAAGCCATCGACTCCAACTAAAGCCAGCATGATTTACCAAAGTATTAAGAGTGGTTTCTTTTTTATCCTCTCGCTTATCCTGACTATCGGCAGCGTTTGGATGGTCACGGACCCGATGACACGCATCGCCGGAATTGCCGGGACCCTGCTGTTTGGCATGGGGATTGTGATTTTTGGCGGAAATTTGAAAAATGATGTAAAGGCCTTGCGAGGTAGAAAGCATTTTGAAGAGATTGATGATTGATCAGTTCGTTAACTTGAAAATAAAAAAAGTCGGTGAGCTTCACCGACAAAAAATCATTTTACTTTCTGAAGAAGCTGCTTTAACACAGTCAGCATTTTTTCCAAATCAGCTGCTGCAATCTGCTCATTGACTGAATGAATATTTTGCATATTCGTCGATAGATTGACCGCGTTGATTCCACGCATACGATAAACATTGGCATTGCTGCCGCCTCCACATGCAGCGCCTTGATAAACAACAGCTTCATGCTCACAGGCTTTTTTAAAGGCTGTTAAAATGGGGGCCGCATCTGCTAACTGATAGCCTGGGGTTCCTAGTTGAAGCGTCTCCTCAAACTGAGCACCATATTGCTGGCAAACCCGTGCAAAAGTTTCTTTTACATGATTTGTTAACTCCTCAAGCTTCTGTGGAGAAAAACTTCTAGCTTCAAATTGAAGACTCAGCTCTCCCATAACCACATTAGTCGCGGTGCCACCTTGAGCAACGCCGATATTACAGGTAGTCTCCTCATCAATTCGACCAATTGACAAGGTTGAAACTGCCTCGGCCGCAACTACAAAGGCATTGATCCCCTCTTCTGGACAAACTCCTGCATGCGCCTCTTTTCCGATAACTTTTAAAGTTCCCTTACAGCCATGAGGTGTCTTCACAACTGCTGTCCCAATCGGCCCTTCACCATCTAAAACGTAGATGTAATCCACTGAATCGAGGTATTTTTGTTCTAATAATTTGGCTCCCATAAGGCTTTGCTCTTCGCAAACGGTAAACAGAAAAGTGCACGTCGGATGTGGAAAGTCATCTGTCATTAGGTGATCAATCAGGGCCAGCATCAAAGCCAACCCGCTCTTATCATCGGCACCTAAAATTGATGTACCGTCGCTAGTAATCACGCCATTTTTAAGCTGAGGATTGATTGCATCGCAAGGAGCAACAGTATCCATATGGGCATCAAATAAAATGTGAGGGCTGCCGCCTGGTATTTTTACGATCAGATTGCCGCAATTGCCGTCAATTTTTTGCCCCGTTCGATCCTCTAGCACCTCAATCGTTGGATACTTAGCCAAATAGTTTTTGATATACTCGGCGACCGGACGTTCTTTTTTTGACGGCGACGGAATTTTTGCTAGTTCCAGAAAAATCTTTACTATCTCACTCATCGATAAGACCTCATTTTTCAATAAATTGAATAAATTCATCATAGCTTTCTACTGTCGATAACGGCTCTTGATATTCCTGTAAATAACGATATAGGAATTTAAAAATATTGATTGATTTGTTCATATTAGGATTCATCATCGTCAGCAAAACTTGCGAAACGGACGTCGTTTCAACCATTACCGGACGATCTAAATGGATATAGATACAAATGACAAAATTCTCTCGTTTGCTGATGCAATGAGGGACCGAGTAATTATTGATCACTAACGGATTCCCAGATTTTTCTCGTTCAATGATACGCTTCGCCTCTTCTTTCGAAATGACTAATGATTCTTCTAAGCGATCACAAATCGCCGCAAGGATTTCCAACCAGCTCTCATTCTCTTTGACTTTATAAGTAAAGCTGTATTCCTTCGGGAAAATGGTTTTCAAGCTATAACCGATGCTGATATTTTCCATCATCGCCTTGAGCTTCGCCAGATCGGTTTCGCTAAAAATGTACTCTGTTTGAAACACAGGAAGGTTGCACTCTAATGCTTCCGAGCTGCTATTAACAATCAAGGAAAAATCTTCTAGCTGAACTTGTTCTAAGGAATCACAAATCTCCACTTTACAATTTGAAATAGACGCTTCGATCAGCTGCCGATTAATGTTGGCGATTGAATTGACATGGGAGTAAATCAAGATATGAGGTTTCTTTTTCATCATGCTTTCCATGCCCACGGTAAAATACAAGCCTATCAAATCGCTGTTCGTAATTCGGTAATCATACAGCTTCTTCATATAATCAATAAAGACGATTCCTAAATCGAAGGCAAACGGATACAGTGCCTTGATGTTGGAAATATTATGGATTTCCTTGCTCTTGAGAAAGACCGGGTAGCAAAGAATTCGTTTTAGATGATGATACAATTGCTTCGCTAATTCAGGATTCGAAAAGCGAATATTATTTTCCTGTTCGATTTTTTGAAGGATCTCTTCAATTTGATGAATCCCCAAATTCAAATTCGTGTTCACACAATAATCAGAGACCAAACTGAGATTTTTGATCGCTTGCGGTGTATATGACAATTGGCACGCTCCATAAATGTATTCAAAGTCTTCGTTTTCTTCACAGCCGTTATTGATATACAACAAACTAGCAATAAAAAGATTGGCCAACTGGCTTTCTGACATGTTAGGAAAATAATCCATAATTACTTTTGAATGTTTGAGTTGCGAAAGTAACAGCTCATATTGCTCAGCCGTTACCCTAGCCAGTTCTAAATAATACTTCGGATTCGTCTCAACCAAATTGCTCAGCAAAAAGCACTTGGTCACATTCGATTCCGCTAAATAATGTCCTTTATGAGAAACAGTGATGTTCAGCACCGAAGAATAGGTTTCTTTGATAACCCCAACTTTCTCAGAAGCGGTAATCCGAGAAACAAACAATAAATCTGCTAGCTGTTCGATAGTGACGTAATCGTTCATAATCAATTGATACAAAATAATATGTTCATCATTGATATTTTTCATCATGACTTCTTCATAGGCCTGATCATCGATGATCCGAATTTTGTAGCCCTGCTGATCAGGAGATGCCATTAACTCACCGACATTATTGCTTTCCAGAAAAAGTTTGATACTAGATAAATCCCGCATGATCGTTCGTTTGGATTTCACTACGATTTTTGCAATCTCATCGGCGCGAATAGGCGAAGGCGCCTTTGTCAGCAATTCAATAATAATATACTGGCGCTCATTCAACATACTATCCCTCCTCTAAAAAATCCATCGACTGTTTCATGCGCTGAAGCCCCTCCAGCATTTTCACCTGCGGACAGCCCACATTCATCCGTAAAAAGCCGCGGCCCTCTGCTCCGTACACATCACCACGCATAATCCCGACTTTCCCAACTTGAACCAAAGCCTTTTGAAGCTCATCATCAGAAAACGGCAATCCTCGCACATCCAGCCATGCCAGATAGGTTGCCTGCGGAAGCTCAAATTGAATTTCCGGCAGCTGCTCAGCTAGATAGTTTTTTAATTGGCGCATGTTTTCTTCTATATAATGAACTAACTCCATGACATATTCCTGGCACTCATTATACGCAGTCATCGTAGCGATCATCCCCATGATGCTGGGAGAGTTCACAAAATCGCGTTCCCTTGTCTGAACCAAAAATTCCGTTCGCAATTCTTGATCAGGGATCAACCCATACGAACCGCCTAATCCCGGTATGTTAAAGGTCTTTGAGGCTGAGTTCAAAAGAATCAGCCGATCATAGTCATTGTACCAATTCAAGATTGGATAATGAACGGCATCAAACAAAATAATGTCACTATGGATTTCATCACTAATCAAATACACCTGATATTTCTTGCATAGTGAAATGATCTTAGCCAGTTCTTCTTTAGTAAAAACTTTGCCCGTGGGATTATGGGGCGAACAAAGTAAAAAGATTTTGCATTTTGCGATTTTTTCTTCCAGTAAGGCAAAGTCGATCTTGTAGTGCTCCTCACGCTTTAGCGGCACAGTCAACAGCTTACGATCATTTTCATTGACCACTTTGATAAAGGCATCGTACATTGGATCAAAAACCAGTACTCCCTCATCTTTTTCAGTCAACAGCCGCAACAGAACTGAAATACTGTACAGGATACTCGGACTATAAACGACCCACTCATCTGCCACTTTTGTATGATGCGCCCACTGATAATAACGAGTGATCGTTTGTTTAAAATCGGCATGATTCCAACGGCTGTAGCCGAAAATCCCGTGATCAATCACTTGATGCAGCTTGTTTAGCAGCCGTTCCGGCGCACGATAGTCGGTATCCGAAATTGAGAAGGGCAAAAGATCCGCTTCTCCAAAGCGATCAATGACAAAGTCCCATTGAGTACTATATGTATTTTTTCGATCAATAATGGAATCAAAATCATGAATCATTCTTTTTCCTCCAATCAATTCAAGCGTGAGAAAACAAAAGCTTCTCACGCTCAATCGTTTGTTTTGTCTTATTCTTTAACGATCTCCCCTTCGATCACATCACCCTGCGCTGCTTTGGCAGCTAATTTCTTGGTAGTGTGACGAACACGGAGCTTCTTAAAGACAACAATCAACAAGATATTGCTGGCTACACCAAAAGCATAAGCTAGATAGAAGGCCCAGCCTGGTGTCATCAAACCTAGCAATGGATCAAACACACCAATACCAGGTGCTAAACGTTCAATTCCCAACATAATGGTCAAGACCCCAGTCAATCCGCCTGATAAGGTATTCGCTGCAATCATTGGAATTGGATCAGACATTGCAAATGGGATCGCAGGCTCGGTGGCTACTGTTGCCCCAACAATGATCGCGGATGTAGCCGTATCACGCAGATCCTTAGAAAACATTTTTGGCCAAACAAGTGAAGCGATTCCCGCAGCAACTGGCGGTACTGAAGCAACCACACCAACGATGGCATACCAAACATAGACTTTTTCCGCAACAAGTGAGAAGCAGAAGAACCAAGCGATTTTATTGATTGGTCCCCCCATATCAAAGGCTAACATCGCACCGATCAAGAAGGCTAATGGCAGCTTAAATTCAGCCGGTACACCATTCAAGAATTTCAACATGCCGTCCATCATACCGCCCAAAAGTGGACCGACGAGATAGAAGGTCAAAGTACCAAATATAAGAATCGTGAGAAATGGAATGATCGTTAAGTTCATCAACGATTTCACAGCTTGAGGATACTTGAAGCCCTTGATCCATTTAACAAAGTAACCAATCGTCAAACCAAAGAAAATTGCTCCGAAGAAACCACAACCAGATTCCGTACCTAGCATCGTATTGTCATTAGCAAAATAAGTAATAATAAAGGCTGGTGCTAATGCTGGTTTGTCGCCGATACTATTGGCAATATAAGCACCCATAATCGGGATCATAAACTTAAATCCTAAATATCCGACTTGCTCCATGATCCAAGCGAATGACGCGCCGCCATCATCGAAGCCGGTATAAGCCATCCCAAAACGCATCAGGACGTTGGCCAGCGCGACTAAGACACCGCCGCCGATTACGAATGGTAATGCGGCAGAAATTCCTGCCATCAAATGAGACATGATCGAACCTTGCGCCGAATCCTGTTTGCCTAATTTCACATGAGGCTTGTCACCCTCCATCAATACCGAACGTTCTTCTAATTGATCAAAAATCGTTTTGGCTTCCTTCAACGCATCACTGACTTTAAGGTTAATGACTTTCTTTCCATTAAAACGTGCTCGCTCTGAGTCGCTCATGGTTTTTCCCATCGCTAAAATGACATAATCCGCTTCTGCGATCTGAGCATCGGTCAAACGATTTTCAACTCCGCTGGCTCCCTGAGTTTCAACATGGATCTCATGCCCAAGCTCACGCGCTCTTTTTTCAAAAGCTTCCGCTACCATATAGGTATGGGCGATCCCAGCCGGACAGTTTGTTATTGCTACGATCTTATAACTCATTCTTTTTCCTCCTGATTCATATTAATGAATTTATTTTTTGACCCCTAAAAAATAAATGACTCTCTTACTCAATGACTTTATTTATTTCCGCTAACACATCTGCTTCTGAAGCATTCTTCAATGTTTCAATAAAATCATCATGGATCATCCGTCGAGAAATTTTGGCTAATGTTTTTAGATGAAAATCATTTTGATCATCTGGTGCAATCAGACAAATACATACATTGACTGGTTCACCATCCATTGAGTTCCATTCCAAGTTGTTTTTGCAGCGAGCAACTAAAATTCCAGCTTCTTGTACGACACTATGTCTTGCATGTGGGATTGCCACACCATTTCCAAATCCTGTGGTACTTTCTTTTTCACGATTGCATAATTCTTGATAAAAAATTTCTGTGTCCGCAATTTTTCCTCTTTCAAACGCCTGTTCAGCTAGAGCATGCAGCGCTTCTTTTTGCGTATCCGCTTTCAAATCAAAGTTTAAATCTTTCTCAGTGAGTTTTTCCATTTCGTTCGCCTCCTACATTTTCATCATACAGACAATTAAAGCGTTGCAACATGTTTTATTTGTCATCTATGCAGAGACAAAAGGCTCACAAAGTAAAGTGTTTGTCATCTTCATTCGGACATTTGATTAACAAAAAAAGTTTCAAGTCTTCCCTAGTATATAGGTTAGACTTGAAACTTCATTTTATTCTGTAAGCAAACAATTTAATGACTTGCCATATTCTGACACAACTGTGTCGGCAATATCCTGATCAATCTTTCCTTCTCTTTCAAGTTGCTGGATCAAGCGAATGACCTTATCGTTTTCTTTGCGTTCACCGACGCGAATTTTTTGAATAAGTTTATCCAATTGTTTACGTAAGGTTGGATAACTCGTGGAGTAAATTCCTGTTAACTTTTTAATTGATCCGGACGAAAGGACGAAATATTTTATAAACTCAAGCTCCTCATCGTTCAAATCCAAAATCCAACTTGGTTCTTCACCGATTTTCATATCTTCCCTCTTTTCTGCTCTTATAGCTAAACTTTTTTACGTTTCCCAAAAATTACTAAGGCGATCATGGCTAAGAAGAACAAGCCTAAAATGATCAATCCATTGCTGCGAACACTACCTGTCGATGGTAATCGCTTTGATGTCGCTGAACTACTTGCAGAGCCATTGCGATAAGTTGTGTGGGTATTAGTCGCTGCATTATTAGTTTTTGGATCACTAGAATCTCCGGTATCCGGTAAATTGATTCGCGTGTTTTCTTTCTTGATTTCTTTTTTGCTTGGCTGACTATTTTTCACCGTGAATTCAATCGGTGTTTCGTCTAATTGATAGCCTTTTGGTGCTTTCGTTTCGATCAATTGATAATTCCCATCAGTCAATCCTTTAATGAAGATCGTTCCGTCTGCACTAGTAACGATTTTTTCATGCCCCGCTACCGGCTGGCCTTTTTCATCAACAAGCTTGAACTCTGCATCTGCTAGTGTTTTCCCAGTTTTACTATCGATTTTCTTCAATAGGATTTCACCTGTCGGCACTTTTTTTTCAGGGGTGAACAGATTTTTAAAGGTCGGAACTTCATTGGCTTTGACATTTTCATAGTCTACCGATGCTTCCAGCTTGCCAGCTTTTTCTGCTACTGTAACGATGACTTTATACTCCGTATCATCGTAAGTGATCGTCGGATTTTTTTCCTCTGGGATCACTTCGGAAATCGTATAGTTGTACGTGCCAGCTTTCGTGTAGTTGATTTCATCAAACGTAATTTTTCCATTTTCATCGTTTTTGACTGTTTGATCGAGATCGTCGCCTTTTAGGTTGAAGCTGAATTCTTCATTTTTTAATTCGCGTCCGCTTAATTCTTTTTGTGCTTCTAACTTAATACTGGTTGGTAAAACTTTGTAGAAATTTTTGAAGATTGGAACTTCGCCAGCTTTTACATTTTCGTAGACTGCCGTGGCTTCTAACTTGCCAGCCTTTTCTTCTACTGTGACCGTTACTTTGTGCTTCGTCTCGTCATAAGTGATTCCTGTTTCTTTTTCAGATGGGATGACTTCTGAGATTGTGTACTCATAGGTGCCAGCTTGGTCATAGTTGATCTCATCAAATTCGACTTTGCCATCAAGGTCATTTTGTTTCGTTTGATCCACGCCGTCGCCTTTTAGGTTGAAGCTAAATTCTTCATTCTTCAGTTTTCGACCGTCTAGTTCTTTCTTCGCTTCCAACTTGATGCTAGTTGGTAATGCTTTGTAGGCATTTTTGAAGACTGGAACTTCGCCAGCTTTTACGTTTTCGTAGACTGCCGTGGCTTCTAACTTGCCAGCTTTTTCTTCTACTGTGACCGTTACTTTGTATTTTGTCTCGTCGTAAGTGATCCCGGTTTCCTTTTCAGATGGGATGACTTCTGAGATCGTGTATTCATAGGTGCCAGCTTGGTCATAGTTGATCTCATCAAACTCGACTTTGCCATCAAGATCATTTTGTTTCGTTTGATCGACATTATCACCTTTTAGATTGAAGCTAAATTCTTCATTCTTCAGTTTTCGACCAGCTAGTTCTTTCTTCGCTTCTAGCTTGATACTGGTTGGTAATGCTTTGTAGGCATTTTTGAAGACTGGAACTTCACCGGCTTTCACGTTTTCGTAGACTGCCGTGGCTTCTAACTTGCCAGCCTTTTCTTCTACTGTGACCGTTACTTTGTACTTCGTCTCGTCGTAAGTGATTCCTGTTTCTTTTTCAGATGGGATGATTTCTGAGATCGTGTATTTGTGTGTGCCTTCTGCGAGATAGTAGATTTCGTCAAAAACAATTTTGCCATCTTCATCGTTTTTGACTGTTTGATCCACGCCGTCGCCTTTTAGATTAAAGCTGAATTCTTCATTCTTCAGTTTTCGACCTTCTAGTTCCTTCTTCGCTTCCAACTTGATGCTGGTTGGTAATGCTTTATACGCGTTCTCGAAGATTGGAACTTCGCCAGCTTTTACGTTTTCGTAGACTGCCGTGGCTTTTAGTTCGCCGGATTCTTCTTTAACCGTCACTGTTACTTTGTACTTCGTCTCGTCGTAGGTAATCCCGGTTTCTTTTTCAGATGGGATGACTTCTGAGATCGTATACTCGTGCACACCTTCTTCTGAATAAGTGATCTCATCAAATTCAACTTTGCCATCAAGGTTATTTTTCTTTGTTTGATCGACATTATTACCTTTTAGACTGAAGCTGAATTCTTCATTTTTCAGTTTTCGACCTTCTAGTTCTTTCTTCGCTTCTAGCTTGATACTAGTTGGTAAAGCTTTGTAGGCATTTTTGAAAATTGGAACTTCGCCAGCTTTTACGTTTTCGTAAACTGCCGTAGCTTCTAATTTGCCAGCCTTTTCTTCTACTGTGACCGTTACTTTGTACTTCGTCTCATCGTAAGTGATTCCGGTTTCTTTTTCAGATGGGATGACTTCTGAGATTGTGTATTCGTGTGTGCCTTCTTCTGAATAAGTGATCTCATCAAATTCAACTTTGCCATCAAGGCTATTTTGTTTCGTTTGATCGACATTATCACCTTTTAAGTTAAAGCTGAATTCTTCATTTTTTAGTTTTCGACCGTCTAGCTCTTTCTTCGCTTCCAGCTTGATACTAGTTGGTAAAGCTTTGTAGGCATTTTTGAAGACTGGAACTTCGCCGGCTTTCACGTTTTCGTAGACTACTGTGGCTTCTAACTTGCCAGCCTTTTCTTCTACTATAACGGTTACTTTGTACTTCGTCTCGTCATAAGTGATTCCTGTTTCTTTTTCGGATGGAATGACTTCTGAGATCGTATACTCGTGCACACCTTCTTCTGAATAAGTGATCTCATCAAATTCGATTTTGCCATCAATATTATTTTTCTTTGTTTGATCGACATTATTACCTTTTAGACTGAAGCTGAATTCTTCATTTTTTAGTTCACGACCAGCTAATTCTTTCTTCGCTTCCAACTTGATGCTAGTCGGCAATGCTTTATACGTGTTCTTGAAGACTGGAACCTCGCTGGCTTTTACGTTTTCGTAGACTACCGTGGCTTCTAACTTACCGGCCTTTTCTTCTACTGTGACCGTTACTTTGTACTTCGTCTCGTCGTAAGTGATCCCGGTTTCTTTCTCAGATGGAATGACTTCTGAGATTGTGTATTCATAGGTGCCAGCTTGGTCATAGTTGATCTCAGCAAATTCGACTTTGCCATCAAGGTTATTTTTCTTTGTTTGATCGACATTATTACCTTTTAGACTGAAGCTGAATTCTTCATTTTTCAGTTTTCGACCTTCTAGTTCTTTCTTCGCTTCCAACTTGATGCTGGTTGGCAATGCTTTGTAGAAATTTTTGAAGATTGGAACTTCGCCGGCTTTTACGTTTTCGTAGACCAACGTGGCTTCTAACTTGCCAGCCTTTTCTTCTACTGTGACCGTTACTTTGTACTTCGTCTCGTCATATGTGATTCCTGTTTCCTTTTCAGATGGAATGACTTCTGAGATTGTGTATTCGTGTGTTCCTTCTGCGAGGTAGTAGATTTCGTCAAAAACAATTTTGCCATCTTCATCGTTTTTGACTGTTTGATCCACGCCATCACCTTTTAGGTTAAAGCTGAATTCTTCATTTTCTAGCGGGCGACCGCTTAATTCTTTTTGCGCTGCCAGCTCGATTTTCGTATCAAGGCTGTTTGATTCTCTTTTATTTTCCAGAGTAAAGGTATATTCAACATGATCCTTATCAATTTCAAACTCATACTTCGTATCATCTTTTACATATCCGTCTGGTGCTTTGCTTTCGACAACGACATATTTTCCGTAGCGCAGCTTGGAAAGGTTATCGACTTCAGTGCCGTCTTCAATAATCTTGTCGCCTTTTACTTCGATATTTGACAGCATCAGCGTTAAGTTGCCTTCTTTGTCTTTTCGATAAAGATCGAAAAAGGCAGAATCGCTCGTAATCAGTTCTTTGTTTTCGTCTAACTTTCTGAATTCCAACGACCCGTTTTTCCCGCTGGAGGTTCCTTCACCATTCGTTGATTTCACTACGACTTCTTTGGATGTTTCATGAATATAGACATCTTTTCCGAAGAGTATGGCTTTATTGCTGACCTTTTCATTATTACCGATATCTGGATCAAGCATGGTTTGATATTCTATGATGTACGGCGAATTGATTGAATCTCCCAACTTGATTGTCAATGTTTGGGTTCCTTCAGCCAAGTCGGTTGTCACAACTGGGCGATTTTCTTCATCGAAGACAATTGCTTCCCCGTCTTTTTCAAAACCGCCTTTTCCATCATCTTTTGCTTTGTAAACTTTAACGAGCACATTTTTATCTGCATCATAGACAAAGGTCTGATCAGCCATATCAATCGTATCTTCAATATATGGTTGAACGACTTTATGACCATCTTTATTCAATACTACCGACCAGTTGATCAAACGGTAGTCATCGCCAGTACCCTGCTGTCCGCTTTTATCGAGCCAATCGTCCTTGTCACTCTTTTCTGCTATTCCCTCGATCTTTAAAGGCTCTTCACCAGGGATTGTCATGGTCGCTACATTTTTATATTTGTATACTTCTTCAGAGGCATCGGCGGAAACAAAGATCGCAAACATTTTTGTCTTCTCTTTTAGCAGCTTGATGACGGGTACACCATTGTCATCGATAATCGTATAATCTTTCTCAAGCTCCCACTTATAATCCAATTTATTTATCTTTGCGGTTGAATCGGAAATGCCGATATCATAAATCACGATTTCTCGTTTTTTCTGACCTTCTCCCAATGCTTCTCTTATCGTTGTATTTTCAGGCAGCTTCCTATTCCACAAGTTAAAGATTGCTGACCAGTACACGCTGTCTGTTGGGGCGGTTGTATCGCTAAACGGATTTAAATTATAAATATCCAGCTTCTTTGCAACATTTGTATCCTTAGAAACGAAGACGCCCTGTTTGAGACCATTGTATGTCAACTTGATATCCAACCAAAAGGCTGTTTCAGCACCGTCTAAATGTTCTTTTCCATCATTGTCAGTAAATGAAACTGTAACACTATTATCAAAGCGGATACTCGGCAAACCATCATCTTCCTTTGGTTGCTCATGGACAAAATACTTAGCAGTATAGATCATTTTGAATACTTCATTCGTCCGTGCATAGGCATTTATCAGCGTGATCTTAAATCCTGTTTTATATTCAGGATCGCCAGCTAAATTTTCTAATATATAGTCTTCCCCTTTTGTCAATATGACACCACTGGCGGTTGTCAGCTTCAATGTTGATTCAACTAGCTGTTGAGCATTTTTGTTTCTTCCATTCAGTCGTTCAAAACGGTCAATGATCACTGCGTTATTCATCATAACTTTCTCAGTATTGAAATCTATCACGTAATCAACGGTAGAATTGGTGTAATTCTTCTTCTCTGCTCTTTTACCTACACCTATTTCTTCACTTACTTTAACTATTTCTCCTCCAATTAATTCTTCAGTGTTTTCCCCATCAATTACTGTTGCTAGATTTCCCACCTCGGTTCCTGGCTTAACTGGTTTTTCAAAAGCCTCCGTTGAATATTTGATGGTATAGACACCAGGATTTTTGAACTTCAAGGTAAAATGAACATATTCGCCATTTTTCTGTTTAAACTCACTAGCAGGAGTGGTTACAAATTCCCAATCATCGTTGGGAACTTCTTTACCGTCTTGATAGAAAACCTGCAACGTTTCCTTTTTTAAGAAATGAACAGCTTTGTCAGCTTCTACTTTGTTGTACATCCAATCCTTCAATATACCGCCGCTTTGAGTAAAAGTGGACTTTACCTCCCAATTAAAAATCCCATCACTCAAATTATAGTTTAGCAATTTTTTGAAATTATCCTTTTCATCAATCGAAACACTTGCTTCTGTTGAATTTGTAATAAAATTGCTGCCCTCAATCTTTGCGTGATTCACAAACTCTTTTTGAGAAGTATCCGCTACCGTTGCATTAACTTCTATTTTTACAGGAACGTTTAACTCTTCTTTTATATATCTAAATTCAAATGTCTTTTCGTCTTTTTGTTTGTATTCAAAATCCTCTGATTTCGTCCATGTACCATCTTCTTCCTGAAGATAATAATTCACGTACCAGAGATTCAGGCCATCTGGGAAATAATCAGTGATAACTGCATTTTTCAGATTTCGGCGATCTCTATTCGCAGTGATCGTCCATGTAATCGAATTATTTTGAGCAATTATGCCCGCTTTATGGATGTCTCCTTTAGCTATCGGAATGTAAATCGTGATTTTTTGATCCTCTTGATCGGTGATATCTGTTTCGATCTTTATCTCTTCCTTATCCTCAGTCACATTCAACTCAGTGGATAAAGTTATCGTTCCTTGACGTTCACTTAGGTTTGTTCCAGTTGCGTTAAACGTAACCGTCATTTTCCCAATTTGATCTACATAAAAAGTTCCCATGACTAGTTTGCTTGTATCATTGTATAAATCGCCTTTAACAATATTGTGAACGGAAAAATATTCTGGTAATTGATACGTATAAGTATCGCCATCTAAAATATTTTCGTCATCATCTAATGACCAATTAAAATGGATATTGATATTCGCATCTTTTACAGCTGGATTGGCTTCGGTAAAGGCATTTCCATCCAAATCAGTGATTTGAATATCGTTAAAAAGATTTACGCCTCGTTCATTCAAACTAGGATTGTGTGTCTGCGGTTGAAATTTCTTTGCTGCTTCGGTTGCTTCCAGCGGATCAGCAGCCGGATCAACTTTTTTATCGTAATAAAGTGTCGAAACTAAATTATTTCCAAAATCGACCATTTCTGTTTCCACATCTTCTGCTGTTGTTTCAGCAGTTAATTCCACTACACCTTCATAGAACTTTGCACTGGTAAAATCAGGTGCGCGACCATCTTCTGTTTCCTGATAATTTTTATTGAACTGAAAAAGCAGCTGCTGGTTGCTGACTTGATAGTTACCCATCTCGCCTAAACTGCCGGCTTGATCTGGAAAATTTAGATTCGCTGGCAAATTGACAGCTGTCAGTGTCCCTTCATCGATCAAAGCAGCTTGATCCAATGACCAGCTTAATTTTGTTTTTACTGTTGCTTTATGTTTTATCGGATTGTCTTCCGTGATTGCTTGATCCTCGGTAGTTGTAATTTCTGCTTGATTGATCACCACACTCGCTGCTGTGATCGTCTCTGCGAAAATGGTCATCGGGAAAATTCCGATAATCATTCCGCAAATCGCTGTCAGTGACCAGATTTTTTTCAATTGTTTCATCCTGTTCCATCCCCTTTAAAAAGTAATATATTCTTGTCGATTGGTTTCAGTCATTTTGGTGCCATACAGAATCGTCCCAGACATACTCGCCAGCATCCGAACCAGTTCCCGTTCGCCATTTTTATCAGAAGGCGGGTTCGTAAATGGCAAGGCACTGATTTTCTGTTCGATCGTTTCTAAAACTTCGTTGCTGTTTTTCTTGTGCTCCGCAGCCTTTTGTTTCGTTTTCGGCAGGACACCTGTCGTTTTTGATGTCTCTGTTTTTTCGCTGTGCGTACTTTCCGTCGTTTCAGACGAATCATTCTCCCTCTCTCGAGCGTGATTCGTGGACTGATCTGGTTTGCCGCTTTCGGTTGAAGCAGCGGATTCCCTTTTTTCTTCTATTCGATCATTTGACACAATCAGCGTATTTCCCGTATCTGATAAATCAAACGTCCGCATCGCCTGCTCTTCTTTTACTTGAGCGATCAACTTCTCACTGCTGTATATGATCGGCGCATTTGATTGATAAAACATCATCGACGGCAAAGTCAGTGCGATCAACAAATTCCTATTCATAAGCGCCTCCTTTAACAGTCAATAATAAGTGGCCAAATTCCGCCCAATCCTCCGGTGTCGGCGGACGCTTCCAAATCATTTGATGGCAAGGAAGCGTGTCGATCAGAAAATCAGATAAATAGATTTGAGTTTTGGTACTTAACTTTTCCTCATAGCAGATGTTCATACTTTGCAAGGAACTCAGCATTGTTTGAATGTATTCGTTGTAGCTGCTGCCATGAGAAAAGTCGATACAAATAAAGACTGGATCTTCCAATTCTTCTACTGAAATCTGTGTGATCAGAAAGAATAGATAATCGTAGTACAATTTATTACGCTCTTGATCCGAATGAAACAAACCGCGTTGAGCGATTGTTTCAATGAAGTCTTGGATCAACTCATCGAGTTTGGGATTGATCTCTTGAAAGTAGCGACGCTGGATTTTCGTCACAAAGGTCGTTTCACGGAAATGATAAAGCAGCCATCGGCGATTGATTCTGAGTAATCCTGAGACTAATCCGGTATCCTCTTTTAATCGCTGAATCTCAAAACGTGAGTGAGCGGCCAAATAAGTTAAAAAATCATCCACCAAATCCTCGGCCTGCCGCATTTCTTTTCCCGCGAGGAGTGTCAGCTCCTGCTTCGAGTCGATCTCCATCATCTGACAAAACAGCAGCAATGCGGCAATCTCTCGCCGCTTTTCTGTTTGAGTCAAAGAAAAATGGCCATCCAACCATTTGCTCAGATATTCAGTGGCAGCACTTTCCTCATACTCGACGTATTCTTGATCCATTGAATGATTGTTTCTCATACGGATCAAGCCGATACTCATGAAAAACAGCAGCTTATGTTCCTTCGTTTTAGGAAGCGATAAATTCAGATAATGTTCTAAATAACGAAAGAGCTCTTTTGTTTGATGCTGGAGCTCCTCATCAAAGGGATTGGCTAAACCATTGAACATTTCATAATACAAACCAAATAAAAAATTTCGGAGAGTTCCTTCAGCACCGATCAGTTGGTTTTTCTTTAACTGAAAGCCTTCATCGGTGAGCTGATCTTTCAAATGTTTGTATAAACGATAGGTGCTCGAACGGCTCACATGCAGCTCTTCAATCTGATTATCAAGACTGGTTTCTTTTGTTACGTAGCGGTGAAAAATCTGGTAGGAAAGACTTCGTTCTACCAAGTAAAGCCGCATTTTTTTCACGATCGCATGAGTCAAGTGATGAACCTCGATTTCACCAGTTTCCAACAACTCGATCGTTGCGTCGTAATGATTTTCTTTCAGCTCATCCTGAAGTTCCTGCAGATATTTTTCTAGTTTATAGCGAGAAAGCTCTAAAATATCTCCAAGCTGATCAACTGAGCAATACGCATTCTTGTTTAATTCCAAATACTGGAGTAAATACCATTTATAACGGTCATCATCCATTAATAAATCGTTTGCCTGCATTTCTCGCTCCTTCCAAATCTGGATTAACTTTTGATTAATATATTTT
>NZ_NGLG01000001.1:3439572-3458548 GCF_002140655.1 Enterococcus sp. 3H8_DIV0648 | reverse complement strand
CTTTCATTTCGTCCAATTTTTATATTGTTTTTCTCATTTACAACCGCTTTTATAGAGAAAAGCATAATAAAAAAACAGCGGCTAGCCTCTGTTTTTAGTCTCTATAGTAAGATTGGCGATTATAATCAAGCCAACAAGTTTCGATAATGTAAGAATATATCGACATATTGCGGTTATTTCCTTAGAAAGTACGTTTCGCGATCGTCACATATTTCTTCAATAAGTTTCCGCAAACAACAGATAAAGCGATAAAGATCATCCCAACGATAGTTCCCACGAATACTTGCGGAAAACCAGTTATATTTACGAACAAGACATTGAATGGAATGTGAAGAATTCCGAAGAAGTTCATCACTGCGACTGCTGGCAGACCAATCCCGATCATTCCAAAAGCCCCCGTCAATACAGACAAGATTGGTAAGATAAAGATTCCTGAGAAGACCACTGCGATCCCGCTGCCGATTCGTTCAATCACGTTTCCTTTGTTTCCGCCATTTTCACCATACATATTTTTTTTATTCATTTTTTGTTCCATTTTGAACACTCCTTTTTCTTTTTAATGTATTTATTTTTCTTACCAGAAAAATAAGTCTGTTTTTCAAGCCGTATACCATCCAACTAGCTGCTTCTTCCTTTTTGTTTGCGTCGACTTCTTGTGGGTCTCTCGCTCCCTAATTACTGGGAAAAGTTGGACTGGCATCCTTTTTCTTTTTAATGTATTTATTTTTCTTACTAGAAAAATAAGTCTGATTTTCAAGCCGCATACCATCCAACTAGCTGCTCCTTCCTTTTTGTTTGCGTCGACTTCTTGTGGGTCTCTCGCTCCCTAATTACTGGAAAAAGTTGGACTGGCATCCTTTTTCTTTTTAATGTATTTATTTTTTTGAAACATTGTTAACCATTTTCAATACCGAACGACGGTATGTATAACTTTAAAATAAAACTGCCTTTGATTGAAGGCAGAGATTATTTTTTTTGTTCGTAAAGCTTGCGAAATTTCTCTAGGCGTTCGATTGCGACCGCATCAAAAACTTCGATTCCTAATTTTGCCATCATTTCTTGGAATAATGCGAAACGATTGGCTACGTTGTTTGGATCATCCTCATGAATCAGTGGGATTAGCCAGATATTGATCAGCAGCAGGATCACTTCCGCTAATTCCTTGGGGTACTCTGTTTTGATCGAGCCATCCGCGATCCCCTCTTCAATGATCGGCTGCACATAGTGCGGAGCTGATTCTTTAAAAATCCCTTCTAACTGCATCACTAACATCTGAGGGTTTTTAATAAAATCTGGGGCCATCTGAAACATATCCTCTTGGCGTGGATTATCCAATGCCGATGTGAATAAGGCCTGAAGTTTTTCTAACCCAGTCATATTTGCATTTTTTTCAAGCCGCTTGATATGGTCTATTTCATTGTCGTTGCCTTGATACAGTTTATCCATCACACCATTCAAAATGTCTTCCTTTGATTTGAAGTGATGATAGATCGCACCTTTCGATAAGCCGCCAAGGTTATTGACGATATCTTGGATCGACGTATGCTCATAGCCTTTTTCTAAAAACAGCTGCATCGATACATCTAAAATCTTATTCACTGTTTCTTCTGGGTATTTGTTACGAGCCATGATTGACAACTCCTCATCCATACATTCGGTTGGTATGTATATAATATAATCTTTTACAATACTTTTGTCAACGCTTTTTCAAAAAAGATTTAAAATGTGTTTTTCATTGAAATTATTTCCTTCGCTGCCGCCTTGCGTGGAGCTTTCCTTTTAGCTGTTGATACCTTAAAAACTGCTGGCGTTCACGTTTTATTGCTTTATAGCGCTTGGGCTGTTTCTTATAAAATTCTTGATGATAGTTTTCCGCTGGCCAAAAGGTATCTGCTTCTTTGATTTCTGTAATGATCGGCTTGCTGTATCTGCCGGAAGCGATCACAGCTTGCTTTGTTTCTTCAGCGATCGCTTTTTGTTCTTTAGTTGTTGTAAAGACAATGGGACGATATTGCGCGCCGCGATCTTGAACTTGTCCAAAGGCATCCGTGGGATCGGTGATCTGCCAATAGAGGGCAATCAATTCTTGATAACTTACCACTCGTGTGTCAAAAATGATTTCCACGGCTTCGACATGTCCAGTCGCCCCGCTGCTGACTTGATCGTAGCTGGGATGCTCGACAGTGCCGCCAGTATAGCCAGATAAAACCGAGACGATCCCAGGCTGCGTTTCAAAAGGTTCCACCATGCACCAGAAGCAGCCGCCCGCAAAAATCGCCCGTTCTTGGTAAGCAGGATCAGTAACTAAGTGATGCTCTTTCACGGATTGGTCGACGCCGGTTTTCTCTCCGGTAATCAGCTGATAAAAATCCGTCACATCCGGTGTTAAATTATTTCGCAATGCTAACGGACGCAGCTCGGCCTCCAGCTTGGCTAGTTGTTCGTTGAAATTTGCTTGATTACCTAGCGCGTTTTTAGTCGTCGTTAATAAGTAGCGCTCCCACTCGCGAGTATTCGGATTCAAAATCAGATTATACAACTGCTTCAGTACTTCTTCTTGAGTCATTGACATGCGCTCCACTTCCTCACTGACTAAATTCATCTGCAATTTACCACAATTTGGGGAAATATTCGAATAGTAGGATTGGAGCAGCTATGTCTATTTCAAACAAAGAATATTACTCACAAAAAAAGGAAGGATCACAAAATTTGCGATCCTTCGTTTAACTATTACAGCAGTTCAAAACCTGCTTGCTGCGTATCATTGGCATTTCGACCGACAAAGACGATAAATTCGCCTGCTTCAGTGCCAAACTGCATATCTTTCATATAGTAGTATAAATCCTTTCGCTGAAGAGAAAACTCAACGATCTTTTCTTCATGCGGCAGCAATCTTACTTTTTGGTATTTTTTTAATTCCTTGATTGGCCGAACGACCGAGCCGGTAACATCCTGAATATACAGCTGAACTGTTTCCAACCGTTCATAGTCAGAAGCGTTTTTCAGCTTGATCGAGACAGTTAAATCATCGGTCATTTGCGTGGAGCTTAGTATCAGTTCGTCGTAAACTACCGTGCCATAACTCAAACCAAAACCAAATGGGAACAGCGGAGCATTTGAACTGTCTAAATACTTTGTAACAAATCGACCGCGATGCGTGCTGCTGTTCAGCGGACGCCCTGTTTTAAATTCATTGTAAGACATTGGCAGCTGACCAACATTTTCTGGAAAGCCCATGCTGAGTCTGCCGGATGGATTGACCTTGCCGAATAGAATATCGACAAGCGCATTTCCACCCTCAGTTCCCGGGAACCAGGCCTGGATAATGACATCCATCTGCTCAACCTCTTTAGCAAGCGTTAATGGCCGGCCGCTGATAGCGATCAAAATATTCTTTTTGCCTAATGCGACCATTTTCTCCATAAAATCTTTTTGTATCGTCGGTAATGAAATATCCGTGCGGCTGCCGGCTTCGCCGCTTTGCATCGTGTGTTCACCCATCGCATAAATGATGATGTCCGCATTTTTACCAGCCTCGAGTGCTTTGTTCAACGTCGCTTCCTGTTCTGCCTTCGACATTCCTAACGAATGGATCTGTTCTTTGGTTGCACCGAACTCTCCTAAAAACTGATAATCTGCTAGCAGGTCGCAGCCTTTTTCATAAGAGAATGCTTCTTTGCTTAGTTCTTTTTCGAGCGCCGCTTTAATGGAAACCACATCAGAGCTTTTTCCATGGACCGCCCACAACCCGATCAGATCCTGTTCATCGCCATAAGGTCCGACTAATAGAATTTTCTCCTGATTGGGTTTTAAAGGAAGCAGCTCCTCTTTGTTTTGCAATAAAACGATCGCTTCTTGGGCGACTTTGCGGGCCAAGCTTCTATTTTCTTCTGTTAATAAAGTCTGTTGTTCCCGCTGAACGGTGCTGCCGCGATAAGGATCTTCGAACAAGCCTAACTCATTTTTCAGTTTCAATACACGCCAAACTGCGTCATTGACTAATTCTGGATCGATGGCGCCTTCTTTGACTAACGGCTCCAGCTCATTGGCGTAGCAGCCGGTCTTCATATCGATATCATTCGTAGCCTTCATCGCTAACAAGGTCGCTTCCCGTTCATCTTTGGCAACACCGTGAGCAATCAATTCTTGGACAGCAGCGTAATCAGAAATGATCACTCCGTCAAAGCCCCATTCGTTGCGGAGAATTTCTTTCAATAAGAACTCATTGCCTGTGGCAGGCATACCATCATACGTATTGAAGGAGGTCATGACTAATTTCGCTCCCGCATCAACTGCCGACTTATACCCGCTTAAATAATCCTGTCTTAAACGACGTTCGCTCATATCCACGGTATTGTATTCTCGGCCGGCCTCTGCGGCTCCATAAGCAGCAAAGTGTTTGACACAAGAAGCGATTCCTTCAAACCTTTCACCTTGTTCCTGCTGCAATCCGCGAACCATCGCTTCTGCAAAGTCAGCATTCAATTGAGGGTCCTCTCCTGTTGATTCTAAAGAGCGTCCCCAGCGAGCATCGCGAACTAAATCCACCATTGGTGCATACGTTACATGAGCACCAGCAGAACGTGATTCTCGAGCAATGACACTATAGGCCTCCTCGATCAGCTCAGGATTCCACGTCGCACCTAAGCCTAATGGAATCGGAAAAATCGTGCGATAGCCGTAGATAATATCGGCCATAAACAGCAGCGGGATTTTATGCCGGCTCTTTTTTAAGTATTTCTCTTGGATGGTGCGGGTCGTTTCAGCTCCTGTGACATTCAAAACAGAACCGACAACATCGATCGTTTCCTGCGTAATGCCTAATTTCTTTTTCGGTCCAACCGCTAATTCTTCACTATGGAAGAAATCACCAGATAGTTGGACCAATTGACCGACTTTTTCCGTCCACGTCAATGAATCCAGCAGCTCTTTTAGTTTTGCTTCTTGCATTAGTCATTAACTCCTTCAGCAGCTTGTTCTTCCTTATAGGTACGCATATCTAGGCGTTTGAACCACGGGTACCATAAAACCGGCGACAAGACTAATTGGATAAATAATTGTAATAAAATGATCGAGATGCTGCCTTCGACCGCTGCGTGGAAGCCGAGCGGCAACCCAAAGATCGCTTGAACTCCAATAAATTTTGCGACGATTCCGAGTTTGGTCAGTACATAGGCCAAGGTCAATGCGATGGCATTGTTGGTAATAAAAGGAAATGCCAGATCAAAATTCAATACTAATGGTGTCCCAAAAATGACTGGTTCAGTGATTCCAAACATCGCGGGAACGATCGATATCTTTCCGACTTGGCGATATTGCTGGCTCTTAGCCCGCAGCATCAGCAGCACTAATCCCAAACCTAAGCCGCTCCAAGTAATGATATTAAAGAATGCCAGACCTACGATGTTCGGCGGAGTCAATCCCGCCTGAACCGCATTCAAGTTTTCCAAGTCCATCGCTAACCATAAGGGTGTAACCAGCGGCAATATCACATTGGTTCCATGAATCCCGAAGAACCATAAAACTTGCTGCAGCAGACTTAATAAGATCATCACTGCGATCGAACCGCCCACACCTTTCAACGGTTCTTGGATAATGCTGTAAACAAATTGATGCATACTGCCAAACGCTGTCAGACTAAACAATAAATCAACAATAGCAAATAATAGTCCAATCAAAATCGTTGGGATCAATGCTTCGAATGTCTTTGTCACCATAGGCGGCACACCAGCCGGCATCTTGATCGTCCAGCCGCGATGCTTAATCGCTAAGTATAAACGAGCGCTTACAATCCCGACGATCAGCGCAGAGAACACGCCTTGAGCGCCTAGCCAGTTCGTTGGAATCCCCATTGAATCATCCGCCATTTTACCTAAAGGAGTAATGATCAGAAAACTAATCAAGGAAATTACCGAGGCAGAAATCGGGTCTTCGTCTTCATCCAATTTTTTTACTAAGTGATACGCAATTAATACCGCGATATAGACCGCTAAAGCACCAAGCGTCATGGTATTTACTTTAGACAACAGTTCAGTCAGCTTATTCAGCTTTGCTAAGGCTGGAACCATCCCCATCAAGACAACGATCAATACCGACATTGAACCAATGAAAAGCGGACCCAAGGTTGCCATCATGGCACCGGATATTGCCTGCAGGTACGGGTTGGCACCCAGCTTATCAAACCATGGATTCAGTTTGTTAAATAGATTTGTGAATTTTTCTTTCAATGTTGCTCCTCCTCATCAAACGATTGTTATAACGCTTTCATTATAGAATCGTTAGTGGTTCCAAGTCGTTCCGCTTTTTTACGACAAAGTGGAAATTTAATTACTTTTTTTGAGAAACTGCTGGCGAAACTTTTGCGGCGACATACCAAATTTATTGCGAAAAACGTTGTAAAACGTCTTATTCGTCGCAAAGCCATTATTCAACCCAATTTCCAAAATCGTTTTATCAGTGTCCCGCATTTCCTTGTAAGCGGCATCTAATCGAATAGAATTGAGGTATTCAGTAAAGGTGATTCCCATAAATTTTTTGTAGAAACGCGAAAAATACGACGGATTATAATTAAATATTTTTGCTACCTCTTCGATCATCAAATTTTGCGTGTGATGATCTTGAATATATTGGTTGACCACTTTCATTTTCTCCAAGTATTTAAAGGATTTGATCTCGTAAATATTGGCACTAGAAAATGTATTACTTTCGCAAAGAATGGCTAACAATTCATAAATCTTCGCTTTCACGTACAAACGATTGACTAAATCAGCCGAAGAAAAATTCTGATAGATGAACAGCAAACAAGCCAGCGCCTCTGAGTATTGCTGATCGGGGATCGCCTTGAACAAAAACTGCTTGAGATACTGCTCCTCGGTGATTCTTTGCAGATATTCCAAAGGAAACTGGATCACTAAACACTCGCCTAAAACCGGACTTCTCGTTGAATGAACATGATTCGAATTGATAATAATGAATTCCTGCGCCTTTAAATGATAGGTTTGTCCTGCGAAAATGACCTCCAGTTCACCAGAAAAGCAAAAAAGCAGCTCTAAGCTTTCATGCCAATGGGGCGGAATCAGACGGTCGGATGATTTTGAATGAAACGAAAAGATTTTATACGGGTAATTATCTGTTGGTGAGATTTTTTCATACTTCATATTCCTACCTCGCTTTTCCAAATTTTATTACTTGTAACGTACCCAATCCGCTAAAATTAAGCAAAAGAAAAACTCAAGGAGCAACCAATTTGGTTTTTTCCTTGAGCTTTTAATTTTAATCGATTATCAAGATATTACAATCGAAGCTGCGCTTAAATATGCAAAATCCCTTTGATCTTACGGAAGGACACGCTGTAGATGATCAGCTGATAAATGAGTATCAAGCCAAGCAGGGCGCTGTCCATCATCAGCGCACGAATTTCATTGCTGGTGATTTGTCCGTCATTCACTCCAAAGATCAGCAGCGTAAAGGCATAGATCATGAGCGCTGCCACAAGTGTAGGAACAACGAATAATTTATTTAATTGATTGATCACACATTTGCGAATGTAGCGATTGTTCGCGCCTAAACGCTTCAAGTCTTCAAACAGCTGCTGATTGGTCAAACCAATCGTAATACTTCTCGTATAAGAGATTACTCCGACAGCTGCTAAACAAATGATCGCAACATAAATGAAGACTAAGAAATAAACCGCTGTGGTTTGAAAGAAGGTGTTTTGCACCAAAATCTTCATCATGGGATAATACTTCCAATACTCCATTAGATCATGATTTTCCACTATAAGTTTCATTTTCTCGCCATAATCGTAGCGCTGATTTTCAGTCAAAGCTTTTGATTCTTGATAGGCATCATAATTTTTTTGGACCGCCATCTTTGGTGATGCTTTTGAAAGAAACACTTGATACAGTTCTTGAGCAAAGGGATACGACGCCTCCACATCTGCCACATTAAATAGAATCTGTTTTATTTGATGCTTTGCATTTAACTGACTGGTGATTTTATGATAATCCTGATCATTCAAAATATATCGCGAATTGCCGTTATTGATCAATTGCTGAGAAGCGATGGTACCGGCAAACTTTAGCGCTGTCTTTTGTTTGGTCACTGGATTCGTTACTTGATCCATATCGCTATCTTTTTCAAAAAAGCTTTCTGTCGCTTCTTTTCCTTTGATCTTGTAATATGTTCCTTCTGGTATCACCAGCTTTTGCTTCATTTCTTGATTGAAGGTCGTCGCGTCGATAAAATCGGCTAAGCGATAATCCGAGATGTATTCTTCTTTTAACTTGCCGTCATCTGTCCAGTCCCGTTCAACACCGCTGATTATAAGCTCTGAAAAGATGATTTCTTGATATCCTTTGATTTTAACATCGTGTTTTTTCGCGAGTCGGTAGATAGCTGCTTGATCCACCTCATCTTCTGAAAGCTGATAATGCAATGTATAATCAGCAGGTGATTCTAAAACAGATTGCCTTGAATTGGCTAGCTGCGGCGGGTAAAAGCTGGCAAAGATGCTGGCAGCCAGCAATAAAGCGACAATACTCATATTGCGAACCGTTTGACGTCCTTGAAATTTCATCATATTTGCAGCGATCAAATGATTATAATACTGCTGCGGATTACGGCCGCGTTTGTTTTTCATAATCGTATAGGTCATGATCCGATAAATTCCCACTAAAGAAAGCAAATAGGTTAAATTCCAGAGAGCGGGAAGCTGAAAGCCCATGTAGCCCACAACGGTCCTTCCAACAAATCCTAAAAGAACGCCAGCAGCTAACAGGACAACACCCGAAACCCCATACTTAGTAGTGACAGGGCGCAATGGCTCACTCGTTTGCTGATGGTATAAAATCTCCATCATATCTGTTCGACGGATAAAACGGTACAGCTGGAACAAAACTAAAATCATCGAAACAAGGCCAAATGCAGCTCCGATGGCAACACCGGTAAATGATAACCCTAAAGTCATGTCGCCAAGATTCGACAACACCAGTTGAAAAATCCGCCAAATCAGAAAAGCTAAACCAATCCCGAATAAAACTCCGCTGACAATGCACGCCAGCATCAATTGCAGCAGCTCGATCGTTAGTTTTTTGGCTAAATAATTCTTTTTGGCCCCTAAGGCTAAAAAGACTCCCGTTTCACGGCTTTTATATTTTAAAAACAAGCCGGCTGAGTAGACGATAAAAATCAGACACCCAGCCAGTGCGATCGCAAAGATCATCATGACTTGCTTCCGACTGTCTCCTCCGACTGGCAGCGTCTGCTGGACGAGTGTACTATACAGCATCACCGCATAGGAAGTGATTAATAGCACCGAAAAAGTCATGCAGAACACAAATTGCAGATAATTGCGCTGATTGTATTTCCGCAGCTTCTTTAATAAATCAGACATGGATAGCTTCATCAGGATTGCCCTCCAATTCTTTTAATATTTGGAGCAATTCGTCAAAGAATTGTTGTCTGGTACCCTTTCTTACCAGCTCGGTAAAAATCGTACCGTCCTTCATAACCAATACGCGATCACAATAGCTCGCTGAAAAGGTATCGTGGGTCACCATGAAGATCGTTGCTCCTAATGTACGTTTGGCTTCGATAAAGGCTTCGATCACAGTATCACGAGATTTACTATCAAGATTTCCAGTCGGTTCATCGGCTAATAAGATCAGCGGATCATTCATCAACGCTCTGGCTACTGCCGTCCGCTGTTTTTGTCCGCCAGAGATTTCCACCGGATATTTGTTGGCAATCGAATCGATCCCAAATAATTGGAGCAGCTTCGTCACCTTCTGTTCCATCGGACGATACGGTGCTTGCGTGATTACTTTAGGGACACAGACATTTTCAAAGATCGTCAATCCATCCAGCAGCATAAAATCCTGAAAAACAAAGCCTAGCTTCTTATTGCGTACCTCAGCCATCGCTTCTTCATCCAAATTCGCCAACAAAGTATCATCTAAACGAATCTCCCCTTTTTCATAGGGAATAAAACAGGAAATACAGTTTAATAAGGTCGTTTTCCCGCTTCCTGACGGTCCCATTACCGCTACAAATTCACTTTCATCGATGGTAAAGGTCACGTCCTTCAACACGTCATACTGGACCCCGCCAGTATGAAAACTTTTGTATAAATGATCCACAGTTAGCATTTTTCTTCCTCCTATTTAACAGAGCTGACACTCTTGTTTGCTATACCCTTATTCTAAGAAAATCGATCGCTTTTACCTATGAGTCATTTTGTAAACTTTGACGCTTTTTATGTCATTTTTGGTTATCTTTTAATGATATAATGATGAAAAATGGAGGGTCGTGAAATGTTAAAGGTTGTTTGTTGTGATGATGAAAAAGAAATGCGCAAAGCATTGATAAAAATAATTGAGCCGGCCTTGCAGCTGCAAGGCCTTGACTATCAGGTTAGTGAGTTTTCTTCGGGGGAAGAATTACTTAGCAGCAGCCGGCAAGAAGCCATTGATCTGCTTTTTTTAGATATTGAAATGAACACTTTGGATGGCATCGAAACAGCCAAGCGGCTGCGAAAAATCAATCAGCATGCGGTGATCGTCTTTATCACAGCTTTTGCTGATTTTGTCTTTCAAGGATATGAAGTGAAAGCCTTGAATTACCTATTGAAGCCTTATGGCGAGGAAAAGATCATTGAGGTTTTACATAAAGCCCTAGATGAGCTGGAGACGGCCCAGCCTAAATATTTTGTCGTCGAGCAAAAAGCCGGTGCCACTAAAATAGCGCTGAAGGATATCTGCTATTTCACCAGTGACCGCCGCATGCTTACAGTAGTAACCGTCAAAGATTCCTGCACCTTTTATGGAAAGCTGAGCGAGCTCCGGCTGCCTGATCACTTTCTCAGAATTCACAATCGCTTTTTAGTCAATTTGAACTATGTGGATCAAGTCGAGTCCGCTTTTCTTTATTGCAATCGGGAACAATTACCCATCAGCAGGAAATACCGTCAGTCGCTGATGGTCAGCTTTGCTAAGAACATGTTAGGGTAGGTGGTCGAATGATTATAATTAAAATCCTTGTTAATCAGGGGACTGCTTTACTTGGGTCGTATTTTCTTTATCAGCTGATCGCGACATTTATTCCTGTTAAAGAAAATCAGTTCCTTCAATTACTGCTTTTTTTTATAAATTTTATTGCCATATCGTTGCCTATTTATCCCAATGATGCGACAAATGTATGCTTTATCTTTCTGTTTTTTTCGGCCGCTTTTCTATTGTTTTTAAAAGGCCCCGTCATACACAAAATTTCTTTAGTGCTGTCTTTATATCCCTTTATTGTGGCATTGAACTTTTTATTGGAAGACATCGGAATGAGGATTTGGCTGGCTGGAGGAAAAATGCTCGCTTTGGATTATTTTCTGCATGGAACAGCGCATTTGCTGCGGGGCTTGATTTGGTACGGCATGTATCGCTTTTTCAGCTATTCATTGCCCTATGCAAAAACGCAGATTCCCGCTAAGTTATGGCTGATCCTTGATTTTATCTGCTTGACGCCGCTAATTGCCATGATCAGTTTGATTATCTTTACCCCGTCAGATGCACGAATGATCTATCCGGCTGCTTTTGCTTGTATTCTGACCAGCATCTGCAGTTTGTATATGACCGGTCACATCGCGAAAAGCTTTCGCTACAAATTAGAAAATCAAAGTTTGCAAATGCAAAAGGAGTATTATCAGGAATTAGAAGGGAATCAAAAACAGCTGCGGAAAATTCATCATGATATGAATAATCACTTTAGCGTCATGCTCAATTTGATGCGAGAAGAACAGCCGGAGCAGGCCGAGGAATATTTAGCAAATTTAACAAAACAGCATAGCCTCGCTAATCATATTTTTTGTAAAAATAGTATCGTCAATGCCGTTTTGAATGCCAAATATCAAATGATGCAGGACTATCAAATCAAGTGTTCGATGCAGTTAGACATTGATACGCTGATAACGATCGATGATATTAGTCTCTGTTCGTTGTTTGGCAATACGCTGGATAATGCGATTGAAGCCGCGAAGGACGCAGCGAAAAAGGAGATTACCTTAAAGGCTAGATACTATAACGGCTTTTTCAGCTATGAGATCAAGAATACGAAGAATAAAGAAATCCAGAAAAAAGGAAATCGCTTTTTCTCTACCAAGGAACAGCCGGACGAGCACGGCATTGGGCTGCAAGCCGTGAAATCAATTGTTGAAAGCTATGACGGCACCTTGGATATCACCTACGATGAAAAACGCTTTTCCGTAGTTGTCTTAATCAGCGATATTTAAAAAGCGAAGTGGCACCTAATAAACTAGGTCACTTCGCTTTTTTGCTTATAGTAATTCTTTTCTTAATGTCGCATCATCGACTGGTGATAAGTATTTTGGTGCGATATCCAATACGGTAAAGGCACCGTATTGTTTTTCTGCCGCCAAGCGAACACATGCTCTGGCATAAGCAACTAATACACTGGCAGTAAATTCAGGATTGCTTTCTAGTTGAAGATTGTATTCGATCACTTGCTTCGTGTTCTCATGAGTTTTCCCTGTCCGTAAGACCGTTCCCCCGTGAGGCATTGCACGGTGATCGCGCTTCAGTTCTGCTGCTGAAATAAAATGAACGATCGTATCGTATTCATCAAAGTAATTCGGCATCGTCACGATTTCTTCTTTGATCGCCGCTTCATCAGCGTCTGCTTCTAAGACCACGAAACACTCCCGCAAATGTTTGTCTCGAGTCGTCAATTCCAGCTTTTCACCGGCTTTTAATTTCTCGATAACTTCACTTTTAGGGATCGTATATTGGATCGCGTCGGCAACGCCTTTGATTCTTCTCAAGGCATCAGAGTGCCCTTGGCTGACACCTTTGCCCCAGAAAGTATAGGTCTCGCCTTCTGGTAAAATACTTTGAGCATACAAACGATTCAAGCTGAACAAGCCGGGGTCCCAGCCTGTCGAGATCACTGAAACAGTTTGACTTTCTTTCGCCGCCTGATCGACATTGGCGAAATGTTCAGGAATTTTCGCATGGGTATCAAAGCTGTCGATCGTATTGAAGTTTTTCGTAATCGCTGGTGTTTGGACAGGCAAGTCGGTCGCCGAACCGCCACATAAAATACAAACATCGATTTTGCCTTTTTGTGCTTCCAGCTCATCTAACGTATAGACTGAAGCGCCATCGGTCTGCACGGTCGCTGGATCTCTTCTTGAGAATACTCCGACTAGTTCCATATCTGCATTCTGCTTCAACGCTCGTTCCACACCGCGCCCTAAGTTTCCATATCCGACAATTGCTATTTTGATCATTCGTTGTCCTCCTAATCCTATTTATTAGAATTATACTATAAATAGAAGATTAGCATTAGAAAAATCTCATTCCGTAAAAAGGAAGCTGCTTTAAGAACCTCTCAAGTCCTTTAAACTAAATCATATTTAAGCAAGCTGTCAACGGCAGTCAGCACCGCATCCTCTTTGGTTCCGATCGGTTTCCAGCCCAAAACCTCTCTGGCTTTTGCATTGCTGACATTGCGGTTCATCTCAGCCATGAATTGCCCTTCTTTCGCTGTCGCATTAAAGTGAGAGGCTATTTTCAGCAATCCATTAGGCATTGTTCTTTTCGAAACCTGTTCAGCTAATTGCGGACGTTCTTTCCGTATTAAGGCCGCGATCTCCGGCATCGAGATCATGCCGTCCGTCGAGGCAATGAAACGCTGTCCGGCGGCGGCCGGTGTGGTCATTGCTCGAATGTGCAGATCAACAACATCCCGGACATCGACTACGTTCAATTGGATATTCGGAATCATCTTCATCGAACCGCCGGCGATCCCCTTCAATAAATCAAAGCTGCCGGAAACATGGCTGTCTAGTGATGGTCCAAAAATCGCCACGGGATTGATCGTCGCAAATTCCAAGCCGTTCCCTTCTGTTTCAATAAACTTCCAAGCCGCTTTTTCGGCTAATAGTTTTGATTTTTCATACGCGGAAAGACCCTTGGCTTTTTCATCGGTCCAATCCTTTTCAGTGGTAACAGATTGCCAGTCCTGATTAGTAAAACCCACCGCGCCGAAATTCGAAGTCATTACGACCCGTTTCACCTTTGTACGAGTCGCTGCTTTTAAGATGCGGATGATTCCTTCAATCGCAGGCCGAATCACTTCTGTTTCATCCTTGGGAATCTCAAAGAACACAGGTGAGGCAACACTTAATACATAATCGCGATCTGCCATCGCCGCCTCCCAATTATCATCCTTTGAAAGATCCGCTTCGATAAATGAAAGCTGATCAAAATTCGATACCCCATTATTCCGCAAGGTAGTAAACACCTTGTCTTTGCTTTTCAATGAACGCACCGTTGTCCGAACATCGTAGCCTTTGTTTAATAATTGCAAGAGCATTTGCATGCCTAAAAAGCCTGTGCCGCCTGTTACTAATACTTTGTCTGTCATCGTTGAAGACCTCCATCAATTTTTACCTACTTTAAACCCTGAACCATGGTTTATGGCAAGAGAATTGACCAAAAAAGTTTTGACTGTCATTTTACTAAAGTAAGAAAGGCTTCGCGAACTCGCTCAGCTTTTGAGCAATAAGACCAAAATATTTCTAAATTGCTTCTCAAATTTCGAAATATTTTTGCTTATTGCCGATAAAGCTAGTTCGTGAAGCCAGACATGGATATACCCGCTACAAAGCGATTTATTCATGTTGAAATTCTATACTTTCTTTATAGTCAAAAAACCAAGAAACGGATGACTGCGTGCAATCCATTTCTTGGTTTTTAATTGATAAATCAGCTAGAAATTCTCATTCAGGCATTTTTCAACATCGACCTTATTGTTCTTACATTGCGCCCCTTTTAAAACAAAGTCTTCGTTATACTCACCAACACTTCTCTCCGTATTAGTATGTCTCGCTTTATCCTCGGTAATATCATAAAGGTAATAATAGTATCGCTCAAACGGTTCCCCGTCAATCTCCTCATAATACTTATGCTTTACAGAAAACTGTACCATCGACTGGGTGTCCGGCAACGAAAAGACCTCATCGTCACTCTCTCCTTCTACCTGCACATCCATGTCATCTGTATCTAAGTGATAGTTTCCGCCTTTACTTGTAACTACCTTGATTTGTTCGGCACTTCCGTTTTCATTTTCAGAAATAAAAGCAATCAGATAGTTTTTCTCATGTTTCTCGCTGGCATAAAACCAGACAGTGTCATAGTCCTCAGAATTATTCTTATTGTATAGTTTCTGAAGCTTCCCCTTCATATCCATTGCACTACCCTTGTCCAATGAACTGCTTGTTTCCTGTGCTGCTGATGTTTGTTTGGTTGTACTTTCTTGATTCTGCTTTTCAGTGCTGTCGTTCTGACAGGCAGATAAAGAAAATACCGCTAAAACAAACAAAACCCCAATAAATTTTTTCATTTTCACTCCTCCTTTACTACTTCAAAGATAGCAGAACAGGCGGGGTAATAAAAGCTTTCTTGATATATACGAACGAAAAAAAACGCAGGCAGCTTACATAAAATAGCTGCTGCCTGCTGTTTATATTGTTTATAATAGATGATTGTCCTTCAACACATCGCCGATATAGGTATGTTCCACTTTCTTAACGAAATGTTCCAGCACTTTTTTCTCAACGAATGGCAGATCCATTTCAGAAAGCTTCTTACGATCGCTCAAATAATAAACCGAGTTGGCTAAGGTCCGAATATCATACGCTGAAGCGAAGACTTCAGGCACGCCGCGTTCGATGTCTAAGAAGGAATAGACAGCTTCCATCGCAGTTCGAACAGAATACTCAGTGGTGAAAACTGTATCTCGTTCCGTTTCGGCGAAGTTTCCGATAAAGGCCAAGTTTTCCGACCCGTTTGGAATCACTAATGGGCGGTCGCCTGGTTCCCGCAGCATGAAGTATGACGTGATAAACGGCATATACACTGGGGTCACAACACAAGATTCTTCAGAAAATTTCTTGATGTCGTCTTCTGGCACACCTAAGTGATACATCAATTCTTGTACGATCTCTTGGCCGCTGCATTGCTCGATCGGTTTCTTGATGTAGTTTCCGGGAGTATTAGACAATAAGCCATAGACCCAAGTGACGGTTTGCTGATCGTTTTGTTCCTTGAAATGCGGTTGGCGGTGGGTTGCAAAGCTCATTAACCAATTGGAGTCTTTGATGGTAATAATCCCGCCGGTCACGATTCTTCCGGTACGCAATTTCCGTTTGGTCAAGCGTGAAATATAAGGTTCGATATCAAAGTTTTCCCAAGTGACTGTTGCCGAAACAAACCAGCTTTCATCCGGCAAATTCTCGCAAAAGACTTCTGGATGACCGAATTCTGGTGATTGCTTCGCCAAGTTTTTCCATAGATTCCAGCTGCCGCCTAATTCATGAGTAATTGGCGCAGGTGTATGGTGATCGCCTTCTGTGGAACTTTCAGTGATCGAACCATTAGTAACAAAGACCAGATCATTTTCTGTCAGTTCGATTTCTTCGGCTTTGCCTGAACGAGTCAGCAAGATTTTCTTCGCGACCTTTTTGTCAGGTGTCGCTTCGACTTGGATATTGTTGATCTTGGTTTCGTATTGGAAATCAACTCCGTGATCATTCAAAAATGACAACAATGGTTTTACTAATGAGTCATATTGATTGTAGCGGGTAAATTTCAAGGCGGTAAAGTCCGGCAAGCCTTTGATATGATGGATGAAACGCATCACGTAGCGACGCATTTCGATCGCTGAATGCCATTTTTCAAAGGCAAACATCGAGCACCAGTACAGCCAAAAGTTGGATGCAAAGAATTCTTCGCCAAATACATCTTCGATCTTCTTGCCGATCAATTGATCCTCTGAGGTCATAAACAAATCGACTAATTCCTTTTGGGCTTTTTTCGACAAAGTAAAGTCGCCATCATCCTCTGCCCGTTCGCCGCGGTTATAAATGATCCGGCAATTTGATGAATTGGGATCATCATGGTCCAACCAATAAAATTCATCCAAGACGGACGCATCTTCTACTTCCAATGACGGTACAGAGCGGAATAGATCCCATAAACATTCAAAATGATTTTCCATTTCACGTCCGCCGCGGGTCACAAAACCATCGTGGGGAATGAATTTTCCATCCAAGGAACCGCCGGATAAGGAAAGCTCTTCAAAAATGTGAATCCGGTCACCCTTCATTTGGCCATCTCTGATCAGAAAAACAGCAGCGGCTAATCCAGCCAATCCAGCACCAACAATATATGCGCTCTTCTCATCAACGCCTGCTGGTTTTCTCGGTCTAGCAAAAGCTTCGTAATTTCCATTCGTATATCTCATGATGTTCCCTCCTCTAATAATCTAGTTTCAGCATACCAGCAGGGAATTTTTAATGAAAACAAGACGCTCTTGCGTTTTGGAAAAACTAGACTATTTCGCCAATTTGTCTAAAAAATCTGATCAATAACTCAAAAAAATCAGCCGAAATGAATTTTCTCCGCAAAAAATCACTCAAACACTTTTGACTAGTCGCGCTTCGCAAAAAGAAAACTAGCATTTCTATTTTTGCCCAGACTAAAGAAGCCTGATTGACTCAAATTTTTTTCAATCATGCAGTTTCTTTGATTGGTCAAAACAGCGACTTAACTATTTCCGTTTTTTCTTTTTCTTCTTTTTACCGCTCTGCTTGGCGGCTTCTCGTTGAAGGCGTCTGTTTTCTCGTTCCTTTTCTATCTGGGCCTCGCTTTTGCCATAGCGCATATGAGAGGTATCTGGTTTTTTCGGCAAATCTAGCGGCTTATTCGTCTTTTTCTTCGCGGCGGGCTGTGCCTTTGCTTCATCTTTACTTTTACCTGAGGTCGGCGGATTCACTGGTGAAGCGGATTCATTTTCACTTGAGGTTTCAGCTTTTTTAGCCTTTTTTGCTGATGGGGCGCGGTTTCCAAGCCGTTCTGTTGGCGATAATTCTTCTATCAAGGCTTTGTCATCATCAGATTTTTGATCAGCCGATAATATTTGACCTGTTTCATTTTTGACTGACGTGCTGTGAACAGACTGCTTTTGAATTTTTTCTTGTTGAGGTGTGCTCTTTTCAGTATCATCTGTTGCTTCGGACACTGCCGCTTTCTTTTCCTTGCGGCTATTATGAGCAGATGCGATAGTCATTCCCGGTGTTTTATAGCTGACATATTCAACAAATTTTCTCACTCCGGCATTTTCAAAAACCGTCAGGATCGACAAAGTCCGTAAAATATTCTCGGTCTGTTCTTCGTTTTTCGTTGGATCTGTATCAGGAATCGTCAATTTATGCTTTTTCCCGGCAGCGTCTTCAAAAACAGATTCCACATGATAAACAAGACCTTCCCTGCGATTATTGAGAGTGCCGTCTTTTCCTAAATAGTTATTATAGAAACGCGCTTCTTTGGTACTGTCGAAATAAGTTGACTCATTCTTGAACATTTTTTTGATGAGCTCTTTCCATTCGCCTCCGCTAAAGCAATGCTTGAAAAATGGACTGTATTGGCGCAGCGTATCATTCGGCTCTGAGGTAAGATAGATTTCTCGAGCCAACTCCTTTAGCTGCTCCGTAAAGATCCCTTGACTAAGAGCATTCCGCACAAGGATGGCTACCATATACTGAATCAATTGCTCAATATTTTTCGTCTGCTCGTAAAACATTTGTACTCGTTTGGTTAAACTCTCTTTTTTCATCAAAAATACCTGTCTTTGCCCTAATTTCACTGCCTCCATATTTTCAGTCCCCCACTTACAATTAATATTTTAAGAAATCGTTTTCTTTATTTTTTATAAACCTATAATACAAATTAAATACTGTCTCTTATACACATCTAGATGTGTATAAAAGTTAACGAGCAGGGTGAATCATTAGCCGGAGCGACCTTTGAGATTCTGAAAGCAGATGGCTCAGAAACGGGGCTGAAAGCTGACACAGACGATGAAGGCAAGCTGACCTTTACTGGATTGCCATTGGGCGATTATCTGT
>NZ_NGLG01000001.1:3425016-3439472 GCF_002140655.1 Enterococcus sp. 3H8_DIV0648 | reverse complement strand
GGATTATATTTTCCGAATTTCTCTTCATAAATTGATTAAGCTTCTTGCTGAGTCATGATGATCGGACCCTCTTTAGTAATGGCGATGGAATGTTCATACTGAGCGCAGTAGCTGCCGTCTAGTGTACGGGCAGTCCAGCCGTTGCCGTCGATTCCAGCTTCCCAAGTGCCAGTCGTGATCATCGGTTCGATCGTGATCGTCATGCCTTCTTTTAGACGCGGACCTTTGCCGGCTGTTCCAAAATGCGGGAAAAAGGGTTCTTCATGGATCGTTGGTCCAATCCCATGGGCCAGAAAATCTTGGACGACACCATAACCTTTGCCTTCTGCATAGGTTTGGATCGCGTGCCCGATATCACCAACGCGGTTGCCGACTTGGGCTTGTTCGATCCCGATCATCAAGGCTTCTTTCGTCACGTCCATCAACGCTTGGTGCTCAGGGGTAATCTCGCCGACTGCATAAGTCCAGCAGCTATCAGAGATCGCGCCATGATAATCGACACAAAAATCAACCTTCAGCACATCACCGGATTTTAAGCGATAATTTGAGGGAAAGCCGTGGCAGATCTCATCATTCACGCTCGTACAGGTCGCAAACTCATAGCCTTCAAAGCCGATTTGTGCCGCTGTCGCTCCTGCTTCTTCCACTTTTTCTTGAACGAATTGATTGATTTCCTTCGTTGTGATTCCCGGAACGATAATCTCGCGTAGCTGCTTATGGATACCGGCTAGAATAGCACCGGATTCCTTCATTTGTTCGATTTCTCTGCTTGATTTCAAATTGACCATTTAATTACTCCTAAAATTATATTTTTCTTCTATTATAGTATTGAAATGTTATACCACGAAATGCTTTTGAAGGAAAGTCCCGACCCTTTTTGCCCGCTAATCATCGGCTGTCCTTAATTTGAGCTTAAAGTTTTTCAACGGTCCGCTTTGCCAAACCTCGTCATTTTTCAAATAAACTTGGCCGTATTCGATGATCCAGCCATGAAGATTTTGCGCCTTGAGGGTATCCATCGTCTCAGGCCAGCCGATTTTGCTCTTTAATTGCTTGTAGCCGTTAGAGGCAAAACCGAATTTCTCAAACATCCGCTGGGCATACTTATCTGCGATAAAGGTCGACTGGTCAAAGACGTACACCAACAGCGCATCGGCAGTCTCCTCGCCAATCCCCTTGATCGCCAATAATTCTTTCCGCAGCGTCGAAAAATCCTTGCGTGCCGCCTGATTCAAGTCAAAATGATAACCCTCCAGCCACGTCAATAGCGCGATAATCGTATTTGATTTGCCTTTATAAAAGCCGCTTGGACGAATCAACGCCTGCAGCTGCTCCTGATCCAAAGCCAGTATTTTTTTCGGCAGGAATTGCGTCGCTTCATTTAGATTAGCCAACGCGTAATCCACATTGCGCCAGTTCGTATTTTGCACCAGCACCGCACCCAGCAGGATTTCCCACTTGTTATCCGTATCCCACCAGCGTTTATGTGCCATGACACGGCTAAACGCCTCATACAATTCGTCAATATTCGTAATCATGCTTACTCCTCATTCATCATTTGTATTGCTCTTCTTTCCATTATATTAAAAAGCATCCAAATAAGCTTGCAATGCATCGCCCGTTTCCAATTCTTTTCATCTATCCGAACAAACGGAGTCCCCATCTTGATCCCTTCCCCATCTTTTTCTAATTCTTCTTTTACCTATAAAATACAATGAAACGAAGGACAAAACAAATCCGGCTAGTCAGCAGACTAGCCGGATGAATTCAATCTTATTTTTTACGTTTAAAGTAGATGACTGCTCCTAAGACAAGTAAGACGACAATACCCGCGATCACTAGGATCGTTGATTTTTGCTCCCCTGTTTTAGGCAGGTACGTATGGTTTCGCGTGCCATAGGAAGTGGAAGTCGTGGTCCGTGAACTATTTGTTCCAGTCTTACCGCTGACTTTCTGCTTCACGTTTTCCTTCTTGACCGTCACTAGTTGTTTCTTCGCTTCTGTCAATTGGAAGGTCACCGGTTTTGTATTCAATACATAGCCCTTAGGTGCCTCGGTTTCGACTAATTGGTACTTCCCTGGTTCCATATCCGACACGACCAGCGTTCCTGTTTCATCGGTCTTTAATTTGTCCTTTAAGACTTTGCCTTGTTGATCCTGTAACGCGAATGTCGCTTCTGCCAAGCCTTCGCCGGTCTTGCTGTCTATTTTTCTCAGTACGACCGTGCAAGTAAGTCCTTTATTAGTTTTCGTTACTCGAACCGGACTGGTTTGGTCCGCTTTGATCGTGAAAGGTACAGGTCTTGCATCCAGCTTATAACCGGCCGGCGCTTTAGTTTCCACTAATTGATAGTCGCCTGGTGCTAAATTTTCCACCGCTAAAAGACCGTTGTCATCAGTGCTCATTTTCTCGGTCGAAATCGTTTTGCCATTTTGTTGTAAAACAAATTCCGCCCCAGCTAATGGCTGTTTGGTCGTTTCATCGATTTTTTCTAAAATGACTCCACTATCGATTGCTTTATTAGTCTTAGTCAATTCAATCGTCTCTGCTTGATCCTTGACTGTAAACTTCACAGGAGTCGCATCTTTGACATAACCTGTTGGTGCTTCGGTTTCGACTAATTGATAGCTGCCCGGACTTTGGTTTTCAATCAGTAACTTCCCGGATTTATCAGTAATCAGTTCCGCTTCCAATACTTTTCCTTGAGCATTTTGCAATTCAAAGGCGGCACCGGATAAAGCTTTGCCTGTTTTTTCATCTGTCTTAGTCAGAATGATCGAGCCTGGCTTCGACGGTGTCTTGGTATTGGTTTTCTCCACTTCCGCCGCCTTTGATTGGGCTTTGGTGATCGTGAATTCAACTGGCGTTGTTTCTTTTTCATAGCCGGTTGGTGCTTTAGTTTCGACAAATTGATAATCACCTGGTGCTAGGTCGGTTACTTCTAAATGACCGTCTCCGTTAGTAATCAAATCGTCTTTCAGGATATTTCCGCTGCTATCTTTTAATTGGAAAGTCGCTCCCTTTAATACTTCCTGTGTCTGGGCATCGATTTTCTTCAGGATAACTGAACCTGTTGCCAGCGTATTGGTCTTCTTCAGGTTGACCACTTGCCCTTGACGCTCGGTGATCGAGAATTCAACCGGCGTTTTATCTAATTTGTAGCCGGTTGGCGCTTCGGTCTCGACAAACTGATAATCGCCGATCGGGAGATCCGTTACGGTGAAGCGGCCGTCCATTCCTGTTTCGTGATCCTCGCTGACTACTTCGCCGTCAGCTTTTTCTAGCCGGAATTTGGCACCGGCTAGTGCTTCATGCGTTTGTTCATCGGTCTTAGTCAGCTCGACACTGTTCGGTACTGTCTCCTTATTGACTACTTTGATTGCAGACATATTCTCGGTCAGTGTAATTGCTTTTCCGTCTTTGTAATCAGGATTGATTTCGTAGCCGTTTGGTGCTTTGGTTTCCTTCAACAGATAATCGCCCAATGGCAATCCAGTAAAGGTCAGCTTGCCTTCATCGTCTGTGTCAGCTTTCAGCCCCGTTTCTGAGCCATCTGCTTTCAGAATCTCAAAGGTCGCTCCGGCTAATGATTCACCCTGCTCGTTAACTTTTAGTACGGAAAGGTTGTCAGTCTTGACTACACCGGTCCCGCTGCCGCTGGTAAAGCTCAAATTAACCGCTGCAGAGCCTTGACGATAGTATGAATTCAAAGCGCCATAGCTGGCCGAATTCACCTGCGACGTATTTTTCACACCGCCTGGGAACTCGCTGACGGTATTGTATTGCACCCGAATATTACTTTCTGCTTTGTAATCAGAAAAAGCAATTTTGAAGGTATTTCCCGTAATGGTTAAACGATAATGATCGGTACTGATCTTTTCGCCTGTTGCTGTATCGATAACGACAAATGAAGTCGGATCATAAGCCGCATTTGTTGTCCCTGGAGTCAAAGTATCTGTAATTTCAGGGTCTTGAACCGGCAAGTCCACCGAAATATTTCTCGTGTTAATCGTCCAGTTTGCCACGTTTTCTTTTTCTGGATCTTTCGCCACCGATTTTAACAGCGCATATTCATAATTATAGGCATAAACTCCGGCTTTATATTCTACCGGCGCTTTATCGCCATAGGTTACTTTGGCAATATTGTTCAACAGATTGTAGACATACCAGTCACGTTTGACCCGCGTCTTATATTTGACGTAAACACGTTTGGAACCTAGCTTGCCGAATTCCAAATTGATTTGGTTGTTCTTTGTATCGATCTTCGTTGGATACGCATCCGCTCCTTCTGGAACCAAATTGTAATCATTCGATAGATAGCGGGTCATGTTATCGATCATGGATTGGCTCGTGACCTCTTCAAAACGTAGAGAGTCTGGAACTAATTCTGATCCGGCTGGTAAGCTGTCTTCCATCTTCGTCAAATCAAAATCGGCACCAGTAGAATTTAAAAACACCAGCCAGTTTTGATAGATATAATTCCCAGATACGCCTGCGTTCGTCCCTAGTTTCGCGCCGCCAGTGTAATAAGGATCGATAAATGTTCCTTTGGCTTCGTATTCGATCACTCCAGGGGTATCGCCATAATTCAAGGTCGCTTTGTTTTTGATCTCTGTCTTCTGTTGATCCGTATCGATCTTGGTATTGATCGTGATCACTAATGTATCCTTTAGCTCTTTATACTCACCAAGAAAGTCGATTCGCACGCCGCCGTTAAAGCTGTCCGGCGCACCGTTGACATTCGGCTGAGCTCCGACTGGCGAACCATTTTCATCAAACTTGGTTACTTTGTAGTCTTCATCTTCAACTAACGGCACTGATTCAGTATCAGAGATTTTTTTATTGACCGTTAGTCCGGTATAATCCTTGACCGCGCCGATAAAGTAATCATGAACGACTGGATTTTTCATGGTGTATTTTTCAGAGTTGATGGTGATCTTCCATTCCATCGTGCGATTGAAGATATCGATCGTCCCTGATTCTTTGGTTAAGAGATTAGGAATAAGGCTTACTTGGGCTTCTTTTTTGACGGTTCCATTGGTTACCTTATTCTTGATGACACGTTCGGTCGGCTCAGTGATTTTGGTCGAATATTTGATCACATAAGCCTGTGTCGTCGTTGCCTTAGGCGTGAACGTCAATGAACCAGAGCTGTCAGGTGAAACCGTGAAATCACCTGCTCCATCTCCTTGGGAAACGACGTCATAGCTGTTTCCGCTGGTATAATTAAAGCCGACTTTTTCAATACTGATCGAGCCATCCACTAGCTCGACCCCTTGATCAGTTAAATCTGTGATCAGCTGAGAAGCGCTGGTCAGCGGCTGCTCATTGAAATTGTATTTGATCTCCCAGTCGATCGCCCCAGTATCCTGATTGATTTTCCCTTTAGCCTCTAACGGCTGCAGTGTCACAAATGCCTGGTTCGCACTGGAATAATTTAATTGTGTTCCCTTTTCATACGTATAAGAATAGCCATAGAAATAGTTATATTCATTTCCAGCGATTGATTCATCGACGTAGTATTTGCCGTCGATTCCAGAAACAGCCGCTTCTGTGACGATCGCTTTTTTCCCGATTGGTTTAATCAGTTTGATTTCTGCGGTCGCGCGAGTCGTGCCGGCATTTTTGTAGACGATCTCGTAATCATCATCTTTGGTCAGTAACGTTTTACTGCCTACTAAAGTTCCATTAAAATCGACATCGCTTGAATAAACTTTGACAGAATCAAAGCTGACCTTGCTTGTATTGTTATAAGCATCGATCTGATACATCCGATTCTCATTGTCGGTTCGATCTAAATTAAAGACCGAATTGATTTCGGCTTTTTTAGGATTCAACGTATTAATCGTTGCCGCCGTGCTGTTTTTCCCAGGATCGACGCTGGAGATCATTTCAATCGAGAAAGTCGTTGGTGTTGGCGCTGTATCAAAAACAATGTTTTGATTTTCTTCATCAACACCGTTCACTTTTTCTAACGACGTCACCAAGGTCAGATCATAAACTTCTGAAGACACATTATCCTCTAAAAAGGTGATCGTTAATTCCTTCGTCGCAGCATTGATAGACCATTTGGCCGAAGTCATGGGACTAAAGTCGCCGGATAGATCCTTGGCGATAGCTACTTGAGCTGGCAATTGCGTAGTAAAGGTATCGCCAGTCTGATAATTCTTACCAGAAAACGAGAATTTCAGCGCCAGCTTGACACCGGTCATATTCGGTAAGCTATCATTCGGCTGAACTTCATCCCCATTGATTTTGTACATTTTTACTGAACTGAAGATATTGTCAGTAATCGCTGTACGCGCCTGTTTTTTTGCCACTTCTTTGTTTTCTGTCTCCGTTGTTGCTGTTGGAGTTTTTGCAGCTTCGGAAGCAGCCGTCGTACTGCTGGTTTCAACCGCTTTGTCTTTACTGCTGGATGACGTTGCTGCGGTCGGTATAGATGATTTCGTCGAAGAAACAGCCGTTGCCTTCTTCTCCGTTGAATTTGTCGTTGCTTCAGTTGTTCCTTGGCCATAAGCAAAGACCGGACTAAGCGTTTGCAAGACAAGCAACGCCACTAAGCCAATCACTACTAATTTATTTTTCATAACCACTAACACCTTTCCTGATTTATTAATCAACGAAGCGATAATAGAAACCCATAACGATTATCTTTTCGTTACAACAAATATTTATAGAACAATGTTAATTATAAAACAACATCAGAAAATGTATTCTCTTCTTTCAACTTTTGACCAGACTGAAAAGATCGTCAGAAACTCCCGACGATCTCGGCTACTGTCTGCTCATTTTATCGCTTTGCACTAGACAATCTTTTTAGTAATCTGGAAAATTTCGACTACCAAAAAAGACGCCGATAATCAGCGTCTTGCCACTTGCTCTGCTTTTGTTCAAACTTCTTCATCATTCGAAACAGACTTCATAAATTGACTATGAACTACTCCGCGTTCCAGATCCGATCCTGCATAATCCCTGCCGCCTTTAAAAACATACACGTAACGATTGGGCCAACAAAGGTGAAGCCTCTTTTTTTCATATCCTTGGCGATCACAGTGGCTTCCGGTAATATATTGGGTACTTCCTCGGCCAGTTCGTACTCATGAATCACCGGCACGCCGCCGACAAAATCCCAAAGATAATCCGCAAAGCTGTCATAATCTGCTAGAAGTGTCACGATTGCCCGCGCGTTTTGCACCACGGCTTTGATCTTTCGCGGATTGCGAATCATTTCAGGGTCCTTGGCGATTTTCTCGATATCCTCTGGGAAAAAGGCCGCTACTTGGCGAAAGTCCATCCCGCAAAAATTTCTTTCAAATACTTCCTTCTTACTGGCCGCTGCCTGCCAGCTTAGACCAGCCTGAAAAACCCCGATTGTCAGCAATAAAAACAGCTCCCGATCATCGTGGGTCGGCTTCCCCCAGCGATCGCTGTACCATTGAGATTTACTCGTCATCTTCCCACCACCTTGATGCTCTTATCATAACAAAAAAAGACTGGCCTTTCAGCCAGCACTTTCGTTAATCTGCTTTGTGGCAAACCGCCTCGATATTGTACCCGTCCGGATCATAAACAAACGCGCCATAATAATTCTCATGGTAATGAGGACGTACTCCCGGCGCCCCATTGTCTGTTCCGCCAGCCTTTATCGCTGCTTGATAAAACTGATCGACGATCGCTCGATCCTGCGCACCAAATGCCAGATGGAATTTACTAGGTTCGTTTTTCACGATCCAAAGAGCTCCGCTATCACCACCGAAACACACGCCATGCTCCATCTCAACTTTCACCTGATAGCCCAATGGCTTCAACGCTTCCTCATAAAACGCTTTGCTCTTTGCTAAATCCGTTACCCCAATACTTAAATGATCAATCATACACTCTACCTTCCCTTCATAATAATAGTTTTAGTATAACTGAAAAAGCGGTTGCAACCAAGCTGATTTCAGCATTAAATGCCCAATATTCTCGGCTTTTTAAGCAGATACGAGCAACCCCAAATGTTCGTGTTGCTGACTCATCAAATAAGTTAGATTTAGCACTTCAACCGCCTTTTATAAAAGCCAGCTGCCTAGTATGTTTGTTAACTGATCCTTGCTGCGAACGTCTCTCTATGACAGCCTGTCATTGATTTTTTCCCAAAGGATAACCTCCCAGATTTTGAACTGATCATAATATTTTTGGTATATCAGATTAAACAACGAACGATCCAGCCACATTAGTTCAGCATTTTTAAGAAAATACCGCTCAATACACGCTGCAAGTCACAAATCGAGCAATTCTCAACATTAATTGACGAATTATTAAAGTCAATAAGTGAATTTCATTAGGCTTTAGCCGTTTAGGGCTATGCTAAAATCAACTTATAAATAACTTCAAGAGCAAAACGACTCTTACTTTTACCTCATCGTAGAAAGGCGTGAAGCTTATGTTTAGAGAACTGTTTTTGACCAATCAGCAGCGGAGAAAAATCCAGTTTTTCAAGCTGATGGAAGGTTTTCCTGAAGGCGAGTACTCTGTAAATACCCTCAGTCACGAGTTTGGATGGAACTATCAGCCTTTTTTGCAGCTGCTGCGTGAAATCAACGATACCCTGATTGAACTTAAGGAAGACCCGCTGCTGATCGCCGCTTCAAAACTCTATTGGAAAAGTAACCCCGAACGTTCAAATCATTTTTTGGTCTCGCTGGTCAAACAATCTGTCTCCTATCGCTTCATCGCTTCTTCCTTATTGGAGCCAGAGAAAAAAATTTCAGACTTCAGCAAAGAGGTCTTTGTCAGCGAGTCCACCATCTTACGCCGCATGCGCCCGCTGATTGATTATTTAGCCGAATGTAATATCCAGCTCAATTTTTCAAAAATGGAACTGACGGGGCACGAAGCAGTCATTCGCTTATTTTATATCAAAGCCTTTTGGGCCGCTTCATTAGGCGAAGACCTAGTAAAAAGCAAGCTGGATTTTATCGCCGAAGATAATTTGCTCAGAAATTTATTGGAATTATTCCCGTTGCACCTTCATCCAAAATTGATTCGTTTGATGCTGTACGTCTGCCGTCTGCGAAACGATCAAAAAAAATATTTGAATGAAGCGCCCTTTGAGGATCTGCTCTTTTCTCAGACGACGCCGCAGCTTGAGCTCTATCTTTCCGAGATTCTGGATTCGCCTGTCCAGATCAAAAGGAATGTTGAATTTCTCAATTACTTATTTTATTACTACCCTTACTCGGTCAAAAAGGACGCTCAAGCGCTCAATCCCTTAATGCTTTATTATGCGAAAAACGTCGAGGAACGTGACCCCTTATGTCTAGCCATCGACAGCTTTTATCGCTATTGTGCGAGAGAATTATTACAAGATTTACTGGACGAGCAAGAGGAAAAGATCCTATTGAACAACATCGCCCGCACCTTTTTAGGCTATTCGATTCAAAAGAAAAAAATCCCGCTGCTGTTTGAAACAGGCAACAAGGAACAATTTCTGCAATCCGAGATATATCTTGAGCTTTATCCAGCAGTCAAAAAAGCGATCCATAAATTAAGCCGCCGCAGGAAGCTGGAATGGCTGGCAGCAGTCAGTGAATCACTTGCAAGGACTCTATGCTTGAACTTGCTGCCGCTTTTCATCGCCAATGACGAAAAAATCCGCGTTGGGCTGGTGTCCATTCCGAACTACCTGTATTTGCAGCATGTCGTTAAATTTTTAAAGAATCTGAACTTCATCGAAATCGTCTTTCAGCCGCAGCCGGACGAGCCGATCGATCTTTTCATCACTACCTTCAAGGAGCTGCTGCCGTCTCAAAACAGCGACTACTATCTGATCAACATCTTGAATGCCGATTATAAATCAGACCTATTGCCGCGCCTGCTAGCAATTCAAAATAAAAAGAAATTTGCCTAAAAAAAACTTCTGGACCCAATAAACTTGGTCCAGAAGTTTTTTAAATATGTGCTTGCAGGTCTTCGTAGAATGCTGCTTTGGTAGCCGAGATATAAGGTGCTACCCATAAGTAGGCGATTCCCAGTGTCAATGCAACCAAGAAGTACCAGCCGATAAATGTCAGGTCCAGCCAGAACAAACGTCCCTTGTGACCATCCATCAAACGACGACTCGCAGTGATTGTATCCAGCACTTTTGGTTTTTCACCCGTTTGCTGGATTTGATCGTAATAGATGAAATAGCTTTGAGAATACGCGTAGGCTTTGACGATCCCGGGAATGACGAATAGGAAGGTCCATAACGTAGTAAAGATATTCGTCAGCAGCGCTAATAAAATGACCCCGCCGATAAACACTCCTTGAAAGCCGCGGAAGGCATCCTTCAATGGTTCAATCTGAGTACGCTCGCCTCTTAATAAATCTAAATACGTCCAAGAAATCCCGCTCATAAACAAAGCACTGATTATCATAGTAACTAGACTCGTTCCGCCGCCGCTGGCATTGTTTTGATGGTAATCAGCAACGGATGTGATCATGTCTCCGCCAGAACCGTGGATAAAGAACCAGATCACTCCAGACAAGACAACAAAAAACATTACCGCAACTGTTAATAATGTTGGAATCAAATTTAAGATAACCGCCTGTCCCCACTGCCCTTTCAGTGCGGCTTTCGCCTCTGCCTTTAATTCAGCAGTCGTTTTCATAACCAAATAACCCCTTTCTGTTCAATAGTTTAATATATCGCAACTTTTTTAGAAAGTCTTTTGGCTGAAATTGCTCGGCAGCTTAATTTAACGGCTGCAGTATTTCCCAAAAATCAGCCAGCATTTTCGGCTGATAGCGGCTCTTGCGAACCAAGACGGAAATATCATTCGTCAGCTGCCAATCAGCAATCTTGATTTCCTTTAATCGGCCCTGCGTGAGTTCTTCCTTCACCAAACGATACGGCAGTACCGATAGGCCAAAGCCTGCTTTGATGGCCGAGATTAACGCCTGCGAATCGATACTTTCCCACGTCGGAAAAAGCTTGAAGCCCTGCAAAACGGCGATCGACTCAAAGGCCTCCCGCACAGCACTTCCCCTCTCCCGCAGCAACAATGGCCGCTGCATAAGCCCTTCAAAGCTAAGTTCTTCTTCGGCGGCATCCGCAGCTGCCACCACACACAAGCGATAATCCGCAATCTTTTTGGCTTCAAAGGCTGGCTGCAGCACATGTCCTTCGATAAATGCCGCATCGACTTCCCCACGTTCTAAACGAGCGATGGAATCAGATGCCGGAAAGACTTGGACATTGAAGCTGGCCTCCGGATATTTCTCAGTAAATCTCCGCAATAATTGCGGCAGCTCCGTTTGAGCATAGGTGATGCAGGAAGCAATTTTAATCGGCGGCCGCTTTTCTAAATTCGGCAGATGGGCCTCAACGGACTCAAATTCTTCGATGATCGGTTGAATCTCCCGCAGAAACAATTCACCGGCAGGTGTCAGTTTGACACTGCGGTGCAGCCGTTCAAACAGCTGCGTCCCCGCTTCCTCCTCTAAATCTTTGACCGCGTGGGAAACGGCTGATTGGGTAAGATACATATTGTTAGCGGCTTTCGTGAAATTTTTTGTCCGAGCGATTTCCCGAAAAATAATGCACTGTTTAAAGTTCATCGCGGCTCCTTTCCCATGAATTTCATTCATGTCTACTAGCCAATATTATCATTTCACACATGCCAAACCAAGCTTTATACTAAAGAGATAGTAGATAGAAAGGTTGTTCTCATGACAAAATTAAAGCTTTATTCATGGTTAGCAGGAATCAATTTATTTATCAGTGCCTTTACCTTCGGCGGCGGCTATGTAGTCGTCCCGATGATTCGCAAATACTACGTCGAAAAAAAGGCGTTGTTCACCAACGATGAATTAATGGAGATGGCCGCCGTCGCTCAATCATCTCCCGGTGCGATCGCCATCAATCTCAGTGTCCTCGCCGGAAAAAAGGTAGCTGGAATACTGGGTGTGTTCATCAGCGCGATCTGTTCGATCATTCCCCCTTTAGTGATCTTAGGACTGATCTCAAATTGGTACGCCGCTTTTGCCGCCAATCACACGATCATGGCGATCTTAAAAGGCATGCAGGCCTGTGTGACGGCTTTGATCATTGATATAGTGATCGACATGTATCAGCTGATCCGTAAAGAACGTTCTAGCCTGCTGAACGCATTGGTCCCGCTTGCGTTTATCGCGAATGTCTTTTTTAATCTGAACGTCATCTATATTTTATTCATCAGCATAGGGATCTGTCTTGTTCACACCTATGCTCAGCAAAGAAAAGAGGTTTAGCGATGCAATTGTTTTGGACATTTTTAAAAATCGGTTTATTCAGTATCGGCGGCGGCTATGCCATCATTCCATTAATCCAAGAACAAGTCGTTCATCAACAGGGCTGGTTGAGCGAGAAAGTCTTTGCCGACATCATCACGATCTCGCAAATGACCCCCGGACCAATAGCGGTCAATACCTCAACCTTTGTCGGCATGCAGATCAATGGTATCCTCGGAGCCGTTGTAGCAACAATCGGCTGTATCCTAGGCGGCTGTGTCATCTCGATCAGCCTGTATCAGTTTTTCCAACAGCATCAGGAATCCATTTACGTTGCGGCGGCTTTGAAGAGTCTCAAGGCTTCCTCGGTAGGCTTGATCATGTCCGCCGGCTTTACGATCCTGCTGCTGACCTTTTTCGGAACATCTGAACTTTCCAGCAGCCTGCTCGCTCACTTTGATTGGCAGTCAGCGCTTTTGTTTGGGGTAGCTCTAGTAATCCTGCGAAAATTCAAGCCCAATCCGATCGTCTTGATGTGTTTGGCAGGATTTATCGGCTTTCTGATATATTAAAAGGGTCATTCTCCAACGAGAACGACCCTTTTTTTTGAATACAAGATTACGACAGCAGCATTTCCCGCTCGCGTTCTTGTTCATAATATTCCATGGCGGTAGTGGTTAATAAGTAGCCCTCGCCCCAAGAGGTTTGAACCGTTTCGCCAGTGATCCCGTCCTTTTGAAAAGCGATCCGTAATTTTTTGATGAGGATCGACAGCTGTGCTAAACGAGATTTCGTCGCGCCGTCCGTCCAAAGATACTCACACAGATCTTCACGGGAGATCACCTTGCCATTGGCTTGATAGAGCTTTTCCAGTGCACGGCGTTCTAATTTTGACAAGGTCAATGATCCGGTAGTGTGTACCTCTGCTCCAACGCCGATCCGACTGCCTACAAGCGATAAGATCACGTCTTGCGATGCTGAGCTCTTTTCCCAGCGGCAAAGTGTTTCGCGGAGTTCTTCAATGCTTGATCCTTCACTGATCCAGCCGTCGACACCTTCCAATTGCTTTTCAGGCTCTTTTTCTAACTTCCGCAAGATGGTTTTTGACTCCGGTATTGTCGCCAAGAGCTGCCGCATTTCATTTTCAGAGATCGTCTCGCTCAAAATGATATAGTCGAAATAATTGATCATCTGCAGCTTTTTAGCCTGCTGAGCCGCTAAGTAGAACATGTTGGAACAACAAAACACTTCATAATTTAAGCGTTGCAGTTTTGTCTGCATTTCCTGTTCTACTAATATGTTTTTTGTTAAAAGTAGTATTGATATCATTTCTTCACCCCTTCTTTGGTGTAAGTTTGTTGAAAGTCATTTATTTATGATCCTCTTTTTGAAATTTTTTCTTGAGCTGTCTGTTCATTTGTTCTGTCATTTTTACACTGTAACTAAACAGAATTGTCCTCCCAATGAAAAATCCGGCAGTCATAACAGCAAAAGCCCCTGCCATAATCATAGGCGGAACATTCCAGATAAAAAGCTGATTGCAAGCGATGAATATTGAAAACAGAATGCCGAGATAAACGGCTTGAATCCAAAAAATTCCTAAAAAATCCACTAAAGGATCAATATAAAAGATGCTGCATCCAATCGCTGATGCTAATGAAAAAATCAGGAGAGAAAATACACTGTCGTTCGTTAGCTCTGCGCCGGTGAAGAGTGCAAACATGATACTCAAGGTTAAAATAAACGAGAAAATCATAGACAATTCTCGAATAACTACCCATTTATTCATACTCACTCCTCCATCCCTAACTGATTCTTGAGATTTCTAACATAATTCCTTGAAATAGAAATCTTTTCATCATTCTTCAATTTCACTATCAGCCGCCCGTTAAAAGTCGGACTGATTAATTCAATTTTCTCAATATTAAGAATAACCGATTTAGAGACTCGAATATACTGTGTATCTTTATATTTTTCTTCTAATTGGTAGAGTTTTTCTTTAATCTCAAAGACTTCATCTTTGGTATAAAGAAACACCTTCTTCTCTACCGCTTCAAAATAATAAACATCTTTTAATTTTATTTTATGTAGCTGTTCATCCTTATTTACCCATAAAAAAGCATCCTTTACTTGCATGGAATTAATCAATCGCAATAAATCATCATCCAGTGACTTTACTTTTAGGACAAGTTCTTCCTCTCCTTGGTCAATGATATCC
>NZ_NGLG01000001.1:3407298-3424916 GCF_002140655.1 Enterococcus sp. 3H8_DIV0648 | reverse complement strand
TTATAGAACAATGTTAATTATAAAACAACATCAGAAAATGTATTCTCTTCTTTCAACTTTTGACCAGACTGAAAAGATCGTCAGAAACTCCCGACGATCTCGGCTACTGTCTGCTCATTTTATCGCTTTGCACTAGACCTGTCTCTTATACACATCTTAATATGCTTTTAATTATTAATGTTATTTATTTTTATATGAAAAATTCGCTTGCTTGATTTTATCTATCCATAGAAAATACTGTTGATTTTCTCCTTTCAATACGTATTTCCCTCCTCTTATATTATATTTGACCAACATCGAGTCGGCATCAGACCTTAGTATGATTGGTTTCTTTTCTTCCAGCACGGGTTTATTACTTTTTTTATAATATAATTTATAATCCTGAGTATCCCGTACACGGATCAAAATGTTATAGCGATGATGGCTGATGATTTGCTTTTTGATGCGCCGCCAGAATAGATAGAGGATGCCTGCCAGCATGAGCAGTCCTAAGATTACCACGAAAAACAGCAGCCACTTCTGTTTTTTCTTTAACGCATCCAGCTCCTGCTTCGCTTTGGCCGGCACGTCCGTTCGTTCGCCTGTCACTAATAAGCGATGAGAATTGATCATATAAGGCGTACACGTAAGCAGCGTTACTAAGTCCTTGCCCTCTTCAATTCGCAATTGTTCAGTTTCTTCCGGCTTGATTACTTGAACCTTTTTGACCTTATAAGCAAAGGTGTTGCCCCCGATCTCAATATAGAAAAGATCCTTCTTTTTTAATTCAGGCAGGTCCGTAAAAAATTTTGCCTTTGATAAGCCGCGATGGGCTGAGATGACAGAGTGGGTATTTTTTCCGCCGATGGGATAGGAAGTTCCTTCTAATAAAGAGGCACCACGTTCAAGAAAAAAATCGCTGGTTCGATCAAAGATCGGCAAGCGGACATCGATCTTAGGAATCGAGATCGTGCCGAGGGTATGGTCTGATAAATAATCCGGATTTTTAGAAAAATCCGTTTCCTCCTCTTTGCCGGCAAAGGGATCACCGCCTGCATTGATTCCTTCCAAAGCCAGCTTGGCATTTTTTTCCAGCATTTTCTTTTGCGAGGCCGCCAAATTCGCCTGATCTTCCCGATTCGCCTTTTCCTGTGCTTTTTCAATGATGCGCTGATCAAGGTAGGACATTACGGTATTTCCAACAAAAGGATACGCGATGGCTCCAATTCCAAATATTAAAATCAACATCATGACGACATCAATGATGATTTTTTTCTGCCATTTTTTCATTGAGCCACTCTCCTTTAATGCAAAGACCGAGATTCAAATCGCAATGAATTGATATCCCGGCCTTTGATGGATCAGTTGTTTGGTTTATTCTTCAACTGTTTCTTTGTTGCGTAAGAAGTATACTCCCACCGCAAGTACTGCTACCGCACCGATTGCAATAATAGCATAGATGCCGTTACCACCAGTACCTGGTAAAGTCCCTTTGCGTTTGTTTTCTACTTCTGTTTCATCACCAACTACGATTGTTGATGTATACGTACCATAGTCAACAGTGAAAGGAATATCTGCTGTAAGTTTTACATAATTATCATTTGGTACTTTTGTTTCTTCCAACCAGTATTGAACCAATTCTTTACCAATTGTTGCTGGATGTGATGGATCACCGATTGAAGTGCTTCCTGGTTTTGTTTCTAAAGGTAATGCTGTACCGCTTGCATCATGGCTCACTGTACCTTCAAGGCCTTCAACAGTGAATAGACCGCCGCCTGCAGAAGTTAATACAAGTGCATCGCCTTTAGTAGTAGACCAGCGAGATGGGCTGCTAGCTGTTGCTTTAGCGATCATATACTCAGTCACGCCATTATTTTTACGTTTTACGATAAATTCTGCACCATCTAATGATGTGCCGTTGTCTTGATCCACTTTTTCAAAACGACGTCCGTAAGTGATCACGTCATCACCAGACCAAGGCAATGTTTCTAATCCGTTCGTTGGATTATTTTCATATTGTAATGTCGCTTGGTTATCGATCCACTCATCTGGTGTTGTATTTTCATCTAAATACATACGGTATTTGAAGACTAATTTTTTACCAGCGTATTTGCCAAGTTTTACCACATCTGGTGTTTTTTTCGTTAAACTATTATCCGCATTGAAGAATACGTGGAAGATATTGTCGTAACCAGTATTAATTGGCGTACCGGCTGGATCTGCCACTACTGAGAAATCGACATCAGTGATTTTTGTCAAAGTAACGCCGTCGCTCTCAACTACGTATAGACCTTGATTATCTAAATAATGCAAGTTTGGTTGTGATTCATCGCGTAAGAAGAATTGAGTATAGCGATATACCGGATTCAATGGGTCAGTGTTTGCTAGACCATCGATCCCTACTGGAACATCAAAAGTGATTTTGTATTCGATTGGTTCGCCAACCGTGAAATCGTCTTTTACTTCTTTTTCTTTTTCTACATCGATATCATCTGTTTGAACGTTTTTTGGATATAAGAAAAGCTCAGAAAGTTTGGTATCTGTCGGTGTTCCGTCGGTGTTCATTTTGTAAACTGGGAAAATCACTACCATGTTATCTGCAGCTCCGCCTGCCGTAATATTGCTTGGACGAGAAGTTTCTACAAATAGATATACTGCATCTTTTTCGACAGAGTTTACAGTTACTTTATCAGGTAATGTAAATTTCGCATGACCAGTCGCATCTGTTGTCTTTTCAGCCCCTACAGCAGTCAAACCAGTCGGACCAGCAGTTGCGATCGCATTACGCAATTGATTGACTGTCCAAGTTGGGTTAGCTTTGGCTAAAATATAAAACTGTTCAGTTGCATCATACACAGTAAAGCCGACATCTTTCAATGGACGACCACCTTGAGAGGTATGCCATGCTTCATTTTTTTCCCCGGTATTTTGAGTATCCGCAGGTTTTGAATCGTAAGCCCCTTTATAGATATTTACATCAACATTTGTTGGTGCTGCTTCAGCGACTAGTCCGTTGCCTAATCCGACAAAGCTGCTTGCCATGAAGATCAAAACGCCTAACAAGCCCCAAATTTTTCTTTTAATTTTCATTTATTGTTCTCCTTTTCTTAATCATAATAACTGCAAGAATGCAGGTAAAACCAATAATCAGCAGTGAAATGGATTGCTCCATCCCGGTTTGCGGCAATCGCCGACTAGGCAGTGCTATCTGCACACTAGTTGAATTGCCGGTAGAAGGTAATTCTTTCTTTTCACCTTTTTTATTAACGATTTTCAGCGGCTCTTTGGTTTCTCCGCTGACCTCATTAATCTCAAAGTCAACAAAGTGATTCTCAGGTAAAATGTATCCTTCGGGTGCTTTGACTTCCAATAAGGAATAGCTGCCGTACGCCATTTCACCTAACTCAAACATTCCTTGTTCGTTAGACGTCAAAATCAGCAGCTCATCTGGATGCGCATTGCCGTAATCGGCAGTCACCCATTGTTTTTCTTTCGTTAAATAATGCGTGTCTTTGTTTGTCACAACAAAATTGGCATCCTTTAACGCATCGCTAGATTTCTCATCGACTTTTTGGAAGCTTTTCTTTCCGGCTACGCGCTGGTTGTACACCACCGGTAATTTATCTTTCTGCGATAAAGCACCCACTTCGGTCCCGTTGATCAAGATCAGTTGCCGCTGATCTTTCGGAATCTCCACCGAAATTTGACGGGCCTGCTCAGAAATTTCGTAGCCTGCTGCAGTTGCGACTTCTTCAAAGAGATAACTGCCACTTTTCAGTCCTAGATTTGTTCTAACGACGCCATCCTTATCAGAAACCATTTTTTTCACCCGTTCATCTTTCAACGGCGAATCCTTGATTTCTTTTTCAGAAAGCCAATCGCTGACTGCGCCTGCAGTAGTTCGTAAATAGAATTTCTCGCCCTTATCATTCTTGGAGAGAACAAAGCTCGCACCTGCTAAGGGACTCGTGGAACCATCACTTTCTTTCGCCATTTTGACAAAATACGGTTCGCGCACATACGCTTTGTTCTTGGTGTACACATGTGTGTCACCTGAGGTAAACAAGCCGCTGTCTAAAACCAGATAGTTGGATAATCCAGCATGATCAACTGGCAAGCTGTCACCGCTGTTTAACTCTACGATGAGATAGACCTGCTGCTGATCGGTCGATAGTTTAATAGAGAGCAAACCATCTTCCGTTACATTATTCCCAGTACTATCCGTAAAGCTGCCTTTGGCTGTTTCCTTGGTTTGAACAAAGCGGATTTTCGGATAACGCGCCTGAATGGCCGCCTGATCCGCATGCCCAGGAGTCGCCAAAACCTCCAGCTCACTGCGCAAGACATTGACTTCATCAGCGATGAACTCTTTTGCTTGATCAAAAGAAAGACTTTCTTTGGTCATAACATGCTGACGAAGATAATCGCCAACTTCAAAGATCGCAAAGGTTGAGCCATTCACGCCGTACGAATCCTTTAACAGATCCGCGTTTCCTAAAGCGCCGCCTTGATTGATCTGACTAGGCGCTTCTTGGTTAACAAAGAGCCGTTTATGGAGATGGACTTGGGTTTCTGCTCCTGCCGCTTCTGTCGGTTGCATCCATAAAAATCCAGCCATACAGAGCAGCAGCAGAGAAAGAATATGCTTCAATTTCATCGTCCATCACCTGCCTTTTTTTGCTTGAATCGTTCAGTCGCAAAATAGATACATACGATCATGAACGCGCTGAGCGCCAGACTGATAATCAATGAATGACCCTTGCCGCCAGTTTCAGGCAGTGTTCCCTTCGGATGATTTTCAACCGTTACGATATTCGCACTCGCCAACTGTCCGCCGGTGATCGTGAATTTTACTGGCGATGAAGGTTGTACATAGCCAGTCGGTGCTTGGGTTTCTACAAAATAATAGATTCCTTCCGGCATGCCAGTAATCACTAATTCTCCGACAGGTGTGACGACGTTCTCTAGTTGAAAACTCCAAGTCGAACCTGTTTTGACGGCTTTATAGGTGCCTTTTGCATTCGTCCCATCGCCGACTTCCAATTCTTCTGGTGCAAACCAAGTAGTACCAGCACTATCAGTGGCTACTTTAAATTTCGCGCCTTTCAAATTTTTGTCATTCGTGGCATCTTTCTTCTCCAGCGTTACGCCGCCTTCTGCTCGTTCATTAGTTACCTCAAAGGTTATGGTCACACCGTCATTGGTAATTTCGCTAACCGCCGTTTTGCCATCACCGACAATTTTGTACCCATCAGGTGCTTTAGTTTCCAGCAGGTAATACTTTCCTAAAGGCAATCCGGAAATGTTGATTTCCCCTTTAGTTCCCGTACTTTCGATAAATTCATATTTTTTCGACGTTGAATTGTATTTGTACTCATAATCTTTGCCAGTCACAAATTTGGTGCCCATTTTTGTTTCAGACGTATCTGGATTAACTAAGTACAATTCAAATTCGGCGCCATCCAACTTTTCACCATCGGAATTCTTTTTCGTCAGCTTGAGTTTTCCGACTTTTTGCCGATTTTCTCGCGTTACACTGACGGTATCCCCATCAGCAGTAATTTCTGCTAGATCAGATTTGCCATTATCCTCATAAATATAGCCATCAGGCGCTGCTTCTTCTTGGAAGTAATATTCATCGATTGGTAACCCTGAGACCGTGATCTCGCCCTTTTTACCGATCGAGCCCGTGTCTTCTACCAATTCATATTTCTTGCCCGTAGCGTTGTATTGATAAAGATAATTTTTCCCGGTTTCTAGCAGAAATTGTGGTGTAACCAATTCATCGCCGTTTTTCTTGCGTAGCGTGAACTTGGCTCCGTTCAATTTTTCACCGGTATCCGCATCCTTTTTGACTAAAGTGATCTCTCCTTTAGCCAAGTCGTTATAGGCACTGACGGCCACCCCTTCTGAAGCTGTTCCGTCAATGGTAAAGTAATACTTGCCTTTTTCGTCTTTTCCGTCCGATGGAATGATTTCCAGCTTCTCCGTATAACGCGGATCTGGATTGTTCACTTCGACTAGGCAATAGTTTCCATCGGTCAAGTTCTCGTAAAGTAACACTCCGGTGCTATCAGTTTTCTTTTTTCCGCCTGCAATTGTGACATACGTGCCTGACCCAGGAGTTGTTTCTTTCTGTAATTCGAACTCGACATCTTTTAAAACTACTTGAGTATCTTTATCCATCTTTTTCAATCGGAAGGTCGTTGGCGGTACGCGGGTTGCACCGCCGCCCCATTCACTAACAGTGACTTTATTTCCGTTACTTTCATCACCAGACTCATTAGTTTCCCAATAGACGGTCGCTTTGTTTTCGATGATTGAACCGCCGCCTAAAGTGGTTGAACAGGTAATACGTGTTACAAGTGCAAAGGGATAGTTATCATGGGTCTGTCCACTATCAACGCTGAAATACTTTTCATAGGCTTCTTTTGTTTTGTCACCACGAGAAGCTGTCATCTTGCCAGTCGTTACAGCAGTATCGATCAGATCCCATATACGTTCTTTCGTACTCTTTGCTGCATTCCCAAATAGCAGCAGACCATTGCTTTTATCATTGGTTAAGTTAGGCAGGTCTTTAAAATTCATTACTAACTTATTACCGGTGGTCACTCCATAACAAGGATAGTTATGACTTTCGATCCGACTTTCAAAATCATCATCTGATTCAGAACTGCCTTGTGTCAATTTCTCTAAAGGAGTACTCGTATTGGTGTTGGTCGTACTCATAAGTTGAAAGGACCCTAGATTATCCGATGTCATATTTCCGTCTTCATCAGCTGCATGGATGTTCATATACATGGAGTACTCTTCCAGTGTCAAGGTCGGATCTAATTGGTCTTTTAAAACTACTTTTTTGTACAAACTAGGACCATCATCTTCAAATGCTTTTTTGTAATTGTCCATCATGATCGGAATATTCCAATACACCAGATTACTATTGTTAGTAGCTCCACCATTTTTAGTTATCGGCTTTTGATCGCCAATTGGCTTTCCGGGGTAAGACTCAGCTGGTTTGGGATCGATTTCGATCGGATATTTACCTGTTTCAGTATTACCGGTTGAACCGCCGTTGCTTTCCTTGCTAGCCGTTCCATACGCCGTCGCATAACAATCCTGCAGACCATTCCAGTCCTTTTCTACTGCCTCATTAAAAGTGATCTTCAAATATTTTTTCCCAGCGACCGTCTCTAATGTCATATCGCCGATTTTATCGCCGCTGCTCTCATAAAAGGGAACTGAGTTGCTGACAGTAGAGAAATTGAAGTATTCTTCTGGCAACGCGATATAAATGAAGTCGCCATTTTTTAAGTTTGCAGAAGAAGGAACAGTAAAGGTGTAATCAAAATACACACCATCGCCAACTTTGATCGTTGGCTGCGGGTCCTGCTTTACACCATCCTTAACAATGTAATCAATTTGACTACCGCCGCGCTTTAGATAAATATTGTTCAATTTCATATCACCGATCGAACTGGTTTTGTCACTACCTGCAAAAGGTGTTGCTGCCCCACCTAGTGGTTTGATTTGTTTGCTGCTTTCAGTTTGACTCTCTTGTTTCAGATTCAGCTTAAACTCATAGGAAGTAAAAAAGTTTAGTTGTACTTCTGACAGAGAACGAACCTGATCTGCCAATTTAAATTCAAAACTTATGTCTTCAATCGAAGCTTGCTGATCGCTGTCATTTACGACTTTCAATTGATTTCCTTTAACAGAAACAGTGACCGCGTCATTTTGATAAAGTTTCTTATCTGCTGTCGTGATTTCTGCCGGAAGATCCAGTGTCTGCTTCTTATTTTCAGCAATCGTTAAATCGAATTGTGAAAGATATGAAGCTTTAGGGTCAATTTCCTGCGGAAGTGGACTGCCATCCAAAGCCGTTAGTCTCAGATTGTTTACACCACTCTCTTCTGCCGTTTGCAGGTTTTCTGCAATCGTTTGAAGCGGAAAACTAGATAAAACAATCAACAAGATTGAAAGAAGTGTCCACCAATGGTTTTTGAATTTGTTCATGATACCCTCCTTTCAGTTATGATTTTTTCTAATTTCTTTATAAGCGATCCCTCCACTCTGTTTCAAAATGCACTTATCTTCAAAGTTAAAATCAATCAAATGTTTTTATTCATTCTTTAATATGAATATTCAAGTATTTTCAACTTATAAAAATAAACGCATAAAATCATTTTAAAATCATTTTTCATTATATTTCTATTATTTTCCAGTGACAATATTTTTGGAACAAGATGCATCTCAGTAGAATAAGAGGTTGAAATCAAGTCGTGAAAATATTCTTTTTAAACTACATTTAAGATAATATCCTTAATTTATTTATTGTTTATACAAATATACTTACGTCGGATTTAAAATTTAATTATTTAAAAGACAATAACGATTATATTGGTGGTTCTCTACAAATAAGCAAAATAACGAGAATAAAACTTTTTAAAAATAAAAAGCCGCATCCTCATTGGATACGGCTTTGACAATTTTATAGGTTTGTCCATTCTCCTGTTTCTCTGAATTTTTCGGCATAGGCTTCAGCCTGCGAAACGATCTGCGGATCATACTGACAATATGCTAATAACTTGATCGCATTGCTGCCGGTCGTTACGCCTTCGCGCAAGGTATAATCAAACAATATATCATCAGCGGTAACGACTTCGCGGAAATGATAGTTTTCGTAGCGCTCACCCAAAATTTGACTGAGTTCAACATCGTGGGTCGCTAAACAAATAAAGCAGTCTAAAGCGGAAAATTTTTCTAAGATGATCGACGCAGCGGCGATTCGCTCGATCATATTCGTGCCCTTAAACATCTCATCCATAAAAATCATGGCGTACTCGGATGATTCAGCGATGTACAACAGGCGTTTCAATGACTTTATTTCGGCCATGTAGAAGCTGTCTCCAGTTACGATGTCGTCCTTAAGATTCATCGAGCTATAGACATGGCACGGTTTAAAGCTGTAGCTTTTCGCTAAGCAAGTGTTGAAGAGCTGACCAAGAACCGTATTGACCGCTAACGTTCGAGCGAAGGTTGATTTTCCGCTGGCATTTGAACCAGTGATCAGAATCTTATTACCGATCCTGCGGGTATTAGGAACGGGCTTTCCTAATAGCGGATGAATGAGTTCTTCAAATGCGATTTCGTTCTTATCGCTAAACGTCGGCTGGCAATAATAAGCCAAGCTTTCACGATACGAGGCAGTCGAAATGCAAAGTTCGATATAACCAATTGTTTCATATAATTCCAGCGCTTCAGTCCGATGTTTTTGAAACAGCTTGACCATCACATAATAAGCATAACCATACAAAGAAAAATAAGAGGTGATGATCATCATCAAGCTGTTTGATGAGCCGGATACTTGAACTAAATAATCGGCCAAAGCAGTGATGTTCTTAAAGACTTTAAGATTTTCACGCAGCAGTTCAGTCTCTTCTTTGAAGGCCGGAAGCTCCAGCTTCACCATTACTTTTGCCGCCCGCACCATGCGGGTAAACATCCCCAAAACTTCAAAGGCCTGATAGATTTTTCGCAGCACGAAGGAAAATAAAATGATCCCCAAACAAAAGCTGAGTGTAACCGCGAGAACACCATAATCAATATCAACACTTAACCAAACCAAACTCCCAATCCCCAACACTGACACTAAAATAATCGGCAGCATGGCGATTGACGGAAACTTGCTTGGATCGAGTAATAGATCAATCAGCTGATTATTAGTCTTACGGCCAATGCGATAAAAAGCAAACTGCAGTTGTTCACGTGCTTCCCTATTTTTACTCATACTCTGGACAGCTTCTTCAAAATGAACCAAATCCGGATTTTTGTGTTTTCTAAAAAAATAATAGCTGTATTCATCGCCAATACTAGACTGCGTATTTTTCATCTGCTTAAAAAGCTCATCCATATTCAGATCGTTCCAAGTGATGTCATCAATCAGCTGTTCACTATTTTTCCGATGGTGATAATACTTTTTCATACTGGCATAATCCCGTTCATCCAGCTTCCATTCCGAAACTTTCCCATACTCTGCTTTGATCTGCGCTTTTATTTTTTGATTATGGCGATACAGAAAATAAAAATAAACCAGAAAAAAGAGCCCAACACTCCCCAGAACAATTCCATAAACTCCCAATAGCTGCCCCTCACATTCTTTTTTTAATTATTTTACCATTAAAAACCTTGAGGGAAATCAGCATTTCTTTACTTGCTTTTGGCAGTAAAAAAGACCAATCACGTTTGATTGGTCCTGCGTTATATCGGCATCGCCACCGGCTTGAATCCCTCCAAGCCAATAATCACAAACGGCGAGCCCTTTTTGATCAAAGTCTCCTGACATTTCAAACGAACTTTCTTTCCGTCAATGATTCCCTGACCTTTATACGTAATATCTGTAACCGCCACACCAATTTCCCAAAGTAGTCTTTGTTCCTTGCGATCTCTCAAGACAGCCAACGAATACCGTTCGACATTCAGCAATACACCGAGCACAATGATCCAAAAAATTTTCAACTGAATAGAACCTGCCAACGGTGCGATCGAGATTGCGAGAATCAGTCCGCTATTCGTGAGTCCGCCGCCGTTCCAATTTTCCGCCCAGGCATAAAACAGCGACGCATCTGTATACTTTTCAATGAAACAGACAACAAATCCAGCAAACGCCAGAATCCCTGCAATCCCATAGAGAATGTAATCGGGTGCGGATGCCGCCGTTCGACCGCCGCCCCACAGGTATGGAACTATATTTAGCCCTACTGCCCAAACAAGATAATACAACATCATTCCCCACTCGATTCCTCTGCGATGGACCTGATTCAATTCTTCACCAACACTGATCGGATCGCCTAGTTGCTTTAAAACTTCTTGCGCAGCCTCCGCTTCGCTGAACCCGCTTTCAATTAAAGCCGCTTTGTGATCTTCAATATGCTCTTCGTATTCGCGAATGATTGCTTTGCGAGCACTAGTCACCTTTATACACTTCGCCAGTTTTTTCAAATACTCTTTAGTATCCATAACCCACACCTCCCAGAATATCTGAAACAGTCGTGGAATAAGTATCCCATTCTTTGATTTTGGCTTCTAAATAAATTTTTCCGGTTTTCGTTAATTGATAATACTTCCGCTTTTTGCCATTTACTTCTTTTTCATAGCATTTGAGACATTTCGTTTTTACTAACTGATGCAGGAGTGGATACAAGGTGCCCGTTTTCAACTCAAAAACATTTTGAGAACGTTGGGATAAAAGCTCGATCATTTCATACCCATACATATCTCGTTCAGAGAGCAAGCTTAAAATCAACATCGTCGTACTTCCCGATACTAACCCTTTGTCGATCATTCTTTCCACCTCCATATGTAGATTATCTACTTAAATTATATGTCGATAATCTACGTATGTCAAATAAACAAAAATAGAAACAACTTTTCATCAAAAAAATTCAGAACTTAATTAAGCTTTTCGGGTTTGTGATCATCAGAATGAATGATAGAATAAAGAATCGGACTAAATTAGAAGGTTACGCCGAGTAATTATTTCAAACGAAAAAATTACTGCTTTAAAGACGGCACACTACTACATAAAAAGGAATAAGGAGAACAGCATAAATGACCAATGCACTTGAAATTAAAAATTTGAAAAAAGTCTATGCCACTGGGGTGGAAGCCTTAAAGGGGATCGATCTCACGGTAGAGGAAGGCGATTTTTATGCGCTGCTGGGGCCAAATGGCGCTGGGAAATCGACGACGATCGGGATCATCACTTCTTTAGTCAACAAAACTTCCGGCAACGTAAAAGTTTTCGACTATGACTTAGACAAAGATCTAGTGATGGCTAAACAACAAATCGGATTGGTACCGCAGGAATTCAACTTTAATCCCTTTGAGACTGTCCAGCAAATCGTCGTGAATCAAGCAGGCTATTATGGCGTACCGCGAAAAGAAGCGATGATCCGCAGCGAGAAATATTTGAAACAATCCGACCTGTGGGAAAAACGCAACGTCCGTGCCCGCATGCTGTCTGGCGGAATGAAGCGTCGTTTAATGATCGCACGCGCACTGATGCATGAGCCGAAATTGCTGATTTTAGATGAACCGACGGCTGGCGTAGATATCGAACTGCGCCGCGAAATGTGGACCTTTTTAAGAGAGCTGAACGCCAACGGAACAACGATCATTTTAACGACCCACTATTTAGAGGAAGCGGAGATGCTTTGCCGCAATATCGGGATCATCCAATCAGGCGAACTGATCGAAAATACCAGCATGAAATCATTGTTGGCAAAATTACAGTTTGAGACATTTATTTTTGATCTGGCTCCTTACGAGACAAAACCTGTGATCAACGGCTTCCGATATAATTTTGAAGATGACCAAACGCTAGAAGTCGAAGTCGTGCGTGATCAAGGAATCAACGAACTATTCGAACAATTATCAAATCAAGGAATCAAAGTTTTATCCATGCGGAACAAATCTAACCGGCTAGAAGAACTATTCCTTAAAATCACGGAGGAAAATCATGTCTAATCTATACTTCACTGCCCTTAAAAGTCTGGCAGTCAAAGAAACAAATCGCTATCTAAGGATCTGGGTACAGACTTTAGTGCCGCCAGTCATCACCACTTCCTTATACTTTGTCATTTTTGGCAATCTGATCGGTGGACGGATCGGCGACATGGCCGGCTTTTCTTATATGGAATTTATCGTACCTGGACTAATTATGATGTCTGTGATCACAAGTTCCTACGCAAATGTTTCTTCTTCCTTCTTCTCGCAAAAATTTCAGAAGAACATCGAAGAAATCTTAGTCGCACCTGTCCCTACCCATATCATTATTTGGGGATTTGTTTTCGGCGGTTTAGGAAGAAGTGTTTTAGTCGGCACATTAGTTACGATGATCTCATTGTTCTTCGTGCCGCTGAATGTTTATTCTTGGGTGATTGTTGTACTGACGCTGCTGATGACTTCGATCTTATTTTCATTGGCAGGTTTATTGAATGGTATTTTCGCTCAATCCTTTGACGATGTTTCCATCGTGCCGACCTTTGTTTTGCAGCCATTAACTTACCTCGGTGGAGTTTTCTACGCGATTTCGATGCTGCCGCCATTTTGGCAAGCAGTCTCAAAAATCAATCCGATCGTCTATATGATCTCGGGTTTCCGTTACGGCTTCCTTGGTGTCATGGATGTATCGATCGTCGTCTCACTGTCGATCTTGGTACTCTTCATTGTCGTCCTTTACAGTGTGTGCTGGTATCTGATTGATCGCGGACGCGGATTGAGAAGTTAAAAGCAAAAGCAGCCTTTGAGTGTCAAAAAACTCAAAGGCTACTTCTTTATTTAGTGCTTATAATTCTTCACCGTTGGACTTAATTACATTTTGATACCAATAGAAAGAATCCTTTGGCAGACGTTTGCCGCTGCCTTGTAATTGATTATCTAAATCGACATAGACAAATCCATATCTTTTCTCCATTTCTCCACTCGAGCCGCTAACTAAATCAATCGGAGTCCATGTATGATAGCCAAAACAGTCCACACCATCAACCTCGATCGCCAACTTCAATTGGACTATGTGTTTTTTCAAATACTCGATTCGATAGTTGTCATGAACCTCGCCATCAACTAATTCTTCTTCTCCGCCGATACCATTTTCAACCACCATAATTGGTAATTGATAACGGTTGTATAATACATTTAACGAATAACGCAGCCCAACAGGATCAATCGTGAATCCCCACGGTGTAGTCTCCAAATATGGATTATCAATCCCGACAGAGAATCCTGCATTTTGAACCTTTACTTTAGAAGTATCAACACTTGCTACATTAGACATATAGTAAGAAAAAGCAATATAATCAATTGTTCCATTTTTAAAAGCTTCTTCGTCTCCTGGTAAAACAGGAAGTTTAATCCCTGCCATTTTGTACTTATTAAGTTTATAGGCTGGATATTTCCCCCGACAAAGCACATCTAACAAAAAGAAATCATCTTCTGATTGCTTGACACTTTCCATTACATCTAGCGGATTACAAGTATCGGGATAAATTGGAATCATACTGTTCATGATACTAACCTTCATCTCTTGATCGATCGAATGGGCCAGCAGCACCGTTTTAGAGGTCGCTAACAACATATGATACACAACATCGGCAACAGCTTGCTCCTTATTTTCATACTTCTCCAATTCCACACCCGAACTCATAAAAGCAATGGCCGAAGCTAAATCATTTTTCGGGATCGCATGATTGATCTCGTTAAAAGTCAGCCAATATTTCACTTTTCCTTTATACCGTTCCATCACCGTTTGGGCATATCTGAGAAATAGATCAATCAGTTTTCGATTCGTCCATGAACCATATTTTTCTGTCAGGTTTAACGGGAAGTCAATGTGCACTAACGTTACGATTGGTTCAATCCCGTAACTAACTAGCGTGTCAATCACTTTGTCATAAAAAGCTAACCCAGCTTCATTCGGTTCCGGATCATCGCCATTGGGAAAAATACGTGCCCAAGAGATGGAGAAACGATAGCTTTTCAAGCCTAATTTTTTTAGCCATTTTAAGTCTTCGGAAAACGTATGATAAAAATCAATCGCAGTATGGCTCGGATAAAACAATTCCTCTTTAACACCAGCGGTAATCTCGCGAGCCTTTGTTTTTCCGCCAACAGTAATCACATCCGCTATTGTCAGCCCTTTGCCGTCTGCACGATAAGCACCTTCCATTTGTGGTGCCGATGAAGCACCGCCCCATAAAAAATTCGTATTCATTAGATTGCCTCCTTTAATTCAATTGACAAAATTTCATCATTCAGATTGACAGATTCCTTAGTGGTAGCTACTACATCTTTATACTCAGCCGTATTTGTAATCACATAGATGACTACATTGTCATACCCTGCTGCTGCAATACTTTCATAATCAAATGTCATTAGTTTTTGACCAGCTGCTACTTTGTCTCCTGCTTGGATTTCGGGTTTAAAAAATTCTCCATTCAAATTTACAGTATCGATACCAATATGAATCAAAAGCTCTACTCCATCACTAGTCGTTAATCCAATTGCGTGATTGGTTGGAAAGAGGGTGGTAACTGTTGCATCAAAGGGGGCCACGATACTATTGTCTTTGGGTTTGATAGCAACGCCTTTGCCGATGGCTTGCGATGCAAAAACACGGTCGCTTACCTCATTCAAAGGAATCACATCACCTTTTACTGGTGCTTTAATGCGATAGTTATCCTTAGTGTCAGTTAATTTAGGATTTGTTTCTGGTGTTAAACTCAAAAACCAGGAAGCGACAAATCCTGTTACAAAAGAAATGACCACAGTTCCAACCGCAATATAAAAGTTATACATCCCACTTTCACCAGGTCCGATATACCCAGTTATACCTACAATAGCTGTAACGATCGTATAACCTTTTAAGCCAAATAATCCGGCAAATAAACCACCGCACGCGCCGCCAATTGCCGTTGCAATGTAGGGCCTTTTAAACTTCATTAATACTCCATAGTTTGCCGGCTCAGTTACGCCAAGTAAAGCACTGATACCAGTAGCTGTTGCTAACTGTTTAACCTCAGGTTTATGCGCGCGCAGAGCGATTGCCAAGGTAACTGCACCTACTGTGATATCCGCAGCCAACGCTCCCGGCACAATAATAGGATCGTAGCCTAATTCAGCAATTGCCGTAAGGATGACAGGAATTAAGAAGCCGCCTGCACCTGTGATAATAAGAAGCGGATAGATAGCTGCAAGAATCGCAATCACTAACCAATTTCCCACATTATCTCCGACTATTGAAAAGAGTGAAGCAATCGCATTTCCAAGCCACGTTCCCATAGGACCAAATACAAATAATACTAAAGTCAGCGTAATCAAAATTGAAATTAAGGGTTTAAATAGGAAGCGCAGTTTTTCGGTAATGATCCGATCAAGTTTCTTATCTAAGAAACTCATAAACCAAACTGCCATGAAAATTGGCAAAATTGAGTTGGAATAAGTTACAGGTGTAAGTTTTATTCCAAACAAGTCTAATCCTTCCACTCCATTGATTGAAGTAGATACTAAAACAGCCGCCAATGCCATCGCAATATAAGGATTGACATTTAATTTAAGGGCGGTTGAATTAGCTACAAAAATCGGCAGAAAGAAGAATACCGATTGTTGCACTGCTGATAAAATCAGATAAGTAGAACTCTTTTCCGGCAAGATACCGATCACATTGAAAATGGAAATGAGCGCTGCTAGTACACCGGCGATTAGAAACAATGGAACAATTGGATTAATCGCATCAACCATAATGTCAAAAACTACTTTTAGAGGGTTTTTAGACGCTTTAGAGACTGTTTTTTCTTCATCCAAATATATGATAGTTTTTATTTCATCATAAACATGAACAACATCTGTCCCGATGATAATTTGAAACATCATATTGGAATTGACGATCCCCATAATACCTTCCAAATTTTCTAAAGCAGCGACATCAGCCTTATTTCGATCTTTTAATTCAAAACGTAACCGTGTCACACAATAGGTCAAACTAATAATATTTTCTTCTCCACCAACTAGCTCGACAATCTTTTTTGCTGTTTCTTTAAAATTCATAACTATTCTCTCCTTTTTTTAAAAAAGGTTTTGCCCTTACGGTAACAAGCCTAGCGAATTTTATTTTTGAATGATTCGGCTAATATGAATAGCCAGGTACAAACGTTCATCATTTGTAATTGCGTAGTGATAAGAATTAACTAGATAAGCTTCAATCGCATCTATACATTTTTGTGTAACAAGATAAAAGCTTTGGCTTTTATCAATTTCTGTTTCCTCCCTTCGTTCATCATTTTCTTGCAAGATGCGTTTCGCGAAATGTTGTAAATGAGTGATCAAACGTTGAGAATCCAATTTGCTTTCATCAATCTCAACTTGCATGGTCAGCTTAATAATATGAATGATATCAGATACAATTTCAGTCATTTTGACAGCAATTTTGTTGTCACTGTTAGCAGATTGATTGTTTACAAAATGAAGCGCCACTTGAACCGCTTCTTCATCGTCCATATCGAGATGATGCGTTTCATTAATCCGCTTGACCGCATATTGGCCAATCATGTACTCCTTTTGATAAAAGCGTTTCACATCGTAGCTTAAAGGGCTCTTTATACGAATTCCCTTTTGCCACCTCTCAATGGCAAAACCAATATGCTCTAGAAAAGCAAGGTACACAAAATCGTGAATGACTGTATCCAACACTTCAGTCGCATAAGAGGTCACTTTATCTACAATCATTAAATTGATATCTGATGCAGAGCTCATTAATCGACCGAAATCCTCTACCATTCTATGAGAACTCAGAATGAACGTTTTATCGATTTCATTCGAATGAATCTCGTCTCCCACTTTTTTATGAAACCCAATCCCCGTTCCAATAATAACAACCTCATCTTTATCCATTAAACTTATGACGGCATTATTATTCAGTATTTGTTTTACGTACATTTGGAATCTCCCTTCCTTTCCATTTTTCAAATCAAACAAAAAAGCAGAACGCACAAAAAAGCCTATGCTTTTTCGTAAGTTCTGCCCTATTGGTAACAGTCTTTTATTATGTAATTGGGGTTTCTACCTGTAGTATAGCAACAGGTTCA
>NZ_NGLG01000001.1:3373062-3405054 GCF_002140655.1 Enterococcus sp. 3H8_DIV0648 | reverse complement strand
TACCAGCACCGATCACCATTGCCTCTGCTAATTTTCCGGTCGCAACCCCGGCTATCAACGCCGCCGAAAGCGGTTGGGAAAGCATTCCCGAGAATGTATACCCGAAACGCAGGCGAGCAAACCAATAGTATAAGCCCATTACGATTGAAATACCTAAAACACCCATAATTCAAACTCTCCTTTTTTATTGATCTTTTTAGTTTCAAAGCCTTCCACCAGCTAACTAACTCCGGTCACACTGGTTTTTATAGTGATTTATATTTTTCAATTAGTTTATGGATCGGCACTGGTGTTTCCTCTGGAATCGCTTGGAAGTATACGTCCATATTTTTTGCCAGCAAGCCTTCTAAAATTTCGACATCCTCTTCTGATAAATTGATATTCTTCACTACGTTTTTACGATTCGGTCCGCCGCCGAGACCACCAACTTGAATAGCTTCGGTGATGATTCCAGCTGCGACCATTTCCTTCAATGTGATTAAATCCGGAACTAAAAACAGCACCTTCGTATTTTTTGCCGCCGCTTCATTTTCCCAGAAGCCTTTGACTGATTCAGTTCCTTTGATAATGACCTCCACTCCTGGAGGGGCTGCCATCAAATAAATACTTTGCAGGAATTCATCTTGCTCTAGTTCATCACTGACGACAATAATTTCATTAGCTGCTGATTGCTGCAGCCATTTTGTAACAACTTGACCATGGATCAAGCGACTATCAACTCTGGCTAATACGATTTTTGACATTTTACTCATCCTTTACTGTTTAATTGGTAATTCCAATATCTGACAACTGTCAATTACTGCTTTATGAATCTCTTGCGCCAACTCCCGGCTGAACCCGCCTGCCTCTTGCTTCATTACCGCCTCTAACAACATAGACGCGCACAATCCCGAAATCGCTACGACCTCATAATCCTTCGATAGCCGCAAAGCAACATTACTAGGCGTGCCTCCTTTAATATCCGTTAGAATCAATAACTTGTCTTTCCATTCCAATTGATCGATTTGCTCTTTGACCCGTTCGAGATAATCCGGCAACGAATCCTCTGCGTTTAAAGCGACTTCATACACATTGCTTATTTCCCCAACAATCATCTGGACACTTTTTAGAAGTTCTTTGCCCCATCCATTATGAGTCAAGACTAAAATTGGTTCTTTCTCCATACCCTCACACTCCTCAAGTTGTTTTCACTTTATATAAAGCAAATGCTGTGCCAAAAAAATAACCCTTATCAAAAGGGCTATTTCTCGCGGTTTAAACATTGACTTCAAACAACAGCTCATAGATATACTTCACTTCCAGCGGCGGAATGACGACATTATATGACACTTCGATCGGTCTGAAGGCCATCTTGATGACAGATGCCAGCTCTGGCAGCTCACGATATGACAGTTCATACGAGGTATGATCATATTCCGGATGTTGGATTTGCCGTTCGATCATACACGCGCAATGAATGATGAATCGCAAGAGTCGTTTTTCATCACTTTTCTTTTTAGTCTGCATACAGATATCCGAATAGATTTTGGATAATTCGATCGTGATGCTTTTAGGATTCAAGATGCTCAATAGGTCTGTGATAGCCTCAATCGATAGGCCTTGAATATATTTAGCCGAAACTTTTTTCAAGACCGCCTGATTCTCATCCTTCGTTAAATCAAAACCCAGCATTTGAAAAACTAAGCGAATCCCTTGATCCGAAAGCAAATTATCCAAAGAAACAAAGGGAATATCAGGAATCTCGGTCTTCACAGTCCCAATAATCCCCACCAGCTTCTCATCTTCATGAACAAAGGAAAGCAGGCGGCTGAGATCTTCCAGCTCTTTTTTCTCAAGCGTGACAATTCGGACATTCGTCAAAAGCTCTTGCGGAAATGTGTTTAATAATAATTTTTCAATCTTCAACGCCGTACCTAATCCGGTCAAACAGGAAATCACTAATACTTTGGAATCTTCAAAATTTCCTTTGCGGCAGATAAGCGCCTTATGATTCTTCTCCTTTAAAACCGGCAGCAAATAATCAAACTTCGTCGACTCATAAATGACTTCTCGCGCAACCTCCAGCAATGTCAGTAAATTAATATTGCTGATCAAGAGTACTTCGATTTGAAATTCCTTGCTGATTACATTGCCAAAATAAATTAACGAACCAATATCCACCATTAGAATCAGTTTGCTATAGCCGTTTTTACGAACGACCGCGCGAACTTTATCCAGAGTTTCTTCGACCGATTGATTGATCGGCATATTGACCGAGTTCATCAAGCTGGTGGAAAATAAAACATTCGTATATTCCACCATACTAGAGGCCGTCGCGCTTCCGTGAGCTACTACGACAATGCCGCATTTTTCATCCAGCTCATAGCGCCGATCCGCCGACCTGATTTTACGAATAAACAAATCATAAAAAATGATCTCCGTATTCGGCAGCTTCAAGGCAAAATAATTCTCAATATACAAAACGATCTTCTCTGCCAGTTGGTAATTTTCGATTTTTCCAGAAAAAATATTTTTGGTCAGATCAAAAAAGTCTTCATTGATCTGAGCAGAATAAAACACGCTGGAATAAATATGAGCCGCTAAAACATTTTTCAAATTTTCCGGCAGAAGGATAGCCAGTTCTTGTTCAATGTACTGGATGATCTGATTAATTTGGCTGTAGAATTGTTCATCGATGTCATGCTCTTTTGAAATGGACTGATTAAATAAATCCATATCATAGAGCTGATCCATTTTGTTCTGCATCATCGCCACAGCATCTTTTGAAGAGATATTGACATTCTTTAGATCCGCATATTCTTTTAACAGAAAATTATAAAAGCGGTCATTCTGCTTATCCTTGACTTGCAGCAGCTGCTCCACATGAGGATAAAAATAATCGTGCCGAATCTTGATTCCTCCGCTAGGAACATACTCGTTCAAGACAACGATGTCCTTAGTATCAACCGTATTTTCATCCAGCATCCCCAGCGGCAGATCAATAGTCAGCTCCTGCGTTTCATAATCAATAGCGTCCAAGTAAGCCTGCGCACAAATAAACTGGATCTCTGACTTCAGCTCGCCTACATTAGCCTTATATTTAGAAAAAACAAGATACTTCAGCGTATTATAGGAAATAAAAATATCCTTTTGAATTCCTTGGCTCTCCTCCATAAAAAAGGTCAGAATCAATTGAATTTTTTCTTTGATCGAACGATTGGACAAGCTTGGGATATGTAAATTTACCGGAATCCGCCGCAAAAAAGTTTTCAAAAACGTTTTTTCTAATTCTTCGGTCGTCGCAAAAATAAACTTGATTGCTACATGCCGCTGCTTTTCAGCCTCTCCCATCCGGGTGAAATAGCCCTTATCCAGCAACGTAAACAGTTTTTCCTGCCCTTCATTCGTCAATCGATGTACCTCATCTAAAAAGAAAAAACCGCCATCGGCTAATTCTACTAAGCCCTGATGATCACTGTCAGCACCGGTAAAGCTGCCCTTTTTATATCCAAATAAATGGGAGGTCAACAATTCTGGATTATTAAAATATTCCGCACAGTTAAAGTAGATGAAGGGTACCTTTGTCTCGGTTTTTGCTTCGAAAAACTGATGCAAGTGTTCTGCTAATAAGGTTTTTCCTACACCGGATTCACCTGTCAGCATAATGTTCAAACCCTTAGGTGGATATAAAACAGCGGCCTTCAATTTTTTGATACTGTCCGCCAAGCTGCCATCATAGCCGATCACTTTTGAAAATGGATTATTGCGCAGCTCGTGTTTGACCCGTTCTTTTGTTTCCACTTCTTGACGAATTTCCGCCTCCAAATGATCGATTGAAGCATATTCATCTTTGGAAGGAGAAAAGAAGAAGGCTTTCTCTAAAACGGGACGTGCAAAAAATAAGACGGGACGTGATTTTACTTTGATCACTTGATGTTTATTGGTTAATTTAGAGAGATCTTCACTGACGGCCGTTCGCGCATAATCCGTCATCTGGCAAATATCCTTCACTGTACAGCCTTTTAAATTTCCTAGAACCAGTTCATTTGCTTGATGAAATTTATAAAGGCATTCATAAATATTATCAATTCGCATAGTATTCCCCTTCAAAGAGTTATTAGCTTGTTTTTATCATCTAGCGAGGTAGAAAGCAATACAATTTTTAGTCTTCGCAAAGAGTCCTCTTCATTTACCTAATACTTCACTAGTATTCCCCCGAACCCAAACAGCCTGATGATCATTGATCACCATTAACTTTTTCTGTTCTCGATTCTTTTGAACGATTTCTTCTGCGGCCGCTTTAAATTCTCGGCTTTGATAATGAGGCACTACATAAAAGGCGACGATGCCTAACCCTGTATAATCGGTTAACTCGGGAGCCTGTTGCGGGTCGTCCATTATCGAGGAATAGCCGATATCCGGACATGCCACGATTGCGCCTGCCGATTCCCCGATGTAGAGCTTGCCTTTATTTACTTCCTCAATTATTAGCTGATCCGCCCCACTTCTTCGCAGCTCCTGTAATAAGAAGAATGTATTCCCGCCTGCCACATAAATAATGTCATTCTTGACTAAGACAGCTTTGACCTGTTCAAAAGATGCTGTGGAAATATCTAACTCCTCCACCTTCATTCCACTGAAGCGCAGCGCCCATTTACCGATTTTTACAAAAAAGCCGAGCTTTTCGACCTTACTAGCGGTAGGAATAAAAGTCACCGTCTTTCCTTTTACCTCTTCAACTGATTTCAACAATCCCGAAACATTTTGAAACATCGAAACTAAAAATATTTTCTTCATCGTCGTTCCCTCGTTTCTTTAAGAATTTCCTCAGACATTTTCATTATATCGTACCAGATAAATGAACCGCGCAAAAAAAACTGATTCTGAACTCGGTGAGAGTCAAAATCAGTTTCATGTTTAATAATATACTTCGTCCAAGAACAGTCCTTGCGCCGGTGCCGTTTCTCCGGCTTCTGCTCGAACTTTATTTTCTAACACTTCATCGATCACATCTAAAGACAGCTTGCCAGAACCAATCGCCAAAATAGTTCCCATCAAGATTCGTACCATTTTGTGCAAGAAGCCGTCACCGACAAAGGTAAAACGCAGCATGCTGCCTTCTCGTTCAATCGAAAGCTTTTCGATCGTCCGTGTCGTTGATTTTTTGGTCTTTTTCAGTGCTGAAAAACCGATAAAGTCATGTTTGCCAAGCAAGCGTTCGCAGGCCTCGTTCATCTTATCCAGATCTAACTTATCTGGAACATAAAAACTGCGATACCGTTCAAAAGCCGTCGGGATCGGATCATTCCAGACATAATAGCTGTATTGCTTGCCCTTCACGTTATAGCGGGCATGGAAGCGTTCCGGCATTTCTTCCACTTTTTTCACCACGATATCTCCGGGTAAATAGCGATTAAAGAAAGCTAACATTTCATTTCGTGCCATTTCTGAATTCGTTTTGAAATTCGCTACCTGACCTCTAGCATGCGTTCCCGCATCGGTCCGACCAGAACCGATAATCTCGATTTTTTCGCCAGTCATCTGGTTGATGACACTTTCAATTTTCCCTTGGATCGTCTTTTCTGAGTCCCCCAAACGCTGCCAGCCAAGATAACGTTTGCCATCATATTCGATCGTTAATTTAATGTTTCGCATAGGTTCATGCCTCCTCTAAAGTTTCACACTGACTCACTGTACCACAGAAATCCGCGATGCTCTAGTGAAGAGGGCAAAAAGAAAACCAGAACACTGGCTGCAGTGCGCTGGTTTTCAATAAGATTATGCATATTCAATTTTCTTGCTGTATTCTTTTTTGATGCGGCTTAATGCTTCTAATAATAATTCGCGCGGCATTCCGATACTCAAGCGGACAAAGCCCTCACCATCTTGAACAAAATAGCTGCCGACCACCATCGTCAAATTCGCGCGGCGGAAAAATTCCTGCATTTCTATTTCATCCTTGAACCAATCGCGGACATCGATCCACGCTAAAAAGGATGATTCAGCCGGCATCACTTTGGCTTCGGGAATTTCCGCAAAGAAATCATAAATGAGCTGCATGTTTTCTTCCACATAGTCGATCATTTCATCCAGCCAAGCTTCACTTTCATTATAGGCCGCAACGATTGCCGGCACAGCAAAAACATGGGGCGAAGTAATCGAATTTTTTTGCAATTGAATCAGCAAGGTTTCTCTGATTTCAGGATTTGGAATCACCACATAGGACGTTTTCAGCCCCCCGAGATTAAATCCTTTATTAGGCGACAGGCACAAAACACTGTGCTGCGAAATTTCTGGATGCGCGTTCCAAATCGACGTGAAGGTCTGGTTCTTATACACGATATCCCGATGAATCTCATCACAGACCAAAAGAACATCGTAGCGAATACATAATTCTGCTAGTTGGAAAAGCTCTTCTTTAGTCCATATTCGACCGGAAGGATTTTGCGGACTGCAAAAAATGAACAGCTTGATATCATTTTCCTTCATTTGACGCTCCATATCCGCAAAATCAAGATAGTAGCGATTGTCGCGATTGATCAATGAGCTGCAGAACAGTTTTCGTTCGTTATGCTCCACCGCTTCCGCAAAAGGATCATAGGCAGGAGTATTGATCATGACGCCCTCGCCTTTTTCCGTGTAAGCCTGCACGATATAATGCAAAGTCGACACCGTTCCAAAGGTCAGCTTGATCCATTCCTTTTCAATGCGGGTATCGTAACGTCGCTGATTCCAATCAATCACCGCATCATAAAACTCATCCGGTACATATGAATAGCTGTAATCACCAATACTTGCTCGTTTCATCAACGCCTGTTGAATCGCCGGAGCGACTTCAAAATCAATGTCGGCTAAATCCATCGGGATCGCATCTTCATTCAGTCCGAATTTTTCCTTTAATACCTGATTGCTCCATTTGCGGGCATTGCCTTTTTTTCGGTCGATGATTTTATCTAAATTATACATAGCCTTCACCCACGCTCACTAATTCTTTGGTCGTTTGGTTCAATGCAACGCCGACACCGTTTTGGATCATAACATCATCTTCGATCCGCACACCGCCGATCCCCGGCAGGTAGATGCCCGGCTCAACACTCATCACCATGTTTTCCTTTAAAACCATTTGACTCTTCGGATTCAAGATCGGCACATCGCCGCCCATGCCGATACCGTGCCCCAAGCCATGACTGAAATATTCGCCATAGCCTGCTTCGGTAATGATTTTTCGTGCGACCGCATCGACTTCTTGACCGGTGACTCCTTCGCGAATAAAATCAGCCGCCGCCTGCTGTGCAGCTTTGACAATTTGATAAATCGTCTTTAATTCTTGGCTGGCTTCACCTAAAGCAACCGTCCGCGTCATGTCTGATTGATAATCATTCAAAACGATACCAAAATCGATCGTGATAAAATCACCTGCTTCAAAGCTCCGCTGAGTTGGCCGCCCATGCGGCAAGGCACTGCGCGGTCCACTGGCAACGATTGGATCAAAAGCCATTGCAGAGGCACCTTTTTTCAACGCAAGGTAATGAATCAAGGCCCCCAGCTCATTTTCTCCCATGCCGACTTTGATCTCCGGCAGTAATTCCGCGAAGATCTCATCAGTCATCACGCAAGCAGCTTTGATCAGCTGAATTTCTTCTGGCGATTTAATGGCTCGCAGTTCTTGGATTTGGCTCGACCAAATCTCTACCTCAAATGCTTTAGAGAACTCGCGATATTCTTGGATCGACAAGCCATTTGCTTCGATCGCAAGCTTTTTAATCCCCTGCTGGTGCAGCCAAGTGATTATTTCAGGAAGATAACTGCCTTGCGGAACCTCGAAATTTTCAAAATCCTTCGTCAAATCTTTGATTTCTTGTCGATACCGTCCATCAAAAAACTGTACGCGAGCAGCAGGCGTGACGACTAAATAGATGCCGCTGCCTCCTAATGAACCAAAATATTTTTTATTCTCGCGGTTTTTAATGATGATAGCATCCTTGCCTGATTCCTTTAGAAGCTGCTGTAACTTTTCAATTCTCATCAGTTGCACTCCAATTCTAGAAGTCCAGATCTAAGCCGTCCAAAATATCTGTATCCCCTTGGTCAAAGATATTTTTCTGTTCTTTTTTCTTCGCTTCATCTTTCAATTCATTCCGTTCCATGACCTTAAAGAATGGCACATAGATTGCGACCGCCAGAACTAATTGCAGCCCATTGACTAAAATTGTCCGCCAGTCGCCATTCGTCAAGAAGCCTTCTAAGAATACGCCCACATATGGCGGATCAAAGATCGGTTTGTTTAACCAGCCCCAATGCATGAAGAACATCGGCAGTGTCCCAATGATCGCCCCACCGAATACGTGAGGAATGAACATCAATGGATTTAAAATGATCGGTGCCCCAAACAAGATTGGTTCATTAATCCCGAACAAAGCTGGAAACAGAGAGACTTTCCCGATTTGACGGTAGCGTTTTGATTTTGAAATCAAACATGCTACTATACAGCCGATTGAAATTCCGCAGCCAGTAAATCCAAAGAAGGCACTAGATGCTCCCGCTGTGTAAAAATGCGGAATCGGTTGTCCAGCCTGGAAGGCTGTGATATTTTCTGCGATAAAGGCCACCATGATTGGACGAGTAATGGGACTGAACACCGATGAATGAATCCCAAAGAAGAAGATCAAGCAAATACAGAAGTTCAACGCCAAAACTGACCATGGATTGTCCATTGATCCGACTAATGGTGATAAGAAACGAGTCAAAATCGTTGGAGGAAGTTCTCCGGCAGTTTGCATCAAGGCGAAACGACCAATAATAAATGTGCCGCCCACCAGCAACGTTACTGGAATAAGCTCAAAGGATTTAGAAACAAAGTCCGGCACCCCTTCTGGCATTCGAATCGTCATGTTGTGTTTTTTACAGAAGTTGTATAATTCAACTGTGATCAACGCGACAAACATCGCTGTAAATAACCCTTTAGCCCCAAAGTTGGTAATATCCAGCATCCCATTTTCATCAAAGATTGCTGTCATAAATAAGAAGCCGAAAAGTGATAAAGTCACTGCACCTGGAATATACAATTTGTAGTGATTGCCCAAGTTGTACGAGATCGCCGCACAGGCATAAAGTCCGATCAAGCCAGTCGATAACGTCACCGGCAGATTAAATAGCTCTGCATTATTCAAAATAAATTGGCTGAATGCGTTGGATTCTCCCAACATATTTGGCAAGGCAGGTAAAATAGCAAAGAAACTTCCTAGAATAGTAAATGGGGTCATAGCAACCATCCCGGCTTTGATGGCGCTCAGATGTCGTTGATTATCAACTTTGTGCGCTAACGGGACGAAGTAACGGTTCATAAAAGCCTCAAATTTTGCGAACATAATGCTCCTCCTAGTTCATATTAATAAATCGATTCAAGAAAAATAGATTTGAATTTCACCGCGTATGTCCTTCTGCTTTTTATAGTAATCATCTCTGACATGGAAAAGCAGAATGGACATTTCTTCTGGTTAAATTGATTGTTTCGCTAACTGATGTTTCTTATGAGTAACTAAAGCCAGCTTCATCACGGTCGCACCATCCATTTGGCCATACACATCTTTATCGATCACAGCGTAAGGAATATCTCGTGGGTCCAGAATCGATTTGATGAAATCAATTTTGTGAGTGATTTGCGGTCCGACTAAAACAATATCCCAGCCATCGATTTGGCTTTCGATGGAATCTGCGGGAATCGCAGTAAAGTCGAAATCCTCATCCTTCAATTTGGCGCTTTGTTGAACCACCTTGCGCATATTTTGCATCAGCATATTTGTAGAAAAGCCCCCAGCACAGCATAATAAAATTTTCATGACATCTATCTCCTTTATAATTTTTTATTGTAATACTGAAATCAATGTTTCGATTAAATCCCTAGCTAATTGACTGGTCATGTAGTGATCCTGAGCATGGACCATCAGCAAACCGACATTTGATGATTCGACCTCGTCATTCAATTCGCGGCTGATCAAATCCGTTTGAATATTATGCGCTGCTAAATCTAAATTCCGCGACTCCGCGATTAACTCTGTTGCCTTATCAAACTCTTTGGTTTTTACACATTTCAACGCTTCGAAGGCTTTTGCTTTGCTTTCGCCGGCGATCGAGATCAGTTGTACGATTTCTTGTTCTTCTTTTGTCATGTTGTCTATCCCCTCTAAATGAAATCCACCATGCGGTGATACATTTCTTCCGTAAAATTTTTGATTAGCCCTTCATATAAATCAATCATTTGCTGCACATCCTGCTTATTTACGATCGAATAAGCACAGTGTCCATAACGAACCGGCAAGATCGTTACGACAGTCGGTTTCCCTTCATTTACTTTATGGGCTTCACCGCCATCGGTACCACCGGTGTTGAACATGTCCAGCTGCAATGGAATATTTTGCTTTTTCGCTGTTTCCTTCACGTAATGAACCATTTCCAAATTCGGCGCTAAGGTTCGGTCAAAGTGTGTCAAAATCGGACCTTTGCCGATTTGCCGCTGATTGGTGTGATCGCGAACAAATTCGGTACTAAACGTCGCCACATCAATCACGAAAACAATATCTGGATTCACTGTTTGAACGGCTGTCTTAGCTCCGCGAATTCCAACTTCTTCACTGCTGGTATTGGCAAAGTGAACAGTCAAAGGCAGCTCCGTTTGCGCTAATTTCTTCATCAGCTCGCCCATTACAAAACAGGCCAAACGATCATCTAACGCTTTTCCAGCATAAATATCCTTCACCGCGAACTCTTCGAAGTCAGTCGCGTAACAAGCCATGTTGCCAACTTCAATTCCTAAGTCTGCTACCTCTTCTGCTGTCGTTGCGCCAATATCGCAGTATAGATTTTCTGTCTTGCCATCGCGATATTCGCCGTTGATAACGCCGCTGATTTTTCTTCCATCAAAGGTTGTGATCCGAATTTTTTGCAAATGCTGGGCTATCGGCTTGACTCCCCCAACAACCATTAAATGGATCAATCCTAAATTGCTGATGCTGCGAACCATGAAGCCGACTTCATCCATATGCCCACAGATCATAATGCTTTTGGGGCTCTTTCCCTTTTTAGTAAAAATCAAGCTGCCAAGTCCATCCGTCCTTTTTTCGTAAGGCAGCTCTGCTAGCTCGGCTAAAATTGTTTGACGAACTTCCTTTTCATTGCTGGCGATACCGTCAGCGTTGGAGAGATTTTTCAAAAACTCAATGTTCATTCTGATTCCTTCTTCCTAAAACTCGTTTTAATGTATAGTAAAATTCGTGGTAATCCTTGCTTTCAATTAATGCGTTGATCGCCGCCGGATGATTCATCAGCTTGCTTAGTTCCTTCGAAATAATTTGATGGATATCTAATTGCTCGGCCTTTAGCGAAACCATAAAAATAATTTTTACGGTCCGTTCCGTCTCATTCGCCCCTTCTGGCAGCAAACACACCGCAACACGATTTTCTTTGCCAGACATCACCAGCGGATGGGGAATCGCTATTCCGTTTTGGTAAATCGTCGATAGATAATTCTCACGTTCCATCAACGAGTCCTTGTAGCCTTCAAAGCCGACCTGTTGTTCCACTTGCTCTGCCAGTCCCGCTAAAATATCGGAATAAACACGATCCTTTTCAATCCGAAACAAGTCTTCGGAAAATAATTCAAAAAAGGCTCGCTCCACCGAAAAGTTCTCGTCGATTTTTAGCAGGCTGAGGTTTTCACTCACCTCTAAGTAATCCAGCTCGCTTTGAATCTCACTCATCAAAATCACGGGACAATCGACTTCGATCGTTAATTCAATAATTGAAAAAATCAAATCAGGATAATAGTCTTGAATTTTTTCGATTTCAAACATTGAAAAAGTCTGGATCTTCGCCCTTGGAAAAATCCTCTTCAATTTCATTTCCACCAGATAGGCCATCCCGCCGCCAGACGAGCAAACCACCGCGATCCGATAAATGTTCTCGATCAATTTTTGCTGCCACCTATGATAGGGCACGGTCATGTGGGTCGCGAGATAGCCGATTTCGCCAGATGTGATTTTCAATTCAAATTTTTCCTCCAGCCATTTCGAAAACATCACAGCAAAATTGAAAATCACGGGATAGTCTTTACTGATATCTTCTAAATAAGGATTGCTGAAGTTCACTTCCTTGCGAGAGCGTTCGATCAGTGCCGCTACATGAAGATAAACAAGATCAATAAATTCTTGATCGGTTGAAAAATGCGTCTTTTGCTGTTTATCCATCGCTTGAAAAAAGTTCGTGATCTCTTCTTTCAGCATTTGCTTGTTGCTGAGTATTTCCAGCTTCTTTGTTTTGGCTAACAAGCTGGCTTCAAAATAATCATGGACTTCTTTTTGAAGGGGTACCGAAAGGCTCGTCTCCTGAAGAACTTCTGTTAAAAAGGATTTTGGAATCTCAGTCTGCGTATTTTTTCTTTCGATCAGTAATAGTAAAAACAGCTCTTCTTCCAGTCTTCGAAACTCCACATAATCGATCTCCCAATTATGCCTGCCGATCAAATGATACAGACTATCTTTTATCTGCTGTTGCTTCTCACGGGTGAAGGCCGCTTCCAATTTTTCCAGTAGTTTCACATTGCCTCTTTGATAACAATCCAGCAGCAGCAGCAATCGATTTTTCAATTCACTAATGAGTCGAATCCCATAATGAGCTTTCCGTTCCAAAATCAAGGAACTGCCTTTAAGATATAATTCAAGCTTGGAAAGATCCTTTTTGATTTGGCTGCCGCTGACGAGCAGTTCATCGCTCAATTGAGTGACGGTCTGATAATTTTCATTGATCAAAAGCAGACTCAATAAAGATTCCAGCCGATCCTTTTGCATTTCAATCGTCGTCTCAGAAAAGCCGGCCAGATAAGCGGAGAACTTTTCCTCATCTGTGACGATCAAGCGGCAACCTAATTTAGCGGAGCGTTCAATCGTAAATCCCTGCTGTATTTCTGCTAAGCCCTGCAGATCATTTCGGATTGTTCTAGAGGAAACACCGAGCTTTTTTGCCAGCTGATCAATTTTTAAGTAGTCATTCTCTTTTAACGCTGTCAGTATTTGTACCTCTCTCATCCTCGTCTCTCCTTTCTCCTTAATAAGGAATAATTATTTATTGTTGAACAAAATTGTCCTCTACAAACTTCGTCTCATTTATATTTCTCACTAAATAGATGGAAAAGTTGAACAAAATTTTTCGGCAAGCGTTATCATTTACATCCTCAGTATAAGAAAACCCTTTCAATTAGAAAAGTTGCACTTTTTCCAGCCAACTGTGAAAAACGTGTCTGTTTAGAAAAATCACGCTAGCTTGAAGTAGACGTTTTAAGAATTGTATCAACCGTGTATGGCCACCACAATAAAAATGATAAGTTTAATAGATTAGTAAGCTTTATAAACCATTAAACTAAAAGATTGCTTTCATCCTTCTTCAATGCTTTAAATTCACCGTTTTTTTTTCAACTGAATTTTGAGCACAAAAAAAACAGACCTCTCTTCACGAAAGATCTGCTTTACAATATTTATTTTCCAATAACCATTCTTCTAGTATACACCGCCTGCCCCGAGTGCATCACTGCATCATCGATCGCTGAAATGATCCGGACTTGACGTGTTACCGGCGGATTCCAATTAGTATCGATCACATCCGCAAGGCTGCTTTCATCGATTTTATTCAAATACTGCTTCGTAAAAGCTATGCTGTCAGATAAATAGTCTAAAACCAATTGTCGATCCGTTACAATAACCTTTGCCGCTTCTTCTGGTGTGTGACGATAATCTTCAGTATCATCTGGCAGGTCTAAGGCAAATTTTTCTGACCAGCCGGCACTTGTCCAGAGATACTCCGTGCCATTTAGATCCGAGATCTGCATATCCAATTCCCGCGCTGTATGCCACATTAACCATACCACTGATTTGATTAAAGGCGCTGGCATTTGATTGGCTTCTTCTGTCGTCATCTGGTCAAAGGTATCCTCAAAACGTTCCTGCGCTCGATCCAACATTTCCATTGCAAATTGCGTATTCTCCATCTTAAAATCCTCCTAGTTCGTATGGTGATCCTCATTTAAAAAATAGTCTCTCTCCTCACTTTACTACGGGGATTTTCTAAGAGCAACTATTCGACGTTCGTATATAAATAAACGAGATCATTAGCGACTTGCTCTGCTTCATCTAGCTGATCAAAATGGAAAAACAATGTTTGCTCTGGCAATAGGATCTCCAAATCATTTTCTTTACGCCGGATTTCTAGCTTAGAGATTGGAAAAAACACATGCGTAAACTGATCCAAATCAATTTTGGGCTGAATCAGCAGCACTCCTGCCGAATAGAAAACCACAGGAATTTCGTCCACTGTTTCCAACAAAGTAAAATTCATCAACTCGTCTTCTGAAAGCTGTGAATCAATATACGCTTGTAAAACCAAAAACTGCTGTGCTCTATTAAATACCTGTTTAAATTCATTCATCGCCTTACTCCTCGATCAAAATCGCAGGAATACCAAAGCCAGCCAAGATACGCGCGGAAGTATAGGTATTCAACCCTTTTCTAAAGGTAATATAAACTTTGCGATCTCTTGGAATTTCGTTGATCCGATCGCGCAGCTCATTCATCGGAATGTTCTTGGTCGCTTCAATACTGCCGGCCGTTGCCTTATCTGGTTCGCGAATATCTAGGAAGAAGGCATTTTTCAGATCTTCTGCTGGAATATCCGCCGCTTTAATTGTTTCTACCACATTGGTCATTTGATTGATTGCTACATAACCGGCGATGTTCAATGGATCGCGCGTTGTTGAATAGGGCGGTGAATACGGCAGCTCCAAATCCGGCAAATCAAAAACAGTCAGATTCCCAGTGATCGCAACCGATAATTCACCCATGCGCTTATCCACACCTTTTTCACCAACAGCCTGCCCGCCTAAAATTTTTCCGCTCGTTGCGTCAAAAATAATTTTCAGATTCAAGCGTGTAGCGCCTGGATAAAAATACGCGTGATCGAAGGGGGTAACAAATACAGATTTATAATTTGTGATGCCTGCTGCCTTCAAGGCATGTTCGGTCATACCCGCATAGCTTGCAGTGTAATCAAAAATTTTTGCAACACCCGCACCAATATAACCGCGATAGCGCATCGGTGTGCCATTAACCATATCTGCCAGCATATGCCCCTGACGATTTGCCGCACTGGATAACATGCTGGAGGTTGCTAGACCTGTAACCACGCTCGTTGTCTTGATAATATCACCGATCGCATAAATATCTGGTACGTTTGTTTCTAATTGATCATTAACGATGATCTGCCCGTCGTCTGATAATTCGATTCCAGCAGATTTCGCCACTTCATTGTTTGGCGCTACCCCTGTCGCGAAAATAATCATATCGGTATCAAGCTTCGTGCCGTCTGATAAAACAACCTCTTTCCCTGCTTTGCGAATCTCTTCAACGTGGGTACTTAAACGAACCTGCAATCCATTTTCGATCAGCTTATCATAAATCAAATCCGCGATCTCCTCATCATAAGGAAAAGCGACCTGCGGCAATTGATCCACTAATGTTACGTCCATCCCGCGATGTTTAAAGTTTTCGGCTAATTCCAAGCCCATCACCCCAGCACCTAGAACTAACACATTTTTTGGCTCATGCGCATCCATAAACGTCTTGATCTCAGCCGCATTCGTGACACTTCGCAAAACAAAGCCGTTCTCCGCTTCACTCGCTCCTTTGATCGGCGGCAATACTGGTCGAGCCCCAGCAGAAATAATCAACTTATCATAATTAGTCGTTGTCTTTTCACCAGTTTTTAAATCCTCAACAACCAATTGCTTCTTGTCTGGATCAATCACCTGTACTTCATGGGTCGTAAAGACATCGATATTATTCTTCACCTTCAAAATTTCAGGTGTCCGTTCAATCAACGAATCTAAGTCTTCAATCACGCCGCCTAAATAATAGGGCAACGCACAGCTGGCGTAGGAAATATTCTCCCCGCGTTCGTAAATCACGATCTCATGCTCTTCATTCAAACGACGCAAGCGCGTGGCAAATGAAGGGCCGCCCGCTACTCCGCCGATAACTACAAATTTCACGATAATCTCTCCTTTTTCAATTTAAAGAATTTATTTTCATGCCGTATATCATTTTTCTAAACATGTGTGGCGATAATTAGCTTAAATTTTTGACCTAACTTTTAAGCTAAACAAACTGTGAAAAGAGGAACTCCTATTCCTTTCTTGATACTACTATTTTTATGAAATACCGGCAAAGAATTGTTCTCCAACACAAAAAAGATCAATCATCTTCAATTGATGATTGATCTTTGCCTATTTTTTCTTTAGTTCCCGCAGATTTGTCGTTTTACCGCCGCTCACTATTTTTAATTTCAATTGTTTATGACCTGTTCTGATTGCGTGGTACTCGATGTTATTTCCATCATCGGTCATAATCACTCTTTTTTTATTCGAATTGACGGCTACCCTAGCATGTTTCAAAATTGTGGCACCGTCACACTTGATCGTCCAATCAGTAAAATTTTTATTTTGAGCTTTGAAGGAATAGCCGACCGCCTCACCAGTCCAACCGCCCTGCAGCCAAGCACAATTATTAGGCGTCACCCTGTTAATAATCATCAAAAACAGCAGGATCGCTAAAATCATCAACCCGCTGGCAATTTGTTTTTTCCATTTAAACAAGTAATTCACAAGATTTTCTTTGATTTCTTCGAACGTTGAAATACTCATCCTATGTATTAATCCTCCAATAACCGTATAATCATGCACTTCTCTTTCAATAGTGAAAATCGTAACATAATGCTATTAAGTTTACAAATCCTTTTTTATTCTTTTCTATTTTTATTTTTGAATAAGAAAGGCTTCGCGAACTCGCTCAGCTTTTGAGCAATAAGACCAAAATATTTCTAAATTGCTTCTCAAATTTCGAAATATTTTTGCTTATTGCCGATAAAGCTAGTTCGTGAAGCCAGACATAGATATACCCGCTACAAAGCGATTTATTCATGTAAAGATTTTATACTTTCTTTATAGTTAAAAAAAGACCAGTCATCATTTCTGATAACTGATCCTCCTCTATTCAGCTAAATTATCCGCCAGAATCTCCATCGCTGTTTGAACATAGTCAACACACGGCTTTTTTCCAAGCAGCTGTGTACAATACAACGAACCGCATTCTCGTTCAAAGTCCTGCGTCAGCTCAACTAGGAGTTTGCCAGCCTCATCATCTTTGCACCTTGCCGGATCATCCACATCAGGTAACCCCTTTAAATAATTAGCTACCATGTACGTGCCTGCTAATGCCCCGCACAAGCCCTGATAGTTTCCGCCGCCGTAATTACTCGCAAGTGCGTCTACCTCTTCCTGAGCGACTCCTATTTCCTTACAGTAAGCACCGACGACCGCCTGACAACAGTTGCGGCCAGCCTGAAAATAAATTCTTGCTTGTTCTTGATGATCCATGTCCCTCCATCCTTTCGGTAAACTGTCTCAACAATTTTTTACCAATGTAATACAAGGTACGCCATCTTCTTCGTAGGATTCGCCCTTTTTGTGATAGCCTAAATTTTCGTAGAATCCTGCTGCTGACAATTCCGCATGAATCAAAATCTGTTTAAAGTTTTTAGACTTAGCTAAATCTTCTAAAGCCCTAACTACTCGGCTGCCTAGTTGTTTTCCACGATACTCCTCGATTGTTGCCACGCGACCAATCCGTGCAGTTTCGGTATCTTCCATCAACAAACGAGCAGTCGCGACAGGACACGATCCATCAAAAAGGACGCTGTAAATAGTATCAGAAGTATCATTCTGATCAAACTCATCAGCCAACGCGATCTTTTTTTCCAATACAAAGACACACATTCGAATATAACTGCTGGCTGCTCGTAAATCGCTGTCACGGCCTACTTCTAATCTCAAGTTTGTCATAGCTCCTCCTGTTTCTTCTATTATACTATTTTTTTGAAGCCTCTTTGATGGTCAATCCCGCTTCTTTTAAAAAGGGTGACGGTTCGGTTGCTTTATTATTGACCGTTTTGGGGTAAGTGACATATAGATTTTCTTTGGCACGTGTAATAGCGACATACATCAATCGGCGCTGCTCTTCGACCGTTGTAGGCGGAGCCGCTTCTTCCTTTGCCTTTTGCAGATCACAATCGGTCTTTTTGACCGTATGATGATTCGGCAGCGCATCTTGATAAACACCCTTAATAAAAATATTTTTCTTGCCTAATCCTTTGCTGGCGTGGATCGACAGTAAATAGACAGCATTCAATTTTTCCTGATCGTAGTCCTTCAAGCGCTTTTTCATCCCTTGATTTTGCTGACTCGCCTGCTGGTACGCTTCTAATAGTCCCGGCCAATCACCTGCCGCAACTAACTCTTTACGCAGCCACTCTGCCTCTTCCTCACTCAAATCTTTTTTGAATTTCGGCGTTGCTAATAATGCCTCGGCTAGTGAAGCAAGACTCAATTGTCGACGCTGATAAAACAAATAAATCTGTTTAAAGAATTCCTTCGCTTGATTTTGAGAATGTTGAGAAAGATTGCGTTCGCTGATCAGAAAGGCCACCAAATCGTTGATCTTAAATTTATTCTTACTAAACAGCTCCTCGCTGAATTTAGCGCTGACACCAAATTTTATAAAGTGAAAAAAAGCATATTGCTGAATGATTTTTTTCAACGCCTCATTTTTTTGCTGGATCGTTGTTGCAGAAGCCAGCATTTCTAATTGCTGAAAGAGCGTCTTAAACAACGGCAAACCAAAAATTCCCAATAAATCATCGTTCGATGGAGTGACAAACGGAACCTTTTGCTTTTTTAATTGCTTCAGCAAAGACCGCAATTGCACCCGGGTTGGGTATAGGACCATCGTATCACGGTAATCCGGACTGCCATCGCCCATCGGCGTTTTATTTGCCAACGTTTGAATTTTTTGCCCGATCCAAGCAGCTTCTTCCTCGTCATCGGGAAAACTGATCCCGTAACAATCATGAGTTGTTGTCGTTTTGAAGGCTGTCATCGATTTTTCTAAACGGTCGTGAGCATTGTAGCGAATCAATCGATTTCCTGCTTCCACGATTGGTGCATCCGAGCGGTAGTTCGTCATCAGCTTCAAAGACGTCTGCTGATATTCTTCCTCAAAGGCTTTGATATACCCAGGCTCTGCGCCACGGAAATAGTAAATACTTTGATCATCATCACCAACAATGATCAATTTGCCCGCACTTTTCTGCGGGGTTTGTTTATCTGGCGGACAAATCAGAGCCACGATTTGCTTTTGCAGCGGATTGATATCTTGAAATTCGTCAATAAAAATATAGCGATATTTTTCCTGCAAAGCTTTGCGAGCAGACGTATCGTTTTCCAGCATTAATTTCAAATTAAACAGCATGTCATCGAAATTGATAAACTGCTGCGCCTTCTTTATTGTCGCCAGTTCTGTTAAAAACTGCTGAAAAACCGTACTCAACTTTTTATTTAGAAGAATCTCCTGCGCATCAAAGTGCTTTGCGACAAGCTCAACCATCTCTTGATCAGAATACCCCATATTGCGCCAATAGCTGATTCGCGAAGCAAGCGTTCGTTCATCCAGCTTGTCAAAATTATACAAACGATATTTTTTGATCAATTGATTCACCGTTTGATAATATTGCTCCTCATCGATCTCGCCTTCGATCCCCCATTGCTTCAGCTCCGGTTTCTGACGAATTAACTCATTATATTCTGTATTGAACCAGCCATGAAATGTTTGAACTTTAACACGAGCATAGCCGCCTAAGTATTGATTGACACGCGCTTCCATCTCCAGCTTTGCTTTGCGGGAAAAAGTACACATCATGATCGTCTTTGGATCAACCGATTCTGCCAATACTAAATAAGCTGCTTTAGCACAAATAGTTTGCGTCTTCCCACTTCCCGCTCCGGCAATAATCCGCAGATGTGTCTGCATTGGAAAACGGATCGCCGCCAGCTGCTCTTCACTAAATTGATGGCCGCCATTATTAGCAATCAACTGTTGCACTGTCGCTTGATCATCTACTTCTGTGTCTGCTTCGATTAGATCTGATTTTATGTAATTTGAAAGCTTTGTAAGCATGCAAAATGTCTCCTCTATGTAAAAAATCATACTTGTCCATTATACCGAAATTTCTCAACTTTGATAGTGATTCCCGTACATGTAAAAAAAGGTCAGTACAAAATTAATTTATACTGGCCATCCTATGATTATTTAGTTAACGAATGAAAGCAAAAAAAAGTTCCCGATTTCTCGGAAACTATTTTGCTTATTTCTTATGGATGAATATATTGTAAGCCGGCTGCGCTCAATGTCGCAGTGTTCGGTCCGGTTGGTGTTGGGAAACCCATACCGCCTTGAGTAATAGTGATTGTATTGTTTGAAGCATTGTATGATTGAACATAAGCAACGTGTCCGTATGAAGGATCAGCATTCCATGTTCCAACTGATTGACCTTGTGCAAAGACTACGATCGAACCAGGTGCTGGCGAGCCGTCTACTTGGAAGCCATCAGCTGCTGCTGACGCGCCCCATTGACATCCGTTACCCCAGTAAGTTCCAGCCCAAGGTGCAACGTTTTTAACGTACCAAGTACATTGACCTACTGCATACATATTACCTGAACCAGTGTGATCCACTTTGTTTCCACCTGTATTTATTGGAAGAGTTGGCTCTGGTGTTTTTGTATCGTCAGTTGAACTTGCTTCAGTTTTTGGTTCAGTTGTTGCAGAAGATGAAGTTGAGCTTTCTTCACTTGCACTTGATGAAGCTTCGGTTGAAGTTGAGCTTTCAGCAGATGCTTTGGCTTGTTCAGCTTGTTCTTTAGCCGCTTTGGCTTGAGATTCTTCGAAAGCTTTTTGGGCTTTCGCAGCTTCTTGTGCTTGACGTTCTTGTTCAGCTTTTTGTGCTTTTGCAGCTTCTTGCTGTTCCTTCAAGACACGCGCTTGTTCTGCTTTTGCTTCTTCTTGTTGTTTCTTCAATTTAGATTTGTCTTGTTCAGCTGTTGCTTGTTCTGCAGCATAGTTTGCTTTTACAACATTCAATTCAGCTTGTTTGTTAGCAATCTCATTTTTTTGCGCTTCTAATTCTTTTTGGTTCGTTTGAATTTCAGCAACTTTTGTTTCGTTGTCTTTAACTTTTTCTTCTACCGCTTTTTCATCGGCTTTTTGTTGCTCCATCAATGAATGGTTCGCTTTGACCATCGTTGACATCGCTTGAACACGTCCGACTACATCAGATAATGAATCTGCTTCTAAAACTGCAGAAACATAGTTAGTAGCTTGGCCCTTCACCTGTGTATCACGGGCTTGGCTTTTGATTACTTCGTTACGTTTTGCGATACGTACTTTTAAAGTAGCGATTTTTTCTTGTAATTTCATTGTATCTTTATTCAATTGATCTTGCTTAGCTTCTAAGTCTTTAACTTTTTCGCTAACTGTTGCAATTTCACTTGTTAATCCGTCAATTTGTGTTTGAACATCGGATTGTTTTCCTTGTAAATCACTGATCTTTTGATCTTTTTCTTGAATCTGTTGATCATAATTATCGGCTAAAGCAATACTTGGTACTGCTGATACAGCGATTGTACAAACTAACAATGCTGATAATAAACTCTTTTTCACTAATTATTCCTCCGGCTATTATGTTGATTTAAAATTATAGATCGCATAACGTCAGATGTAATTCTAACATAGTGATATATCACGCATATAAAAGAAATGTTACAAATACATTTCAAAATATTTTTTAAAATTTTTGAAACGTTGCGTAAAAATACAAAAAAGCGCTATTTAGCAGCTTTTTCAAGTGAAACTCTGTACTTTTCCATTAACCCAGTTTCTTTATGATTGATAAAAAAAGTGAAAATAATTTCAAGGAAAACTACTTGTAAACATTTGTCTATTAAATAAAATGAGTTATCGTCTCACCTATCAAACAAAATGATGATTTTGATAGGTGCTGACCTAGAAATTTTTCTTCCTATTATAAGCTCTTATTTTGGCCGGTCATTTTCTTTGGTTCTATTGCGCTTTTCGAATAGAATAAACTTGAGAGAAGAAAGGGGAACTGTTATGCGTTGGCGAGGAGATCGACAAAGTTCAAATGTAGAGGACCGATCCGGTAGCAGTGGACGATCGACAGGAAAAATGGCGGCTGGCGGCGGCCTTAGTGTATTTTTAATAGCTATCATTGTTTTCTTCCTATCCGGTGGAGATTTGAGTACAGTCACAGATACTTTGGGCGGCGGCATTACACCGGCAACATATGAAACTGAAAATGTTTCTTCAAAAGAGTACACAGACCAAAAAGAATTTGCCGCAGTCGTCTTTGCTCATTTAGAAGACTACTGGAACGATGAGTTTAAACAGCTGAATGAACCTTATCAAAATCCGAAGCTCGTACTATTTACAGATAGCGTAAGTTCCGCTTGCGGACAGGCCAGTTCACAGGTCGGACCATTTTATTGTCCAGCGGATCAGAATGTGTACTTAGATTTGAGCTTTGCCGATGAGCTATCAAACAAATATGGTGCAACTGGTGATTACGCTATGGCTTATGTGATCGCACATGAAGTCGGGCATCATGTGCAAAACGAGCTGGGCATCTCTGCTCAATTAGATAAAATTCGTAAACGAGTCTCTGAATCCGAATATAATAAATACAGTGTCCGTTTAGAATTGCAGGCTGACTACTTAGCGGGCTGCTTTTCAAAATACTTGGCTGGAGAAACTTATCAGGGACAACCCATTCTTGAAGAAGGCGACATAGACGAAGCGATCACTGCAGCAAACGCGATTGGTGATGACACCTTGCAAAAGCAATACCAAGTATACGTCGTACCGGACAGCTTTACTCACGGCACTAGCCAGCAGCGTATCAACTGGTTTAAACGCGGGTTTCAGTATGGTGATTTGAAACACGGAGATACCTTTAATGAAAAGAATTTAGATCTATCCACCGCAGCGTAGATTTTTTAAATTTTATTTTACACGATTTACAAATTATTAAGACCACAAAGAGCCCCCACTCAAAACTAATTTTGAGTGGGGGCTCTTATTGTTTGGAATAACTCACGTTGTACTTATTGGAAAATTAAACTTGTCTCTTCCTATAGAAATACAAAGCGCCTGCCAAAACAATTATTACTAGTCCGATATATGGCAGAACCTTCAATACTTGTTCCCCTGTCTGCGGTAAAGTGCCGCCGCTGCTGGTTCCATATGATGATCCACCGGACAAGCTGCTGCCATCGGTAAAGGTATCACCCTTCGTTGAAGGCAGATCAGGATTTGTTTTCTTGATCGTCACAGTTTGAGCTTCATCATTGATGTCTTCGTGAGAACCGATCAGATTCCCCTTCGCATCAAATAATTTTTCGAAGGCCACTAGTGTTAGATCATTCGACAATAGGCTGCGGCGGAAAGTAAAGCGCATTTCTACCGTGCCGGTACCTGTGTCGCTGGCCACAAAGGTTGCTTGACTCTCAACTTCGCGTCCTAACACAGTGAATGGTGCGTTCGCTTCTTTCATCATCAATGTTCCGCGAACTGTATAGCTTTCACCCGGAATCAGATTTTCGTAGAAGATGATGTCATTGATAATAACATCTTCATCACTATCTTTACTGATTTCAGCTGCTTGTGTCCCAACTTTTGGATAATGAACCGATTGATCTTTGTCTTCAATATCTGTATGGGATGCCACTTCTTTTTCTTCTTGGTACAAGGTCTCGAAGACTACCACTGTCTTACCAGCAAGGTCGCCCTTCGTAATCTTGAATTCCAATTCGATAGTGCCGTCACGTTTAGTCGCTTTGAATGTTTTCTCAGCATGAACTTCATTACCATCGCGGGTTAGGAATGGTTTGTTCGTTGCTTTATCCATCAATACGCCTTTGACTGTGTATTCTTTACCTACAATCAAGTTCTTATAGCTGACTTCATCGACGACTATAACTTCATCATCGGCAAAGCCTTCGTTCGTACCTGAGTCTTTATCTTTTGCTTTGGTTGAAACTTGCGGCTGACGAACTGTTTGATCTTCATCTTCCAGATCTTCATGGACACCAACTAATTTTCCTTCTGCATTGTAAAGTTTTTCGAAGACTACTAACACTGTATCTTCGTTGATTTCGCTGCGTGGGAAAACAAATTCAACTTCCACTGTACCCGAACCTGTTTCAGAAACCTTAAAGGTTGCCTTGCTAGTCACTTCTTTTTCAGCAACGATGAATGGTTTGCCAGTTTCTTTGTTCATCAACACACCATTAACCGTGTATTCTTTACCAGGAACAAGATTTTCATAAGACACGATATCTTTGATCTTCACATCTTTGTCTGTACTTCCCGTTGTTTGAGAAGCTTGCGTTCCAACTTTCGGATACGTTACAGTTTGATCTTCATCTTCGATATCAGTATGAGCTGCTACTTCTTTTTCATCATGATAAAGTGTTTCAAAGACCACAACTGTCTTGCCAGCTAGATCGCCACGTTTGATTACAAATTCTAAATCAATCGTTCCATCTGGTTTTTCAGCTTTAAATGTCTTCTGCGCACGAACTTCATCGCCTTCACGAGTCAAGAATGGTTTGCCAGTGGCTTTGTCCATCAAAACACCTTTGACTGTGTAGTTTTGACCAACATTTAAATGCTTGTAAGAAACTGTATCAACGATCGTTACTCGTTCGTTGGCAAGTCCTTCATCCATTTCAGTATCTTGGTCGATCGCATCTGTTTCTAGTTCAATTTCAGGTTTGATTTCAACTGTTTGGTCTTTGTCACTGATATCTTCGTGAGTACCAACTAATTTACCTGCAGAATTGTAAAGTTTTTCAAAGACCACTAAGTTCTTAGGATCTTCTAAAGCTTTACGGCTGAAAGTAAATTCAACCTCAACAGTGCCGGTCCCTTTTTTATTTGCGGTAAAGGTTGCTTCACCAGTAATTTCCTTATCGTCTACCTTGAAGGCTTCGCCTGTTTCTTTATCCATCAAGACACCAGTAACTTTGTATTCCTTACCAGGAACTAGATTATCATAAGAAACGATATCCTTGATCGTCACTGTATCGCCATGAACACTTGTTTCAGAAGCTTTCGTACCAACATCTGGATAATTGACTGATTGGTCCTCATCATTAATATCCGTATGTGAACCTACTTCTTTGTCTTCATGGTAAAGTTTTTCAAAGACAACGACTGTTTTACCAGCTAGATCACCTTTGGTTACCACAAATTCAAGTTCGATCGTGCCATTTTGTTTTTCTGCTGTAAATGTTTTCTCAGCGTGGACTTCTTTGCCTTCTGTTGTCAAGAATGGATTGCCTGTCGCTTTATCCATCAATACACCCTTAACCGTGTATTCTTGACCTACATTTAAGTTTTTGTATTCAACAGTATCAATAATTTTGACTTCTTCTTTTGCAAGACCTTCGTCCATTTCAGTATCTTTATCAATAGCTGTTGTTTCTACTTCAACTTCCGGCTTCACTTCAACCGTTTGATCTTTGTCATTGATATCTTCGTGAGTCCCAACGAGAACCCCTTTGGCACCATAAAGTTTTTCAAAGACAACTAATTCTTGGTTTTCCTTCAATGCACTGCGTTTGAAGGTGAATTTAACTTTAACTGTACCTGAACCTGTTTTACTTGCATTGAATGTTGCTGAACCAGTCACTTCTTCTTTATTTACTAAGAATGGTTGACCTGTCGCTTTATCCATCAGCACACCGTCAACTTTGTACTGTTGACCCGGCTTCAAGTTTTCATAGGCTACGTTATCTTCAAGTACAATGGTATCTCCATGAATTGAAGTTTCTGCCGCCTTCGTACCAACTTTCGGATAATTGACTGATTGGTCTTCGTCCTCAATATCGGTATGCGCGCCTACCTCAACATCTTCATGGTAGAGATTTTCAAAGACGACGACTGTCTTACCTGCTAAATCGCCTTTGGTTACTACAAATTCAAGATCAATCGTGCCGTTTTTCTTCTCAGCAGTAAAGGTTTTCTCTGCACGAACTTCTTTGCCTTCAGTGGTTAAGAATGGTTGGTTCGTTTTCTTATCCATCAAGACACCTTTGACCGTGTACTCTTTGCCGATTTGAAGATTTTTGTAAGAAACGGTATCGACAATGATGACTTCTTCTTTATCTAAGCCTTCATTTTGTTCCGTATCTTTATCAATGGCCTTTGTTTCTACTTCTGGGAAGTCAACTGTCTGATTTTCATCATTGATATCTGTATGAGAAGCAATTTCTTTTTCACCTAGATATAATGTTTCGAATACTACGACAGACTTGCCAGCTAGATCGCCTTTGGTAATCTTGAATTCAAGATCGATTGTGCCATTTTGTTTTTCTGCTGTGAATGTTTTCTCAGCTTTGACTGTTTTACCGTCGGTTGTCTTAAATGGTTGATTCGTTCCTTTATCCATCAAGACACCTTTGACTGTGTATTCTTTGCCTACAATCAAGTTCTTATAAGAAACAGTATCGACAATCGTTACTTCTTCTTTCGCATTTCCTAGATTCAAGCCGGTTTCTAGGTCTTTCGCAGATGTTTTCACTTCTGCTGGAGGCTGTACCGGCACCGTCTGGTCTTCGTCATCGATGTCTTCGTGAGTCGCAACAACTTTTCCAGTCGCGCCATAAAGTCGTTCAAAGACAACTAATTCTTTATTGTCTTTCAACGCACTGCGATCGAAGGTGAAGGTCACTTTAACGATACCTTTGCCTGAATCTGGTGCTTTAAAGGTTGTTTCGCCTGTCACTTCTTTACCATCAACTAAGAAGGCATTGCCAGTTGATTTATCCATCAACTTACCCTTAACGGTATATTCTTTTCCAGGAATTAAGTTTTCATATGAAACATTATCCTCGATAACTACTTTGTCACCGTGTATACTAGACTCAGCGGCTTTCGTACCGACTTTAGGATAAGAAACGGTTTGGTCATCGTCTTCTATGTCAGTATGGGAGCCCACTTCTTTGTCTTTGTTAAACAACTTCTCGAAGACCACGACAGTTTTACCTGCTAAATCTCCTTTAGTTACCACAAATTCTAATTCGATCGTGCCATTTTTCTTTTCAGCAGTAAATTTCTTCTCAGCGCGTACTTCTTGGCCATCAGCTGTTAAGAATGGTTGGCCTGTTTCTTTGTCCATCAATACACCTTTAACAGTATATTCACGGCCAACAACTAGATTTTTATAGCTTACAATATCTTTGATCGTTACTTTTTCAGTTGCATTTCCTTCATCTGTTCCTGTGCCAACATCGCTGGCGTTTGTTTCTATTTCAGGATAATTCACTGTTTGTTTTTCATCAGTGATCTCTTCGTGAACCGCGACTTCTTTTTCGCCTTCGTAAAGTTTTTCAAACACTACAACCGTTTTTCCGCGCATGTCTGTTTTCTTCACGACAAATTCTAAATCAATCGTACCGTTTTCTTTATCTGCTTTAAATGTTTTTTCAGCGGTTACTTTTTTACCATCAGAACCGACAAATGCCTGCCCTGTTGATTTATCCATCAATACACCTTTAACGGTATAATCACGACCAACCACTAAATCTTTGTAAGAAACAGTATCAACGATCGTAACTTCTTCTTTTGGCTGACCATTCTCGTCCAGTGCATTTCCTTCATTGATATCAGTTTCTCTATCTTTTGCAGAGGTTCCGATCTCAATTTTAGGTCGAACAATCACATTTTCAGTTTCTTCACCTTTTTTACCTGTATGAACTAATTTTCCTTTATCGTCATACAATTTCTCCACATACCCATAAGAACCAACTTCTTTTGGTGTAAACGATCCTGTCTTGTATTCACCAGAAGCGCTGACTTTGATTTTTTCAGAAGTCCAAACGATATCTGCTGCTGTCGCATTTTCAGCGTTGGTAAAGTCATTGACTTTATCTGAGAATTTGTACAAATCAACAATGACATAATAGCCGTCCGGTACAGTCGTTTCTAAAATGACTGTATCATGGATCGGTTCACCTAGATAAATATCGTTACTTGAAGCTTTTGTATGGATATTTACTTTATGAACATTGAAGACTTCACCAGGATCGCCATGGTTTCCTTCATAAATTACTTTCCCTGTTTTCGTATCCACGACTTTCGCGATCCAGCCATATGTTCCTTGTTCAGTGATCCGAACATCTTCTAAACCATAACCGTCAACGTTTGATTTATATTCGCCATATTTTTTAATCGGCATTCCCTTAGAAGATTTTGCAACTTCTGTCGGATTTGAATAATCAAAATCATTGGCTTTATCGCTATATTTATATAGCGTGAAGGTTACTTCTGCATTATCACTTGATAAAGCTTTATTCACATGTAATGTGTCATAAACAGGCTTATTAGAGAAGACATTTTCTTCATTTACTTGCGTGTAAAATTCTTCTTCGCTGCCTGATGGGACATGGACTGTTTCAGAAGGGATTCCATAATCAGTTTGGAATTTAGCCAAACGTCCTGAGTCTGAACCACCCGTTACAACGATTGTGTACCAGCCGGCTTTATCAAACGCTTTAAATTCCGTTGTGCGTAACTCACCAGAAATCAATGGTGCCTTCACTACATCGAAAACTTCTGCGCCAGCAGGAATCTTATCATCGCGAATTGGTTTGGTTGGACTGTAATACATAGTGAAGGTAGCTGTCAGTTCTTCAGCAGTTTCTTCACCCGTTCCCCAACCATCTGGTAAATTGTAATCGCCATTTTTATCTGGATCACGATCCTTACCAATCAGTTCAGGATTTTTACTATCCCAATCGTTTAAGTTTCCTTTACCATCGATCGGTAATCCCCACATTCCAGGAAGATCTAATACTTTGATCGTGTCATAGATTTGCGCACCAACTGTACCCGATGCATCAGAAACAGTTGTTTCAATATTTGGTACCCATGGAACGACAACATATTCATCCGCACTACCAAAGTTTGAATGCCATTCTTCTGTGTAAGTGGTAGACTCGATTTCTTCTACCCACACATACCAGCCTTTTTCAGTTACTTCAATCTCAGGAGTAGTAAACGTTCCATTTCCATTGATTGTCGTTGTAACTGTGCCCGCAACTTTTGAACTTGGAGGCAATGTTGTTGATCCGCCGTCATGTTGATTTGGGCTTTGGATGAAGTCTGGTTTAGTCAGGTAAGGACCATATAAAGTACTCTTAACAACTAACTGATGACCGTCTTTATTGTCAGTAACCGTCAATTTATCGGCAACTTTCCCACCTTTAGGACCCAACTGGGCAACAGTCGTCTCGGTCTTGACTTTAGGCTGCCATTTAGTGATAGTTTTTTCGTCGTCATCATTAAACGGTGCTTGGAAGCCTTTTGTAAAATGTTCTTGATTTGCTTGATCTGCCACAACGACCTTCAATACTGGATAATAAAAACCTGGTCCAGTTGATTTGTGTTGAGAGGTGACAGTGTAATCTCCCGCTGCGGTTACTGTTTGGGTATCACTACCGATAAAAGAAATGTCTCCCGGCAAGCTGTTCACATCAAGTTTTTGCGTACCGTAATCGGTTGCTGAGTAATACCAATCAATTTGGAATTTCACTGGAACCTTATTATTCGTACCAATAACATTCGGCCAATTTCCTTCAGCTAAAGAAATACTTACTTTATCTTCTAGGTTATCGCCTTCTTTGATTTGTACCTTAGAAACGGTCGTTCCTTTTACTGCGAACTTTTCAATGACTTTGGTTTTTTCATTTTCTTCATTGAACTGTGCTTGGAAACCTTTTTCAAAAGCATCCGGAGTATTCTGCTTGTTCTTATCTAGTTTTAATACCGGATAATAGAAGCCTTGTTTGTCAGCCGCATTTGCTGAAGGAACATCTTTTACACCTGGAGCATTTACCGTGAATGTATCCGTGTTCGGTAATTTTGTTACATCTGCAGGCAGACTGTTCACATTAAATTTTTGATTCCCGTAATCTGTCGGTGAATAATACCAATCAATTTCAAATGAAGCTGGGACTGGTGTTTGAGTATCAACGATAGTTGGCCAAGGTTTATTACCTTCCACGCTGATTGTTACTTGGTCCGATAACTGTTGACCGATTTGTACATCTTGTTTAGAAACAGTTGTTCCAATCGGCGTAAACTTTACTTGTTCTTGTTTGAATTGAATACTAGCCGATGCCTCTTTGCTTAAGCCAGTAGCAGTGTAGGCTGTTATCATATTCTGAGAGTTATCCCAATCATAACGGTACATTTGATGACCTGGAAGTTTGGTTACCTTTGCCGTAATATTCAATGGATTTCCAGCTGGGCCTTGATTAGCTGTGTAATTATCCAACTCAGCGATACTATTTAATGAGATCGTTCCTGTACTTGCGCCAGTTGTTTTATGAACAAATTGTCCACCTGTCATGCTCATTTCCAACTTACCGCCAAACAGACGTAAATCAACATTTTTCATATCTTTCGATGCAGCTGATTTAAGTGATAAATTCATATTGGCTTTTTTTGAACCCGCGACTTCAGTCAAACCAAGTGACAAAGTATACGGTCCGTAATAATTATCAGCCAACGCTCTGATTTCATCATTCTTATTTTTAGCCGCAACGGCTTCTGAATTACCACTACTTAGGCGGCTGTTAAATTTTGTCAAAAAATCCGCTCTCGTCGTTGTAGATGATTCCAACTCAGTGTGCGTAAAGTACGACATCGCCGCATGATTTGTATGATCCGGTGTCGGCGCAGCGACTAGCACGTGATACATAAATGCTCCAATTGCTGCTGCATTGGACGAATCTACTGACTTCTTGTTAGCATTGGTAAAATTCGATGATGGGCTTACATATTTTCCTGACTCTGTACAAAACATGAAGGAATTCCCCATCGGTTCGCTACCGCCAGTAGCATAGGAAATCGTTCGTACATCTCCTACGCCACCTTCAAACATATACCCATATGCATTTTGTCCATAACCAGTATTTCCACCCGCAGGCTTCGCTTCTACGATCATTGACAAGCCATTAAACCCTAATGACGACAGCACCATAAATATAGCTGCCGTAACTCGAGTCATTTTACCAAGAATTTTTATAATTCTTGCTTTCATTCTCTTGCACTCCCTTTCTTTTTCTCTCCTTTTCGCCAATAAATGCCTCTCTTCTTCCCCGTTAAGCGTCACCTCCCTAGTAATTTCATCCTGTATACTACTCTTCTATTTCAGCTAACTGCTTTTCAACAAGATCATTTTCAAAATAATCAAAAAACTCTTTTCTCAGTCGATAGCCTTGCCCCCATACTGTTTGGATCGCTCCATGTCCACATTCGTACTCCAGCTTTTCATTTACTTTAGAGACAACTTTCGACAAGCTTGCTAAAACAGATTTATTTGGTTCTTTATTCCAAATTTGACGGCTGATTTCTTCTCTAGATACTGTTCGATTGCCGGAATGGATTAAATAATCAACAATTTCCTTTTGTTTCAACTTCAGATTCAAATCAGATAATTTCTGCTTAACATTCATCTGTTGAACGTGGTCTTCTTTTTGGAATGCCAAACGAGAAATCTCAGCAATCAGCAAAATCTCCCTTAGTCTTTCTAAATTTGAATCTACTGGGATCAAACCATCAAAATTTGTCTCTGGTATTTCATCACAGCTCATGTCAATGACACGGCGAAAGAGTTTAAAGCGTCCGTATTGTAATTGTTGAACCAGCCCCTCTACTTCTTTGTCATATAATGATTCACTGAAAATGATTCCATCAAATTGAGATAAAAACTGTTTATTAAATTTCTCCTTTTTCAACTCGGTGATTAGACTATTCGAGCAATAAACCTCATTTCCTAGTTGCTTCAACTGACTTTCGAAGGTCTCCTCATAGGAAGGAACCTTAGTTAAAATCAATAACTGCATCATTTTCTCCTTTCCTTATGCCTGTCTCTTATACACATCTAGATGTGTATAAGAGACAGTTTTTGAACAACGCGCACTAACCGGCGTTCACTC
>NZ_NGLG01000001.1:3357217-3372891 GCF_002140655.1 Enterococcus sp. 3H8_DIV0648 | reverse complement strand
ACACAATACACGTACAATATTTTCCACCGTGCGTTCTAAATTGGCTTCGCCTGACTTCAAGGCTGCATCCAACGATCCTGCCTTATCTAAAATACCAAAAATCGCCGTCATTCCCTCGTCGTATAACACCTCTACTTGTTCGCCAATATATCCAGCACATGCAAAAACCGGTTTGTTGTATTTTTTTGCCAGCTTCGCGACACCATAAGGAGTTTTTCCGAATTTCGTTTGAAAATCCATACCACCTTCACCAGTGAATACATAATCGGCATGAGCAATTTCTTCTTCTAAATGTGTCAACTCGATCACTAGATCGACACCAGAATGCATACTAGCACCAGCAAAAACTAACAGCCCTGCTCCTAAACCACCGGCCGCACCAGCTCCAGCTTGTTTTGCGATATCTATAGCTAAATCTTTTTTGATGATCTCGGCATAATGGGCGAGATTTTTATCCAGTTTTTCAACCATTTCAGGTGTTGCCCCTTTTTGCGGTCCAAAAATGACGGATGCACCGTTCGGCCCAGTCAACGGATTCGTCACATCGCTGGCAATCACGACCTCGGTATCCGCAAGTCGCGCATCAATCGTTGTCATATCGATTTTTGCTAATCTTGACAAAGCACCGCCGCCAGCCGCAAGATCATTACTATTCTTATCTAATAAGCGAACACCTAATGCTTGTGCCATACCGGCACCACCATCATTTGTGACACTTCCGCCGATACCGATGATAATTTTTTTCACGCCTTGATCCAAAGCTGCCTTGATCATTTGACCGGTTCCGTAGGTCGAAGTGATCAGCGGATTACGTTTTTCCTCGGCTAGTAATTCGATCCCGTTAGCTTTTGCCATTTCAATCACAGCAGTCTGTCTATCTGCCAGCAAACCGAAATAAGTCCGAACTTTTTCAGTCGGTATCGGCCCTGACACTGTCACTTCGACGCTTGTACCGCCGCTGCCATCGACTAACGCATCAACTGTCCCTTCTCCACCATCCGCCATCGGCACCTGAACCACTTTTGCATCAGGCAAAACTTTGCGGATGCCGCGTTCCATTGCTTCACAGGCTCTTTTCGCACTCATACTCTCTTTAAAGGAATCTGGCGCCAATACAAAAGTTTTCTTCATTGAACTTTCCACCTCCTAATAACCATACTCTTTCCACTATAGTATCGCTCAAAAAAGGGATGCTAAGCAAGCGGTACGAAGAGTCAGCGTTGAAGTTTTTCTTAACTCTCGGGCAGATAAATTGCTTTCGTTTTTTTACCCCGTATACTGGAAGCTAAACTAAAAAAAGCAGGTGATCTTATGTATGTTGTCAAAGTCCTCCATGGTTACATTGGTAAAGAAGGTCGTCGCACCCGTGAAAAAGACCCTGAGAAACTTTGGATATTCCAAAGTAAACAAGAATCCGAGCAGTTCGCCGAAAAAATCGGCGGCCGCAGCAAACATGTCTCTAAAATCAGAAAAGATTGATTAGAAAAAACTGCGCATCCTAATGGTGCGCAGTTTTTAACTTAAGCATATCAATTTTAAATGATGACTATCCGTAGTAAGGTGAAATTATAAATATTTTAAAGGAGGACACACTTATGCCTTGGAACATGAAAGATTACCCAGCCTCAATGAAGAACTTAGATCCTTTGATTCGAAAAAAAGCGATCGATATCGCCAATGCACTATTAGATGATGGTTATCTCGATGATCGAGCGATCCCGATTGCTACTAGCCAAGCAGAGAAATGGTACGACGATGCTTCTGCAGAAGAAAAAAAGGATTTTCAAAAAGCAAAAGCACCTCAAAAAAATGATAGCCATGAGCACGATAAAAACGCGAAGAAGTTAATGAATGCGGATGTTCAAGTCAAATATCATGAGGACAAATGGCTCGTTATTTCTGAAAATGCCAGCCAAGCCAGTGACACCTTCGACAAAAAGGAACAAGCAGTTGAACGCGCCAAAGAAATCGCCAAAAATAAAAATTCCTCTGTTAAAGTTTACAAACAAGATGGAACGTTGCAGGACACTTTTGATTATTCTTAATTTCGTTTATAAAGTTTTGTGAACGACGAGATACAAATAGACAAAAAAGGGACCAAAATCGTCATGACGATTTTGATCCCTTTTTTTGAACAACGCGCACTAACCGGCGTTCACTCTATCAATCTTGCAAATCATTAATAATTTGTTTTGAAATTCTATTGAAGGTAGAGATGTCTTCATTTGATAAATTGACAGTCATTTGGCTTTCGATATCTGACATAATCTCCTTTACCTTTTCTGCCACCTCAACGCCTTTTGGAGTTAATTCTATGATAGTTAGGCGCCGATCTTCTTCTGATTTATTTCGAATGACCAAACCGACTTTTTCCATGCGAGAAATAGAGGTAGTCACTGTCGAATGGTCGATACAAAGGTATTGTCCTAAGCTTTTTTGAGAGCACGGCTGCATTTCAAGTAATGCTAAAAGTGCCATTTCTTGGCCGGGATATAAATTTAAAGAGCGGATTTTTTCAGATACCACTGCTTTATGAGCTGTCGCAAGTTCTATGATATCAGCCCCCAAAGGACTAATATTACTTAACAAAGAAACGATATTACATTGTTCATCTTGATATCTCATAAAACCTACTCCCTAAAGTTCAATTATTTTTGTTCGTCAAGCGTTGGATAATCGATGTAGCCCTCATCTCCTCCGCCAAAGAACGTTTTACCGTCTGGTTCATTTAACTCGGCTCCTTGTTTCACTCGTGAAATAAAATCTGGATTGGCCAGTGCCCATGCACCGATAGATGCCATATCGGCCTGCCCATTTTTAATGTCATAATCCAGCTTTTCTAACGGACGCCCCATGCGATTAACAATTAACACATTATCCCAATTATTGCGTATATTTGTCAATATATCTTCCCGCCCTGTATACAACACATGCAGATAGGCTAAATGAAGTTTATTTAATTCCTTAGTTAGGTAATCATATACCTCCACCCCGTCTTGACCTTCATCAATTGTACTAAAATCAGTATAAGGCGAGATGCGAAAGCCGACTTTTTCAGCTCCTATCTCATCGACAATCGCTTTTGCAACTTCGATAGCAAACCGCGCCTTATTCTCAACTGTTCCACCAAATTGATCCGTACGCATATTTGAATTTTCACCTAAAAATTCATGGATCAGATAGCCGTTCGCCCCATGAATTTCAACACCATCCGCACCAGCTTCGATGGCAGCTTTTGCCGCCTTTCGAAAGTCCTCAATTGTACTTTCGATTTCTTCAACCGTCAGTTCACGTGGTGCAGGCACTGGTTTCATCCCTTCAGCAGTAAATATATGGCCATTCTCTGGTGCGATAGCAGACGGTGCAACGCCTTGATGATGATCACTTGTATTTTCTGGATGATTCATCCGTCCAGCATGCATAAGTTGAATGAAAAATTTACCGCCCTTCTCGTGGACCGCTTCTGTGACTTGTCTCCATGCTTCGATGTGGTCTTGTGTATAAATTCCCGGACTCTTTAAATAGCCCTGACCTTCTAACGATGGTTGTGTTCCTTCACTGATCAATAATCCCATAGAAGCACGTTGAGAATAATAAAGTGCTGAATGATCGTCTACAGTTCCATCATCATTTGCACGGTTGCGAGTCATGGGAGCCATAACTAAACGATGGGGCAAATGCATATCTCCTACTGTAATTGGTTTCCATAACGTATTAAATTCCATATTAAAAAACTTCCCTTCTTTTATGTTGTCGACAACTTAATACGAGCATAATCGAATAATAGGTTGTCGTCAACTTATTTGATTGTGAGCATTTTGAGAATGCAGTGAAAAGGAGCGGAGCTTTTCCAGTCATAAAAATAGACCCATTGTTGATAAAGAAGATCGGTCTAGCATCGTTAACAATTATAAAAAGGCAAAAAAATAAGCACCTACCGTGTTCAACAGTAGCTGCTTTCAGTACGAACAGTAATTGTCCATTAGAGGATTACACTCCTTATGCGATTTTTGCTAATTCTTGTACTGCATTTTCAATTGTTGTACCTGTCGCAAATTTATTTTCGTCTTGTTTGTCGAAAACAATAAATAGATTTAAGTTAGTATCTAAAGTTACGCGGTACTCCAACTTGTTGTTAGTGAATGTCATATAGCATTCTCCTTTCTCAATTAGTGACGAAAGGCAACTAAAACGTTCATAACGAAATTCCATAAATGAGTATACCACAAATGAAAGACTTAACCTAATAAAGACGATTGCAAGTCAAGTTTCTTCTATTATAATAAAGCAAAAAGACTCTGGGATAGAGTCTAATCGAAGGACACGCTTTGTTCTTCTAATTGTTTAATTAGTTCGGTAACATACGCATCCTGAAAATCTTTTCGAAAGTTGTTCAAAAATTCATCTGAAATTGAATCAAAATTGCTTTCTGAATAGTCTAGTAATTCTTTGGGCGACTCGAACTCTGCGACAACAGACGCGGTGTCGAAAGAATCGGCCACTCGTATCGAGACAGCCTTCATTAGAGAAACGACATCAATTTGTGTTCTTAGCATAAACTCACCTCTTGTATTGAGTGTAACACACGTTGAATTAACTAGCTGAGAAAACAATCTTACTCTTAATCTGCAATCTCATCAATGAAGTTGGAAATATCTTCTTTAAAGATGTATTGGCTAAACTGTTCACTTAATATTTTGCTAATATTCCGATAAGCAAACGTAGGTGTATTCGGTATCGTATAGTAATAAATACCATTCTTTTCATAGACTGAATCAGTAACGGTCGTTAATTCATTTCCCTCAATAGCATTCCCAGCATCAGCGGCAATATCAATAATAAAAGTGCCCTTTTTCAGCTGCGCCTGTTCTTCAATCGTCATGATCGGTGTTCCCGCATCTCCCACTTCGATTCCATTAATGATAATGGAATATTTATCTAGCTGCTGCTTAAACTGAGGAAGTGTCTTTCGATAAAATAGTTGGACAGATGAAGTGATTTTAGAAATGGCATGAAACGCTCCTTGGGCGGTATTCCCTGAACCTAAAATAGCAATTTCGAGATCACTATCTGGCAGCAGACCGAAACTCAACAATGCATGTAATACTCCAGCATACCCGGCGTAAAAACTATTTTGATAGACAAAATTTTTAGGAATCAACTTTGTTGGGTAAGCTTTCCCTTGATGATACATCGTCGGTTCTTGATTATCGATATCGAGAACATAAAGATTTTTAGGAAGCGCTTGCGTTTCCATGAACTCTTTACCAGATCCCAGCGGATGGGTCCAGCCAATAATCACTTGATTTTGACGAATCATATCATAATCAGACGGTTGGATGATTTTTAGCGAAAATATACTATCACATGAGGCAAAAATTTCAGAACGGGATAAGATAGTGCAGCCTGCTTTTAGATAATCCTCATCAGGAATCGCTAAAAAATCTCCGAAACCGCTCTCAATATAAATTGAATTGGCGAATTGTTTAATGTGTTCAGGTAACAAAGGAATCCGACGCTCATTTGGAAAATTTGACTTTATAAAACCTAATTTCATAATTCCATCTCCATTTCAATTTTTAAATTTTGTATAGATTCTTTCTTTAAAAAAGTGTTTCAAGCTAACGCCCTCATGTTTCCTCAGTCTAACACAGTTCCCAAGTTAATGTTTTAGAGCATGATATCGCAATTTCTAAAGTCAGTCTGCGGCCTGTACATTATGGCGAAAATTTTTTGGACCATTTCTGACTATGCGTGAAGTGAAAAAACTGCTTGAGAGACTTTCGATCGATCAATTATGTTTTCTTTGATCATCGTTGCTGCAGTGTTGTTCTTAGGTACTGATGCTTGGTCCTCCTAGTCACACAAAAAACCTAATCATCAATTAAGATGATTAGGCCTCTCTTTGAAATTAGATTCTTGTTTCTTTACATCTTGTACTTCGAATTAACTGATGCCTTCTAATAAATCAACAACTTCTGTTCTTGATTCCGCCGCCAAAAGAAACTTGCGGTATCTCTCATCCATTAATTTCCGAGAAATTGCTGATAAAATCTTTAAGTGAAGATTGTTTTCTGCCTGTTTAGGAATTAAAATCGCTAAAACAAATCGGACGTTGCTGTCATCCATCGTTTCCCATTCAATATCAGCAGCATTTCGTAAAATGATGATTGAGGGAACCTTAACGGCTTCATTTTGAGTATGAGGAATAGCAAAACCATCAATCATGCCTGTACTCGTCTGGGCTTCTCGTTGAAATAATCCCTCCACAACTTTCTCTTGATCCGTTATTCTGCCATGTTGAAAAGCAATGGCAGCTGCCTGTTCAAATACTTCTTGTTTGGAGCTGCAGCTTTGGTTCAAATCGATCAATTCTTTAGAAATAAGTTCCATGTTATCCCTCCGCAGCCGTTAATTTATTGTATGAGCGTTTCTTGAAATAGCCTAACAGCAAACCGCTGACAATTGCGCCAATAATGATAGATAGTACCCAAAGATGTGCCTTTTCTACTACAGGAATCACAATGAAACCGCCATGCGGTGCTGGATCTTGGACACCAAACATATAAGTCAAAGAAGCACCGATGGCTCCCCCTAACATCATAGATGGCATATTTCGCAGAGGATCTTTGGCTACAAATGGAATCGCCCCTTCTGTGATATGAGTACAACCTAGTAAAATATTTACAATACCTGAACTGAATTCTTCTTCATCATAATATTTTTTGAAACCTAATACAGCGATCCCGGTTGCTAACGGCGGCACGATGCAGGCAGCTGAAACACCGGCAATCATGTATTGATTTCCTTCAGCAAGTAATGCTAAGGCAGTCACGTAAGCTGCTTTATTAAATGGACCGCCATAATCAATACAGCACATCACACCTACTAAGGTTCCTAAAACAATGGGACTAGAATCTTGGAAGCTGGCAATAAATCCAGTCAATGAACTATTTAACCATTCAATTGGTTCTGCTAATAAGAGCATAATGACACCAGTTATGAAAACGGCGCAAACCGGTAACAAGAAAATTGCTTTTAAACCGTCTAAAATTTTAGGAAGCTTCTTAAATGCTAGACTTAAGAAGTAAACTACGTAGCCGCCAAGAAAACCAGCAAAAATACCGCCTATAAACCCTGTTCCGCTAGTATCTGCGATCATACCGCCTATGAATCCTGCAACTAATCCCGGCGTGCTGCTGATACTCATCCCGATATATGCAGCGAAAATTGGAACCATCAATCCCATTCCGACCCCGCCAATTGTTTTGATCATGGCAGCGATTTCATTATATTGTGCACTGGCCGGATCGGCACTATAAATCCCCCATAAGAAAGACATCCCCGTCAGAAATCCTCCTGCCACAACAAAGGGCAGCATATGAGATATTCCGTTCATTAAGTGTTTATACATTGCACTGCCTAAAGATAATTTACCTGAAGAATTAGTTTTAGCGTTTGTATTTTTCTTCACATTAGAAGCTGCAGTTTCTTCGCCGCCTATGACGTGTCCCCCGCCGTTTAATGCTTCTTCGATCAATTTATCAGCTTCTTTAATTCCCTGAGTTACGGATGCTTCAACAACTCTTTTGCCAATAAATCGATCCATTCCCACATCTTTGTCTGCGGCAATGATCACGGCATCTGCGCCAGCTATTTCTTCATCCGTTAATCCGTTTTCGACTCCAATTTGACCATGCGTTTCTACTTTGATAGTGATATTTTTAGCTTTAGCCGCCATTTCCAATGCTTCTTGCGCCATGTAGGTATGGGCAATCCCAACAGGACACCCCGTTGCTGCGATAAGTTTTACCATTTTTTTCGCCTCTCTTTCATTTTATAAGCAGGTCTCAAACAATACTGATTCAGTTATTTGAGACCTGCATGTTTTATTTATTGCATACTGAATACTTTCATTGATTCTACTACATTTGACTTCATCCCATCGATCCCTTTTTTGCTGATCTCATCGAAGAAGGGAATTTCTGAGCCTAAACTCGTGACATACTCTTGAACTTTTTCTCCGCCTGCCTTGTTCATATAGGCAAAGTAGTTAATTTTACAGATTCCATTTTTGATTGCTGTTTGCATATCTTCTTTTGAAACACCTGAGCCGCCATGCATCACTAGTGGAATATCTACTACATCTGCGATTTCAGAAACTCTAGCTAAGTTTAGTTCAGGTTTAGTTAAATAAATGCCGTGAGCTGTACCAAAGGCAATCGCTAAACAATCAACATTGGTTTGTTCGACAAATTTCTTCGCTGCTTCCGGATCTGTATACATGTCCTCTCCGCCGTGCTCCTCCACATTGTATACGACACGATCTTCAGCGTCGGCTTCGCCGCCAACCTCAGAAGTAAAGACATGACCTAATTCTGCTTCAACACTCGCACCTAAAGCATGGGCAATTTTGACCATTTCGCGAGTTCCTGCTACATTTTCCTCGAAGCTTTTGTCCGATGCATCAAACATCACTGAAGTAAAACCTAATTCCAAAGCCTGGACACACAAATCGAAGGAAGTTCCATGATCTAAATGAACAGCTACCGGAACCTTTGCATTTTTAGCATACTGAACCATTATCGGGCCAATCTCCGCTAATGGGATAACCGGATCATGAACTTGAGCGTGTGCCAAGATTACTGGCTGATTCAATTCTTCAGCAGCAGCAATCACTGCACGAACTGCTTCAAGATTGGGAGCGTTATAGGCGCCAATCCCATTTTTTTTTACTTGTGCTTCTTTCAATAAATCATTCATTTTTGCCAACATTACTTTTTCCTCTATTCTTTTTTATTCTTCTAACAGATAATTCTCAGCTTCTTTAGACCAAATACCATTATTATTCTTGAGTATCGCACCTAGCTTGGTTGTAGATGCTATCTCTTCAATAGCCTGCCGAGCCATTTCTTTTTCTACGTACACTAATTTTTTCCCGCCGCCAATTTCAGGCTGCGTCAAGGTCGTCTCTGCAACAGCATCTAAACCTAAAATATGGGTCACGATCTTAGCAACATCCACTGTTTTATTTTCAATTAAAGCAATCGCATCACGCATATCTTCTGTCGTACCACCTGATGTTCCGACGTAATGAGTGTAATAATAGTGAACATTATAGAAATTAATCGATGATCGGAATGCACGATCTTGCGGTCCAGCAAAGAAATTCAAACAGCCGTCTTCCGCTAATAAATCTGAAGCCATCGCTACGATTCCTTCCGTCGGTACCATGACAAAAATATCATCAAAACCATTCGGCGCGATTTTTAGCAGGGCTTCCTTTTGCTTTTCCAACGATTGGTCTGCAACATTAACAAAAGAAGCCGTTGTTTCTTCAGTACTTGGATAAAGTTTTTCAGCTCGAGACAATTTATCAGAATTCAAATCGGTAACCACCAAATTTCGTGGTTTCACCTTCCCGTGTAAGGCATAATCAATGGTCAATAAGCCCATCGGCCCAGTTCCGCCTAATAATAAGAAATTGCCATTTTCTTTGATTCCCATCTGGTGATCATAACTTCCCGGCTTTAAATGGTAATTGGCTTTAAAAGCACCCACGACACATGATAAGGGTTCAACCAGCGAGCCTTCGAAATACGTATCACCATTAAACTCAAGCAGGCAATCCTGTTTCATAACATCATTAGGAATGACAATGTATGTCGCATCTCCGCCGCAATATTTGTAGGAATATCCTGGACAAGAAGGATCATCAGGCAATTGTAAATTCGCTTGGCAAACATATTTTTGTCCTTTTTTGAATTGATCACTCCATTTATCACCAATCTGTACCAGCTCACCACAAAATTCATGTCCGATGATGATCGGTTCACTTTTCAAGTCATCCGGTGATTTCTTATGATCTTCTCCTTGCTTTGCCAGTTTCCAAGTAGACATACAGATACTATCTGTCACGATTTTCATTAGAATTTCATCTCGTTTAATTTTAGGCAAATCAAATTCTTCCAAACGCAAATCTTCTTTTCCATATAAACGTACTGCTTTTGTTTTCATTATCATTCTCCTAGCCTCTCGTTTTTCCGCCGGCAATATTAATCGTTACGCCGCTAATATAAGAAGCTCGATTGGATATTAAATAAGCGACTGCATCCGCGACTTCTGTTAACTTACCGCTTCTACCTAACGGAATCGTACTGGTTTTGCTATAACCTTCTCGCAGCTCATCAACAGTCAAGCTTCTGGTATATGCTAGCGATTCTTCATACGCTAATGTGCGCAGACCTGTTTCTTCCATAATTCCTGGTGCTAAACCAACTACGCGGATACCATGCTTTCCCAGCTCTTTAGACCAAGAACGAGTCAAACTGTTAACAGCCGCCTTGGTGGAAGCATAAATACTTTGGCCTTCTGAACCTTCCAAGCCGCTTTCTGAAGACATATTGATGATCACACCAGCTCCTTGGTTGACGAAATGTTTACTTACTTGCTGGCTCATCAAGTAGATCCCTTGTAAATTAACACTGATCATTTTTTCGAATAAATTATCATTAATTTCATGTCTGCCCTTAGGATCAACTAACAGAGCCGGCATATTGATCCCTGCATTATTGATTAGACAATCCACTCTTTCAAATTTTTCCAATGTCTGAGTCACAACATTTTCGACAGAGTCTCGCGAAGAAACATCCGTTTTAACAAATAAGAGATTCTCGTGTTGAAATTCTCCTTCATTCAAATCAGCATTCGTTACCTTTGCACCTAACTCGCACAGTTCCTTAACGATTGCTGCACCAATTCCAGAGGAGCCGCCGGTCACGATCGCTTTTTTTTCTTTAAGGTTTAACCACTCTTCCAAGATATTCAAATCCCTCCAAAATTTTTACATAGGCCTATGTAGTATTTGTTAACGTTTACAGTTATAATTATAGCGATCAATCATTTTTGAACAATATCTTGCGGTATTTATTATCAACAATCACATAAGCGTGCTTTTACGATCAAAAATGAACAATTATGAAAAGGAGTCTTTTTATGATACCAATTGAACGCCATGAAACAATTCTTGATTTGTTAAAAGAACGGAAGTTTATCACTACTGAAAAACTAGCGAAAGAATTATTTGTCAGCAGCGCTACAATTCGAAGAGATTTGAGTATTTTAGAAAAGCAGGGTCAAATTAATCGAGTCAGCGGCGGAGCAAGCATCATCGAGCCTGTTGTTTCTCCTTTAGATCTTTCATTACACTACACAAACCGAATCCAATTAAAGGAAAAGGAGCACATTAGTAAAATAGCAACTACCTTAGTTAAGGATGGGCAGACCATATTTCTAGATTCAAGTACAACCGTGATGAAGCTGGCAGAAAAATTGGAGCGCTTTGAAGATTTGATTTGTTTAACAAATTCGGTGACGACCGCTCAAACAATCTTACAATTCGATAAAAAGAAAGTTCATTTGACTGGCGGAGAGGTGAACCCTTCCTATATGAATACTTATGGAACAGAGGCAGTCAATAACATTAGCCTGCACTATAGCGATATTACTTTTATTTCCGGAAGAGGGTTAAGCGAGAAGGGCATCTCTGACACCAATCCTTATGAAGCAGAAATAAAAAGAAGTTTTGCTAAAAATACTCATTGTCTAGTCGCTTTGATCGATCATAGTAAATTTGATGTTACGCATTTCAACATTAGCGTGCCCTTGAATCACATCGATATTATTGTTACTGATCAAGCATTACCTGCTCAATTACAAGAAAGCATAGAAAAACTAGGGATACGTGTAATGTATTAAGTCTTCGGTTACATCTAAATGGGACTTAGGCCGCTCTTCACATTCGACCTTGACGAGTTACATCTTGGTTTGAACTTTTTGTTGACGTCTGATGGATGGTTATGTGGTGACCGTTGGAACACGATCGGTTGGAAGCTTTGCTTAATTCTCTTTTGGAGCATAAAAAATAACCCAATCTCCTATAAGAAGATTGAGCTTCAGGGTGATACTAGATGCTTGCATATCAAAAAAATCATAGGCTATTTTTAAAAATCTGCATCTTCCATAATTTCCTTTAAATGTTTAATAGAAGAAGTTGTTACTAACGCTGCACTTCCACCAAATTGATCCGTGATATGCTTTAAAACCCAAGAATTTGGTTTACTCTGTTTTCTCACAAAACTTAGCCGTTCGCGATTTTCTAAAGAATCATATGCTGGATCTAAGATTTGATCTGCGTTGTATTGGCCCTTTAACAATGGAGAGTAAGCAACTAATTTTAACTGAGGATAATTTTGCAGATAACTTGCCATATCTCTGTTTAATGCTACTTGAGGAAACAAATCCGCTGTTGCAGAAGGAGACAAAAAGCTGTAACGTTGCTGAATCGCGCTGAAAAAAGGCCAGCCTTTTTCTTGGCAAATCAGGCGCGCACGCTCAACACGCCAAGCGAAAAAATTGCTGCAGCCTATCTCCTTAACTACTCCCTGACGGACTAAATCAGCTAAAGTACCCATTACCTCTTTTTGTGAGACTGAAAAGTCATCAATATGCAGGTATAGTAGATCGATTCTGTCAGTCTGAAGATTTTTTAAAGATCGTTCAACTGAACGCAACAAAACATCTCTTTTAAGTCCCTCTACTTTAGAAAATCCCTTTTCTTTGGAGGTCGCTAAAGCACCCAGCTTTGTAGCAATAACCATCTCTTCTCTTCGCTTGGTTTGTTTTAGCCATTCTCCGATAGTTCGCTCACTTTCTCCGCCATCGCCGCCGTTCCAAACGGCATAGTTATTAGCCGTATCTAAAAAGTTTCCTCCCAACTCCACATATTTTGATAACAATAAATGCGCAGCATTCGCATCCAGTTTTGTTCCAAAATTAATCGTTCCTAAACCAATCTTACTCACCTTTAAATCATTTCCTATTTCTATTTTATCCACTTCATTCACTCCTTTTCTTAAGTATAAGAGCCGCTTTTACGAGGTACAAGAAGGTACTTTAAAGTGGTATACTTACAAAAAAGTAACTAAAGAAAGAGGTGTTGACCATCAAACAAGAAGATTGGGAAGATACCTGTCCATTAGTCACGGCTCAGAGAATTATGGCTGGCAAATGGAAATTATCGATCATCTGGTTTTTAGCTGAACATAAGGTTCTGCGCTTTAATCAATTAAAAGCCGCTTTTGATGACCCAAAATTGACGCAAAAAATGCTGACCCAGCATCTGAAGGAACTGCAGCAAGATCAGCTGGTCAAACGAACAGTGTACAACACAGTTCCGCCAAAGGTTGAGTATTGTTTAAGTGATCTAGGCGAAAGTTTTATTCCAGTCATGCGTTCCATGGAAAATTGGGGCAAATCTTATCAAAAAAATATAGGACTATAGAAAAAAGGATTCGATTGAACAAAGAGGTTCAAATCGCGTCCTTTTTAGTCTTTAGAAATATTAATTCATCATGCTGTTAAATTATTGAATCGATGAATCTTCTTTTTTAAATAATACGGAATTTCTGTGAAAATAAAAGAAAGGAAATTCCTGCTAGTGGGTAACGAAGTAAAATTCGTTTTTTCGCTGTAAAGATCTTGCGTGTCAGAAAAGGACTTCGGATGAGAACATTAGATTGTGCGTCATTGGATAGAAGATATTATTTCTCCGAGAATAAATAATTTCTGACGAATACTTTCGTAACCATCTCAAACTCTTCTTTGCTTAATTTATCAGAATAGTCCAATTTATATAATGCCTGAATAGGAGTGGCTCCTAGTGTCCTAAATTGCGTCTCCATTTGTGCGAGCGCTTCTTTTTGCTGATCGTTCATCTAATGCATTCTCCTCTTATAAGTCTTCCCTCCATCATATCAACAAACTTTCACGATTAAAATCTTATAGTAAAAGTAATTTGTGCAGCTTACCGAAAAAAATATTCTCAAACGAGTATCATTTTAAGGAAAAAACTGCTCAATAGTCATGAGCAGTTTTAGCTTGTTCTTCGAATAATTAATTTTTCTCTCTTTCAAGTTAAGAAAAAGCACCACATACCGGTGGAGACTATCCTTCATGAACGAACGATTCGTATGTGTCCCCTATATATAACTGTGAATAGGTTTGCTCCGCTAACCGATAGCCTTGCCCCCAAGAGGTCTCAATGATTTCTCCTTCTACACCAAACTCTTCCAGCTTTCGTTTCAATTTTTTGACTAAAGTTGAGAGTTGAGACATGGTGGAGTTTGTTTTAGGCTTGCTCCACATTTCTACGCAAAGATCTTCCCGAGACGTGAACACTTTCTGATGCTGATACAGAATCGTCAATAATCTGGACTCTCCTACACTTAACGGAAGGCTCAGAATATCTATGCTCTTTTTCGTAGGGCAATGTAACAAGGTACTATTCGCTAATTCCACTTGATCACAAATCAATTGATCTCTTAACGTTTCCAACGTTGGATGACACTCAACCCAATCAGTGAGTCCGAGCTCTTTCCATTCGAGACAGCGGTTTTCTTCCAAGCATTCGTCTGTTTTTCTCAAGAGAATAATTGAAGGTTGCTTCAATTTATTGATAAGTTTGATTGCTTCCTTATTATCAATAGTTTCACTTATAATTACTTGATGGAACATCGACAGAAAGTCACGTGGCAGTTGATCATACATAATGTTTTCAAATATGGTTAAGGATGTAAAAACTTCATTACCTAAATGCCTTAACTGCTTTTCAAAACTTACCTCATGCAATACGTTTTTCGTTAGTATTAATATTCTGGTCATAATGTCCCTCCATCTTTTGTGTTTTTAGCAATTTGGAAAGTAATGCAATGGTTCTTATTCATACCTAGTTATTCCTGAGTATCTATCAACTGAGTAAATTACTATTAATGATTTAATTTTCATTTTTTTCGTCGTTCAATTGCTTCAATAATGCTTTTTGCTTGTTGTTTTTGCGTATTAAATAGATGGCAGCTAAGGCGAACACCGCAACTAGCGCCCCAAGAATAATGATCATGGTATAATCCTCAGGTTCAACATCTGGATCGGCTTCGTTAAATTTATTGGCTTTTTCACGAGTTACAGTGAACGCTTCATTGATTGGCCATTTATTATCTCCAGAAGTGATCGAGCCCGTCAGAACATAATCACCTGCTTCATACCTCTTCCCTTGCATAGATACAAACAAATCAAAAATAGTATTGGGGGCAAATTGCATTTCCTTTTGATCTGTTTTAGCAATTACCTCATCCGAACCTTTTTTCTTTAATTCAGCCTGAAAATGAACTTTATTTATATATGTAGGGGCAGTATTACGTACTTTCAAAGACACTGCATTTCGTACGTTTAATTGGTCCGCCTGCGCTCCTTCAAAAATAACTTCTGGAGTAATTAACTTTTCATTATTTCGCAGCAGTAAACCAATCTGATAGCCATAAAGATTTTTTAAACTAGTTGATGTTTCTTTTTTTGTCGTTTCTTCAGTTCCTTCAGTCGAATTATCTTTTTGGGCTAGATATATTCCCCCGGCAATTACACCATTAAATTCTTCTGAGGGCATGGTAATTGTCAGCTTCAATTCTTTTTCTTCCTGCGGTGCTAGTACCACCTCATTTCCTGCCAACTGAACAATATCTTCTATATTATTTTTTAAACTCTTATCATACACACGTTTCTTATTATTATGATTGGAATATTCAACGACTCCGTTAGAATTGGTCATAGCTGAATTTATC
>NZ_NGLG01000001.1:3352211-3354723 GCF_002140655.1 Enterococcus sp. 3H8_DIV0648 | reverse complement strand
CTATTTGAGTGTTATACTCACTAGCATACTTTTCAGCATTACCAGAAACCTCTAACTTAAATTTTTCAATAGGTAATTCGACAATTCCTTTTCCCTGTCCCCCTGTGGCCAACAATAACTGACTCGAGACATTAGGTGTTAACGTAACTCTTTGATTGTTTACACCACTTGGTCCGCCCCCAGTACTTTGATTTAAGTCAGGCTCACCAGCATGAAATGATAACTGAGCTCCAGCTAGTTCCTGATGAGCAGCAGTCTCAAATTGAGTCAACTGCTGCACAGTCAACCTCCATCCAACATTAGATAAGCGTGTATCCTTAACCCCGACTGCTCCTGTTGTCATATCTGTCGCCGCAGCATTCTCATTATCACTTCCGCTATCTGTTGCGTAGTAGCTCCTATCTGCGCTGTTTTCTATTTTATGTGTCCCAAATTTTAACTGGTCAGGAATCTTTGCGGTTAACAATTCTAACTCCTCGACGATACTATCTGGCTGCCATTGAGCGGTGAAAACTACATCTTCTTGTCCCATCGCATACGTAGTTGGTGTGCTGGGTAAAAATGGGTTTTGATAAATTTGTCCATCCACGCTGTTTAACCAACCAACAAATTTATGATCTGATTTGACTAAATCCCCCTGCGGAGCAACATTGACTATGTCCCCTTGACTATATAAAGCTGAATCATTGGGAGTTGTTCCCCCGTCAGCTCCATTAGAATCGTAAGTAACTGTATACTGCTGTTCTCGTCGGACTATCATGTTAATCTCGTGTAAAATCATGTCTGGATTTACAATATTATCCTCGTCAGTAAAAATTCGTTCTTCCGTTTTATGGTTCAGCCTTCTTGCAGTCAATTTCGCTTCATTGTAATCAGTATCTGGGGTAGATAGTTTATTTTGAGCAACTTGAGTTGTATCAACAATAATCGCGTTGCTCGTATCTGTCCTAACAGCACTCCATTCATAATTTGCATATTTTTCAATATTAAAATCAGCAGCTGTTGAGTACGGTGTAGTTGGTGCGGCATTGAATGGTTCAGAAACTTTTGTCTCATAGTTTTCAATGATTTTTACTTCCTCTTGCGAACCCTCAGCGGACATTGAATGATCCTCTACATAAAAGGCCGGCTGGCTGCCTTTATCGGGTTGAAGTAATTTAGATGTTGCTATGATACGCAACTCATTAGGCTGTTCAGTCCAAGATTCATCATAGTTTTTATTGTTATAGATAGTAACAATTGGTTGTCCGCTTGAAAAATCTCCAGCAAACCAGATCGGATATTTCTCTGCTGTTACATCTATAGTATCGCTTCGATGCCCATTTCTCTGACTGTCTCCACCTTGAATGACTATGTCCACGTTATTAGTTTTAAATCCAAAGCTGCCACTTTCAATATCTATAGAGGATTTATTAATTGTCATATAGCCTGATCCATCAAATTCCTCGAGATCAATTCCTTTCTCACTAGTTTTTATGGACCATTGACTGTCTGCAAAATTATAATTTCTTTGGTTTACTCCCTTAATTCCAATTGCGGCATCTGAAATCATGACATTTACACCAGTGAACTCCATCTGTGTACTATCATTTTCATCTCCATCAGTAACATCCGCCTCTATAGCAATATTTTTTGCTGCGATCGTCACTGGTATTTGATGCATATTAGCTTCCCCTATAAAAAATAGTCGTATTCCTTGTGGAGAAACAATACCATTTCCTTCACTAGCGACTATATTAATTTTCGAGCCCGTATCACGTTCAGTTTCACAATTTCCAAAAATCGCGATATCTCGTTTTGACTGAATTCCTACAGAGCGAGCATTTACTTCTACTGATATCAATCCTTCAGTATCGGTTAGAGGTTCGTCTAATCGAACCTCTAATTTACTAGCCTTGATGCCGTAATCACCTTCAGCTTCAATCTTTACGCTTTTATCACCAGCAATACCAATACTTGACTCCATTCCATCCTTGGAGTAAATACCATATGAGTGATCTATTTCAATCGGCGCAGTTCCTTTTAAACTTAAATCAACTCCTGAATGCTCTATACCACGGAGTAAAATTGTTCCAGCGGATATAGGAAGTTCACCAGTTGAAATATCACTATCTGAATATAGTTGTTCTATTGTAGAAAGAGTCGTACTAGATTCACCTGTTGACTCTCCTAAAATAGACATCTTTGGTCTTGGAGAATTATATTTATTGGTAAATATCCCCTTCGCAACAATTCCTTGTCCTTTAGTGGCAGAACCTCTAATATCTACCTCTTGTTCCGGATCCACTCGAATCTCTCCAGAGAAAAGACCCGTTCCATCTTTTGATTGACCGTTGATTTTCCCTGAAGTCAATCCTATTGATCCAGCTTCAACTTCGATCTCTTCGCCGTTTTCATAAAAGTCCCTCATCATAATCCCAAACCCTGTTTCGGTTGATCCATTCAACTCAGAAGGGTAATCCTCACCGCTATATGGATCAGGATAGGATTCATAGTAACCAGCTTCGACACC
>NZ_NGLG01000001.1:3344344-3346358 GCF_002140655.1 Enterococcus sp. 3H8_DIV0648 | reverse complement strand
TTGATGCCGTAATCACCTTCAGCTTCAATCTTTACGCTTTTATCACCAGCAATACCAATACTTGACTCCATTCCATCCTTGGAGTAAATACCATATGAGTGATCTATTTCAATCGGCGCAGTTCCTTTTAAACTTAAATCAACTCCTGAATGCTCTATACCACGGAGTAAAATTGTTCCAGCGGATATAGGAAGTTCACCAGTTGAAATATCACTATCTGAATATAGTTGTTCTATTGTAGAAAGAGTCGTACTAGATTCACCTGTTGACTCTCCTAAAATAGACATCTTTGGTCTTGGAGAATTATATTTATTGGTAAATATCCCCTTCGCAACAATTCCTTGTCCTTTAGTGGCAGAACCTCTAATATCTACCTCTTGTTCCGGATCCACTCGAATCTCTCCAGAGAAAAGACCCGTTCCATCTTTTGATTGACCGTTGATTTTCCCTGAAGTCAATCCTATTGATCCAGCTTCAACTTCGATCTCTTCGCCGTTTTCATAAAAGTCCCTCATCATAATCCCAAACCCTGTTTCGGTTGATCCATTCAACTCAGAAGGGTAATCCTCACCGCTATATGGATCAGGATAGGATTCATAGTAACCAGCTTCGACACCTTTTCCCGTTACAGAGTTACCAGTAACTATCCCACCATAATTTGATAAAATACTTTCGATAAAAACACCAGAACCAGTTGCTGTTTCTCCGGAAAGATACGCTTCATAAGTACGATCAGAAACTTCTCCAGCATTTCCGTTTTTTGTTTCTACAAGTGCTCCTTCGGTTGATAAAACACCATAGCCAGTTGAACGAGACTTGCCCGTCAACTCAGCTCCATTTAATGTATACATTGTAAAAATGGCTCCCGAACCAGAACTTCCATTTGCTTCCGCATACATCTTTGTTCCAATTTCTCCTATATACTCCCCATATGCTCCTTCTTGTTCAAGCTTCTTCTGAAAGGTTTTCATTGATACATAGTCTTCGGATAATGGTGGATTTTCATTTGTTATACTGATCCCTGCTTGCCCCGCCGATGTATGAACATCACCAGTAATATTCTCCGTGCCATCAATCGTATATATTCCAATCTTGCTTGATGATACATTTAGATTTACAGGCTTCCAATCCAATTCCTCTTTTTCACCAATAATCAATTTTGAAACTTTTATTCCATAATCCAAATCATTTTGAATATCTAATGCTGAATTACTCATAATAGTTAGCTCACTATAAGTTCCATCAGCGATTATGATTTGCTGAATCTGATTAACTCCAGAAGTTCTTCTTTCAGAATAGAGTTCATTGATATTCGAACTATTTGTATTTGAAATTTCAATGATGGTGTTTTCGTCATATAGCCCTTCCTCTTTAACATGAGTATCAGGATCATATGTACCATCCACGTAATCTTTCGGTGTGTCCATCAAAAGATAGCTTCCATCGTTTTTCAAAACGATGCCGGTATTTGCAACGGTTATTTTCGAAGCAACAGAGTCCGCTGCCCCTCTAGTTTTTTGGGGAGAATTATTTACAGGTTCTTCAACATCTGTATTCTCAGGAACCTGAGAAACACTTTCTTCTGTAGCTGAAGAGTCAACGAACTGTTTGGTATCTGTTGAGTTGTTGTAAGATTCCTTTTCTAAAACATTTTCCACAACATCGCTCTGAATAGATTCTTGTGAACTAATTTCAGTTTTAGGTTCAGTTTTTGACTCAGCAAAAGCAATGCCTGAACATACTAGGCTGCTAGCATCAAGAGTGATTCCAATAATCATCACAATTTTTAATTTTCTAATCACACTCTTTATATTTTTCAAGTACTTACACTTTTTCCCCAAAAACTATCCACCTCCTATTTTGCTCCGATTTTAATCTTCCTTAACACCAGAGCCGCCTGTCATTTCTTTAGATTCGTTATTCTTCTCCTCATATTCTCTCGCATCTCTGGCTGTTGAGTTTTCGTCATTTAAACTCGAGAATATTTAAAGCACGATAAAATCTTCTCTTTATT
>NZ_NGLG01000001.1:3342650-3344223 GCF_002140655.1 Enterococcus sp. 3H8_DIV0648 | reverse complement strand
AAAGAAAAAATGATGCCCAGCTACAAGTTTTTGACAAACAAAATAGCTTATTTACTCTTATAAAGCATTAAATAGCTGAACAACCATGCACTATCATCATTAATAACTGCAAGGTCGTTCAGCTTTCATTTGGAGCTGATTCAAATCGAAAGACTTTTGGTAAATATTTTCTGAACTGAACGCTGCCAAATTTCTTTAATAGCAAAAAAACTAATTACCCTCTTTACCATTTGATTTCTTTCTGTAAAAAGCGATAAGAATTCCTGTTATAAGTAGTAAACCAATCATCGGATATTCCCATCGTATTACCTCGTTTGTCTTAGGAAATATTTTTCCATTGTTTTTTGAAGCATTCGAGGGACTTGTCTTCGAGGTGCTTGTCTTCGAGGTGCTTGTTTTCAAATTGTGCACATTAGTTATGATGATATTTCCTAAATCATTATCATTAACCGTTGCTGTATAACCTGATACTTTATTTACTTCTTTGACCGTATACGCTATCTCTTTACCTTGTACTTTTTCTGGTAGTCCTTGCCACGTATACGTCCATTGATTCTCTGTATTTAAATCTATTGAATCCCCTTTTTTCTCGCCATTCGCATATAATTGAACGGTCACCTTATCAGGTCGTATGCCATCCTTGTCATTATTGTCTTCCCAGCGCTTGGTCACCGTTGCGCTCTTTTGTCCCGGTGTATAATGATTCGTTAGTGTTGTTCCTTTAATTTCTGTCGTGTATCCTGGGACTTCGTTTTCTGTCACTGTGTATTCAATTACTTTTCCATCCTCATATTCCGGCAAATTCTCAAAGCTATATTTCCAGTCTGTTTCTTCGCTGACTTCTTGGCTCATAACCATTTTCCCATCCGCTAATAAATTAACGGTCACTTTATTTGGTCGTTTTCCGGCTTGATTATCTTGGTCTTGCCAAATTTTTTCACCCTCAATACGCGTTTCGCCAATATAAGAATTGATTATGTTATTACCTTCAATTATCTTTTTATACTTAGGTACTTCTTCTTCATCTACTCGATAGCTGTATTCTTTACCATTATTAGCGTACTTATCCAAATCATTAAAACTATACTGCCAATTATCAGCTTCAGTTACCTCAACAGTATTTATAAGCAATTCATCATTTCCCTCTTTTTGGTATAAATTAATGATAATTGCTTCCGGTCTCTTGCCTAGTTCGTTATCATTGTCGCGCCAAGTTTTTTCTCCTGAAATACTGGTCTTATTATTGAGTTCATTAATAAGATAGCCATTTTCAAAAACAGAATTATACCCATCGACCTTATCATCCATTCGATATTGAATATAATTTCCTTCATCATCTTGTACATCTAGATCGGTAAATTGTCCTTTCCAATTCTCTTTCTCCGTAATCTCTTTTGTGGAAATAACTTCATCATTTTTATAAAGATTTACACTGATACTATCCGGTCTGCTTCCATATAAATTATCAAAATCGTTCCAAATTTTTAATATTGGAATGTTTTGTCTTTCAACATAGGTACCTGTCTCTTATACACATCTGTAATCACCTTCAGCTTCAATCTTTACGCTTTTA
>NZ_NGLG01000001.1:3340465-3341930 GCF_002140655.1 Enterococcus sp. 3H8_DIV0648 | reverse complement strand
TGTTTTGTCTTTCAACATAGGTACTTACCGTGTTAGATTCTTTCAAATAATTTTTATTTCCAATAGCTATGTTTATAGTTGAACTATTGTCGTACTTATACGTTGATCCATTTTCCTCGATAGGAATTTGCTCCAAATTTTTATTAACACTAACTTGGATTTCAATTCGATACGTTGTATAGTAAAAATTTTTATCCTTCAAAAAGAATTCATTGGCTGAAAAACTATACTCGTTCCCTATATTGCTAATAGAGAATTTATCAGTTACATCTTGATCGTTGCCGTTAAAAATTTTTACATTTTCAACGTTCAGTTTCTCATCAACATTATCTTTGATAGTAAATGAATCATAGTAAAACTCACTGTACTCATCAGGTACACTTTGATAAATGTCATACTTAAATGATTCGTTCATATTATATAGATTGTTTCGTTCATGTTCGTTAAACTCATCTTTGTCAGATACGGTTTTGGTTGGTGCATCAGGAGCTGTTCGAGCAGGTTTTTTAGCTGTAAATCCTAAAAATTCACCTGCACCCAAAGTCCCTGATGGATTTTGATTTGAATAATCTTTCCCCCATTTAAAACGGATTGAGGATACATTAGAAAATAGCGTTGTATACATTGCAAAGTCATCGTCATCATTGGATTTTTCATCAGTTGGAGCATAAAAAGTTGTTCCAAAAGAGTCGTTATTAGAGTAATTCATCCAATTGTTGGCAGAAACATAAACAGCCGCAATACTATTAACAGTATTTGACTCAAAGGTCATAAATTGTAGCTGATCTATATCGTACCAAGTCATATAAGTATGTTTTAACTCGACTGTTTGACCATCGGAATATTCAAATTGCCAAGTTTGATCAACCCAATTGAACTTTTGAGTAGCTGTTCCAATACTGTTTTTCCTATATTTAATGTAGCCATTTTCTGTAGAGAACTGAGACCAATCATTAATGGTAATTTTCAAATTGATCGTTCTTCCTTCATATATCCCAACATTTTTATAAAGTATCCCGATATTTCCTTTCTGAGTTTCACATTCGGCTGCTACGAAGCCATACTCAGTACTCGAAACAGACTGCCACCCTTCTCCAATTGGCTCAACTGAAGTTTTCCCATCAATAAACTTAATTACAAAGGAACCTGGAATCTCAGTGTCATCATCTGGAATAACTGTATTTTGGTAATTTAGAATTGACTCACCGGCAAATGATACTCTCGTATTTTTAGAAACATTTGTATCCTTCAGTTGCGTAACTGGCACTTTATTCTCAAGAATACTCTCTTGACTTTCAGCTGTATTTTTTGCTGATTCATTACTAACAGAACTCTTCTTCTCTACCTTATTGTCTAAAGCTTCTGATTTCGATGTACTGCTTTCTGAAATACCAGAAGTTTCGGAATGACTTGTTTCTTGAGCATTTGCAATAACTAATGGGATAAAAATCATTAGTGTCAAAAA
>NZ_NGLG01000001.1:3333937-3335173 GCF_002140655.1 Enterococcus sp. 3H8_DIV0648 | reverse complement strand
GAGTCTTTTATTCTAGTATTCCTCTGGTAATAACCTGTCTCTTATACACATCTAGAGAAATACTGAGAAAAAATTCCTTAATTTTTTCTCATCACCTTTTATAGCGAAATTATTGGCACAAATAATATGAAATCCATATTTAGAAAGTTCAGAATTAATCGACCTAATTTTTCGTCGTAATGTTGAATGACTAGTTCCATGAGTTAAACAAAAGTAGTATGTATCAACCTTGTCTTGAGTTAAAACGGCATATAGAATTTGATAGGATAAATCTGAGGTTAAAAGATAATTTTTTATTTTTGTTAGGGTGACTCCTTTATTCTCTAAAAAGATCCCCTGCTTATCGATGAATAAGTTTAATTCTTTCTTTGAGTACATTCTTTCAATATCATCTTTCAGCATCTTGCAATAATTAAGAACTGTCGAAGGAGTTACATCACCAACATATTCACTTATTTTTTTTGAAGAAAGTGGCTCTGTCTGACTACTAAGCTGTCTCTTATACACATCTAGATGTGTATAAGAGACGAGTTACATCACCAACATATTCACTTATTTTTTTTGAAGAAAGTGGCTCTGTCTGACTACTAAGTATATTTACTGTCTCTTATACACATCTAGATGTGTATAAGAGACAGGAATTCATTGGCTGAAAAACTATACTCGTTCCCTATATTGCTAATAGAGAATTTATCAGTTACATCTTGATCGTTGCCGTTAAAAATTTTTACATTTTCAACGTTCAGTTTCTCATCCTGTCTCTTATACACATCTAGAATTTAAAAAGAGCTTACCTATGAATGACATTCTTGAGGACAAAAATCTGAATACAATTGAGAAAATTAGAAAGATATTGTATGAGGAACATAAAGCAATTCGTAATAGTTCAAGAGGCCAATTATTTTACAAATTAATGTCTAGTCCGGAGTTTTTAACACTTTTTCTGAATCAATTATCCTCAGATGCAATTCCGGTGTATCATCAATTAATACTAAAGGGAAATGCTGACGGCTCAATGAAAGTAGCTTCACCAATTTACACTGCTGAAGTGCTTCCACTGCTCTTAAACATTTGGTTTAATCCTTCTTTTTTCAATAATGATATTGACGATGTAGATGCGAGGATTGATTATCTTGACGACCTTTTAAATAGTATGGGCGTACCATTACTTAATGGTAATTTAAAAAAAGTTTTGAAGCAGACATGGATAAAAGTCAAAGAGGATCTGTAATAGTT
>NZ_NGLG01000001.1:3330526-3333837 GCF_002140655.1 Enterococcus sp. 3H8_DIV0648 | reverse complement strand
TGCCCGAATTTTTATTTAAAGATAGCTTACCTATGAATGACATTCTTGAGGACAAAAATCTGAATACAATTGAGAAAATTAGAAAGATATTGTATGAGGAACATAAAGCAATTCGTAATAGTTCAAGAGGCCAATTATTTTACAAATTAATGTCTAGTCCGGAGTTTTTAACACTTTTTCTGAATCAATTATCCTCAGATGCAATTCCGGTGTATCATCAATTAATACTAAAGGGAAATGCTGACGGCTCAATGAAAGTAGCTTCACCAATTTACACTGCTGAAGTGCTTCCACTGCTCTTAAACATTTGGTTTAATCCTTCTTTTTTCAATAATGATATTGACGATGTAGATGCGAGGATTGATTATCTTGACGACCTTTTAAATAGTATGGGCGTACCATTACTTAATGGTAATTTAAAAAAAGTTTTGAAGCAGACATGGATAAAAGTCAAAGAGGATCTGTAATAGTTTTATTTACAATCGATCAGTTTAACTATTAAAAATGGCAGCCGCTTTGTAAACATTGATTTTGTAAAAGCAGAATAAAGTATCACCCATAATTACACTTTATTTGTTTGAGCACGCACCAAAAAGACCCTAGATAATAGGATTCACTGACATTTTTTGTCAGATACCATTATCTAGGGGCTTTTTTATTATATGTTCTTGATATGAGTGCCGTTGTAGCTTTGGCAAAAAAACTAAAGTGTTTTGTAGAGAATGACGAAGATTTAGCAATGGAAATGTTCTCAATATCTTGTCAGTTACCTTTGCTGCACCAAAGTATGCGGGATTTGGGAGATTTGCAGGATGAAGTGGTGATAACGAGGCTCAGCAATTATTCGAACGACTAATGAAAGTTAGGGTATAAAAATGATCTTAACCACCGACCTTTGAGTCGGTGGTTTTATAGAATCAGCCTACTGCTAGTTTCTTTTACTCACCATCTAATAGATTTGCCGTTTTAAATGAAATCAATTGAGTTATCCTCTCCATTAGCAACCATCCTCAATGCGTCTTCTAAATTTAGGTGTAGATATATGAAAAGATTTATCTTGTGACAAAACGAAGAACATTCCACTTGGAAATGTCTACGATTATTCTGACGGGAAAAGTTGCTCCACTCCTTCCTCACATAAACATTCAAAGGGGTGTGCGGGTTTTCCTGTATTGGGATTAACTAACATCTTCGTTGCCTTCTTTTGCTTTTCCGTTAGTAAATTGGTTTCGACAATGGACCCACAGGCAAAAATAATCTGGCTGATGCGTTTTTCTTTTACAACAGTAGAAATTACCTCTAGCGTATTTTCATTTGTTCCTTTTAAATAAGTTGCTTTGTTGGTCGCGTGGATAGATGAAAAAAGATTCACGGCAATAAAGCCAGTGAATCCTAATTGTCGGATATTCTTTTCAATGAACATGCTCGTCATATCTTCTACAAACGCGGATGTACTGGTCGGACGAATAGTAATAACCAGCGCTAATTTTCCTGATTTCTCTTCTTTGAGACCTTCATACCACTGTTTCCGTAAAACATAGCGATGCGTTTAGTCCTCTGATCTCCATGATTCCGTATTAATCGTAATAACTTCTTTTTTAATCATTCATCTTTCTCCCTTCTTAAATAATTTGTGCGTTAATCAATGTCACTATCACTGCTGTTGCGATTTTCGCAATCAATTTGAACCATTTCATTTTCTTCATTCGTTTCAATCCTTTCATTTTTCTCAAGCGCTAATAAGATGTCCTGTAGACATTCGGCTATCGTTTTCCATATTTCCGGACTAATCATGAGTTTCACCATTTGAATACCAGTGAAGTTTTCCTTCTACTAGTAAGCCTTGAGTAAATTCTCTACTACTAGTAGTATCCGTGATGAAGTACACCACATAGTCTTTTCCCGATCTTTGATCTACATACAAGTACAAATGAGTTAGTACTAGTGTAGGTAAGTCAGTGTCAGCTGATTTAATGATTGCTGGATCTAACTCTTCACGTTCAGCAGTGACAGATTCAAAACTCCAATCAGTTTCACCTGTTTCAATTCCAAGCTGTTCATTAAGTATGTTCATTGCTTCATCCATCATTTCTATTCATTCCTTTCTACAAAATAAAAACCCCAACGACCTGTAATAGCCGTTGAGATTAGTTATCTTCATTAATATGTCCTTCTGCTCGCATGGATAAAAACTTTCCAGTGGAACCAATAATAAGATGATCTTGTAGCTTAATCTGTAGTAGTTTCGCTGCTTTTTCTAATCGCGCTGTCAGTTGAATATCTGCTAACGAGGCGGTTTCATCTCCCGAAGGATGATTATGGGCGATACAAATTGAAACGCTATTCGATAACAGCGCGGCTTTCAATATATCTCGTGGATAAGCTAACGATTGATTGATCGTACCAATATGGATCGTTTGGATAATTGTGGGTTCTAGCTTTTGATTTAATCCCGCCATGACTAAATGTTCTCTATCCTTGTTTTCAATAAACGGTGCGAATAACTGATACAAGGCTTGTGGACTATTACATTTCCTACCTGCATAGAGTACGGATGACTCTTTCACCATCTGTAAGGAAACGATAGTTACGCGTTTCTTTGGCTCTACTTTGTTCCTCATTGTGAAGACCTTCTTTCTATTACTTTTTATGCTTTCCTACTTATAGTCTGAGTCTTTTATTCTAGTATTCCTCTGGTAATAACATTGTATGCTCAATAACCCATAATTTCTTTACTTGGAAATTTATTAATTCTTTTGTTATTCGGCATTCGTGATAGTCGATGAAGAACGGTTCCTCTTGTCGGTGAGTGATGTTAATGGTCCTTCGTTGATCATATCGATTGAACTCAAAAATTTGTAGGTAATCCATTTGAATCTCTGATTGCTTCACCTTCTCGTCAATCAAATGCCAACAGCGCAACTGAATTTCTTTCGGGACTTGTTCATTTACTCCTTTCGTGATATAGCGATTTTCTTGTGTATCGAACATTGGCTATTCCTCCTTCTAAACATAAAAATAGCCCAATCATCGATTAAGATGATTGGGCTTCATGATAATAATATATATTTGTAAATACAGTTATTTCAAAGTGCTGTCCGTAAAGTATTACTTCAAGATGCATCGTTCATTTTGACCAATGTAACTTAAGTCCAGTGTGCATTAGGTTATGTTACATTCAATACACATGAACTAAAAAACAAGCAGAGGAAGGCATACTCAAATTTATTTTTTGTAAAGACAATTTTCTTCTTGAAGATTGATTTTTTCTCATAGAAAATGACTCGTGCAATCCTTCCACACTACTGAAT
>NZ_NGLG01000001.1:3328232-3330426 GCF_002140655.1 Enterococcus sp. 3H8_DIV0648 | reverse complement strand
GTGCAATCCTTCCACACTACTGAATTGATCGTACTTTCAACATTATCAATTATTGCTCATTTTCAGTTCATTATCATAAGCAATCTTATCTTGAACTCTAAAAAATGGATAGTATATAACTGTCGAAAGCGCTAAAATAATAATTTGAATTACAGCTCCCTGCCAACCTCCTACCATTAGTCCCGAAATTATTGCTGGCGTGCTCCAAGGAAGGGTCACACCTGCGAAAGGCGTCATAAATCCTATTGCAATTGACCCATAGACAAGTATTGCTGAAAGAACAGGGACCAGCATGAACGGGATAAACATTACTGGGTTCATAACAACTGGAAAACCAAAAACTATTGGTTCATTTACGTTAAACAAAGCAGGTAGAACTGCTACTTTTCCTAACGCCTTATATTGTTGAGACTTAGCTGCAAATAACATTGCTACAACTAATCCAAAAGTAATGCCTGAACCCGATATTAGTAGAAAACTATCTAAAAATTGTTGCGTAACAATATGAGCCCCATCATCCAATGTCAATTTTCCAGCCTCTAATAGAGTCTTATTTGCATCAAGATTTGAAAGTAACAATGCTGTGACAATACCATTTACTACCGATTGTCCATGAACCCCAAACCACCACAATAATGAAATGAAAAATGCGATCCCTATCGCTCCCGGTAGTGATCCTGTCAATCCTTGAAGCGGAACTTGAATGACATCATAAATCATTTCAATGAATGTTCCTCCGTTCGTGACCGCTTTAGAAACAATATAAACAATCATTGATAATAAGAAAATAGCGAATGCTGGTGTCATTGCTTCAAACTGTTTCGAAATTGCTTGAGGAACTTGCTCTGGCATTTTTATTACAATATTCTTTTTGATAAAAGTTGTATATATCGCACCTACTGTCAATCCTATCAGTATTGCACCAATAATTCCCTGTCCACCAAACCAGACTTTAGCTAAAGCATCACCTATAGGTTCTCCGTTTTCAGGAATATAGGAGGATCTAAGTGTAATAAAGAAAGCTGATAATGATAACACTCCAGCTGGTAATGGTTCTACACCACTATTTTTCGCATAACAATAACCAATGGAAAAACAAGAGACTAAACCCATAATCGCAAATGTTCCAGCGTGTACTTGCATAAACGGTTCTGTCCATTCACCACCAAATACACTTGCAATTGCATTATTAATTCCTTCAAAAGGAATTTGCCCAATAATCAGAAATATTGAGCCAACGACGGTTAAAGGTAAAATGGCTAACATCCCATCTTTTAAAGCAATAATTCCTTTCATATTTACAAATTTCATGATCGGAGTAATAATTTTTTGTGTATTAAAGTTTTTCATCAACTACACTCCTTCGGAAACATCTGTTTTGTTCTCTAATAAGCCTAATGCAAAATTTAATACCTTTTCACCATCTAACATTCCATAATCTTGCATTGGAATAACCGATAAGGGAACATCACAATCTTCACAAATTGTATTCGATTGTTCAAATGTATAACTCACCTGTGGTCCCAGCAAAGCAACATCGATTCCACCAACACAGTCGCATAACTTAGACTGTGGATACGCTTCAATTTCCACCTCAATTTGTTGCTTCTCAGCTGCTAATTTCATGTTATTTACTAACATTCCCGTAGAAAAACCTGCTGCACAAAACAATCCAATTTTAATCATAGTTTCCACTCCTTAGTTAATTTCATTTATTGATTCTTCTCTCAACTCAATAATTTCTTTAATTAGCGCTATTTCTGTGATTGTTGTCATGAGATGATCTTGTGCATGAACAAAGAGCGCTGTAATCTCTGTTTTATTTCCTTTTGCCTCTTCTGCTAGAAAACTTGTCTGCATGTTATGAGCTTCAGTCAAGGCTTCTTCGGCAAGCAAAATTTCCTTGGCACTTTCTTCAAAATCTCTTTTTTTCGACCTTTTCAAAGCCTCATACATATGTTGCTTTGCATTTCCAGAATGCAAAATCAACCCCATAATAATTTGATCTGGTACTATTGCTTCCAAAATACTTCCTCCTTCAAAATAAAATTTCGAACCCAGAGAAATTTTCATTCATTCGAAACAAAGTTAGCATTCTTTCGAAATCAAATCTCAGTTCTTAAGAAGAAGATTAACACGTGAAAGCGCTCACGTAAATAATCAAACAAATATTCGATCATATATTGCACATATG
>NZ_NGLG01000001.1:3321747-3325933 GCF_002140655.1 Enterococcus sp. 3H8_DIV0648 | reverse complement strand
CTATAATGTGAAGTCAAAAGAAATGATCGCCACTTGATTTTTTTATTATTCTAAACACTGCATATAGGCATAGGATTAGCCAACTGATAAGAGTGAGTCGTAGACTGCAAGTGAAATAAGACGGTGTTTTATAAGTTAAAATCGCATAATTCTTACCAGCAACTTGTTGGATAGTGGGTGTTCCAATATAACTAAGAGTTGCCTCTTGAGGAGAAATTTCTTGACCATTCACTATTAATTGACTGTTTTGGTAGAGAACGATTGGTAAATTTGTTGTTTCTTTCCCTTGAGATGTCCACTCGATCCGCAAACCTTCCTTGCATGCTCTTTTTTCGAATTGCCGATGTTGCTGGAGAATCAACTTTTCGTATAGCTGATATTTATTTTTTTCTGTCTTTTGATAAAGAGGCAAATAGTCAGGCGTCGATTTCTCCCAATAACTTAGTCCTTGAGCAAGGTCATTTTGATGGAAAGAATCTTTGATGACTTGACTGTCTACCGGTTGAATATGCGTATGTAAACTTTCGAAACTATGAACATCATTTAGCAACCAGCAACTCAAGCCATAACTACTAGTTAACAAAACTTGAACTAAACTAAGTATAATGACTGGATGACGATATTTTGAGTAAGCTTTTCGCTGAAGACTGTTTTCTTCAAGAGATAATGCTAAGGAAAACAAAATGAGAACCGTAAAGGGAATAAAAAAGCGAAACGGAAATTGAATCAATTCAACAAATTTGATTTCTTGACTCATTAGAAACTTCCAAGGAATTAAACTAGAAGAAAGAATTAGAAAAAGTATTGCAGTGATAGAAGCCATCTTATTGACCTGAGAAGGCGTTTGTTGTGGACTAACTAAGCATTTAAACTGACAAATAATGATTGGAACTAAAAAAATTGGATTTACTAGCCAGTACCAACTACTGCGATTAATGGTGTTGCTGTCCAAGCTTTGATTAATAAATGGTGGCAAAATTTCATTTGTCAAATAAAGATGCAGCATGTTCATCCATATATTCGCTGTTAGTAGAGAAAATAATAAAACTGACAAAGCGATATCACGGATCATTTGAATTTTATGCTGGCTTTTCCACCAACTGAAAATGAAAAAAATAAAATAGATTAGAACCAACAGCAGGCAAGAAAAAAGGTGAGTTTGCATCATCAATGCCACTGAGAAGCCTATCTGCACAATTGCTATTTTTCCTTCCAGCACCATTTTGCGTAAAGGAATCAAAGCAAATGGTAAAAAAACGGCACCCCAACTACTAAAGGACTGACCTATCGTCCAGTAATGGACACTGTACGTAGTCATGAAAAGAATAGACGTAAATAAATTGATTTTCAAACTTACTTTATTGCATTTCAAGAGGCTAAACATTGAAACGCCTGAAATACAATATAGAATAAAATTGGCCAATATCTGATAGCTAAACCAAGAACCACTGATTAATACCAATAGGCCTTGAATATAGGCCATCAGTGGTCCATACAAAGGATTGATAATACGTCCCGTTTGCTGAAACCCAAAAGTTGTTAAGAAGTAGTGGATATTGCCAGTTTTGATTTGCATAGCCGTATCGTAAAAGCGATTAAAATGAAAAATAGCATCAGAACCAATAATCATTCCCCCGCTGATAATTTGTGGTAATGTGAAAAGAAGAGCAATACTGAAAATTAAGAAAAATGGAAAAAAACGATTTTGTAAAAATTTAGCTATCATAATTTCCTCCTTGAGGACAGAAATTTATTTTCGGGTTGAATTATTTGAGGTAAAATGGTCCGATATGCCAAACGTTTTTTTATAAGAAATAAGATTTCTATACTTAAAGTAGTCAATACGAAAGTTATTAAAAACAATGGAATTCCTTGGAATTTCTGAACGCCTAACCGGGCTAGAAACCACTTCGTCGTTTCAAGAAAAGCAGGATGTAAAAAGAATAAATATTGAGCTGATTTTCGTAAGTGTGAAAAATTCCTGTTTTGCAAGGTATTGGAACGCAAAAGCAAAATCATTAAAAATAATGAGGCAGGAAGCAAGGAAAAGAGAAAATTCTTGTCATCTCCCTGTCTTAAACAAATAATTAGCGTTTCAATCCCTAAAAGAATCAGACTAATTCCGAATTTCACAGGAATATGCCGTTGCAAGAAAGTATGATTCCCTTCCAGATAATCTGCTAAAAAAAAACCAATAAGAATGAAAACAGGCGTGTAGAAAAGACCATTGCGAGTTGTCATAAAGATTTGATTGTAAAAAGCATATAGGTCATAAATCAAAGTCCCTTGAAGATAACCTGAGTATGTTTCTGTCGCTCCCAATGCAAACAATAGAAGACAAATACTGAAAGTAATAGGATAATTGAAATGGCGCAACCATTTTCTAACTAGCCAAAGGCCAAAAAACAATGCGGGAAAATACCACAAATGATAACAAACCCCTAAATAAGCTAAGCCAACAGGGAGAGCAGCTAAATATAAATTAGAAGGTACACCTAGATCCTGAATAAATAAAATCCCATAAGGAAGATAGATCAAGCTCCAAAATAGGTATGTTTTCCATTGACGTTTAAAAAAAATACCTGGATATCTTGTATTTTGCCTTTGCTTTAAGCGAAAAAAGTAACTAGAACCTATAAGGAAAATAGGTACGGCTAAACGAGCGCAGCAAACTTTCAAGAAAAAATGAATAAAATCATTTTCAGCTAAACGATCACAATGAGCCAAAATGACAAATAGCGAAGCTGCATATTGTGTGAGATCAAGTAAGGGAAAATTGTTTTTTATTGGTTGACTGGTTTCCATAATCTTCATTCCTTTTTGTAGCGAAAAATCTTCATTAGCGAAGACTTAAGCTAGTAAATTTGCTAGAGAGTTTGCTAAAGCAAAAAAGAACACTACTCTCACGGAAGGCATGATAAAAGGTAAAGCCGAGTCAGAAGAGTAGGATAAGTTAACCAGACCATAGTGAGTTTTTGAGAAATGAACAATGGACTTCAGCTTGATTTTTTTTTTACAATTTTTGGCACTCCTGAGAGATAGAAATGTTCTCTTTAGTTCACAGTAAAGCAGGATGAAATTGTCGGCTAGAAACAAAAGCAAACATCGGGGGGAAATTATCGCAATCAAACTGAACATGCTAGAAAGGTTGATAGATCAAGATGTTATCATTTGTTGCAAGCCTAATTTCACTAGATGGAATTTCTATTTGGAGTAATTTCCGTTAAATTAAATATAGGGGCAAGGAGGGAGCAAAAGATGGATATTGGAAAAATTATCAAAGAGAAAAGAACCGAAAGAAATTGGACACAGGAAGATTTGGCACAGCAATTTTTTGTCACGCGCCAATTGATTTCTAAATGGGAGAATGGAAAAAGCTATCCTGATTTAAAACAAGTAGTTCAACTAAGTGAACTCTTTGATATTTCTTTAGAAGGACTTCTGAAGGAAGATACCGGCATGGTCAAGGAGTTGAGTTTTGATACTAAACAGAAGCGATTATTTAAAGGATTAATTCTGTTTCTTGCAGTAATTTCCATCGGAGTGATTTCTATTTTTAGTTTTTTCTGGTGGGTTGATTTAATTTATTTAGAAAAAGACGATATTGAGATCACGAAAATTACGAAACAGATATTGCCAGAAGAAGTAGTATTCGTCGAACAAACCGGTGAGGAAGTTACTTTGCCACAGGATGTTGAATATACAATTTATTTTAAAACGAATAAGTGGCTAATTGATTTAACAAAGATATCGGGGACTAATGTGACCTCTGATGCGGAGGGCGTTGAAATTCAAATATGGGGACACCATAAATTGTTTGGCGCGAGGAAGGAAAGCAAAGCAGTCGTCTATAGCAATAGGGATAACTTGTTAAATGAGGGGTTTGATTCTAATATAGGAAAAAATCTTTATTTGTATAACAGTAAAAAAGGAGCCCAAATGTTTTCTCGTCAACAAGCAAAGGATAAATGGCCGTTAATTAAAGACACGAGTGATAAAATTGCGGATATTAAAAGTTTAGAAAAATTGCCAGCTAAATGATAGAAGTGGAAAGAAATATGTTATTCCGATTCCTTCCACTTTCTTCAGCTTTAAACAACTGAGCCAATTTCACAATTCATTATAGACTGGATAAACATAATGCTTTGTCACTATATCCTCCCTCCATTATTAATCCAGCATAGGA
>NZ_NGLG01000001.1:3315703-3316871 GCF_002140655.1 Enterococcus sp. 3H8_DIV0648 | reverse complement strand
AGATGTGTATTTCTCTCTTCATTTATATCATTGATTATCATTTCGAGTAAAGTTTCTTCTATATCCTCAGATTTTAAATCCGAAATTCCATAGGAAAATATTTCAAACTCAACATCACTATTGCTATACAAAACCCTATCAATACGATTGATATCAGACTTATTATCTTCTACAACCCCAATTTTATATATCAATAAAATCAGCTCCTAAATATAACATCTATTTTAAATCCATCAATATAATCTTCATCTACGCTCGCTCTCCCACCATTTCTAATAGCTGCTTCGCTTAAAATCCATAACCCTAAACCAGTACCTTCCTCTTTGGGCTTACTACTTTTTCCAGGTATGAAGACTTGATCTGATGAATTCTTAAATTTTGAAGAAATCTTTGGACCATTATTCGATAATTCAAGTTTTAGATTTTGATTTTTATCAAGTGACAACTTAACAAAGATAGTTCGATTTTCATCTCTCTTCTCAAGAAAATATGCTGAGTTTAAAATGAAATTATTGATGATAAGATATAGATCGATTTCAGCAATATTTTTTGAAAAATACTCTTCCATTTCAAATCTCTGGTCTACTAAAATAAATTTTGAATCTAACAATGGCTGCCAGACTTTGAAAATATCCTTAATTGACTGAACTAATTCAATTTTATCAGGATTAAGTTTTTCCCTATCAATCGGATTTGTCATAACGCCCAACCACGAAGCTAACATTTTATCTGTAACTTCATATTCATCTATTAAAGTATACGGATTAAATGATGGACGTCCTGAAAAAGGCTTCCCTTTAAGAATATAATCAATTGTAGCTCTAAAATGATCATTTCTAGAGGCTAAATCCGTAGAAACGCTTTTAATTTCATGAGCAAAGGTACTCGCCATAACTCCTGAAGAACTTAGTGACATCAATAATTTGACGACCTCTTCGCTGTCATACGAGTCACCAACAATCGCTTCGATAGCTTCTTCAATTTCTTCAGAAGAAAAAGAACTGTCTGATTCTAATTGAGTATCTTCTGATTTTGAGTCAGAATTATCGCTAGAGTCTTTCTTAAGTTGTCTTGTGTCTTTTTTTCCATCAATATTTGGCTCTTCAGCTTTGTTTAGTTCAGACTTTACTTTATTTAAAAACATCTGTTTTCTTTCTCTTTTAATATT
>NZ_NGLG01000001.1:3299153-3313124 GCF_002140655.1 Enterococcus sp. 3H8_DIV0648 | reverse complement strand
ATCTAGAGCACTTAAAATATATCTTTTAACAGCTGCTAAAAGTATATCTCCTTCACCTACTGAATTTTCCAAAAACAACTTACCCAAAATCTTTTTCCCGTAGTAGCCAATTTCATTTAGCATCTCATCAGCATATACGTCTGGAGTAAAAACCTGACATTTTCTATGGTTCATTAATATCACACAAACTTTCAATTTATTCAAATGGATATTTAATACTTTTTTCATTCAAGCCAATACAATTATATACTAGTTTGCATTTTATGTGTTCACCTTTTAAACATAATTGAAATAGTAAATCTCCAGAACTATCTCTCGAATGCATATACCTAATTAATCTCTATCAGATAATAGTTTTTCCAACACGTGTTACGCAGGTCCATAACAATTGCCCTAGGTATTCATGATATCTAGGGCTTCGTTACGGATTAGATAACAATCAATGCTATCAGAAAAGCTGTACTCGGATGATGAGTACAGCTTACTTATTGAAATTCAGTAATGCGTTCACGTTCAATTATCAATGACTCATTAAATAATTTTGCAAGAGATTCAATGTTCTGCTCCCCTAAATATTCCATGTATTGACCACGCCATTCTTTTCGAATAACAACTGGCACTCCTAAATACTTCATACTCAGGTACATCAAGACCAATCGGCCTGTTCGTCCATTCCCATCAGAGAAGGGATGGATTCGCTCGAACTGGATGTGTGTATCTGCTAATACTTCTAAAATTTGTCTTTCGTCACTATCTAAATCCAATCGGTAATTTGTGTTCTCTACCCACTGATCCATTAGAAATGGCGTCTCCTCTGGTGTAGCCGTTTTGAATTCTGCCCCACGGATCGCATTTTGCTGCGTTTTAAACTGACCTTTATCATGCTGTAGACGATCGGTTAGTAAGGCATGAATTTGCTTGATTTCTGCTATATTTAACGGTTGGTTCCTATCTAGCAGTTCAATTAAATAGTCAAATGCTTGCTTATGATTTTCGATTTCATAAAATTCACGAATACTTTTACTACTGCTGGGAAGCGTTCCTTCTAAAATTATTGATACCGTCTGCGGTAAGCTAATCGTATTTCCTTCTATCCCACTGGAATGATAGGCCATTCGGACCAACACATCTTCTAAATAATCTTGAGAAACATTCATATCTTTCCCTCCCCTTCAGTGCTTGTGCTTACCATTATACAATAAATTAACGATTCAAAACACTTGCTGAATTTTCCGACTATATTACTATTCGATAGGGTGCTCTAGCTACAAAAGAAGCCGTATCTTTTTTATCAGATACGACTTCCTTGTATAGCTCATTTAGTTGGGTAACGATCGTTTGATCAAACTTCATGTAGATTTTAATATCATCCTTGTTTTTCTTGTCAAATAGGATTTTATCAATGAAGGTTCGGTAAATCTCTTTAACCACTTTTTTCTCACTGTGTTCCAGTAAGTAATCCAGTGAAGAGATAATCTGCTGGACATTTTCAGCCTTAATTTTTTGATCCTTATGGTGCAGGATACTTAAAATTTCATTTTCTCTTTGCGTATGCAACATGATTTTAGAAGTAAGTTCATTGATACGATCAATTAGATTATCATGCAATTCAGGACTGTCTTCTAAGGCTAACTGCAAACGTTCGAGTTTAGGTGCTAAGTCTAACTTTTCAGTAGCGATAACCGCAAGCTCCTGCTCTAATGGAGCAATTTGCTCTTGTAGCTCTTGATTCATTTCTTTAACTAATGAGTCTAGTATTTCTGGTACTTGAACGATTTCTTTTAGCCGTGCTGCAACAAAACTCTCAGCTTTTTCTTTCCGAATGGAATTGGCATGACAACCCTTTTTTGAGCCTTTACTTAAAAACTCGCAACAAGAATAGTAATGAAGGACTCTTTTCGTTCCATCCTTAAGTCGATTGGTGACATTATTGGCTGCCATTGGCGCTCCACACTCCGGACAACGCAATAGCCCCGTAAGTACGTTTTCACCAGTAAGATTCCATCTTGGTCGGTCCTTCTCATGAGCTAAACGATCTTGTACTGCCTGATAAGTGACTTCATCAATAATCGGTTCGTGCTCCCCTTTGACTAAAATTGGATTTGGATTCTTGCCTTTTCGCCGTTTTGTATCCCAATTTAAGTAACGAGCATATTCGATGAAACCTCCATAAATTTTATTTTGAAGAATGTCTTTGACTGCCGTTGGTGAAAATTTATTCTTTTTGAGTGTTTGGTAACCTTGTCGATTCAGATAAGTGGCAATTGTTCGATACTCATCTCCACCTAAGTATTTGGCAAAGATCAATTGAATGATTTTCGCTTCTTCTGGCTCGATAATCAATTGCTTTCTACCATCATCATCAAGACCGCTAACATACCCTAATCGCCTTCCACCAGCATAGCGTTGTTGATCACGTACCAAGCTAATCATTGACATGATTACATTCTCAGAAATTTGGTTGCGCTCGAACTCGGAGAAGCTACTTAGAAGCTGTAGCATAAGCTTTCCCGAAGACGTTGAAATGTCGAAATTTTCGCTGATTGAAAATAATTCAATCCCTAGCTTAATGAATTCTTCTACTGTATTTAAAATATCCAACATATTCCGACCTAAACGAGTCAACTTCCAAATAACAACAAGGTCAAAATTCCCTGCCCGTGCATCAGACATCATTTGTTGATAGGCAGGACGATGTTTGGTAGATTTCCCACTTAACCCTTCGTCAATATAGACTTCAACAACCTCATACCCCATTCTTTCTGCGCACTCATAGCCTTTTGTTTTTTGAGCGGGTATACTGTGACCTTCCAAAACCTGTTCCTGAGTGGACACCCTAATATAAAGCGCTACTCTTTTTGCTTTAGGATTTTGACTCTTCGCAACAGCCATTTGCCATTTAAAATCATCAGCAATTAGTGTTTGTTTTTTCAATTACATCCTCTCCTTTTTCCTGATATAAACGTTTCAGAAATTCCTTGAAGGTAAATACCATTTATTCTTTTGTCTTTTTGAACGGAAACAGTATTTACATGATTTAAGATCAGCCGCTGAACAGAATGTTCCTGCAATTCTAAAAGTCGATCTAGCTGTATCTGGTATTGGCTGATAGTCAATGTTTGGCTCGATTGTTTGTCCTCAAAGCTATTTAACAATCTCTTCATTTCATCTAAGGTAATCTTTCCTTCTTCAAATTGTTGGATAATTTCAATCCTACTATTAGACCTTTTTTGGTCTATCCGCTTCTCCTTCTTCATTAATTGCTTCATCTGTGCATCAATTTCAGTGATGATTCCTTGATATATGGTATCTTTTCTAATAAAGTTTTTTAAAGCTATAAGTACCTGTTTTTCTATTTTCGTGGCTGGTATATAAATTCCCTGACATTCACGGTTCGCACAGTAATAATAATGGAGACGTTTTGTCTTGCTGTGATTCCATTGCCACATAGGGCTTAGTTTTCGCCCACAATATGGACAAACAATTTTCTTGCGTAACAAATACTCTCTGTTATTAACTTTCTTTACACAACGAGATTTTCTAATGACTTGGGCTTGCTTAAACTGGGACTCACTGATTATTGGTTCAAAATTTCCTCGATACTCTCCAAAGGTACCGCCCTTCACCATGCCGTAGTAAACGGAATTGTCTAAGATGCTCCAAATATTATGAACTTTAAATGGGCGATTATTGAAATAGTGTCCTTCTTCAGTGAGTTTGTCTGCTAATTTCTTGTAGCCATATTCGCCGCTTTCGTATAAGTCAAATAATCGCTTAACTGCATTTGCTTCTTGTTCTACTTGAATAATCTCGCCTTCTATTAATCGATAACCAAAGGGAACAATCGACGAAATGTATTCCCTATTACTTCTCTTATAGGCTAAACCATTACGGGTATTTTCGATTATTGTATCTCGCTGCATTGAAGCATTGATAAATAGTAATTGAACGAACATCGTTTTTAGCGCTAAACTTGATGATCCTTCCGGTAATGGTTCAGAGATAGAGACAATCTCTACATTATGCTCATGACAGAGCTTTAAAAATTCCAAGGCTTTTTGTGTTTCTCGAAAAATCCGATCATAACGCCAAACATAAAGTCTTCCTTTTTTATGAGAAGAAGTGATCTCAGCAATTAATTTTTTTAAACCGAGGCGATCATCATTTCCTCCAGTTTCTCCTTTGTCGCTGAATCTCATCGGTTTAGATTCACAGTCTTCTAATGCCTTTTTTATTATCTCTGTCCACTGAGAATCATTGGACACTTTGTACGTATCCCAGACAGAGGTCCGATCATAGCCGTAGAGTCTCACTCACGCTACCTCCTCTTTTAAAGTGGTGAAGGGGGTTAATCCCCTTCACCAACATCAGGTTGTTGAGCGCTATCCATATCTGGATCATGATGATACAGATACGGCAACAACTGTCTTGCTATTGTTTTTGAAAATCGCATAGACGTCTCCATACAGACTTATCCTCCTTTCATGTTATTGGTTAGGTAGTTACTGCTTATCGAAACTCGATGCCATCAATAAATAGCATTTGATTGCCTGAGATGCTGTCGAAGTGACTACTTCCCCGAACAAATACTGATTTTTCTAATAGTTCATCTTCTATTCTTTTTTCTAAGCTTACGATAGACTTGTTATTAGGTAACACACGATCAACTTTATATGCCAACTGTTGAAAAGCCTTCGATACAAGTGGATGACCCTTTCCAAAGTTCTTTTGATAAGGGCTATCAAAGTCGTTTAAAATTTCAAAATAGCCGTCCACCCTGATGATTGGATCCATAAGTATTAGTCCTCCTATTTCTAATCCAAGTTTCATTACCCTGCTGTCTTTATTATTCAAGTTTGTTTTGGTAAGGAAGCTAACTTCTTTTACTGTTCCGTACCCGCCAAACGAATATGCTCCTGTGGTTTCATAGATTGAATTAATTAAAAAATTATCCGTATTGTTTTTCATTATATTTTCCTACTTTCATAATTTATTTGTCTGCTTTATTTATAGGATATTGTTACTTTTAAGGTGGTGCCCTATTCTGGTACATAATGACCACCACCTTAAAACTCTAAATCGTCTGGAGCAATATCATCGATACTTATTTCTTGCTGGGTTATTTCTTTTGCGTTGATTTCTAGCGATCTAGGTAATGAGAAGCTAAAATAAGCAGCATATTCTAGATCCAGGTGAAATTCATAGGTTGGTACACGTTTTCGGTTATCGACATTTATTCGCTTGTTTTTTCTATCCCCTTCTTTGTAGATCATGCCAATATCGATTAGCTCTTGAATAATTCGTTTTGGGTTTTCTACATTCGCCAATTTCTTCACTACATCTTCAAATTTATTTTTGAAAATATTGACTTGGATGTAGTCATTTTTCCTTTGGCAAATTCCCCAAGCATTATAGACAGGTTTTTTAGCATTCGAAAACTGGACAAAATGCTGACCATTCGAAAGTAAGAACTCAAGGACCTTTTCATCAATTCCTTGCTGTTCATTTTTTGCGAACTCAATTGCTTCTTGTTCTAAGAGAATCAATTCGTTCTTAATAAAATCGTAACGAATCGGGATTTCTAAGAGTTGAATTACTAATCTTGCTGCTGTTGTAATCAAAGCATAGTTGTTAGCAATTCGCTCTTTTACAGAGCTTTGAGGCAATTCTGCAATCATTACTCTTTTTTCTTCTTCAAAAGTCGATGTAATAATTTGATGCCCCTCTTCAAATAACCTTTTGACAAATTTGATGCCCGCTTGTCCATAGTTGTTATTTGAAACTTGTTTGATTTTCTCTGATGAACTAGCCGATTTCGTCCAAGTTTTACCAGAAAATTCAATAATTCGCGCACGCATCCCAGTTTCATTTTTAACAAATGTTGTAAGTGGGTTTTCTGCACTGGTTAAAATCATTGTTGAGAATGAGGAACGCTTTCTTATTGTCCCATCTTGATTTAATCGTTTTCTATCTTTCCCTGTACTCACAGCGTACACAAGTTGCGTAACATCAATGGTGCTGTTGGTGGCTAATTCGTCTAAAGCATAGAGTATTCCGTGATTATTAGCCAAAGTTCCAATAATACTGTTCATTGTCGCGTTCATTGAATCCATACTGCTATTAGGTGAAGAAAACAGTGATACAGCAAATACTTGTGATGTTGTTTTTCCGGTCGATGTTCTATTCGATAAATTGATGAACGGAGCCGTTAGCTCCGGATACGTTGTTCCTTTTAAGTAAGCAAAAACCATACTTGCAAATCCAACTGCTAACATCATTTCCATATAGGTTCCTAGCACATCGGTTTTAACCATTTGCAGCCAAGTGTCGTAATTCCCAGTTGGTTTGAGATCAAAAATGGCTCCTTCATCTAGTTGGCTAACAAACATATCGTTCGCATTCCCATAGGAATTAAAGAGCCTAAAAACAGGTTCCATATGGCGAAAATCCCAGCCAATCCGTTTATGGCTATAACAAACTTCAACAGTTTGTTTTTGTTCTATCAAAAAATCAACAAGATTATTCTCAAAATTGGCCTTGAATTCAAGTCCAACTCTTGAAAGTTTTTTTAACATACCGGCTTGAATATATGAGCCGTCCACCCAAATCTTTTCCCATAGATCATTGCTTTTATACATTAGCTGATATTGAACAGTGTTGTCCTCTATCGACTTTTTAATACCGTTGATGTAAACTGGTGAACTAATTTTAATCTTTTTGTCGTCTCCCTTTTTCCAGACCAATCCTTCATTGCTAAGAAGGTAAGGAAAGAAATCATATTTCTCTCCAGCTGATAAGTGAGTTTGACTAATCGGTTTTTGACCGATCTTAGCTTCATCTGGTCTGGGATATAATTCGTTGAAATCATAAATCGTGATCTCCTTATGGCTTTCATGCATACATTGGACCATAACAAAATCCCCACTCTGAATTAGTGCAAAGCCATAAGGGCTGTTTGTGTGATCTTTCATTGGACATTTTTCGAAGCTCAAAATAGTGATCCCAGGTTTATCACCAGCCTTTTCCTTATAAGAAAATCCATAATGATCGGCCCATTTTTTCGCATTGCCTTTCATCCAAACCATTTTCTTTTTCTCAAGTGTTGGTGTTTTTCGGGCTTCACTTTGATTTTTCTTTAGAGTTTCCTCTACCCACTGATTTAGTTTTGAAAGGTCATTTGTTTTTTTATCCTCATGTATAGACACGATATAGCTTTGCCGATGAGGTGTTTCTTCCGTTGGATCACCTTTTGTAGCTATACAACCATATAGCTTCGTCAATCTTGCAGCATCATGAGTAACCGTATCGATTTTTGCTTCTGGCTCATCAAACTCAGATGCCAGAGCTTCCAACAGTTTTTTTCTAAATGTATTAGGATAATTTTTGAAATCGCCATGAAGAATTATATGCATTCCATTGCCAGAGAAAGCGACTAAATAATTATTAATACCTAAGTCTTTCCAAAGTTTTTCGATCTTTTTCACAATTTTTTCTGATACGGAAACCATTTGTATCGTGGCGCTCGTTCCCGCTTTGCGAACAGTATCCACATCTATCAACACACCATTAGGCTCTTTGAAGTCTGTATTTCCAAAAGATGTTTTTGATAATGCTGCTTTTTCAGGTTGATTAAACGTTATGTTGATTGTTTTGCCCCAAACCTGATTATTTATAATCCATTGATAAAGCGGTCTCTGCTGCTCAGCTTCAATAGAAACAATAGATGTTTTAGTAGGTTCTCCTTTGGCAAAATGACGAACATTTAAATGAGTAATACCTTTTCTTTTTAAATAGTCCGTTGTCTCCCGCATTTTTGGCCAAAGTAATTTGTCGAACTCTTCCTTAGTGACTTGTGTGTCTTTTTCGGTAATCTTGATTAAGTCTTCTCTGTTTTCCATTTACATTCCCTCCGATATAGCTAATATCGGATCACCGGTAATCCTTTTTGTTGTTTCGTAATTACAAGTTAATCTTAATGGGAAAGCTCAAAAAAAGAATCGGGTAAAAAAGAGCAAGAAATTGCTTTTTTTTACCCCTTTTTTACTTTTTAAGTATTCAAAAAAAGAGCGACAAAATGAGGTAGACTCACTTTGTCGCTCTGATCTTATCTTGTTAAAACCAGTATTCCTCTTCATATTTCCCATTATCTGCACATGTAAGTAAATAGGATAGTCGTCCGTATCCGGAACTCAAATAATGATTTATCGCGTGAACTGATTGTCTGAATTCATGCTGGACAGTAGCAAATTCTTCATAAAGTTTATCTATTCCCGGGAAAAATATTTCTGCAATAATAATATCCAACAAACTAAATAACGGGTAATTATCGATTCTATTTTGAAACATTTCATGTTCAGGATCAAAACCTTTAGCATTCATACTATCTAATAGCCACCATTTAGTATCTCTGTTATACAAAACAGTATAGGTTTCGTTAAAAACTTCTAAAGTATGGAATGCAATGTATGGGTTAAATGGTTTCCATTCAGATGTGTTTTTATTTCTAATCGCTTCTATAAAATCGCTATAGATTTCAAATTGATAATACGAGGAACCGTTAACTACTTTATCCTTCATGAATTGCTGATAAACTTCCTTATCACTTAGTCTAATCCCCTTTTTTCGTTCTTGTTGTGTATACAGGGCAAGTTGTTTATCATGTTTTTCTTTAAACATTTCGACAAGTAATTTTTTAAAATGTTGATTGTATGAGGACAAAAATAAAACCTGCAACCCCATATAGCAATTAATATACTTTATTCCATATTTTTTGATAAGTGAATTATACTTTGACTTTTCAGTTTTTGTTTTAGTACGTATATCATATACTAATAACTCGGCATTTTTTTCCGGCAATGTCAGCAATCTTTCAACTTGTTTATTATAACGATCATCACTTGGTTGGAAATTTTGAAAAATAAGAATCAATAATAAATTTTCTAGCTCATTTAATTGATTATTTTTATGCTCAATATTTATTCCTTCACAGTCAAACTGTACCCTTGAATTAAGCTTCCGATTAATCCATTTATGATAACCATTCTCTAAATCACATTCAACAGTATTTACTACTGTCTCTTATACACATCTAGATGTGTATAAGAGACAGACTCTTCCTTGTTTTTATCTCTCTTCGTGAGTTGAAGATATGAAGCATCATTAAACAACGGATTCAAACTTTTATTTTGATAATCGTAAATATTCATGCAATCACCTCAATAAAAATAATAATATACTGATAAAGTAATTGATAGTATAATTTGTAAAATTGGGATTTTTGGGATGACAACCTCCTTTTTTATACGAATACGTTTAGTGAACCTTAAATTGAAAAAATGAACCCATGTACCCAAAAACTTTTTGGGTACATGGGACTATTACATAGCCTCTATTTATTTACCTATTAGTCATTCCTGATTATTCCCAGAAATCCCAATTTTTTTAAATCACTTTATTATTCCATATTATAGGCTTTCTCGTATTTTTTCCCGATCCTCTCTTCTAATTTGTACTGATCAGAATTCTTAATCGCCTCAGCAGCTTCCGTGTACTTTGCTTTGATCATTTTATCCTTTATCTGATTTGCTTTGCCTTCTATTTCTTCGACTGTTTGACTTCTTGAACCAGGAAAACCATCATCTTCATTGATCATAGTCCAATAGTTCCCAAGTTCTTGAGCGTAACTGCGCATCTCAGTAGCTTTCTCATCCCCCGGTTTCTGATCGTGCGCCTGTTGATAAAACTCTGAAGCTTTACCAAACTCGCCCTGTGAAAAATAACTGTCGCCATTTGCCATCGCCTGACGATAATCTTTATTCGAAAACCAATTCCAACCAAAAACGATAATGATTAAAGCAATAACTGCTCCGCCTATTTTTAAGACTCTTGCTTTTTTCTCTGGCTGTTGATTTAGAGAGTGGATGGAAGATTGAACCTTATCGGTAATTTGGCTATCTTCTGCTGCTTTCTTGATTCTCGATGCAGTTTTTTGAGCGCCTTCTTTTGCTGCATCGATTCCTTCCGCTACTTTTTGTTTACTAATAGTAGAATTCTTTTCAGATTCTGTATGATTTGATTCAAAGTCATTGACTAATGAGCATCCACACTTACCACAAAACTTCGCACCAGCACTTACTTTATTTCCACAACTTGGACAAAACTTGATTTCCATCTACTCACCCTTTTCTTTTCCTAACAACTCACACAATTGTCGACCAAACTCATTCATCGCAGAGACTTGTTGCGACTCGTCACCATCTTCTGATAAAACTACAACAACATAAGCGTTCCTATTTGTTTCAAAAATGCAGGCATCATTTTGAACACCGTAATCCGTGTATTCTCCAGTCTTGTTATATACATTTACCTCTGAATCAATCTCTTTCGGTAACTTCGAATGATTTTTATTGTATTTTAGAATTTCTAGCATCTGCTGATCATATCGTGGAGAGACAGCTTTCCTCTGATAAATCTTTTTCAAAAGATTCCCAACATCCACCGCAGATGTATAATTATCCTTGCCAGCCGCTAAAGCAGTACTATCGACAAATTTCCGTTCAATTCGTGTGTCGTTGAATCCCTGAGTATAAATGAACTTCGTAATGTTTTCTGGACCACCAAGAATGTTCATGACGATGTTACCGGCTGTATTATCGCTATCAACGATCATGTGACGAATCAAATCCTCATATGTCAATTCAGTACCTTCTGCATAGTTTTGCAACACGCCTGTCCCACTAACTTTGTCCGTATCTTTTAGAACGTATGGCTCATCTAACCGAATTGTCCCTTCATTGACTTCACGATAGAAAGCTTCCATCAAAAATAATTTGATAATACTGGCCGCTCGAATTGGTGCAGTTCCACTTTTTTCATAGTCGATGTTTTTTTCATCAATCATTGACACAAAGACACCTGTTTTGTTCTGCAACTTTCCAACTGTACTATCTGCAAGGTTACTGACTTCTTGTTTGTTAAAAGCTGATTGTGTACTTTGTTCTGTTGAAATGGATGTTGATTCTTTGGTCATTGATGATGAGGTACTCTCGTTTGTCTCACTTGATTGCACAACAGGCTTTTTGTCATCATGATTGAACCACCAGTACCCTCCACCTCCAACGACAATTACTAAAATTGTGAGTACAACTGCAACGATCCACTTTCTTTTAGGTGGTTTTTCCTGAGTCTTACGAACCTGTTCTTCCTCTGGAATAACCTCTGTAACAAGCTCGAATTGCGGCTCTTCTATCTCGTCGTACTCATTCATATCATTTTGATTTTTCTGCTTGACTAGTGTTCCACAATACTCACAAAAGGAAACACCATCAGTCAATTTTTTTCCACATTCTTCACAATAGGCCACATGATCCCCCCTAACATTTTTTAATCTTCGCTGTCATTCTGATTCTTCAACCATCGGGCTACGTATGGAAGTCCGTCCTCTTCAACAGTATCGTTCTGTATCTTTCGTTTCTCCTCATGTAAAAAGCGACGAATCTGCCGCTCAGAATAATCGAAAGATACTGCTAATTGTTGTATCTCATCCTTGTTCAATACCTTCTCGCGAAGCAATTCTTTACGAAGATGCTTTTTTACATAATCTGAATCAATTAGTTTAGTCGGAAAAGTAACCGATAATCCTTTGAAATTTTGGTAGATAATCAAACAATCATCCAACGATGTGAGTTGAGCAATCGTTTTATAGATACCATTTAACCCTTCAATTTCTTTTTCCACATGAACATCACCCACGTCCTTTATAAGAAATGTATTACGTAATCAGTTTATCGACTTAGATCAGACATTGCCTGTTCATCCGTCATGCCCTTTGTCACTGACATTTTCAGTCGTTTTGTCATTGGTTCATCATTCAGGTAGTAGTTGCTCAAACAGTTGCGGATCAATGTCTGCCAATTTCCAGCTTTTCCTACAGGTTGGGTTCAAAGGATGTGACCAACTTCCAGTATTGGGATCAGTTAGTACCTTCGTCATTTTCTTTTGTTTCGCATTAAGCAAATTGTAAATCGTCTTAGTCTGTTCAATCGCAGTCGTATTGGAATTAATCACTGATCCCACTGCAAAAATGATCGTCTTTACACCTTTTTGAGAGAGCGCCGTACTTAAGGTTTCCATCGTGTTCTCGTCCGTTCCTTTAGAAGCGTATGAAGATGCTGTTGTTAATTCTGTGGAACTAAAGAGATTAACAGCTAGAAAACCAGAGTAGTTTCCGAGCTTCCGAATGTTTTGCTCTATTAGAAATAACGTCAAATCTGTGGTGAATGGTTCAATATCACTTGGTCTAATGGTTATCACAACTGCCAATGGACCTGTCTTTTCATCCTTTTTCGCTGATTCCCATTCTCGTCTGAAAACATATCGATGGGTACGCGTTTCTGAGTCTCGCCAAATTTCCGTTTTTACGATTTCCAATTTCTTTTCGATCATTGTGTTCATCCTCTCTATAGTTATATTTATCAAATAATTTGCGCATTAATCAGTGTCACAAGCACTGCTGTTGCGATCTTCGCAATCAATCTAAACCACTTCATCGTTGTCACCTATCCTTTCATTTTTCTCAAGCGCTAATAAGATGTCCTGTAAACACTCTGCTATCGTTTTCCATATTTCTGGACTAATCATGAGATTCACCATATGAATACCAGTGAAGTTTTCCTTCTACTAGTATGCCGCGAGTATATTCGCAGCTACTAGTAGTATCTGTGATGAAATACACCACAAAATCTTTTCCAGATTCTTGCTCCACATACAAGTACAAATGAGTCAGTACTAGTTTAGGTAAGTCAGTGTTAGTTACTTTAATGATTGTTGGATCTAACTCTTCACGTTCAGCTGTAACTGACTCAAATCCCCAATCAGTTTCTTGTGTTGTTATTCCTACTTGTTCCTTCAATATGATGATCGCTTCATCCATCATTTCTATTCATTCCTTTCTACAAAATAAAAACCCCAACGACCTGTAATAGCCGTTGAGGTTAGGTATCTTCACTAATATGTCCTTCTGCTCGCATGGACAAAAACTTTCCAGTGGAACCAATAATAAGATGATCTTGTAGCTTAATCTGCAGTAGTTTCGCTGCTTTTTCTAAGCGCGCTGTCAGTTGAATATCTGCTAACGAGGCGGTTTCATCTCCTGAAGGATGATTATGGGCAATACAAATTGAAACGCTATTCGATAACAGCGCTGCTTTCAATATATCTCGTGGAAAAGCTAACGATTGGTTGATCGTACCAATATGGATCGTTTGGATGATTGTCGGCTCTAGCTTTTGATTTAATCCCGCCATGACTAAATGTTCTCTATCCTTATTTTCAATAAACGGTGCGAATAACTGATACAAGGCTTGTGGACTATTACATTTCCTACCTGCATAGAGTACGGATGACTCTTTCACCATCTGTAAGGAAACGATATTCACACGTTTCTTTGGCTCTATTTTATTCCTCAATACCAAGACCTTCTTTCGATTCTTTTTTATGATTTCCTACTTATGATCTGATTCTTTTCATTAGTATTCCTCTGGTAATAACATTGTATGCTCAATAACCCATAATTTCTTTACTTGGAAATTTATTAATTCTTTTGTTATTCGGCATTCGTGATAGTCGATGAAGAACGGTTCCTCTTGTCGGTGAGTGATGTTAATGGTCCTTCGTTGATCATCTCGATTGAACTCAAAAATTTGTAGGTAATCCATTTGAATCTCTGATTGCTTCACCTTCTCGTCAATCAAATGCCAACAGCGCAACTGAATTTCTTTCGGGGCTTGTTCATTTACTCCTTTCGTGATATAGCGATTTTCTTGTGTATCGAACATTGGCTATTCCTCCTTCTGAACATAAAAATAGCCCAATCATCGATTAAAATGATTGGGCCTCATGGTAATAATATATGCTTGTAAATCCAATTAACTCAAAGTACTGTCTGTAAAGTACTACATCAAGATATAATCT
>NZ_NGLG01000001.1:3295124-3297404 GCF_002140655.1 Enterococcus sp. 3H8_DIV0648 | reverse complement strand
CGTTCTTGTAGTCTTATTATCAATATTAATATTTTCTCCATTTGCCCATTTTGAAGCTGATGCTTTCAATTTAACCATGTCTCCTCGACCAATTGAATTATTAGGAGCAGCGCTAACTTGATTATTTCTCACCCAACCAAATACCGATGAGTTAGATGTAGATTGGATTTTCGTCGATTCGCTATTTTTTTCTACTATTTTATATACTGAATCGTATTCACTTAAAGAGATTTTCACATTGGATGAAACTCCTTTATATGCGTTCCAGACTGTTGAATTCTCATTCATTACCACGTATTTCTTGGTATAGTCTATTTCAGGAGTTATTTTGTGTTTTCTTTCCAATACAGCGTCCCAATCATAAATCCATGCAGACCAGCCTGAAGCGGCATCAGAATAGATATGAAGTTTATGGTCTTTACGCTCTTTCACGATAAAAGAACGAGTCGTTTTATTCTCAATATTAATTGGTTGACCATCTGCCCAATTAGTCGCAGCTGCCCTCAATTTGATAATATCATTTGAATCTATATTGTTTGAACGCATTGGCATAAGATCATTGATGGTTGTATTTCCACCCCAAGCGTCATCAATAGTCCTTATATAGATAGTCCCATTGTCATTTATCTTAGAAACTTTGTAAGATCTTATCATATCATCGTAAGTAATATTAGAACTTCCAGCCCACTTAACAGCATTTTCATTAAAAGAAACTTTTGTTCCAATTTTAAGCAGGGGATTAGTTGAGTCCTCTTCAAGATCTTCTTCTCTAATATTTCCAGCCCATGATCCCGGAATTCGAATCGTTATTGCTCCATTTGAATTTATTCCCTCAACCATGTACGTTCGGTTATAATCCACCTCAGAAAGATTAGAACTCCCAACCCACTTAGTTGCTGAACGTTTTATCTTAACATAGTCTCCTTTTTTAAATGCAGGGGTTGATTTTTCAAGGTCTTGCTCCTTTATGATTCCAGCCCATTCTCCAGGTATACGAACTTTTACTCCGTTGCTTTGATAAGATTCGACAATTAAAATTCTAGTATAATCATATGCGGTCAGATTGCTACTTCCAACCCATTGAGTTGCAGACTTTTTGATTTTCACTCTATCATTAGTTTTAAACTTTTGGACTGGTTGTGCTTCTTTCAAATTCATTCTAATAGCAAAGCTAGGTGCAAAATCGTTCCACCAAATGGGCGAAATCGAAACTGTTTGTCCGTAATCAGGAGAATGAATGTACTGGTTATCGCCAATGTAAATTGCTACATGATAAGTACTCCCACGTGTTCCCCAAAATATTAAATCTCCAGGTTTGGCTTCCGAAACGCTAATCATTGTCCCAGCGTATTCTTGAGTCCATGTCACATTACCTATATCTTTACCAGTAACCTGTTTAAAAACATAATAGACTAATCCTGAACAATCAAAAGCATTTGGTCCTAGTCTAGTAGGATTCTCCCTTGTATAGGGCTTTCCTAAATGCTTTCGTGCTTCAGCAATAATTTGATCTCTTTCACTTCCTGTTGCAGCAAATGGAGTAATTAAGGAGCTATTATTATAGGCGGAACTATCTAAACGTTGCATAGTCTTGATAAAATCTCTATATTGTTCAAAAGTCATCACATTTCTTCTAGAATCTTCTTTATAAAATTCCCTTATTTTATCATCGGTTAGAGTATCTTTATCAGAACTCGAGTTAGAGGTAATTTGTTGAGCTGATTCAGTAGTTTTCTCCGTAATTTGTTCAATCATAATCGAACTATTTTCTCTTTTTGAATCTATTTTATTATCCCCAATCTGCTCAGAACTTTGGGAGCTTGCTTCAAAAACATCTGCATTTACAACATGATTATTTGAAACAATAATTAATGAAAAAAATGCGGCAATAAATAAGCTTACTCTTTTATTAAATTTCATAATAAACCTCCATAAAATCATATAGTAAGCGCTTACTATATGATTTTACCATTCATCAGTATATTTTCATATATATTTCTTTAGTAATAGTGACTCCAATGATTTTGGTATAATCGGGGGGATCTAGTATCTCATCTTATAAAAAATGATAACTCCTTTAGTTTAAATTAGATGCCATTTATTTTACTCAAAACGCGCCATTTAAGTATAAAAGTGACAGCGAGCAAAGAAAAACTATCCTTCCTCAGAGCCGCAAGGGACAGAGCTATTTTGGCGAATGTCACACAATCCGTTTATGTGACATTCATCTTCAAATTTTATTGCTGTTCATCGTCACCCAAAAATCGGGTTGTGCTGCAA
>NZ_NGLG01000001.1:3290693-3292866 GCF_002140655.1 Enterococcus sp. 3H8_DIV0648 | reverse complement strand
ATGGTATTTGATACTCAATAGCTAAGCACTTAACGACTTTATTTGTCGTTGGAGTACTAACAGCATGCTGATCAATGTAATCTGGCTTTCTACCAGTTGTGTGTATAAACTTTTCAATTTGAGCTTTCACTTCATTATAAGTATCGTCACAGTCGAATAAATCTTTTTCACTGTTTAATTCGATTCTTCTAGTACTTGAAGATATAAAGTTGCCCATTCCAGAATGTATTAAACTCGAATTCTCAGCTACCTCACTGCAAGGTCTACCTAGAACCAAATTAACATGTAAGCCAAAACACAACTTATTATGGTGTTTAGCAAATTCTAATCCTTCTTTAGAATAAGGCAAATTGACTATTATTCCAATATTCTTGACTAGCTGAAAATCTATTGATTGCATAATTGCTCTATTAATTCCTAACGACAATCCTAGATCATCAATTCTAAATAATACTTTCATGAATCCCCCTCCTATGTACTGACAACTTATATTTACAACTTGTATTGACAAGTATAAAAATAGCAGTTATACTATGTAGTGTCAAGAGGCCATTTGATAAAAAAAGAACGAGGAGAATGTAGCATGAAAAATTGTAAAGATGTCACAATTAAATATTTTGATTATTTAACGAAAATTTGGTCCATGGTCACTGAAAACGAAGTAGATTCAGTAGATGCCGCAGCGGAATTAGTAGCAAACTCTTGTGAAAATGGAGGGCGTTTCTATGTATTTGGGTCAGGTCATTCTCATATGGTAGCGGAGGAAATATATATAAGAGCAGGCGGTTTAGCTTTTGTTAAAGCTATATTACCCCCTGAATTGATGCTACACGAAATGCCAAATAAAAGTACTTATCTAGAAAGATTAGATGGCTATTCAAAAAGTATTTTAGATTTATATAAAGTAAATAAAAATGACACTCTAATGGTTATTTCTAATTCAGGACGAAATAATGTCCCTGTAGAAATGTGTTTAGAAGCTAAAAAGAGAGGGACCAAAGTCATTGCTTTAACATCTTTAGCACATTCAAAACACGTAACTTCGAGACACTCTTCTGGAAAACTTATGTATGAAATTGCAGATGTAGTAATTGATAGCTTTGCTCCAATTGGTGATGCGGCTTATAGAATAGATGGATTAGACGCTGATCTTGGTCCTACTTCGGACTATACAGGGATTGGTATAGCTCAAACTTTAATTGTCTCAACAGTAGCTAAGCTTGCCGAAAGAGGCATAGATGTTCCTATTTTCAAAAGTTCTAATATGGATGGAGCAGATGAATATAACAATATGCTCTTCGATAAATATTATGGATATTGGAAATAGAAAGAAGTTAGGGCGTGAAACTTATGAAAACGATAGTTCTTTGTAATGAATACAGTCAAAAAATGTTCCCATTTGATTTTCATTGGCAAAAAACATGTTTGCCAATAGTTAATAAGCCAAATATACTAAGAATCATAGAACAGCTTATCAAAAACAACTGTAAAGAAAAGGACATTTACGTCGTAGTAGGCTATAGAAAAGATCAAGTAAAATCAATTTTGAAAAACTACACAGCTCTAAACTATATTGATGTTGATCCCTCCAACAATTTAAAAACTGCTTATGAATCCATGGTAGCTATTTTGGATACAGAAGTACTTATATATAATGCTGGAAGCGTTATCACAGATAATGATTTTGAAATTTTTTTATCCTCGGCGCATAGAAATAAAGCATTTTTTACAAAAAAAGTAGATGCTTCAACTAATCATATCTGTGCTAAAGTTACTAATAACTTAGTTGAATGTTTCTTCGGTCACCCTCGAGAACATTATGTAACCCATCTTGTTACAGGACTCTATCTTCTCGAATCAGAAACCTTTACTAATGCCTTAAAAAGTGACATAGGTTTTGACAAGAACAACTCTGGCGCTATGCCTCCACAAGAATTCTTCTTGGAAAATGGTTTGAATCAAAGTTTATTAAATAAGAGAATACATATAGTCGAAAATACTGATGAAGTATTTCAGTTAACTTTCCCTTGGGATTTACTAAATGCCAATGAATTTTATGTATCTCAATTATGTCAAAACTTAAAAAAGGATGAAATTGGTACCAATTCTAGTATAGACCCTTCAGTTAGAAAAAATGGCTATGTAAAAATTGGTTCTAACACTACCATAGGTA
>NZ_NGLG01000001.1:3289176-3290593 GCF_002140655.1 Enterococcus sp. 3H8_DIV0648 | reverse complement strand
CACTACCATAGGTAAAAATGTAGTTATTAATGGAAATGTTGTTATTGGAAATAATGTTCTGATTGATAACGGGGTTATTCTTGAGGGTGATACTTATATAGGCGATCATACTTATATTAAGGATTACGCGAAAGTTGGAGAAAAGACCATAATAGGATTGGAGAATAAAATTGGGCACAATGCCGAGATAAAAGGACTAACAATGAGAGGTGTCTCCGCTATACATTATAGTGAGATATTTGGAGTTGTAGGGAATTATGTTGATATTGCAGCTGCGTGCGTTACAGGGATACTGCGCTTTAACGATACCGAACAACCACAACGAATCGCTGGAAAAATGTATACCGGAAAAAATACTAATGCTCTATTTTTAGGGGATTTCACTAGGACTGGGATAAATAACATTTTTCTTCCCGGATGTAAAGTTGGCTCTAATTGTGCTCTTTCTCCTGGACTAATTGTTGCTAAAGATATCGAACACAAAAAAATAGTTTTTCAAAAGCAAGAATTGACCACAAAAGAATGGGGGCCAGAGAAATACGGTTGGTAGAAAAAATTTAATAGGAAAAATGCTGTCGAGTAGTCAATCTATGTTTGACAGCTTTTTTCTTTAAAAATCAATTACATTTCTTATTGTTAATCTCTCATGAATGATCTATTCTGAAATAATAAAGCTAGGAGAGTGAATCTTATGAAAAATAATACAAAAACAAAGTATGAACTTGTAGTTAACTACATACTTTCGAATATTGAAAATGGAATCTATCAGCCTCATCAGATGATAGAATCAGAGATGGAACTCTCTGCTAAATTAGATGTATCAAGAGTGACAGTAAGAAAAGGCTTAGAAGAATTAGTGAGTGATAAAATCCTGAGTAAGAAAAAAGGAGTAGGAACTTTTGTAAATCCATTGCCAAAATATTTTGGCTTTAAGAGTGGTATTGGATTCAGTTCTGAAGCAAAAAAAAGAGGGCTAACTCCTTCAACAAAGCTTTTATCTTTAGAAAAAGTTCCAGCTGACACACAAATCGCTCAATTATTACATGTCCCTGTAAATACTCTTACTTGGAAAGTAGAAAGAATTCGCTATGCTGATAACATAGCAATTTGCTACGAGCTGGAATTTTTTGATGCTCAAATCATTCCAAACATATCGAAAACCGTTGCTGAAGGATCCATCTATGAATACTTAGAAAGCGAAGATATAAGTTTTTCATATGTTGACCAAAAAATCGTAGCTGAAAACGCCACTGAAGAATTTGCAAAATATTTAGATGTTGAATTGAATACAGCTTTAGTTAACATGGAAGTTATCGCTTGTCTTGAGAATGGAAAACCTTTTAACGTGGGTTTTTCGAAATATCAAACAAAAAATTTCTTTTTAGTTCAAACAATATATAAATAGTTTCTCAATGAA
>NZ_NGLG01000001.1:3260370-3287934 GCF_002140655.1 Enterococcus sp. 3H8_DIV0648 | reverse complement strand
GAAAAAATGACAATCATCTCAACCAATTTCACCAACAATAAAGTCCGATTCAATAATATTCATCCAACTATTTTAAAAGCCTAGTGCTAATCCTCTTGACAAAATTAGTTATCTCTATTTTCTTATTCCGGAAGCTCTCCTCTGACAAAAACCTCCTACAAACGTTGATACATCAAGGTTTCAAAAAAATATCATCATTTATGGTACGGCTCCCCTGCGTTGATCCGAAATGCGCGATAGATTTGCTCCACCAAAATCAAGCGCATTAATTGATGGGGATACGTCATCTTGCCGAAGGAGATTTGGGCGTTGCTGCGTTTTAGGACTTGGTCGCTGAGGCCTAGTGAGCCGCCGATGATGAAGGCGAACTGGCTTTTGCCGCTGGTTTGGAGTTTATCGAGTGTGGCAGCGAAGTCTTCGCTGCTGGGATTTTGGCCGTTGATGGCTAGGGCAAAGACGTATTCTTGTTCTTTGATTTTGGTGAGGATGCGTTCGCCTTCTTTTTCTTTGACTTGGATCATTTCAGCCTCGCTGAGTTTTTCGGGGGCTTTTTCGTCGGGGACTTCGACTAATGTGATCTTGCAATATTTTGATAGGCGCTTCGTATATTCGTTGATTCCTTGAACCAGATATTTTTCTTTCAGCTTTCCTACAGAAATAATTTTGATGTTCATATTTTTCCTCCTTAACCTTTTAAAAAGTTACTTTTCTTCTATTAAGTTGCTTCCATAGACTATATTTTTAATTTCAGATAAAACTTATCCACCGATGGAAACGCTAAAATGGGGATTCATTTTTCTTTTTCCACGGAGTTATGCACACTAATCACAGGTTTATCCACAGTTTTTAGATAGTTCTTTCCCTTTTTGCAAGTATTCTTACATACAAACATATGTTTTCCACCGAGTTATCCACCTTATCCACATTTGTGTGGATAAAAAACTTCAAACAATTAACAAACTTTTTCCTTAGTTTTCCACTAGGTATGTGGAAAACAAGTTTTTTTATCACTTCTCTACATTTTCCTCCGAACCTTTTTCATAAAAAAGTCAAATCGGTGTAGTAGACTTAACTTACAAAAAAATACTATACTCAATATAACGTATATCACAGTAGAGGTGGAGGAAAATATGATAAGAAAAGATATTACCCCAACACCCAAAAAGTCACCCGGTTTTTTCAGACGATTTGGGATCAGTTTATTAGGCGGTGTGCTTGGCGCCGTTTTAACGATCGGAATTTTTTATGTGGCGAATGGCTCGCTGCTTGCACCAAATAATCAGACGGCCAGCGGTTCACCAAGTGCCGGCAATACGAAAGTCAGCAATATGAAGGTTGATGTCAATTCGGATATTACAGATGCGGCCAGCAAAGTCCAAGACGCAGTCGTATCCGTCATCAACTTGCAGAAACAGCAATCACAAAGCGGTTTAGGCGGCTTCTCTGATATTTTCGGTAACGGAAATGATGATCAGCAGTCACAAGATGATAGCGGCCAGTTAGAAGAAGCTTCTGAGGGTTCCGGTGTTATCTACAAGCTCGAAGGCAAAACAGCCTATATCGTAACGAATAATCACGTGGTAGAAAAACAAGATGGCCTTGAAGTGCTGTTGAAAGATGGCTCGAAGGTCAAAGCAACCTTAGTCGGTACCGATTCTTATACAGACTTGGCTGTTTTAAAGGTAGAATCTGACAAAGTTGCCGACATCAAACCCGCTACCTTTGGCGACTCTAGCAGCTTAAAAGTTGGTGAGCCTGCTATTGCGCTTGGTTCTCCATTAGGTTCGCAATATGCCAACTCTGTCACTTCAGGGATCATTTCTTCATTGAACCGCCAAGTGGTCAATCAAAATGATGAAGGTCAAACAGTCAATATCAACGCAATCCAAACAGATGCGGCCATCAACCCTGGTAACTCCGGCGGTCCGTTAGTCAACATGGCTGGTCAAGTAGTTGGGATTAACTCTAGCAAGATCGTTCAAACGGAATCAAATGTCAGTGTTGAAGGAATTGGTTTTGCTATTCCAAGTAATGACGTTGTGAATGTCATCAACCAACTAGAAAAAGACGGCAAAGTGATTCGTCCAGCTCTAGGTATCACAATGGCAAATCTTTCTGACCTATCAACCGAACAAGTAAGCGAGATCGTTAAGGTGCCAAGTTCTGTCACTCAAGGTGTTGTCGTTGCAAGTGTTCAATCTTCTACACCAGCTGATCAAGCGGGCTTGAAGAAGTATGATGTCATCACAAAAATCGATGACACAGATGTGTCATCGGGTGTTGAATTGCAATCTGAATTGTATAAACACAAAGTTGGCGACACCGTGAAGGTCACTTACTACCGTCAAGATAAGAAAGAAACAGTTTCAGTCAAGTTGAGCATCGATGCTACTTCATTGAAATCAAACTCGCAAAAACAAAGCAATCAATAAAATGAACGACTCTATTCAACAACGAATAGAGTCGTTTTTGTGCGATAACTAATGGTCAATTAACAGTTTGAACATAAGAAAGGCTTCGCGAACTCGCTCAGCTTTTGAGCAATAAGACCAAAATATTTCTAAATTGCTTCACAAATTTCGAAATATTTTTGCTTATTGCCGATAAAGCTAGTTCGTGAAGCCAGACATGGATATACCTTTATTCATGTGAAAATTTTATACTTCCTTAAATGGGCGGATTGTCAAATCAAGTGCAACACTCGATTAAAAAATACTTCAAAAGGGGTTTTCCAATTTAAGCATTTACGAGGTCGCATATTTATTTTTCTTAGGACTTCTTTTAGTGTCTGTGATGTAACTTCATCTAAAGTCTGACGTTTAGGGAAATATTCTCTTAATAATCCATTTGTATTCTCATTTGTACCACGCTGCCAAGGTGACTGTGGATCCGCAAAGTAAAAGGGGAGCCCCTCTAATTTTTTAGTTACGTCTTTGTGAAATGAGAATTCTTTTCCGCGATCTGAAGTAACACTCCTTCTTTTCGTTTTTGGGAGTCCTTTGAGTAAATAGATCATACTATCTTTGACTGGTTCTGCTCTTTGCGCCGCTACTTTATCAGCTAACAAGTAGCGAGATTTCCGATCAGTTAGGGTAAGTAAACAAGCGCTCCCCATTTTACCAACTACTGTGTCGACCTCCCAGTGACCCAGTTCACGTCGTAGATTCCCCTCTGATGGCCTTTCATGTATTGTATGCGAAATGACTATCTTCCCTCTGGTTTCGTTATGATTCTGGCACTTATACTTTTTTCCTTTTCTACGTAACTTCTTCACCACACCACGATGCCCTTGTTTCGGCATTTCGTCATCAAATTCAAAAGCATAGATTGCTCGATAAATAGTCGAATAACTAATCTTTATCGGGTAGTCTTCTAATTCTAATCGATTCGCTATTTCTTCTGGCGACCATTGTTCGTCTAAAAAAAGATGTTTGACGATATTCTTTAAATAGAAATTGGATAAAATCTTCTTTCTTCCACAATTTTTTCTTTTAAGCTTATAAAGCCGGTGCGCAATAGTCGGAGAATATTGGTTTGATGAAAAAGCATTTCGATTCATTTCTCGGCTAATTGTAGAAGGGTTCCTTCGAAGTTGACGGGCAATCTCTCTTATCGTGTATCCTTGCGCATGTAATTTCGCTATTTCTTCTCGTTCGAAAATGGTAAGATGAGTATACTGACTCATAGATATCCTTCCTTTCAATAGTTATCTCGCAATTACTATTTTACAAGGAAATCATCTATGAGTCTTTTTTGTGTTGCACTTAAAGTGTAAATCCGCCTGTTCAAAAAATCCAAAGAAAAATTTTCTTTGGATCGAATGAATGCTTTATTCCTTGATCGTTCTTCCTTTGATTAAGCGGATGATTCGTTCCGATACTGCCGCTTTGAAGCAATGTCATAATTCTCAATGTTGCTTCTAAAGACATCTTTTTGTTTGGCATTCAGCTTGATAAAACAACTCTCCATTTTGGCAGCCAATCGGAGATCAAAGTGGAGAGTTGTTTTATTTGCCTACTTCAAATTTTTCGCCGGTCTTCGCGTCTTCGTCCAAGACTAGAATCCCTCTTTTTTCTGGTGCATTTGGCAGGTGTAATTCTTTGGCTGAGCAGATCATGCCGAAGCTGTCTACACCGCGTAAGCTGCCGGGCCAAATCATTTGACCGTCTGGCATCATCGCACCTGGTTTTGCTACAACGACTTTTTGTCCGGCTTCGATATTTGGTGCACCGCAAACGATTTGCAGCGTCTTGCCGTCATCGATCTCTACTTCTGTAATATGCAGATGGTCCGAATCAGGATGATCGACACAAGTCTTCACATAGCCCACCACAAATTTTGGTGAAAGGTCCGCTGCTAGACGTTCTTCAAATCCTGCCAGCTTTAATTGTTCGTTTAAGGTTTCGATATCTTTTTCTGACAGCTCGACTTGTCCATTGCCTTGGATATTCAAGTATTCGGAGACGTTGAAAAAGTTCCAAGCAACAGTCGTACCATCAGTCGTTTGAACACGGGCAACTGCCCCTTTTCGTTCTGCAGCATTTTCTTTGTTTTCATCATTTTTGACGATCACCATTAACGTGTCGCCAACAGTTTGTTTGTTATACGCAAAAATCACGTTTTTACCTCCAGTCGTAGTCCTCTCGTATCTTAACAAATCTAATGGGACTTTTGCATGAGATTTTTTTCATTTCCAGCTTATCAATCAGTTCCCATTTTTCTCCAAATAAAAAGCTGGTCAAGCCAGCTTTTATTCGGCACTTGGATGAACGATTAAAACATCGCACAACGCTTCTTTAATCACATAGCTGGCAACACTGCCGGTCATGAAGCGTTCGACAGCGTTTAGTCCAGATTGTCCGACCATGACTAGATCGATGTCGTATTTTTCCGGCAAGGTCTTTGCCATCGCTTCTTTTGCAGAGCCATAGGCGATGATGCCTTCGATCTTATTATAGCCAAACTCTTTTCCGATCGCTTTGCATTGATTGATCAAGTCTTTAGCATCTGCCGCTAGCTGATCCATAATGTTTTCATTCAAGGGCGAATAGCTCATGAACGTATAGATCTGATGATCGATCACGTTTGCGACGTAAACTGTTCCGTGGTTTCGTTTAGCAACCGCCAAGGCTTTTTTGAAGGCCTCCATCGCTTGATCGCTGCCGTCGATCCCAACTAAAATATTTTGATATGATTGTGTGAACATAACGATCTCCTACCCTTCTACTCGTTGTAAAAAGCCGGCGATTTCGTCTTTGGTTTTACGATTTTTATTGACCAGCCGACCTAATTCTTCTCCGTCATTTACCACAACAAAACTAGGGATCCCAAAAATATTCCATTCAGCCGCTACGTCAATAAATTCGTCACGATCTACTTGAATAAATTGAAACTGCGGAAACTCCGCTTCGATCTCAGGCATCTGAGGCTTGATAAAACTGCAATCGCCGCACCAGTCAGCGGTAAAAAAGAAGACATTCTTACCTTTTTGCGCATAATCGGCTAATTCTTCAATACTTTTAGGGATAATCATTCCGTCACGACCTTTTCTTTTACTACCTTGATTATACACTTTTCGTTCTTTTTGAGAAAGAAGGTTACTCGTGGACTGCTTCTGCTTAATGCGCTGCCCCATAGTTCTTTTTTATGGGAAAGAATGGCAGATAGTTTTCAAATTTGATTGGAAGAATGGTAAAATAAGGCGAACGCAAGAAACTACAACGCCCGCACTAATTAGATAGCTGATAAGTTTACTTCTACCATTACATTTAAGTAAAGTGAAACTCAGCTTTAAAAACATTAAATTGAATGAGGAGATTGCTACTATGGGAAAAGTTAAAAACTTTGCAGAAGGCCTCGCTGTAGGTTCAACGATCGGCTTAGCCGCAGGGATTGCTGCAAATCATTATTACCGCAAAAAACAAAAAATGTCCCCAGATAAAGTGTTGGATCAGATCAAAGCGGCCTTTTTAAAGGAAGGTCCGATCGAGGGCTCATGGATCTCTTTTGATACGGAGCACAAGCAAAAGTTCGCCATCACGATGGATGTTCTTTCTGGCGGGATCACTCGCACAGAAGACGATCATCTGGTTGCCTATGAATTTAAAGCCGATGCTAAAACAGGAGCTGTTTTAAGTATTGATCGAATCATTAGCGAATAAAAATAAGCGTATGCCGATTGCTGGCATACGCTATTTTTTATAAGTTGATTGGTTCGCCGCCGGTCACACCATAGATTTGTGATGTCACGTAGCTGGCGTCGTTGGATGCTAAAAAGACATAAACTGGGGCCAACTCGGCTGGCTGACCTGCTCTTTCTAGTAACGCGTTTTGACCAAATTCAGGCAACGCTTCTTTTGGTTGTCCGTGATCCAATTGCAGCGGTGTCCAGATTGGACCAGGAGCAACCCCGTTCACGCGAATCCCTTTTTTCGCCAGCTGGCTCGCTAGGCTGACAGTGAAGTTTGCGATCGCCGCTTTAGTTGAAGCGTAATCCATCAGATGATCGCTTGGATTGAAGGCTTGAACAGACGTTGTCGTCACGATGCTGCTGCCTGCCGGCAAGTGAGGCAGGGCTGCTTGTACGATGGCAAACATTGAAACGATATTTACCTTGAAGGTGTCCTCCACTTGTTTGACTGGCAATTCTTCGATTGATTCTCGTGTGATCTGCTGCGCAGCATTTAGGACTAACGTATCTAATCCGCCAAAGGCTTCGACTGTTTTAGCGACCATTTCTTTTGGCGCGTGATCTTCTCTTAGATCGTACGGCAGCAACAGTGCCTTACGTCCGGCTTTTTCAATATAGTCGGCAACTTCTTTCGCATCTTTTTCTTCGCCCGGGAAATAATGGATAGCCACATCCGCACCTTCTCGTGCAAATGCAATCGCTGCGGCACGACCGATTCCAGAGTCCCCTCCTGTAATCAATACTCGGCGATTTTCTAATTTTTTATTTCCAACATAGCTTTCCTCGCCACAATCTGGTTTAGGTGCCATGTCATCTTGCAGTGCCGGAGTATCTTGATCTTGCTTCTTAAATTGTCCTTCATGATACATTTTTCGCGGATCGATTAAGTTTGGTTCGTTCATTCTATCTCCTCACTTTCTACCTTTAACACTACGCGATATTGGCAAAAAGCTAAAATATTTTGCTTAAAAGTTAAATTTGTAAAGCGATTTTTACTTCGCTGTTTTGGCAAGCGAGTCGATAAACCATTGTTCAAAACGCGACGCTTCTACGTTGACCGCGACATCCGCATTTGCCGGCAGGTCTAAATAATTGTTCAGATCAATCAAGGATGCCCCATAGGTTAATGACGCAGTCGTCTCAATCTCGACGCGCGTCGAAACCAATTCAAATATTTCCGGCTTTACAATCAAGGCAATCGCTAAAGCATCATACATATTCAAACCCGCATCAACACTTCCGCTGCGGTACTTCGAAAATAGTTGATAGATCATTTCACCAATTTCCCCCATACTTCTCAGCCTATTCGTAATTTCCGGCATGATCTTGGCTTGATTGCCGACTTCTAATGGCGCCACTTGGATCGGGATGCCGCTGTTGAAAACGATCTTTGCTGCCTCGGGATCAGCCGCGAAATTAAATTCAGACAGCACGCCATAATTTCCACGTCCCAAGCTGCCGCCCATCACAACGATTCGATCGATTTTGGCTAAGTCCTGCGGGTAAAGGTGGATAAACAGCGCGATATCCGTTAATGGTCCGATTCCGACTAGTGTCGTTTTTTCCGCTTCGTTCACTACCTCATGCATCGCCTCAACTGCCGTCTGAGATTCATCCGCAAAAATAGACGCCTCCGGAAACTCATAGCCGTCCATGCCTGACTCCCCATGGATCTCACTGGCATCGATCGCTTCTCTTAATAACGGACGCGAGCTTCCTAGAACAACGCGCGGTGTCTTTTGATAGAGCGTCAATAATTTTTCGGTATTGGCTTTCGTGTGTTCCAAACTGACATTACCGAAGATCGGGCAGATCAGCTTTACCTCCAGCTCCTCGTTAAAAAGGGCCAAAGCGATCGCAACTGCATCATCGATTCCCGGATCGGTACTTAAAATGACTGGTCTTTTCTTCATAGCATTCTCTCTTTCTCTTTAAGTCTCAAGCGTTCTCAAAAAGCATACAACAGGATTCACATTTATGCCAACCAGTGCATGTTCTTCAATAGAAAAAACCTCACAATTAAAAATTGTGAGGTTCATTTCAGTAAATGCTTATTTCACTAAACGATAGATCGCGTCTGCATAGATCACTGCAGAGTTCAAAATATCTTCAACCGACATGTATTCGTTGGCTTGGTGCATCGTATCTTCAAAGCCAGGGAATTGTGCGCCGTAAGCGACACCGCGTTCTAGTAAACGACCGAATGTTCCGCCGCCAATCACTTTTTCTTCCCCTTTGATGCCAGTGTGGTCTTCAAAAGTATCTAGCAAAGTAGCTACCAATGGATCATCTGCTGGTACATAGTGAGGAAGCATGTGGTGTGCTCCTTGAGTTACCTTCACGTCCGCGCCGAATAGTTCTTCTAATTTTGCTTTGATGTCTTCGGCTGTCGTACCTTTAGGGTAACGGAAGTTCAATGTGATATGGTTGTCGTTGTCTTGACCGTCTTTGAAGCTGAAGATTCCAGCGTTCATCGTCAATTCGCCCATTTTTTCATTGTTGAATGCTACGCCTAATTTTTTACCATAAACATCTTCATGGATATATTTTGCGCTGTTTTCAATAAAGGCTTTAGCACCTTTTTCAAAATCATAATTTGTCAAAAAGACTGCTAAGAAAGTCCCAGCGTTCGTACCTAATTGAGGACTTGCGCCATGAGCTGCTTTTCCGTCTAAATGTAAAGTAACTGTTGTACCAGATACTTCTGCTTTTCCGCTGACTGGATTGTTTTCAACATAGTCGGCGAATTCCTTCGCTAATTTTTCAGCAGCGTCTGCATCTGCAACTTTTACTTCTGCAACTGCATTGCCGGGAACCATGTTTTCACGAAGACCAGCTTCAAAGCTTACAAGTACATAAGAAGTACCGTTTGTACCATCAAAATGAGGGATCATAGTTACGTTCCCTTTTTCACCGTTGATGATTGGGAAATACGCATCTGGTGAGAAACCAAAGTCAGGTTTTTCTTCGTGTTCGAAGTAGTAGTCCATATCTCCCCAGCCGCTTTCTTCGTCAGTACCGAAGACAAAACGGATTTTTTTAGAGATTGGCAAACCTAATTCTTTGATGATTTTTACAGCGTAATAAGCCGCAACTGAAGGGCCTTTGTCATCGCTTGATCCGCGGGCATATAATTTACCGTCGCGAATTTCTGGTTCGTAAGGATCTGAACTCCAACCGTCACCAGCAGGTACCACATCTAAGTGACCGAAGATTCCTAAGGTTTCATCGCCGTCACCGTAATCAAAATGGCCGGCATAGTTGTCGACGTTTTTTGTTGTGAAGCCATCGCGTTCTGCGATCTCAAGCATTTTTTCTAATGCTTCCACCGGTCCAGGTCCGAATGGTGCTTCTTTAGTTGCTTTGTCGTCTTCACGTTCACTCTTAATACGTAATAAAGTGAATAGATCCGCTAATAGATCGTCTTTGCGTGCTTCGACTTCTTTTTTAAAATCGATTGTCATTGAAAGATTCCTCCTTATTCGATTCGAATGCCATATAACATTCAACTACTGCATTCACTTGAATGATTGCCTCACTTTTAAACGGCTTTCTCTTCTTAGTGAATTGCGAAAAGTTGAGCCAACTCTAATGAAGATGTAAAAATTTGAGACAAATTTTCTTATTGTCGTTGGCATACGATTCCACTAGCGTATTAAAAATACAAAGTGGAACTCGCAACTGACATCCCTTAATTTAAACCACTTTAATGATAGCATTCTATTGAATAGAATAAAAATGAAAACTCTTTAAGAAATGCAAGGACAGGTTCTCCTTTTTCCCTTATAATGAGACTCATAGTGAATTTTATCCTGTTATTACCATTAAAAATGATTCCAATATAAAGTTAATGAAAGCGGGTGACTAGATGGTCCAACTAAACGAAAAAATATTGCATAAAGTGATTACAAAACGACCGGAGATTTCCCACAAAGGAACCTTTGGCAGAGTTGTTTTGATCGGCGGCAATCAACAATATGGCGGTGCGATCATCATGAGTGCCGAGGCTTGTATTAAAAGCGGCGCGGGACTTACCACCGTCGTCACTGCTGAAAAAAATCACAGTGCCCTTCACGCACGCCTGCCAGAAGCGATGGTTTTAGCCTTTTGGGAGACGACGATGATCTATCAAGTCCTAGAAAAAGCCGACGTTGTCTTGATTGGTCCTGGGCTAGGCTTGGATAAAACGGCACTGACCCTGTTAAAAGGCGTATTGAAAAGTCAAAAAGAGCAGCAATGGCTGGTAATTGACGGTTCAGCCATCTCGCTCTTTAGTGAGTATAATCTGACATTAAAGCATCCTGAACAGACCGTGTTCACTCCTCATCAGGCGGAGTGGGAAAGACTGAGCGGCTTATCCTTTATCCAGCAGACGGATGAAAACAATCGCGCCAAGCAGGCTCTTTTAGGCGCCAAGATCGTTTTGAAGAGTCATCGCACAACGATCTACGACGAAGCGATCGCCTACTATCAAAATCCCTTAGGTAATCCGGGAATGGCGACAGGCGGCACGGGAGATACTTTGGCTGGTATGATCACCGGCTTTTTAGCTCAGTTTGAAAAAAATATCGATACGATCGGAGCGGCGGTCTATCTCCACAGCTTGATAGGCGACGAGCTGGCAAAAGATCATTACGTCGTCTTGCCTACCTCCATCAGTGAGGCTCTGCCTCGTTATATGAAAAAATATGCAACCGAAAGGAACTAACTATGGAAAAATATCCCGGCTATCTTCGCAAGCCTTTTTATTATGAAACAGACAAGATGGGCATCATTCATCACTCTAATTACATTCGCTGGTTTGAAGAGGCCCGTGTCGACGCGCTGTCTTTTATGAACTGCCCCTTTGAAAAAATCGAAGCTGATGGTATTATGATCCCTGTTTTAGGTGTCAGCTGCGAGTATAAGGAAATGGTCCGCTTCGGCGACGAAGTTCTGATCCAACCAATCGTCACTAAATATAGCGGTACACGTCTAGATTTCGAATACCGTGTCTATAATGGAGACAGACTGGTGACGACCGGTACGAGCCAACACTGCTTCATGTCCTACGAAACCAACCGTTTAGTGCAGCTGCGAAAAACTCATCCTGCCCTACATGAGCTGTTTTTAGAATATTACGAAACGACCAAAGAAGATTTGTAAAAAAATAAACCGCCCCAGAGAAGTTAGTTGATCGGCTAACTTTTCTAGGGTGGTTTTTTAGTCTTAATCACGTTCATTTAACAGCGAGCTCAAAAAGCTTTTAGCCTCCTGCAAATTGGCTTGTTTTTCGGTGATTAATTCGATGTTCTGTTTGATTAAACGAACCTGCTGCTGAATGACTTCTGGTGTGGGATCGGGGTTGACTAAACTTTTCAACTCTTCAATCAGTACACCCGCCTTGATCACATTATGGATCTTGATCAAAAACGGAATCGCATCCTCCGTAAAATCCCGCTGATGATTTTCCAAGCGCCGCATATACGCTGGCGGGATCAGCTGCTGGCTGTCGTAAAAACGAATCGTTGATATGGGAATATTGGTCCTTTTTGAAATTTCTCCGATTTTCATTTTTTCTCCTTGACCTAAAGTCGACTTGAGGTTTTATACTCATTGTACATTACTAAGGAATGCGAGGAAAATAAAATGACGAAGGATAAACAAAATTTTTTTACCTTAAACAATGGGGTGGAAATCCCTGCAGTTGGATTTGGCACCTTTCAAATCGCACCAGAAAAAACACAGCAAGCAGTCGCCGAAGCTATTAGTGCCGGCTATCGACTAATCGATACTGCTCAACTCTATATGAACGAAAAACAAGTCGGTCTGGCAATAAAGGAATCCCCGATCTCCAGAGAGGAGCTTTTTATCACATCTAAACTATGGATCGATGCCGCGGGTTATGCAGAAACGTTCCAAGCTTTTGAGCGATCTCTTGAAAATCTGCAATTAGATTATCTCGACCTCTATCTTATCCATCAGCCTTTAGGTGATATTTACGGATCATGGCGGGCTCTCTGTGAACTGCAAAAACAAGGAAAGATTCGAGCAATCGGCATTTCAAATTTCGAAACGGATCAATTCGTAAACTTTGTTTTAAGTAATGAAACTAGACCGCAAATCAATCAAATTGAAATCAATCCTTGGAATCAGCGTAAAACTGAGATCGAATACATGGAGAAATATCAGGTGCAGCCAGAAGCATTTTCCTCCTTCGCTCAAGGTCAAAACGATTTATTTCAAAATGAAATATTGGCTAAGATCGGGCAAAGCCACGGGAAAACCATTGGACAAGTGGTCTTACGCTGGTTATTCCAACAAAATATTGTTTCACTCAGCAAAACAACGCATAAAGAGCGTCTGGCTGAAAATATTGCGATTTTTGATTTTGAACTGTCAGAACATGACATGCAGGAAATCTCAGCATTGAATCTTAACCAAACAGCCTTTACTGATCCCCGGAATCCGCAGCTGATTGAAGGGCTCCATCAAGTGAAGCTGAATAAGTAATTCTCTCTAACGGCTCCACAAAAAAATCAGTTGAATAAACCGTCCCCCTAAAAGCACAGAGCTTTTAAGAGGACGGCACTCAACTGTTAATAGCTATCATATTCTTTTTTATTATGCTGAAATGCTTTCGCCAGCAGTTTCTTCTGACACACTTGTTTCTTCATCAACCAATTTCTTATCGTAAGCACGAGCAAATGGCAGGTAGATGACAAACGCTGCTCCCGCACAGATGATTGCGACTAAAGCTGCTTTCCAGTCACCAGCGGTACTGATGAAGGCACCGACACCAACTGGTGAAGGCCAAGGCATGTTCGCGATTACTGGACGAATGAATTCTAATTGAATTGCAAAGTAAGCAATCGATGCTGAAACCATTGGTGCTAAGAAGAACGGAATCGCCATGAATGGGTTGTAGATCAATGGGATACCGAAGATCAGCGGTTCATTGATATTAAACAGACATGGAACGATTGCTGCTTTACCTAAGACTTTTAACTGTTCTGATTTAGCCATGTAAACTAAGAAGATACATAAACCTAATGTTGCACCAGATCCGCCGATCGTTACGAAGGCGTTTTGGAACTCACCGGCTAACGGGATATGTGCGCCGTCAGCGTTCAAAGCCAAGTTGCCCAAAGTGATCGGAGCGATCAATGAAGAAATAATGTTGGCGCCGTGAATCCCCACGATCCATAAAGCGTGGATCAAGAAGTAAATCACCATAACACCGATCCAGCTGCTGGTTAAGTTCGTTACGAAACCGAACGGAATAGCGATCAATTGGAAAATATCGGTATTGAGGAATACTAAGATACCTGTAATGATCAGGATAACAAAGGCTACAACGAATGCTGGGATCAATGCTGTAAAGGCTCTAGATACACCTTCTGGAACTTGTTCAGGCATTTTGATGACCCAATTTTTTGATACACACAAACGATAAAGCTGAACGGCAATGACTGCCATGATGATCCCTGTAAAGATTCCGACTGTTCCTAAACGAGCAACGCCGTCACCGCCGATTGCCCAACCGTTGATGATGTTTTCTTTAGCGTCAGTCAAACGAACCACTGTGCCGTTGTCCATCACTAATTGAGGAATCGACAAGAAGAATGCGAACATTGACAGCAATGCACCTGTGATCGGCGCCATGTTCAAATCTTCTTCTTCCGCGATGATTTTCGTGTACTCATATCCTAAGCCAACACAAAAGTATAATGCCAAAATCCCCATCGTCGTACTGTTGGCTAACATGTAAAGGTCACTGAATTTGAAAAACGTCGCGTTGAAAATGCCTTCTAAAAACGGAAATGTCATTGGCAAAATATTGAACACTAAGAACATTGAACCAACGATCGTAAATGGAATTGCGCCCATACCAGCACCCATGATTGCCCGCACAACTTTTAATGATGCGATTTTCCCCATTGGGCCCATCAAGTTTTTCTCTAAGAAAGCAAAGACTTTATTATTTGATCCGTCCATTTTTTAATCACCCTTTATTTATTATTTAGTTTGCTAAATTCTGTAATATACGATGCATGTTTATCCTTTTGACTATAAATGCTGTTAATTCTTTTTAAAATAATTCCTGACAACAGGATTCCAACGATCAATATGCAGCTGACAAACCCTTTGCTTGTCATGTTATTTGTGAAAAATGGGAAGACTTGTTCGAAGCCTAGATTCGTCAAAACAGCCGCAAACAAAATGATGTTCATTACTATTTGAGTTATTTGATATAGCCGGTGCCATTTTAATTGGTCGCGAACATCATCTGATGGATAGCCGTACAGACGTAAATGCTCTGCAATGGCTGGCACTGAAAGTACAATTAATCCCAGCGGCAGCAGTGCCCACATACTTTTACTCATAGCTAAAGAAAGCAACCAATATAAATTAGTAAAGAAAAAACCGGCTAATAAATATCTAAGTAAAAGGAAGCGATTATATCTAAAATTCTTCAATGCCGTTTCTTTTTTTAACTGACTAACAGACTCTTTATCCATCGTGTGTTCTCTCCTATCTCGTTCTTCGGTAACTATTTTTTCAAAAACCGAAAAAATAGGTTTTATTCTCGCCACGTATATCATCCAACTAGTTCTTTCATTTTTGTTTTCTTTGAACTGCTTTTTAGGTTTTTTCACCTTATTAGCTGCTAACAAGTTGGACTGACATCCTTATTCGTAGTAAGGTAATGATTTTTTAACAAAAATCAATCCTATTCTCATGCCGTATATCATTCTGCTAAAGTGCACGTACTTGATTCTCAATTAATTCGTTATTTGTTAATCGAATTTTTTTATACTGCGAAAAGCAGAACTGACATCCTATCTCGTTCTTCGGTAGCTATTTTTCAAGCATCATTTGTTTGTTCGTAGTCTTGTAGTTCTTTTTCTAGCTGTTTATATTTTTTTTCGACCCGTTTGGCTTCAACGGCTAGCGGTATCCCGCCGTAGGGCAACTGCTTGATAGTGTCCAACTCTTTTTTTAAGTTGTTCAGCTCCACCCGTTTTAATTCGATTTTTTTATTCATCCTTAGCGCTCCTTGTTCTTACTAAGGTAAGCAGCTCTTATTGTGCTACTTTTTGATATAAAGACAGCATCTCGATTGCGACTTCGCGGAGGGTCATAGTGGTCATCAGGTGATCTTGTGCGTGCACCATGATGATTTCCATTTCGATTTTTTCTCCGCTGGCATATTGCTGCAAGAGCTCGGTTTGTGCTTTGTGGGCTTTGACTAGCGACTCGTTTGCTTCGTTCAAATGTCCTTCGGCTTCTTCATAGTTTCCTTCACGCATACTTTTGAAACCTTCATGTACAAGAGTTCGGGCATCGCCACTACTCAAAATAATTTCAAATGCAGCTTCTTGTAATTTTTCTGAGTCCATTTGTTTTCTCCTTTTTATGCTTTTTTAAATTGATCAATAAACGCCTTGATAAAGTTATCAAAAGTATCGCTGAAAGCTAAGGCTTTCCTGAAGTGATCATCTTCCATGATTTCGACCAACATTTGACTAACCTTGTCTATCTCAAACTTCCCTATTTTATCCGGTGACAGCAAGAAGACTAATTGAATGCTTTGACATTCCTCGCCCCAGTTGATCCCTTCTGGTACTACCGCTACCGCAACGTGACCTTCTTTAGTCAGCGCTTCGATTGGATGCGGTACAGCCATAAATTCTGAGAAGACGACTGAACTATAGGATTCTCTTAGTTTCAACTGGTTTAAAAAGCTTTCCTGCAAGTCGGTGTTTTCGACTGCTTCGATCTTGCCGATCAATTCTTTTAAGACCGCCTCTTTTGTTGCGGGTCCTTTGGCAAAATAAAACAGCTCTGGTTTGAAGCTTCGCTTAATTAATTCAATTTGTTCTTCGACCATTTCTGGCTGATTCTTTTCTTTGCAATCTTTGAAATGGCCACCCTTATTGCTGGATATTTCATGATTGATTTTTTGGATGTCCTCTTTCCCTAAGAAGACGCTGACGTTAACGATTGGTGCATTTAAAACGATATTTCCCAAATTGATCGATGAAATGATCAAATCGATCTGGCTTAAATCCTGTTCGGCGATCTCATAGTAGCTGATGACCTTTTCGATCAAGATTCTGGAGCCAAATTCTCGTTCCAACCGATTTTTGATCATCTGGGAGCTGCCTAAGCCGGTCGCACAAATAACTAGAACATGAGTCTTTTGCTCATTGAAGTAGCGTTCCACCGCTGCCGTTATGTGAATGGCAAGATAGGCCCATTCCCCTTCGGTCACTTGATAAGGCTTAAAGACAGGCATTTTTGAAAAATAGTTGACTGTCAGCTCATACAAATCAGGATATTGCGTCTTGATCTCCTCGAGCAGCGGATTTTCGATGCTGGAGTTGTTTTGCAGCCGCGTCAATAGCGGGATGAAGTGGATCATCAGCCCATCAATTAAGATCGTATCGTGTTCCAAATTAAACGGCGTGTCCTGATCGATCGCCTTTAATGTTTCTAGCAACTGCGTTCGAATTTCAGCTTCGGTCGCATCAGCCTTTTGAAAAATGGTTTTAGCGGTGATCTTATTCTTCAAGTGAAGCGCGATAAAATCGGCTTCTTCAGAAGAAAAGGTGATCCCCATCGCATTTTCAATTCTTGCTAAGATTTTTAATGCTGTTTGGTATTCAATCGAATCTTCGTCAAAAGCGATCGGCGCCTGGATATCCATCAAGAAACCATTTTGGATTCGTTTGATCGCCAGGCCGATATGAAGGACTAAGTTATAAACGATGAAATCTGAAAGCTTTAATTGTGATTCCCGACATTCATCTAAAACAATAATGACAATTTCCTCAACACTGATCCCTTCCAATAAGTTCGCGTACATTGAAAAGGCAAACAGATTGTCATGCAGACGTTCCATAAAGAAATAATTCATAATGAAGTGCCGAATATTCTGTTCATTCCCTACTATGAAAATTCCTTTATTGCTTTTACTTTGAAGCTCGATTTGGTAAGGTGCGATCAGTTTTTTTATTTCAACTAGATCGTTCGATATGGTTGAGCGAGAAACAAATAGTTCGTCTGCGATTGCATCAACATACACGGCACTTTGTTCAAAAAATAAGCGGTTTAGAATATAGTACTGTCGATCATTTGATTCCTGAATCGTCGTAATATCCTTTGAAGTTGATTGATCTTTTACTTCGGTCAGATAAAACTCATCAAATCTTTTTGCGTCCTCAATTTTCAACTGGTACCCATTTCCTTGTTTCGCTTCGATCGTCGCGACAGCCTCAGCTTTTAATGTATCTTCTAATAAATGCAGATATTTTCTGGCTGTCCGATTGGAAACATCAATCCCCGAAGCAATTTCTTGGCTCGTCAAATACGTGTGCTTATGATCAAAAAGCAGTTTTAGGATTTGTGTTTCTCTTTTGCTCAACATTGCTATCAATCCTTACTAAATATTTTCAAGAATCACTTTAGACAATTTATCAATCCCCATTGGAATCGGTACATAAGCTTGCGGCGGGATGTTGACAATTGGTTTGCTGTATTTCTTCGCGCTCTTTTCTAAGCTGTCAAAGTACATTTTTGTTTGCGGACTAACCAGATACAAATCATATTCATCCTTGGCAATCGTGCTTGCTCCTTGCGATTGAGAAGTAGCATCTACTTGGATCTCTTCTCCTTTTCCTTGCAAGTTCTCTGTTGTTTTTTTGGCAATTACTGATGAAGACATTCCTCCGGCACAAATAATCAATGCTTTTTTCATCGTTGTTTCCTCCCTATATTATTTAAATATTTTTATCCTTATATATCTTTCTACTATTATTTTAACGTATCTGAGAATAGCAGTCTAGATGTGTATAAGAGACAGGACTTGTTTATACCAATCAAATGAATCTTTCTTGCTGCGTTCCAAGGTTCCGTTGCCTTCATTGTCCCGATCGACATAAATAAAGCCATAGCGTTTTTTCATTTCGCCGGTGTTCGCCGAAACTAAATCGATGCAGCCCCAAGGTGTATACCCCATCAAGTCAACGCCATCTTCTACGACCGCTTTTTTCATTTCTTTAATGTGGTCGCGGAAATATTTCATCCGATACGTGTCATGAACGCTGCCGTCCGCTTCTTTTTCATCGATCGCGCCAAAACCGTTTTCAACAATGAACAGCGGCACGCGATAATGATCCGTGAACCAGTTCAACGCATAACGCAAACCTTCTGGATCGATCTGCCAGCCCCAATCTGAGATACCGATGTACTCATTTCGGATAAAGTCCTCTTGCTCGTGGTAATCGTAGAAAACATTGTCCTCATTATGCTTGATAGCAAATGACATGTAATAGCTGAAGCCGATGTAATCAACGGTTCCTTTTTTCAGTTCTGCTAAATCTTCCGATGTGATATCTAAATCATAACCTTTTCTGGCAAAGTATGTCATCATATAACCCGGATAAGCACCATGCACGTGAACATCAGTAAAGTAATAGCGTTTCTCCATGGCCTTTTGCGCCATCAAAACATCTGATGGTTTGCAGGTTGCCGGATAAATCGGACACATGGCAATCATACAACCAATTTCAAAATCTGGATTGATCGCTTTTCCGATTTGAACAGCTTTCGCACTAGCCACTAACTCATAATGAGCGGCTTGATACATAATCTTCTCACGATCCTGCCCTTCCTTAAAAGGAATCGCTGAGTTGGTAAACAAGAAGAATGGATCATTGTAATTGGCTTGATTATTGATCTCGTTAAAGGTCATCCAATATTTGACCTTGTCTTTATAACGTTTAAAACAAACCTCGGCAAACTTTACAAAAAAATCAATGACTTTACGATTGGAAAAACCGCCATACTCGGTGACTAAATGATACGGCAACTCAAAATGCGAAAGCGTCACGACGGGTTCGATGCCGTATTTCAAACATTCATCGAAAAGATTGTCGTAAAATTTCAGCCCCGCTTCATTGGGAACCTCCTCATCTCCTTTAGGAAAAATTCGCGTCCAGGCAATCGATGTTCGGAAGCACTTGAAGCCCATCTCAGCAAAGAGTGCGATGTCTTCTTTGTAGCGATGATAAAAATCGATTCCGCCATGATTGGGATAATACTCTCCTTCCAGCACCCCTTCAGTAATTCTTCGCGGAACTCCTGGTCCACCGACAGTCATCACATCTGCTACGCTGGTTCCTTTTCCATCTGCCTGCCAAGCACCTTCAAGCTGATGAGCGGCCACTGCACCTCCCCACAAAAAATCTTTTGGAAATCCTGTCATACGTTTACCTTCCTTTCCTTTACTATCCTCATCATAAGAGATAGCGGTTACATTCGGAACTCAGACATTTGCCACAGCGTTGTGGCAATTTGCTGGCTGGGGTAGTTTCTATAGAAGAAAGATGTTTTAAAGATAAAAAAAAGAGATGCCCAAACTCGGTCATCTCGCTTCCATAAAGTATTCATTTGTCAGTGTGCTTTGTATTAAGAGATACCCTCTGCCCCAAATCGTTTTGAGCATTTCCGGGTCATAACCGGCCAACTCCAGCTTCATTTTGATTCGCTTGATTAATACGGAGGCTTGAGATAAATGTGAATTATTTGGTGCCTCATTCCATAGATAGGCGCATAGTTCATCTCGTGAAACGATCTCTCCATTTGCCTTAAGCAGACAATCCAAAACGGCCTTTTCTCTATTGGACAGACTCCCTTGCAACTTAACTATATCTCCTGACTCCATTTGATTCGGATACAAGAAAACAATTTTGGCCTCCTCCTTGTGATAGCCTGCAAGCTTTTCCACTAACTGTTCCCGTAAAGAATCGATCGAATTATCGGTAATGATCCAACCATCGACACCTGATTTTTTAATTTGCTCCTCTTCTCTTTTAGAAGGTCTACTGTTCAACTTACGCATAAGAACACGATTATTAGCTGTCACCAATGGCATCAACGTTTGAATTTCGCTATCTGAAATTGTCTCGCTTAAAACAACGGCCTGATAATTCGCTAAAAGTTGCCTCAAGTAATCATTTTGCCTCTCCTTGTATTGATCATTTGCTTTCAGGAGATTAAATAATTCAACCGAGCAAAAAACCTCATAACTAAGATATTGCAATTGCTCTTGCAAAGTCTGTTCCACTAATAGATTCTTTGTCAAAACTAAGATTGCACTCATTATTCTAACCTCTTTCATCCATGATTGAAGGAGTCGCTCCCGCTCCTTCAATCCTATTATTTTGATAAAAAGTAATTTAGCTGGGTCTGCCAATCAAGATATAAAAAAATCGCCCCAGCAATTGATAACAACATGATGAATAACAAACCGCAATCGACTAGTAAAACCGTCGAACGCTTGCCATATTTTATTCGCAGTTGACTATCCTTGATAAAAAAGATCAAAAATGCGACTAAGCTGATCACGGCAAACCCGCCAAAAACACCAAGCCATAATGGAATCGTCATATCTAATTTCTCCCTTTCCTATGGTGTGTCATCTAACGACCAAGTTAATATTGCAGTATAAGTCGTTTTTTTCTCGCCCGCATTAGGTGGCAAATTCAAAGAAATCTTGTTGAACGGCATCTTCAACTGCCAAGTTCCTACACCTTCACCTGTTTTGGCAGAAACTAACGTTTTGGCTGATTGCCCGACTATTAGTGTCTCGCTAGCCTTTACAGTACTTGGTTTGCCTGCTAGCGAAGGATCAATATCTTCACTTGAGGTATCACGATTGATGATTTTTTCAATTGCTAGATTGGTGAATTTCAATGAAGCTCCTGTACTATTTGGCATCTTGCGTCCATAACTATCGGTAAATTCTGATAGCTTCGCTGTTAACTTCCATCCAGTACTCGTCGTACGATCATCTTTCATTCGGGTGTAAAAACCTTTTGTTACAACATTCGTATTAGTTTGATACCGTGTTGAATCTAAGCTATACGTTTTTGCCGTTGAGTGAATCTCCTGTACCCCATAATTAAAAATCAGCGGAGTTGAAACCAAGGCTAAGTCTTTATTCTCTTTAGGTGTATAGGATTGCTGATCATCTGAAATGATTATCTCTTCTTCCACCTCTTTGTGATAAGGCCCCGCCAGCGTTGCATCGTCCCAATCAACACGCCCAACTGGTTTTAATGCCTCTCCAACAACACCCGTTGCCCGTGTTTTAAAGGTAAAAGTGATGCTATCGTTTTTACTCAATGATCCTAATTTGTTGGTTCCATTAATATCGTTGATCGTTGCTTTGATACCATTCTTTTCAATACTATCTTCGTCAATTTCTAAACCATTGGGTAATTTAAATGTTGCCTGAATGTCATCTGCTTTGATTGAACTCAGGCCAGTGATTTTCCATGTCCATTCAACTGCTTCTCCGGTATATACTTTTCGTTGCTTTGGTTTCAATTCCTGACTAATTTCACTAACATCGTAAAAAGAAATTGTCCCGTTAAAATCTTTTTTCCCCGATGAAGCCCCCTCAGCCAACTTAGTACCAGCATAAGAAAAGTTAATATTCCCATTATTAAATGAGGATGAATTGATTTTTCTCAAAAGAATTGTATCACCCGTACATACAATTGATGGAATTGGATACATTCCTACACTCGACGCAGTTAATCCTGTTTTAGCCGTGGTACGAAGAACATCAACGGTTGCTTCTAGATCATTAGAAACGAATGGTCTTGGAGTAGTGACCTCTTGATTGCTTGCATCTAACGTAGTCAACAAACTCAAACCATTTGCACTAGTAATGTCACTTATCTGATTACTGCTGCACTTCAATTCGGTCAGATTCAGATTAGATCCTACATTCAAAGCGGACAACTTATTAACGCTGCAATCCAATTTGGTCAGTTTTGAATTAGGTTTTATATTCAAAGCAGTCAACTGATTATTATTGCAATCCAGTGTTGTTAAATTCCTGCTAGCGCTAACATCAAGTTCTGTTAGTTGCTTATTTGAACTACAATTCAAATCCCTTAATGAGGTAGCCCCAGATAGATACAACTTACTTACCTGACTGTTACTGCAAGACAATTCCTCTAATTTACTATGTGATCTCAAATCTATAGTTAACATTTCATTATCATTAACATTGCCATTTATACTAATTATCTTCAGTGTCTTTACGAAACCTACGTTGTTGGTAAATCGATTATTGTCACATATCAACTCTTCTAAGGCTGTGCAATTAGCCAAATTTAGGTTGCTTAACAAATTATTGGAACAGTCAAGCTTTTTTAATTTTGGTAAGCCTAAAACTCCACTTAAATCTAAATTTTCGATATTATTACCAGCACAAGAAAATTCCACTAAGTTATAAAAATTATTCAAATCTAAGTCTTTCAATAACGGTGCATTTGACACATCGAGTTTCGGTAACTGGATAGGTGCTTTTAAGCTAGCTAATAACGGATTCCCTCCACAATATAATTCTCCCAAAGCTGTGGATTTGCTTACATCTAAGCTATTCAGCTCATTATCCTGACAGTACAATATATTAAGACTTACTAATTTTTCCATATTTCCAAAGCCAGTTATTTTATTATTGTAGCAATGCAGACGAGCAAGACTTATATTGCCGGATACATCCAAAGTGCCTGCTATTTTATTGTTGAAACAATGTAGTGTGTTTAGTTTGGGACTTTTAGTTACATCTAAACTCGTTAACAGATTATCGTTACAATATAATTGAGTCAAATTCGTTGCGAACTCCAGTCCTTTCATGCTAGTCAATTTATTCTTCGCTGTCTCATCCGGATAATTTCCCCTCATATATAAAACCCCTATAGTTTCCATAAACTCTTTCGTCATAGGAGTAGGGGCGGGAGTAGAAGTCGACTTATACCATTTCCTAATCGCATCTGCAAAATTCTTATCAATATCATAGGGCTCCAACTGATTAGGGAGGCCTTCTTTCAGCGGTGTATCTGCTTGGGGGCTTATTTTATCATCCATAGTCTGACTTACTTCACTGCTGGACTCTGAAACTTCTTTAGGTTCAATTGATTCAGTTGAAGTATCTTCTGGCTTTTCAATCGATGAACTTGTTGAGTCGATCGTTTGATCGCTTTCGGGTAAAATATCTTTTGACATTGAACCAAGAGTAGATTCACTCGTTGGTACATTTTCCAATGGTTCTGCGGTTACTAGGGCCGTTGGAAAAAGAAGGAGGAATAAACTGCTGCAAAACAACATTTTACTGAATTTATTCATGTTCTTCCTCCTTTCTTAGTCGTGTAAATAGAAATCCCCAAAAACATAAGCTCAGACATAGTAATCCCAGAAATTGTACGCCATGTATTTGATCCTCTCCCGTTTTTGGAAGTCGCTTTCTTCGTGGATAGGTATCTAAAGCGATATGTTTCGTTTCGGTCGGTACATTAACTGGCGGATCGGGTTCTCGTTTAACAGATTGCTTAGAAAATCCGATACCAATAGGATAATAAAATTCCGCTCCTTGCATTGGAATCGGAATGAAAGTGACGACGATCAAACATAAAAGAAATATTTTTTTCTTCATATTATCCCTTCCTTTCATGCCACTGTCGTTGACGATAAACTAAATACGCAATCAATCCTATTAACGAGACGGTCAGTCCAATACCAGCCCACAGTACCCATTTCGGTACATGAATTCGATAAACTGTTTCTTCATTCACCTTGTTTGCCTGCTTATTCCCAACCGTAAACTCTTTTTTCCACTTCCAAGTTTTCTCCGCGCCTTTCGCTTCCCCAGTAAAAATGTAAGTACCTGCTGAAAAACGATCTAATCCCAGCAATATCTCAAAATCGAAATTCGAATTAGGTGCTACCGAGAAATTCTTCATCTCACGCTTAGCAATGACTTTTTTTTCCCCTTTTTTTACCACATTGCCTTTAATCGTTAATTCTTGCGCTACTTTTGGCTGATCATTTTGGATCGTCGCAGCAATGACTTTTCGACCATCAGAAAGATCTAGCCGAACCTTTTTTATAAGGTGCAGTTCTGCTCCTTTATTGAAGGTGCTCTCATCTTCAGTAAGCATCAAGGCGATTACTCGCGCATACTCTGGGGACAGTCCATTTTTATTTTGTTCTTTTTTTTCTGATTGTCGGACAAAACGCAACGAACCTAATTTAACCCCTGGAAATGCTTCCTTTGGCGCACTAATTTCATACTCAACGATTTTTTCTTCAAAGTTTTTAACTGTAACTTTTTTTTGATTGTCTTTAATCTTTACTAATTTTGTTATCGGGTTCGTTAAGCTCTTATCCAATTTAGGATTTGCATTCGCATAATCGATTGCTCCAACGGAACTACTCACAGCATCATGAACATTCATCATTACTGTGACAGGTTCCTTTTGAGTGCTGATAACTTTCACTTGAATTGTTTGTTTTTGTTCAGGGTTTAATTTTAAATAATAATAAGTTTTTGTGTTGTCAACTTGGTTATCGGGAATCACACTTTCTACAGTAAAACCTGCGGGATTCTGTGCTTCTTCCTCAGCTTGTCCGGCAATTGGGAAAAAGAAACACATCCATAAAAAAAGTATCATTAGACTTGCTTTTTTCCCTTTTTCCCATGTCATCATTACGTCCTCCTCCAATAAAAAAAGGGGAGAGGAGATGTCTCCTGCTCCTCTTTCTTTTCATTCTTAAAGTGTGTCATCCAAAGACCAAGTCACAGTCCCTGAATATTGTCTACCTTCTTTTGCAACACCAGCAGGAACGTTCATTTTGATTTCATCCATCTCTAAAGCAGTTGTTCCTTTATAAGATGAAGTACCACTTCCGTCATCTTCCATCACTTTTTGAGCAACGCCGCCTTGATTCAAGACTTGTTTTACATTTGTAACAGTTGCTGTTTGATCTGTTGGTGCAACGATTGATCCAGGTGATTCAGGTGTCGCAGTTCCTTGATAAGCTTGTACAGCTGCGTCAAACTCTAAAGTCGCACCAGTTAATTGAGCGCTACCACTCTTGATATCACTTAAACCAACGTTCAATTCCCATTTGTCTGCGTTAGTTTCTGCACGTTTATCTTGAATAACAATGTACTTTTTCGCACCAGAATCTTCGTTATAAGCTGTCGCGCTAGCGTTTACAGTGTTCGTGGTACCAAAATCAAAACTACCTGGTGCCCATTTAATTGCTAAATCACCAGTTCCACCAGGGACGTAGTCTGTAAAACCAATTCCAGCATTAGTCGTAACAGTGTCTTGTTCTGCTGCTAGTGCAGCCCCTCCTGCCATGCAAACACCTAACACAGTTGCACTGGCTAATACTCCAGCTAATAATTTTTTCTTCATCTCTTTTTCTCTCCTTTTTCTTTCTTTATTTTTTGAGATTTATATCAAGAGGAAATCCCCCGTTGATACCAAAAGGTAATAATATAATATGAGAACATGTTATACTGACCCCAAAAGTCAATTTCGTATATCCTGTTTTAAATAAAAACAAGATAGTCTTCTTATGCCGCAAAATAATAAGCACTTAACTTAATGACGGGTTCAAGTGACGGCTTCACCACTCAGCAGAGACACCTTAAAATAACGAATCCATCTAATATTTATCCGAAAAAAACTTTAATTTTGTAAGATTTATCTAAAACGAATCCTTATTTTGAATCAAACGAATTGTTAGCGCTTACTTGATTAAGGCAAAAGATTCTCTCCTTAAGAGATTCCACGCTTAATTTTTTTATTTGGATTAAATTGCTTGGCGCTCAATGGCGTGGACTGCAGCGACTCGTTCATTCATCATCGAATCGGAATAGACATCAAGGGTCATTTTTGCCGAGGCATGTCCCAGCAATGCACTAACCGTAGCAATTCCGATATTTGCCTCTAAGCAACGGGTCGCAAATGTGTGTCGAAGTTGATGAAAATGAATATTCTCTAAATTCGCCATCTTCCGAACTTGATGAAAATAATTCGTGAGCATTCTCGGTTCACAGCCTTTCTCATTAATAGCGAAGACAAATTCGCTGGTAGAATTCCTTTTTAACTTTTGCAACACCCGTTTGATTTGTTGATTCATTGGAATGATGCGATTGGAGGAAATACTTTTCACTGTATCATAATGGATATACGTAGTATGGCTCTCCTCATTAAGCAGTCTCTGACAGGTTTTTTCGACAGAAATGACTCCACGGGAGAAATCAATGTTTTCCCAAGTCAATGCCGCAATCTCTCCAATACGCATACCAGTATTTAGGGCGAGCGTTGTTGCTTGTGCATTGTCGCTTCCAATCGAATTTACTGCCTTCATTAGTGCTCTTTGCTCATCTACCGTTAACGCATGAACTTTTTGTCGATTTCTTTTGGGAAGTTTGATTGAGTCACAAGGATTGCTGAATAACAATCCTTGATTTCTTGCATCATTGATCGTTTTCTTTAATAGCCCTATGATGATGTGAATACTACTTGGTGATAGCTCGGTCATAAAGTGATCCACCAACTCTTGGATTTTTTCCGTATCTAATTGATACAATTGGATACTTCCTAGATAAGGCAAAAGATAGCGTTCTAACTTATAGCAGTAACCTGAATAGGTCGATTCTTTGATTGTTGGTTGGATATCTTTTTTCCATTGACTGATCCATTCTTCGTAACTCATTAAACTTTTCCCAAAAAGCGACATCATTTTTTTTGACCTCTGTTGCAACGGAAAAAGTTTTTCTTTCACTGTCTGATAACTTTTACTGTAGACATAGCCGTATTTCAAACGACCATTGGTTTTTCGTCCAATGGCGTACCGCCCTTCCCAACGACCATCCTTTCGATAATAAATATTGTCTCCCTTACAGGTTTGAGTATTCATAAAATAACCACACTCTCCATTCCATTTGACGAGTACTATTGACGACTTGCCAAAAATTACTTTTAACAACACTTTTTAAGAATTTAATTGAAGCTAACGAAAACATAATATTAAAAAAAGAAAAACATTGAATTTTCTGTTGCTTTTCATTTCGAAAAGCATTATAGTTTAATGTGTAATGTTTGCTAAACAACAACGCATAACATTATTTTGTGATTTAAACTGATTTTTCTTGTTTTTATTTAAAACAAGAAAATTAACCCATCGCTATTTCAAGGAAAATCTCACCCTACTATAGTTTCACCTGCTTGTTTCAGCAAAATAATTAGACTTTCCAGCCAACCCTATTAATTAGGCAATTTGAATAAAAATAACTCTTGTATGCGGCGTGCACTTATCGTTGCGTATTTTTTTTGAACTTTTCGGCAAGCAGGAAGTGATGCGCATTGGCGTTTATTAAAAACCTTTCACTGCCTCTTTTTATGAAGCCCTGACGGAATATTAAGGTAAGCAGTTGAATCGCTAATAGAGATGGATCTCAAAAAAAATAGACCATAAAGGCCCAAAATTGTGATCAAATACTGTTGTAACTT
>NZ_NGLG01000001.1:3255108-3260270 GCF_002140655.1 Enterococcus sp. 3H8_DIV0648 | reverse complement strand
ACTGTTGTAACTTTTTATTTTTTTAATTAGATAGCTGACTCATTCTAAACTTTATGAACTTACAAAAATTTTCTTATAGAATAAATTGGTCAGTTCACTCAACTCTTTAAAGTTTTATGACATAAGCTATTTTTAAAATCTGCCTCTTCCATGATTTCCTTTAAATATTTAATAGAAAAAGTCGTTATCAACACTGCACTTCCACCAACTTGATCCGTGATATGCTTCAAAAACCAAGAATTTGATTTACTCTGTTTTCTCACAAAACTTAACTGTTCAAAGCGGCATAATTAATAGCCGTATCTAAAAAGTTTCCTCCCAACTCCACATATTTTGATAACATTAAATGAGCAGTATCCGTATCCAATTTTGTTCCAAAATTAATCGTTCCTAAACCAATCTCACTCACCTTTAAATCATTGCCTATTTTTATTTTATCCAATTCATTCCTTCCTTTTCCTAAGTATAAGAGCCGCTTTTACAAGGTACAAGAAGGTACTTTAAAGTGGCATACTCACAAAAAAGTAACTAAAGTTTGACGACCCAAAATTGACGAAAAAAATGCTGACCCAGCATCTGAAGAAGTTGCAACAGGTTCAGCAGGTCAAAGTCATTGCTGAGAATATGGAAATGCTGGAAGCCTTTATTGATGAAACGATGCGCTTCGGTACACCTTCCCCCCTATCGTCCTCTCATCAGCCACGAATGATACGGTTTAAATCAAACAGCCGCTCAGAAAAAAAATGAAATGAAAAAAAACACCTAAAGCAACAGAATCTGCCTTAGATGTTTTCTCGTATTTGTTTGCTTTAAGCCGCGCTCGTAATAAATCGAAGATGACGGCTTTAACGCTTATTTGTATTTTTTCTTCAAGTAAATGTAGAAAGGAATACCTAACGCTGTGATCACGATACCGACCATTGCCAATTGGAACTGGTTAATCAGGGTCATCACTAGGATGAAAATTCCGCCGATGATCGCAACGATTGGAATGATTGGGTAAAGTGGTACTTTATAAGGACGAACCAAATCTGGTTCTGTTTTTCTTAATTTGATTACTGCGATAAATACTAATGTGTAGAAGATCCAAATGACGAATACCAGCATGTCAGTCAGCATATCGAATCCGCCGATCATCATCATACCGATAGCGATCACTAATTCTAGGATACCTGCAATGTAAGGAACGTGGTTTTTGTTTAATTTTACTAATTTATCTGAGAATGGTAATTGTTTTTCAAGTCCCATTGTGTAAGGAAGACGCATACCTGTCATGGTGTAGCCATTGATCGTTCCGTATACCGAGATCAAGATACCGATCGTAACTAATTTACCGCCCATGCCGCCGAAGATTTTTCCAGCAACATCCATCGCCGCATTTTCGTTACCTGCTAAAGCAGACATATCCAATGTACGTAGGAAAGCGAATTGTACTAATAAGTAAACGACCATGATCCCTAAGATTCCGCCAGCGATGGCACGAGGCAAGTCGCGCGCTGGTTTTTTCAATTCGCCGGCGATATTTCCGACGTGAATCCAACCATCATAAGCAAACATTGTTGCTAATAGACCGGCACCTAATGCTGGGGCAAACCCGCCAACCGCTGGTCCTGCTTGGACTGGGAACAAGCTGACTGAGACATCTCCTTGGCGCATCAAACCGAAGATAACGATCAATGCTAGAGGAACTAACTTACAAACTAACGTGATTGATTGGAACATCCCGCCGGCCTTTGAGCCTAGGAAGTTGATCAACATGATTGACGCCGCAGCGACGATCGCGATCGGAATGATCGTTGCATCGCTCATACCGAATAAGTTCTTGAACTGAGTGGCAAAAATAATTGATAAAGCGGCTACGTTTGCTGGGAAGTAGATAACTACTTGCGCCCAACCAAGTAAAAAGCTCCAAAATTCTCCATAAGCACGTTCGATGTAGCGCAGCATCCCGCCGGTTTCTGGAATTGCTGCCGCTAATTCCGCACCTGTTAATCCCGCACAGACACTGATCAATCCGCCTAGGAACCAAGACAACATATGCAAGCTAGTTGACCCGGTTACTGCAGCAACACTGGCTGCTTTAAAGAATACCCCTGCTCCGATTACAGTACCCATTACTGTCGAAAGAGCCGGGAAGAATGTCATCGTTCGTTTTAATTCACCTTGTTGTGAACCAACGACGTCTTGTTGGTTGACTGCCATAATATTTCCTCCTTATTGCGAAGCGATTTCTTGTTCACTTCTTAACTTGATCTTTAAAACAAATAATTGAAGTTATCGAATAAGAGAAACAGAACAAAAAATTGCGATATACCAAGTATTTAATAACTACCTTCATTTGTTCGGTCATTATCTTAACACGAGGAAAGAAAAAGGGAAACGTTATTTTAAACATTTCCTTTTTTCTTATTTCCCCCTCATGTTCTATTAAGAAAAACTAGCCGTTTTATGAATTTACTTTATCAAAAGACACTTTAGTTTCGATGCCTTCTGCCTTAAATTTTGCTGATAGTCTTTCTAACATTTCATCCGTCATTTTGTCTAAATCAAAGCTTGGACTGAAGTCCCATTCTTTGCGTGCATCGCTGTCGTCAATGGAGTTAGGCCATGAATTTGCGATTGTTTGGCGCGCTGGATCAACGTCATAGTTCAATTCAAAGTCTGGAATACGACGGCGGATTGAAGCCGCGATTTGTTCTGGTTCAAAGGCCATCGCTGTGATGTTGAATGAGTTGCGGTGTTCCAAACGGCTTGCATCCGCATTCATTAATTTCACGATTCCTTCGATTGCATCATCCATATACATCATGTCCATATATGTTCCTTTATCGATAAATGATGTGTAAGATTTGTTTTTTAATGCTTCGTAATAAATGTCTACTGCGTAATCTGTAGTACCGCCGCCAGGTTCTACTTTATATGAGATCAAGCCTGGGAAACGGACGGAACGAGTATCCACACCATATTTTGTATGATAGTAGTTTTCCAATAATTCACCGGCTACTTTTGTTACACCATACATTGTAGTTGGGTGCATCACAGTATCTTGCGGTGTATTATCTGGTTCAGCATCTGGTCCATAAGCTGCGATTGAAGATGGTGCGAAGAATTTAGTTTCTGGTCCGATTTCGCGAGCCACTTCTAAAGCGTTCATTAAACCAGTCATGTTCAAGTTCCAAGCAAACGCTGGACGTTTTTCAGCTGTAGCAGAAAGTAATGCTGCCAAGTGAATGATCGTATCAACTTCATAGCGTTTTGCCATATCTAAAAAGTTTTCGTAATTGGTTACATCTAATTCTTCAAATTGACCATTTTCAACAACTGGGCTGCCTTCAATCGTACGAATATCGGTTGAGATGACATTCTTAACACCTAGATCTTTACGTAGTCTTTCTGTTAATTCTGAACCAATTTGTCCTAATGCGCCTGTGATCAATACTTTTTTCATGGATGTGACTTCCTCTCTCTTTAGCTTAATTTTGCTTTTTTATTTGATGATGTTTAATTCTTTGCCGACTTTTTCATAAACTTTGATTGCGTCGTCTAACATTTCTTTTGTGTGGCCTGCGTTTGGCATGTTACGAACACGGCCTGTGCCTAGTGGTACTGTTGGGAAGACGATTGGTTTTACGTAAACACCGTTTTCCAATAATTTCTTAGAAAATTCTTGTGCTAATCTTTCATCGCCAACGATAACCGGAGTAATCGGTGTTTCAGAATGACCGATATCGTAGCCGATTCGTTTCAATTCATCTTTAAAGTAATTCGCATTATCCCAAAGTTTTTCAACATATTCAGGATGCTTTTCAATCAAGTCAATCGCTTCAATACTTGCACCAGCAGCTCCAGGTGTTAATGAAGTTGAGAATAGGAACGGACGCGCTTGTGATTTCAACCAAGTGATCAATTGTTTTGTTCCGGCTACATAACCGCCGACAACGCCGATCCCTTTTGATAATGTTCCCATTTGGAAATCAATATGATCTTGCATGCCAAAATGTTTAACTGTTCCGCGGCCTTTACCCATAACTCCAGTTCCGTGAGCATCATCGACGTAAGTGATTACATTGTATTTTTCGCAAATTTCAACGATTTCAGGAATCTTCGCTACGTCGCCGTCCATTGAAAAGACGCCGTCGGTAATATACATTACTTTGTTGTATTCGCCGCTTTCAGTCGCTGCTTTTGCTTTGGCTTCTAAATCTTCCATATCTTGGTGGTTGACGCGGATGATTTTCGCGCCGGATAAACGACAGCCGTCAATGATTGACGCGTGGTTCAATTCATCTGATAAAATTGCATCGCCTTTTTTCATAACTGCTGAAATGGCACCCATATTACAGTTAAAGCCAGATTGGAAAGCAATGGCTGCTTCTGTTCCTTTGAACTCAGCGATTTTTTCTTCTAGTTTTTGGTGGATGTCTAAAGTTCCATTGATCGTCCGAACCGCTCCTGCACCTGCTCCATAGTGTTTCGTTGCTTCCACATCTGCATCGATCAGCTCAGGTCGAGTAGCAAATCCTAGATAGTTGTTAGATGCAAGGTTGATCATTTTTTTGTCATTAACAGTAATGATTGGACCATTGCTTCCTTCTAACACATCGATTGTATTGAACAATCCTTTCTCTTTTAAATCTGCCAAGTTCGTTTCAAGAAATTGGTCAAGAACTTTTGAACTCATAACGATTCTCCTCCGTATTGATTATTGCGCAATTGAAGTTGTTATTTTTTAGCTTTAAAAAAATGAACAGCTGATCAATTTGTTTGCGCTTTCCTTCTGTACACCCATAGTTTATGCGGGATTGATAACGTTTACAACTTTAAGCCTCGACAATTCTTTGAATTATCATAGAAGTTAGAATCTTTCTAATCAATTTTATTTAATAATTCTAAATTTAGTTTTTGGGTTGAGAAATCCCGCTCATTTTAGCGATTGGAATTGGCAAAATACAACGTGTCTTCTTTCACAATAGGCGAGTAATAATGATTTTAAAAAAATTCAGATCGGTGAAAACGCTTATCTGACGTTTTTAATCTTTGCTTTTTTCTACGCTCTTTTTCTCACAATAAAAACTCTGTTTTTTAATTTTCAATAAAGAGAATGAGTTTTTATTGCCCGGCGAGTTTCTAATCATTTCCAAATAAAACGCGATTTTATTTTC
>NZ_NGLG01000001.1:3248673-3254912 GCF_002140655.1 Enterococcus sp. 3H8_DIV0648 | reverse complement strand
ATTTTGAACCATTCAAGAGTATGATAATTTTAGAAACAACAGAAAACGGATACATTACTGACAGGAGCGAATTGACATGAAAAAATCAGACGTGCAAACGAAACCATTAACCGAACGACAAATCTTCTCCATAAAACGCGACAACCTTGAACGTAAAATCATCAGCTACTTCGAGCATTCTCAGAATGTTTCGGCTGTAATCGAGTACGCTGTGGCGATCATGGTGCGAAATACATTGATTCTCAGCGACTATTCCTTTATGTTTCAAGACTTGATTTGCGAATTGCTGCTGACCGCTAAGCCTAGTAATACGCTGCGCAGATACTGCTATTATTTTAAAAACTACTTTAGCGATGAGAATGACTGGCAAAAAGTCATCAATCGCTTGTTTAAAAATCAAAAGGAATTTCAGCATTTTACCAAAGAAGCTCGCTTATATAGTAGATTTTTGACCACCCCCGGCACCAGTACCCGCAAATATCCTGACCTTGAGCTTCGTCTGATCTCGATCTTTGAAGACGCGGCTGGTAAAAAGCATCGAATGTCATTGCGTGACATGGATGAAACCTACACAAGAGCGCATACCTCAAAAATTTTAGAAATCCTGACGACGTTGAGCGTTTTTAAAAAGGCAGACGGGACAAGACGCTTTGCGAAATTCATCAAAACTAGCCGTCCAGGCTCAAAGGATACTTTCGATGATGATGGGTGGCCGGAAGAGCTGCAGGGGGAGTCTGTCCAATTCGTTGATGCCGAGTTTTCTGAGCCAGATCCGATCGAGATCGTTGTTCCCGCAGATGTTGATCCAAGCGGCTTAAATGAAAGCGACGTGTTGGCCTTGGTTCAAGCAGCTCATCCGGAAATCGACAGTATAGAAAATATCCCTGTCGCCTTTGTTGAAGAAGTACCCGCAGACTCTCCATCTGCAGAACAGCCGCCCGTGATAGATGAACCGCTGTCTTGGCCTGAAACTGACGCAACCGCCATTAAACCAGAGACTGTTAAAGCCGCCGCTTCGCCGACACCTGCCAAAAAACCGAAAAAAAAGAAGCCCAACACAAGTAAGCTGGCCTATAGAATGAATTTGATCGATAACTGGCTAAAACGGCATACCAAAGAATAAGACCTGAAAAATCGCTTCATTAACAAAGGGTTATTTAGTGCGCCAAATTTCAGCGGCTGATCCGGCCGATAAAAAAACTGCCGAACTGAGAAATTTCTCTCAATCCAGCAGCTTATTCAGCCTACACTTTTTTTCTTAAAACACTCATGCCGATAGTCCCAATAATTCCCAGCCCGATTAGAGACAGAACAAGCGAACCTGTTCGTTTCTCACCTGTGGCAGGTAATTTCTTTGCACTTGCTTGAGACTGACCAGTATGAGGTAGTGTTTTTGGTGTGCCCGTGGTCGTTCCGCTATTGCCAGATGGGGCTTGGCCGCCGTCTTCATTCGTTGTTTCTTCTGCCGGCGCAGCTTTTAGGTAGACATAGGTGATTGTCTGCTCCTCTGCTTGATAGGTTCCCTTCGCATTTTTCGGTGCTTCTTTGACCTTCCAGCCGTCAATCGTTTTTGCCGTTGTTTCGTATTCCTTGCCAATGGTACCGATTTGTTGTTCGGCAGGCGCCAGCTCTGTGCCCGCTTCATCGACGTATTGAATCTTGATCGCGCCTTTGTTTGAATAGATATACGTCACGATCTGCGGCTCTGCATTATACTTCCCGGCGACATTGCCGCTTGTTTCCTTCCATTGATAGCCTTTGATTTCTTTCTGCTCAGTCTGATAAGCTTCCCCGACTTCCCCCTGCGTTGTAACAGGATCGGCTAATACTTTCCCCCCATCGCTAAGGTAATTAGCGATCACTAGACCCTTTTGCTTCTTATATATAACGGTAATATCTTGCGCCTTCTCTGTGTATCGCGCCTCTTTAGTTAATCCCTTAATTTCTTTCCAGTGATAACCAGAGATTTCTTTGTCCATCATTTCGATCGGCAAAGGTGTCCCAACTGGTTGTTCATCGGTATAATCCTCAGCCAGTTTCTTGCCCGCTTCATCTTGATAATGAATCGTCACTTTGCCTTTCTGAACATCTTTCTCATAGACATACGTCACCTTTGTAATGCCCGCAACGTATTGGCCGCTTTCAGCGCCGATCACTTCTTTAAAGCTGTAACCTGCAATATCTTTTTTCACAGTTGTATATGAGTTGCCGATTTCTGCGATCGTCACTTCGCTATTTAGCAGCGGATGACCGGTTTCATCTTGATACTCTACGATCAGAACACCTTTTTCAACGCCAGTCCCCTTTTTCGCATAGGTCAAGGTCACTTCTTGATCTTGAACCGCATACTTTCCGCTGACCTTCCCTTCGATCCCCTTCAAAGTATAGCCATCGAATAGTTTCACTTCTGCCGTATAGATATCGTCAACATCTCCTGTCAACTCAACATCTGGACTCAGCGGTACGCCATCCTCATCTTGATAATGAACGATCACTTTCCCTTGCTCCGCGGGATTCTTGGTATACACATAAATCACTTGGGTAATCCCTGACACATATTTGCCAGCAGCAGCCCCTTGTACTTCTTTAAATGTATAGCCCTCGATATCCTTTTGAACCGTGGTGTAATCACTGCCGATCACACCCGACGTCATCTCATCACCTGCTAACGGTCTTCCTGATTCGTCTTGATATTGTGCCAGCACGGTGCCTTTTTCTTTGGGAACCTTAATGTAAATCAAGGTGATTTCCTTCGCCTCATCGCTAAAGATACCGGTGATCGAATCGCCTTCTTTTACACCAGAAAAAGCATATTCATCGATTTCTTTGATTTCTGCATGATACGAATCGCCTAATGCGCCGGTCAAGGTGACATCCGGGCTGATTTGGACCAAATTCTTATTTTCATCATAGGTCATATAATGAACGATGACCGGCTCTGATTTTTTCCAAACAGCATACAGCGTTTCATTGCCCTTAGGAATCGTAATGGCTTGACCCGCAGCTAAATTAGCATCCGGTTCTTTGGCATTCTTATCCTTGGACCAGCCCGCAAATTGATAGCCCTCTCGTGTTGCCTTCAAATCTGTACCGGCTGGAATCGTTTGATTCAAATCCTTGTAACCGACTTGGTAATATTTTTCCGGCTGCGTGCCTTCATAATAGATCGTGCCTTCATATTTCGGCAGCACCGTTCCTAGATCAAAGATCCCGCCATTGCTGTCGTATTTGATCCAATCGATCTCAATGGCGCCAATGTCCGCTTTCGCTGACCGCGGCAATCCTCGTTGATCTTCATTCACTGCCCGAAGATTATCTACCTGATCATCCGCCAATTTTTCTGGTGCAATCGGAACTGTTGGTAAAATGATCGCATCGCTTGAAGTTCCGGCTTTGATTTTATTGTAATTATCGACTAAACCAACCGGAGCTGTTCCAAAAACATCTTCCATCGTTACCGAAGTCGCAGTGCCGTTATCATAGCCGAGGTTTGATTCGAGATTCCCAGCACCATCAACCCTGCCATCGGCAATATTTTTTTTGCTAGCTGTTCGTGATTTGTTGCCAGCAAATAGATTATTCGCGTAACGTCCCGCTGAATAATTCAATCCATAGCCAGAGCTTCCGATCGCCCCGCCATCGTATACCGCTACGTTTTCAACAAAACTATTGTTGATATAATCAACTGCAGCTCTCCTGCCTTCTAACGGTCCGCCATTTGCGTAAATCTGGATCGCTCCGCCATTATTCGCTGAAAGATCCTGCCCTAAAGCTTTGTTTTGGTAAAAAGTATTATTGATAAAGGTCGCAGCACTTGAGATGTTGTCATTCGTTTGAATCAAGATCGCCCCGCCGTCATCACCAGCGACATTACCTACAAATGAATTGCCAGCAAACAAAATATCCGTGCCATTCACCGTATTGAAAAACGCGATCGCTCCGCCATCTGCTAATTTAGCTTTTCCGCCGCCAGAAACATTCTCGACCGATTTATTGCCTTCAAAATAATTATTCTTGAAGGTGAATTTCGCTGAGGCGCTTGGTTGGAAGAAGTAGATCGCACCACCCTCACCGCCGACATTTCCGGTTCCCGCCTGAAGTGTTTCATTGGCAATAAATTTAGAATTGGATACTTTGAAATTCGCTGAGTAGCCTTTACAGGCAATCGCACCACCAGAATATCCCGATGCATTGTTCACGTTGTTTGAGAACGTAGAATTATTGATCGTCGTATTTCCAGCTGTATAAAAGGCGCTGCCATCGTCGTATCCGCGAAAATTATTGACTACGGTATTTTCTAAAATGAACTCGCCCTTGTAGCCTGAGACGGATAACGCTCGAGCATTATTCCCCAGTCCTTGCAGATTAAAGTTTTTCAACGTCAATGTGGAGCTCGCTGTCCCAGTCCCGCCGCCGTAAGAAAACAACTGCTTTCCTGTACTGGATTGAATCGTCTTGCCCTCACCGTCAACTTCTACTTGATACGGTGATTCAGCTAACCCGATCGTGGCGCTGAGGTCTGTTGGGAAGGCACCGCTCAATGTGACCCGCCGATTTTCTGGCGCATTCTTCACTGCATCCTGCAGCTCAGCTACCGCATCGACTGCCACTTCATCCGCAAAAGCCGTCTGTCCAGCTGCCCCTAAAATAAAAACACTTAACATTGAAACAAATAAAATAGTCCATTTGTCCTTCTTCATTCTCATTATCCTCACTTTTCCTTTTCAATCCTCACTAGCATTAAGAAACAATCGTTATTTTTAATGTAAATCAGTCCGATATGTATCTATGAAACAATTAATCCAAAAGGATTCAACATTGTTTGTAGATTCTTCAATGCTTTAAATACTTAATCGATTCCACTAACTTAAAAGTAACTAATTTTTAATCAATTTAATAATCATTGTAATTTATAAAGAGATTATATTCAACTGTTATTAAGGATAAATTATTAAAAGATTAATTGAACGAATTCATTTTCTTGTTTTTCAGATTTATTAATACTTAATACAAAAAAATACTATTAGTGGTTTTGAAGAAAGAGAAAAGAATAAGCTGAACAGATCTTCTAAGGATCAGTTTTGAAGAATGGAAAGCAGCAAAATCGTTATCTTTGATTCAAACGCTTCAAGTAACGATCCTTGCATTAACAAGTCGCAGCGAGTGCATCTTTTTTGCGACAAAAAAACTCTCCCAAAAGACAGAATTCACCTATCCTTTGGAAGAACTTGCTGTTGGCTGTTAGTTTAAAAAATGCAACGTTATGGCTAAACGATTACAAAACCATCGAATATCAAACAAAGAAAAACGGAGTGGATCTCTCCACTCCGAAAAAGTCTAACTTTTATAGTTTGATTAATCTACAATCAAACAGTTTAATGATTTGCTGTATTCTAGGACAACCGTTTTGGCTATCTCTTGATCAATCTTTCCCTCTTCTTCTAATTGATTGATCAACTTTACAACCGTATCATTTTCCTTTCTTTCATTCACTTGAATTTTTTGGATCAATTTATCCAATCTTTTTCGAATCGTTGGATAGCTAGTTGAGTAAGTTTCAGCCAACTCCTTTATTGAACCTGAAGCTAGTATAAATTTTTTTGTAAAGTTGATTTCTTCCTCATTCAGTTCCGAGAACCAGCGAGGAATATTTTCTTGATTCATTGGGTAACCTCCTATTTTTCATTATTTCTAATCTTCTTCTCTCTTCCCAGTAGTACCAGACTACTGAAAATGAAGATTATTCCTATCCATATATATCCGTGATTTATTACGCTGCCTGTTTTAGGCAATGATTTTTTCGTTGATCCATTTTCTGTGTAGTTTCCAGCAATAAAAGTACGTGTATTCGAACCGCCGCCAGTTGGGGTATTTTGATTACCAGCCCCACCTAGACCACCTTTAAGTTCGTCGTCATCATTTTTCGTTGATTCCACCGTTGAATCGTTGCTTCCGTCCTTGCTTGATGATCCATCCGTTGAATTGCTACTGCTGCTTGTTGATTTATCAGTCGAGCTGTTACCGCTGCTTGACGATTTATCGGTCGAGTTACCGCTATTGCCGCTTGATGACGATGAGCCTGTCGAACTGCTGCTACTGCTGCTTGTTGACGATTCGTCTGTTGAGCTGCTGCTTTCGTCCGTACTGCTTGATGATTCATCTGTTGAACTGCTGCTTTCGTCCGTGCTACTTGATGATTCATCTGTTGAACTGCTGCTTTCGTCCGTGCTACTTGATGA
>NZ_NGLG01000001.1:3237174-3248183 GCF_002140655.1 Enterococcus sp. 3H8_DIV0648 | reverse complement strand
CTTGATGACGATTCATCTGTCGAGCTGCTACTACTACTGCTTGATGATGATGACTCTGTTGAGCTGCTACTTTCGTCCGTACTACTTGATGACGATTCATCCGTTGAACTGCTGCTTTCGTCCGTACTACTTGATGATGACTCATCCGTCGAACTGCTGCTTTCGTCCGTGCTGCTTGATGATTCATCTGTGGAACTGCTGCTTTCGTCCGTACTGCTTGATGACGATTCCGACGAACTGCTGCTACTGCTGCTTTCCTCTGTACTGCTTGTCGGCGGTGTTACTTCACCAGCGTATTCGTGCGCGCCGATATCAGTTTTACCATCAACTAGGCCGTTACCAAAGTAATCTCGTCCGCCATTATCAGATATATTAGCCCCAGCATCAATAGCAGGGGATGCGCTGGTTAATTGATAACCTGTTACACTTCCCAAACCGATTCCGCCTGAACCTGGTGCGGACATCACTTGCGCTTCTATTGCTTCATCTTTTTTAATAGCACGATCATGCGGAATACCGCCATGAGTAACATTGGTCGTAGCTCCGTTGAGTTCGACCTTAGGATTTTTTACAATAATTGGATTTTTTTCATTATTAGGAATATTAGTATATCCATAATATAAATTATGGTCGTATCTTACCGTTGCTCTGACTGCTTCACCATACTCAGCCGGTTGCCAGAATGGTGTTACATTAGCACTTTCGTTGTAGAAAATATTGTTGCTCATTTTTACATAGCCAGGTTCTTCCTGACTCATTACCGTGATATTCGAAGTATCACCAGTGTACATAGTGTTGTTATAGATTTGTGCGATATCTCCTTCAGCAATTTTTCCGCTATCAGGGTTTAATCGATTAGACACTAAGAACAAATGCTTTCGATCATTTTCGCTAATATTATATCGAATTAAACTATTAAAATTTTTCGGTGAACAAATCAACATAAAACCACCTTGATTATGGTGACTATAATTATATTGATAGGTCGTACCTGTTCCCGAGTCACAATCAAAACCTTCGCCATCATAATTATCAACCGTATTTAATGCTTCATTAAATTGAAAATTAGGGTAATAGCATAACCAAGGCCAGATTCCGGCATTTACCTGCCAGTATGAACCTTTCAAGTTAGGATCGCTCAATCGTGGATCATTTTCATGACTCTTACTAGCCCCATTTGAAACATTATATTGAATCAAAGGTTTGTAAGAATCAAAAAGGACGATCGCGTCCCCGCCCGCATCTTCCACATAGTTATTTTCAACTAATACATTAGTATGTCCATATGTTTGGATCTTTCCAGGATCAATTTTAGTCGGCTCGTCTTCATTCGTAATGATGCTCTCATAAACGCTGGCACCAATAGATATTCCTGTACGAGTGACATCTTCCACATGACAATTTGTTACGGAGATATTGTTGAATCGAGTGATTTCTCCTGTAGGCTGTCCAGTGACTGTGAAGTAAATACCGCCATTTCCCCAATTCTTTGCATGGACACTGCCGTTGACATCCGTGACTTTCAAATTATCCAAATGAATGTTTTGTGTTAATCCATTATTTTTAGCTAAAACATAGACGCCCACTCGGCCTTCTGGAGAATTCGGGATTCCTTCGCCAGGCATATCATAAGTTCCATGGTTAGTAACCGATAAATTACTTATTGTCCAGCCGCTGGCGTTATACAAAGTAACGGCTGAGTAGATTTCCTTGTTTTGCTGCTCCATCTGAGAAACATACCCTTTTCCACCACCATTAATTGTCGCTTGACCATTATTATCGCCATAGCTCTCAATAGTGATTGGGGCTTCTTCAGTTCCTTCACCGTTTACTCTGCCCTCTAAGAACAGCGTATCGTTGAAGACACTTTCTTCATGGATTCGGATCGTGTCGCCAGGTTGAAATTTTGTTTTCTCGATTTTATCCAACGTTCCCCATGGTTGATTGGGGCTTCTGCCAGAGTTATTATCGCTACCCTTAGTCGCATCTACATAGTAGACATCCCCTGCTGCTTGAACTTCTTTTGGCCACACAACTCCAAAAACAACTGGCATAATTAAGGTCAGCACCATCCATATACTAAATACCCGTCTCCTCATTTTTTCCTCCCTAACTTACTTTCTACATCTGCTTGTTGGGTCCATTTTTTGACTTCTGCTTGGTACTGCTCTTTTTCGAGCTTGATTTTAATACTCTCTTGAACTTCAGCCAGCGGTAGGATCGTTCCTTCTTGAGAGGAGAGGCAATAATAACTCCATGCCCGACTCTTATCCCCAAAGACAGTACTCCACGTATTTGGTTTTAACGTATCTACCACCTGAAGCTCATCATCCCGATACTTGAGCCAATTACGCAGCTCAGACTCATTAAGCACTACCTTCTCATAATTGACATTTGTATCTCCTTCAATCTGAGTAAGATCGATTGGTTTGCTCGCTAACTCTTCGATCATCGCTTTTGATGATTGAACTCGATAAAGTTCTTTTGAATCAATTGCCTTGAAATCCTTTTTGTTTTTGTTGTAATAGTTTTTTACGGCCTTCGCAGAAATACGTTTGCCTTTTTTTTCTTTTAATTGATTGATCACATTGCTCAACGAATAGTCATAAAAGGTTTCTTCACTGTACTTTCTCAAACCGTAAATAACCTGCTTCTTTTGAATCTTTTTTTCGTTTTCTTGATTGACCTTTTTCATTTCTTTGACTAGTTCAGCGTAGTCATCAATCGTTTCGATCTTCATTTTTTTTGCTTGCTGCAACTGGACTTTATCTTCAATGATTTGCTTTTGAAGATCGTCTTCTTTTAAGTTGGGATTGATTTTTTGATAGAATGCATATTCCTCTTGACGAATTTTTTGATCGTTCACCTTCATTACCCATTGGTTGCTTCGCCATACCAGAAAAATTACACAGATCAAAACAGCCAGTAAAAGAAGACATAGTTTTTTATTTTTTATAATTATTTGTTTAAGTTTAGTAAGAGGTAGATTTTTAGTTAGCCAGTTCTTCATAAACGAAATCTCCTAAAACATAGATTTGATCAGCTTGCTTAATCTGAATTTTTTTTGATTTTGGTTTTAGTGAAAAGGAAGGATCATTGATCTTTTTCACTTTTGTACAAGCAAAAATAGCCGCTTGCTGATCAAACTTCAACCCATAGTTTTTTCCATAAACCGCTGGGAAACTCACTTTTCCTTCTTCATCTGAACGCGCAATCACTTTTTCCCCATCAATTTGGATCGCATTTTTTCCTCTTTTACCAGTTAAATGCACCACTTGATCCGCAACAGGTTTTTGCGTTGCTTGATCTAGTAAATAAAAGGTCAGTGTATACTTCCGACGGCCGATCATTCCAGCACGAATAATTCGGTAAATTACCCAAATGAGGAGCAACGTGCTCAAAATAGCAGCAGCCAATAATAATAGTTGTTTTAGTTTTTTTCGTTCATCGACAGCTTTTTTCTTTTGATCCATTTTCTTCGTATAAGGAACGCGGTGTCCCCGCACCAACAAACGATGAGAATTGACCCCGTAAGGCGTACAAGTCATCAAGGTCACGTAATCCTTACCATCAACGATCAAAAGATCTTCCGTATCTGTAGGTTCGATCACTTTGATCTGATCTACTTCGTACGCGTGTGTCTCAGATGCTGCTTCAATGTAAAAGGTATCTTTTTGCTTTAAATCAGGTAAATTGGTAAATAGTTTCGCCTGTTTTAACCCTCGATGGGAAGAAATAACCGCATGAGAATTTGCTCCGCCTCGTAATGAAGAGGTTCCTTCTAACAAGGAGGCGCCTTTTGATAAGAAATAATCATTGGTCTTATCAAAAATCGGCAGTTTTACATCAATTTTAGGGATCACGAGCACCCCAGCTGTATGCTGTTCGACATAAGAGGGAGTCGGCTTTGTTTTTTCATCTTTTTTTCGGACTTCTTCTGAAAATGGCTCGCCATCCGAACCAGGATTTTTTTCCTTACGAGCTTTACGGTCCCGTTCTTCCATCGCTTCTTGCTGCTTTTTGATCTCCGCCTGATTTTTTTGCGAAGCTTCTCTTTGATACTTTTCAACCATTCTTTGATCAATATAATCATTGATCCCTTGGCTGACTAATGGATAGAGAAGAAGTGACAATCCAAAAAGAAAGGCAACCAAAAAAAATAATCGTTGGAGCATTCTGCTAACAGAATTTGAATTATTCTTTTGCTTATTCTTGCTAGTTTTCATAGTTGCCTCCTTTTTTTGGTAAAAAGACAGCAACGAAAAAGTTCCCTCGTCGCTGTCTTTCCTGAATATTATTTAATTAAGCTTCTTTTCTTTGAGAACGAACATAACCTAAACCAACAACCGCCATTACTAATACGCCGGCTGCCATCATTAGATAGATGCCTGTACCACCAGTTGATGGTAAGCTGCCTTTTTGTTTATTCGCTACTTCGATAGGGGTATTGCCAAATGAAGTTTTAGTTACTTCAAATTCAACACGACTTGATAATAAAACATACTTGTCATTTGCTGTTTCAGTTTCTTCTAAATAGTACTTGCCATCTTTCAAGCCTTTAATCGTGATTGAACCATCTGTACCTGATGTGAAGGTAGTAGCTCCAGTTAAAGCAGCAACCCAAGTCACTTCGCCATCTGTGCCAATGTTAAGGTATTTAGCAGAATCACTATTAGCATCACGTACAACAAATTTAGCACCAGCTAATGCAGCATCGCCATTTGAACTATCAACTTTTTTGAATTTGTGTCCACCAGTGTAAATTTCTGAACCACTGCCAGTATTTTCGTCATGGTCAGTTGTGATTGTTGCAGTATTATTAATATCTGCTCCTGGTGCAGCTGTTTCTAATAATTCCATCTTATAAGACATCGTCAATGTCGCATTAGGTTTCATCTTAGAAATTCCTGCTGCATTAAAAGTAACTTTGAACTCTCCAGCTGTAGTAGTATCTAATGCATAATCAGCAGTTGTGAAAGTAGTAGTACCATCACTAAGTGTCAAGGTAGTTTGGTCTAATTTCAAATGTGTTCCATGAGTATCTTTGATGATGAAGTTAGCATAGCGTGGCGTATCAGCTACTCCGTCGCCATCTGTATCAACTTGGTCAAGAATCCCGCCTGGAATAGTTGTTTTAACAGTATAATCAATCTTGTCTCCGACATTCACAGTTCCACCAGTATTGGTTTTTTCAACTTGGATGTCATCGTTTTGAATAGCATTCGCACCAGTAAATTCTTTTGAAGTGTTCAACGCATCTAAAGTAAATTGTTGATTGATTGCATTATTATTAATAGTGTAATCATCTTTAGATTTTACCTCAGTTAAATAGTACGTACCGTATAATAGACGGTCTTCTTCAAATTTACCAGTCGCATCAGTAACAAATTTATGTGCATCAGCTGCTACATTTGTCCAAACTGGTGTATCTGCACCATCAAAGTCTTTTAGGTACATAGTTCCCGTACCGTTATATACACCGTCTTTATGAATAACAAATTCAACACCAGCTAAAGGAATAGTATTATTGTCTTCATCTTTTACATTGGCGATTTTTTCAACTTTAACTCCTGCCGTTTGAACGACATTTTTTGGATATAAATGGATGTCTGTTAATGCAGCACCAGTAGAATCTTCAAGTGGTAATGCGACTACCATGTTATCTGCAGTTGTAACACCAGCCATCGGCGTTTCAACGATGACGAATACAGAGTTTTTACCATTTGTTTTGTCTGGCAAGGCGCTGAATGTTAAGTCACCGATGTTGCCTGTTGTAGCTGTCGTCTTTGTATCAGCGAGTGTGCCAGATGCATAATTTACTTTTACTTCTTCAGAAGCTTCAGGCATTGTATATTTCTTTCCAGTATCAGGATTAGTCGTTTCTAATAATGTATAGAAACTATCAGTAACATTATAGATTTTGAATTCTACGCCGCCAAATCCAGCTATTCCGTTAAACTCAGTCATTATTTCCCCGGTATTTTGGATAACTGTCGGTGTGCTGTCATAACGTTTCTTGTGCAAGTTGATATTTATGTTTCCTGCTGCATCAGCGGATAAGGGAGCTCCTAACCCTGCCAATAATGGAACCAACATGATAAGTGCCGCCAAAAGAACTTTAAGCTTGTTTTTCAATTTTTTATTCCTCCATTTAATCTATTTTTTTCTTTTTCAAAACAAATACAATACTGACCCCTAAAATGATCAGACCACCAACAACCCCTCCGTTTTTGATTGTTTCTCCCGTCGAAGGTAAATTTTTTGAAGCAGAAGTTTTCGTACTTGACGTATTTCCTTTTTCTGTTTCATTTCCTCCGGTATTTGGAAGTTTACTATTCAGTACTTCTAGTAAAGCGGCAGCATCCGATCCAATCGTATACGTGTTTTTTTCCACTTTGAAGCTAACTGCTTTATCTGGTCGGCTGTAGCCATCAGGTGCTTGAATCTCTTCAATCATGTATGTCCCATAGCGCAAACCTTTTACTTCAAAGTAACCGTCTTTATTAGAAGTTGTTCTAAATAGCTGATCATCATTTTTAGCATCATCTGTTTTTTTCCAAGCATAATCTTTGTCCAAATATTCGTTTTTCTCATTCTTCACTACAAAGACTGCTTTTTCTAATTTTGTATCACGTGCATTCGCGTCAACCTTAACAAAGCGATAACCGCCAGTAACGACTGGTTTAGCAGAACTGGTAAGTTCTTCATCCTTTGTTGAATCGTTGTAATGAAGCGTTGCTTTATTAACAAACTGTTTATCTGGTTCCGCTCCTGCTTGAAGTTTCATTTGGTACGTGATAACTAATGTTTCTCCTTGGTATGGACTCAGAACTTGCGGGTTAAAATCCATTACAAAACCATTCTCTTGAGAAGCAAGAGTATAAATTGTTTTTGGTACTTCTTTTCCATCTTTAGTACTTACTTGAATCGATTCCAGATTTGCCTCTAATTGCGGGTCAGGCGTATCAACGATTTGAAATTTCTGGAATGTCTCGATTGAACTAGGTATATTAAGCGATAGTTGATAAGAAATCGTCTCACCGTAAGCAAAATCACTTTGTTGTCCAATTAGTTCTTTAGTGATTCCCGGTTCGGCTGGTTCTACTAAACGCCCATCATTTTTAGAATACACATGCAAAGGTCCATCTGTTCCTAGTTCATCTCCGGTCTCTTCATTTCGTACTGGAAGATGAATAATTAAATTATCACTTGCCGATGCTTCACTGACAGATGCTGTCTCAATAAAAAGATAACTCGCATCATAGTTGCCAGATTTTTTATTCAATGAAAGCTTGATCACACCATCCGTATCCGTATTTTTTCCTTGTTTATCTGGAACGGACATACGACTGGTCACTTCTCGTCCAACGACTTTCATCCCAAGATGGGTAGGCAATTCCTCGCCTACAGCAACTCCAGCGACATTTTCCTTCGTTAATTCCTTCGCTGTATCTAACGGGATAGTCAGCGAAGTCGGATGGTTTCTGACATAACTGGTAATGTCGACGATTGTATATTCGACACCATTTATTCCTTTTGTATCTTGCAGCAAGTCCGCAGCAGCCGATTTATCATTGATCGCTACACGCTTATGCAAATAAGTCGTTTGAACTTCTGCCGCCTGACTTTGAGTGGTAAAAAGAAAGGCTGTGACTAAGGTAAATAAAACCGCAAAGATTAATGATGGATAACTCAACTGTGTTTTACGCATTTTATTCACCTACCTTTCTGCGACGATATTCAATCGTGAAAGCAGACCCTACAACGATGAATAAGATCACTACTGAAAGTAAGAGTTGGTTCCAGATCCCTTTTCCACCGGTCTTCGGCAACAGGATCTTCGTTCGTTTGTTTTCGACATTGAGCGTTAATTTCTTCCCGGTATTGAAAGTTACTGAAAAGGAGTCTGTTTCGGCTCCATCTTGATTGGTGTAATAAACTTCATACCCCGAATGATCCACTTCTCGTAATCGATATGTTTCCCCTTCGGTCAAAATATCTGCCCAATCAGTAATTTTCGTAGAGTCATTGTCAGCTTGTTCGTAGAAAGTAATCGGCACTTCTGTGTTTTTGCTGCTCACTGCCGACTTCCCATAAGCTACGACTATATTTGAACTATTGACCAATTCAAACTTGAATGTCTCACTAGTGAAAAGTCCGGTGCCGGTAACTTTCTTCGTCGCTTCAAAATCAAATGAATCTGCATTCGTTACTTCAAGTGAAATTGCCTTATCATTATCATTGAAGACAACCTCAAAAATATTGTTATTCGTTCCGCTTCCGCCCGAGTAAGCGACATTATAGTGCTGCGTATCCGGTTCGATCAATTGATATTTTTCGCCTTCTGTCAGCACAGCCGCCCAGTCGGTGATAATTGAGCTTGGATCGTAATCAGCTTGTGTGAAAAACTCGATCGCTGTTTTCTGATTCTTGCCGCCGATCGTTGCTTTTCCGTAAGCTTTGACTTTTCTGGTCCCAGTGGCTTCTCTCAGCTCAAACTCAAAAACTTTCCCCGGTGTAAATGCCCCAGAACCGGTAACTTCTTTAAATGCTTTAAAGTCATACGCGTCTTTATTAGTGACATCGACTTGAACAGATTGTACAGGGGCACTCGCATTAGCTGTATGAGTGACTGTAAAATCGTTGCCGTTCACACCGCCGATAGAATAGCTGACTGCATAATCGCCACCCGATGTCTCAACTAATTTATACTGGCTGCCATCTTGTAAAATCGTTCCCCATTGTGAGTCCGCGATTTTATTCGTGTAAGCCGCTTCTTTATAAAACTCAATTGGATAACTCGTGTTCTTGTTATTGACACTGGTTTTTCCATAAGCAACTGCTTTTCCAGCGCCATTTTGAATTTCAAATTTAAATTCCTTTGTTCCACTAATAGTACCGACTCCTGCTACTGTTTTAGTAGCCGTAAATTTATACGTATTCTTATTGGTTCGCGTAAAATTCACAAAAGTTGGTTTAGAAACGGTTTCGACGGTAAAAGGAATCGGTGTAGAATCAAGAACATAACCTGATGGTGCTTTCGACTCAACTAATTCATAGTTACCAGCTTCCAACCCGTCTGTTTGTATCTTTCCGTACTCATTCGTAGTATATGTCTTAACATAGCTACCATTCTTATAGAGTTCAAACTCAGCACCTTTTAAAACATCGCCGGTTTCTTCATCCGTTTTTTGTAATACTGCATAAGTTAGATTTTCCAACTCAGCAGAACCGCCAATTTCTTGGAAGTCGACATGTGTCGCAGATTCTTTTTCAACTTCGTTCGTAATGTACGTAGCTTCGTTTTCGTAATTTCCTGATCCGCCTTCAACAATGACTTGGAAAGAAACATCGTAAGCGACGATCTGCCCTTTACTTGGACTGATCTTGGCATTATCTCCGCCAATCCCGTACAGCTTGCGCAACTCATCTTTTTGCGTAGGTGTTAGATAGCCCGCACGATTAATCAAAGTCTCTACTACACCGCCATTAATCTCGTCATAGTAAAATGCATCCGAACCTGGTGTGTCTCCAACTGCAACTAAAACTGACTCGCGCCCATTGCTATGTTTATACACTCCATACGCACGTTTCATCTCTTCATGAGGATAATTCCGCACACGTTCGAAAAAGTCTTCATAGGTTTCATCTTCTTTAGGATTAATTCTAACGAAAGCATCATGAACCTGGATATCGCCATCGCCTAGACCATAAGTTGCGAGTTTCCCATCATCAGTCATGATGTTGACTGGAACAGTGATCCACATCGAATCGTTATTGAACTTCACCCCTGCTGGTAAATGGTCAACTAAAATACCGGCCTTTTGTTCTTCAATCGTATTACCCGCGACTTTTCCATTCGCTTGAAAAGTATCTACCATCTCACCCAAACTAGTGTGATTGACGTTAAATTTCCAAGTGATAAGGTTTTGTCCCTTAACTTGATAACCGCCTTTTTCAAACTCTTGATCCTCTTCTGGATACTCATTTACTTCACTAGGTCCATCTTCCGGATCTGGTGTTGGAGTTGGATTAGGTAAAACTGTGATTGGTGATCCATTTCCATTTCCGCCGCCATCAGAATTCCCTTCTTTTTTCGCTGTACCGTAAACTTGAAAATTCCCAGAAATTTTTTCAGCATCTACACCTTCTTGTTCTAAGGTGACAATCACGATGCTATTTTCGATCTTATAAGTACCGATCCGCACTCCTTCAGCATCCCGTAAAATATAATCAGATGCAGAATCTTTAAAACGGAAAAACTCAGAAGATGGTAAAGTAACCGTGAAGGTACTTCCAGCATCTACGTTGGGTACGGGATCGATTTTCCAAAAGAATTGGAAGCCGACGACATCACCAACTACTACTTGATTCGTCCCGGAAACCACTTCGCCATTTACGGTTACGACAGAATGCGATATTTGCACATTGCCGGTAATGTCAGCAATCGCACGCGGAGCCTTTGCTGGTTCAGGTCTGACTATATCTGAACTATTTACTGTTGCTGATGAATAGTCGAACTTATCGAAAAAGACAATATTTTGTCCTTCATTCAGAACAGAAAAACCAAAATCTACTATTAAATTAGTTGTATTGATTTTTTCATAGTCGATTTCTAATTCCAGAACGTTCGTCTTCACTGAAGCCTTGACTCCATTTGCTGGATCTGTTTGATTTTCGATTCCTTGTACTCCTTCTGGTAACGGAATAGTCAAGGTCTCCTTATCTAGGCGATCAATATTATTTGCAGTTAATTCAACTTTTCCAGATAATGTTTCATTTAAAGGAAGTTGATCAATCACTTCGCCCTTGCCGTTCATAGCAGTGAACGCATGAATGTTCCATTCCGTTGCTTCTTGTGTTTCACTTGAAGCTGATCCCGGAAATTGGATCAAAGACAAGAGTATAACTACTACTGAAAATAAATTGAACAGCTTTTTTTTCATTTCTCCCCTCCTAAAAACTAATATTGTGGTGCTCTTCAATATTTATTTCTCACGAACAAGTCA
>NZ_NGLG01000001.1:3234830-3236833 GCF_002140655.1 Enterococcus sp. 3H8_DIV0648 | reverse complement strand
CTTTTATACTGCTGGTATGTCCACAGAGGATATGCTGGTTCTGCTTTTTATTCAGATGACACCCGCTTTGATCGTTTACTGCGGTGCACTTAAATATTGTTTTCCTACAAAAATTAATTGGCGGACCATTCTATTATTGTCGCTTTCCGCTTATAATTTGGGCTGGATATTCAATACGATCATCCAATACTATTTTCAGGATCTGTTGGCGATTCATAATGCTTTTAGCATTATCTCCCAATCATTAATGATGCTGATTTTGTATCTGGTCTTTCACAGAGGCGAGCGAACCTTTCTTATTGATTTAATGCTGGTTACGATTCTCGTGACTCTGGCGGCAGGACTATTTGAATATATCAGTATCTTCCTATTAAATAGAGTAGGCGCTCCATTAGCTTCCACCAAAATAATCAATTGGTACTTTTTAGTTTTTTTGCTGTTTCTTCCATTACTAAGAAAACTATTGAATTGGATCAATCTTTTTTTAACCAATTCACTTTTATCTTTGCTTGTATTGTTGTGGATGCTTTTACTGTCGTTAAACTATTTCTTTATGTTTGTTCAAGTCTGCTCCATAAGAGAAGTAGCTGGGCAAACAAACTACTCGTCGATAATTTTTTTAGCTGATAGTTATATTGGACGTTCATTGATCAAATGGTTGGCTCCTTCAGCAACATTTATTATTGAACCGATCTATCATGTTTTCTTTAAAGGCTCTGTGCTTATCTTTATAAATATGGCTGGTTTAACTGCTTTTTCCATGTTGATCTTCATAAACCGTCGTACGAGAAAAAGATTGGAAGCTCAGGAACAAGTAAAATATGAGTTAACGCAATACATTAATAGTCTTGAAAGTGTGACCCAAAACATTCGAAAGAATCACCATGATTTCAGCAACCTGCTTTTTTCTTTGGGCGGATATATTTACCAAGAGCCCATCAATGAAAAGGAGCTAAAAAAGTATTTTGAAGATGTTACCCAAACCTTTGAGGCGGATTATCATTACTTTTTAGAAATATCCCGACTCAGCAACTTAGAAAATCCTGAGTTGAAAACTTTGATTTTCACCAAACTAATGGCGGCGACAAAAGAAGATATCCCCTTTGATATCGAGATCGATCAACCAATTAAAGAGCTGCCGATTGACCATCTGGCTTTGGCACGAATTTTTGGTATTCTGATTGACAATGCTTTAGAAGCTGCCGAAGAAAGCGAAGAACCGTTTGTGCGTTTGGCTATATTGGAAGAAGAGCACCATTACTTGTTTGTTCTGGTTAATGCGACTAAAAACAGAACTATTTCTCCAGCTTTGATGCAAAAGGAAAACTTCTCAACTAAAGGTGAAAATCGCGGACTAGGACTGTCGATTGTTCAATCGATCATTCAGAATTATTCTCATATATTAACATTGAAGACGACACAAAATGAGCAAGAGTTTTGTCAAACATTGATTTTAAAAAAGGAGCGTGTCTATGGCACTTAAAGTTTATATTGTAGAGGATAATAGTGCTCAACGAGCGATTCTCGAACAAACCATCACAAATTATCAGTTATTCTCTGATTGGGAATTTGAATTAGCTTGCAGTACCGGCTCAGGTGATGAGCTGCTGGAAAAAGTCGATCGGAGAAATCAGTGGAATGTTTATTTTCTGGATATCAACTTAGATGAGGCGGCGGACTTAAAAAATGGCTTTGCCGTTGCACAGGAAATCCGAAAATTTGATCCGCTGGGATTCATCGTCTTTATCACCGTAAGATCCGAATTAAGTTTCTTAACTTTCCAATATCGCGTTCAAGCTTTGGATTTCATTATCAAAGACCCGAATGTTGATATTCGCGAGCGGGTTCATTCCTGTTTAAAAACAATTGAACAACGCTTGGATTTACTAACGACAAGTCAAACGCTCAAATTAAATACCGGAAATGAGATTACTTCATTTATGGTGGATGATATTCTTTACTTTTCTTCTAACAAGGGACACATTTTATCATTGCATACAAAG
>NZ_NGLG01000001.1:3228778-3234730 GCF_002140655.1 Enterococcus sp. 3H8_DIV0648 | reverse complement strand
TAATAATAATTGAGTGGGGCTCAGTAACACTTCCGTCTTATACACATCTAGATGTGTATAAGAGACAGATCTAGAAGAACAGTTGCAGGATAGTTTTATTCGCTGTCATCGCGGCTTTTTGATCAATCAAAAAGCCATCGCATCAATTGCTAAAGACTACAACTCATTGATGATGGATGATGGGGCGACGATTCCGGTTGCCGTTCGCAAAAAAAGAAACTTAAAATCGCTGCAAAACAAATTGATCCTATGTTCTTAGATACCTAAAAGGGATGTGCCGAATCGGCACATCCCTTATTTTTTTATGGTAAATCATTTCCTGCTGCGAAGTACACATCGTACCATTCTTGTTTCGTTAAGGTTACATCGCCGCCTGCAGCACTTTCTTTGATCCGCGTTGGATTCATCGTACCTAAGATCACCTGCATATTCGCTGGATGACGTAAGATCCAAGCAGTCGCGATCGCATTTTTATTCGTGTCATATTTCTTCGCTAGTTTAGCCAGCAGCTCATTCAATTCTGGGAACTTGTCATTATCAATAAAGACTCCTTCAAAGAATCCGTACTGGAATGGCGACCACGCTTGGATCGTCACGCCTTTACGACGAGAAAATTCTAACACACCGCCATCATGATCGAATGAACGGGTATCCGTCATATTCGTATGCATGCCGTAATCGATCATCCCTGTATGCATGATTGAAAATTGCAATTGATTGATCAATAATTTTTGATCTACATGAGATTGCAATAATTGGAATTGTTCTGGGTTAACATTCGATACACCGAAGTGACGGACCTTTCCGCTGGCCTGCAAAATATCAAACGCTTCTGCAACTTCTTCCGGCTCCATCAATGGATCAGGACGATGCAGCAGATAACTATCTAAATAGTCGATGCCCATCCGTTCCAAAACACCATCTACAGAATCTAATAAATGTTGTTTCGAAAAGTCATAACGTTTGTCGTCGCCAGTCACGATGCCGCCTTTTGATTGAATAAAGAATTTATCCCGCGAGATGTTTCCTTCTTTTAAAGCTGCACCGAAAACTAATTCAGATTTTCCATCGCCATACATATCCGCTGAATCGATAAAATTAATATCACTTTCTAAAGCAGTCTCTAAAACTTCTGCTGCCTTTGTTGACGTTAGCGCTGACATTCGCATGATTCCTAGAGCGATCGCTGAAGCTTCCCAATAGCTGTTGCCGATTTTTCGTTGTAGCATTGTGTCCATCCTCTCTGAAAAAACATTTTTTCTTACCTATAGAAGTATAGACTATTTTGTTGATAAAAAAAATCCCCAGCCCTTAGAATCGCACTCCGCAGTTCTCGCTTGACCCAACAGACCTTTCTCCGTATGCTTATTTTTGAAGGAGGGTTCCTATATGTACTCGATGCTGAAAAAAATCATTACCGAAAAGGATATTTATCGTCAGATTTTACTCTTGGAACAGCTTCTTAATCATTCACAATTAACCGCCAAAGAGCTGGCCGAAAAAATCGGAACCACCGAGCGCACCATTTTTTCAGATTTGCAGCTGATTCGTACTTATCTGCCGCAACATTGGGAGTTGGACTCTGACAAAAGCGGCATCCGCTTGATTGCCCAGGAAAAGGCGTTGACCAATGATATCTGGGAAACCTTTTTACCCCATTCGGTCAGTCTGCAATTAATCAAGCAATTATTTTTTACCAAGGAATTAAACGTTCCTCGTTTTCTTGATGAAACAGGTGTCTCCTATGAAACGCTCAAACGGCAGCGCACAAAAATCAATCACCAGCTGCAGCTTTTTAACATCAAGATCCATCTAACCTCTACACGCGCCCATTTGATTGGGGAAGAAAGTGCCATCCGAATTTTTTATCATCGGCTGCTGCTGCCCTTTACTCATAACAATTACTTTTTTGAGGACTATACGATCCACGAAGAACATTATCTACGCTTCTTAACAAAAGAAATCACCGATGAGTTGTTTGTGGATACGGAACAGATTTTTGGAATCTGCTGGTTCTTTATCAATAGTATCCGCATCAAGGCCGGTTGTCCCATCGATGACTTCAGCTTTGAAGCCAGCGATCCTTTATTCAATATCTACGCACCGCTGTTGAAGGATCTATATAAAAAAGAAGGCGTCTATTTGCAAGACGAAGAAATCTTTTTTGCCTTTTTCTGCTTTTTAGAAAGCTGGAACTACAATAATCCTTTAGGAAAAAAAGTCGCCGATGTATTAGCTGAAGGATATCCCTTGCTGCGAAAAAAAGCGCAGCAAACCATTCAAGAAATCGCCGGCGAGCTGTTGCTGCCGTCGTTACTTCAAACAAACCTGCTGACAAATATTTTGCTGCTGCTGTTAAAATACGCCGAATCACCGGCGCTGTCGAAGCAATTTCAATTAGAATATCAAGAACTGCTGCTGCAAAGAAATGAAACCTACGCGATCTTAACCGAAAAAAGCACGGAGCTTTTTAATAGTCTGCCGCAATTTTCTGCGATCGGAGATACGACCTATTTCGTTAATCTCTTTTCACTATTAAGCCAGCAGGCCATTTTCATGATCCGACCTTATACCAAAACGATCTTTTTCGTTTTCCAAAGTGAACCCGCTTGGAAAATCTTCCTGCAGCAGGAGCTGGCGGATCTGTTGGGCAAACGAGTCAACTTAGTTTCACTGGAAGTTTCTCAGCTGCAAACTGGAAGGCTTCAAAGCGGTGATTTGATCCTTTCCAATATTCCGCTGGATTCGATGCCGATCCCGGTGGTCTACATCTCCACCATCCCAACAAAAAATGAGCTCAGCCAATTGACTGAACTCACTTCTCATTCGTATCTTTAGATGAAACGGTTAGTCATTTTGGTAATGGCTAACCGCTTTTTCTTTTTTTCGAAAAATCCCTTTACTGATTCTTTTCTCGATCTCAACTACGAAGAACAGCAGCAGCGCATTGCCTAAAATCACTAATTGTTGTGTGAAGCTAAGTGCCGTTGTTCCAATCAGCTGCTGCCCTAATGGTAAGAAGACAACACCTAGTTGAAGAACAAAGAGGATTCCTAATGAAATAAACAAGAATTTATTTTCGAAGAAGCGGCGGTTGATCGCCGGATCGACCATCTCACGACAATTGATCATATAAACCGCCTGTCCTAAAACAATACTCTGTAAAAGAATCGTCTGCTGCAACGCCGCACCATCAAAGCGCATCGATAAGAAGTACGCCGGAATCATGATCAGCAAGGATACATACAAGATTCTGAAGAAGCTGTAGCCGGATAAAATCCCCATCTTTGTATCTCTCGGCGGACGAGTCATTGTATCGGCACTCGCCTTTTCAAAGCCTAATGCATAAGATAGTGTGATCGTCGTCACCATGTTGACCCACAAAATTTGGATCGGTGTTAATGGTAATGGACGGTTCATCAACAGAGCCAAGATTACGATCAACCCTTGTGCTAGTGCTGTTGGTAAAAAGAAATTAATCGTCTTTTGCAGATTATCAAAGATTCTGCGGCCTTCCTTCACGGCTTTTACGATCGTGTAAAAATTATCATCGGCTAATACCATATCCGCCGCTTGTTTACTTACCTCACTGCCTTTGATCCCCATTGCGATCCCAATATCAGCCTGCTTCAAGGCTGGTGCATCATTCACGCCATCACCAGTCATTCCCACGACTTCTTCTTTTTTCTGCAACGCCGTTACGATTCTCAGCTTATGATCTGGTGTCGTACGAGCAAAGACATCTACTTGCCCCACCGCTTCAGCCAATTCTTCATCAGACATGCCATCAATATCGGCACCTTCTAAAATTTTAGACGTGTGCTTCAGACCGATCTGCTCACTGATTGCTTGAGCCGTGGCTTTGTGATCGCCGGTAATCATTTTAACCGCGATCCCTGCCTGCTGTGCCTGCTCAACCGCTCGAATGGCGCTCTCTTTCGGCGGATCAATGATTCCTGCTAAGCCGGCAAAGGTTAATCCAGATAATGACTCATGGGTTAATTCTGTTGAAGAGGCTTTTTTATATCCGAAGCCTAGTACCCGCTGACCTTTACTAGCAAGCTCCAATCCGCGCTGCTCCCACTTAAGCTGTTCTTCATTTGTTAAGCCAGCTTTTTCCAATAATACTTCCGGTGCACCTTTTACAAAAATTATCTGATTTTCGCCATCCGCGTGCAGCGTCGCCATATATTTGTAACTAGAGCTGAAGGGAATCTTCGCCAACACTGGCTTTAACTGCTGCTCTTCTTCGGCTACATAATTCAACAATGCCAGCTCTGTCGGATTGCCATGAATCTCTTCGATTTTTTGCTCATCTTTGGTCTTTAACTCTTGGCAGTTATTCATTATTTCTTTAACTAATGAAAGCTCTTCTGTGACAACTTCCTGCACGGCCATCTCATTTTTCGTGAGAGTTCCTGTTTTATCCGAGCAGATCACCGTCATTGAGCCTAGCGTTTCTACCGCGGGCATTCCTTTGATGATCGCATTCTCATCCGCCATTTCTTTGACACCCATCGAAAGGATCATTGTCAACACAGCCGGCAAGCCTTCTGGAATCATCGCGACGATCAAGGCAATACTTGCAGAGAACATCAAACTCCAGTCCATTCCATATCTGAAGCTCGTAAAGAATAGTAAGAAGACGATCAAGGCTAGAATGCCTCTAAAAATTTGTTTATTTAATTGATGCATTTTTTTAACCAGCGGTGTCGTCTGCGCTTGGATCGACTGCAAGGCATGATTGATTTTGCCGATTTCCGTCGCATCTCCTGTTTCAACGACCAATCCGCGAGCCGAACCCGTTTGTACGAGTGTGCCTGAAAAAGCCATATTTAACTGATCCCCAGCCATAGCATCCTGCGAGATCGCCTCGACCGTTTTTTCAACTGCCTCAGATTCCCCAGTCAAAATCGACTCCTCCACCGTCAAATCATGCACTTCGATCAGACGCAGATCCGCTGGGATGACATCACCAGCCTTTAAGATCACCACATCGCCCCGGACCAGTTTTTCTGAATCCAGCTTCAACGGCTGTCCTTCGTTTAAGACTGTCGCCTCTTGACCCATCATTTGCTTCAAGCCATCCAATGATTCTTCCGCCTTACGCTCTTGCCAATATCCCACGAAGCCGTTGACGATCACGACTAAGAAAATAATTCCGCCTTCCACCGCTTCGCCTGTCGCAAATTTCAGCAAGGCTGCCACGATCAATACGATCATCAGCAGATCCGTAAAATGCTTGGCGATTTTCCACCATAGCTTGACTTGCTCTTTCTCCTCCATTTTATTCGGTCCATTATTTTTTAACCGCGCCTCACGTTCTTCTGTCGTTAAACCTGTGATTTGCGACTCGACTTTATTTAACACTTCTTCACTTGATTGTTTATACCATTTCATCTATGTATTCCTCCATGTCATTCATTTGATACCTTAAGTATACGGAGAAATTTCATTTTTTAAGGTCGATAATTTCATGGAAGACTGCAATTATTGTGTTTAAGCACATAAAAAAAGCAGCCCCGCTTCAATAATATGAAGTAGAACTGCTTACGATTAGATCAGATTAATGTAAAAAGTTTTGCAGATCATCGCCGTATTCGTCGATTTTCTTCGTTGTCAAAATTGTTCCCGCTACTAAAACGCCGCTTACGATAAGTGTACTAGCAACCATAAATTTAACTAGTGATTTCATGCGATTCCCCTCCTATGATTTTTAATTATTAATGAAAACGAAACAGCTATAACTAGATTGCCGCTTCAGTTATTGTATGTATTAACCATAGCACAGGTGCTGAGATGTATCTCCTAATATGCTTGGACTGTGAATTATTTTTGAGCAAACAAAAAACCCCACTCAAACGAGCGGGGTCGATCATTCATTATTTGTTTAATGAATGTATAAGTTGGTCAGCTAATTTATTAAATTGTACTTGATTCATTGATATCAGT
>NZ_NGLG01000001.1:3209060-3228206 GCF_002140655.1 Enterococcus sp. 3H8_DIV0648 | reverse complement strand
GCTTCCATATCTGGTAATATTTCATATTCTTCAAAAATACTTGCAATCTCCTTTTTAAAGGGAGAAATTCTTTGCTCATAATATTCTCTGGCTCCGTAATCTTTAACAGTTATCTTACCTTCAATGAAAACTTGATTAAATTTTTTTTCTATTTCAGAACTAGCTATTATATTTAATTTATAGTCTACTTCTTTATCATTGAGTGATGAGTCATTTTCAATAATTTTACTTCTTAGGTTATTCATGAATCTATAATATTCGTTATCATCTTCCAATAAATATGCTTTTGACCACAAACGCTTTATCAGATCATTCCAATTAGGAAACTGCTTCAAATATCTTTTTGAGATACCTGAGCCAATAAAAACTATTGGATAAACATTCTTTTCGACTAATTCATCTAACACTGACAAAACCATCACTCCAATCTATAATAATTCTCACACTTAGTATATCAAAAATTTTTTATGAATGTTCAAAGTATAAAACTTTCTAGGATTCGTATAAATACAATTGCTATAGACTAGGTGACAAAGTTGAGTATATAACGACCTACTTTTCTCAATACTGTTAGGCCTAACCAGTATATGAGAGATGGAGAAATTGAACAAACAAAAAACCCCGCTCAAACGAGCGGGGTCGATCATTCATTATTTGTTTAATGAATCTTTCGCTTGGTCAGCTAGTGCTGTGAAAGCAGCTGCATCGTTAACTGCTAAGTCAGCTAACATTTTGCGGTTGATTTCGATACCGGCAACTTTAAGACCGTGCATTAATTTTGAGTAGCTCAAGCCGTTCATACGAGCTGCAGCGTTGATACGTGCAATCCACAATTTACGGAAGTCGCGTTTCTTTTGACGACGATCGCGGTATGCGTAGTTGTATGAATTCATTACTTGTTCTTTAGCTGTTTTAAATAGAGTGTGTTTAGAACCGTAGTAACCTTTAGCTAGTTTTAATGTCTTTTTACGACGTTTACGAGTTACAGTTCCACCTTTAACACGTGCCATGTTTAATTCCTCCTAATAAATAAATCATTGAATTTTTTAAGTTGTAAAGCGGGTTGCACAATTATTTCATGCGTGCCAATTGTTGGCGGATACGTTTGTAATCGCCTTTTGATACCATAGACGCTTTACGTAATTGACGACGTTGTTTTTTAGTTTTTCCGTGGAAACGGTGACTTGTGAACGCGCGGAAACGTTTCAAACCGCCTTTACCAGTGCGTTTTACGCGTTTTGCTAAACCGCGATGTGTTTTTTGTTTTGGCATGACTAAATTTCCTCCTACTTTTCATTTCGCATACTCTTTAACTAGAGTCAAAGAAGCATTCTCAAAATTATTGCTAGTCTTTCTTCTCTTTCGGTGCAAGCACTAAGAACATGCTACGTCCGTCCATCTTCGCTTTTTGTTCCACTGTCGCGATATCGGCAGTTTCTTCAGCTAAGCGATCAAGAACTTTTTGACCAATATCTTTGTGGGTAATGGCACGGCCCTTGAAGCGGATCGAAGCTTTCACTTTGTCGCCTTTTTCCAAGAATTTACGTGCGTTACGAAGTTTTGTATTAAAATCGTTCAAGTCGATTGTTGGGCTCAAACGAACTTCTTTAACGTTGATCACTTTTTGTTTCTTGCGAGCTTCACGTTCTTTTTTCTGTTGTTCGAAACGATACTTCCCATAATCCATGATACGTGCTACCGGTGGTTTTGCACCAGGAGCTACTAGGACTACATCAAGGTTTGCTTGTTCAGCAATCTTTAAGGCTTCTACTTTCGATTTAACACCTAGTTGTTCGCCGTCTTGTCCGATCAAACGTACTTCACGTGCACGAATGCCGTCGTTAACCATCATATCCTTTGCTATGGTCATTCACCTCCAAATTTTTTGAGAGAAAAAAAGCGAATAAAAAAAACGAGTTCTTTACGAACCCGCACGTAGTTCGACTCATCGAAAAGATCAGTCATTAACTATCTAGCCCAGCGAGATGTTCGCATAAGGCGAGAAGCGGGTGCTTCTGCTTTTATTTCTCAACTTTAATAGTATACAAGATATTCTATCGAATGTCAACCTCTTAACGACTGTTTCTGATTGTTTTCAGAAACTATCTATTGAATTTTCTTTAGTTTGTATGCTAACGTATATATGGCAGAATACTCTACAACTTAAAACTTTATTCAATATAAAAAAGGACGTGATGCAATGGAACAACCTTTTCTCAAAGAATTGATTCATTACAAAAAACTAAAGGAATCACCGTTTCGCTTGATCGGTGCCGGCCTTTGTATGATCAGTGTTTTATTCACCGGCTATTTATCCCACCAACTAGCTATTTCTAGTTTCGGCTCATTAGGTATCTTCACCTTTCTCTATTATCAAAGACTCCCGCTAAAACAATTAATGTTGCGCCTGTCTGTCGTCGGCAGCTTTTTAACTGCGGCAAATTTTTTCGCCATGCTTTCGACTCACGCCGCTTGGACGGCACCGATCGTCGTTGCTGCTATTGGCTTTTTAGGAAGATTTTTCTTTCGCTTATATGGAATTGCTAAGCCCGGTCCTTTTTTCATCGTCATGGTTACGGCCATGGGCGTAAGTACAAAGATTCCGCTAGCTAGAATTCCTGTAATGAGCGGCTACTTTTTTATCGGGGTTCTTTTCGCCATAGCGGTGGCTTTCATCTTACATTTTGTAGAAAATGAGCCTTTGCCTGAGAAAAAAGCAGGTAAAACAATAATTGCGCGAATCAATGATGATCCTGCTGTCGTTATCGATAGTCTTTTATATAGTGGAATTTTATTTTTCGCGGTCTATCTAAGCATGGGCTTGCAGCTGAAAAATCCATACTGGCTCGTCGTTTCTTGCGCCTCCATTTTACAGGCGGATAACCTGCGGGCAATGGCCCATCGCAATGTCCAACGCATCTTTGGTACGATTATCGGACTGGCAATTGCCGCCTTTCTATTGAATTTACCTTTATCAGTTTTCGAAACGCTGCTGATAATCACCGCTTTGTTTGTAACTGTTGAATATTTCGTTAGACGCAATTATGCGATTGCCCAGTTTTTTACCACCCCGATGGCATTGATGCTCTCCATGCTAGTCCGCCAGCAATATCTTTACTCCATGATCCAGTTCCGCTTTTTAGGAATCGTGATCGGCAGCTTATTAGGACTTCTAGCCGGCTGGCTGATGAGCACCAGTTTAGAGTTTTACAATCGAAAATTTCATACGAACTAGATAGAAAGATAAGAAAGGCTTCGCGAACTCGCTCAGCTTTTGAGCAATAAGACCAAAATATTTCTAAATTGCTTCTCAAATTTCGAAATATTTTTGCTTATTGCCGATAAAGCTAGTTCGTGAAGCCAGACATGGATATACCCGCTACAAAGCGATTTATTCATATGAAAATTTTATACTTACTTTAATGTTCAGAAAACCGAGTGCCCTCACTCGGTTTTTGCTATAATGGGGACATGAAAATTGAAGGAGGCTCCTCTATGTACCGATTGATTGCTTGTGATTTGGATGAAACCTTGTTAGATAAAGGGCGGCATGTTTCAAAACGAACGCAAGAAACCATAAAAATGGCAGAAGCGAAAGGTTTGGTCTTCGCGCCGGCAACAGGCCGCGGATTCTATTCGATCAAACAAACCTTGAAAGAATTAGATGCGGAAAATAAAGCAAATCACTATATGATCGGTTTTAATGGCGGTGTGGTCGTTGAAAATGAAGGCCCCACGATCATTAAGGATTTTCCTTTGTCGTTTGATATTTTGGCGCGACTATTTGAATTTGGCTCAAACTATGATGTAGCGATCCACCTTTATACCTTTGATCAAACGTATGTCTATCATAGCAACCCGGAAGAAGACGCGTATCTTACGACGATCCCTCATGAGAAACGACTGGATGATGATATTCGCTTTCTGGAAAATCAAGTCTGCTATAAAGCGTTGTTCCAAAATTTGGATCGCAGCTACTTAGAAAAATTGGAACAAGAAATGCCGGCGGAGCTTCATGACCTGTTAGAGATCAGCTACTCGTCTAATCGTTACATTGAATTTAATCCCAAAGGTGTCAATAAAGGGGTCGCTTTGCAAACCTTGGCTGAACATCTCGACATCCCAATGAACGAGACGATCGCCATCGGGGACAACACCAACGACCTAGCGATGATCCATGCAGCAGAATTAGGGATTGCCGTAGCCAATGCTGTTCCTGCCGTAAAAGAAGCCGCGCAGCATACGACGATCGCTGATCACGAGCAAAGTGCTGTCGCTGAAGTCATCGAAACTTTTATATTATAGTAGTAAACAGTTATCTCTGACTCATCTTGATGAAGTTATTTTTCAAAGCAAAAAAGCGAAGCGATCAAATGATCGTTTCGCTTTTATCGTATTCTGCGCCATAAAATTAAGATCAGCCACACGGATAATCCCAGACTAATGATCAACGTTATGATCCAGCCAACCTCAGAATGAGTGAACGGCAATGGCATGTTCATCCCGAAAAAACCTGTTACGATCGTCGGAATCGTTAATAATAAAGACCAGATCGTCAAAATTTTCATCGTGTCATTCAGATTATTATTCAGCAAATTATTGTAGGTTCCTGATAATTGATCCAAAATCTCACTGGACAACCTCGTCATCTCCACTGCCTGCCTAGCCTCAATCAACGCATCATCCAGCTCTTCTTTTTCCTTATCCGTAAAACTGGAAAAAATCGACTGCACCTTTACCTGCTCCAACAGTACGGCATTCTGTTTGGTCGCAGTGACTAAATAAACCAAGCCGATCTCTAAATCAGAGAGCGCCAATAAATTCTTATTCGTTGTCTTTTCCCGCAGTCTTTTATTCAATTGAATGCGCTGACTGTCTACTTCTTCCACCAGCGGGAAATAGTAATCAGAAATCAAGAACAATGTATGGAACAGCAAGCTCGCCGTGCTTTGATTCGGCTCGTTCGCTAAGAGATTTTCGATAATATTCTCTACATATGAAGTGCGTTCATTTACAAAAGAAAAAAAGTAATGGTCCTTTAAAATAAATGCCATCGGACTAGTTTCGTAATGATTATCCTTTTTTAAGAGGTTCGGCACATTAAAGATCAGAAGCAATGCTTTTTCCATCGGATCATATTCCACCCGCGCCCGTTCATTATCATCGAGCGCATACGTCAGCATCTCATCACTGATCGCAAAGCTGGTTCTCAATTTTTTTATCTCATGAGGTTGCGTAGTGTCTACATTGATCCACGAACACATCTCTTGATTGAATGTCTGTCTGCTGTCCATCAGAAACCTCCGTATATTGAATGGTAATAAGATTAGTATAACAAATTCTCTCGCTTAATATCGATTTCTTACTCACACTAAGAGTTTCCTATTGACTTTTTCAATACCTCGTCTTATTATACTTATAAAGCGAGGTATTGAGCAAAAGGAGGTATATATTTGGATATTGATAAAGAAATTTTGCGAGGATATATTGATCCTATTATTCTGAGCGTCTTAAATAGAGCTGACAGCTATGGTTATGACATCGCTCGTCAAGCAAAAGAATTTAGTCATGAAACATTCGAACTAAAGGAAGGAACTCTATATGTTGCCTTCAAACGTTTGGAAAAAAATGGTTATGTTGTCAGCTATTGGCAAGAAGGTCAAGCCGCCAGACGGAAATATTACCATTTAACGGAAAAAGGTCACACATTCTTACAGCACAAAAAAAAGGAATGGCAATTTATTAAACAATTAATGGATACTTTTTATAAAGGAGTCGAATAAGATGAATACTTCAACAGATGATAAAATTCAAAAATTTGCAGATGAAATGGTCAAAGCAAGTCTCAGTAGAGATGAACTAAGTTATCCTGAACGGATGTCGTTAAAACTACAAGAGCTGCAAGAAAAAACGAGGCAAAATTTAAAGCCTGATCGGAAAGAAGAAACGGAAGAAATCACTGGTTACATCAAAGATTACATTGTCCAACTGATGAAAGAAGAAAATTTGAGCGAAGAAGATGCTTTGAATAAAGCAATGGCTGCGTTTAGAGCTGATCGCCCACTATCGGATGAAGAAATCAAGAATCAAGAGCGACAAGCATATTATCAATCCATTGACCCCCAAACCGAAGAATCAATTGGTTTAGGTTATGCTAGCAATCTATTCATCGGAATTGTGATCGGTGCAATCATTGGAATCTTCGGACAAATTTTATACAACAATGAACTGATCGGGATTGTTTTCTTTTTGATGCTTGGGTTAGGTCTATTACTCGGAATTGCTTTAGGTTTAAATAAACATGGTCGGGTCATCAACCAAAATCGAATCAAATAGTCTGCAAAAAAGCTTTGCCAAAAAATCTGGCAAAGCTTTTATTTATTCAACCGGCACTCCCTGAACTTCTAAAATTTTTTCATCAATCAACCGGAGAACTTCATCCCGCGCTGCCGCATCGTCAACAAAATTCAGACGGTCGCCGTCGATTTGGATTTTAGGACTTTCATTGTACTCTTCATACCATTGATCGTAGCGGCTGTTTAATTCTTTATAGTAATCATATAAGGTCGGATCAAATTCCAATTGTTCATACTCCCGGCCGCGTTTTTGAATACGGTCCATCATCGTTTCAAAAGAAACACGGATGTGGACTAATAAATCCGGATGCTTTTTGTGAGCGGCATAGGGCAATTCCTGCATCATGTTCGCCAATAATTCATCATAGACCTTCACTTCTGTCTCAGTTGCTCGACCAAGATCAGCGTTCAAGTGGAATAATAAAGAATCTTCATAGATTGAACGATCTAGGACATTGTTATCATCCTGCATCGCTTTTTTAATACTGTCAAACCGTTTATTTAAAAAGTAAATTTGCAATAAAAATGCATATTGTTCTGGATCAGCATAAAACAGCGGCAATACTTCATTATCGTCAATTGATTCATAAAAAGCCTGACTGCCTAAATGCTCGGACAGCATCGCGGTCAAACTTGATTTCCCTGCTCCAATGGTTCCTGCTAATACGATCACGCTCATAAACCTCCAACTCGCTTCATACAAAATATAGTGCGTATTTTTCAACTTATCTAATATACCCCCAATATCTTGTGCCGTCAATCGAAATACTTCTAAAATAAATCAAATTTTTCTTCTAAGGAATGTTTAAAAAATCGTTGATTTTCAAAAACTTTTCAGTGGTTTCGTTTACTTGTAGGCATTCTCTGAGTAAAATGAGATAAGACTTAAATGGAATATTATTATCTTATAAAGTTTCTCTGTGCATTTTCAACTAAAGATAAAAAGAAATCGAATTGTTTTTGCTATAGAATCAGATCAATTAAAATGAATATTAGTGGAATTGAATTTTTTTCTGACGAGACGAATTACTCTAAAACGAAATAGGGGTTTTTTTAATGAAATCGATTGGCACGGGTTATGCCAGCGGAAAAATCATATTAATGGGGGAACATTCGGTTGTCTACGGAGAACCGGCGATTGCCTTTCCTTTTTCTGGAACAGGCATCCAAGCAACGATCCGCGCAAATAAATTAGAATCATGGATCGAATCTAGCTTCTTCCACGGACCGCTTTCAGAAGCTCCGAATACGATGCGCAATGTTACGGTTCTGCTTTGGTATTTAGTGAAGCATTTTAAAATTCCAGAACCATTTTACTTAAAAATAGAAAGCTCGATTCCAGCTGAACGCGGAATGGGCTCTAGTGCGGCAGTTGCTGTCGCGATCACACGTGCCGTTTTTGATTGGATGGAAGAACCGGCAACGCAGGAAAACGTGCTGCATTTTGTAAACCAAGCTGAAGCAGTGGCACACGGTAATCCTAGCGGTATCGATGCAACAACCATCAGCGGTACTGAACCGATCCTTTATCAAAAAGGTATCGGCTTCCAGCCTTTTCAATTAAATATGGATGCTTTTTTAGTGGTCGCCGACACAGGTATTAAGGGGCAGACGCGCAAAGCAGTCAAAGATATTGCGAAATTGATGGAGATGCGTCCCTATGAAACCAATAAACAAATGCGGACATTAGGAAAATTGACCAGACAGGCACAACAGGCAATTTCACAGAACCGCCCGCAAATTTTAGGCGACTGTATGAATCAAGCTCAAGGGTTATTGCGGCTATTAGGCACCAGCAATCGTCACTTAGATCACTTGATCGAAACGGCATTAGAAAATCAGGCATTAGGTGCTAAATTGACAGGCGGAGGCCGCGGCGGTTGTATGATCGCTCTAGCCGAAGACGAAACAAGCGGACGTCGACTGCAGCAAATCTTATTAGCTGCCGGCGCTCGAAATACATGGATCGAAGGGTTAGGTGTGTACGCGCATGTATAGCGGCAAAGCTCGAGCTTATACCAATATCGCCTTGATAAAATATTGGGGCAAGGAAAACCAAGAACTGATCATTCCAATGAACAACAGCTTGTCACTGACATTGGATGCCTTTTATACAGAAACAAACGTAACTTTTTCAGAAGACACGTCCGAAGACCTCTTCTACTTAGACAATCAACTGCAAGATTCGAAAGCGACCTTAAAAGTGAGTCGCTTTCTTGATTTAGTGCGGGCAAAAGCAGGCAGCTCCTTACATGCCGTCGTCAAAAGTCAAAACTTTGTCCCGACTGCAGCTGGATTGGCTTCTTCTGCTAGCGGGTTAGCTGCTTTAGCAGGGGCTGCCAGTGCAGCGTTAAATTTACAGCTTTCATCCGAAGAATTATCTCGTTTGGCTCGTCGTGGTTCCGGTTCGGCTTGCCGCAGTATTTACGGCGGCTTTGCAGAATGGCAAAAAGGCGATTCCGACGAGACTTCTTATGCCGTAAATATTCCTAGTGATCGTTTTGAAGATGATTTAAGCATGTTCTTCGTAGTTGTTAACGATGCGCAAAAAGATATTTCCAGTCGTGATGGGATGCAGCGAACTGTTGAAACTTCTGCTTTTTACGATGGCTGGCTGCAGACCGTACCGCAGGATTTGGCTAAAGCTAGAGAAGCCATCGCAGGTAAGGACTTTACCGCGCTTGGCGAAGTGACCGAAGCTAGTGCTTTAAAAATGCACGGCACGACCTTAGCCGCAACGCCGCCGTTTACTTATTGGTCCGCAGAAAGTATGAAGGCGATGAATCTTGTTCGTCAAATTAGAACTAACGGCTTGCCATGCTATTTCACGATGGACGCCGGTCCAAATGTCAAAATTCTTGTTGAACGAAAAAATGAAGAAGCATTATTGAACGCCTTAAAGGACCAATTTGACCCGCAGCAACTCGTGGTCGCCCATGCTGGTCCGGCAATTGAAGTCTTATCAGAGGAGGAAGCATAAATGATCGAAGTGACTGCACCAGGCAAGCTGTACATTGCCGGCGAATATGCGGTAGTAGAACCGGGACATCCGGCGATCATCGTTGCGATCGATCAATTTATTTCGGTCTCGATCGGTCCGGCGAAGAAAAGCGGCAGTATTCAATCCGCTCAATACAGCGACATGCCTATCCGCTGGACTCGCCGTAAAAATGAACTCGTCTTGGATATTCGTGACAATCCTTTCCATTATATTTTAGCGGCGATTCACTTTACCGAAAAATTCGCCCAAGAAAAAGGCAAAAAACTGGCTTTCTTTGATTTGAAAGTAACCAGCGAACTAGATAACTCTAACGGTCGAAAATATGGCTTAGGTTCCAGCGGTGCTGTGACAGTAGCGACAGTTAAAGCACTAAACGCTTTTTATGAACTAAATCTTTCACAGCTTGAATTGTTTAAGCTGGCTACGCTGGCCCACTTAAATGTTCAAGGCAACGGCTCATGCGGGGATATCGCGGCAAGCTGCTACGGCGGCTGGCTAGCTTTTTCAACCTTTGATCATGACTGGGTGCTAGACAAGCTGGCATCTGAAAAGATGGCTACGCTGATCGAAAGTGATTGGCCAAGCCTGCAGATCGAACCTTTGCAAGTCCCAGAAGACTTGCGTTTATTAATTGGTTGGACCGGCAGCCCGGCGTCGACCTCTGATCTCGTGGATCAGGTCCATCGATCTCGCATCGAAAAGAAAACTTCCTACGAAAACTTTTTGAACGCTAGCAAAGAATGTGTGGATCAAATGATTCAAGGCTTCAAACAAAATGATATCGCCTTGATCCAAAAAATGATTCGTAAAAATCGCAGCTTATTAAATCAATTAACCAGTCTAAGCAACGTATCGATTGAAACCGAAGAATTGAAACGGCTGAATGATCTGGCAGAACAATATGGCGGTGCCGCTAAATCATCCGGCGCTGGCGGAGGCGACTGTGGGATCGTGATCGTTGATAAGCGGGCAGGTATCCTGCCGTTGATGAGCTCATGGGAAAAGGCCGGCATCACGCCGCTGCCTTTACATGTCTATCATCTTACGGAGGATCGCCATGAATCGTAAAGACGAACATGTTTCGCTCGCTCGGGCTTTCCATCAAAAGCCGAAGGAAAATGACTTTGACGATGTTCGCTTGATCCACTCTTCTTTGGTGAATACTCGACCAGAAGAGATCGATCTAAGTACGGAAATTCTCGGATTAAAGCTCAGCGCTCCTTTTTATATCAACGCAATGACTGGCGGCAGCGAGAAAACCAAGAAAATCAATCATGATTTAGCGATCATCGCCCGTGAAACGAATCTAATGATGGCGACCGGTTCAGTTAGTGCCGCTCTAAAAGATCCAAGCGTAGCGGATTCCTACACCGTCGTTCGAGAAGTAAATCCCCACGGCTTGATCTTAGGCAATATGGGGGCCGGCAGAACAAGCGACGATGCCAAAAAAATCGTCGACCTGCTTCAGGCAGATGGTTTTCAGATTCATCTGAACGTCCCGCAGGAACTGGTCATGCCTGAAGGGGACCGTGATTTTCATGAATGGTCAAAAAACATCGCAGAAACGGTCCAACAACTAGCAGTTCCAGTGATCGTTAAAGAAGTTGGTTTCGGCATGAACAGAGAATCTATCCAGCAGCTGCAAGCACTCGGCGTAAAAGCGGTAGATGTTTCAGGCCGCGGCGGCACCAGCTTCTCTCAAATCGAAAATGCCCGCCGAAAAAAACGCGAATTGAATTATTTAGATGACTGGGGGCAATCAACGGTGACCTCCCTATTGGAAGCGCAAAAAATAAATGACCTAACGCTTTTAGCTTCTGGCGGTATCCGCAACGCCTATGACATTTTCAAAGCTCTTTGTTTAGGCGCCAAAGCTGTCGGGATTTCCGCTGGCATTTTAGATCACCTTATCAGTAATGGCATTGACGCTACGGTGGAAATGATCGAAGACTGGAAAATTCAGCTTCGGCGTTTGTACCTGATGACTGATAAAGCAACGACTGCTGATCTAGTTCACAACCCGATCATCCTAAGCGGTGCACCCAAAGAATGGTGTGAAGCTCGCGGAATCGATTATAAAAAATTAGCCCTGCGCAGCTAAAAGAAGAGGCTGAGATCATTCGATCTCAGCCTCTTCGTCTGTAAAGATGTTTTCCTGAATCATTCCTTGTGCCTCTTCGGCTTTTCCTTCGAGCAATGCTCGATAGATTTTATTATGCAAACTCGTATTGTCTTGATAATCTTCCATTCGCAATACTTGCTGGCTTAAATGCAGTTTAATATCCGGCAGCAGCTCATTGTACCACTTAATCAAAAAAGGATTCTGACTCATAGCGACGATCTGCTGATGGAATGCCAGATCAGCCTCAATGTATTCAGAGAATTTCCCCGCCTCCAGCAAATGATTCCGTTGAAACAATACTTCTTTTAAACGCAGCAGGTCTTTCTCACTTTGATGAACTGTTGCCAGCAATACTGCCTGTCCTTCGATCATGGAACGTGCCCGCAAAAGATCACCAGTCGAAAACTCCCCGATACTGCCATTTTTAACAAAGGTTCCAGAGCCTTGCTTCACTTCCAAAACATTACTGAAGACTAGAATTTTTACTGCTTCTCGCAAAGTCGAGCGTCCAACACCGAAAATCTCCGCCAATTCCTTTTCGACCGGCAGCTTATCTCCGATCGTCAGCTCGTTTTGTTGAATGTAATTTTCTAACTGTTGAATCGTTTCGTTCACCAGACTCCGATTTTTCGTCATTTTCATAGCCTCTTCCTTGGATTGTCAGCAGCAAGATCCCGCCACACAAAATAATCATAACATATAAAAAGACATTGAAGGTTTGAAAAATATCTACCATTACACCTAAAAGAATCGGAATCACTCCGCCGACAATATAGCCGAAGGATTGTACCATACCAGTCCACAAGCTAGCTTCCATCGGATCATCACTCGCCTGTAACGGCAATAACATAGCGATCGGAAAATAACCGCCCAAGCCAAAACCGATCAAAACAATCCCGCCAATCAGCAAGAAAAAGTAACTTGTCAGCAAACAACCCACTCCCAGTAAAATCATGGCACCGCAGATCATTATCCAGCTGCGGGTACTCCCCCAATGATCCATCAACACCGGAATAATGAAACTGAAGATCATTTGCACGATCACAAATATGGTCAAATACTGACTAGCATCAACGCGAGAGAAGCCTTTTTGAACAAGCAACTCCACTAGCCATGTACTAACACCATAAAACATTCCAGATTGCAGACCGAAGAACAAAACCATTTTCCATGCCTGAATCTTCTTTAATGGAAAACCATTTGAGACTGGCGATGCCGTGGTCACGTTCGCCACCTTTTGTCTCATCACAAAATACCAGACACCGCCGGCAACGATCGCGAACACACCCCAGCTTCCCAACGCAAAAGACCAAGAATCTTCTGCCAGTAAAAGACTAAATTTCGAAGCAGTCGCCGAACCGATCCCCATACTGATCGAATACACACCGATTAGTAAACCTGTTTGCTGCGGGAAAAATTCTTTGATCAAACTTGAAAGCAGCGGCCCGATGATCGCGATTGAAAAGCCGATCACGATAGCGGAAAGGACTAAGCTCAAATAATTGGAAAGCAAACTCCGGCTGGCAGTCCCTATTGCTAGTAAAAACAAACAAAGTAAAATGCTGCGATCACGGCCAAGCTGCTGCTGCATCCGTTTAACCCCGAAAGCCATCACTCCCATACAGATTACCGGAATACTCGTCAGCAAGCTCGCCTGAAAATTATTCAGCTGCAAGTCCTGCTTGATCAATCCAATCAACGGCGGTATCGAAGAAATCCCCAAACGCAGATTCAAGGCTACGATAAAAACCACAAAAATCATTTTCTTATTTTTCATAAATTGCTCCTTTCTGAAATTCATATGATGTATTTTTAATTCATCATATCATTTAGAAAAGAGCTTGGCAATTTTTTCTGAACATATCCAGCTCACCTTCGTAAAGTGTGGAAAGTTGGCAAAAAAAAGAAACCCATGAATGGATTTCTCTATCTTCTAAGTAATCGTTGAAGCCAATTTTTCTTTTCGCCGATTCGAATGTTTCCGCTGATTTTTTTTGCATCCAGCATTGATTGGAAAAAGATATTGTCTTGTAATAATAATTGGTTGATAATCTGCAGACGTCTTAAATGTTTTTTCTTATGCTCATCAAAATCCAGATCTTCCGGCGGATTTTCAGATACCTCAAGCCGCGCATAGTCTCTTTGGACAAGCTTCATTAGTTCATATTGCTGTGTTAAAAGACGATTAATTTGTTTGATTTCAGGTAGCGTTACAGAAACTTTCGAATCCGAGGGAGCCAAGCGATTCAACGCGGCAACATAATCCTGCATATCCAGCATAAAAATATGATTGGATTTGCTTGCCATTAATTTTTTCTCATTCGCCAAATAATCAATTAACGCACCTAATCGTGCATTTGATTCACCTAGTTCTTTTAACTCTCGTTTCAGTTTCTCCATGCCTTCGAACCCTTCCTCTTTTCCTAATTCTAGTCTATCGTTTTTCACAGGCTATAACAATCAAAGAGATTCATTTTATCTAAAAAAAATGAATGTTTTAAATAAAAACAATTAAAATTATTTTTTTCTAAAAAATACATAATGTTTTCGTGAACAGCTCGCAAAAAAAGAGCCCTCATGAAGAGGACTCCTGCTAAGCTCTAAGCTTTGTAATCGTAAGCTGTTACGATGATTTCTTTCAACTCGCTGATCAATGGTTCTTTCGGATTAGCTGTTGTACATTGGTCTTCGTAAGCTAACTCAGACATACGATCAACTGTTGTATTCAATGTTTCTTGAGTCACGCCTTGCGCTTTCAAGTTCATGTCGATACCAACAGTTACACCTAAGTTGTAAACTGCTTCGATCAATGCTTCGACTAATTCTGCTGTTGTATTACCTTTAAGTCCTAAGAACTTAGCGATATCAGCGTAGTCAGTGTCTGCACGGAAGTAGTCATATTTAGGGAACATCGCATGTTTTTGCGGATCTTTGGCATTGTAACGGATGATATGAGGCAATAGAATTGCGTTCGTACGTCCGTGAGGAATACCGTATTCTCCACCAATCTTATGAGCGATTGAGTGACAAATTCCCAAGAATGCATTGGCAAAGGCCATACCAGCCATTGCTGATGCGTTATGCATTTTTTCACGAGCTTCTGGATCAGCTGTTTTAACTGATGTTTCAAGGTTTTCAAAGACAAGTTTGATTGCTTGCAAGCTCAAGCCGCGAGTGTAGTCAGATGCCATAACAGATACATAAGACTCGATCGCATGAGTTAATACGTCCATACCAGTATCAGCAGTTACTGAAGCAGGTACTGTCATAACAAATTGCGGGTCAACGATCGCTACGTCCGGTGTTAACGCGTAATCTGCTAATGGGTATTTCACGTGTGTTTCGCTATCTGTGATAACGGCAAATGGTGTTACTTCAGAACCTGTACCAGATGTTGTCGGGATACATACGAACTGAGTTTTTTCAGGTTTGCCGATATTGTACGTACGTTTACGGATATCCAAGAATTTTTGTTTCGCGCCGAAGAATGAAGTGTCTGGGTGTTCAAAGAACATCCACATACCTTTCGCCGCATCCATCGCTGATCCACCACCTAAAGCAATAACTGTATCAGGTTTGAAGTCATTGAACATTTCTAAACCTTTGTAAACAGTGTTTGTTGAAGGGTTAGGCTCAACATCAGAGAATACTTCGATTTTCACGTCATTTTTACGACGTCCTAGAACTTCGCGAACGATGTCAGCATAGCCAAATTGAACCATACCAGGGTCACAAACTAACATAACACGTTCAACGTTTTCCATTTGTGTCAAATACAATAGAGAGTTCTTTTCGAAGTAGATTTTTGATGGTAATTTAAACCATTGCATATTATTTCTCCGTTTCGCTATAGTTTTAACATTGATTAAGTTAATAGCAGATACGTTCTTAGATACAGAGTTCTTACCGTATGAACCACAACCAAGAGTCAATGATGGGATCATTTCATTATAGATATCACCGATACCGCCTTCAGCAGATGGTGAATTTACTAAAATACGGCAAGCTTTCATACGCAAACCAAATTTCACTTGTAAATCTTCGTCTTCAGTATGGATAACTGCTGTATGTCCTAATCCGCCTAATTCAAGCATGCCTTGGCAAAGATCGAATCCATGTACATGGTCGTTTGCTTTGATCATAGCTAAAACTGGAGAAAGTTTTTCACGAGATAATGGGTAATCAGCACCCACACCGTCTAATTCTGCAATCAGAATCTTCGTGCCTGCAGGAACTTTGATGCCTGCGCGTTGTGCGATATCTTCAGCTGAATGACCAACGATCGCAGGGTTAACTGCGTATTTGCCTTCGTTCATTACAGCGTCTTCTAATCTCTTCAATTCTGCTTTTTTCACTACGTAGACTTGATGTGCTTGGAATTCAGCTTTCACTTCTTCGTAGACTTCTTTGTCAACGATGACAGCTTGTTCAGAAGCACAGATCATACCGTTATCAAATGATTTTGATACGATCAAGTCGTTTACTGCGCGTTTGATTTTTGCTGTTTTTTCGATATATGAAGGTACGTTACCGGCACCAACACCTAAAGCTGGTTTACCAGTTGAGTATGCTGATTTAACCATGCCAGGTCCGCCTGTCGCAAGAACGATTGCTACGCCTGGGTGGTTCATTAACATTGATGTTGCGTCGATCGATGGCTTTTCGATCCATTGGATACAGTTTTCAGGAGCGCCCGCTGCGATTGCAGCATCACGAACGATACGTGCAGCTTCAGCTGAACATTTTTGAGCACTTGGGTGGAATGCAAATACGATTGGATTCCCTGTTTTCAATGCAATCATTGATTTGAAGATCGTAGTAGAAGTTGGGTTAGTTGTAGGTGTTACCCCGCAAACAACGCCGACAGGTCCGGCAACTTCAATTAAACCTTTTTGTTTGTCTTCACCGATTACGCCAACTGTTTTGTCATGCTTGATGCTGTTCCAGATATACTCTGATGCATACATGTTTTTGATTGCTTTATCTTCAACAACCCCACGGCCAGTTTCTTCAACCGCCATTTTTGCTAACATCATATGTTTGTCTAGTGCAGCCATTGCCATTTCGTGAACGATATGGTCAACTTTTTCTTGATCGAAATCTTCCATTTCTTTCAGAGCAACATTTGCTTTTGTCGCCAGTTCATCAATCACTTGCTCAACGCTGATCGCGTCTTTTTCCTTTTCAATCGCTTTAGCCATGTGTATCCTCCTAAAAATTTTTGTGTTACTTTTCACATACACATCATACAACACCCGCAAACGTTTGTAAATACTTTTTGTGATTTTTTTCACACTAATATTTTTAATTATCAAATGCCATCATAACGCGAATTAAGTAACACATGCTTTTTTATCTCTTTCATAAACTATTCTATATTTAATAGAACTTTTTTCACAAATTATATACAAGTTCAAACCTGAAATGTAGAGTCTCATTACTTAAAAACAGCAGTAGTTTTTCATCCACATCCGTGTCCTCAGAAAGTTTCGACGATCACATCTTGTTCGGTATCAACTAATTATTATTACTAGCATCGGAACTCTCAACTTTTTGACTATATTGAGATAGAAAATCTTCGATCGAATTGGGAATTTTTTTATTCGTTTTTTCTAATTTGGTTTCACCGGTGCGAATTCCAGAAGGTTTCTCTTTGTCTCCTTCTTTCCAATCGCCAACTTCCCAAGTGTACCAATACTCGCCGTCTTTCTTAATGATTGAAGTATTGGTAAACGGGATAAAACGATTGTCCGCTTCATAATCAATTCGTGGCGGACCTTCATATTCCCTGTTGTCATAATCATCTCTTGTGGAAAATGAAATAGTAGCCATCCTTATTTTTTGTCCTAAATAATAATTCCCATTTTTCTCTTCGTATGCCCCTTCAACAAAATTAAATAATGGTCCTTCATCAAGATCACTTTCAAATCGTACTGTCGGCCAAGCTACGTAGTGTTTGCTATCCAAAAATTTTATATATGAAGGTATTTCCACTTGCTTGTAAACATAAACCTCTCCATATTCAAATTCCGAAACATACTCAACTGTAGTTAATGAAGATTTGACTACTTTGCTAACGGGGTCACGGAAAATATACACTAGAGCGCTTATTAAAATTAGACTAATTGATAAAAGGATTACTTTTGCTCTTTTGCTCATACGCTTTTTCTTTTTACTATTCTGAACTGTACAGAAAATTAATTATCCTCCGATTTTTTATACTCTTTTAAGAACTCTTCAACTGAATCCGGTATATTTTTGTCCGACTTTTCTAGAAGGGTTTCAATCTCTTTATTATTAATCTTTCGCGAATAAGTGAACGAATCATTTTTCTACTCTGAAATTATCACATTCCCCTTACTCACTTGAAGATCTATTTGTATCTGCCTTCTCATACTTCTTCAAGAATTCATCTGTAGAATTTGGAATATCCTTTTTTGATCGCTCTAATGGAAAATTGTACTCTATATCATTTATCTTTCGCCGATAAACCCACTGGTTCTTATTTTGTTCGATGCTGCCATTTTCAAAATCAGTTAGGTTTGGTTCAGTAGATACAAAAATTTCATCGTAACGATTTTTATCCAAACTATCCTGATCGTAAAAAGATAGTGACGTAACTTTGACTGACTCTCCAAGATAAAATTTTTCATTTAAAAACAAGCATTTACCTTCAATAAAAATGATGTCGTATGTTTCAGCATCACCGAAACTAGCTTCAGGAGATTTTGTACTAGGCATTGCTAAGTAACTCTCTTCATCAATGAACTTAATGTACCCTGACCTCGTCCCTTGTTCTATGAAACTGTAGATTTCTCCATAAACAATTTCTGTAATTTCTCTATTCGCTATCTCGTTCTTAGCATTTTCTTTTTTTATCACTAAGAAATACCATAAAGTAATGGCGGTGAGGGTTGTGAGGGTCATTAGTAAAATTGGCAAGATTCCGTTTTTGTTCTTCAATCGTTTCCTCCCTAGATTCTTCACTCTGGAATCACCAGCAATATCCTTACTCATTTGAAGAACTGTCTTTATCTACTTTCTGATACTTCTTCAAGAATTCATCTGTAGAATTTGGAATGTTCTTTTTCGATCGCTCCAATGGGAAATTAACTTCTCCATTATTTGACATACGGTGATAAACCCATTGGTTCTCATTTTGCTCAATACTGCCATTTTTAAAATCAATTGCATTTGGTTTAACAGATACATACATTTCATCATATTGTTTTGAATCCAAACCCTTTTCATCAGAAAAAGATAACATAGTGCTTTTCACTGACTTACCTAAATAAAATTTTCCATCAATATGTTCACATTTGCCTTCAATAAAAATGATATCGTAAGTTTCCCCATCACCAAAACTATCTTCTGGAGGGTTTGCTCTTGGTATCGCTACATAATTCTCCTCATCGATGAACTTAATATATCCTGGCATCAGTCCTCTTTCTGAGAAAGTATAAACTTCTCCAGGCACAATTTCTGTAATTTCACTGTTGAAAAATTTGTTCTTTGCGACTTCCTTTTTGGTCACTAAAAAATACCATAAAGTAATGGCTGTGAGGGCCATAATAGTTATTAGTAAAATTGGTAACAGTCCAGTTTTTTTGTTCAATCATTTACCTCGCTAAACGGTTGATAGATAAAAGGATTGTTTAGAATCTACC
>NZ_NGLG01000001.1:3203812-3204882 GCF_002140655.1 Enterococcus sp. 3H8_DIV0648 | reverse complement strand
TTCTTATACCGTGTGCATTTGTTACCAGATTATTGAAATCAAAAACTTCCTCACTCAATAGGCCTTTCTCTTCGGAAAATCTTTCTTGATCATTCGGAACTGCATTAATTGTTCCAATAGAAAATTTCTCAATTCCTGTGCTCTCTTCCATAGTCTTTAAAATTTCAATTAAAAATTCTGCATTATAGTTTGCATCACTATACGTACAATCAATTTTTTTCAGCATACTTTTTCTCCTATTTTGAAAGTGGTGGAACTTGCGACATAGCTGAACACTGCAGTTGATTATCTTCTAGGTAATTCAGATATTAATCTTTTGGATACATCCAAAAAGGATATACAGAATTTAACTAAAGAGGAAGCTATGAAAGTACTTGTCATAAAACAATTTCTAAAAAAACAGAAGAAAACGAGAAAAATGACTCTTCTAATCCATAAAAAAGTCAATAGACCGCTAGGGTAACCTAGCGTCGCTATTGACTTTATTTATTGTGCATGTGCTTTTGTCATTGCCCGAGGAACTCACGAAAAAGATAGTAGCTTGTTCCTCGAGCCTTTTTAGCATACCATGCCCACCGTTTGCTTTAAAAGTTGAATTAGATCTTTCAAACCTTTTCTACTTCTCCCTCAGAATCTAGCGAAATAGCAGATAAAAAACTGAATTAGTGAGTAGCAAACAATCAAGTGCTCATAGTATTTTCTTATCTTTCACTTAAATATACTTCTATCATCTTCTTTGGTGCTGGAACAAGATCTTCTTCAATTTCTACATGTTCATTTCTAATTCCCGTATACAAACATTCATCGCAAAATTTAACCAATATATCCCCTTTACTAACCATTGTTGTTAATCGTAAATTACTATCATTACAGCTAGGGCATAACTCTTCTGTCATGTAAGCACTTAAATCCCATATCAATGATGAGACTTGATTAGAAAGTTCTTCTTCACTTAACCCTTCTATAACTTTATTTGTATAAAATGGGATAGCTATTTCAAAATTGTCATCAGAATGCCCTAGAATTAAGCCTGTAGAATCAACTCTCGTTATTGCATCTAGGTAATCTAT
>NZ_NGLG01000001.1:3201588-3202069 GCF_002140655.1 Enterococcus sp. 3H8_DIV0648 | reverse complement strand
TCAAAAATATCTTTATCTTTTTTTGAATAGTCATCAATTTTCTAGTCTCTTTACTAAACGCTAAAACATCCCATTGGCTAACAAACTTCCTATTACTATCTAATATGAATTAGGATACCCCAAACTCGGTACAAGAAACCAAAGTTCGTCGTATACGGTAAAAAGTTGCTTATACGACGAATACTAGCGCCTGTTTAAGTAAAAAAAGCTCAACCATCTTAACAGATGACTGAACCTCATGGTAACAATATAGCATTCAAAAAACTTCTGAATTTCTGCAAAACAAGTACAACTAACTATTAGCACCTGTCTCTTATACACATCTAGATGTGTATAAGAGACAGGTTTAAGCTGGCTACGCTGGCCCACTTAAATGTTCAAGGCAACGGCTCATGCGGGGATATCGCTGTCTCTTATACACATCTAGATGTGTATAAGAGACAGGTTCAAGGCAACGGCTCATGCGGGGATATCGCGGCAA
>NZ_NGLG01000001.1:3186366-3198603 GCF_002140655.1 Enterococcus sp. 3H8_DIV0648 | reverse complement strand
AGAGGTATGACCATTCGGATAGGAAATAAAACTTTTAATATCATATTTCTTTCCAGTGACAGTATCAATAAATTCTGATCCTCCATTAACAGTTTTATCTCTTACAATATGACCTAAATCTCCTCTTTCTTCTAAAACTAAACCAATGTCCCTTTCTAACTTAGAGCCTTTTGTTATACTCCCACCATGTGAAGGGTCTCTAGCTAAATCATCCAAGTCTGCTTGAGTCCTCTTTATTTTTCCAACCACACTGGTCTTTTTATACTTCCCAGTTTTCTTTCCTTTAATCACAGTACCTTTATTAATCGTCCTGCCTGCTTTGGTAGTAACTTTTACTTTCGTTACTTTTTTTCCAGCACTAAAAATTTCGCCAATTTTTAGTGCTTTTGCACCTTTTATTAGTATTTTTCCACCAATAAGATCCAAGAGTGTAAACCCTGCAGCCTTTATGCGGCTATCTTTTGTTCCAGTATACCAATCTTTGCCCGTCGCAACTCGATAAAGGTCATTAATTCCAGAGAGTTCTCCCAAATGGTATAAGCCTTCAATGGTTCTTTTCTTTACTCTATCCAGATTATATTTTTCCGACGCTTCTTTGTCGTAAACACCATCTACAAATATCTGGTAATAATACCCGTCGCCATTTACTTTTCCCGGTATCGTGACTTTTTTTACTTCAATTTTTTCATTTTTCGCGGCTTCTTTTTTCTCCCAAAGTGTATTAACATTTGCTGCCCAAGCCATCTCTTCTTGCTTAGGAACAGAGAAAGTTCCTGCACTAGCATTCCAACAAGTACCTGCTTGTGCCGCTCCCGTATTGATTGCTGCTTCTAATGTCGCTATCTCAGAAAATATTGAAGGCGAAGAGGCATGAAACTTCTGCAATTTTCTTAGTTTCTTCTCTAACTTCTTCTTCGCTTTTTCTTGGCCTTCTTTTACATTCTTAACGCCCCTCAACACTGATTTCATTAGTACGCCCATCTCTGGGTTAGCTGAGAGTGCTTGAATGATCGCATTCGCCGTATCAATCCCTTGTTGGTATTGTTGGATCTGTTCTTCTAGCTCAGAGGATTTTAAGTCTGCGCTATCGACTTGGGATTGATAGTCGTCTGGAAATTTCTGGCAGGCTTCTGCTACCGCTTCTGATAAAAGCATACCACCTTTGGCTAAGGGCTGTAAAACGGCCGAAAAGTATTGTTTTGCAGAGTCGTAGGTTTTTCCCTGCAATTCTCCGCTGCTCATGACGAACTGGTTAATGGCTTGTTGCAGCTCTTGGTAGCCTTGGATTTGTTTTTGACACATCGAATTGACGCTGCTCGCCTGTGCTTGCGAACTGCTGACATACATATCAATGCTCATTGGGTTCCTCCTCGCTATACAGTTTCTTCTTTTCTTTCGTTAGTGCGTGGTCTTGTTCTTCAAGTAATTGCTGTTCGCGTTTGATTTCTCTTTTTTCTTCGCCGAGGGCTTCCATCGCTTTTCCGGCATCGCGAGAAAAGAAGGAATAGATGTCATCAAATTCACGGCCGCCGTCGTTTTTTCGAAAGGTTTCCCGCGTTTTTTGCAATAGCTGTTGTGTTTTTCGGAAATAGGTGCCGATGCCGTCATTCAATCGGTCGACTGATCGTTGACGTTCATACAGCGCATCTCTTTTTTTCGTGATGCTTCTTTGTTCTCTTCGAATATCTTCTAATCGCTGTTCACTCATTAAAATTGCTTCCTTGTAAATAATTCTTTTCCGGCTTGATCGATCGCCTCAAAGTTTTTCGCAACACTATTGATATTACTTGACGCACTGCTTACTGCTTCGCTGACTTTTAGCACGGCATTGTATGTTGATTTCACCGCATTTTGAGCGGATTTATTCCCCGCAACAGTCGTTTGCGAATCACTTGTTGCAACACCGCCTGCGGTCAAACTGCCCGCCGCACTTTTCAATGCGCTGGCTCGTTGTTGGGCAACGCCTAGATTACTTTTTACCGCCATCTCTTTCGCTCCTTTTTGAAAAAAGCACCAGCACGCAATGTACTGATGCTCTCATGTTTGATTAATTTAAGCCGAATGATCCAGCATCTTGGCGGTCGCGTTCTGCCACGGTGTCCGCGTATTTGTTTAGTTGTCCATGGATGCTTTCCAGTAATTCTTCCATTTGTTTCACGTTGCCTTCTAATTGGTTGTATTGTTCCAAGTAAGCTCGGAAGGCTTCCCCTTGCCATTGTTGTGAAATCGTTTGGTTCATTGAATTGACTTTGCGGATCGCGTCCTCTATTTGAGCCGAGGCTTGTTGATAAACCTTCGCCTGTGATTTCAGCTGTTCGGGTGTGACTGTAATTGCTCCTGCCATAATGTAATTCCTCCTATTAATTAAGTTACTGTTAGGATAACCCAAATTTGGAGCTAGAAACCAAAGTTCGTCGTATACGGTAAAAAGTTGCTTATACGACGAATGAAATAAATCATTTTTTAGTTTTCACTCAGATTTCTCATCGCTCTCCACAAAAAAAGAAGCCTCAATGGACTTCTCTACTGCTAATCTCTCTTCAACTCTTTCAATTTCAAGTGATTCTATTCGCTACTCATTCTTTTTCCGCCAACGCCTCATCTAACGCTTGAACAACTTGCTGATACTGCTCATCATTCATGTGTTCACGATAGGTTGTTTTCAAATTTTCAGCGGTTTGAGCGTCGATAGTGTCTTTATTTTCTTCAATAGTTTTAAGAAGTTCAGCCATATCTTCATCGCCTACTTGCACTGTAGGTGTGACTTCTGCCAGAAATTCCTCGATTGGGATGAGCGCTTCTTTTTTCGGCAGTTGGACAGATTTATCGTTGTTTTTCGGTTTTTGGTTTATCGTCATTTTTATGGTATAGCTTACACCTTCGATCGTGCTCTTAGCTGTGATCTTGCCTTGTTTGGTATGCTTTTTCGTATCCAAGGTTAGGTCAAGCGTTAACTTATCTAGCTTTTCTAATCCTGTAACCTCTTGTTTAGATAGATAGTCTTGGATTTCTTTTTTCGTAAAGAGATGCGTCAGCTTGTCGCCTTCTTTTTTGAAGGTGTCTTTGTCTAGCTTATCGATATATTCTGAAAGCTCTGTATGGGGAATAGATAGTTCCTTTTGTCTTGTTGCCTCGGCAGCCTCTTTTTGTGTCATCAAGATATATTTGCCTTCGATGTTTGGCGTTTTTACAGTCTGAGCAGAAATATCTGGATTGAATTGTCCCAACAACTGTAATGCGGCGTTGTAGGATTCCGCGCTGGCATAGATATCCTTCGTTTGATGGTCTTCATAAAAATCAAAAGGTATCTCTTGTCCAAGCGCCTTTAATTGAAGACTCACGAATTGATTCTTCGTTTTCTTATCCTCTTGATACGAGCCTGTCAGTGAGATTCCTTTTAGCTGCTTTTCGAGCACGTCGAACATCATCTTGTTTTCTGGATTAGAATCCTCCTCCTTAGCATTAATTGAAAGACTATCAAGGGTCATATCAAAAGTACCACTGTTCATCTTCGCTTGTTTCTGCAATTCTTCTTTGTATTCCTCTTGAGGATTCGCACCTCCGCCACATCCGCTGACTATTCCTAATACCAGTAACAACCCTACAATGAATCTAAACTTTTTCACTCTATTAGCCCCTTTCTTTTGAACGCGTGGGTTCATTTACTTTCTTATGTTTCTTAATCATTGAATGAACCGTCTCGACAATCACACCTAAACTAAGGACAGCCTGGATGATTGCTCCGATTCTTATTCCAAAGACATCATAAAAGAAAGTGAGAATACGAGGAATCTTGAAGGTCTGATTCAACAGACCTGCTTCATACAAATAGACGGTCAAAAGACTGCTAGTCAACCAAACCATGGCTAAGAAAAGAACGAAGCCGTAACGAATTCGTTCATTATTTCGTTCATTTCTTAGCCGTTGTTCTGTCGCTGTTTCCTGTTTTTGCTTCTTCGCTGATCGGACAGCCATTATGCCGCAGAAGATGATGAAAACAACCAAAACTCCCATAAAAATGAGGATGCCCTTATCATGTTCCCAACTCATTTTCTTTCCTCCCCAGTCCTTGCTTCGTCCTTACATGATACTAAGTTCTTCCACATCGACGTCTACTTGATCATAAACAGATTCATGCATGCGATACCCGCGTCCCCAACAAGTCTCGATGATCGGACCCTCTACACCTTGTTCTGCTAATTTACCCTTTAGGTGTTTGACCATTACAGAGAGCTGAGACATGCTGGAATTGCTCTTGCCGCGATTCCACATGCGCAGGCAGAGTTCGTCCCGCGGCACTGTTTGTTTTTGCTGCTGATAGAGAACTTGGAAGAGCTTCACCTCACCGCCGCTTAAAGAGAAGCTGGATAGTGACCGTTTTTCTTCGGCTTTTGGTAAGAAGACGATATTTCCTTCTTTTCGAACCTTTTCACAGCTAAGCTTTTCCCGCAGGACTTCTAGCGTTGGTTGACTTTCGATCCATTCGGTCAAACCAAGTCCCTTCCATTCTTCTAAATCCGTCTCTTCCAATCGTTCATCAGATTTCCGTAGAATCGAGGTCGCGCAAGTCCTTAGTGTTCCTAACAATTCTTTTACTTCGGCGTTTGCCAAAGTTTCGCTTAAAATGATCAGGTCAAACATGCGGATAAGATCATGGGTTGATTTCTCCAACAGGCACAAGTTGATCATCAGCTTTGAAGTAAAGACCTCGTGCCCCAACTGACGCAATCGATCCTCAAAGTCTTGTTCGTTCAATGGATTATTGGTTAATAGTAAAATTTGACTCATTGTTATTCCTCCTGCTTTATATACTTACATGTTGCGACTGATCGCGTAGCTCGCCCTTCAACAAGCATTGATAAAAATAGGTGTTCAACTGGTAGCCTTCGCCCCAGATCGTGTGGACCGCCTCTTCAATTCCATAAGCTTCGAAGACCTTTTTCCTGATCTTCGTCACGGCCGAAGAGAGCTGGCTCAGTTTAGAGTTTTGATTTTTAGAGCGCCAACCACGACAGAGTTCCTCGCGTTTTAAGGACAAACTCTTGGATTTCCCCAGCCGTTGAATAATATCCTTTTCCAGTTTGGTAAAATGAATGTCGGAAAAATACAACGGAAAAGCTTTTTTATTTTTTTCTGCCAACGAGCGCGCTTCGTAAAAAGGCTGTGTCGCCTGAGCTTGGATAAATTCCACCTGCTGCATCAAGGTTTTGTGAAGCAGCTTTTCTCTCAGCCGTTCCAGCGTAGTAGCCGTTAAGACCCAATCGAAAATATGCCACTTATCCCATTCAGATACCTGCTCTTTCGGCGGTTCCTCTCCGACGATTCTGACTAAACAATCCGTGCGAAACTGCTCTCCGAACTCTTTTGCTTCACCTTCTGAGATCGTCTCACTCAAGAATATCCATTGAAAGGACTTCATGAACTGATCCACACGGCGCGCATTCTCCCACATTTCCCAGATTGACACAGACACCAATACTTCATAATTCAATTTCTGGAGCTGCTGCTGCAAATAGGTCTCCACCGAGATATTTTTTGTTAAGATCAATATGCGATTCATTTTCCACCTCGTTCTTGTATGGTATGACTCACCACGTTAATATGTACAAACCGCTCGAAAGAAATCGAGCGGCTATTTTTTAAGCTGTTAACTGGTTCTGGATCAAGATATATAGACTGATGCTAAGACCGATCCAGATGATCGCTAAGAGGAACATTCCCCAGTTGGCAAGTAGATATGTTCGTTTTTTTTGTTTTGTCTGTTCAGAAAAGGACAGATCCTTTACTAGGAAAAAGACAGCTAGGATAAGGGAAAGACCTCCCAATCCCGCAGATAGCCAGACATAATTGTACATAGTTTCCTCTCTCTTTCCTTATATTGAAGTCGTCAATGTCCAATCCATCGTAGCCTTATAAGAAAATCCAGCTACTCCAGTATGGGCTAATAAATCTAGCTCAACATCATTAAAGGCGTAGTCTAATTGATAGACACCTTGCACTGCTCCGTTCGTCAAAGCGACCGTCGTGCCATCTGAAGGAATGATTTTATTTCCAACTGAAGTGCCGTTAACTAGAGATTCATTATGCTTGTTGTAGTCTTGAACCTCTTTTAGATTCCCATTATTCAAATGGATTGCGGTAGCTGTCGGCAGTGTTTTTGACCCGCTAGTAAATTGTCCTAACTTCACTGTCAAATCCCAACCAAAGTTGCTTTCATTATCCATAAACCGAATATACGGATTGTACGTTCCTTGATAAGAAGCTGCATCTAGACCCTTTTTCTGAGCGAAAGGTTTAACTTCTGTTTGCCCAAAATCGAATTTAGGAATATTGATCAGTCCCGCATTTCCTGTTGGTTCCAGATTTGGTTCATTCGGATCATCGATACGAACAAAGTTTTCTGCTTTCAATGAGGTTGCCATATTTCCATCCAGCTCAATCTCAGCTGGCAGGACCTGGTTCACCGCACCAGTCGCTGTATCGGTAAATGTGATATCCGCATACTGACCTGTCGGAATATTGATCCCAGTTAGATTCACACCAGTCAACCAATCACCTGCACCAACGGTAAAGTTTTGAGGCGCACCAATTGATGGCGTTACAGTTATTTGCGTTGGATGAGTTAGACCGGTAGCCCAGTTACTCGTTGCTTTCAACGTCAAGTTGTTCAACGCAGAAGTTCCCGTATTCGTCACTCGCGAAGCCCACGCAACACTGTTCCCACTATCAACCACTTGCGGCGTTGGTATTAAGTCCAATGTCGCTGTTGTATTCCGTGCTTGGTAATGGTAGCGAAATTCTTTATCTCCCTTAATATTCATCCATATTGCGGTAGATGTTGGATTGAGTATTCCGGGCGCATCGGTGTGATTTTCCCAACCGACACAATCCCAAATGGCCCCGCTTGTATCTGTAATAGCAGGGAATCCTCCTGCCGGCACTCCAAAACCTCCGTTGTCATAAATTAGTGCAGAATGAGGGTTGCTTGTTGACATCGGAATAAGCGTTGTCCCATCAGTGCTATCTACCCATTTTTCGGTAATCGTGTGCTGTTTCTGCTTATAGATATAGTAGATATCTTTATCATTTGTGATGTTGTTCAACTGAATAGCGCCAGTTTGTACAGCTCCAGAGATACCATCTTTCCAACCAGTGTATTCCCACTCAGATCCACTAGTATCCGTCTTTGTAGCAGCTGGTGTTCCAGTGAAATTATCCCCATCTGCAATTGATTGAGATGTATCCCAGGTTCCACTATTGATTGAGGCATCGCTTTCATCTACATATTTCTCTTCTAAACTATGGCTACTACTGTATACAACAGTAATTTTCCCTTCATCATCAAAATTCGAAATACTCGTGTCTGTATAATCGACTGTTATGGATGGAGGATTCCCTGTATTTAGAGTCGAAGGTTGTGTTGCACCTTGATACCAGCCTTTGAGCCTATAACTAGTTCCGCCAACCGTATAATTAAGCGGTAGTGAGTTCATCGTATGCGTAAACTGCTCTGCATTAGCATAGGTCTTCTTTCCTTGAGTGAATCCAGATGGAGGCGTAAGAGACACTCCACTTTCATCTACAAAGTTTTCTTCAATTTCATACGGTGTTGCGACGAAGTAGATTTTTCTACCTGACGAGTCTGTGGATGTATTTTTATAAGCACCATTTGAGGCGACTGACGAACCCATTGAAACAACAGCAAACTCCACGGTTGGAAAAATGTAGGCACTAGACAAAAAATTTGTTTCAACATATTTGAATACCCCTCCAGGTAGTGCAGTGAATTTGGGATAGGTAGGATTTAGAAATGGATAATAGGCATTTACAGGAGTTGCGGTGTCCCACAAGCCATCATAAGTAACCCCCTGCGAGCGGTACTCCTTTACACTCCCTAATGAAACATTCTTAATATATTTTTCTGGTATCACTCGAAGATTTGTATAGTAAGCATAATGGAAACTACCTCCAAAGGCACCAGAGCCAGTTGGGTATTGAAATACTGAGCCTATATCATATAGACCATAATTATGAACGTAGTTGCCAGTTGTTGAAGTGATTCCAACATCCTGGGCAGGTGACCCGCCAATAGTTAAGAACTGATTGAGAGCTGGCGGACGATTTCTATGTTCTTTAATATCAACCAATACTTGAGCATCCTTATACGGGGAACCATCCGGTAACTTCATATCGAAATCAATACCCAAATTTTCATTAAAAGCTATTGGTGGTGCTGCATAAACCTCCTGTATGGGAATTAGGGTAATTAATAACATCAAAATCGGAATGATTTTCGTAAATCGTTTTATCATTTTCTTCATACCCGTTCCCTCCTACTTCTCCTTGAATAGAAGAAAACAAATAAAATAAGAAATAATCCTACAAAAGGCAACGCGATCGTGACTAATTCTCCTGTTTTTGGCAACAGCTTCCCATCTGAATAGTAGCGAGTTGTTCCGCTCGTTCCGCCATCTCGATCATTTCCCCAGAAAAAGCTGCTTACTTTTCTCTGGCTAGATTCTGTATCAGGCAATGAGGAACTGCTAGACTCTACATTGCTAGAATTCGAACTACTAGAGGAACTTGAAGAACTGGAACTTGTTGTTGCGCTTGTCGAGGTGCTGCTTGATGTAGAACTTGATGAGCTAGAGGAGCTAGTTGAGCCTACAAATCCCACTCCTACTGGTGTTTCATATGAATAGGATGCCGCATATACAGAAGCTGTACTGATACTCAGACAGAACAAGCCAACAAGTAGAATCAACCCATTTTTATTCTTCATGCATCTCCCTTCCTTTCTTTCGTTTGATTAAACGAACAACCAACCAAGCTGTCACTGCCGCTGTGATGATCCCTGCTAGATAGAAGCTTGTCGTCCACCAGTTAGGAACAAAGATACGGAATGCTGTTTGCTTGTTCATTTTTCGAGCCATCTCACGAGTAATCGTAAAATCCTGCTTAAATGACCATTTATTATTTTTTCCTGTGACTTTACCGATAAAGGTATAATCTCCGGCTGTAACTTCCTGCATCCCCCAATCAATCTGAAATGGGAAGATCGAGTTTGGCGCGATCTTGACGTTTTCCAGCTTGTTCTTTGCCAAGGCTTTCTCTTGCCCTTTACGGACGATCTTTCCTTCTGCCACTAGTTTTTGCATAGCTTCAGGATTAGGATTTTGAATACTGGCTTCTAGGACTTTACTCCCATAATCGATCTCTGGTTGCAGCTTCGTTAGTTTAAGTTCAGTTTCCCCATAAACCGGAGTGTCCTCTTTCTCCGTCAGAATCATCCCGATCGCATACCCGTATGTATTCTTTACGGACATACCTTTTTCATCATCCTTATCATCTTCGGATTTCAATGAAATACGAATGCCGCCTAAAACGATCCCGTTAAAAGCTTCTGATGGAACAGAAATATCTATCTCTGCCTTGCCTTCTGAAAAAGCATCTACGGTCACTTCTTTACTCTTTGGTTTAGCAATTTTCGTTATCGGAAGCTGCATGCTCTCATCTGGCTTCTTTTCACGTTCATCATAAGTAATCAAGCCATTACGATTCGTCGCTGCATTTATGACTTCAACTTTATACGTCGACTTCTCAGCTGAACTGTTCATAATTCTCACTTCAACTGTTTGCTTATGATTAGGCGCTACTAATAAATGGTAATAACTGATCCGATCGTTGATTTGGTTCTCTGGTAATACCGCCTGTACTGTAAAGCCAGCACGTTGTTCATTTTCAGTGATCACTTGTGATTCTTTCGTATCTTCTGCAAAACTAGTTACAGGAAATAGAATCAATAGCAACAAGCATAAAATAGGGATTTTACGTCTCATGTTCGGCTCCTTTAGACAGGACAGGCTGAAGACAACCCCGTATCTTCAACCTGTCCTTTCCATTCTTTTTATTAAATCGAATCTGTTAATGTCCAGTCGATTGTTCCTTTGTACTGTTCACCAGTTGCAACAAGATTCATTGGACCTGCTGGAATATTCAAGTAAATGTTATCAAATTCACCTTGCCAATAACCTTCACCACGACCATCTGCATCGCCAAGATTTGTTTCACCAGATGCGGTCATAACAGTTGCAGAAGATGTACTTAATGTTACTGATGTAGGAACCATATCTGGTGTATGAACCGTTGGAGTAGCTGGAGTTGCTATCCAAGTATTTGGGTCCATAGAGTTAAGGGCTTGGTTCATCGTGATCGTTGCACCAGTTAAATCCTTACTACCTGTTGAAAGATCAGCAGTTAGTTTCGCCTCTAATTTCCAACCAGAAGCACGAGTACCACGTACATCTCCTACTAAGAAATGTTTAGTGGTTGGGTTAGTAAGACCCGATCCGCCTGTATTTGATGCAGGACTACCTTCCCAGTTGGTATCAATTGGAACTGCTGTCGGTGCTGTTACAGTTGATGTAGGAACTGCTGTTTCCGCAAAGTTGAATTCTTTTGGAACATAAATCAAACCAAAATCTGTTCCAGCCGGTGGTGTTACTGGTGGCGTAACTGGCGGTGTAACTGGTGGTGTGACTAATTGACCTTTCTTAAACGTAACAGAGCCGGTTGATTGCTTGCCATATGTAGCCGCATCTGCCGGTAATGCTGTGGTAACCAATACCCCGCCTAGGAATGCTGTACTTAACAATCCTGTGACTAATTTTTTCTTATTCATCTCTTTTCTCTCCTTAATATAATTTAATTTTTTATATCTATAATGTACGGAAATGGTACATTTGATATTGAATTAGGTAGAACTTTTTTTGTTAAGTTAGGATTACTTTTTTTTCGAGTTTTATCTAAAACTATGAACCTCTATAAAAAAACGATGAAACCGCCCCTCACAGCCCCTCTCTGACGGTGATTGACGGCGCATAAAGTGTCTGTGAATTTTAGCTTCAAATTTCACCGATTCTTTTATTTAATTTTTTAAGAAATATACGGATTGAAGGAACAATTCATTTTAGTAAGCGCTTACTTCGAGTGAGAAAAAAAGGGAGGCAGAATTTTGGGGTTGAAAATTTTTTTAATTATTTATGCTTTATTTTCGCGCACGCAGGGCGGTTTCCATCTGATAAATGACTTTTATTCGCTGTTCCATCATGGAATCGGCATAGGTATCCAAGGTCAACTGGGTAGAGCGGTGCCCCATCATATCGCTGACGGACTTAATGTCGCTTTGTTCTTCTAAGCAGCGAGTCGCAAAGGTGTGACGCAATTGATGGAAATGGATGTCCTCTAGTCCGCATTGTTTTCGTAACTGATGGAAATGATAAGTTAATAATCGCGGTTCCACTGGATTCCCTTTTGTGGAGAAGACATGGTCTCCTTTGGCTTTGCGGCGATAGCTGAGTAACTGTTTTCTCAAAGGAAGACCGAATGGGACAGAGCGTGTGCCGGATTCTGTTTTTGTCGTGCCAAGGTTCAACTGAGTTTTCTGTCCATCAAATTCTAGAGCGACACGTTGATACGTTTTATTGACGGTGATGATATCGCGTTCAAAGTCTATGTCACTCCATTCCAGTGCAGCGATCTCTCCGATTCTTAGTCCTGTATGCAGCGCTAAGTAGGTTGGTAATCCTGTGTGATTCTTTCTCGATAGCGCGGCTTTCTCGAGGTTATTTTGTTCATCCCGCGTTAACGCACGAATGGGTTTCTTTCGCATTTTCGGTAGTTTTAAGAATCGAAACGGATTTTCTTTTAGGTACTCTTGTTTTTGGGCTTCGTATAGGCATTGCTTGGCAACGCCTAAAATGACTTGCATCGTTGAGACTTCCAGTCCCTTTTCTATCCACTGATTTACTAAGTGCTTTCCATTTTCCAGCTTTAGTTCGTTAAGATCGTATTCTCCGATATAAGGGAAGACGTATTTCGTCAACTTATAATAGTAGGAAGTGTAAGTCGCTGGCTTTAATCCTTGTTGAATTTCATTCAGCCATTGGCGTCCCCACTCTTCAAAAGGGATACAAACATTGCCATACAATTCTTGACGCGTATTATAGTAAGCTTTCATTGCATATAATTGGCTTCGCACTTCACTGAGGGTTTTTCCATAGATATAGCCATATTTGATTCGTCCGTTGGGTTTGTATCCTTTCTTGTAACGTCCTTCCCAACGTCCATCTTTTCTTTTGTAAATATTTTCGCCTCTTCGCATAATTATCTCCTTATTTTTCTTCTTATTTTGACGGCTGAATTGACGGTCAATAACTAGATATTTTCTTTCGTTTA
>NZ_NGLG01000001.1:3179405-3186266 GCF_002140655.1 Enterococcus sp. 3H8_DIV0648 | reverse complement strand
TCTTTTAAGGTGATTTTCTCAAAATATATTGATTATTCTTATCCTATATTCTATAATTAAATCAAATCAGTTCGTTTTTTTATTAATTGATAGTGTATTATAAAAGAATAATGTTCATAGTTTTAGATAAACTACGAAAAAACATTATATGCAAATAATAATTTAGTCAAATATTATCCTCTACATAAGAAAAGGGCGTCCACTCAGATTTTAATGAGGGGACGCCTTTTTTTTATGCTGAATAATGTCATTTTAGTTATAAAAACGAACGTGCTTCTCCTTTTTTTGTTTTCTAATTAATAACAAAATTATTAGCGATTTTCGATTTTCTTTATTGGGCTGTTGAAATTTTCGAAATTCTTAAATTCATTTTTGTCGTATCATTTATTTAGAAATATTAAATAATAATTGTTATTAGGAGGAGTTACTATGGATGAAATGAAACAACCAAATGCGTTAGATGACAGACAGTGGTCACAATTATGGGAGCGCTATCTTGATGAGGCGATCGTATTCGATCCGTTGACTGTTCATGAGATCAACTGTATTGTCCCCATTCCAGATAGAACAGGCGTATTGATCTTCACAGATACAGAGATTCATTTCAGTAATGAAAATGCCTTAAAAACCCTGCATCAATTTTCTTCGACTCATTCGTTTTCTGATTATGAAGTCTTATCTATTTGTCTAAAGAAGCTGGGGCATTTCGGAAAATATAAGATGCCTTGGGCTTGTTCGTTCTTCACCTTATTTCCACTTGAAGGAACAGACCAGACGATCTGGCTCAACCCTATCAAGCTTTCCACTGTCTTTAGTGTGGATGAGCAATTCTTCGCAGAACTGACGAATGGACTCTGCCTGCTGCTGCCACTCCATTACCGCCGCTTTATTGAACGGGCGGAGATCGCTTGTCTGGTCTTGGCGACGATTCGTCGCGGAATGTTACACTATGGTATCGATGGAGAGATTCCGCTAGACTTTTTATATTTACCAAACACCCCTTTTGCGAAAAGCTTGAGTAAGCGTGCTAGTCTGAAAAATTTTCGTACTGCAATCGGTGAGATCAATCGCCTGTACCAACAGACCTACTCCCTCTACCATTGTGAACCCTTGATGGATGATCCAGACGATAGTGACCATATTGATTGGCTTTAAGTTTAACAAAATAGCAGAATGCTTGAACAATCGAGCGTTCTGCTATTTTTCTGTCTTCCTTCGCATTTTCAGGCAAAAAACTTCGATTATAACTCAACTTTCTTTTTTTCTCAAATCGCAATTTGTCTTGAACCCCCCCAATTTGGCAGCTTTTTTGCCGAAATCGATCATTTTCGCTCCAAAACCTGCCAAATTGGGGGTGCTGGTGCCAAATTCGGATTCGCATTCTTTTTTGAAATCATTTATCTTTTAGTCACCGGCCGGTACAACAATACAAAAACACGGAGGCGTTAAATTATGATCCAACGATTAAGTACAAAATTACAGGTGCAGCTCTCATTACCAGGAGCAGAAAAATTAAAGAAAGTCACTTTCCAAAACGTAGTCGAAAATCCAGATGAAGCACAAATCCTTAAACTAGGACAGCTTATGAAGGAACTTGACGTAGAAGACACACAGTTGGACGGCGTGATTATCACCAGCCAATCACGAGTAAGTAAATAGGAGGAAACGTATAGATGAAAAAATTAGTAGCGATCTTTAAAACCAGCGGCGGACGCTCCCAAACATGGAGCTACCAAAATCCCGCACAAGACCGATCCAGTGATGAGATCCGAGGCATCTTAGAAAGACTGACACTCTTGACGATCTTTGAAAAGGACGGCGAAAAGCTGTTCGACCACGTCGTCAGTGCAAAGTATGTGGAAACAGTCGAAACAATTATCTTTTAATCAAAAACTGAGGATCGGCGGCTAACAACCGCCTTCCTCTACTAAAAAAAGGAGGATGAAAATCCATGAATGAACAAACTCTGACTTGCCGACAATTGTTCAATCTTAAATCTACAACCTTAGAAAAACGAATTACAACTTATTATTATCAAACGCAAAATAGCAGCTTAACGATCAAATATATCTTGGCGTTACGCGTGCGGTTTCAACTTGGTGCGGAGGAGTTTGCCTTCATTCTAAAGGATCTTGTCCGTGATATTTTCATGAATACCAAGGCGACACGTACCATGAAGCGCTTCTTCTACTATTTCCAAGATTATTTCATGACACCTGAATGGCGCTCGTTGACATCAAAAGTGTTCCCTGTCCGTAACTTTGGCGAAAAAGCCATGTCCCTTGTCCGTTCCCTAATCGCAAAAGTTCGTCCTGATGAAACGAACGAACCTTGAGAGTAAACCTACCTACGCAGAAAAAAATTAAGAAAGGAACGTAGAAAGATGACCCATGATTTAGTCACGACCTTCACCAATGGTCTAGGCAAAGAGCACGACTGGACCTATAAAAATGTGAATGCCGACCTGCCAGCGGCACAGCTCAAAGAAGCTTGCGAACTATTAACTCAACTCGACATTTTTGAAAAAAACGGCGTAAAACTATTTGATACTGTGGTCACAGGCAAGATCGTCACCACGACAGACCACGAGATTTTTGACTTAGAAAATGAGCCGAAAGTCGATGTAAACACTCCGACTGAACAGCTAAATAAAGAAGCTGCAATAAAACTTGAAACAGAACAGCCTCACGAAAAAGCTGCTTCAAAAACAGAAGCTCCAACAAAACCAGAGGAAACTGTTCACCTTGAAAAGGCAAAAGCAGCAATCCTTGCCAAAACAAACAGAAGCTATGACCATGTATTTGAGCCAACCAGAACGGCGATCGAAAAGAAATTGGAAGGCCCGGCAGAAGCGGGAAATAACCAAAATTCATTAATAAAACAATCAACAGAAATCGGAGATAAGCACACGATCGATTGTAAAGAATCCTCTGCCGAAGTCCCTTCAACTTCTTCAACAGCGCAGTCTGAAGCACACGAATCCATGAGTACACAGCAGCGGTTTTGGGCTTGGGTACGGCGCAAGAAAAGTCGGAACAAGGACGATCCAGACATTCACTAACAGTGAAGCGTCTAACTAAACTCGGTCATTGACAACTTAATACCTTTGCGTAGGTAATTTCGCTCATGTCGTCAGCCTCCACTTTTAGAGAGGAGGTGATGCACCTTGAGCGAGCTGATCCGATATGTCCTCGCTCCGCTCTTTGTGGGGCTGATCGTGGCTCTGGTCAACCACTGGCTGAGCGGGCACGATCCATGACGACAAGACAAATACACCTGTGGGATTCCCACAGGTGTTGGCTTAATGAATGAAACGTACACTACATAAAAAGTACGAAAAAGCTGGCTTTCACCGCTTTTTCGCACTTACAATTTTATTATCCTATGAATTTATTTTTTCTTTCGGTAAAGCCATATTCCGCCTACTACTCCCCAGCCTACAACTGTTAAGAAGAGCTGATCGACCACATTCAACTTAGGATATTGTTTCCTCGTTGAACTTGGCGTTGCTTGAGAAGTCTGAGAGCTGGATGTAGGATATTTTTTTAGACTCGTTGATGTTGCTTTGGGTTCTGGTATTTTCTTAGGTGTGAGTTCTACTGTGTTTTTCTTGGTTAGTTCAACCAATTTATTGTCATCTGCTACCGTAAAGGTCAAAGGTTCACTATCTAATTGATAGCCTTCTGGCGCATTGGACTCCACTAGTGAGTACTCACCTGCTGGTAGAGAATCAATATGGATCAATCCATTTTCATCCGTAATCAATTTTCTTCCCAAATCCACAGGTTCATTCTGGGCATTTTTTAAAAGGAATTCAGCGCCCTTCAATTTTTCTCCTGTCGCTGAATCAATCTTGGTTAAGGTAATGCCTGTTTTGATCTTAGGATCTCGGTTGGTCACCATATTTCGTTCTTCATGACTTTCTTCGTGGATCGATACTTTCATCGGCTCATCTTCAATCAAATAGCCTTCTGGCGCATGCGCTTCTACGACATAGTAATCACCAAATGGCAGACCATCGACTTTGACGACACCATCTTCATCTGTTTGGATTACTTCGTCTTCTCTGATTCGTTGCATTTCAGCGTCAAAAACATGAAAGGCAGCATTAGCTAATGGCTCATTACTGTCAGTATCTACTTTTCTAATGAGGAAGCCTCCAGTCGGCGGTTCTTCATTGTAGACATTGAGAAATTCATTCGCGGTATTCTCCTTGGCATCGTCATCTGAGTAAGTGATCTTACTTTCTAGCTGGTTGCCATTTTCAGTAATTTCAATCTTTGCTGTGACGGTCTTGCCATCGTAGGTCATGCCGGCTTCATCGCCTGCTTTTTCTTTGATCGTATATTTGTGGGTTCCGGCTTGATCAAACGTTAGCTTCTTAAACTTGATGGACGAGCCATCGTTTTCCTTCGTATCAATTAATTGACCATTTTTGTCGAATAGTTCAAAGCTAAAGTCTTTGTCTTTTAACTCGCGGCCGTTCAGTTTTTTCTCCGCTTCTAATGAGACATCGATTGGTTTTGATTTTTCTTTTTGATTATCGACCAAGAACTGATAGCTGCTATTTTCTCCACTCGTCACTGTAAGGGTACTGCCTGAGCTATATTCACCCGAATCGCCTTGGCGGTGAGAATATTTTGGTTGATAGCCGTTCGTATCTATTTCTTCTAGCGTATACTGTTCTCCAGAAGTAAGAATTTTTTTCCAATCAGTGACTCTGCTCTCTTCTTCAAAACTCGCTGAAGTATAAAAATCAATCGGGAATTCTTTGTCTTTTTCTGTCACCATGGTTTTCCCGTATGCAACCGGATTTCCTTCATGTTTTAATTGGAAAGTAAAGGTTGTCGGCGTACTCAGGTTCGCAGTACCTGTGACAAGCTTTTTCGCCTGCAGGTTGATTGTCGTTTGATTTAAAATCAAGAAGTGTGTTCTTTTTTCAATGTCAGCATTGTAATCGTATTGATCCCCTTCACCAGTACCGCCCGTAATCAATGGAGAATACTCTGGACTGCCTATCTCGCGGATCAAATAGCTGTGTCCATCGGTCAAAACCGAACGCCAACCATTTGGTACTCCATTGCCATCGATTTCATTGGTGTACTCTCCCTGAGAGCTTTTGTTTTTATAAAAATTAACTTTCACCTTTTCGCCTTTTTGAGTTACTTCCTTCTCCGTAATCCCATAAGCGATCGGATTGGTGGTATCCACTTGATCTACGATTTCAAACTCAAAATGACGAGGCTTAGCGAGTGCACCAGTTCCTTCAACCTCTTTTTCCACTTGAATAAACTCACCAGTAACTCCTCCGCCAATTTGGTGGAAATCAGTTTCCCATTCGGATTCTTCCGAGCCATCTGCCCCCCATATAAACTGAGCTTTATTGGCATACGTTCCGTTTCCGTATCCTTCAACGACTTGCACATCTGCATTAAAGCTCAATCCATAAGCAACGATCCCACCGCTGCCGGGACTATTCCCAGGATCACAATAGATCGTTTGTAAAGCTGCTTTTTGCTCTTGACTTAGTGTGTCGTCGTTCGCGATAGCGTCCGAGATTGCTCCATTATGAACATCGTTATACAACGCGTGATCGCCGGGCATATTGCCAAAAGCAACGAGCACCGTATCACAATTTTCGCTATCGGTGTAAACGCCATAAGCCAGACTGCCATTTTCTGTCGGATAGTTTCTCACACGATTCTGGAAAACCTCATATGCTTCACCTTCTTGAGGATAGACTCGGATAAACTGATCTTGGATTTGCAGATTGTTTGTTCCTTTTACGAATCGAGTGCCCATCTTACCTTCGCTATTGATTATTTGAACAGGAACCAACACATGGAGAGAATTTTCTTGAAATTTCATTCCGGGATCTAGTTTATCGATCAATAAGCCATTTTCTCGTGGGATTACCTTATTATTCAATCCTGATTCCTGATTCGCTGAATATGTGTCAATCAATTCTTTCAGACCTTGATTATTCACGACAAAGGACCAGTTGATACTATTTTCTCCATAATTTTGTTTGCCCTTTTTATGGAAAGGAAGTTGGTCATCTGGAAATGCTTCATCGTCAGGTTCATGTCCCCCGCCGCCTTCATCATCAGTAATCACTAATTTGGGAATCTCTGCGGCGCCATTACCGCCGCCATCGATATTGGTTCCGGCTTTCAGCGCTTTTACATCAACCGACAGCCAGCCATCGGTTAATACGTCTTGTTTAGCTCCCTCTTCATTAATTTCTACAAAAAAGTTACTTCCAATTAATGAATATTGTCCCAAACTGGGTCCTCCATGTGGATTATCTAAGTCAAAGGGACCTTGATCTTGATAGCCGCCAAAATATTCAGGATCAGGTAAAGAGAGAGTAAAGCTATCTCCAGCTTCTACCCCCTTCATATTCTCTTGAGAAACTTCCCAAAAGTACTTTATATGAATCGTATCCCCCTTCACTATCTTATTTTCATCACTGACTACCTGATCACCCTTCGTCACCTCACAGCCAGTAACATCCACAAGATTCGTGATGTCCTTTGCGGCTGTCGATACGCTGGGGGAAATTGTAACCAATGCGGAAATATAGGAACCGATCAATAATACCAGCATAAAAATGTTTGATAATTTGTTTTTCTTCATTTCTTCACACTCCTTATTTTTTAAGATAAAGATTAGCAACAGTTTTCCGATAAAATTATTATTAAATTATAATTGGACTAAAACCTCTTTGGATATATCCTATTATTCATTTTCTCAGATTATTTATTCTTTCATACCCTATTTATTAAATATATTTCTCAAATTTTTAATACAATATTAATAAATTGGATTTTCTGAAATATTAGTAAAGCTGATCAGCGA
>NZ_NGLG01000001.1:3175363-3179290 GCF_002140655.1 Enterococcus sp. 3H8_DIV0648 | reverse complement strand
CAGCGATGGTCTGCTGATCAGCTTTAGTTTTGATTATCTTTTTTTCTGATAAAATCCTAGACTAACAAGCAGCAGACAACCGAGTATATAGAAAGAATTATTTGTTTTCATTCCCGTATTGGGATATTTCTTTTCGGTTGAAGAGGGGACTGATTTGCTTGCTTGTTCACTACTTGCCGCTTTGCTAGATTCTGATTCTTTCGGGAAAACCTTTTTTATCGGTGCCGCTTTTTCTGTTTTTGCATTTTCTTTTGTTAGCGTTACTAGCTTATCCGCTTCATCAAAGGTAAATTCGATTGGCTGACTATCTCGTTGATAGCCTTCCGGTGCCGTTATCTCCAGTAAGGAATATTTCCCATCCGGCAAGGAATTGATGTGCAGCTCTCCGTTCTCATCCGTGATCAGTTTCTTGCGAAGATACATCTTCTCCTCTTTGGCATTCCTTAATTCAAACTCGGCTCCTTGAAGTTTTTCTCCACTGGCTGAATCTGTCTTGGTCAAAAGAATGCCTTTCTTGTCATTTTCTGTTTTGTCGGTCTCATCAGTCGATGCTGGTGCCGCTATTCTTTTACGAGCAGTGTCCTTAATTTTCAATTCTTCTTTGGGTTGTCGCGGCTGTTCGTCTTTACTCTGAGGGATCGCTACTGCAGGGACTTTTGCTAAGTTGTTGGGAAACGGCTCTTTCAGCGCTGTCTGATTTAAGATTTTGAAGTGCGTGTGCTGCTGCGTATCCGTCTGATAATCGTACTGATATCCTTCACCCACACCCCCAGTAATCACCGCCAGATATTCTGGATCGGGAACTTCGCGAATCAAATAGCTGTGCTCATCCTTTAATAGCGAATACCAGCCTAAAGCGCCTGTATTTCCAGCGATCTCCTCTAGCAAATTCCCTTGTGCTGATTTATTTTTGTAAAAAGCGATGTTGACTGCTTCGCCTTTTTGCACGATCCTTCTCTCTGTAATGCCGTAAGCGATCGGCTTTGTTAGATTTTCTTTATCTAGGATCACGTATTCAAAATTCCGTGGACTGGTTAAACTTCCGACGCCTGCTACTTTTGCCTCCGCTTGAATCAGTGTTTCCCATTCAACGATTTCTGCTTTAGGAATATTGGTTGAGCCCATGCTGATTCCGCTGCCTGCTTGGATAGCTTTGGCTTTGATCGCGAGTTGGAGATTCAGCGTCTCTTTTTGCTTTGCATCCTGTTCATTGATGGTGACTAGCAGTTGATTCCCATTACGTTTCGTTTGTCCGAATGTTTCATTCGTTAGAGTATTTTTCAGTTGCAGTGGCGGACTGCTCTCGTCAATCCGAAAATAGTGGTTGTCTGGTAAGGAAAGTGTAAAGTTGTCTCCTGCCTTGATCTCAGTGCTTTTCTCTTGTTCGATCTTCCATGAATAAATCAGCTGCACCGTATCATTCATTCGAATCTTATTTTCCTTTGATACCTCATTGCCATCCGCCTTTACCACTTTCAAATCAAGTAAACGTACCTTCTCTGTAAGATCTCCCTCCGCATTCGAAACGATCGGACATACCATTCCCAAAACCACCATAAAAGAGCAAATTATCCAAAAAAACATAAGAAGCGTCAACCGGCTTTTTCTCTTCATTCTTATTCCCCCTAATAGCTATCTTTCTGTTCGAACAACTCGCGATTTTCTTAGGAATCCTCTATTATGGCTTTTACTCAAAAAGTCTTCTCTTTTTTATTTTCTCAGAATCCGAGCCACAACTGAGCCGATTTTCAAATCTTATATTCCTTATTTTTTAGCCTCTGTAAGTAATCTGGTTTTTTGGGGAAATAAAAAAGACATGCTAAAAAGCACGCCTTTTTATAACCACGGATTCCCATTCATTTAATTATTCAATTCTATGAAAACTCAACTTTTAGTTTTTTACCCATTGCATGTGCAATTTCAGATAATTTATCAAAAGATACATTATCACCACGCTCAATCCGAGCAATAGTAGCTTGTGTCGTGTGAGCTTTCTCAGCTAATTCCGCCTGCGTCAATCCTGCCTCTTCTCGAGCGCGATAAAGAGAAATTGCAGTTTGCAACTTCTCCCCCTCTTTCTCATAAGCTTCAGCAAATTCAGGGTCTTTCAATTCTTCTTTAATTAAATCATCTATTTTCATTATCAAACCATTCCTTTCGCAATTCTTTAGCGTGATCAATTTCTCCTTTTGGCGTTTTCTCAGTTTTCTTTGTAAATCCATGAGTTATTACATAACGACCCGTATCTACATGGAAATATACTCCCATCTTGAAGAGTACTCCTAGATAGGGAAATTGAAATTCATAAGAACATGTTGCGCAATGTTTGTAAACTCTCTCGTTGAAACTTTTCCAAGGATTTCTACATTTCTTCCGCCTCGTTTAGTAAAATCCAAAGTGTATATCTGCTTCGCATTAACTTTGCTGCCGCTTTTCAAGGCCTCATTGTCAATACTGACAAAATAAGGTCGATTCTTATCGGTGCTACTCCTCCAGTGTCCTGCTTTCTACAGTAAATCCTCTTGCCAGTTCATCTTCTTTATCGATGTATTCATTCTTTTTTACACCAGCAAAATAATCCTCGACTTTCGGAATCAATAAGATCGTCCCGTCAGTTTCTTGGGTAATATAGTAAGTCTTGTCTCCTGGTACGTCAAACTTATTGGCGATCGTTACCATCACCGAATTTCCTTGCTTGCGTGTTTTGACTATATCCATAATAATCACTGCTCCTTTCCTGAACTCTTCATGATTATTATAATGTGTAATTACACGTTACAAAATCGTTAATACATTTTGAATTTCACTTCGAATCGGAATTATTCTGCTTTCCATCCTTGATCACGAAATTTTTCTACCTTTATTCTAATACAGGAGAAGGCTTTTTCGCACTTTTTTCCATAGTTAGTTTCATTAAAAAAAAACATCGGTCTTTTTGAAAGACTGACGTGAACTTTAAGTTCGAAATGTTCCTACTAATGCTCAGGTGTAATAAAAGAGTAGTGCCACCATTCAGCAAATGGTACAATATTTCTACGTAGTAAAGTTTGTGACGGTGGCTAGTCTTTTGAAAAAGAGGTGACGCCTATGTTATTGTTTTTCCGCGTTATTTCTGGAAAGGAATAGCCTTGACTGTTTATCAATCGTTAATGTTTGCGATAGCTTTCGCAACTTTGATTGTGACAATCATCAATAAAAACAGTAAAAAATAACCGTCAACTTTAGCCAGAGGACGGTCATTTTTTAAAATAAATAAAATCGTTTTTCGGCCACCGTCTTAAACGGTGCTACCTTTAAGGGAGGTTGTTAGCGCAACCTCTCTTTTCATGCCTCATTATACCATAAAATACTATGCAATTGCGTAGTATTTACCTATCCGCGGCGTGTAACCACAGGAATAATATTGGGCCCATCATCAAAAAACTGAGGATACAACAATACTTCCCCGTGATAAAACTTTCATTAGGCAGAAACTTTTAGACCAAAACTTTTCTTTCCAAAGATATTGTTTTACTCTAGGATAATCACGCTTTATCAACCGTGAACTAGCACTTTTATACGCATTGATGAATTTTGTCAACTCTGTTTTCGGTTGAGCTTTGAACAGGATATGAACATGGTCTTTATCATGATTCCACTCAACTAAAGTTATGTGATAAGATTCCGCTGAAATAACTTACTATGGAATAGGAATAATTGATGTGCTTCATTAGATATCCCCTGTAACCCACAGGTCTTTTTCAATAATCACTGGCGATATTTTAAGCTCTGCTGATACCAATTGTATTGCTGCTAGACGATCCGACTGTTTCAATAACAAGAACTTTTTCATCTAAATTGCTCCATCTTCTTTATATTTTTTTTTATCCATTCGGAAGAACGCTGAGCATCCTTTTTCAACTGTTTGTATTCTTTTAAGGTTAAGTT
>NZ_NGLG01000001.1:3166719-3174820 GCF_002140655.1 Enterococcus sp. 3H8_DIV0648 | reverse complement strand
AGTCTTGTAGTTGGTCCGCTGGAATTATAGGTAAAAACATTGGGAACTTGAGTAGATAAACCTAAGCTGTTTAGTGCAAGGTTTTTAGAAGGATAAATAATCCAATTCATCTTCCTCGCATAAGCCGTTGCAATCGCTTGAGGATCAGCGGGAATCTCTTGCTCAAATGTCTCATTAAAGTTTCTTTTTTTATATAATCCTTTTCCCAATGGAATTAGAACATCCTCTTTCGTTAATTGATGGAAAATTTGCCGTGTCATATTATCACTAGCAATATGGGAAAAATCTGAGGCTACGACAATACTTCCCCGAGGTAAAACTTTTATTCGATGTTTTATCTGATCAGATATTGTCCTTTCCATACATACACCTCTCTCCTATACTATTATCATAGACCAAATGTTTGAATTGTCAATTTTGATTGCTATATAAGCAAAAAGTCACGTTTACCATTAACTATGATAGCGCTTACTTAGTTAATCGTCATTTCACAAAAAATTCAGCAATAAAATCATTCCTAGATATTTAACGACAAGAAAGGCTTCGCGAACTCGCTCAGCTTTTGAGCAATAAGACCAAAATATTTCTAAATTGCTTCTCAAATTTCGAAATATTTTTGCTTATTGCCGATATGCTAGTTCTGCTTAATGCTAATTTAGCAGCAACTGTATGCGGAACTTGTGTAGAAAAGCTAGTTCGTGAAGCCAGACAAAAAAGGCGCGTATAAATACGCACCTTCACTATGAATCAATCTAAGTAAGAACTTGATTACTTGTCTTCAGTTTTATCTTCTGGTGTTTCTTCTACTACTGTTTCTTCTGGCATAGTTGCTTCTGGTTCAACAACTTCTGTTTCTACAGGAGCTGCAGTCGGTCCTACACCTGCTTTAACAGTTCGGATTGATGAACGGTCAAAGACTAGGAAGATCCCTTCACAGTCCAAAGTAACTGTTTTGTCGCTGTTGTTGATTTCAGAGATCACACCATGTAATCCGCCGATGGTTACAACGCCGTCTCCAACCTTCATTGCTTCTAATAGATTTTGACGTTCTTGCTGTTGTTTCTTTTGAGAACGGTTCATCATAAAGAACATTCCCAGCATCAACACAAGTAAGATAATCATTGAAAAGTTTCCCATTTAAAATTTCCCCTCGCATTCTTAGTAATTCCACTTTTAACTGTAACAAAGTTTACAGTCTTACACTAGCGTTTTTATCTATCCTTTAAAAACTTTTTGCGTTTTGCTTGTTAAAACCATATTCTTCAAAGAATGCTTGACGAAATTCTAATAAATTATCATCCATGATTGCTTGGCGAACTTGTTTCATCAAGTTGATCAAGAAGTATAGATTATGATAAGAAGTCAAACGAATACCAAAAATTTCATCGCAATGGATCAAGTGGCGAATGTATGCTCGAGTGTAATTACGACAAGTATAGCAATCACATTTTTCATCTAGCGGACGGAAGTCATGAGCGAATTTTGCGTTCTTAACGACTAAGCGTCCAGCAGATGTCATGCAGGTACCATTACGAGCGATACGTGTTGGCAATACACAGTCGAACATATCGACTCCGCGAATCACGCCGTCGATCAATGAATCCGCCGCGCCAACGCCCATTAAGTAACGAGGTTTGTTCTCTGGGATCAATGGTGTGGTAAATTCCAATACCCGATTCATCTCTTCTTTTGGCTCGCCGACAGAAAGTCCGCCGATAGAGTAGCCTGGGAAGTCCATGCTGACTAAGTCTTTTGCGCTTTGACGGCGCAAGTCTTCAAAGCCAGCCCCTTGAATGATACCGAATAAGCCTTGTGTTGCTGGATTCGCATGAGCTTTTAGACCACGCTCGGCCCAGCGAGACGTACGTTCCACAGATTTTTTAACATAATCATAGCTTTCATCAAATGGCGGGCATTCGTCAAAGCTCATCATGATATCTGAGCCTAATTTATTCTGAATATCGATCGCCTTTTCTGGTGAAAGGAACATTTTTGATCCATTTAAATGATTCTTAAAATGCACGCCTTCTTCAACGATATTGCGCATATCCGCTAAAGAGAATACTTGGAAGCCGCCCGAATCGGTTAGGATCGGCTGATCCCAATTCATAAATTTGTGCAGACCGCCTGCTTCAGCGACGAGATCTTCTCCTGGACGCAGCCAAAGGTGATAGGTGTTGCTCAGGATGATTCCGGCACCCATCTCTTTTAATTCCTCTGGTGACATTGTTTTTACGGTGGCCAACGTTCCTACCGGCATGAACATCGGTGTCGGGAAGGTTCCGTGAGGCGTAATGATCTCACCAAGACGCGCTCCTGTATGTTTTTCTTTCTTTATTAAACGATAAGAAATGGCAGGTTCAGTCATTTAATTTCCTACTTTCTTCTATATATGTATGTGTTTGCAACTTGTACCATAATACTGGTTTTACCCCGCTTTTGCAACTTTCTCTAAAGGGATTAAAGCTTCTCATAATATTTGAAAACCTATTTGTTCAAAGAAATACAAAGTTGAACATTTTCATCCTTTTCAAATAAATGAACCATTTGTGCAATTTTCCATTTCGTCATTTTCACGATTCGAAAAAGCTTGGATTTATCAATAAAACCTAGACCAAATGAAATGAAAAGGAAAATTCCATAAGTATTCTCATTTCATTTTTATCTTTAAATAGCATTGTGAAATAAATCTTTATTAAAATAAAGCGTTTACATTGTTAGGTGTACCAATTATGATGAATGTGTAAAAAAAATATTAGGAGGAAAAAAATGGTTAAAGCAACTGACAAGAAAAAGACGGAAACAATCGATGTCGAGGCCATGATCAATGATCTGGCAACGAAAGGAAACGACGCTTTAAAAGTTTTATCACGCTTTGATCAAGAAAAAGTGGACCATATTGTTCACGAAATGGCCATGGCAGCATTAGATAAACACATGTTGTTGGCTAAGATGGCAGTAGAAGAAACTGGTCGCGGAATCGTTGAAGACAAAGCGATCAAAAATATGTATGCTTCCGAATACATTTGGAACAACATCAAAGATGACAAGACCGCCGGGGTGATCTATGAAGACAAGCAAAAACATCTTGTCCAGATAGCTGAGCCAGTTGGCGTTATTTGTGGTGTGACTCCTACGACCAATCCGACTTCAACTACTGTCTTTAAGTCGCTGATTGCTATTAAGACTCGGAATCCAATTGTCTTCGCCTTCCATCCAAGCGCGCAAAAATGTTCAGCTGAAGCGGCTCGGATCGTACGCGATGCAGCTATTGCGGCAGGTGCTCCGGAAAATTGTATCCAATGGATCGAGCAGCCATCGCTTGATGCCACGCAAGGATTAATGAATCATCCGGGGATCGCGATCGTTCTAGCAACAGGCGGCGGTGCCATGGTGAAATCCGCTTACTCAACTGGTAAGCCGGCTCTAGGGGTAGGACCAGGAAATGTCCCTTCTTATATCGAAAAAACAGCGAATATCAAACGTGCGGTGAACGACCTGCTCGTTTCGAAAACATTTGACAGCGGAATGATTTGTGCTTCTGAACAAGCAGTGATCGTTGACAAGGAAATCTATGAAGATGTGAAGAAAGAGTTCCAAGCGCATCAAGTTTACTTTGTTAAGAAAAATGAATTGCGCCAGTTAGAAGCTGTCGTGATGAACGAAGGCAAATATGCCGTGAATCCAAAAATCGTCGGCTTCTCTGCAAAAGCGATCGCTGATTTGGCTGGTATCGGTGTACCTGAAGGAACAAAAATGCTCGTTGCGGAAATTGACGGTGTAGGACCAGATTATCCATTGTCTCGTGAAAAACTGTCTCCAGTCTTAGCAATGATCAAATCAAATAATACGGATCACGGTCTTGATTTATCTGAGGCGATGTTGGAATTAGGCGGTCTAGGACATACCGCGGTCATCCATACCGAAGATTCTGATGTTGAATTGGAATTCAGCTTACGGATGAAGGCTTGCCGGATCTTGGTGAATTCACCATCATCTGAAGGCGGTATCGGAGACATCTACAATGAATTGATCCCATCTCTTACATTAGGGTGCGGCTCTTACGGAAAGAATTCAGTTTCTCATAACGTATCTGCCCTTGACTTGATCAACATCAAAACTGTAGCGAAACGGAGAAAAAACATGCAATGGTTTAAACTTCCACCAAAAATCTACTTTGAAAAGAACTCTTTGTTGTATTTGGCTCAAATGGAAAATGTGGAACGCGTCATGCTTGTTTGTGATCCTGGGATGGTTCAATTCGGTTATGCAGATATCGTTCGCGAAGCTCTTGGACGTCGTAAAAATGACGTGAAGGTCGAGGTCTTCTCTGACGTTGAACCAAACCCTTCTACAAATACTGTTTATAAAGGCTTGGAAATGATTATCAACTTCCAACCAGATACGATCATCGCTCTGGGCGGCGGTTCTGCAATGGATGCGGCGAAAGGAATGTGGATGTTCTTTGAACACCCAGATACTTCATTCTTCGGCGCGAAACAAAAATTCTTGGATATCCGTAAACGGACATACGGGATCGAACCACCAGAGAAAACACAGCTAGTATGTATTCCGACGACTTCGGGTACCGGTGCTGAGGTTACACCGTTTGCCGTTATCACAGATAGCGAAACACATGTGAAATACCCGTTAGCAGACTATGCCTTGACTCCAAATGTAGCGATTATCGATCCGCAGTTTGTACTAACACTGCCTTCTTCAATCGCAGCGGATACGGGGATGGATGTGCTGACACACGCGATCGAGTCTTATGTCTCTGTCATGGCATCTGACTATACCCGCGGACTGAGCCTGCAAGCGATCCAAATCGTCTTTGACTACTTAGAAAAATCAGTGAAAAATGGCGATGAGGAATCACGCGAGAAGATGCATAATGCTTCTGCGATGGCTGGGATGGCCTTTGCCAATGCCTTCTTAGGAATCTGTCACTCTGTCGCTCATAAGATCGGTGGAGAATACGGCATTCCTCATGGACGGACCAATGCGATCCTATTACCGCATATCATCCGTTACAATGCTAAGGACCCGCAAAAACATGCGATGTTCCCTAAATATGACTACTTCCGTGCGGATGCTGATTATGCAGCTATCGCGAAATTCTTAGGTCTTAAAGGCAAGACGACGGCTGAATTAGTCGAAGCTTTAGCAACTGCTGTTTACGATCTAGGCGTATCAGTTGGGATCGACATGAATCTGAAAGCACAAGGTGTGACACAAGAAAAACTAGATTCTACTGTTGACCGGATGGCTGAATTGGCCTATGAAGACCAATGTACAACAGCAAATCCAAAAGAACCATTGATCAGTGAACTAAAAGAGATCATCGTTACCAGCTTCGATTACCAACCGTAACTCCATACAACAAAAGCCCCGCGATGATTAAATTCATCGCAGGGCTTTTGTCATTTATAATAGAAGAAACACAGTCTTAAATTTCTTCTGGATCTACTTCTGGTGCTTTATGGAATTTGATCAGCTCGTTGACGATCAGCGGAACGATCGATAATAAAATCGCGATGATCCAATGATTCATACTGATTGGAACAAGATAGAATAATTCTTGCGTCTGAGGAATCAAGGCGATCGCCGTTGTGATTCCAAGTGCCAACCAGGCCATTTGAGCCAATGATTTATTAGTTGCTAAATCGACTTTAAACATCGATTTGCTGCTGCGTACATTGAAGACGTGCAGGATAGATGAGTAAGCCAATACTAGAAACGCAACCGTTTGACCAACTTCTAAACTTGGCGGTGTAAAGTAGCTGATGTGCTCCACAAATGCGCCAATGTAAAAACCGATCAAGGTCACAACCGTAAACACGGCGGCATTCAAGCCGATCTTTTGCCATAGTCCTCGAGCAAAGATCCCCTCGTCGTGAGGAATTGGTTTTTCATCCATGATCCCCGCCTCTGCAGGTTCTCTGCCTAGCGCAAAGCCTGGCAATCCATCCGCTACTACGTTAACAAATAATAGTTGAACAGCCGTAAACGGTGCTCCCCAGCCTAATAGCATAGCAATGACCACAATAAAAATCTCTGAGATATTACAGCTTAACAGGAAGTTGATCGCTTTACGTATGCCCTGATAAACAGAACGTCCACGAGCTACCGCATCAACGATGGTCGCGAAGTTATCATCCGTCAGCACCATATCCGCGGCACCTTTTGCCACGTCCGTTCCAGTAATTCCCATGGCACAACCAACATCACTGGCTTTCAACGCGGGTGCATCATTGACCCCGTCACCGGTCATAGCCACAACTGCGCCTGTCCGCTGCCAAGATTTAACGATTCGGATTTTATCTTCTGGTGTTACCCGTGCATATACGGATAGGTCTTTGACGCGATCATCTAATTCTTCATCGCTCATCTTTTGCAGCTGAGCGCCGGAGATCGCCTCTTTCCGACTCTTCATGATGCCTAATTCTTTTGCAATCGCTCCAGCCGTTACTACGTGGTCACCTGTAATCATGACTGTTTTAATGCCCGCCTTTTTCGCACGCGCAATCGCCGCTTTTGATTCTGGACGCGGCGGATCAATCATCCCGATCAATCCCATCAAGCGCAGATTCTTTTCCAACGCTTCTGAGGTAATCTCTGTTGGTTCTTCCTCATGGATCGCATACCCCACAGCAATCACCCGCAATGCTTTTTTCCCAAAGCGGTCATTAACAATCGCTGCCTGATCGACATCCCCATAATGGAATTTTGGTAATAATACGTCGAAAGCGCCTTTTGTGATGGAGATAAATTTCTTCCCGCGCTTATGTACAGTCGTCATCATTTTTCGATCAGAATCGAAAGGAATTTCACCGATCCGCGGATATTTTTCTTCCAGCTCAGCTTTCGTATGATAATTTTCTTCTACTGCGCGAACGATCGCCGCTTCTGTAGGATTGCCTTTGATTTCTAATTCATTGTCATCATTTTCCACGATAACATCGGTACACAAAGCCGCAATGCTTAACACTTCCATCGCTTCTTCCGTCATACCTTCTTCAGTATCGACCACAGAATCACCATGTGTCCATACTCGTCGAACACGCATTTTATTTTGCGTCAATGTCCCAGTTTTATCGGAACAAATCACATTCGCTGAACCTAATGTTTCCACAGCTGGCAATCTGCGAATGATCGCATTTTTCTGTGCCATCTTCTGAACACCATAGGCCAACGTTAGCGTCACAATAACCGTCAGTGTTTCAGGAACCGCAGCGACTGCTAAAGAAATCGCCGTGATGAACATGTCCAACATCGGTTCGCCTTGCATCTCTCCAATGAAAAACACAAAAGCCGCAGCTGCCAAAGCGATCAAACTGATCCGTTTTCCTAACTGATTTAATCGTTTTTGCAGAGGTGTTTTTTGAGTTTCATCACTATTTAAAAGACCAGCAATTTTCCCCATTTCAGTTTCCATACCTGTCGCAGTAACAATTGCTTTTCCGCGACCATTTACCACTGTTGAGCCTTTGTAAAGCATATTCAAACGATCGCCTAAGGAGTCATCTTCTTCTCCAAGATAGTCGGCCTCTTTCATGACCGGTTCACTTTCACCAGTCAAAGCTGATTCTTCTACCCGCAGCTGCGAAGCTTCCGCAATACGAGCATCCGCCGTGATCATCGTTCCTGATTCCAGCAACAAGGTGTCTCCCGGCACTAATTCTTCCGCATCAATCTCAAGCTGCTTGCCATCACGTATGACGGTCGCCGTCTGCTTGTTCATATCCTGCAATGCCGATAACGCTTTTTCCGCATTTCCTTCTTGAACAATCGCTAAAACCGAATTAATAATAACAATCGCAATAATCAGAAAGCTTTCAAAATAATCGCCGTGATCCGTGGCAATCGCTGTGTATAGCGAGATTATCGCCGCCACCAATAAAATAATCGTCGTGAAATCTGTTAGACTATGAAAAAATTTTTTTACCAGCGATTCTTTAGGCGCCTCTTCAAACTTATTTTTTCCGTTATTTTTTATCTTTTCTTCAACTTTTTTTTCCGTCAATCCATTATCTAAATCTGCACCATACTCGCTTGTCACAGTATCTACTGTCTCTTTGTAGGGTTCCATCCTATTCCT
>NZ_NGLG01000001.1:3107447-3166554 GCF_002140655.1 Enterococcus sp. 3H8_DIV0648 | reverse complement strand
GAACTAATCCTTCCGATATTCTAAGAGCCAGGCAGTCGAGAGCCTGGCTTTTTTGTGTTTAAGTTTGCACTCCATTGAAGCAACAGCGATTCTACGCTATTCTGTAAAACTTTAATATCGAAAGTTTGCACTGTTTGTGCCAGCGGGTGCTTGTAAATCGCGTGATCCACATCTAAATGATGTTCCATTAAGATTGTGGGATTATCGGTTCTCTGAGGTACGATTCTTACTATCACGAGCAATAAATCAACAAAGTAAAAAAGACATGCTGAAAAGCACTTCTTTTTTACTTTGTTAAATCTATGCACCTATCTTTTTTTCTACAATCGCATCAGTAAGTGTTTTTGAAAAATTCAAGTGTAACTCCTTACCTAACTTATCAGCCCATTTAGGAATGGTCAAAGTTTTCTTTATAGGCTCATTAGCACTTAAATATTCATCTAATTCAACACTCACCATTGAGATAAATGACTTTGCAGCATTAAAAGTAAATTTAAAATCATCATCATCTTGAAACGGTCTATTTTTTACCAAACTAAGAGAATTTATGTCAGAAGGTTCAGCAATAGAACGCCCATTTTCAATATCATCTGCCAAGCGAATGCCTAATAAATCAGAAGCCATAAAGATAGAATCTGAAATATCACGTCCTTGCGTCATCGCGTCCAAATCAGGAATATAAACTTGATAACTTGCTTCTAAACCGTCACTATCATCAAAAAAGAATAAAGCTGGATAACTAACTAACATTTCAATGCCCCCTTTCAAAATTCGGAGCTAGCTACAGTAAGCCCGCATCCTTTAAAATACTCCACTCAGTTCCTTTTTTTAATTCACCATGCGGAACAATCAATGGTCTTGTTAATCCCTCTTGTGTCATTGGCATTGTGCATCATATCTCCTGACAACAAAAAGTATAACACGTGTTACACGTATAATCGATAGTTCCATACGTGTAATACGTGCTAAATTTAAGAATTACTCAAAACCCTATCAATTACTACTAGACTAATAGATAAAATTCCCACGTAATCATTTCAACTTTGTTTATAAGGAAAGACGTCTTCTAAGGAGAGCTGCTGACTAGCAAACACGCTAGTCGTCATCGTTGTGACTAACTCGGCTAATTTATCGGGCGACTGCAGCGGTTTTTCATTCAGCCAAGCCATCACCACTCCGATATGGGCATTCACAACATAATTACTCAATACCTGACTCAGCATTTGATCGCTTGTTTTACTATAAATAAAATTGCGATAGACATCGATCCCGATTTGGTTCATTTTATAATGAAATTGCGGCCACATTGAGCTATTGTTAAAGGTTTTAAAGTAAATAGCATGATCATAAATATAGGTGAAATAATGGTGATAAAACTCTAGCGGACTGTTGGCGGTATATTTTGCGACCCCGGACAATCCTCTCATGTGATAATCCAAGACCCATTGGAAAAATTCTTCTTTTGTCTCAAACAAACGATAAAACGTCGAACGACTCACTTCTGCCTTGCGAATCAATTCAGAAACTTTGATTTCTTCTACGGATTTAAACGTTAAAAAATAGGCAAATGCTTCCAGCAAGCTTTGTTTACTCCCAGATAATTTTTCCATAAATGAAACAGAATTAGAAATTCTGTACCTCCTTTTTTCCTCTGACCTCTCTTAAAATAAAGGTACATTAATGAAAGAGGGAATACAAATGTTTAACAAAATCGATTTTCATACCCACTTCATTCCTAAAGCTTATGAAGCTTACTTGGAAAAATACTATGCTGGCAAAGCAGATGGCGTAGCTACTCCCCATTGGTCAGTAGAAGATCATTTGCAATTAATGAAGGATAATCAGACCACTCATTCAGTTCTTTCCTTATCCAGTCCACATCCGAGTCTCGGAACAGCGGAAGAAACAAAAGAATTGATCCAGAATATAAATCAAGAGGCGGAAAAAATCTGCCAAGCTTATCCAGAAAAATTTTCTTTTTGCGCCAGCCTTCCTTTACCTTCAATTGAAGACTGCCTAGAAAGCATCGATCGTTTCGCTGATACTGCATTTGGTTTTTCATTTCCGACGAATTGCCAAGGACTTTATCTTGGCGATGAAAAACTAGAGCCCTTGATGTCCGAATTAAACAAACGGCAAGCGAAAATTATGATCCATCCAACTGAGCCACATGAACAAACGATTCATGCCGGCGAGCTGGTGAAGACACCGTTAATGGAATTCTTCTTTGATACGACTCGGACAATCGTAAATTTGGCGCAAAACCAAGTCTTTTCTCGTTACCCAAAAATCACTTGGATTCTTCCTCACGCGGGCGCCCTGCTGCCGATCATCGCCCAACGAATCAGCGAAGGAAATAAGTTCTTAGCCGATCCTGATACACCCAAACCTGATGATCTGCTAGCTGTCTTAGCACAAAAAAATCTTTATTTTGATTTAGCGGGAATGGTCTTGCCTTATCAATTGCCGACCTTATTACAAATCGTTGCCACCGAGCAATTACTATATGGTGGTGATTTCCCTTATACACCCGCCAAAGCTGTGCAAAATTATGCTAGAAAAATCGAAGAAACCGATTTGTTTTCTCAACTAGAAAAGCAAAAGCTTTTTTATGACAACGGTCAAAAACTTTTACAAAAATAATTTCCTTAAGGAGCGAATACAAATGACCTATCAACAACCGCGTTTAGATCATGAAAGTGAATCTTATAAAACCGCAGCACAAGCAGAAAAAGAACTATTAGCCGTTTACGGCTTAACGGAAAAGGAGTATTGGTTTACTAAGCAAAAGGAAAACCTGCGCATTCGCGTATCCGAAATTGGCGAAGGTACTCCAGTCCTAGTGGTGCCGGGAAATACTGGCGACATGTTTCCCTTCACGCCCTTGTTGGCACAAATGAAGGACCATAAATTCTTCCTATTTAATCGTCCCGGCGGCGGGCTCAGTGATGGAATGAATCATGAAAAAGTCGCGATTCGACCATTTATCATTGATTTGTTTGATCAGCTGCTGGCTGAGCTGCACTTGGAAAAAGTGACCATCATGGCTCATTCAATGGGCTGTCATTGGTCATTATGGTATGCTATGGCTCGACCTGAACGGGTGGAAAAGCTGGTGCTGATCGGAAATCCGGGCCGCGTAATGCTGGGCAAAACACCTCTTCCTCTTAAAATGATGGTAAAACCAGTCATTGGTGAACACGCGGTGAAAAAGATGGTGCCAAAGGATTATGACCATGCCTTAAATGGCTTAAAGATGATGGGGACCAATGAAGACGTTTTGGCTAACATGCCAAATGAGTTTCGCGAATGCTACTATCGTTTCCAAAATCTGCCCAACTATCAAGAATCGACCCTTTCTTTACTCCGGGCCTTTAACACCAATGACCAAAATGAAATCAAGGCGGCTGAACTTTCTGCGTTAAACTTCCCAGTGGAAATGATCTGGGGCGCAAAGGATACGTTCGCCACTGTTGAGAAAGGACAAGAAATCGCTGCGGCTTTTCCAAATTGTCAGTTTAAATTGATCGAAGACGCTGGGCATATGCCATGGATCGATCAGCCTGTGATTTGTGCTAGATTAATTTCACAGTTCATTAATTAGCAGCTTTTTCAATACAAAAAAGTCAGCGAGTTATTTTCGCTGACTTTTCTTCTATCTATTAAGCTATTTTACGAACATCGCATCACCGAAGCTAAAGAAGCGATAGCGTTCTTCAATCGCATGATGATATGCCGCTAATGTTTTTTCACGACCGGCAAATGCACTCACTAACATCACTAAAGTGGATTTTGGCAAATGGAAGTTCGTCGAAAATGCTTGAACAATCTTAAACTCATAGCCCGGCGTGATGAAGATATCCGTCCAGCCGCTATCCGCTTCGATCTTCCCATCGAATTTCGTACCGATGGTTTCCAGTGTGCGGATCGATGTTGTTCCAACTGCGATAATTTTTCCGCCATTGTCGCGAACTTCATTCAGCTCAGCAGCCGCTTCTTCTGATAAACGATAAAATTCACTGTGCATTTGATGCTCCGCGATATTATCCACACTCACGGGACGGAAAGTTCCCAGTCCAACATGCAAGGTTAAGTAGACTAGTCTTACACCCTTTGCGGCGATTTTTTCTAATAGCTCTGGTGTGAAGTGCAAGCCCGCAGTCGGTGCTGCGGCCGAACCGTTTTCCTTGGCATAAACGGTTTGATAACGTTCTGGGTCTTCCAGACGTTCTTTGATGTATGGCGGCAGCGGCATTTCGCCTAATGATTCTAGATTTTCTAAAAATATTCCTTCATATGAAAATTCTACGATTCGTCCACCGTGTTCCAGCTCTTTTTTAACTTCTGCTCGTAAACGGCCGTCGCCAAAAACGATTTGAGTCCCGACTTTTGCGCGGCGTGCGGGTTTAATCAAGGTTTCCCATTCGTCTTTCTGCGTATTGTTTAACAATAATACTTCTAAATGCCCCCCGGTTTCTGGCTTCTCACCATATAAACGAGCCGGCAACACCCGAGTATCATTCATCACCAAGGCGTCTCCTGAGTTTAATTCATCAATAATCTCATCAAAATGTTTATCCGCGATCTGACCAGTTTCCCGTTCTAAAACTAACAAGCGCGAACTATCACGTTTTTCTAGAGGGGTTTGGGCAATTAATTCTTCAGGTAAATCAAAATCAAAATCTTCTGTGGTTAACATAGCTTCTCCTCTTTTCCTCGGCTATTTTATCATGGGTAACATACAAAGAAAAGTCTCTTGCAGTTTGGTTCGGTTTGCCGTTAAATTAGAAAAGCTCTCATTTTTAGGAAAATTTTCCTTTGAAATTAATATTCCGTTTTTTTTAAATCCTCTTTAACTACTGTCTCTTATACACATCTAGATGTGTATAAGAGACAGGTTGAAAATGGTCCCAAATGAGCGGGGCATTTGCTTTTTTATCCGTTTTTGTAGCATACTAAAATTATAAGTCTGTTAAATTTTTTACATTTAAGATATTAAATTCCCTTTGATTAATTACTTCAACGGGAAATTTCTTGTTTAAAAAATTGAACAGACAAAACAGGAATAGGAGTGTAAAAATGATTGAGTTTGACCACGTTTCTAAGATATATAATGGAAACAAAGTAGCAGTTGAAGATATCAACCTCTCTTTTGATAAAGGAGAATTCATTTGTTTGATTGGTACCAGCGGCAGCGGAAAAACCACGACGATGCGCATGATCAATCGGATGATCGATCCGACAAAAGGAACGATCAAAATCAATGGCGAAGATATCCAAAAGAAAAATCCGGTTGAGTTACGCCGTCAGATCGGTTACGTGATTCAAAATATCGGCCTAATGCCCCATATGACAATCCGCGACAATATTACTCTTGTCCAACGATTATTAAAGGTAGACAAGGCAGAGCAAAACAAGACAGCAGAAAAAATGATTGATTTAGTCGAGTTGCCTCGCGATATGCTAGATCGCTATCCCCATGAATTATCTGGTGGTCAGCAGCAGCGGATCGGGGTCGTTCGTGCGCTCGCAGCCGATCAAGATGTCATTTTGATGGATGAACCCTTTGGCGCTCTTGACCCGATCACCCGTGATTCTTTGCAGGACCTTGTGAAAGACCTGCAAGAACGTTTAGGTAAAACCATTGTTTTCGTTACTCACGATATGGACGAAGCCTTGAAGTTAGCTAGCCGGATCGCCATCATGGATAACGGAAAAGTGATCCAATTTGATACACCGGAAAACATTTTACAAAAACCAGCAAACGAATTCGTCGAAGAGCTTTTAGGCGAGGACCGTCTATTACAGGCTAAACCTGATACGACAACCGTTGGCGAAATCATGATGCATACTGCCGTATCCATCACACCGGAAAAGAGTCTGCAAAACGCGATTCGTCTGATGCGTGAAAAACGGGTGGATACATTATTGGTCGTAGATGAAGAAAACATCTTAAAAGGTTTTGTAGATGTGGAAACAATCGACCGCGAACGCCGCCGTGGAAAAGCTACCAGCATCGGCGATATCATCAATCCGAAAGTTTTTTATGTAAAAGAGGCGGCTTTAGTGCGCGATAGTTTGCAGCGCATTCTAAAACGCGGCGTAAAATATGTTCCCGTAGTGGACGACAGCAAGCATCTGGTCGGCATCTTAACCAGAGTGTCCTTAGTAGATATCATCTATGATGTGCTTTGGGGCGAAGAAGATACTTTTGGCGATGCAGCTGAAAGCATCACCAGCGAGGAGGCGTAATCATGCAAGCATTCATCAATGAATATGGTGGGCAAATGCTGACAAAGAGCGCTGAACATTTGTATATCTCCGCCATCGCTTTAGGCCTTGGTATCTTAGTCGCTGTCCCTTTAGGAATCTTATTGACTCGGCTGCCGAAGATCGCGAATTTTGTGATTGGGATCGCTAGTGTTTTACAAACTGTCCCTTCGCTTGCTTTATTGGCCCTAATGATTCCCTTTTTTGGCGTCGGAAAATTACCGGCAGTCGTTGCCCTTTTTATCTATTCGCTCTTACCGATTTTACGAAACACCTTTATCGGAATGAAGAATGTCGATCGCAATTATCGTGATGTGGCTAAGGGGATGGGGATGACGAACTTACAGTCGATCTTCTCCGTTGAACTACCAATCGCAATCCCGACTATTATGGCTGGGATTCGTCTAGCTGCCGTTTATGTTATCGCTTGGGCTACACTAGCTGCCTACATCGGTGCAGGCGGTTTAGGAGATTTGATTTTCAGCGGTTTGAACAACTTCCAACCGCCTTTGATTATCGCTGGGACCGTACCAGTCATTTTGATGGCACTGATCGTGGACCTATTATTAGGTTTCTTAGAAGATCGCATGACTCCAGCAGCATTAAAGGAGGAGAAGTAAAGAATGAAAAAACTAAAAATAGTTGCTTTACTCGGACTTTCCCTGCTTCTGCTTAGCAGCTGCTCATTTCCTGGTTTAGCCTCTAACGATAGCGAAGATACGATCGGGATCACTGGCGGAATTACTTCTGAAGCGCAGATTTTGGCTAGTTTAGCCTCTGGCATGATCAAGCATTATACCGATCTGGACACGACGATCATTAATAACTTAGCGACAACAACGATCAATCATCAGGCGATGATGAATAATGATGCCTCCATCTCGGCTGCACGTTATACCGGAACTGATTTAACAACTACTTTAGGTTTGCCGGCGGAAAAAGATCCGAAAAAAGCCTTCAATACGGTGCAAACTGAATTTGAGAAACGCTATCACCAAACTTGGTTCACTTCTTACGGTTTTGACAATACGTATGTGTTTCTTGTTCGTAAAGACACCGCAGAAAAATATAATCTGAAAAAAGTCAGCGATTTGAAAAAGCATGCTGGTGAATTAAAAGCTGGAGTCGATACCGCTTGGATCACTCGTGAAGGCGACGGTTATGACGGCTTCAAAAAAGCTTACGGCTTTGAGTTTTCTTCAATTTTACCAATGCAGATCGGACTTGTTTACGATGCCGTCGATGCTGGTAAGATGGATATCGTTTTAGGCTATTCAACAGATGGTCGGATCGCTAGCTATGATCTTGTGATGCTGGAGGATGATTTGCACTTCTTCCCGCCTTACGACGCTGCGGCGGTTGCCACTGATGAGGTCTTGAAGAAAAATCCGAAGATCCGCACCGCTTTAAAACGTTTAGAAGGAACCATCACGACCAAAGAAATGCAAAAATTGAACTATCGTGCCGATAACGATTTAGTAGAGCCTTCTGTGGTCGCAGAAGATTTCTTGAAGCAGCACAATTATTTCGAAAAGGAGTGAGGCAAAAATGGAAAACATGAATACCCTTCAACAATTTATCACCTATTTCCAAACCAACGGTGCCTACGTTTTCAGTCAGTTTGTGCGTCACTTCCTGATTTCAATTTATGGGGTGCTGTTTGCATCAATCGTGGGGATTCCAATCGGGATCTTCATTTCAAAGCATTATAAATTAGCCAACTGGGTGATCCGAATCGCTAATGTCATTCAGACGATTCCTTCACTAGCCATGATCTCGATTTTAATGATCGGTTTAGGCTTAGGAGTCAACGTCGTCATTTTGACTGTCTTCCTATATTCATTACTGCCGATCATCAAAAATACTTACACCGGCATGCGTCAAGTCGATAAAAATGCGCTGGATGTCGGAACTGGGATGGGGATGACATCGTGGCAGCGGCTTTATATGATCGAATTGCCGCTTTCGGTCTCTGTTATTATGGCAGGGATTCGTAATGCGCTAGTTGTCGCAATCGGGATAACTGCCATCGGCGCTTTCGTCGGAGCCGGAGGTCTGGGGGATATCATTATCCGCGGAACCAATGCCACAGACGGGACTTCCTTGATTTTAGCCGGTGCATTGCCGACAGCTTTAATGGCGATTATGACCGACTGGATTCTAGGAATCGTAGAACGGAAATTAGACCCAGCGACAAAGACAAGTAAATAAGATAAAAAAAATTCTGCAGGCCGCTCATCAATCGGTCTGCAGAATTTTTTATTTTATAACGGTAAATGAAACGTAAAGCTGCTGCCCTCTCCTACTTCACTTTCGACAGAAATAGTTCCGCCATGAGCTTCGATAATATTTTTGACGACGGATAAGCCCAGACCTCCGCTAACATTATTCTCTGTTTCTTCCGGCCGTTGATACCGTTTGAAAAGCTGCTCTAGCGTCGCCCCAGACATCCCGACCCCATTATCCTTGATCGTAAAATCAACGTTACTCTGATTAGATTTGATGTCAATCTCGATCACCGTTCCCTTAGGATTATGAGCGAGGGCATTGCCTACAATATTTTGCACCGCTCGAAACAGCAGCTTTTGATCTGCTTCGATCAGCAATTTTTCACTATCCGTCTGAAACCCAAATTCGTAGCCTTCCGTTTGATGATCGTTTGCCAGATCAACTAAGAATGCTCTGGCAAAATCCACCAGATCAAAGCTTTTTTTATTTATCGGATAGTTCTCGCTTAGCGCCTCCAGCTTAAAGGTCAAATTCAAATCGCTAATCAATTCATTGATCAATTCGCTTTTGGTATGGATCGTAGTGAGAAATTGCTGCTGCTCGCTTATCGACCATTCCTTTTGATCATCCAGTAATAAAGCCGAATATCCCGTGATATAAGAAAGCGGCGTTTTGAGATCATGGGAAACACCTGAAATCCAGTTCGTTTTCGCCTCTTCCAGCTTCTCTCGTTCCTTTTCCGCGGCTCCTTGTTGACGGGCCAGTTCGTAAATATCAGTGATCAATTCTCGATAAAGCGCATAGCGCCATTTTAATTTCCCATTTTTCTTATACAAAATCTGATTCATATTCGCAAAGCTGTAATCTCCCTCGGACAGTTCCTTGATCAAGGACAGCATCGTCACTAGCGGATTGACAAAATAAAGACCAAACAAAATCCCGCCGAAAATAAAGGGCAGAATGATCCCCGTAACATCAGAAAAATAAGCCGCCTGCTCGCTTTTAAATAGAAAGGGCGTGACATATTCCAAAAATACGGCGACGAAAATCCCCGTAAAAAAGATGAAGGCGATCAAATTTCCGATAAAGAACAAAATGAAACGCAGTCTTAGCTTCATATTCATTCCCCCTTTACAGGCGGCACGAATTTATAGCCGATCCCTCGCAGGTTTTGGATCATCTGTGTTCCCTGACCATCATCGCCGATTTTTTTCCGCAATCGCGAGATCTGCATCGTCACTGCCTTGTCATCTCCTACTCCCAAGCTATCCCAAACAGCCTCATAAAGCTGCGATGCTGCAAAAACGCGATTCGGATGCTTGCAGAAAAAGACTAATAGATCATATTCTTTGGCCGTACATTCCACCGGCTTCCCTTCAATCAACAGCGTGCCGTTTTGAGTATTCAAAACAAAGCGCCCATAATCATAAATATCGGCTTGGTCCGGTTCCTTTATTTCCGTTTGCTTCATTGAATAGCCTTGGCGCCGCAAGAGTGCCTTCACTCGAGCGATGACCTCTAACGGCTCGAATGGTTTCGTAATGTAGTCATCTCCGCCGATGGCTAGACCGGATAATTTATCAAAGGTGCTGTCTCTTGCCGTCAAAAAGATGATAGGTGCCAGCGTATGCCGTCGCACCTCTTGGCAAAGATCAAAACCAGAAAAATCCGGCAAGTTCACATCCAGTATAAGCAGATCAAAGTCCTCATTTTTTATCTTCTCCAACGCTTCTGTTGCAGTTGAAGCACACGTAATATGGTTAAAATGTTCCTTCCGCAATGTGATCTCCAACAATTCCAGCAAGCCCTTTTCGTCATCTACAAGTAAAATATTTTCATTATTCACCCAAAAACACCCCTTCTCACTAAGACAACGCGAGTTTACCATAGAAACTCTTACAGAACAACGAAAGTTCAAATTCAAAAATTACTTACTTGTGGTTTTCCCGTTACTTAGTTGTGGTTTTCGCTGGTTATGATAGCACTATAGAAAACAAGAGGAGGAAACACCCCATGTTAAAAATTGAAAACTTGACCAAGCAGTATAAAAATAAAATCGCGCTAGATAATTTGACCGTAGAATTTCCCAAAGGCGTAACCGGACTTTTAGGACCGAACGGCGCAGGAAAATCCACCCTGATGCGAATCCTTTCAACCGTTGATACACCATCCAAAGGAAGCGTCACTTTCAATGGGAACGACATTACGAAACATCCGAATGACCTGCGGCGCGTTTTAGGCTACTTGCCCCAAGACTTCGGTGTTTATCCCAATATGAGCGCGTCAGAGTTTTTAGAGTACATGGCCGCCATGAAGGGGCTCTCCATGAAATCTGCAAAAGTAAGAATCAATGAGTTGTTAGACATTTTAAATCTAACATCCGCTGGCAAACGTCACTTAGGAGGATTTTCAGGCGGCATGAAACAGCGTGTAGGAATCGCCCAAGCATTATTGAATGATCCTAAAATATTGATCGTAGACGAACCGACCGTAGGCTTAGATCCGGATGAACGAATTCGCTTTCGAAACCTCCTCGCTTCACTCGCTGCCGATCGGACGATCATTCTTTCGACACACATTGTCAGCGACATAGAATCCATCGCACCAAATTTGGTGGTGATGAAAGAAGGCAGACTGATCGCCGCGGCTTCACCTGAAAAATTGATGACTCAAGCGCACGGCAAAGTCTGGAACGCCATTGTTGATGTCAATGAATTAGAAGCTTTGCAGCAAAAATATATCGTCAGTAATTCGATGCAGCGAAGCGACGGTATCCATGTCCGGATCGTTTCAACAGAGCAACCGCGGCTCGGCGCCAATTTAGTCGAACCGTCATTAGAAGATGCATACCTTTACGCTACTAAGGGAAAATAAGGAGGAGCAAGACCAATGAAGACAATCAGTTCTCTCATTAAACATAATCTAATCAAACAAACCCGCAGTTACAGTTTCTTACTGGTCATGATGGTCAGCGTCTTTCTCGCTTTCCTATGTGTGCCGGCACTCGGGGATGGCTATGAGATTTTCTACCTTGGAGGCGTGCGGGGAATCTACAATGCGTATTGGCTGGGAACCATCGCCGCGATGCTGCCTGTGATCCTTTTATGGCTGCCTGGTTTTTACCTATTACGCAGTCAAATCTCTGAAGATCGGCGGTTAAATATTGGTCAGGTGATCGCTGCCGCACCAGTTAGTAAAGGAAGTTATATCTTTGGAAAATTCATTGCCAACTTCTCGGTCTTGTTCGTAGCAGATCTGCTGTTCACTGTCGCTATGCTGATCATGCAGCTTATCCGTCACGAAGATCTCTCTATTCAACTTGGCGCATACTTGATGCCTTTACTCGTTATTACTGTTCCTTACTTGATTTTTCTAGCAGCATTAACTGTTTTCTTCGACGTAGTTCCGGGAATCAAAAATGCTTTTGGGAATTGTTTAATCTTTATTGTTTGGATCGGTTTAGCTACCGTTTCCGTTGCGGCACCGGGGAATGCTTTTGACTTATTCGGCTTAGGCTACTTGCTAAATCAAATGTCGGCAGGCGCTAGAAGTATTTATCCCGCATTGCCAGAAGGCGGCAGCTTTGGTTATTACCCGCAGAAAACGGATATCCCTACTTTCGAATGGCATGGAGTTCAGTTTGATTCAGCATTTTTGATCAGCCGCCTATTATGGATTTTAGCGGCACTTGGCTTGATTCTGATTTCCATTCTTGTCTTTAATCGATTCAAGGAAAAATCAGCAAGCAAGTCTAAAAAACTGCCGCAACAAAAGACCAACAGACCAACCAATAGTTTGAAGCTTTCTCCCATCAAAAAGACCCGTTTCCTCAACCTATTCTTGATGGTCAAAGGTGAATTGAAAATTATGCTGATGGGTCAAAAAACTTGGTGGTACCTGTTCCTATTGACCTCGATCTGCTTGAGCGGCTTCATCGTTATCGGCTCAGGATTGAAATGGGGAACCTTGATTTTACTGCTGCCGATGGGAATCTTATCTCAGATGGGCTGTCGCGAAAAGCAATTTAACCTAACACAATTGATCAAAGTCAGCTGTCCGTGGCAGCTCAAATGGCTAGCTACCTTTATTGCAGGCTTATTGATCGCATTCTTTACCTCCAGCGGTATCCTTATTCGTTTCACGCTAGCTGGTGCCGCAGACCGTTTTATCGCATGGAGCGTCGGCCTTTTGTTCATCACAGCTCTTGCTATGGCCTTAGGAACACTTACTGGAAATCGCAAACCGTTTGAAGGTCTTTATATCGCTTTACTCTATTTCGGCCCTATCAATAATCTCGGTACCATGGACTTTATGGGCGTTCAAACAATGAATACCCTGCAATTCTTGATCGTCGCAATCGTATTAACAGCAATTAGTTTCAGCGTAACTTTTATCAAAGAAAATCAACTAAAAAAGGGAGTTTTGAAAAATGAAAAATAGTAAAAAAGTAATCGGATTGGTAGTAATGGGAATGGTTTTTGGCGGAAGTATGACTGGATTCGCCAGCGAAAAAGAAAGCAGCGACACTGTAAAAACAGCAAGCTGCGAACAACTAACGATCGACTCACCCGCAAATGATGTCGTTATCCAAGAAACCACGGGCAATAAAATCACCGCTTCTATGTCTGGTCACAAAGGCACGCTTTTGAAAAAGAACGGCAAAAAATTATCGATCACGCTGCCCGAACCTAAAGCCGGCATGCACTTCGCCTCTCCAAAAGTCTTGTATATCAAAGTGCCGAAGAAAAACAACCTGTCGATCCATGTTCGCTCCGAAGCAGGCAACGTAAAACTTGATGGTGTCCGCGGAAAAGAAATCACCGTAGATGCTCAAGCCGGAAAAATTTCTGCCGCTAACCTTTCCGGCAGCCTGCACGCCAAAAGCGAGATTGGCGAGATCAAAGCCGCTTCTGCGATGAAAAAGGACATCACTCAAACACAAGATGGCGGGGCAACCTATGAAGGTCACCAAGGAAACCGCTCTGATGGCGAAATTACTCTGAATAATGCCGCTGGAGAAATCGAACTCAAATAAGTAAGAAAGGCTTCGCGAACTCGTTCAGCTTTTGAGCAATAAGACCAAAATATTTCTAAATTGCTTCTCAAATTTCGAAATATTTTTGCTTATTGCCGATAAAGCTAGTTCGTGAAGCCAGACATGGATATACCCGCTACAAAGCGATTTATTCATCTGAAAATTTTATACTTACTTTAATGATTCGGGTGTCAAAAGTGACTATTTCCTGTTTCAATCAATTTTATACCTTGATATGACAGCATTCTTTCGACGATAAATCATGAATATAGACTTTTGACACCTGAATCTTTAATGTCAAAAAAACTCACCGTTCAACATTCTGAACGGTGAGGTTTGATTTAACTATTCAACAATTCATACCCAACTTCTTCATCGCAAATCAGGACGTTGATCAATTTCCCATTGATTGCTCCCAAGGTTGCCGTCGCTCGCTTCTTCGAGCAGACCGCCCCAATACTGATGGGCGCTAATCGCAGAGAATCCAGCCCGCTGGAAATCGGAAATTGATTGCGGTATTGAATTTCTTTTCCGTTGATATCAAAAGCACGTCCGATCATCGTTCCCACCGCACCTTCAGCGACTAGATCATTCAGATCGCGATTGTCTAAGATGCCTGAGGAGACCAACGTGTTGCGGGTCGTCTCAATATTGCCGATCCCGCTAAAGGCCACATCAATTTTCCGGCCGAGGGAAATATTCAAATCAATTTGCGGCTGCGCCAATAATTCTTCCTGTAATTTCCGTGAATTAACAAAGGCCGGAGCGTTGAAAAATTCGTGGCGGCCATCTAATTTCTGCGCCAAGCGGAAAACCAGCTCGTTGCCATCCATGACAGTTCGATTGGGACCTAAACTGCCGGTTAATTGGACCACATGAACATTCTTCAAATCATGAGCCGGGAAGTTTTTCACCATTTTCTCGACGGTCACTCCCCATGAGATCCCCAGCAGTCGATCATTCGCCAATACACCGCTGATATAATCTGCTGAAGCCTTCCCCACGTTGTTTAAATCATAGTCATATTCGCCTAAGCCCTTGACCACGATGACTTCTAATAAATCAAACTTTTCCTTTAACTGCATCATCAGGGTGTTGTTCCGTTCGAAAGGCGCTTCGATCGAGATTTTAACAATTTGTTTCTCCCGTGCTTCTTCCAGCATTCTGGAAATGGATGGACGTGATACCCCAATTATTTTCGCAATATCATTTTGGTTCATCCTATCTAAATAATACAGTTCTGCTACTTTTAATAATGTAGAAATATCATTCGCCATTTTTTCCTCCTAGTTCAAATACCGGTCGAGCATCCTATCATCATGTAATAAAATCGTCGATCATTTCCAACGCTTTTACTACGCCGTCTTCATCATTTGTTGGACAATGCCATTTAGCTGCCTGCTTTAATTCAGGTGTAGCATTTCCCATCGCGATCGATTGCGAAAATCTTTCAAACATTGAGAGATCATTTCCATTATCACCAACCACAAACACCTGATTATCAGAAATACCGTAATAATTCGCCAGCTCAGCTAAAGCATTTCCTTTACTAACATTTTTCTTGGCAAATTCGATCATGGTGGGATAGCCCTGAACACATGAATAGTCCTGTGAAAAACGTTGTTCTACCATACTTTTATTCTGTTTAATTATATCGGGGTTATCACAAATAAGCAATTTGGAATATTTATCATTTGGATCAAGTTCGTTCATTGCACAAACCTTTAAATGATTATTCGTCAAAAAGCAAAATTCCAATGTTCCAACATTGATCATTGGAAAGGGAGTGGTCGCCCCCCGATCATTCACCGCAATGCAGGATAAGCCATTCTCACGACAAAAAATAGTCAGCTCTCGATAATCTGTAAAATCAAGCAGCTCCTCAGCTAGTTTCTGTCCGTGACCATTTTGCACCACCGCACCATTGGCGATGACATGATAATCATCGGCAATCCCTGCCATTTTCGCATGAGGCAAGACGCCTGACATTGGGCGGCCCGAACAAAAGGCAAAGCGATATGTATCGCAAGCGGCTCTTCGTTGAATCGCCTCAGCTACTTTTTCAGTCAATTTTCCGGTAGAATCTAGTGCCGTGCCATCAAGATCTAAAGCAATTAAATTCATCAGGATTTCCTTTCAAAAAAAAGACTGGACATTCTTATCCAGCCTTTCAAAATATTATTTTCCCATCTCTTTTAAGGCTTTCAACGCTGCGTCTAAAAATGTTTCTTCATCTAATCCAGTCAGCAGCCCAACAGAATTTATTTGCGGAATTCCTTCTGCGTCTGCTGGATCAATCGGACTAGTAAAAGCGACTAAATCAATATCGCCATTTGCGACTGCCCCTTTGACCATTCCGGGATTGACCTCTTGGATCTCTACTTCATATCCGTGTTCTTCTAACAATTCTATGATCCGTTCGCCAACCATAGCCGAACTAACTGTGCCTGAGCCGCATACAGATAAAACTTTTATTTCTGTCATCGCTATCCCTCCTATTTTAAGTAATCTACTGTGTGCTTTTTTTCATTATAGTATAACGCTTACAACAAATGTTGCTTTTTAGAATTTAATTTTACTGGTCACCGCTAAAATTTCCTCTGGTGTCTTAGCTGAGCTGATCGCATCCAAGTCTTCTCTGTTTTTGAAAACACTCATTAATTGTCGCAGCAAAGCCAGCTGCTTCTTCGGATGTTCCATCGCCAGCGGGAAAAAGATATTGCTTTGCAGCTTGATATCGGGACTTCCCATCATAGAAACCTCGATTGGTTCCTTTGTAACAACGACACCCATTCCTGGCCGCAAAACATGTTCAGGATCGGTATGAGGAATCGCGATGTTATGACCATCCGCCGCTAAGCCAGTCGGAAATACTTTTTCTCTGGCAATCACTGCATCTACATAGGTTGGTTTGACGATCTGCGCCTTTTCAAACTCAACACCGATCAACTGAATAACTTCTTCAAAGGAATGAATATCCTGATCAAGCAAAATACAATTTCTTTCAACGAGATTTTTTTCTTCCATCGCTGCACCTCACCTTATTCTTTGTTCGGCTGTAAAACAACTTTGATTTCATTGCCAGCCATCACTTGTTCAATCGCTTCTTCCCATTTATCCAATGGATAGATTTTGGTAATCAAACGCTCCGCGTCGATCTTGCCTTGCCTCATCAACTCTAAAGTCAAATGCCAAGTAGAAGGCTTTTGTGATCGTGAGCCAATGACATTCATTTCTCTTTGAACGATCGAATTCATGTCTAGTTCATTTAAACTTTTGGCAAAGACACCCATTTGTACCAGCGTTCCTTTTTGTTTTAAATAATCAAAAATATTTTTGATCGCCGGCGCCGCACCTGAGCATTCAAAGCAATAATCCGCGCCTTTTCCGTTGGTAAATTCTTTGATGAGCGCTGTTGCATCTTCTTTCAGCGAATCAATTACCATATCTGCACCTAACTCTTTGGCCGTTTTCAGACGCTCCGCATCTTGAGTGATCCCTACGACGATTACTTTGGCCTCGACACTTTTTAATACCTGACTTAAGCATAACCCAATCGGACCAGGCCCGACAATCACTGCCACATCATTTTTTTCGACTTGCGCTTTTTCCAGGCTGGCATGAACACCGCAGGCAATCGGTTCCGTGATTGACGCAGCTAACAGACTGATCTTATCATCTAAAATATGAACACTTTCTTCGCGAGTTAGTACATACTCCGCAAAACTGCCATTTACTTGGCTGCCTAAGCCTTTTCGATTCAAGCAAAGATTGTACTCTTTGTTGCGGCAAGATTCGCACTCGCCGCAAGTAGCAAAGGTCGTTTCGCTAGTGACTAATTGACCTTCTTGTACTTCTGTTACGTTTTCTCCCACCGCATCCACAATTCCGGAAAATTCGTGGCCCAATACTAAAGGAGTCTTCAAGCGGTCATACTCTCCTTTGAAGCCATGAATATCTGTTCCGCAGATGCCGGTATAGATGACTTTGATCAAAACTTCTTTGTCTTTTGGAACAGGTTTTTCAATCTCCAACAACTTCATTTTGTTATAGCCAGGTTCTGTTTTGACTAGCGCCTTCATGCAACCACCTTTTCTTTTGGACCATCATTTTTTTCACCTTCCAAGAAACTCCAAACAGCTTGTTTGTTTTTCTTGAACAAGACATACATCGCTAAGTAAAGCACGACCACGATACCCATCCATAAGAAGTTCCCCGACAAGAATGCTAAGAAGATCAATGCCATTACCGGATTGTATAAAATCCCGAAACTAGTAATCATCATGGCACCCTCTGGAATATTCACACCAACCTGAGCGGCAACTTCTGTAAAGTAAGGGGCGGTTAAAGTACAAACATATAATCCGATCGTAAACCAGATAATACCTGAGATCACGCCTTTGAAGATGTTCCCTTTTGAGATACAAATAATCATTTCTACCATATATGGCAAGGCGATCAAGTCAACCAGCGGCAAGGTTTCGTTGCCTGGCAAGATCATCGCCAACAATACCATGATCGGAATCAAAATCAGACCCGTCATCAACGTTGCCGGTTCGCCATAACCAACCGCATCATTCACTGAAAGCATCCATTCACGATTCTTCCCGCTGCCTTTTGCCGTTTTCTTACTAGCATTCGTCAAACTGGTAAATGCTGAAGCAAAGATACTCGCAACCCGCGGGAAAATTGCCATAACTGCTGATACGGCAAGTCCCATTGTCAGAACACTGCCCCAGCCGTCTAATGTAGTTAACGTATTCAAATTCCCCATGATCCCAATCAGCAAACCAAGAAACAGTCCTAAAGTGACCGGTTCTCCTAAGAAGCCTAATTTCTTCTTCAAGGTTGCTGGGTCCCAATTGATCTTGCCTGCACCTAATTTGTCTAAGATCCAGTTCATTATGATTGCATAAGGTACCGAGGTGACATGGTGGGGTGCCGTTAAGGTCGTTCCCGGTAGATTGTAGTAATTCGCCCAGCGTTTGGCGATCACTTCTCCAAGCAGCATCACGTATAAGTTCTGAACGATCATACAAGCCATCGCTAATGCCATGTTGTCAGTGATTAGATAAATCATTGACCCCCAGACCATGAAGGAATAGTTATTCCACATGTCACTCGGCATAAATACATCGGTCCATTTAATTAAGAATAATGCCACTTGCAGGACCAATCCTACTACTAAGAAGACCACACCTACTTGAGTAGAGTATGCAATAACGGAAGTCGCCTGCCAACCTGTATCAAATACTGGTAATTTGACACCTGTTTGCTCAACCATATTATTGATAACTGGTGTAACGATTGGAACAAATGAATTAACGATCAAATTGAAGCCCGTTAATCCGATCCCAGCATTCAAAGCAGACTGGAAGGCCTTTTTAGGTTTGACCTTTAAAAATAAGGCCACGATGAACAACATCACTGGTACGACGACGGCAGCACCAAATGAACTTAAGATATTTTGTAACAACTCCACAATAATTCCTCCTTTTATTGAACTTTTTTTCACTTGTTAGAACTTATGAAAAGTATCGCATGGGTTTTTCGTTCTGTCAACACTTTTATTGAAAACGATTGCATTAGACTTATAACTAGCGTTATTACTATTAAAGGATAAAAAACGATAAAAGATATATTGACATTTGTTCTTTATGATGAAATAATGTAAAAAACAACATTGGAGGTATCGTTATGCTTGAACAATTGAAAGAGACCGTCTGCAAAGACAATAAAGCGCTTCCTAAAAATGGATTGGTTTTATGGACGAGCGGAAATGTCAGTGCAAAAGATCCAGAAACAGAATATGTGGTCATCAAACCCAGCGGAATTCATTTTGATGATTTGACTCCGGACAACATGATCGTTGTAGATTTAGCAGGTAATGTAATCGAAGGAGAACTGACTCCATCAGTCGATACGGAATCGCATCTATATGTATACAATCACTGTCCAGACGTTTTTGGGATTACTCACACACACTCTCCATACGCTACTGCTTTTTCAATCGCCGGAGAATCATTACCTATTTATACAACAACTTCTGCTGCTGTTTTCGGCAGAGAGATTCCTTTATCTGAAGTTGCGGCAGTTGGCGAAAAAGCGATTGGTGCTGAAATCGTACGCTGTTATCAAGAAACGAACTGTCCGGCAATTTTGTTAAAAAATCACGGCGTCTTTACAGTAGGGAAATCCGCTACAAACTCTCTGAAAAACGCGGTCATTCTTGAAGAAACCGCTCAAAGTGTCTATTATGCCAGAACATTGAATGCGAAGCTTGAACCGTTGAAATCCTCATATACTTCTGAGGTATATGATTTTTATCAAAATAATTATGGTCAAAAATAAAGACAATAAATCGAAAAAGGAGTTTTATCATGGCAAATAATTATACAATCGCTGATGTAGAAAAAGCTGCAACGAACATTCGCAAACACGTACTAAAACTGACAATCGAAAGAAACGGCTGCTACCTGTCACAGGCTTGTTCTTCCGCAGAGCTTTTCGCTACTCTCTACTTGCGGGTACTAAATTTAAGCGAGAGCAAGGCACCTCGGTTACCGGAAAAATTCCCAGGAACCCCTTCAAAAGACAATATGGATTATATTCAAGGAGCAGCATACCACGGATCATTAAAGGCACCCTATGATCGCTTCTTCGTCTCCCCGGCACACTATGCGGCACCTGTTTATGCGGCATTGATCGAAGCGAACCGCTTAGATGAAAAAGCCTTAGAAATGTTCAATCGCGACGGCTACTCAATGGAAATGATCGGAGCAAATCATACACCCGGATTTGAAAACGCTGCCGGTACATTGGACCAAGCGATCAGCGTCGCTGGCGGAACAGCCCATGCAAGAAAACTGCGTGGCGAAGAAGGTCGCGTGTTTGTCATGATGTCCGACGGCGAGATGCAAGAAGGACAATTATGGGAAGCGCTCCAAGCCGCCGTTTTTTACGAACTAGATAATCTGGTGCTGTTAGTCGACGTCAATGGACAGCAGGTCGAAGGTGAAACGAAAAAAGTTATGAACGTCGAACCATTAGAAAGTCGCTTCACCGCATTCGGTGCAAAAGCCGTTTCAGTAGACGGACACGACATTCAAGCCATCGAAGAAGCTGCTAAACAGGGAGAAAAAAATAAACCATTAGTCATTCTTTGCTACACCGATCCAACTCAAGGAATCCCCTACTTAAACGAAAGAAGACCGATTCTGCATTTTGTTCGTTTAAAACAAGGGGAAGAAATCGAAAAATATACTAAATTCTACAATGAAATGTAATCGAGACTAGGAAGGAGTTTTATTATGAAAATTGAATCGGATGTTCATTCAAAAAATATGATTAAATTTGCTCAGGAAAATGAGGATGTTTTAGTTTTATCTGCCGATCTCGGCACTTCTTGCGAGGTAAAGGAATTTCCAAAAGTCTTCCCTGAAAAATACTTATCCATGGGAATAGCGGAACAAAATATGCTAAGCTGGGCAGCCGGTTTAGCACGAGAAGGCTTCCGGCCATTTTTACACACCTTCGCAGTTTTTCTATATCGCAGACCGTTAGATCAATTAGAAATGTCGATCGCCTACCCTAATCTGCCGGTTTCACTTTTAGGTTTCGTCCCTGGGATTACTACTCCTGGCGGGGTTACCCACCAATCGATTGAAGATGTAGGTATTTTGCGGACGATTCCCAACATGACGATTTTCGATTGCGGGGATGCAACAGATGTGGAATCGGCGTTGGAGATCTGCAAGGAAGTAAATGGACCGATCTATGTCCGGATGCTTCGCGGACAAATGCCGCGGCTCTTTTCTCCTGACAAACCAACCGAGTTTAACAAAGGCCGAGTAATTTCTGAAGGCGATGATGTCGCACTATTTTCCAGCAGCATCTGTACCGAAGAAGCGATGCGGGCAACTCAATGGTTGGAAAAACATGGCGTTTCTGTTCAACACGTTCATATCACGACCCTCAAGCCGTTTACTGATCCATTAGTAGTGGAATCTATTCAAAAAGTAAAACACGGAGTAGTGACAATGGAAAACCACGTAACGATCGGCGGCTTAGGCACCGCTGTCGGAGAAGTGATGTTAGAACATCAGCTCCATAAGCAATTGATTAAAGTCGGAATCAACGACGAATGGACCCATGGTGCTTCAAAACCTTATTTACTGAAAAAATACGGATTAGATGCAGCTTCGTTAATCAAAGCTGTTGAAAAAATCTTAGACAAAGATCTCGGCTTCAAAGAAGAGGAATTAGAAGATATCCGTTTAGAAGATTACGATCGCGTATAAAACAAAAAGTGATCCTGAGAAAAAATCTCAGGATCGCTTTTTTAAATGATAAATTCACTCTCACCAGTCTTTACATACTCTCTCACCTTTCGCGCTAACAAGAAAGGCGAGTTCGGGATCGCATCCACAGTATCTCCCGCAATATGCGAAGTAATAACTAAATTGTCTAAATCCAGCAACGGATCATCCGAATGCATCGGCTCCTGCCACACCACATCGATTGCTGCTCCAGCGATTTTTCGTTTCTTTAACACATCAATAAAAGCCTCTTTATCAAGAATTCCTGGTCGAGCAGTATTAATCAAATAGGCGTTAGGTTTCATCAGCGTCAATAATTTCTCATCCACCAGCTTTTCTGTCTCTGGTGTCACCCGCATGTGAAGAGAAACTATATCAGCCTCGGTAAATAATTCCTCCAAAGAAACAAAACGCAGCTCAAGTCCTGAAGCCAGCACCTTCTTTTGATCAATAAACGGATCATAAGCGATGACGTTTACCCCCAGACTGATTAGACGTTGGGCTACCATTTTCCCAATATGACCTAAACCTACCAGTCCAACCGTTTGTTCAGAAAGCGTCGTCCGATATGCGTCATTCGGAAATTTTTTTGGCCATTTGCCCTGCATCACCGCCGCATGGGATAAGGCAATATTTCTAGTCACCGTGTAGATCAAACCTATCGTGTAGTCTGCAACCGGCTCGGCATTTCGAATGACATGAATGACTGGTATATCTTTTTCCCGCGCAGAATCAACAGCGATATGCTCCACCCCGCCTCGACACGTACCGATCAATTTTAATTTCTCTGCCCTTTCCAGCATTTGTCGTGTTACTGGTGCAAGATGAACGAACAAGTACTCTGCATCTGTGATTTCTTTCATGATCCCATCAGGAAGATCTACTGACTCCGGACCATGCTCTTCGATCAATTTCAGGTTTCGCTGAAATTCTTCTGGCGAATCTTCTCCGTGCCATTCTAGCATGACGATCTCTAATGGTTCAGGAAGCCCCATTGACTCGGCCGCTCTTTTCAACGTATCTACCGCGACAAATGCATCTCCGACGACAACTACTTTACTCATTTTCCCACCTCTTCACTCGTATTAAGATCAGCCTATTGACCATAACTTGGAAATTGTTCATGTACTTTTGCCATATCTGACTGCGCTAGTACCACTGGATTACCTAACAATGACGCTCCCACATGCAGTCCAGCCAATCGTTCAATTTCACTCGCCACCGAAAAAGCCTCTTTGAGCGTCGGACCGCAAGTCAGCAAACCATGATTTGCTAAGAAACAAGCATAGCGGCCTTCCATCGCCTCAAAAGCATATTCTGCTAATTCTTCTGTTCCAAAAGTAGCATATTTAGAGCAGCGAACATCATCTCCGCCTGCAACCGCTATCATATAATTTGTCGCTGGCAGGTCTTTTCGACAAGTCGCAAGGATCGTACTAAATGTCGAATGCGCATGTACGACGGCCCGAATCTCTTCTCCACGTTTCTGATAATTGATCAAATGCATCTGCCATTCACTCGACGGCTTACGAGTACCTTCAACAATTTCACCAGCAAGAGTCAGCAAGACAATATCGTCTACCGTCATCTCAAAATAATCAATCCCGCTCGGCGTGATAGCCATCAACTGCCTTTCGGGATCATATACACTGATATTCCCGCCAGTGCCAGCCGTTAATCCTGTTGAAATCAACCTTTTGCCATATTCAACCAGCAGCGCTTTTTCTTCTTCCATCATTTAGAAACAGCTCCTTTATGAAATTTTGTTCTTAACAAAGAAATTATTCTCTATATAAACCCTAACACCTCGAATATAAATAGTCAATCAGGAACTAAAGTTTAATATACAGAAATTATTCTCTAAAAATAAAAATCAACGAGCGAATAATCCAATCTCTTCTTTTCCCAAGTGATTGCCCCATGGTATCATTGGTAAAAAGTTATTCACTTGATGACTATCAATAAACTTGGAGAGAAAAAATGAAGGGTCTAGTTTGTAAATATTGCGGCGGGAACCACTTTAACAAAACAGAAGAAGGCTATGAGTGTACCTACTGTCATGCCGTGTATGAATTTGATGATGAAATTGAGCGAAAGAATGTTCAGCGAAAGAAACCACCGATCATGCGGCTGGCTTTGCTGCTTATTTTCGTGATCCTTGTGGTCAGCGGTTTGCTCATAGCTGGTACAAAAGAAAAAACTAGTTCTTCTTTAAGCACGACTAAGGCTAATGGTACGAAAGACACTTATTCAGCCAGCCAATTAAAAAATCCCGAACGAAATGTTCGAATCGCAGAGCTTTCTTTAAATCAAGCCGATATCAAGCAAGCCAAAGCTTCTGTAAAGGAATATGGCGGAGAGAAAACGGAAGCATTCGAAGAACGATTGACGAATGCCCAAAAGGAACATGAATCGTTAAAAAAGAAGAGAACAAAAACGGCACCAAAAGCAGATATGATTATCGAAAACCCGGATTCTGAATTTGCTGTAACGACCTACTATCGCGAAGCAGGTTTTTTAAGTGCTTATGGACCCGACTTCGATCAATACTCCGCCGCAGATATTTTGCGCATTTGGGGGCAGCCGGATGAAATCATTACCGATTCCCAACAAATCCAAAAAAATATTACGCTGGAATTCGATGAAAATAATAATCCAGTAAGCTACGAAGCCAAAAATCTTAGAGAACAATGGCAGCAAGGCCAAATGACATGGCGAGAGGTCAGAGCTTTTATTGCACTCATTCAAGATAATTCTTATGCTGGCTATACTAAACAATTCGTTTATGAGAAACAGGGGAAACCCAATGTCTATTTTTCAGAAGATCAAGTAGGTTACGTGACGCCGATAGTGCGCTACGTCTCCTTTAGCCGATTGCCTGAAAAATATCCTCGAGCAGGATTAGGCAAATACCCGGATGACTTCCCTGAAAACTATGGATCGGATGGACTCTATCATGAAAAGTAAGGAATGTATGAATTGCGGCAGCACTAAATTCAATAAAGTGGAAAATGGCTGGAAGTGCGATTATTGCGGCACGCTTTATTTGAATCCGAAAAAAGAAACGGCAACAACAGAAAAAAACACCAGCGAGCAATCTGGTCTTCAAAAGAAAAAGACCCGAATCCTCATTGGTGTTGTACTGGCGATCATTTTTGTTTTGGTCGGCCCATTGGGATACCTGACCGTTAGTCTCAACAATACAAACACTGCCTATGAACCAATCGAACCTGGAACAGTAGATTCTTCAGAAGAAGAATTTCCCGGTGAATGGAACCAAAGCATCTACGAATCAATAAAAGTAGCCACAGAGAATTATGATGACAATAATGAAAAGTATTCTTTCACAGGCGGTTCGAGTTATGAAGAATTAGAAAAACTCGTTGGCACCCCGGACACAGTTACTAGTTGGGAAAAAGAAACTCACGGTAGATCACCAAGATCAATGGCTACGTGGAACAAAACCAAAAATGGTGATTTCACCAGTCATTCGATCACGGTTACTTATGACAAGGAGACTAAGATGATCACAGATAAAGACCATCATTAATACCCGCTCAGCGCAAAAAAGAACCAAGCATCCAATAGCGATGCTTGGTTCTTTCGTTTATTCAGTTAATTCTTCAAATTGTGAATTATACAATGCGGCATAAAGTCCATTTTGAGCCAGTAATTCTTCGTGGCTACCTTGTTCTTTGATGTCTCCGCCTTGCATATAAAGAATCTTATCTGCGTCTTTGATTGTTGATAGACGGTGAGCGATAACGAAGGATGTCCGGCCAGCCATCAAGTTGTTCATAGCTTCTTGGATCAATCCTTCTGTCCGAGTATCAACAGAAGACGTTGCTTCGTCTAAAATCAAAATCGGTTTGTCTGCTAAAATCGCACGCGCAATCGTCAACAATTGTTTTTGACCTTGTGAGATATTTGAAGACTCTTCATTTAATTCCATGTCATAGCCGCCAGGCAATGTCTTGATGAAGTGATCCACATGAGCGGCTTTCGCTGCTGCATAAACTTCTTCATCCGTAGCGTCTAAACGTCCATAGCGCAGATTGTCCATGATCGTTCCTTTAAACAACCACGTATCCTGCAAGACCATCCCGATATTTTTACGCAAATCGGCACGATTGAAGTCTTTGATATTATGACCATCGATCTTGATTGCACCAGAATTAACATCGTAAAAGCGCATCAACAATTTGACCATTGTTGTTTTACCAGCACCCGTCGGTCCCACGATGGCAACTGTCTGCCCCGGATCAACATGGGAGGTGAAATCTTGAATAACGATCTTATCCGCTGTGTAACCGAATTGAACGTGATCGAAATCAACCATTCCTTCAGCCTTATCAAGCTGAACAGGATTTTCAGCCGTTTGTTCTTCTTCATCTTCTGCTAAGAATTCAAAGACCCGTTCAGCTGCCGCAGCCATTGATTGCAGCATGTTCGATACTTGAGCAAGCTGCGCGATTGGTTGCGTCAAGTTACGTACGTATTGGATGAACGCTTGGATATCTCCGACAGTGATCGTCCCATTATAAGCCATGATCCCACCGGCAATCGCTACACCAACGTAACCTAGGTTACCGACAAAGTTCATGATCGGCTGCATCAAACCAGATAGAAATTGTGATTTCCACGCTGATTTGAACAGAACTTCATTTTGTTCTTTAAATTCTTTCAATGAATTTTCTTCTTCATTGAACAAACGAACGATCGTATACCCGCCGATAGTTTCTTCAACTTTACCATTAATTACACCAAGATATTCTTGTTGTGTCTTAAAGTATTTTTGCGAGTTCTTCACGACGACCATGATCAGCAATAATGAGATCGGTACGATTAGGATCGCGATCCCTGTCATTTTTACTGAGATCGAAAGCATCATCACGATGACTCCGATAATCGTAAAGGTCGAAGTAATCAATTGCGTCAAACTTTGGTTCAATGATTGACCCAAAGTATCCACGTCATTGGTGATCCGTGATAGAACTTCACCAGTCGTGCGGCTTTCAAAATAGTTCATTGGCATGCGGTCGATTTTTTCAGAAATCTCTTTCCGCATCCGATACGTGATTTTTTGCGAAATCGTCGACATGATCCAGCCCTGGATGATTCCGAATAAGGAAGCTACCACATACAGGCCTAACATGAAGAGCAGGATGCCGCCGATTTTGTCAAAGTCGATCCCACCGGTTCCCTGATACTTTTTGATCAACCCATTAAATAATTCAGTAATCGCTTTTGATAAGATTTTGGGACCCCAAATATTGAAGATCGTTGAGGCGATCGCAAAAATCATTACAAAGAAAACCGCGATTTTATATGCACCAAGATACGATACTAATTTTTTGATTGTACCTTTGAAGTCTTTGGCTTTTTCTACTGGCGCAGCCATTCCTCGGCCAGGTCCGCCACCACGAGGGCGATTTTGTTTTTGTTCTGCCATTCTTCTCGCTCCTCCTTAATCCGCTTCTTCTATGCCCAATTCAGCATTGCTTAACTGTGACTGAGCAATTTCTTGATAGACCGCTGATGATGCCATCAATTCTTCATGACGACCTTGAGCAACGACACGGCCTTCATCTAAGACGATGATGTTATCCGCATGCAGGATCGTTGATATTTTTTGCGCCACGATGATTTGAGTCGCATCCTTGATGTTTTCAGCCAATGCTTTACGCAAGGCTACATCGGTTTTGTTATCAAGGGCTGAGAATGAGTCATCAAAGATCAAAATCTTAGGATTCTTCGCTAATGCTCGAGCGATTGATAAACGTTGCTTTTGCCCACCAGAAACATTGGTACCGCCTTGGGAAATCGCACGATCAAAGCCCTGTTCATTCGAATTGATGAATTCAGTTGCCTGTGCGATCTCAGCAGCTTTTTTCATTTGCTCGTCTGAGATATCCCCATCGCCAAATTTAATATTTGAAGCAATATCACCAGAGAACAGTACCCCTTTTTGCGGTACAAAGCCCATGATCTCATGCAGCTTATGCATACTCATCTCACGAATATCGATCCCATCGATCGTGATTCTTCCGCCGGTCACATCAAATAGACGCGGAATTAAATTGACGATCGTAGACTTCCCTGAACCTGTCGAACCGATCAAGGCTGTAGTTTCACCCGGTTTGGCTACAAAATTAATATGATGCAGCACATCGGCATCGGCATCTCCATAACGGAATTGAACACCTTCAAATTTCACTTCGCCTTTAAAGTCGTGGTCGTCTTTTGGCTGTTCTGGATCTTTAATGGTTGGTTCTGTGTTCAGCACTTCATCCACACGACCAGCAGCCACATTTGAACGCGGCAGGATGATCGATACCATTGACAGCATCATGAAGGCCATAACGATTTGCATCGTGTATGTGATAAACGCCATCATGTCTCCGACTTGCAACTGACCGCTATCCATATTATGTCCGCCGACCCAAACGATCAAGACAGAGATACCATTCATTAATAGCATCATGATTGGCATCATTAATGACATGGCCCGGTTAACAAACATTTGTGTTTTCATCAAGTTCGTATTAGCCACGTCAAAACGTTCTTCTTCATATTTTTCACGAGAGAACGCACGAATAACCGGCAGACCGGTAATGATCTCACGAGAAACCAAGTTGACCCGGTCAACTAATGTTTGCAGAGCCTTGAACTTAGGCATCGTTGTCAGCAGCAGAGTCACCACTAGGACTAAAACACCTGCTACAGCTACGCCGACGATCCAGCCCATGCCTGTACCTGTTTTATACACGCGATAAACGCCGCCGATACCTAAGATCGGTGCGTATAAAACGATCCGCATGATCATTACGATCCCCATTTGGATTTGTTGGATATCATTGGTATTCCGAGTGATCAATGAAGCTGGCGAGAATTTCTCCATTTCATTGTTTGAAAATTCCAAGGTCCGTTCATATTGACCAACCCGCAGGTTTTTACCAACGGTTGCGGCAACTAATGCAGCGATCAAACCAACGATGATTGCAGCAACTGCTGATACCAAAGTCAGACCGAGCATTTTAGCACCCGTTTTGATCATATAATCTGTTTGAATTTTTCCAGTATTGACATCTAAAGCTTTGTATTCCGCTAAGGTCAATTGGATACCCACTGTTTTCAATGAGTCTTCACCCATATCGCCTAAGCTTTCCTTCGTTGCTTTTCGAGCTGCGTCCACTTTTGCGGGCATGGCGTCATTTTTTGCTTTGAGCTCATCTCCAAGCTTCTGCGCTTCCGCACCTTTGGCTTGAGCTTCCGCTGCTAGGCTTTGAGCTTCCGCACCTTTAGCGGCCGCAGTTGCAGCATCCGTTGCAGCAGCAGCTTCTTGTCCGGCTGCTTGCGCTTGTTCGCCCAGTTCTTTGGCTTCTTGTCCCAATGCTTGTGCTTTAGCTGCGTCTTTTGAGATCGCTGTATAGTCATTGATGACTTCTTTGGCTTCTTTGGCATTGCTGGAATCCTTTGATCGAGTAGACGCGATCATCATCATTGGCAGATTAAAGATTTTAGCTAACTTATCCTTTGTCATGCCATCTTGAAGATCTAACTTATAAATCTCAACTTTCTTACCATCAACGGTTTGAGTTGCTTCCTTATAATTATCTTTGATCGTCTGCTTCTCTTTTTCAGTCATGAAAATCTCGATTCCTTGAAGCGTTGATTTTCTGATTTTATCTGGAGTCGACTGTTCAAGCCCTCCTTGTTGAATACCAACATCGACGATATCCGATGTCAAACTTGGCAAACTAAGATCACTAGATGCTTGTACGATTAAAAGTAAAAATACGGCGATGATCGCATACCAGTATTTACCAAGATATTTAAAAATCTTCACTATTGATCACCTTCCCCTTCCGTGGATAATTTTTGAGAGTAGTTGACAAACTTGGTAGTTAATTCGAGATATTTGTTAGTATCTTCTTCTCCCATAAGTTCAAACACTCGAATAATTTTATTTCGCATCTCCTGCTTTTCAGCTTTGGCTACTTTTTTCCCGCATTCCGTTAAACTGACATTAATTCGACGTCGATCATCAGGATCCATTGTTCGACTAATTAATCCGCGCTTCTCCAAATTTCCCAGCACGGCAGCAATTCGAGCAGTTGACAGATTAAGCGTATCAGCTAATTGTTTCGGGTTCGTAGGTTCGCCTAATCGATCAAGTACTTTGATAACGATATTGGCACCTTTGCTGCTTTTTTCGATCTTACTGAATGCGCCGTGGCGATTTTTGACCATCAGCTGCATCAGCTCACGTTCAGCATCTTCTGCGAATGTCATCAAACTCCTCCTCCTTCTTTTCGAAAAATAATTTCTCTTTCATTAATACCTAATAGTGTTAGTAATTAATGCTGTTTGATATTACATCTAATAGGAATTAAAATCAACCTTTTTTGCTCAAAAAAAGAATGAATACGTTTTAATATTTATAGTCTTTGACTTTTTTTAAAAAAGACACTGACTCCTCAAAAAAGAAGCGCACCTGAACAACGGTACGCTCCTGTTAAAAAAACATGCTATTTCTTCAAATGGTAGTTGTAAGTACTAATGATGATATCATCGCGATAAGACAATCGGAAGCGTAATCGCAGCGCCGTTTGGTTGTGCAATGACCGTTTCCACGTTCTGTTAGGAACAAATTCCGGAATCAAAACAGTCGTAGTATAGTTGTGCTGTTTGGCATTTTTACTTACACGGTCAACATAACGGCTGACCGGGTTGACGATTGAACGATAAGGCGAACGAACGACTGAGAAGCGGACATCTGGGAATTTTTCACGGAATTCACGCCGGATCTCTCGTTCCTTCTCTTCATTTTCCTCCAAGGAAACATGCATCGCAATCACATAGTCACCAATCGAACGGGCATAATTAATTGCCCCAATATTTACTTGCGTCACATTGCCGACTAGTACAATAACGGTGTTTCCATCGTAATCATGCAATTCTACATCATCCGCCAAACGAAGCTGCTCTGCCACGTTCTTATAATGAGTATGGACTTTATAAAAAGCATAAATCAAAATCGGCATAATAATGAAAAATGGCCAAATATCTGGCAGACGGTAGATAAACAGAATCAGAACGATCGCAAATGAGATCAACGCACCAATGATATTGGCAATAGATTTTCTGATCCAATGCTGTCCTTCTTTACGCCATTTCAAAACCATCCCTGTTTGCGACAAGGTAAATGGAATGAACACACCGACTGAATACAAGGGAATCAAACGTTCCGTCGAACCTTGGAAGATCAAAAGCAAAACGATCGAGCCTAAAGCCAATGTGATGATGCCGTTAGAGTAGCCTAAACGGTCTCCACGGTCTTGATAACGATGCGGCAGGAATTTATCCTTAGCCAAGTTATAAGCCAAGACAGGAAAGGCTGAGAAGCCTGTGTTCGCCGCTACCGCTAAAATCAAAGCTGTTACGAATTGTAAAAGGTAATACATGATGCCTTTGCCAAAGACGGCTTCACCAACTTGTGACAAAACAGTGACTTCAGCCGTTGGAACAATCCCGAACCAATAGTTCAAGAAGGTGATCCCTGTAAAGAAGAACCCAAGAATCAAGCCCATCATCGCTAATGTTCCCGCCGCATTTTTAGCGCGCGGTTTTTTAAAGAAAGGCACGGCATTACTAATAGCTTCCACCCCGGTCAACGAAGAGGAACCAGATGAGAATGCTCGCAGCAACAGTGCGATAGAAATTCCCGGTACCACAGCTCCGACTTGCGCTGTCGCATGCACAGGTGCCGCACCGGAAATGATTTTCACTAAGCCGACAATAATCAAGATCGTAATGACCGCGATAAAGCTGTAAACCGGCACCATCAATAACCCAGCACTTTCACGCAGTCCGCGCAAGTTCATCAGCATCAATAATAAAACAATAATAACGGAAATCAGGACGCGATGATGATACAACGCAGGGACCGCAGAAGCGATGGCCTCCGCACCAGCTGATACAGATACGGCAACGGTCAGCATGTAATCCACTAAAAGCGAGCCTCCAGCGATCAAGCCGGCGTTCTTCCCTAAGTTCTCACTGCTGACGACATACGCGCCGCCACCATGAGGATAGGCATGAATAATTTGACGATAAGATAAAATCAATGAAGTCAATAAAACCAATACCACAAATGCGATCGGTAATGAATACCAAATCGCCGCTGCGGATAAGGTAACCAGAACAACTACGATCTGTTCTGTCCCATACGCAACAGAGGATAACGCATCTGAGGACAGCATCGCCAAAGCCGCAAAGCGCGACAGATTTTGATCATCATTTTCAGACGACTTCAGTGGCCGGCCAACCAGCAAGCGTTTAAGATAATCCACTAGACTCACTCCTTTTCATTTTAGAGGAATTAACCTCTTTGTCTTTCTTAATAAACAGCTTTTAAAAAAGACAAACAAGCGAAATATTACTCGCACTCAAACTAAATGTCAATGATTTTTTCAACGATTTTTCGTAACCTAAGTAAAACACGAAAACAGGCAAAACAACAGCAATACGCTGTCATCTTGCCTGCCTCATTTGCGAGTTCTGCTTTTGTAATTTTACGAAAATACATACTAAACTTATAAGCTAGCTTAATGGAATATTTTACTTTCATGAGCCACTTTTGTAAGCTTCGTCAAATGCGGCTGCAGAAGTGGATATGCCCAAGTTCCTAAGATACCAAATACAATGAACAATCCGATCATAATAATGATATCGCCGGTCGCGTTAGGCCAGTAGATTCCGCCGGCACTTTCACGCAGCAAGTTGACCGCGTGGGTAAATGGCAGCCATGGATTCACGGCTTGGAAGAACTTGCCCGATACTTGGATCGGATAGTTCCCGCCACCACCAGAAATGGAAAGCACCAGAATAATAATCGCGATTCCTTTCCCGACAGTTCCAAAGAGCGCCACAAGCGTATAAACAATCATCATGAAGGCTAATGCCACTAAGACAGCAAACAATACGCTGTACACTGGATTCTTCACATAAACACCCAACAAGAACATGTTTCCGAGTGTTACGATCAGGGCTTGTCCGACACTTACAACTAAGTACGTCAGCATCCGCGCGCCAAATTGTTCACGTTTTGTGTATTTGCCGCGATCTTTCTTATCCAAGAAAAATTCGGTTGTCGTCACACTTGAGAAGAGTACCGCACCTACCCACAAACACAAGGCTGTGTAAAAAGGCGTACTAGCCGAACCATTATTCGCGATTGGATACATTGTATTGGTTTGCAGTTCTACCGGAGTGGTGAAGAAGTCACTTTCCTTTTGTGCATCCAATTTCAATAATTTCAATACTTGACCGAAGTCGATTGTCTTATCCCCTTGCTGAATTGCGTTCGCCGCTTTTTGAATACCTGCCCGCAAGGTTGGATAATCGTTTTGAATTAAATCCGTCGCAAGATTCAAGGCTTGCTCAACCTCCGGCATTTTATCATTCGCTACTTTCAAGCCGCCAGTCAAATCTTTTTTCACACCTGGCCAATCATTTTGCATGAAGTCCGCAGCCAAGCCTAATTTTTGCTCAACTACTGGAAGCTCATTATTGTACAGATCTGCGCCAGTGTTGATGCCGTTGACAATCTCATTCATATGTCCGTTTAATAGTACATTTGCATCATGAACTTCTTGTCCGATCGCCGGCATTTGTTTTTGGTATTTTTCTAAGAAGGTAATCGCATTGCTGACGGTTCCTTCAGTTGAATTCAATAATGAAGCAAAATCAATTTGCTGCGCTTGGTTCAAGACACCTTGCGCGGTAGTGATCGTGTTGATTAATTTATCAAGGATCGTGCTGACGGTTTGACCGATTTGTTCAGCATTGATGCCGTTGACAAAATTCGCTATTTCCCCCGCAGCCCTATTGATTTCATCTAGGTATTCTTTAGCTTTTTTTGGTGTACTGTTTTGAACCAAATCATTTAAATGACCAAAGCGATTGCTTAGATCACCTAAAGAGTTCTTCAGATTGCCAAGCTGACCAATAATGGTGGCTAAGTTTTGACTAGCTTCAGTATTGCCATTATCATCAGCAGCTTTTTTTAAGTCCGTCAAAAACTGATTGAGTTTGTCAATAGCCGCTTGCTGATCGGCTAAATTACTTTGGAAGTCACCAATGATCGCCGCAATATGGGCTTTTTCATCTGGTGTTAATTCTTCCTTATCTAGTAAGGCTGACAGATCACTCGTAATTGACTGCGTTGTTGTTGCTACTTGACCTATCGATTGCAGTGTAATTTGAACGCTATTTGAAATACTTGGTACGGCTGATTTTAATTGCTCCGCACCATTTTTAGTGGTCGCCGCAAAATCATCTGCCTGATTGCCCAGCTTTCGAATATCCGGCAAGATCGTTTGGACTTGATGAATGATGTTCAAGCCTTGTTTAGCTTCGTTGATGCCGTCATTCATCGTCTTTTCGATTTGAGCAAAGTCGCTATCGACTTGGGCAATTTGATTGCCGGCCTGTTGGATTTCGGGAATTTTTTGTTGTAAGGTCAAAATCACACTGGCTTGCTGTTTGATTTCCGGCATTTTCTGATTCAAGGTGATCAGTTTTTGCCCCATCTCATCGACTTGCGGCAAGTAGGCTTGGATTTCATTGGCCTTGGCTAATTTTTCTTTCAGCTCAGGCAGTTTGCTGTGAACCTCTACGACCTCTTGTGTGTACTTATCGATCTCACCTAAATTATCATTCGTCGTCAAAATCAAATCTTTGACTTTATTGATGCTGACTAAGTTCTCGTCAATGTTATAGCCTATCTCGTTAAAAACTTTCAGTAATGTTGAGCTGGCAGTTTTAATAAATTCTTGGCTGATCTCCTGCTGGATCGATCCGGCACCTTTATCAGTGATTTTTGGTGCGATCGCATTGATCTTTTGATTCAAATAATACTCGATCTTTGGTTTTTGGATATCTCCTGATGTGAAACTCAATAAGTCCTTAGAGAATTCTTTGGGTAAATAGATACCCGCATAATACTTACCAGACTTTACGCCTTCGACGACTTGTTCTTTTGAATCGACAAAGCGCCAGCCTAATTGCTTATTCTTGTGGAGGTTTTTGATTACTTCATTTCCGATCTCGACATCCTTGTCTTGAAACTTCGCGCCGGTATCGGCACTGTAAACAGCGATCGGTAATTCGCCGGTATTTGAATATGGGTCCCATAAAGCCTTGATATTGAACCAAGCGTAAAGTGATGGGATGATGACCAATGCGGCCATCAGAAAAATGGCGATCGGATTTTTGAAAATTCGACGCCAATCTAATTTGAATAGACTCCATGTGTGTTTAAGAGATTGAAAAACTTTCATTGATTTCACCTACTATTTTTTCTCGCTGAACTAATGTAGCACGGAATTTCGGCTAATTTCAATTCTCGTGAGCAGCTGAAATCACCTTTTTTGACATTCCTAACGATTTGTCACAATTGTATCCCTTTTCACCTATGAAATACTAAAGAAATGCTTAAAGACTAAGGTTCTTTATCCTTATAAAGCGATCTAAAAGTTGATCTGTCAGCTCCTCAAGCTTGTCTAAATCATTTTCTTCCGATAAGTTCAAAATGGGTGTTTCTTCCCAATCTCGCAAACGAATCGGCCGCACAAGATTTCCTTCCTGATGCAGCGTCACTTCTGGATGAGGATTTTTATCGCCGCAGGGTCCCGCGACTAAATAGGCAAATTGATAGCCGCCGTCAACTTCCCGTATACGATAATACCCATCCGACAAGGCCTCTGTTCCGTCAAAATTTGCTTTTATTAATTGCCATTTTTGTTGATTCATTTTATCCCACCTTCTTGATAATGATTTTTCCTGCCGATGGATGACCTTCTAATTTTTCATGACCGGCAATCACACTTGCTAAAGTAAAAGGCAATACTTCGGCGATCGTCAGCTGGAGCTTATCTGCCAACTTGGTCAAAGCAGTTAGAGCCTCAAAATCAGAGTAATCTTTAGATGGGCCGAAGGATAGATAATTTCCTGTCTTCTTTTGCTCACTTGGCAGATCATTCAAGGCAACGAAATTACCGCCCGCTTTCATAATCTGCATCCCCGCTTCGCCAGCACGGCCGCCTTTCGTCGCGTCGATCACTGTATCGGCCTGATCAGCAAAAAATGATCCTGCATCCTCTACATCATAGGCCACAAAGTGATCGGCTCTTAGCTGTCGGACCAACTCCTCGTTTCGCTTAGAAGCAGAAGCTAAGACCGTTTTTCCTTGCTCTTTTAAATATTGGACCAGCAATGAACCGACTGCTCCAGATGCCCCTTGCACCATCACCGTTTCACCGATTTTGTCTCCTAATAAATGCGTCACTAAATTATACGCAGTTAACCACGGCGTGACTGCACCAGCAGCAGCTTCCCAAGTCATAGAGGCAGGTTTTTTCACTATTTTCTTGCCGGGAACCACGACTTCTTCACCATAAGTCCCGCCAACTGCATGAACGATCACTTCGTCGCCGACCTTTACATGAGTGATCTCACTGCCGACTTCGGTCACGATTCCTGCACCATCATTGCCTAGCACATAAGGAAATTTTAGCGTCCGAAAATCACGCATCGCTCCTTGCCGCAAGGCGATATCATAAGGATTGATCGCAAAAGCCTTAAGCTCAACACGCACATGAGTGTCATCAACAAGGCGAGGTTCCGCCTCTAGCTCAATCAATACATCTTTCGCTGCTCCATAATCTTTTATCGCAAAACGTTTCATCTTTATCCTTCCTCTCTGATAAAAATCATTGGCTGAAATCGAATTCCTGAAACTGTCTCCTCTTCGCCATTTAACTGAAATCCCAATTTTTCATAAGCTGGTACGGCATAAGGTGACGAATTGACGGTCATTCGTTCTGGCGACAATTCTGAAATCATCGCTTGATACATTCTCTTTGCGATTCCTTGACGATGATACGCTTCGTCAACAAAAAGCAGTGCGATATGGGCAGGTAACCGGACAGCTAATATGCCTACGATTTGCTGATCGTATTTTCCACACCAAACCTGAACCTGATTAGCTGACATTTCCTTTTCCAGCTCTTCATCCAAATAGGTCAAAAAATGAGTTACGCCTTCGTCAGAATAATCCGGTGCCTCAAAAGTCATGAAAACTTTTTTGATCAATTCTTTCGCTTCAGCTAATTCTGAAAAATCCAACTGTGAAATTTCAAGTGCCATACCACCGCTTCCTTTCCGAGTCCTTTCTTTTCATTGTAGCGATTATTTTGTGCTTGTTCCAACAAAAAGGTGTGCTCCGCTTATGCAGGACACACCTTTTCTTGAATTGCTAATCCAATTCAACTTTTCCGGTATACAGTTGATAATACATTCCATGTTCCGCTAATAGACTTTCGTGGTCTCCTCTTTCAATAATTCGACCATGATCCATTACCATGATAACATCAGAATTTTGAATCGTTGATAATCGATGGGCGATCACAAATACTGTCCGTCCCTCCATCAAGCGATCCATTCCTGATTGAACGATGCTTTCTGTGCGGGTATCGATACTTGAAGTTGCTTCATCCATGATCATAACCGGCGGGTCAGCGATCGCCGCACGAGCAATCGCCAGTAATTGGCGCTGACCTTGCGATAGACCTTCACCATCACCAGTAATTACGGTGTCGTACTTTTCTGGCAAATGCTGGATAAAGGTGTCTGCATTCGATAATTTTGCTGCCTGATAGACTTCTTCATCCGTCGCGCTCAGATTTCCGTACCGAATATTTTCTTTAACCGTTCCAGTAAATAAATGAGTATCTTGCAAAACGATTCCTAAAGAAGTCCGCAGAGAACTCTTTTTGATCTTTTTAACATTGACGCCATCGTAACGAATTTTTCCTTCTTGGATATCGTAAAAACGATTGATCAAGTTCGTGATGGTCGTCTTGCCGGCTCCCGTTGCTCCAACAAAAGCCACCTTTTGTCCAGGTTCCGCATAAAGATTGATGTCATGCAGCACCAGCTGGTCGTCGTTATATCCGAAGTTCACATCTTCAAATCGTACATCTCCGGTCAAGCGGACATAAGAGGTCGTTCCATCCTCATGGGGATGTTTCCATGCCCAGATTCCAGTCCGTTCTTTGGTTTCGATTAGTTCGCCGTTGACCTCTTTGACATTGACGAGCGTCACGTAGCCATCATCAACTTCCGATTCTTCATCTAATAATTGGAAGATTCGATCAGCTCCGGCTAAGGCCATAATGACAAAATTGATCTGCTGCGAAATTTGACTAATCGGTCCATTTAATGAGCGGCTCAATTGTAAGAAGGACGCAATCATCCCAACGGTCAAAGCAGAAACACCATAAACCGCGAACAATCCTCCGATAATCGCTACTAACACATACTGGATATTCAGGAGATTCATCATGATCGGCATCAAGGTATTCGCCGTAGCGTTGGCCTTTGAAGCACTTTCTTGCAATTGGTCATTGATAACATCGAATTCCTTCATTGCGTTTTCTTCATGGTTGAAGACCTTCACCACTTTTTGACCGTGCATCATCTCTTCGATATAACCGTTGACCTTACCAAGCGAATGCTGCTGCTCACCGAAATATCGTCCGCTGCGGTTAGTAATGAAACGAAGCATCACAAACATCAACGAAACTGAAACGATGACAAAGCAAGTCAAAGGGATACTCAAGGAGAACATCGCGATAAAAACTGAGATGAAGGTCACCAGAGCCATCATCAAGTTGGGAATACTTTGCGAGATCATTTGCCGCAATGTATCGGTATCATTGGTAAAGTGGCTCATGATATCGCCATCGGCATTTGAATCAAAATAGCGTAAAGGCAATGTTTCTAAATGAGTAAACATCTGATCACGGATTTTCTTTTGCGTCCCTTCGGATACTTTTACCATGATCAAATTATAAGATAGTGTCCCGATGATCCCGACGACATAGATCAGGGCCATCATCATGATCGCTTTCAGCAAACCCGTAAAATTCGGATTGCTTTGACCAATTAATGGTGTGATATAGTCATCGATCACTACTTTCAAGAACAGCGAGCCTCGCACGTTAGCAAATGCACTGATCAAAATCATGAAAAAGACAATGACCAGCTGCAGCTTATGCTCTTTCGCCATAATTTTTAATAGTCGCTTGATCGTTTTCATCGGATTGGATTTGGGCATTGTCGCTTTATTCATCATGATCACCAAATCCTTTCTGTTGAGAATCAAAGACTTCTTGATAGATCACATTATTTTCCAGCAGCTCATCATGTGTTCCGATACCATTGATTTTCCCATCATCCAACACGATGATTCGATCGGCATCTTGGATCGAACTGATTCGCTGAGAAATAATGAAAGTGGTCGTTCCAGGGATTTCTTTGGCTAAGCCTTCGCGAATCGCGCGATCGGTTTTTGTATCTACGGCACTGGTGGAATCGTCTAAGATCAAAATCTTCGGCTTCTTCAATAATGCACGCGCGATCGTCAATCGTTGCTTCTGTCCGCCGGAAACATTATTCCCGCCTTCAGAGATCATCGTGTCATACTTATTGGGAAACTCTTGGATGAATGAATCTGCCTGTGCGATCGTTGCAGCATGAATCACGTCTGCTTTCGACGCATGTTCATCGCCCCATCGCAGATTGTCTGTGATAGTTCCGCTGAACAAGACATTGTTTTGCAAAACCATCCCGACTTGATCACGTAACGTTTCCAAGTCATAGCTTCGTACATCATGTCCGCCAACCTTGATCTCACCATGTGTGACATCATAAAGACGCGGAATCAGCTGTACCAGACTGGATTTTGAACTCCCGGTCCCGCCGACGATTCCGATCACTTCACCAGAAGCAATATTCAAATCAATATTTTCCAATACTAATTTATCCATATCGTCTTTGTAGCTGAAGCAGACATTCTTAAATTCTACTGATCCGTCAGGAACTTCCGTCAACGGATTTTCGCCATTTTTCAGATCACTTTCTTCATTAAGCACTTCCGTGATCCGTTCAGCTGATGTGCGGGCGATCATCAATTGGACAAAGGTCATAGACATCATCATCAGACTCATCAAAATCTGCATCGTGTAGTTGAACATGCTGACCAGTTCTCCGGTCGATAGCGTCCCCTTGTTCACGATCACTTCCGCACCTAACCAAGAGAGCAGCAGCATACACGTATAGACTGCTACTTGCAAAAGAGGCATATTGAAGGCAACGATACGCTGCGCCTTCGTAAAATTGTCAAAAACCTTTTTGGATACACGACTGAATTTTTCTTCTTCGTGTTCTTCTCTTACATAAGATTTTACGACACGAATCCCTTGCAGATTTTCATGAACCACATTGTTCAATCGATCATACGTCCGAAAAACTTTTTCAAATAGCGGATGGGCAAAACGAATGATCAGCCCAAGTCCCACGATCATAATCGGTACGATCACCAAATAGATCATGGATAATTCCCGATTGATGTGAAACGTCATCACTAAAGAAAAAATCAAGATCAACGGCGAACGCACCAAAATCCGTATCACCATCTGATAGGCATTTTGTACATTGGTCACATCGGTTGTTAAACGAGTAATCAAGCTCGAACTCGAAAATCGGTCAATGTTCGAGAAAGAAAAGCTTTGGATCCGTTCAAACAAGTTGTGACGCAAATTTTTCGCGAAACCGGCTGAGGCGATCGCGGCGGTTCGTCCGCCTAATGTTCCTGAGCCCAACGCAAATAGCGCGCACAAAAATAATAAACCGCCATAGCGTAAAATCGTATTGGTGTCGCTTTTTTCGATTCCATTGTCGATCAAGCCTGCCATTATCAAGGGCATGATCACATCCATCAATACTTCCCCCATCGTAAACAGCGGGGTCTGCAAGCTCTGCTTCTTATATTCACCGACATTTGCCAGTAATTTTTTTAGCATGTACTCACGTCCTTTCATTTTTTTATTAACGATTGCTTACTATAGTATAGAGATTTTTTCTCGAAAGTTCTAATAAATTCATCCCTTTTTCATAAAAAAGAAACGCCTTGAATGTAAGACGTTCCTTATTTAATCCGTCAGAAGCAGGCTAAGCCGCCTTCTTCTTAACTATCCTCTATGATGGACCAAGTTCGCTGTTCATCAAAATAGTGTGCTTGGCTTTTTGCCTGAGCAACAAGTTTATCTGGATAGTCCATCACCTTTAATAAAGCGATCGCATTGCGAGTCACTGCCGGCCCCTGTTTTAAAATGTAATCAAAGGTGATGCCCTGTTCTTCTGTCACCGTTTCCTCAAAATGCACGTTGTCGCATTGATTTTTCAATATTTCGGTCAATTCAATATCATGTGTCGCTACAAAGCTCATGCTTGGATAATCCCCTAACCAAGTAACAACACTGGAAGATGACGCGATCCGTTCGATCGTATTCGTTCCTTTTAATATCTCATCAATAAAGCAATAGCAGCGCTCGCCTTTTTCCACTTGATCTAAAAGCCGCTTGATTGACTTGATCTCAGCAACAAAATAGCTGTCTCCGGCGAAAATATCATCTTCAACTGCCATTGAGGTCAAGACATGTCCCGGCTGCATGGTGAATTCCTCAGCGATCGCCGTATTGATCGTTTGCGAAAGAATCGCACTGATAGCAATACTTTTTACATAGGTTGATTTTCCAGAAGCATTGGACCCGGTAACCAAGGTATTCCGCTGCCAATCAACAGGATTGACGACTGAATAATCGACTAGCGGATGATAAATATCCTCCGCTTGAATCCCGCCAGCGGCAAACACTGGCTGACAGCTCATTGGAAAATAAGTACGAAAGTTCAAGATTGCTGCAGCAACTTCCAGCTCACCTAATACCTTCCATAAATTAATGGCTTCTTGGCTGTAGTTACTCAAACGAGTAATTACAAAATTATAGGCAATAAAAGGAATCATAAATGCTAAATTAAGATATTCAAACATAATATCTGCTTCATTGGTGCTCTTCAGGCGAAAACTAAAGCCCCATTTGGCAATTGATTTCAACGGCACTACATTTTTAATGATCTCAGCCTGTCGCGGAGTCGCTATTTTGCTTAACCGATTGGCCACAGAAATTGACTGCACCAGATAGCGCATGCTTTCTAGTTCGATCTCCAATTTTTCCTTCTTCATCATATAAAAAACGATATTAAATGAGATCGAGCCTAACAGCACAAAAATTCCGATTGGACCGATCAGCAAAAACAGGACAATGCTGATGAGCGGCAATGATCCCAGCAGCACAAACAACCACAAGCTGCCTAGCTTTTCTTTTTTGCCGTTTGCGATATATTGCTTGGTAAAATTATTGTCCCGCTTCCCTAAACCAGCAAAATGAAATTGAATGTTCTCTCTAATATCAGGATGGTCTTGATAGAATTGGATCAATTCTTCCAAATCATCCGCTTGATCAAAATTATAATTACGCAGACGTTGATAGAGCGCTTCGGAACCGATACTGGAATAAGTGCCATTGATCAGTTCAAAAATCTCTTGCATATCAATATCATACCAGGTTAAATCATCAATCTCGCTATCCCATTTGTGAAATTGCTTTTCAATCTGCCAAGCCGCCTTTAAGCTTTCCTCTTTATCCAAGCGAGTCTGCCAAGGAATTTTCCCCCACTGGCTCCGAACAAATTGGCGAGTTTTGAACTGAGAATAAAGGTCTATAGCAATAAAAAATACAGCAACAAACAAAATTATCCCTATAACTAAAAGTTTTGGGTTCATCATTTTCTCCTTAACAAAAACGTTTACTATCAGTGTAGCGAATTTTCTTAAGGATTAAAACCTTAAAAAGAAGACTCGCAATGAGCCTTCTAACGAACTTCTTTGATGAAAGAGCCGATCGATGATAGATCACCTTCAGTCAAAAAATCATCAACAACTTTTAAATTACCATAGGAATAATTTTTTATCGGATAATTAGCGATTACTAAATCATACTCTTTAAAACTCTCATCCGGACCAAAATCCAGTATCGACCCTTGATGGGCTTCGATTCCCACACGATAATAGAATCGATTTTTGATCAATTCCGCGATCATCTCCGCATGACTCTTACCAGAATCACTCACTACTAAAATCTGAACCTTCGCCGAGTGAACATCCAGTGAGTGCGCCAGTCCTTCCCACTCTTTAAATAGAATCGTCAAAACGGAAAACTGGAATTGACTAAACCAAGGATCCCCGAGGGTTCGCTCCAAGCGTAATAATAATTGATGCACGGACTTTGTAAAGTACGGATATTGCTGTTTCGCATTTCTTGAAAAATACGCTGATGAATCGAATAAAATCGAGCGTGGATAAGGACATACCTGATAAGCCGCCTGAAGCTGCACTAATTTTTGTAAAATGTTCTTACGACTTTCATCTGACAGCGTTAATTCATAAAGATGCTCCAGCTCTTTTAGAAAACTGTCCAAATGTTTCAAGGTAATTTGACAGCTGGGTTCAAAGCGGGTAATAAAACAAGAACAGAACAAACTATTCGCCACTTCATAATACCATTGATCCGTCACCGTATATTTAGTCCCTTGAACGATTTGATCCGCCGCTGAGCGTAAAGTCAAAATTTTATCGATCAGCGCTTGATTTAGATTCATCTTTTCTCTTTCTGTTAAAACAAATCCCTGCGAAGTCCGTACGATGATGACTGCCAGCAAGTAGCTGCTTTCTAAAATCTCGCGATCATTGTAGACAATATCGAAGGAACGATTCGCATTTTTTATAAAATTGATCATTCTTTCCCGCCCGATATCAAAGGGCCATTCATTCAAACCGTATTTTTCTAAAAACAATTGAACATAAAAAACTCGCACCCAGCGTTCATTTTTCGCAGAGATGCGAAACGGCCTTCGCTCCAAAACGAGTCCTTTTTCTTTTAAGACCTTGTCGATCTGCTTGATCATTCGATAAAAGGTTGCTTCGCTGATATACAGCTCATTGATCCAATAATCCATGTCTTCATTCGGTTGAAAGAATATCCGCTCTAAAAAAGTAAAGGCCTCAGATTCTTCCATCAAATTTCTGGCTAATTGCCGTGTTTTATTATGAAGGGCATCATTCAACCGTAAACCATTCGTACGGGAATACTCTACTCCGACATGCTCGCCCCAATGCTCATTGATTGCCTCGACATCAGATAGAACCGTTTTCATCGAACAATCCAGCAAGTCTGCCACCATCTCTGGATTCTGCCAGCCAATTAAATCTCGTAAAACGCCAATAATGGCTAACCGTCGTTGTGTTGTATTTTTTAATAGTCTCCGCACAAAAGTACCCTCCTCAGCCAGTTGTCACAAATCTTCAAATACGAAAATCAATTTTAAGTTTTCGGATTATAACATTCTTTGGTCATTATATCATAAAATAACCCTAGTAAAACGGAAAAATATTGCTATTTATTAAACTGAAATTCACAAATAACAACCCTTTTTAACAATTACGTTATTTTTATTTTCTATTATTGCTTCATCCCTTATCATTTAAGCAAATAAGAAAAAGGAGGGATTTTCTTGAAACCATCGAGAAGAAAGAAAATCATTTTTTCCGCTGTTATTGTATGTCTCCTCTTATTATTTGTCCCGATCATTTTTTCTTCTATTTCAGATGCTCAAGCTGAAAAAAAGGAAGGCTACGAGGACCATGTAAAAATCTATGGTGAAGATGTGATCACCATTACTGAAAATGATTCCTTTCATCCAAAACAGTATTACAAAGCTGTTGGTGATGACTATCAGCCGGTTCAATTGAACTACACCAACGTCAATACTAGCAAGCCCGGACGCTACTCCTTAATTTTGACTGCAAAAAATAAAAAAGACTATGACAAGCGAACAGCCCTGATCATTGTTGAAAAAGACAAACCCCACAACGTTGCCAAAGCTGAAAAGAAAACGCAGCCCAGTCAACCACCTGCCTCAACAATTCCTAAAGAAGCTCCAGCAGAGCCAGCCAAAAACCCAACCATTCAAGAATCAACTCCTTCAGCAGAAGCGCAGCAAGCGCCAATAGAAAATACCCAAGAAACCGTACCTCAACAACAACAAACCGCAAGCCCGCAAGAAGCACAGTCGACTGCTCCAGCAAACACACAACCCGCAGTTGAACCTCCTGCCCCACAACAGCCCGTGCTGCAGCCAAATCAAATTTCCTTTCATGGACAGTCCATCCCTTATCAAAATGCCGGACAAGGCAGTGGGCAAGGAGTCATCAATGGCGGATCAATCGCTGCCACCTGGGGCGGAAATCCAATACAATCGGGTACTGATAATCAAAATACTCATTTCATCGGACATAATCCTGGTATTTTCTCACCAGTACTAGCGCTTGGCGGCGGGGATGCCATCACAGTTACAGACAGTGCAGGAAATGCAACAACCTATATAGTAAACGGCTTGGTCCAAGTTGACGACAGCGGCAGAGACATCGCTTCTGGTATAGACAATTGGGATCAAATTACATCTGCTGGCGGCGGCGAACGCATTACATTACAAACCTGTATTGGCGATTCCGTCAATCTGATCGTCTACGCTCAAGCATAAAAACAGGCTGACACACTTGTGTCAGCCTGTTTTACTCATTCTCCGCTCCAAAATGTAGCGGACGATATGACCGATGATCATTGTTGAGAACACCATCGCAGTAATGATCTTCACCCATACTGGAAGATAGCCTGGAGGTGCGCCAATGCCTACCATGTAACCGATCGCCACCAAACACACTCCGCCTAGGTTATAAGTAATCAAAAGCAGCTTATTGATCTTATGAATCCTTTCCATCTCCATCGCCTCCATCTATTCTAGGAATTCCGTACTGATTTCTAAAATTCTGCGAGTCCGCTAAATAATCTAAAAGACTAGGCTTTGCTTGGCCTAAAAGAGCATCGATGCTTTTTCGATAAATCTTACTAAGAGCGATCAGCTGGTCATAATCTGGTGCGCTCTTATTCAATTCCCACTTAGAAATGGTTTGTGGCGTAACATGTAAAAGTTCAGCAATTTGTTTTTGACTCATTCCTTTTCTTTGGCGAAAATATTTAAGCTGTTCACCGATCTCAACCATCGTCTTCCCCCGTTTTTCTATCCTTTATTTCTGCTTATATTATACAACGGCCGACTTCGGGTTTACTACAAATCGTTGATAGATGATTCGTTGAACAGACAAAAATAGGACGCAACGAAACGTTGCGTCCTTAACAGCTAGCCTAATATTCTATTTTTACGCATCCGAACCAACTATGCTGGCCGATTGATAAGCTCATTTAACTCATGATCTTCCCTTCAGCCAAGAAAGCGGCAAAAAGTTGGCTTCGCAAATCAACCATGTTGACTTTATGTAAGATTCGTTGTAACGGCAGACATTGTCTCGATGCCCACACTTATTCGTAAAGCAGCATCGACTTCTGCCATCAAGCAGCGATCTAAATGACAAACCTTTTCCTTCAAACGTGATTTGTCGATCGTGCGAATCTGCTCTAATAAAATGACCGAATCTCGCTCAATTCCGGTACCATTTGATTTGATTCCAATATGTGTCGGTAATTTAGGCTTCGCCATTTTTGCCGTAATTGCCGCAATGATGATCGTTGGACTAAAATGATTGCCCAAATTATTTTGGATCACCAACACCGGGCGAATCCCTCCTTGTTCAGAACCAATAACTGGCGATAAATCCGCGAAATAGATATCACCACGTTTAACCATAATATTCTCCTTACTCTTTTTTTAGTTTATACGAGAGTTGTTCTTTGATAATTGCTGATAAAGGAGGAACAGTCGTCCTCCAAAGCTCCAAAATATTTTTTTACTCTTGATAAATTCTTGGTACACGTTCCGAAAGCATACAACAAACTTCATAATGGATCGTTCCTAAATGATCCGCCACATCTTGCATCGTAATCTCTTGCCCCTTACTTCTGCCGATCAACGTGACTTTTGTCCCAACCTTAAATTCTCGCGGCAGCCGGATCATTAATTGATCCATGCAAACACGCCCAACAATTTCGCAGAACTCACCTTCAACTAATAACGAAAACCCCTGCATCTTCCGCAGCCAGCCATCCGCATAACCGATGGGGATCGTTCCAATCCATTCTTTTTCCGGTGTGTCGTAGGTTTTCCCGTAACCCACGCCTTCACCAGCTGCTAATTCCTTCACCTGAATCAATTCAGAAACTAATTCCATCGCTGGTTTTAATGGATAGCTCTCAGGCAATTCATGACCTGATGGATTCAACCCATACATGCCAACACCGTAACGGATCATATTTCCCGGCATTTCTTTATCATGCCATAAGGCCGTCGCGCTGTTGCTTGAATGGACATAACGCGGCAAATGATCTAATGCAGCAATCACTTCGTTAAAGCGATCTGCTTGCTTATGCCAATAAGTAGCATCCTTTTCATCCGCCGTAGCAAAGTGGGTAAACAGCCCCTCCCAAACCATATTCGATGAAGCTTCAATCATGTCCGCCGCTTCTTTGACTTCTTCTGGGGTCACAAAACCGATCCGCCCCATGCCAGTATCTGCTTTGATATGAATTTTTATTGGTGCCGTTGTTTCTTCTAAAACGTTCAATACTTCTTGGGCTTCGACCAGCCATTCCTTTGTCGCTACCGTAATCGACAAATCGTAGTCGACAACCAGCGACAGATAGCTTGGGAAGACTACACTTAATACTAAAATGGGTTCAGTGATTCCCGCTTCTCGTAATTCGATCGCTTCGTCCAATGTCGCTACACAAAAACCTGCAGCGCCGACAGACAAGGCCATTTGGGCAGCGGCGATCGCTCCATGACCATAGCCGTCTGCTTTAACTACGGCAAATAACTCGACTCCTTTCGGCAAACGCTCAATTTCGTTCTTAATGTTCTCTCTCAATGCTTTCCTATGTATGATGGCTCTTGTAGGTCGATGATATGTTACAACCATAAACTAAGTGTCCTTCTTTCTATTCCTCCAGCAATACTTGTGCGATCGCTAGTTCCTCTGTGTGGGTTAAGCTGACAAAAACTTTTCCCTGATGAGGTGATTTTGTAAAGGCGGGTGCACCATGATCATCTCGTAAAATCTCCAAATCTTGAAAACTGACTTTTCCGATGCCGGTTCCCCAGGCTTTAGAAAAAGCTTCTTTACATGCATACCGTCCTGCTAGAAATTCTACCTGACGATGAGGAGAATGGCTAGCAAAAAGGGTCTGTTCCGCCGGAGTTAATATTCGTTCCACAAAATGTGGGCGGCGTTCAATGATTTTTGCAACTCGTTCCAGCTCGGTCGCATCGATCCCGATTCCTTTAATCATACTCTCAACCCTTTCAAGTAACATCTTTATTTTACCAAAGACTTCTTTAAATGCTACGATTTTTTTTTAATAATCCGTGCAAAGTCTTTTAAATCAAGAAAAAAGCTATCAATCAAAAAGATTGATAGCTTTGATAGTCAAACTTAACTTAGTCGTTTGTGTTCGTGCGAATCACAAATCCACGTTTTTTGTCGTTATTACGGTTCGTACTTTTATTGTTGCTGCGTTGTTTGTTGCCGCCGTAATTTTTGTTTTTATTGCTGCTGTTGCGGTCACGATCTTTACGGTAGTTGTCTTTACCACGGCCGCCGCCACGGTTGCTTCCGCCACCACGTTTACCGCCGCCGCGATTGAAGCCGCCGCCTTTTTTATTTGAAGGCAATGGGCGTTCAGGAGTGATCTTCACAGGAACAGCGTCAGAAGGATCTTTTGCTGTTGTCTTTAATAATAAAGCAGCAAGTTCTTCTGGTGAATAAGTCGCTAATAATTCTTTCGCTGACTCATTGTATTTTTCCAGGCTGTCGGAATTTTCTTCCATTTGACTTTGGATTTGTTCCATCGCCGCGCCTAGTTGTCCTTTGAAGGCTTCTTTTTCGGTTGGTGGACGCATTGGATTCATGCGTTTTTTCGTCAAGTTTTCGATGACATGCAAGTAGCCCATTTCGTTTGGTGTAACGAACGTTACTGACATACCGCCTTTACCAGCACGACCAGTCCGACCGATACGGTGAACATAGCTTTCTGGATCTTGTGGAATATCGTAGTTATAAACATGGGTTACTCCTGAGATATCTAACCCCCGGGCAGCCACGTCTGTCGCTACTAAAATATCAAGATCGCCGCGTTTAAATGAACGCAATACGCTCATCCGTTTTTGTTGTGATAAATCACCATGGATACCCTCAGCCTTGTAGCCGCGAGCTTCTAATCCACGAGCTAATTCATCAACCCGACGCTTCGTACGTCCGAAGACAATCGCCAAATCAGGTGTTTGAACGTCAAACAAGCGCGTCATGACATCGAATTTTTCATAATCTTTTGCCCGAACATAATATTGATCGATCAAATCAGCCGTCATTTCTTTGGTTTTGATTTTCACGTGTTCAGGATCTTTCATAAATTTAACGCCAATTTTTTTGATTGCATCAGGCATTGTTGCTGAGAACAACAATGTTTGGCGTTCTGCAGGGACTTTACTGATGATTTTTTCGATATCTTCCAAGAAGCCCATGTTTAACATTTCGTCAGCTTCATCTAAGACAAGCGTTTCGACAGTTTCTAGTTTCAGTGTGTGGCGATTGATGTGATCCAACATCCGTCCTGGTGTTCCTACAACGATATGCGGACGATCTTTCAAACCACGAATTTGACGACCAATATCAGCCCCGCCATATACAGCTTGTACACGAATTTTTTTGTCACGGCCTAAACGGAATAATTCCTCTTGTGTTTGGATCGCAAGTTCACGTGTTGGCGCGATTACTAATCCTTGTAACATTGTTTTTGTGGTATCAATTTTTGCTAGCATTGGCAATCCGAAAGCAGCCGTTTTACCTGTACCCGTTTGTGCTTGACCAATTACATCTTTTCCTTCTAGTGCTAAAGGAATAGTTTGTTCTTGGATCGGTGTTGCTTCTTCAAAACCTGCTCGTTCAACCGCAATTAATAGTTCTGGTGATAAATTTAGTTCTTTGAATTTCAAATGATATCCTCCTAATGTCTGTTGACCTTATCATTTAGAGCGTATGGTTTGGTATCAGCGCTTGGGCTGCAACTGTCCCTTTAGTTGCCGTCCTTGGCGATACTACCGAAAAACCGCTCCGCGAAGTCAGGCGGAAGGATCATCTCTCACAAAAAGTGGCTGAGACATCATTCAATCGAAAAATGCCCCAACCGCTTCTCAAAAATAATTGGTAAGCCAGCGAATCTCGCTAGCGAATCTTTAACTTCATAGATGATTCATTCAATCATACTTCATTTCTCGGCAATGGCTCATTTTAGCACATCATTTCGTTTTCTGCAAGTTTTCACTATTTCTGCAATGCTTCAACGACTTCGATCAGCCCCATACCGTTACTGCCTTTCAAAACAACGCTGTCCGTTGTTTGCAAACTCTCTTTGAGCATTTGCATCATTTGCGCCTTGTCATTCTTAGTAAAATAATGAACCGCCAATGTTGGATAGCGATCAGCTAAAGTCAGCTTCAGCCCTTTCATTTCATCGCCATATAAATAAATTTCTTGGAAATCTTTGTTGTTGATATGCTCTGCCATGCTGGCATGAAGCGAATATGAATCCGCACCTAGCTCCAGCATATCTGCCAAAACTGCCAAACGCCGGCCTTCAGTTGGTAATTTAGCAAAAGTATCTAAGACTAAACCCATCGCTGTTGGATTGGCGTTATACACATCACTCAAGATATCCGCGCCATTACTAGCCTTCAGCCATTGCGTACGATTTTGAGTGACTTGAACATAAGCCAAACCCTGGAAAATTTCTTCTGTACTTACTTCAAACCACCGGCCGATCGCCATCGCAATCAGCGCATTCTCTACATTGTAACTGCCTGGCAAGGGAATCTGGTAGCCATTGTCATCTACAGAGAAGACCGTCGCCCCTTTATCTTCGTTCAAAATAGTGGCAGACAAGTCGCCTTTTTGGATACCGAACGTTTCTACTGTTTGTGACACCGAGTTGGTGCGTTCTTCCAACAAAGGTTCATCAGCTGGAATTATCAGCAGACCATCTGATGCCAAACCTGTTGTAATCTCCATCTTAGCATCCGCAATTTTTTCCCGTGAGCCTAGATTTTCAATGTGTGCTTCACCAATGATCGTGATCGCCGCAACATCCGGTTCAGCCAGTTCTGATAAAATGCTGATTTCTCCCGCATGATCCATTCCCATTTCCAGAATCAACTTTTCCGTTCCTTCTGGCATATGCAAGATCGTGTAAGGCAGACCGATATCATTGTTATAATTGCCTTGTGTTTTATACGTCCGAAACTTTTGGCTAAGGACCGATTCAGTCATATCTTTTGTCGTGGTTTTTCCATTTGAGCCTGTAATTGCAATCACATCTGGATTTTCTTCTAATAAGTAATAGCTTGCCAACGCTTGAAATGCCAACAACGTATCCTTAACTAAAATCACTGCGATACCTGCTGGTGCAGTCGCTGGATCGTTGCTCCAAAGCGTTGCCTTCGCGCCATTTTCAATTGCTTTTGATACAAACTCATGGCCATCATTTGTTCCTTTTAACGGAACAAACAAATCGCCGGCTTGAATTTTTCGTGAATCGAATTCGACACCAGTAACGGTCACCTCATTTTCCGCCAATACTTCACCTTGAACGGCCCTGCTGATGATTGTCGTTGTAAAATTCATGGTGTTCCTCCCAAATTTTTGTTTCTGACTACAGTAAAATTCCTATAAAACTTGTCCATCTTCTGAATAATTAATCGTTCGATCAGCCAGACGTTAAAAGGAACTTGAAACACGATTCAAATCGAATCATGTTTCAAGCCCTGCTCGCTTGCAAAACAGATACTCACTTATTCAAAGGCCGCCTGCTGCTCATAGCGCTTCTTACCTAATTGAATCAATTCTTCAATCAAATCACCATACTTCAAGCCCATGTTTTCCCATAATAATGGATACATACTGAATTCAGTGAAGCCAGGCATCGTATTCAATTCATTTAAGAACAATTCGTTTTTGTTCGTTAAGAAAAAGTCGACTCGACTAAGTCCGGAACCACCCAGCATTGTATATGCTGATTTAGCATAGTCTCGCGCTTTTTTCATCACTTCTTCTGGGATCTCTGCTGGGATCGCCATCTGAATCGTATTGTCGATATACTTAGCGTTGTAGTCATAAAACGCGACCTCTTTTACGACCTCACCTGGTAAAGTCGTACGCACGTCAGCGTTTCCTAAAACGGCAACTTCGATCTCACGCGCATCGATGCCTTGTTCAACTAAGGCGCGAGAATCGTAACGGTAAGCTTCTTGAAGAGCATTTTGCAATTCTTCTCGATTTTCTGCTCGTGTGATGCCGACACTTGAGCCCATATTCGCTGGTTTGATAAACATCGGATACAAAAGCGTTCCTTCACATTTATCAAAGATTTGTTTTGGATTTTCTTTCCATTGGTTTTTCAAGACCGGAACATACGGAACTTGTGGAATACCGGCTGCCTGCAGGATATATTTTGTCATAATTTTATCCATCGCACAAGCGCTGGTCATTACTCCTGCACCAATATAAGGCATATCTAAGGTTTCTAAGAAGCCTTGGATTGTTCCATCTTCTCCATTTGGTCCGTGTAAGACCGGAAAGACGATTGCATTGTCTTCTTTGATATCACCAGGAGAAATTACCCTGCCACTAAAGCCTTCAACTACATTACCAGTTGGGTCCCAAGTTAAGCGCAGTGCTTCGTCTGTTTCTGGTGCTTCCGTCAACAATGGACCTTTGACCCATTGGCCGGTTTTATCAATGTAAATAAGTTGTACTTGATAATAATCAAAATATACCGCAGAAATAACTGAAAAAGCCGATAAAATAGCTACATCATGTTCTGGGCTTTTCCCACCATAAAGTAAAATAATTTTCAACTGCGTATCCTCCATTACTTTCTGATCCCTAACATTTTAGCACAAAAATCAAAATCCCCAAAAAGAAATTTTACAAGTATTACAATGCTTATCATTTATATTACATTAAAGACTGTTGAATCAAGCTTTCCAGCACATCCTTAAAATGTGCTCGATCTTCATTTGTAAAAGGCTTGGGCCCTTTCGTGCGTTGTCTCGCTTGGCGCATCTTACTGCCGATAAATCGTTGTGTCAACAAGGAATCAATGTTCATTTGCGTATACTCCATACCCGTTTGATGCAGAACATGGGCTGCTTTTGCCAATGTTAAAGAGGCCAATCCATAATCTTGTGTGATCAAAATATCCTCTGGCTGAATAACCGAAACGATCTTGAAATCGGCGGAATCTGCTCCACGATCAACGTAGATAAATTCGACAAAAGCTGGATATTCTTTTTTTGAATAATGATCGATACTCGTTACGATCACCACCGGCAGCGAATATTCTTCTGCAACGATAATTGCTGTATCTTTTACTGGCGAACCATCGCCGTCAATGATCAAACGCATATTTTCCTACCCTTCCAATCAACCAAAGTCCAATTAATAAAATAATGATCGAGATGAATTTAACTACGTCCATTGTTGCAAGGATTTCCGGTGTATGCAAGCTGCGCAATAAAAAAATATCTTTGACCGGCAAATTTTTCAACTGCAAAGTGACCAGCATCAAGAACATCAAAATAAATTGATGGGTAATGCTGCCTTTATTCGACGTCGAGTATTTCGCAGTAAGACGTTGTTGCGCTTCAATAGTGTCTGTCTGATAGTACAGACGATTCAACCATGCGCTTGTTCCCTTTTGGAAAAAGGTTAAAACAAAAATCGCAACTGGAAATAAGGGGCGCACACTTAATAATAATAACCCTGCGGCTAAACCCACAAGTTGAACAAGCAACTCATTTTTGAAAGCTTGTCGAACCTTTCCAGCTAAAACCAACGAACTGATGACTCCTAAAAGATAAGGTAAAAATAGATAGGTTCCTTGAGAAGCAGCTCCTTTATAAACGGCTACATAAAAAGCGCCAAAAAGAAAAATAAAATTTCCCAGCATTCCATTAAGGAAGGTTAGGGCATTTTGCCAAAGCGGAAGCTTCCAGCGATTCTTTACTTGGTTAACCACAACGATGGCTGCCATAAAAATACCGGCAAACAGAATGATCGCATTATTCAGCATCGATTCACTAAACAATAATCGGCCGCTGCGCAATAAAAAGAGCGCAATAAAAAATAAAACGAACCAAACCAATTCTGAAAGCGAGAAGACATGCTTCGTCAATTCCTTAAAATCCATCTCATAATGCGGATAATGTTTCACTGTGTGATACGCACATACAAAATAAAGTGTAACGATACTTGGCACAATCACTGCTTGAACAGGAAATGTGAGCGTGGTTCCCAAAAATAGCGGCAATAAAACGATCAGCGCGACTAAATAGCGGCGACTGCTCATTGTTTGAAAGCCCTTGGACTTTTCAAAAAAATTCACACTTGTATTTGCCGGCGGCAGCCAAGCGGCACTTAATCCTAAAAAGATACTGCCAAATAAATAGAATGTAAAATGTAATGCTCCGATCAAGGTCAAAAATGCCCCAATACCGCCAGCTAAGAGCGAGACCATCAACAAAGTATATTGATCAATGGAGCGATACAGTCCACGAATCAAAAAAATTCCCGTTACTCGAAATGTATAGAACAGAACAAAGGGCAATACCGTAACAGACAGCCGCGAATCAATCAGGTGCATAAATAGTAAATAAGGAATGACGATCATCGTATTCGCTAAAATAAACGGCGTCGTCTGAGTAAACTGTCGTAAAAATCTTTTAATTGCTTCCATCCCAAAATTATCCTTCCACTAATATGAAATCAAGGTCATCGCCTGCCGAAATTCTTCCAGCAAGTGCTCCTCTTTATAAGCAGCAAACTCCGCTTGATGCTTATTCAATAAACTACGCATCTTCATCGGTATAAAAACTTCCGCTAATTGATTCTCTAAAACAAAATTCCGCGTAATTCTCCATTCATAATAATAGCCTAATGGCCGACAACTATAAATCGTATCGTGGATCGTTTGATCGTCAAATCGTCGATGGGTATGACCAAACACCACCTGCTTCACGTTTGAATAGTGATCCAATAATTCGCCTAACGCCTGCGAACCTAAGAAAGCGTTCAATTTATTCCAAATTCGATATTTCCCACTTAAATGAACGATGAATTCTTCTTTTGGTACAAAATGCGTTGCTAAAATCACTTGATAATTTTTTCGCGCCAAATCATCCAGTACATTGCGCAACTGCTGCAAAATTTCTTGATTGACTGTCTGATCGTCAGAAAAACGGTCGATGATGCGGTCAAACCAATAGATATTTTTAATTGAACGATTTTGCTGCGGGTCCTTTATCTCAGAAAAGCTGTAATCATACCAGCCATTGAAGCCTAATAATACAGTCTCATGGTTAAGCGGCACATAGCGCAGGTTTAAGAAATGGCTGTCGGGATAGTGTTCAATCATCTGCTCCCCTTTAACGTTCCCCATCTCATGATTTCCTAAATTGAAGGTCGTCGGTATGCCGCGCTTGCGAAAAAAATGATTGACAGCCAGCGTCTGATCGATCTTATTGGCCGTATCACCAGCAAAATGCAGACGTGTCACCTCTTGCTCGCGTAACAGCGCAAAAAGTTTAGTCAATTCATGGTCATCGAAATGATTGATATCTGCATGCAGATCCGTAATCACAGCTAATTTTCCCATCTTGCCGCCTCCTTCCCGTCTACTTTACACAAATCACTGCAATAATGCGAGTCAAAAGCTGAATCTGACCGCAGGATTTTTTTCGTCTGTGCTATACTTATTTTAAAGAAAATATTTAAGGAGGAGATCCTAATGGCTACTTATAAGAACCTTCAAACCGATTTATTGCAAGCGCTTGATTTACACGTTGATATTTTGAAAGAGGTCAATGACATCAAAGCAGAAGAAATTCCTGCATTTTTATTTATGATGCGCAGCCTTGGCTTCATGTTAGACCGTGCCGCTTTAGTTTTAGCCAGTGGTGATGACGAGGAAATGTACTACATGATGTTCCAATATTATAGTTTATTGAAGGAATTAAAATTGAATCTAGCGATGAACTATCCTTATGCCAAGCTGCAAGATGAACCCTTAATTGATACAGTTAACAGATTTCCTGACACTTACGAAGAAGAAATGAAGATTTGGTGGGAAGAAAAAACTGGTTTAACGGTTGAATCAACGAAGCAAACGCTCGACTTGGAAGAAAACTGATGCGGATCGCTGTTTATTGCGGGGCACACTTAGGTTCCGATCCAGCCTATCAAGAAGCCGCAAAAAAATTAGGTGATTGGATCGTCGAGAATAACCACGAGCTCGTCTATGGCGGCAGCAAGCTTGGCTTGATGGGCGCAGTTGCAAACAGTGTCTTGGATAAAGGCGGTACAGTGACTGGAATCATGCCTAAATTTTTACAAGATCGCGAGCGCATCCATACTGGCTTGACTCATCTGATCACTGTGAATGATTTGGATGAACGCAAAAAAGCCATGATGCAGCACGCAGATGTCTGCTTGGCCTTACCCGGCGGGATTGGAACATTAGAAGAAATCAGTGAGGCTTATTCATGGGCACGTGTCGGACAAAATAATACTCCCTGTATCTTCTTTGATGTAAACAATTATTATGCTCCGTTACAAACATTTTTTGATCAGATGGTGGAGCAAAATTTTTTATCTCATGAAGATCGTCAGCTGGTTTTGTTTTCCGACTCACTCTTGGAAATCGATACATTTATTCAAGACTATTATAAAAAATGACCCACGCTAATTGGGAGACTTTTTCAGCAGCCTCCTAATTTGCGCGGGTCGTTTTTTTAGATATTCATTTCAGGATATAAGAAACGCAGCACATCCAGAGTCAAGCGGCGGCTCTTACCAATATAAGGATAGATATGCATATGCATCATTGGATTGAAGTTTGCTTCGATGATCCCATAGTCCTCATGTGTTTCATAAGCTTTATCTTTATCTGGGATGATCAAATCAATGCCGCTGATGCTGGCTCCTAATACTTCGACTGCATCGATCGCTAATTGCTTATAGCTTTCGTGGATTTCCTCTGTGACATCAATAGAATCTCCGCCCGTCGAAACATTAGAATTTTCTCGCAGAAAGACTTGCTGGCCCTTTTCAGGAACACTATCGATTCGCAAGCCTTGTTCTTTTAACATCAATTGCTCTAAATCACCTAACTGGATCTTCTCCAGCGGTGAGCGATGATTCGTTCCCCGTAAAGGATTCGCATTCTTTTCGGCTACCAATTCTTCAATCGATCGTTCGCCATCACCTATAACATTGGCCGGTGTTCGCAACAAGACCGCCTTGACTTGATGGTCGATGACGAAAAAGCGATATTCCGTCCCCGGTAAAAACTCTTCAATAATAACCTCATCATCTTCTGCAAAGGCTATTGCCAAACCTGCATTGAAATCAGTTATTGATGTCTCCCCTTTAAAGATCGTGATACCCAAACCGTAATTCGTCGATTTCGGCTTGATTACAAAAGCTTTTTGGGCAAATCGCGGATAAGCCTTTTTGGCTTCCTCCATCGTTCCAAACGTTTCGCCGTCTGGTACACGGAATCCTGCTCGAGCCAACACGATTTTAGTCACTGTTTTATTGGCCATCAATAAGGGCGCAATATACGTATCTTTGCTGGTCATATTCCCATTCTTCACTAATTCTTGATGGTCGTTATGCTGCAGCTTCACGAACTGATCCTGACGATCCAAGACTTCGGTCTCGATCCCTTTTTGAATCGCATCAAATAAGAGATTTTGCGTAGACAGCTCCATCTCTTGGAAGCCAGCCAATCGATAGGGATAAGCCCAAGCTTGGTCGTAAAACTTCCGCCCCAGTTTTGTTGCTACTGCGGCTTGTCCTTCTGCTTCATCTAAAGCTAAGATTCTAGCCGCTAAAGTTTCTTCTGGATGTTCCAGCCAACCTTGATATTTTTTAAGCAGGTCAGCACCGTCTAGTTCTAAATCATCAACCATTTGCAGCATTTCTGCAAAAATCGCTTGTCCTTCTGCTAAATGAGCCGTTGGTTTAGCTGGATGCTCTAACGAAACCTCATCACTAATGCGATTTCCTTCTGCTACCCATTCATCAGCTGATAATTTTTCGTCCGTCCATAACAAATAAAGCATGAATAAATGAATAAACTCGATTTCTTCTGCATCAATACCAACACGGTCAAAAGGATTCAGGTCAATATTTCGCAATTCTACATAACGGATTCCGGTGTGGAAAAGATCTGCGACCTTTTTCCCGCCGCGCATCCGAATCGGCGCATAAAATTCCTTTTCTTCTGATAATCTGCCTTGCGCCACGTTTTCAGCTAAATCCTCACTGTAGCGAGTCAGGGTTTCGTAAGACACTTGGACATCAGGTTTATTTACATATCCGTAATGACTAGTACGAATACTCCGGACTGGTTCATTTGGACGATCTTCGCTATCAAAGTAACGGTCCTCACTTAACGGGCTAGCACCGAATAAATACGTTAACAACCAGCGATAACGTAAAAAGTTGCGCGCAATTTTCATGTATAAACGGGTCTTGAAGTCTTCCATAGAAGTTTCTTCCGTTTGTGCCATAAACAATTGTTTGACTAAGTCTAAGCCATATTCAAAATTAAAATGGATGCCACTGACCATTTGTTTTCGTTTGCCATACTCCCGTGCCAAATAACGCCGATACAAAACATCCGCATGACGTTCCAGCTTCGCGATCTGAATATCTTCCTCTTTTTCAGGAAGCAGCGGCGGCATGGAGAACGGCCACATCATTTCATCTTTTGACATACTTCGTTGTGCGACATCATGGATCGCCTCTAAATAGGCCAACACTTCATCGACTGATTCAGTGACTGGGGTGATCAATTCTAATTGTGTTTCAGAAAAATCTGTTTGGATATAAGGATGAAAATTCCGATTCCCCACAAGAGCCGGGTGGTCGGTCTGAACGAGATCACCATCTAGTGTAACTCGTTGACTTTCTTTTTCGATCCCATAACGTGCTTGCAACAAAAAAGGTTTAACCTTTTCTTGTGCCATCATTTTTTTTGTATTCATTTGTCCATAGCCCTCCCAGCTACATTATATAGAAGAACAACCAGAAACAGAACGGAAATGCTTAAAAAAGGAATAGCGTTTTTAATGATAATATGATTAAATAATGATAACAACA
>NZ_NGLG01000001.1:3022537-3107347 GCF_002140655.1 Enterococcus sp. 3H8_DIV0648 | reverse complement strand
TGATAATATGATTAAATAATGATAACAACATTTTTAATCTAAATGTAACTTTAGATCACTTAAAAAAAGAATGGAGGCCTCGCCTATGCAGGAAAAAAATCATTCAATAAAGAACGACACAGCTCATTTATATCAAGAAACTGAAAAAGAGCTGGTAATGCTGCGTCCGCATCGCCAACACCAATTTCATTGCGACGAGGTTCACCGAATAATGGATGCCAATGCTCGGCAAAACAATGTCAGCCTGCACGTTCCGCCTTATTTTCAAAATACACAAAGAGACTGATAAGTAAAATGACTGAGCAAGTCCATATTTTTTTATTCATTTTTACAAAAAACATTAAATAGCCGAACGACTTTATACTACCATTATTGATAGTTACAAAGTCGTTCGGCTTTCTTTTTCTGCTCAATTGCTTAAAGGACTTTTAGATTAGTCTCTTTTACTCTTCCTGCAATAAACCTTTGAATAATCCTACTGCGAAATCATTTGGATCAAACGCTTCAAGGTCATTGAGCCCTTCACCTAAACCAACAAGTTTTACTGGCAGGTGCAGCTCATTGCGAATCGCCAGCACGATCCCGCCTTTTGCGGTACCATCTAGCTTAGTTAAGACTAGGCCTGTGACGTCCGTCGTTTCCTTAAACTGACGCGCTTGTACTAAAGCATTTTGTCCCGTTGTTGCATCAACAACTAACAACACTTCATGCGGTGCAGTTGGAAACTCGCGTTGGATGACCCGTTTGATTTTTTCCAGCTCATTCATCAAGTTAACTTTATTTTGCAAGCGTCCTGCCGTATCAATCAGCAAGATATCATAGTTTTCCTTTTTAGCTTTATCCACCGCATCGAAAACTACGGCCGCCGGATCACCGCCTGCATTGCCGCGAACAACTTCCACGCCAGAGCGTTGCCCCCAAACCACTAGCTGATCGATTGCCCCCGCTCGGAAAGTATCGGCAGCAGCTAGCAAAACTTTTTTGCCTTCGTTTTTATATTGATTGGCTAATTTCCCAATGCTGGTAGTTTTCCCGGTTCCATTAACACCAACAAATAAAATCACACTCAATCCGTCAGTTTGCAGATTGATCTTATTATTTTCATTAATGCCTTCTGCTTCATAAATTTCTACCAGCTTTTCAATGATAACGTTTTGAATCTGAGCCGGTTTCTTCACATTTTTCAGTTTGACTTCTTGGCGCAAAGACTCCGTCAATTTGATTGCAGTATCAAAACCGACATCGGCTCCGATTAATGTTTCTTCCAGATCCTCAAAGAAATCTTCATCCACTCGACGGAAACGAGCAAATAATTCATTCATCCGTTCGCCAAAGGATTTACGCGTCTTTTCGAGACCCTTGTCATATTTTTCCTGAACCGTTTCTTCCGCTTCTGCAGCTTCTTCTGCTGGCTCAAGGATTTCCGGCTCCGGTTCAACTTCTGTCGGCGTTTCAACAACTTCGTTTTCTAGCGGTTCGTCATTGACTTCTACCTGTTCAACTGGTGTTTCTGCCAAGTCCTCAGACGGTTCGTCTGTTTCATGTGCGGGTACTTCTTCTGCCGGACTATCTAATGTCTCAGCAGTTTGCTCAAGCGATTCTTCATTCACTTCAGCGCTTTTTTCATCCGCTTCGTCAGCTGTGTCTTCACTAACTGGTGTTTCCGTTGGATCTTCTGTGTCTGTATCAGCAGCAGAAAGGTCTTTATCTTCAACGATTTCTTCTTGTTTTTCAGCTTCTTCGTTTTGTTCACCGGTAAAGGCCTTTTTTATGCGGTCAAATAATCCCATTTAAAATCCCCCCTTATTTCAGTTTTAATCATTCAAATCATCGAATACAAATTTTTGGATAGCATGTGCAACACCATCGGCCTGATTGGTTCTGGTCACAAAATTGGCAGCCGATTTAACGCCGTCAGTAGCATTTTCCATTGCTACACCCATTCCAGCATAATTGATCATTGATAAATCATTGGCTTCATCGCCCAGCGCCATCATTTCATTGGCAGTAATCCCAAGATGTTCCCCTAAAACCGAAAGTCCAAAGGCTTTTGTCACACCCTTCGGCATAAACTCCAATAGATTTGGCCGAGTCTTGAAAATCTCAAATCGATCATATTCTTCAGCAGGAATCAACGGAATCTTCTGATCCAAATAATCTGCATCAATGGCTGCAACTACTTTATTGTATAATGTATCTTCTTTCAATGCTTCCAAGGTTTTCGGAACATAGGTCAATGCTTTATTCATCGTTGGATAGATGGAAGGATGCTCTGCTGCTGTTTCAAATTGGAAACATAACGCATCTGATAAAACGTCCATCGGCAAGTCAAGTTTTGCTAATAACTGATGGATATGCTTGACCTCTTCCAGCTCCATCGCTGTTTTACCTAAAATTTCGCCCGTATTTGTTTGAATCAAGCCGCCATTGAAGGTGATCGAATAATCATCCGCATCCAGCAAATTCAGCTCAGCTAAATAATCTTTGATCGCAATCAAAGGGCGCCCTGTGCAGATCACGATTTTGACTCCTCGTGCCTTTGCTTCCGCCAGTATTTTTTTATTAGTATCGGAAATCGTTTTGGCATCTGTCAGCAGTGTGCCGTCTAAATCAATTGCCACTAATTTTATCATTACAGAGGTTTCCCTTCCTTCACTTGAAATTTTCCGTCTTCTTTTACTTCTTCAAGACGGACTGAAATAATTTTTGACACGCCAGATTCTTGCATCGTTACACCATAGAGAACATCTGCTGCTTCCATCGTACCTTTACGGTGAGTAACTACAATAAATTGCGTATCATCTTGGAAAGCACTTAAATAACGACCAAAACGTGAAACATTTGCCTCATCCAGCGCAGCTTCAACTTCATCTAAGACGCAGAAAGGTACTGGACGGACTTGGATAATCGAGAACAATAAGGCGATCGCTGTTAATGCGCGTTCTCCACCAGAAAGCAGGGACAAACTTTGCAATTTTTTCCCTGGCGGCTGTGCTTCGATCTCGATCCCTGTATTTAATAAATCATCAGGATTCGTCAATACCAATTCTGCTCTACCGCCGCCAAACATATTGGGAAAGACAACATTGAATTTTTCTCGAATCGCTTCGAAAGTTGTATAGAAACGAGTTTTGACTTCATCATCCATCTCATCCATCGTTTCAAACAACTGATCCTTAGCCGACAACAAGTCATCTCGCTGCGTAGTAAGAAAGTCGTAGCGTTCTTCGACTTGCTGATATTGCTCGATTGCATTTAGATTCACTGGCCCTAACTTTTCAATTGCCTGTTTCAAACGGCTTACTTCGTTTTGTGCAGACTGCTGATCAATATCGGGGTCTGCCTGCGCTTCGGCCCCTTCAAAGGTCAAGCTGTATTCCTCTTGCAAGTAAGTCAAGGCATTGTCCAATTTTAACTCATAACGATTTTTTTGAACATCTGCTTGCGATTGTCGTGCTAATAATTGTTTTTGCTCGCGATTGGCTTCGGTCAAAGCACTATCTGATTGATCAACTTGCTTTTGCAAGCTTTGCCGCGTTTCTTTCCATACGTTTAATTGCTCTTGTAAGTGTTCACGCGCAGTAGCTAATTCTGACAACCGTTGATTTAGACTCTCTTCCGATTCTTCATGGTCTGATGAATCGCTAGAAAGTGCTAATATTTGATTCTCCAAACTCGTAATCTGACGAGTTAGCTCATTGATTTGCTCTTCAAAGCTCAATGCTTGTCGTTCCAAATACAGCAGGCGTTCATCTAATACAGCATAATCCGCTTGTAATCGACTGAGTTCAGCACTGATACTAGCACGCTTTTCTTCCAGCTGATCACTTTCTTCATTCAGCTGTTGAATCTCTTGATTGATTTTCTCTTGTTGTGTCTTTAATTCGACCTGCTGAAATTCTAATGTATCCTTTTGTGTTTGATAATCTTTTAAAAAGCTCTCTAGTTCCTTTGCTTCATAAGAGAACAACGTTTGTTCTTTTTGCAAACGGGTTAACTCCGTGCTGACACGTTCTTCACCGCTTTGTGCTTCTTGATATGCTAGGCGTGTCTGCTCACCTTGTGTACGCAAGGTTTCCAGCGTCTCCGTTTGTTCTGCCACTTTCGTTTGCAGCTCACGGACAAACTTTTCCTTTGCCTGCAATGCCTGATTGATCTCTTCGTAACGTTTGGTCCACTCGGCTAGTTCATGTCCTTGGTTAAATAAATTCCCGCGATTTCCTTGCTTCATGGCACCACCAGTCATTGAACCACCGGCGTTCATGACATCGCCATCTAAAGAAACTACACGAACTTGATATCGTAATAGGCGGGCAAGCTGATTGGCACTGTTTATATCTTTAGCGATCACGATTGCCCCTAATAGATTCTGCATAACCGGAGCAACATTTTCTTGAAATGCCACTAATTCACTGGCAACTCCCAAAAAGCCTTCCTCGTCTTTGATTGCCTGATACTGATGAGCACCTAAACTACGCGGCTTGATCGTCGTTAAAGGCAGGAAAGTGCCACGGCCGCTGCGTTGCTTTTTCAGGAAAGTAATTCCTTGCCGTGCGTCTTTTTCATTTTCTACAATAATATGCTGAGCCGCCGCTCCTAAAGCAGTCTCAATCGCCAGCGTGTATTCCTTCGGCACTTGAATAAGCTCTGCTACTGCACCAACGATTCCGCTCAATTGGTCTTTGTGTTGTAAGACGCTGCGGACCCCTTGATAGAAGCCGCTGTAATTCTCTTGAATATCTTGAAGACTTTTTTGTCGCGCCCGAGCTTGCTGAACCTGATTCATCAAGTCGTACATCAGCTGCTGTTCTTTTTGCAATTGCTGTTGCGCAGCATTTTTTTCTGCTGCTAAGCGGCGATAGTCTTCTTGTTCTTCTGTCAGCTGTACTTCTAAGCTTTGGCTCTTGGTTTTAGCCGCTGTTTGTTGTGCCGTCAAATCTTCTAGCTGCTCGCGCAAAGCTTCAAAACGTGTCATACTTTGCTGGTTTTTAGCCGTTTCTTGTGTGTATTGGCGTTCTAAGTATTTCAGCTCGTTGCTGACATTCGCTGCTTCTTGCATCAGTTCAACGTAAGTGCCGCGCAGATCTTCCAACAGTTCTTTTGGCGACTTCTTATATTTCTCTGATTCCGCTGTTAATTGTTGGATCTTTTCTTCCAATGCAATTTTTTCAGCTTGTTTATCAGCCTGTTGTGTTTGGACGTCCTTCAAGTTTAATTGAGCTTCATCCCTTTTCTTACGCTGATCAGTCAATGTTGTTTGATATTCCGCACTGGTCTTTTGAGTATTTTTTGAGCGTTCACTCAATAATTCCTTCTGACCTTCCGCCTGCTTCAACGCTTCTGATAAATGCAATAATTGCTGCTGACCCGTTTCCAACTGCTCATCCAACGACCCGCGTTTTTCGCGCAGCACGCCTAATTGCATTTCTGTTTCTTGAATAAAGCGGCCTTTTTCTTCAACTGTTTTGGACAATTCATCAAAATCGGTCTTCGCTGATTGCCAAGAATCCCGAGTTTGCTTGATTTTAGCCACAGTTAAACTGACATCGGTTACCGTTAATTCTTTTTTGAGCGCCAAAAACTCCTTGGCCGCTTCGCTTTGAGCAGCTAAAGGAGTCAGCTGATCTTCTAATTCATAAATAATATCTTGAACCCGACTAAGATTATCCTCTGTCTCGAAAAGTTTCTGTTCCGCCTTGCGCTTGCGCTGCTTATATTTCAAAACACCCGCGGCTTCTTCAAAAATCCCTCGTCGATCTTCCGGTTTGCTGGCAAAAATCGCCTCGACTTTCCCTTGAGAAATAATCGAGAAAGATTCTTTGCCTAAACCAGAATCCATGAATAGATCTTGGATATCCTTCAATCGACAAGCTTTTTTGTTAATGAAAAAGTCACTCTCTCCTGTTCGGCGATAGCGTCTCGTCACACTGACTTCACTAAAGCCTAATGGTAAATAATTATCAGTGTTGTCTAATACCACTGTTACTTCCGCGATATTCAACTGCTTCCGTGAGTCCGAACCAGCAAAAATAATATCTGGCATCTTACCACCGCGCAAACTTTTCGCAGACTGCTCCCCTAGAACCCAGCGAATTGCTTCGGTGATATTGCTTTTGCCGCTGCCGTTGGGACCAATAACCGCTGTCACGCCTTGTTCAAATTCAATTTTAGTTCGATCGGCAAAGGATTTAAAGCCAGCGATTTCAATTCGTTTTAAATACAAAATGTTCCTCCTAAAATTTCATAAAAAAAAGCTAGACGAACTTGCACAGCAATCCTGATTGCTGTGCATTTCAGAACACAATTGTTCGCTAAGCTAGGCATAGTCAATACTTACAAAAATAGTTTTAACTCTATAACTCTCATTATTTCTCGACATTTAGGAAAAGCAGCTTATTTTGCAGAAATTTTTATTAAGGCTTTTTCCGCTGCATCCTGTTCTGCTAATTTTTTGGATTTTCCTTGCCCTGTACCTATCAATTGATTATCGGCATAAACGTCAATCGTAAAAATCCGTTCATGTGCCGGTCCTTCTTCATTGACTAAGCGATAATCGATTGAGACATCTCCGCTTTTTTGCAAAACTTCTTGCAAGCGGGTCTTATGATCCATCTCACGTGTGAAAACACCTGCTTCGATCTTCGGAAAAACGACTGTTTGGATAAAGAGCAACGCGACATCATAACCTTGATCTAAATATAGAGCTCCTAAAAAAGCTTCAAATAAGTCGCAAAGCAACGCTGCACGATCACGTCCGCCGGAATTTTCTTCGCCCTTGCCTAACATTATATAGTGATCAAAATGACATTCCTTTGCAAATTTTGACAAACTTTCTTCTCGTACAATCGCTGAGCGCAAACGCGTCAAGCGTCCTTCTGGCAGGTTTGGATAATGATGATACAAATAGTCCGATACTTGAATTTCTAAGACAGCGTCCCCTAAAAATTCTAACCGTTCATTATCTGAAATATTCATGTTACGGTGTTCATTCACATATGATGAGTGGGTAAACGCCTGTTCTAATAAGTTAACATCGTGAAAGACGATGCCGTAGTTTTCTTTTAATTCGTTGATCAACTGTGTATCCATGGGCTCATTCCTTTTTTTGAGATTTCCATCACGCTCTATTATACTGTTTTTTCCACAAATTTTAAATCAGAAGTCGTGATAGTAAGAAATTTTCAAAAAATGATCGAACTTTTTCTTCTTACTCAAAAAAATGCTAAAGTAGAAAAAATGAACGGAGGAAACTTTAATGGAGGAACTTCCTGATGCACTGCTGATTATTGATTTACAAAAGGGTGTGTGTTTTGAGGATAAGAGGATCGATCATTTTGCTGAACTAATTACACTTATTAATCAGCGCATTCAACTTTATCGTGAGCAGAGTAAACCAATTATTTTTATTCAACACTGTGATGATGAACTGATTCCACAGACAACTGCTTGGGAAATCATAGAAGAATTAGATCGCAAGAAGCTCGATACTATTATTCAAAAAACACATGCTAATTCTTTTTATCATACTGATTTACAAAAAGTCTTGCAGCAACATCACATCACCAGCCTAGAAATTTGCGGTGCTCAAACTCAATATTGTATTGATACAACGATAAAATTTGCCCATGGCTTAGGTTATCGATTGTCGATGCTGAAAAACGCTTCGACAACTTATGACAATGATTTTCTTTCGGCGGCGGACACTATCGCCTTTTATGAAAATATTTGGGATAAACGCTTCTTAAATTTGATTCAATAAAAAAGTGCACCAGCAAATGCCGGTGCACCATTTTGTTAAGCTTGGTTGTTTTCCATAATGTAATCAACTGCAGCTCCAACTGTTTCAATTTTTTCAGCGTCTTCATCAGAAATTTCTGTTCCGAATTCATCTTCCAATTCTAAAACAAATTCCATAATACTGATTGAGTCTGCATTTAAGTCGTCTTTGATACTCAATTCAAGAGTCACTTTGTCTTTATCAATTTCAAAATGATTTGAAATTATTTCAGCAACTTTGCTAAATACTTCTTCACGAGTCAACAACATTCACCTCCACTTGATCAACTAATATTCGTCTATGTTTTACCAGAAGGTCACAGTTCATTTTACTGATGTTTGATTGCTTTGTCTACCTTTTTCGCTAAATTGCCGTGGTCTTATTCACCTTTAGGGGTTTCGAAAAACTGGACCAATTGTCCAACAACATCCGTATCCAGCATCGTATGAATTTGATCGATTGTATTCGCTACTGCTTCAGGACCGGTAGAACCATGGGTTTTGATTACAGGGGCTTTAAGTCCAAATAATACCGCACCCCCGTGAGAAGAATAGTCCAATTTATCTTTTAAGCCATATAATGTATCTTTTAACATCAAAGCGCCAAATTTACCTTTGACACCTGCTTCGTTGATGCTGCCCTTGATCAGACTCATCAAGCCCATAGCTGTTCCTTCAATCGTTTTTAAAACGGCATTTCCTGTAAAGCCATCAGTGACGACAACATCAGCAGCGCCGTTCAAAAGTTCTCTAGCTTCCACATTTCCAATAAAATTGATGCTTTCTTCAGCCTGTAATAATTTATAGGCCTCTTTTGTCAGTTCACTGCCTTTTGTTTCTTCCGTACCATTATTCAAAAGACCCACGCGTGGTTTTTCTATGCCCCGCACATGCTTGCCATAAAATGATCCTAGAATCGCATATTGATGAATATGCTCGGCCTTATTTTCCGCATTCGCACCTAAATCCAACATATCAAAACCGCTGTTGCTAGTTAAAACCGGCAGCGTCGACATCAAACCAGGGCGTTCGATTCCTTTGATTCTTCCAACTACAAATAAACCAGCAGCTAATAACGCTCCCGTATTCCCAGCTGAAAAGATGGCATCTGCCTTACCTTCTTTGACCGCTTGAGCAGCCAAAACCATCGAAGCATTTTTCTTGCGGCGAATCGCTTTGACCGGTTCATCATCACTATTGATTTTTTCATCTGTATGAATGATCGTAATATTTTTTTCGTTTGTGATGTATTGACGGATCGCGTCTTCTTTTCCATATAATTGAAACTCGATATCTGGATGATTTTTTTGAGCTAGCATTACACCTTCCACGATAGCCTTTGGTGCGAAATCGCCACCCATTGCGTCTACAGCAATTTTCATGAGAACTGTCTCTCCTTTTATCTCTTAATGAATTGTTTTCTTAAACCATATCCCATCCAGCTACGTTTTCTATCTATATAGTAAAGCTAGACGGACAACTAGTATTTTTAAATTTTCTACAGTATAGCACACCTAATCAAAATATGTTTCGCCAGTTTCAGTTGGTTTCAAGGTCTCTGCTAATGGTGCAAAGGCCGGCTGCTCGCGCCAATTATCGATTTGCCAAATCTGATTTGCCTCGTCTCTAGCTACTTCCAAAACATTTGCATCATTCACCAGATCGGCAATTAAAAATTGCGGCAAACCGGATTGACGGAAACCAAAGACTTCACCCGGACCACGTAATTCTAAATCCTTTTCACTCAAAACAAAACCATTATTTGTTTCAGTCATGATCTTCATACGCTCTTTACCCATTTCATTTTTCGGGCTGGCAACTAAGATGCAATAAGAAGCATCCGAGCCGCGGCCAACTCGCCCACGTAATTGATGGAGCTGAGCTAAACCAAAGCGATCCGCATCCATAATGAACATCACCGTTGCATTTGGAACATTGACTCCGACTTCAATGACTGTAGTAGAAACTAAAACCTGACTTTGATTCTCTTTGAATTCTTCCATGATCCTATCTTTTTCAGCATTCTTCATTTTTCCATGCAAGAGGCTAACTTGATAGGTTGGTGCATAGTATTCTTGCAAGTGCTCATAAATTTCTGTTGCATTCTTTACGTCTAGCGCTTCAGATTCCTCGATCAAGGGACAAATCACATACAATTGATGTCCAGCCTGCAACTCTTGTTTGGCCCAATCCAACGTATGCTCCAATTGTTTGGGTTTGATCCAACTGGTCTTGACCGGAATCCGGCCAGCCGGCATTTGATCGATGACAGAGACATCCATCTCGCCATATGCTGTGATCGCTAATGTCCGCGGAATCGGTGTCGCCGTCATAAAGAGAACATCAGGATGCAGACCTTTTTCACGTAAGACCCTTCGTTGATTCACACCGAAACGATGTTGCTCATCTGTGATGACCAAACCAAGGTTTGCAAATTGTACATCGTCTTGGATCAAGGCATGGGTCCCGATCACCACATCAATCTCACCGTTTTGTAGCCCTGCTAGAATCGCTCGCCGTTCCTTTGTTTTGGTTGAACCCGTTAATAATGCTGTTGTCAGCTCCAGCGGATCAAACAATTGATTCAAGCTCTCTAAATGCTGCTGCGCCAAAATTTCTGTAGGGACCATTAAAGCTCCCTGAAACCCTGCTGTCATTGTCGCATACAGAGCAATTGCCGCAACAACGGTCTTTCCGCTACCAACGTCCCCCTGCAGCAAACGCTGCATATGCTTTTTGCTGCGCAGATCGTAGCAAATTTCATTGGTAACTCGTTTTTGTGCATCAGTTAATTCGAAAGGCAGCTTTTGAGTGAATTGTTTCAAGCGTTTCACATCATACCGAATTGCGATGCCATTTTTTTCACTGCGTTCACTTTTCTTCAAGCCCTGCATCCGCATTTGGAATAAGAAAAATTCTTCAAAAACGACTCGTCGCTTCGCTTGCTGGCTCTCTGTTGGATTTTTCGGGAAATGCATCGCCCGCATTGCTTGCTTTCTTGGCATTAGCCGATATTTTTCCAACAGATAATCAGGCAAGTTTTCTGTCACCTGATCACCAAATTTTTCAAACGCGACTTTGATCAAATCAATCAGTGTACTTTGACGGATCGCTTTCGTCACATGATAGATTGGTGCATATTCTTCCGTTTGCTTACCGCCTAAGATTTTCATCCCAGTCAACGACTTGCGTTTGGCATCCCACTTTCCATATACGGCCAATTCTTCGCCGACTTCGACTTTATCTTTTAAATAAGGTTGATTGAAAAAGGAAACCATGAAGACCGCGTGATCCTGCATCATTCGAAACTGCAGCCGGCTTTTTTTATAGCCGAATCGACTGACCACCGGTGCCGAGACAATCACACCTTTTAATGTAACTTTTTCTTGATCATTGATCTCTAATAGATTTTTTTCTTGAATGTCTTCATAACGAAAGGGATAGTAACTTAGCAGGTCTTCGATGGTTACGATACCTAATTCAGATAGTGTTTGGACACGTTTCGGTCCTACACCGGGCAGTACTGATACAGATTCTTGAATCATCATAAACAACCTCCTTTCAACTTTATATTTCAGCTATTCGTTATAGAGTGAATCATTTTTCCAAAATCATAAAAAATAATTCTCGTCACACACAGGCTTTTATAACACTAACAAAAACAGGGAGTGAGCCAGATATTCTTGGCTCACTCCCTCCGACTTTTTACTTATTTATTCTGCTGAAAGCAAGTATGGATAAACTGGTTGTTTTCCTTCGTGGATCTCAACTTCTAAATCCGGATAGCTTGCTTCAATTGTCTCACTTAATTTTTCAGCCTCTGCTTGTGTACCTTCAACACCTACGATGATTGTGATGATTTCGATATCCTCACTGATCATTTTATTTAAAGTATCTAAGGTTGCTTGATATTTGTCCGCTTCAGAAAGAACGATTTTGCCGTCGATCATTCCTAAGTAGTCGCCCTCATGAATCTCAACACCATCGATCGCCGTATCGCGAATCGCATTAGTGATTTGACCGCTGACTACAGAATCAAGCATTTCAGTCATCGTCGTTTTATTATCTTCTAGGCTTTGCTCACCATTGAAGGCCAACATTGCGGTCATTCCTTGAGAAACAGTTTTACTTGGTACAACTGCGACAGGTATGTCCGCTACTTCTGCCGCTTGATCAGCAGCCATAAAGATATTTTTGTTGTTCGGCAAGACAATGACTTGATCAGCATTAACTTCTTTGATTGCTTTCAAAATGTCTTCCGTACTTGGATTCATAGTTTGGCCGCCGCTGATTACGTATGATACGCCCAGACTCTTGAATAATTCTTGCACGCCTTCGCCAGCTGCAATTGCGATTACCGCATAAGGTACACGCTCTGCTGGTGCCGCCTCAAACTCAGCAACTTCTTCATCATGCTCCAAGATGTTTTCATGTTGCAGACGCATATTATCCACTTTGACCTTGATCAAAGCACCAAATTTTTGTCCATAATTCATTACTTCACCCGGATGTTCTGTATGAACATGCACTTTAACGATTTCATCATCATTAACAACTAATAGCGAGTCGCCAATGCCGTCCAAGTAGTTGCGGAATGTATCATAGTCAAAATTACTGTCAACCGTTGGTCCTTCGCCTAGACGAACCATGATTTCAGTACAATAACCGAACTTGATATCTGCTGTCGCCAATTGACCTTGAACGCTGCGGTGATGTTCGGCATTAACCATTTCATCCATTTCAGCTGGACTTGGTTCATAGGTGTCATCTGCCTGAAATTCGCCATTTAACGCACTTAAAAAACCTTCGTAAATGAACAATAAGCCTTGACCGCCGCTATCGACTACGCCGACCTCTTTTAAGACTGGCAGCATATCTGGAGTTTTATCCAATGCTTTTTTTCCGGATTTAACAACGGCTGACATTACTTCAATCACATCATCCGTTTGTTTCGCTTTGCGTTCACCAGCTTTTGCTGATTCGCGTGCCACTGTTAAAATCGTTCCTTCTACGGGTTTCATCACTGCTTTATAAGCTGTTTCTACACCGTGAACTAACGCTTTTGCTAAATCTTCTGCATTTAATGTATCCACATCTAAAATTGCTTTAGAAAAACCGCGGAATAATTGTGACAGAATAACGCCGGAGTTTCCTCGTGCGCCCATCAACAATCCTTTCGCTAAAACATTTGCTAATTCTCCGACTTTTTCAGAAGCTGAATTAACAACAGCAGTCGCGCCGCTGGTCATAGATAGATTCATATTGGTCCCAGTATCGCCATCCGGCACTGGAAATACATTTAATGAATTGACATATTCTGCATTGACTTGCAGACGTTTAGCGCCAGCCTCTACCATTTCTTGGAATTGACTCGCGCTGATCTCTGTTACCTTCACTTACTTAGTCCTCCTTAAGAACGCTGCCTTTAGTCAGGCAGAACACGTACACCTTGAACATAGACATTCACCGAATTGGCTGTAACCCCAAGCATCGTTTCCAAATTGTATTTCACTTTTTCTTGGACATTGCGCGATACTTCTGAGATTTTCGTGCCGTAGCTGACGATCGTATACACGTCAACCGCGATTCCGTTCTCTTCTTGACGTACAACGACGCCGCGTGAATAATTTTCTTTTCTTAAAATCTCTGTGATATTGTCTTTGATTTGATTTTTACTAGCCATACCGACGATACCAAACACGTCAGTAACTGCACCGCCGACAACCGTCGCGATGACGTCGTTTGAAATTTCGATCATACCAGTCTGTGTATTAATTTTCACAGCCATAGTTGTTAGCCTCCTTAAATAGGCATACTTGCCCATTTTTTCTACTATAATAGTTTATCATAGCCCTATGACAAATAAAAGAAAGTTCCATTGCGATTTGCTGATAGGGCGCTCCCTGCTTGCCGCAATATTCTGCCAACTTTCTTGCATCAAAACTTTTGCTAAAAAATTTTTACGCTAACAGAGTATAATTTACCTGCAAATCCCTTAAATGTCAATCTTTCTAAAAAAATTCACTTGCTAAACTTGCGAATATATGCTATTTTATTTTAGTATGAGCCAAAGAAGCGCTCCAATATCAAGGCTAAAGGAGGAAACAACACATGGCAAAAGTTTGCTATTTTACTGGTCGTAAAACAAGAAGTGCAAATAACCGTTCTCACGCTATGAACGCTACTAAACGTACTGTAAAACCTAATTTACAAAAAGTTCGCGTATTAGTTGACGGAAAACCTAAAAAAGTTTGGGTCTCAACTCGTGCTTTGAAATCTGGAAAAATTGAGCGCGTTTAATATTATCCATTCAAAGTCCTTCAGCTGGAGGACTTTTTTTATTGCCCTCTTTTAACGTTGGCGCTGCCTAAGCGTTAACCGCACTATTATTTCCTTAAATCCCTCCTAAAATGTTCAAAATTTCGGGCTGTTTTCACGCCTCCTTCACAATATTTCAGCTCTTCTATGGTAAAATTTGGATAGTCTGTTGAAAGAAGTTTGGTGATTTTTATATGAAAAAGTATCTTAAAGAAAACCGTTGGTATTTGTTGGCCAGTTTTTTCCTGCCGTTTTTGCTCATGGTGATCGTCTATTTAACGATTGGCATTTATCCGGGGTCGAGCCGCAGTGTCTTAGCCAGTGATGCCTTTTCACAGTTTTCAAATTTTCACGCAAGTTTTCGAAATATGCTTTTAGGCAAACAAGGCCTTTTTTATACTTGGAATGCCTCGATGGGGCTGAACTACTTATCGCTGGTTTCCTATTACCTTGGCGGCTTCTTTACACCGCTGGTTATTTTCTTTCCAAATCAGTTGATGCCCGACGCTCTGTATTTTTTGACTCTGATCAAGATCGGCTCAGCAGGATTAGCGTTTTGGTTTTATGCCAAGGGTAGTTTTAAGCTGCCGGATTGGTCCCGTGTAGCCCTAAGCGTTACCTATGCATTGATGTCTTTTGCCATCGCACATTCTGAGATTATTATGTGGCTGGATGCCTTTGTCTATCTGCCTTTGATCATTTGGGGCATCAATCGTGTGATGGACCTGAAAAAGCCGACCGTACTTTTTGTTTCCTATTTAATGTTGTTTTTAACGAGCTTTTATATGGGCTTCATGATCGGTCTATTTTCGGTCTTATATTTTATCGCCCGCTTGATTACCAATTGGAAGTTATACAAAAAGAGCATCATTCCTTATGGAGCCACCTCGTTATTAGCCGGCTTTGCATCAATGATCGTCATTTTGCCGTCGATTCTCGATTTGCGAACGAATGGTGAAGAATTGACACAAATCACCACCTTAAAAACGGAAGCAACCAGCTGGTGGGATTTTATCGCGAAGAATTTGATCGGCTCTTACGATACAACAAAATATGGTTCGATCCCATTCATTTATATCGGACTTTTACCATTAGCCTTATGTTTATTTTTCTTTATCTGTAAAAAGATTCCTTGGAAAAATAAACTCGCTTATGGTGTGATTGCCGCGATCTTAATTGCAAGTTTCTATATCCAGCCGATGAATTTATTCTGGCATGGAATGCATGCACCGAACATGTTCTTGTTTCGCTATGCTTATCTGCTTTCATTTTTAGTGATTACACTAGCCGCCTGGGGCTGGGAAAAATTGGAGCGAGAGAACATTTTGCAACTGGTCGCCGCCTTCTTGCTGCTGATCGCTGTTTTTGCGATTTTCTGGGGAATGAAGGGCAAAGACTATGACTATCTTAAAAATATTTCGCTTTACATCACGATCGGCTTCTTGGCTGTTTATGCTTTAGTTTTCACGGCGCATCACTTTAATAAAGTCCCATTGAAAGTTCTCAGCATCCTGCTCTTACTATTGATGTCTACAGAAGCCTTTATCAATAGCGATTTTATGGTCCGCGGTATTTTGAAGGATTGGAATTATGCGTCTCGCAGCCTTTATACAGAGCCTTATCCTTCGATCAAAGCGTTAGTCGATGAAACGAAGAACGAGAATGAGGATTTTTATCGAATGGAAAATCTTGATCCCGTCTCATCCAATGACGCCTTTAATTATGGCTATAGCGGTGTCAGCATGTTTTCTTCGATCCGCAACCGTCATTCATCCGGCTATATGGATCAATTAGGCTTCCGTTCAAGAGGCACGAGCCTGAACATTCGCTACCAGAATAATACGCTGCTGGCAGATGCCTTCACAGGCATGAAATACAACATTGCCAAAGCAAAGGATTTGAATAAATACGGCTTTTCTAAAACAAAAACGGTCGGCGAGTATAATCTGTTCGAAAATACCTATGCCCTGCCGTTAGCCTTCACAGCACCAACAAGTATTGATAAATTAAAGGCTTTGCCAAATGACAATCTTGGTACTCAAACGCAATTATTCAATGCTTTGTCGCAAGAACAATACCAGTACTACCAGTTCTTGCCGATAACGCAAGTAGATACCAAAAATGCCACCGTCACCAACGCTGGCAATATTACGACGATCACGGAAAAACAAGGCAATGTCGCAAAGGATGTCACCTGGAAGGTTCAAGTTCCAGCAAATACCCAAGCCTACTTAAGTCTTTATCCTTACGATTTTTCCGAGTTAGAAAGTTCGACCGCCACTGTTACGACAAATGGACAAACGCGTCAGGCGCAAATCAATATCAGCGGACAATATTATGACTTAGGTTATTATCAAAAGGCCACAATGGTCACCTTTACCGCCAGCTTTTATGGAACAAAGGCGATCAGCTTCCAAAGCCCGCAAGTTCTAGCGCTGGATACTGTAGCCTATCGATTAGCTGCGGATAAGATCAAAGAAAACGGTGTGGATATGAAGGTTGGCAAACGCAGTGCTGAAGGGACTGTAAATGCCAAAGAAGCACAAACACTGGTTACGACGATCCCTTATGACGAAGGCTGGACTGCCAGAATCGATGGAAAAAAGGTCGATACCAAAGCGTTCCAAAACGCGTTCATCAGTATCCATGTACCAAAAGGCAAACACAAGGTAACTTTCAGTTATCTGCCGAAAGGCTTTATCGCCGGTGCGATCTCTTTTGTGGTTGCAATCGGAATGTTCATCCTTTATCTAAGAATGTTAAAAACGAAAAAAGAACATCATCATTCTTAATAAAAAGGAAGCTCACCAATCAGCGGTGAGCTTCCTTTTTTGCTCGTTCGATGTCTAATAACAGATAACTGTTCGATCATTTTGATTTTATATAGTTTATCCCCCCTGCTTTTGGACCGGTAGCTTTTCCTAAAAAGACTACTAAAACAATAATCGTTAATACATAAGGGGCAGATTGTAGATAAACATCTGGGATTTGCGAAATAACTGGCAGATTCGCTCCAGCGATACTAAGGTTTTGAGCAAAACCAAAGAAGATAGCTGCCCCCATTGCCCCGAGCGGATTCCATTTGCCGAAGATCATCGCGGCTAAAGAAATAAATCCTTGGCCGGCAATCGTAGTTATTGCAAAGCGGCCTGCAATTGATTGGGCGAACACGGCCCCTCCCATTCCGCCAAGAAAGCCCGAAATCAATACGCCCGCATAACGCATTAAGTATACGTTTATGCCCAAGGTATCCGCGGCCTGCGGATTTTCTCCAACCGAACGCAGGCGCAATCCGAATTTGGTCTTATAAATAATGAACCAAGCACCCAACGCTACCACAATAGCAAAATAGGCTGGTAAGCTAGTTTTATTAAAAAACAAATCTCCGATAATCGGAATCTTGCTTAATCCTGAGAAATCAAAGTAACCAAACTGCTCTTGAATCGTATCCGTTTGCCCTTTCCCATAAATGACTTTAATCAAAAATATCGTTAGCGGCGGAGCCAGCAAATTCATAACCGTTCCGCTGATTACATGATCCGCTCGAAAATTCACTGTCGCTACAGCATGCAGAAGTGAAAATAATAAACCAGTCAACCCTCCGACTAAAACACCTAGCCAAGGTGTCAGCGCTCCAAATTGATCCGCAAAACTCAGATTAAATATAACCGAACTAAACGCACCCGTTACCATGATGCCTTCTAAACCGACATTTACAATTCCGCTGCGTTCCGAAAATACGCCGCCTAAGGCCGTTAAGATTAAGGGGGCAGAATAAACCAAGGTTTGAGAAATCAGCGAACCTAGTAATTGAATGGTCATTCCAAATCAACTCCTTCTTGTTTTAGTGACTGTATGTCTGATTCTTCTACTTCTTTTTCAACCTTATTGTTCAGTTGAACTTTAGTCAAAGCAACCCGAACGACATAATTGATTCCCACGAAGAATATGATTAGAGGGATAACACTATTTGCCAGTTCACTTGGAACGCCGGCAAACTGCATCCCTTGTCCGCCAAGTTTTAATATGCTGAACAGCAGTGCTGACAGAAGAATCCCAAGCGAACCGCCATTTCCCAATAAAGATACGGCCATTCCATCAAATCCAATACTGATGGACGATCCTTGAACAAAATAATTACCAAAAGTTCCTAGTCCTTGGACCACTCCCCCCAACCCGGCTAACAAGCCAGAAATGAGCATCGAGATCACGATCGTCCGTTTACTGCTCATGCCTGCATATTCCGAAGCAAAGGGATTGATTCCTACTGAACGAATCTCAAAGCCTAAAGTTGTCCGCTTCATTAAAAACCAAACTAAACCTAAAAAGAGCAACGCTAAAATGAAGCCTGTATTGACCCGCGAACCGCCAAAAAGATTCGTCAACCACGGTTCCCGTAATAAGCCGTTTGCTCCGACAATCTTAGTGACCCCTTTATTGGAAATGATCTCAGGTGCCATGACATTGTTTACTATATGGTTAGCTGTATACAGCAGTACATAATTCATCATAATCGTCACGATAACTTCACTCGTTCCAAAATAAGCACGTAATAGACCTGGGATCGCAGCAGCCAATGCGCCTGCCAATGCTCCAGCGATAATTGCTAAAGGTACAACGACTAATTTTGGGGCTGTCGGCATACTCAACGCGACCCAAATACTTGCCACCCAGCCGCACAAAGCCTGCCCGGATAAACCAACGTTAAAAAAGCCCGCTGAATTCGCTACCGAAAAACCTAAAGCTGTAAAAATCAACGGTCCGGCGCCCACTAGAATTTCTCCGATCGAAATGCTGCTTTGGAAAGCCGAACGGAACATTGCTTGATAACCCACGAGCGGATTATAACCCGTTACCAGCATCAGCAAGCCGCCAAGTAGAAAGCCTAAAATTACTGAGATAATCGGAACCAAAGCATTTCTGATTTGTACTGAACGCTCATTCACTTGCTTCACCAACCTTTACTAACTCTTTTCGTGCATCGGCCAAACTATAGCCTGCCATCAATAGCCCCAATTCATTTTCCGACGTTTCTTTTGGATCAACGATTCCCACGATCTCGCCGGCATGTATAACGGCGATACGATCAGAAACATTTAGAATTTCATCCAGTTCGAAGCTGACTAACAAGACTCCTTTATTTTTATCCCGCTGTTCGACCAAGCGTTTGTGGATATATTCGATTGCTCCGACATCTAGTCCGCGTGTTGGCTGAGCTACGATCAAAAGCTCTGGATCACGATCAACCTCACGAGCAATAATCGCCTTCTGCTGATTCCCTCCAGATAAAGAAGCTGCGGGCGCTTGCTCGCTCGTGGTCCGCACATCATATTCTTTAATCAAACGATTGGCATATTGTTGAATCTCATTAAAATTTAAAATCCCATTTTTACTAAACGGCTCATGATAATAGGATTGCAGCGCAATATTTTCAGATAATGGCAGAGGTAAGACCAAGCCATATTTATGCCGATCTTCCGGCACATGCCCAACACCCATCTGTGTGATTTCCCTAGGCTTGCTGTTTGTAGCATCTTTTCCATTGATAGTAATCGTTCCGCTTTCGATTTTGCGTAAACCAGTCAGTGCTTGGATTAATTCCGACTGGCCGTTGCCGTCAATTCCCGCGATGCCTAAGACCTCACCGCGGTGTACTTCCAGACTCAAATTTTTCACCGCATCTAGTCCGCGGCTTTCCTTCACGCTCAGCTCTTTAATAGAAAGAACCACTTCACCAATGGTTGCTGATTTTTTATCCGTTTTAAATGAAACCGAGCGTCCCACCATCATATCCGCCAACTCCTGCGAGCTGACATTTTTTACATCGACAGTACCGATATAGCGTCCCCGCCGAATGACTGAACACCGATCAGCTACTTTTTTGATCTCATCCAGCTTATGGGTAATCAAAATTGTCGACTTGCCTTCTTTGACTAAGGTCGCCATGATTTCGATCAGCTCATCAATTTCCTGCGGGGTTAAAACGGCTGTCGGTTCGTCAAATATCAAAATATTTGCACCACGGTACAACGTTTTTAAAATTTCTACCCGCTGCTGCATCCCTACTGAAATGTCGCGAACATACGCATCCGGATCGACCTGCAAGCCATAATCATTTGATAGGCGAGTAATTTCTTCTTTGGCTTTTTGTGTATCCAGCACCCCTTTATTACTTAGCTCGCTGCCTAAAATAATATTTTCTGTGACCGTAAAGGCATCCACCAGCATAAAATGCTGGTGCACCATCCCGATTCCTAATTGATTGGCTCTTGTAGGACTAGTGATCTTGACCGTTTGACCATCCATATAGATATCGCCGGATGTCGGCTGCAAAAGCCCTGACAACACATTCATCAGGGTCGATTTGCCTGCGCCGTTTTCTCCCAGCAAGGCATGAATTTCACCCTTGCGAATTTTCAGATTGATCCTGTCATTCGCTTTAAAATCGCCGAACTTTTTCGTGATATCCCGCATCTCAATGACATAACGTTCTTCCGTCAATTTTTTAACACCCTCTCTTGTTTGAAAAAGTGCCTGCCATTATTAGCAGGCACGCCCAGAAAACTAATCTTCCGGTGTCTCCGGAACCTTTACATCACCTGTGATAATTTGTTCTTTCGCCTCTTCTACAGCGGCTTTCGCGTCATCGCTCAGATAGCCATCGGTCATGGCAACCCCGCCATCCTTCAATCCAAAGGACAAATGTTTGCCGCCTGGGAATTTATCCTTCAACGCACGAGTAGAAATATCTTGAACGACGACACCAACCGATTTGATAGTTGAAGCCAAACAAAAGTTGCTGTCTTTACCGTCTTTTGATTTATAACTGCCTTCATCTTGCTGATCACGATCTACACCAAGTACCCATACTTTATCTGCTTCATTTCTTTCCTGATTCAAAGCTTTTGCTTCCGAGAACACTCCCGCGCCTGTACCGCCAGCAGCTTGATAAATAATATCCGCCCCGTTTTGATAAATATTTGCCGCCAAAGCTTTGCCTTTAGCCGGATCACCAAAGGAAGCCGCGTATTTCACATCAACAGCGATTTCCTTGTTCATTTTCTTTGCGGTATCTTTCACACCCTTGGTAAAGCCCGCTTCATAACGATCGATGACTTTGCCTTCTTCGCCGCCAATAAAACCTACTTTATTAGTTTTTGTCGTATACGCCGCCGATACGCCTGCGATATAACCAACCTCATTATCTCTGAAGGTCGCCGACACAACATTTTCCTTTCCTTCAATCACGGTATCAATGATCACAAAATTCGTTTCAGGATTTTGTCCAGCTGCCGCTTCGATCGAGTCTGCTAATAAATAGCCAATACCAAAGACTGTCTTAAAGCCATTAGACACTGCTGTATCGATATTCGATGCAAATTGGGCGATTTCGTTCGATTGGATATAGTCATATCCGCCAATGCCGCGTTTAAGCTTTTGTTCTTTCCCCCATTTTTGCAGACCTTCCCAAGCCGATTGATTAAAGGATTTATCATCTACTCCGCTGACATCTGTTACCATCACAACACTATGATCCGCATCCTCTTTACCAGACGCACTGCTCTTATTTCCTCCGCCACAACCACTAAACGTCAGCAAAGCCGCCATTGCAACAACACCTAAAGAAAAAAGTTTCGTATTTTTCATTGTATATCCCTCCTATTTTATGTTACCGCTTACTTTATTTCGCAGATTTATTCTTCAGTTAGCTCTGCGATTCTCGGCATCGCCGGTTGCGCTCCTAACCCTTGAACTGTCTTGCTGGCCGCCAAATTAGCAAACTTGATCGCCGATTCAATTTCCTGATTTTGTCCGTAAGCAACAGCAAAGGCAGCATTGAAGGTATCGCCTGCTCCTGTTGTATCGACGACCGGAACTTTATAACTCGGCACCTCAACCAGTTTTTCACCATCATGATACTGAACCCCTTTTGATCCATAAGTCATAATGATTTGATTGGGATATTCTTGTAAAACACTTTGTGCATCTTGCTGGAATAATTGATTGATCTCGATTTCATTTGGCGTCAAAAAAGTTGCTTTAGCCAGATATTCTGGTGCAATTTCTGGTGTCGGTGCAGGGTTCAATACCAAACAAATATTATTTTTAGCACAAAAATCAATTAAGTATTTGATCGTATCAAGCGGGATTTCACATTGAGTGATAACGATATCCGCTGCTAAAATCTGTGTTTTATACTCAGCTACTACTGAACGATCCACGCAGGCATTTGCTCCTTGGACTAAAATAATTGAATTATCATTTTCCGCGATCGTGATGTAGGCAACGCCTGTCGGAGCTGCCACTTGTTTAATACAGGAAGTATCCACTTGGTTCTCCTGAAAATTTTTCAACACGATCTCACCGTAGGCATCCTTGCCGACACAGCCGATCATCGTTACATCAGCACCTAATCTCGCTGCCGCAACGGCTTGATTCGCACCTTTTCCTCCAGGCAGCATTTGACTATCTAATCCAAACAACGTCTCGCCAACTTTCGGGAAGCGATCTGCTTGTACCACCAGATCTAAATTAATGCTCCCAACAACAACGACTTTCATCTAATTCCCTCCTAACATTTTTTAAACCGCTTACAAAATTTAAAAAGAGAAACAATCTTTTTTATGTTTACTTAGTTTGTTTCTCCACGTCTTCAGTTTATTTTGCCGCAGCATACACGTCTGAGTACATTCCGATACATTCTTCCACTAAATCCCAGAATCGTTCCGCATCAATCTTTTTGCCTACTTTGGTATTCGACTGCTTATTCAAGACATTGAGCTCATCGCAAACTGTTCGACCATAGCAAGGTCCGCGGTTAATATCGACTTCAACAAACATTTCTTGTGTCTCAAAAGCCTCTGGACAAATAAGATAGCCGACACAAGTTGCATCATGAAGCGGCCCAGCAGCCAAGCCGAAACATTCAAATTGACTTTTCAAAGTGAATCGCATGATGTCGCCAAATAATTTTGCCGCAGCATTTCCGACTGCTTCCATCCGTTCAATGATATCCATCGTACAAAGTGTTTGATTCGTCAAATCGAGTCCCATCATGACGATCGGTGCCCCCGAACTGAAAACTACATGAGCGGCTTCCGGATCGGCAAAAATATTAAACTCAGCAGACGGCGTGAAATTTCCAGTGCCATAAGCGCCGCCCATTAATACGATTTCTTTGATTTTAGGAATAATCAATGGTTCCATGCGCATTGCCACGGCAATATTGGTTAACGGTCCAACTGGTACGAGTGTAATATCTCCCTCACTCGCCAGCAATGTATCGATAATATATTTAACTGCATGTGTTTTCTCCACCTGTAAATTCAGTGGACCGAAAACGGGACCGTCTAAACCAGACTCTCCATGAACATTGTCTGCCACTACCTGCTCCCGCACCAATGGTTTCGGCATACCTGCATAAACCTTCGCGTCAATCCCCAACAGCTGACATACATTCAAGCCGTTCACGACCGTCTTGTCTAGCGTCTGATTTCCTGCTACAATTGTGATTCCTAACAAATCGATTTGCGGATGTGCCGCCGCCATCAACATCGTAATCGCATCATCATGCCCTGGATCACAATCTAAAATAATTTTCCGCTTTTCCATTTTAAAGCCTCCCTAAAAGATTTATTTCCTTGATTCATTTGCATTATATAAAGTTCCTGCTTATGATAAGTATGAGAAATCTCATATGAGGAGACAGAAAAATGAAGAAGTTGCACAATGAAAAATTGAAACAGCAGTTCATTCAGTCTTCCGGCTACCTTGAACAGTTTTCCTTTGATGTCAGCTTAGATACACAACTATTTTTCTTTCCCGCCAACAGCTATATCGTCAAGGAGGATCAGCCGCCGACTCATTTGTTTTTTCTGGTAAAAGGCAAAGCGAAATTATATGACACTTTAGCCAATGGGAAAGTGGCATTGATCGACTTCTTTTCCCCGCCTTGTTTTATCGGCGAGATGGAGCTCGTTGATGAGAATCAAACCGCCTTCAGTGTGCAGGCGATTGAAGATTGCTGGTGCTTAGCTCTTTCCAGGCAAGACTGCCAGCAAAGATTATTGAAGGACACTCTTTTTCTGCAAAAGCTCTGTATTTATTTTGCTCATAAAAATTATCGAAATATCAAAGCCTCGACTCAAAATCAAGGCTTTCCGCTCTCGCAACGTCTGGCTTCCTTCATCCTATTGACCCAAAACGAAGGAACCTACCGCGAAAAGCACACACAGGTTGCCGAATATCTCGGTGTTTCTTACCGCCATCTGCTTTATGTGATCGCGCAGTTCGTTGATGACGGCTACTTAAAAAAAGAAAAAAATGGTTATCTCATACAAGACAGCGCAAAATTGACCCAGCTTGCGGCAGAGGTCAAAGCCTAAAAAAGCATCCGACACCAATCCCTCGATTGCTGTCAGATGCTTCCTTTTTTATTAATATTTTACTTCCGCTAAGTATAATCCTTCTGGATGAGCCGTTGGTCCGGCAGCATTACGATCCTGCGCCTCAAGAATCGCCGGAATACTGTCCGCAGGTATACGCCCATTTCCGATCTTTACCAGCGTGCCCACTAAGATTCGGATCATCTTATATAAGAAGCCATTTCCGCGAAAAATAAAGGTCAGCTCTGTTCCTGCTTCATTTACTTCCAAATCCGCCTGATAAATCGTCCGAACTTTGTCCTCAATCGAACCACCCGTTGCACAAAAAGAAGTAAAATCATGCGTCCCCAATAAATCCGGCAACGCCCGCCGAATCAACTCCAAATCCAATGGATAAGGATAATACGCGGCATAGTATCGCCGAAACGGACTTCGCGGTTTAGCGATTTGAACCTTAAAATGATACGTCTTCTCCACCACATGATAGCGCGCATGGAAGTCATCAGCCACGATCTCAACAGAAGAAACTGCGATATCCTCCGGCGTTTGAGTATCTAACGCAAAACGCATCCGCTCTAATGGCCGCTCCTGCGGATAATCAAAATGGATCACCTGACCGATCGCATGAACGCCAGCATCAGTTCTGCCCGAGCCAAAAATCGTTATTGGAGACCCGTTATTCATTTTCTGCAGCGTCTTTTCAACTTCTTCCTGCACCGTTCGACCATTCGGCTGCTTTTGAAACCCATTAAAATTTGTGCCATCATAAGCAATCACAGCTTTATATCTAACCATTCTTACGCCCCTTATACAAAAATTCTGCCGGAGTCATTATAACAGCTTTTTATCGGGATTCCAACGCGCTCAAATCCGCTGCCTGATATTTATTGCTGCCCGGCAACGCCTTTTTATGCTTCCAACAAACAATCGCCTCTTGTAAAGATCGATCTTGATTCGCCGCAAAAAAATCACGAATATACGTATTGTATTCAAATTGCGAATCAATTTTTTCCGGTTTCTTCGCTGTAATTTCTGGATAAGCTTCTACCGCCTCGCGATATGTTTTCCCCGCATTTGATTTTAGCCATTTTTGAAAAGACACTTTAAAGCTGAAGGATGTTCCCAGTTCTCGACTAAAAAAAGCACGATGCTTTTCAGAACAGACAATATTCTCTTCAATCACACTATCCAACGTTATTTCTTCCACTCGCGCATTCTTCTGCTCTTTATGGCTGTCAGTAAGAACTTTGCCTGTGCGTAAAAAATGTTCGATCCGTTCATTTAATTCTGCTTTACTTCCTGATTTCGCCAATCCCAGTTCTTGGCAAAACACCTGCAGTTCTTCTTTTAAATAATAATACTCACGAAATGTTTCTGGCTCCAACCCAACGTGTAATTCCGGCCGATTCTCGGTCATTTTTCTTCCTCCACTTGCTTGTTTCATTTATCTTACCACAAAAAAAGCTTGGATTTCTCCAAGCTTAGCTGCGTAAAAAGATTAAAATGATCGTCGCGACACCAAAAACTGCAAGAACTATTGTATCTCGGGATGCCCATTGCAATTTTCTGTATTTGCTGCGGCCTTCACCGCCGCGATACCCGCGTGCTTCCATCGCGGTCGCTAAATCTTCCGCCCGATTGAAGCTGCTGACAAACAAGGGGATCAATAAAGGCACGATTGCCTTAACCTTTTGGATCAAGCTGCCATCATTAAAATCAACCCCGCGAGCTCGTTGCGCATTCATAATTTTTTCTGTTTCATCCATCAACGTTGGTACAAATCGCAAGGCGATCGACAACATCAATGCAATCTCGTGAACAGGCAAATGAAACCTTTTCAAAGGATTCAACAAAGACTCGATTGCATCCGACATTGATAATGGCGGTGTCGTTAAAGTCAACAAAGTCGACATAAAAATGATCAAAACAAAACGGCAAAAGATAAACAATCCGTTTTGAATCCCATAAGAAGAAAGACTAAAAACACCCCAAGACCAATACAAAGTCCCGCCACGAGTAAACAGCATCTGCAATGCCACTGTAAAAATGATCAGCCAGATCAACGGTCTGACGCCTCTTAAAAAGAAACTCAAACTTATCTTTGATAAAAACACCGCGAACATGGTAAAAACACCTAAAAATAAATAGCTTTGCCAATTATTCGCTAAAAAGATGATCCCAATAAAATAAAAACTAGCAACTAATTTGGCTCGCGGATCCAAGCGATGAATCAACGAGTCACCTGGAATATAACGTCCAAAGATCAATTTATTCATCATGAGCAGGACCTCCTGCAAATTTTACGATCCAGTCCGCCAATTCATCTTCGGTCAGCGGCAATTCGTTGAAAACCGCTCCACGAGCTTGCATCTTTTCAGCAAAAGCACTCGCTTGCGGCACACCTAATTGTTTTTCCTTCAGCCAAGAGACATCCGCAAAAACACTCTGAGGATCGCCATGCTTCACCACATGCCCCTTTTCCAAAACGTAAACATAGTCAGCAAAATTTGCCACGTCATCCATTAAATGAGTAACCAAAACGATCGTCATATTTTTTTCTTGATGCAAGCGCCAAAACATTTCCATCATTTCTTTACGCCCCAGCGGATCTAACCCTGCTGTCGGCTCATCTAGGACCAAAACTTCCGGTTCCATGGCTAAGACACCTGCGATCGCTACACGGCGCATTTGCCCACCAGAGAGTTCAAATGGTGATCGTTCAAGATACTCCTCATCTAATCCTACCAATTTCAAATTTTCCCGCGCTAAAATCAAAGCTTTCTCATCACTCACACCAAAATTTTTTGGCCCGAAAGCAATATCTTTTGCAACAGTCTCTTCAAATAATTGAGCTTCCGGAAACTGAAAAACGATGCCAACCTTTTTACGAACTGGCTTCAAATTTTTATTATCGGTTGTCGGCGTAATCGTTCGATCGCCAATGAAAACTTTCCCATCAGTTGGCTTCAACAAAGCATTTAGATGCTGCAGCAAAGTTGATTTACCACTACCAGTATGACCCACTAAAGCCGTATATGAACCCTCTTTAATATCCAGATCAATATCATAAAGTGCACGTTGTTCAAAGGGAGTATTCGGTTGATAAACGTAGCTTACTTTTTCAAAACGGATGTCCATAACCAGTCCATCATCCCTTCTTCATCTAAATAATTCATCGGCACATTCACACCGCGAGCCTTTAATGCAGCTTTCAACTTCTCTGGAAACGGCAGATCCAGCCCAAGTGAAACTAACTCAGGTCCGGCAGAAAAAATTTCTTCAGGCGTCCCTTCCTGATACAATTCTCCTTCTCTCATAACTAGAATTCGGTTCGCACTAGCAGCCTCGTCGATATCATGAGTGATGGAAATGACAGTCAGATCACTTTCCTCTTTGATTTCATTAATCGTCGCGATTACATCATCACGACCTTCAGGATCTAACATACTGGTCGCCTCATCCAAAATAATAATATCTGGGCGCAAAGCCACTACTCCTGCAATAGCAACGCGCTGCTTCTGCCCCCCTGATAGCCGAGCGGGTTCGCGGGTTGCGAAGTCCTGCATCTTAACTTTTTCCAAAGCATCCTGAACACGACGCTGCATTTCACTACGTTCGATCCCTTGATTTTCCAATCCAAAGGCCACATCGTCTTCTACCGTTGCTCCAACAAATTGGTTATCCGGATTTTGAAAAACCATCCCTACCATTCGGCGAATGTCCCAGACTGATTCCTCAGACAATTCCATTCCCCCAACAGTGACTGTTCCCTTTTGTGGTAAATGAAGACCGTTGATTGCTTTGGCTAGAGTAGATTTTCCCGAGCCGTTATGTCCGACGATCGCGATCCATTCACCTTTATTAATCGAAAAGCTGACATCCTTCAAAGCAGGTGTCGCATCTTCTTGATAGCTAAATTCAATTTGATTGATTTCAATAATTGGCTTCATGACTGCACCTTTCCACTTCTTTGCAAATCTGTTCTAAGCCTAGCAAAAAAGCCACGTTTTATCAATCCTTGATACTCAATAAAATGCTTTTGTATACCGATCTGTCTTGACAGTGTTTTTGGGTATAAAAAAACACTTTATGATGAGTGCCGGCTTCCCAGACATTCTGGGAAGCGGCGCTGAGCTAGACTCGGAGAAAATCTCCAACATCATAACACTCTAAAAGAATCATCTATAAAGTGAAGAGTGATTATTATACAAGTTCTAAAACAACCATAGGGGCGTTGTCGCCGCGACGAGGTTCAGTTTTTAAGATACGAGTGTATCCACCTTGACGTTCAGCATAACGAGGAGCGATATCGTTGAATAATTTCTGCAATGCAGATTCAACAACGACTGCTTCGTTTTCTTCGCGAATTTCAGCAACTTCATTACGTACAAAGCTAGCAGCTTGACGACGTGCATGAAGATCCCCGCGTTTTCCTAAGGTAATCATCTTTTCAGCAGTTGAACGAACTTCTTTCGCACGAGCTTCAGTCGTAACGATACGTTCGTTGATAATTAAGTCAGTTGTTAAGTCACGCAACATCGCTTTACGTTGGCTAGATGTGCGTCCTAATTTACGATAACTCACGTAGGTTTCCCTCCTTTGTAAACAATATTAATCGTCTTTACGTAGTCCTAATCCAAGATCATGCAATTTAGCCTTCACTTCTTCAAGTGATTTACGACCTAAATTACGTACTTTGATCATTTCAGGTTCAGACTTATTCGTTAATTCTTGAACCGTATTAATTCCAGCACGTTTCAAGCAATTGTACGAACGTACAGACAGGTCTAGTTCTTCGATGGTCATTTCCAACATTTTTTCTTTTTGCGTTTCTTCTTTTTCAACCATGATTTCAGCATTTTTCGCTTCATCAGTAAGATTTACAAAAATATCTAAATGTTCAGTTAAAATTTTCGCTGCAAGACTCAATGCTTCTTGAGCAATGATTGATCCATCAGTCCAAATTTCCATCGTTAATTTATCGAAATCATCACGACGACCAACACGTGTATTTTCAACTTGATAGTTTACTTTGCGCACTGGTGTATAGATAGAATCGACCGGAAGGACACCAATCGGCATATCTTCCTTTTTATTTTCGTCTGCTTGAACATAGCCTCGACCAGGTTTTACTGTTAAGCGAGCATGGAATGTCGCGCCTTCAGCAACAGTACAAATGTACATATCTTTATTCAAGATTTCAACGTCGCTGTCAACGATAATATCGCCGGCAGTTACCGTAGCTGGTCCAGTAATATCGATCTCAAGGGTTTTTTCTTCTTCAGCGAATAATTTCAAAGCCAAACCTTTGATATTCAAGATGATTTGTACAGCGTCTTCTCTTACACCTTTGATGGTTGAAAATTCGTGTAACACCCCATCGATTTGAATATTAGTAATGGCCGCGCCCGGCAAAGAAGAAAGTAGAATACGACGTAGAGAATTACCTAAAGTAGTTCCATAACCTCTTTCCAAAGGTTCAACAACGAACTTGCCATAATCTCTGTCTTCATCAATTTTTGTGATTCTTGGTTTTTCGAATTCAATCATTCTTGTCTTTTACCCCTTTCAAAACGAAAAGTGTCTTGTTCAATGACGTTCCTGTAAAACTCATAGAGTGGGGCACTCATTAAACACGACGGCGTTTTGGAGGGCGGCATCCATTATGAGGTACTGGAGTCACGTCACGAATTGCAGTTACTTCTAAACCAGTTGCTTGCAATGAACGAATCGCTGCTTCACGACCAGAACCAGGTCCTTTAACAGTTACTTCAACACTTTTCAATCCATGTTCCATTGCAGCTTTTGTTGCTGTTTCAGCAGCCATTTGAGCAGCGAAAGGAGTAGATTTTTTACTACCTTTGAAGCCTAATGAACCTGCAGATGACCATGCTACAGCGTTTCCGCTTGCATCAGTGATCATGACGATTGTATTATTAAAAGTCGAATGAATATGAGCAATACCTGTTTCAATATTCTTCTTCACACGACGTTTACGATTGACTTTCTTTGCTACCATGAAGTTTTATACCTCCTTCACTAATTATTTTTTCTTGCCGGCAATAGCGCGAGCTGGGCCTTTACGAGTACGAGCATTGTTCTTAGTGTTTTGTCCACGTGTAGGCAAGCCACGACGATGACGGATTCCACGGTAAGAACCGATTTCCATCAAACGTTTGATGTTCAAGTTAGTTTCACGACGAAGATCGCCTTCAACTTTTAATTTATCAACTTCAGCACGGATAGCGTCTGTTTGTTCGTTTGTTAAGTCACGTACACGAACATCTTCAGAAACGCCTGCGTCGGCTAAAATTTGTTTCGCTGTAGTATTTCCGATACCGTAAATATAAGTAAGTGAAATTACCACGCGTTTATCACGAGGAATATCTACTCCTGCAATACGAGCCATACTTAATTACACCTCCAATTATCCTTGACGTTGTTTATGTTTTGGGTTTGCTGGGCAAATCACCATAACACGTCCATTACGACGAATTACTTTACAATGTTCACACATTGGTTTTACTGATGGTCTTACTTTCATGATTATACCTCCTGAAGTTTTACGGAGTACAACTTACTTAAAGCGATAGGTAATGCGACCACGGCTCAAATCATATGGAGAAAGTTCTACTGTAACTTTATCTCCAGGCAAGATTCGAATATAATACATCCGGATTTTACCAGATACGTGTGCTAGAACTTCGTGTCCATTTTCCAATTCGACTTTAAACATTGCATTCGGCAAAGTTTCGACGACTGTTCCTTCGATTTCAATCATATCTTCTTTTGCCACGCAGAGTACCTCCTTGTAGTTGTTTCGCATTTTCACACGATAAAATGGCGGAAACTGCAGTTCCCACCCTAATTCTTAAGTTAACTTCTAGAAAAGCTAGAAGTCGGACTGACAAATTCTATCATAAAACATCGAACTTGGCAAGATAAACTGCATCTCAAGTCGGCAGGCAAAATTATTTTTCGATAATCTTTTCTACATCCGCAAATACGGCATCAATTTCACGATCTCCATCAACTGGATACAACAGACCCTCTTCATCATAATAAGCTAAAATTGGTTCACTGTTTTTAATGTTTACAGATAAACGATTTTTAACTGTTTCTGGCTTATCATCTTCACGTTGGTAAAACTCATGACCACCACAACGGTCGCAAGTACCTTCTACCTTTGTAGGATTGAAGATTTTATGATAAGTTGCGCCGCAATTACGGCACATGAAGCGTCCTGCCAAACGTTCAACTAACACTTCTTCTGCTACTTGAATTTCAATCACAGCATCAATCTTTTTGTTCAAGTCCGTTAACATTTCAGCTAATGCTTTGGCTTGATCTAAAGTACGAGGGAACCCGTCTAACAAGAACCCTTTATCAGTATCCTTTTGAGCTAAACGTTCCTTCACGATACCGTTAGTAACTTCGTCTGGGACCAAATCCCCTGCATCCATATAAGATTTTGCTTTCAATCCGAGTGTTGTCTCGTTTTTGATTGCTTCTCGGAACATATCCCCCGTGCTGATATGCGGAATATTGTACGTTGCAACAATTCTTTCTGCTTGTGTTCCTTTTCCTGCTCCTGGCAGTCCCATTAAGATCAGGTTCATTGCTTTCCCTCCTAAATATTTGAAGCGAGAACGGCGTTGAGGAAATCCTCAACACGCGAATCTACTCTTCATCCATGAATCCGACATAGCGTCGTTTTAACATGAGTCCTTCTAATTGTTTTGCAGTTTCTAACGCAACCCCAACTACGATCAAAAGACTAGTACCACCTAAACCAATTGATTGAGGTAGGTTCCAAATCATTTGGGCAATAATTGGAATCAAAGCAATCAAGCCTAAGAAAATAGCTCCGACTACACTTAAACGCATCAAAATTGCAGAAACATATTCTTCTGTCCCTTTACCCGGTCTTACACGAGGAATATAACTTCCTTGTTTTTGCAAGTTCTCCGCTAATTTTTCAGGATTAACCTGAACAAATGCATAGAAGAAGGTGAAGGCAACAATCAGAACAGTATAAATCGCAGCACCTGGAACTGTGTTATAACTGAATAGTTTCGTTAAAACATCATACCAGCCCTCCGCACTATACTTGCTAGCTAATGCCTGTAACACCGCATTCGGTGTCGCAATAAATGAGCTGGCAAAGATAACCGGGATAACTCCGGCAGCATTTACTTTTAATGGTAAATAACTACTTGTTGGAGCGCCAACGACTTGTTTCGTATATTGTATTGGAATTTTTCTTTCCGCTTGCTGGAAGTACGTTACGAAAACGACAATCAACACGATAGCAATAAGTAAAATTACAACAAAGATAACTGATTTCCAAAGATCGCTAGAATCAATATTTACGAAATAATCATCATAGATATCTTTGATACTTTGCGGCAATCGTGAAATGATACCTGCAAAGATAATCATTGATACACCATTACCAATTCCTTTTTCAGTGATCTGTTCTCCTAACCAAGTAACAAACATGGTACCTGCTGTAAGGATGATACCAATCGTTACGAAGGTTTGAACATTACGGTTTGGAACAAAACCAAATTGTGCAAAATAGTCAAATCCAGCTGTAATACTTACAGACTGAATGAAAGCTAAAACTAAAGTTAAATAGCGAGTTGCTTGATTCAACTTTTTACGTCCAACCTCACCTTGTTTTGACCATTCAACAAATTTAGGGATAATGTCCATCTGCAACAGCTGAATAACAATTGAAGCCGTAATGTATGGAGAAACTCCCATTGAGAAGATCGAAAAGTTCTGCATGGCCGAGCCACTCACCATATTCAGCATTCTGAAAAATGGCATTTCGCTTAGACCTTGCAAACCATGCGCGTCTACTCCTGGTACAGTTATTTGAGCACCTAATCGGAAAATTAATAACATTAATACAGTAAACAGGATCCGTGACCGGATGTTCTGAACTTTGAAAGAATCTTTTAAAAGTTTGAACATTAAATCACCTCGATTGAACCACCAGCAGCTTCAATTGTTTCTTGAGCATGTTTAGAGAATTTTGCTGCTTTAACGGTTAGTTTTTTATCTAATGATCCGTTTCCTAAAACTTTGATTCCAGCTTTTTCGTTTTTCACGATTCCAGCTTCAACTAAAGCAACTGGCGTTACTTCAGTACCATCTTCAAAACGATTTAAGACATCCAAATTGATTACAGCGTATTCTTTACGATTCACGTTAGTAAATCCACGTTTCGGTAAACGACGGAATAAAGGAGTTTGACCACCTTCAAAACCTAGACGTACACCACCGCCTGAACGAGCCTTTTGTCCTTTTTGACCACGTCCAGCTGTTTTTCCGTTACCTGATGAAGTACCACGACCAACGCGGTTGCGAACTTTACGTGAACCTTCGGCAGGTTGTAATTCATGAAGTTTCATTATATTGGGCACCTCCTTAGATTTTAATCATCATTGTTTATTAAACTTCTTCTACGTCCACTAAATGAGACACTGTGTTAACCATACCTTTGATTGCATCGTTAGCAGGTTTAACAACTGTGCTATTCATTTTTTTAAGACCCAACGCTTTAACAGTGTCACGTTGGTTTTGAGGACGTCCGATAATACTGCGTTTTAAAGTAATTTTTAATTCAGCCATTTCATTCGTCCTCCTTAATTAGCTAAGTTTTCAACAGAGATGCCGCGTAATTGTGCCACTTCTTCTGCTTTTTTCAATTGAGTTAAACCTTCAACAGTCGCGCGAACAACGTTGATTGGTGTGTTTGAACCTAAAGATTTAGAAGTTACATCGGCAACCCCAGCTAATTCCAAGACGGCACGAACTGGTCCACCAGCGGCAACTCCAGAACCTTCAACGGCTGGTTTCATCAAGATGCGTCCACCGCCGAATACACCAATAACTTCGTGAGGAAGTGTAGTTCCTACCATTGGTACTTCGACTAGGTTTTTCTTAGCATCTTCGATTGCTTTACGAATTGCTTCAGGGACTTCTTGAGCTTTACCTGTACCAAAGCCTACGTGACCGTTCTTGTCACCGACAACAACTAGTGCTGCGAAGCGTAGACGGCGTCCACCTTTAACAACTTTAGTAACACGGTTGATCGCTACAACGCGGTCTTCTAATTCCAAATGTTTTGGATCGATATAAACCATGAATGGTGTTCCTCCTTCTCCTAAAATTCTAGTCCATTTTCGCGAGCTGCTTCAGCTAAAGCTGCTACACGGCCATGGTAAAGGTATCCACCACGGTCAAAGACTACTTTCTTAATACCTTTTTCTGAAGCACGTTCTGCTACCAATTTCCCAACAGCTTGTGCTTGTTCAGTTTTGTTTCCACCTGAAATTTCTTTATCCAAGGCAGAGGCACTTGCTAGCGTCACACCCGCTACGTCATCAATTACTTGCGCGTAGATGTTTTTGTTAGAACGAAAAACGTTCAAGCGTGGGCACTCAGCAGTACCAGAGATTTTGTTACGGACACGCATGTGGCGCTTTTGGCGTGTTTTATTTTTATCTGGTTTTGTAATCACAATTGTCACCTCTTTAATTAAGCTGGCCTAAGCCGCGTGTAGGTTCGACCTACTATTTACCAGTTTTACCTTCTTTACGACGTACATATTCGCCAACATAGCGGATACCTTTGCCTTTATAAGGTTCTGGAGGACGAGTTCCGCGGATTTTCGCAGCTAATTCGCCTACTACTTCTTTATTTGATCCTTTAACAATTACTTGAGTGTTAGAAGGAACTTCGATTGTAACGCCCTCTGGAGCTACCATCTCAACTGGATGTGAATAACCAACGTTCAATACAAGTTTTGAACCTTGTAATTGTGCACGGTATCCGACCCCGATTAATTCTAATGCTTTTTGGAACCCTTCTGAAACACCAACAACCATGTTATTGAAGTTTGCACGAGTTGTTCCGTGAATTGTTTTCATTTCTTTGCTGTCATTGGGACGAGTAAATGTTACTTCATTTCCTTCGATGCTCATTTTGATATCAGAAGAAAAAGTACGAGTTAATTCACCTTTAGGTCCTTTAACAGTAATGTCGTTCCCGTTTTGAGTTACTTCAACTCCTGCAGGTAAAACGACTAATTTATTACCAATACGGCTCACTTAAAGACACCTCCTCATGGATTGTTTGATCTTACCAAACGTAAGCTAGCACTTCGCCGCCGACGTTTTTACCTCTAGCTTCTTTATCAGTTACTAAACCTTCAGAAGTAGAGATGATTGCAATACCTAAACCATTTAATACTTTCGGCACTTCGTCAGCTTTGACGTAAGCACGTAAGCCAGGTTTAGAAATACGTTTCAAGTTCGTGATAACACGTTCGTCATTTTTACCGTATTTAAGGAAAACACGGATCATGCCTTGTTTGTCATCTTCGATATATTCAACATCACGTACGAAACCTTCACGTTTAAGGATTTCTGCGATGTCACGTTTGATTTTTGAAGCAGGTACTTCTACTGAATCGTGTTTTACCATGTTGGCATTACGAATACGAGTTAGAAAATCTGCAATTGGATCTGTCATGACCATTGAACTGTTTACCTCCTTTATGCGAGTTTATTTTACCAGCTAGCTTTCTTCACGCCGGGAATTTGACCTTTGTAGGCAAGTTCGCGGAAGCAAATACGGCAAAGATGAAATTTACGATAAACTGAATGTGGACGTCCGCAACGTTCGCAACGAGTGTACTCTTGCGTTGAATGTTTTGCAGGGCGTTTGTTTTTAGCAATCATTGATTTTTTAGCCAATTTTTTCGCCTCCTTGATTATTTTTGGAATGGCATTCCAAGTTGTGTTAATAATTCGCGAGATTCTTCGTCTGTTTTAGCAGTTGTAACAACAACGATATCCATACCACGGACTTTATCAACTAAATCATAATCTACTTCAGGGAAGATCAATTGTTCTTTAACACCTAAAGTAAAGTTACCACGGCCATCAAAGGATTTTTTGCTTACTCCGTGGAAGTCACGTACACGGGGAAGTGATACAGACACTAATTTGTCTAAGAATTCATACATTCTTTCTCCACGTAGTGTTACTTTCGCACCGATAGGCATTCCTTCACGTAAACGGAAACCAGCGATTGATTTTTTAGCTTTTGTGATGATTGGTTTTTGACCAGAAATCAATGCTAATTCTTCAACAGCTTTGTCTAAGTTTTTTGCGTTTGATACCGCATCACCAACACCCATGTTGATGACAATTTTCTCAACTTTAGGAACTTCCATAACTGAATCATAGTTAAATTTTTCCATCAAAGATGGTGTAATTTCACTTACAAATTTTTCTTTTAGGCGGTTCATCTATAAGATCCTCCTTCCTTGTTTAATTATTTATCTAGAGCTTCGCCGGTTTTTTTAGAAACGCGGACTTTCTTGCCGTCAACCACTTTATAGCCAACGCGTGTCGCTTCTCCATTTGAAGGATCGATCACCATAACATTAGAAGCATGAATTGGTGCTTCTACCTCAACGATTCCGCCTTGAGGGGCTTCTTGAGAGGCTTTTTTATGTTTTTTTACGACATTGACGCCTTCAACAACGACTTTATCTTGTTTAGGAAGGGCTTCTAATACTACGCCTTCTTTATTTCTGTCTTTACCAGAGATAACTTTTACTTTATCGCCTTTTTTAACGAACATTACTGTTGCGCACCTCCTTTGGTTGAATCTTTCGATTATAATACTTCCGGTGCCAATGAAACGATCTTCATGAAGTTGCCTTCGCGTAGTTCACGAGCGACAGGTCCGAAGATACGTGTTCCTCTTGGGCTCTTGTCATCACGAATGATAACAGCTGCATTTTCATCAAATTTGATATAAGAACCGTCAGTACGACGAGCGCCTGATTTAGTTCGAACGATAACGGCTTTAACAACGTCACCTTTTTTGACAACACCACCTGGCGTTGCTTGTTTAACCGTAGCAACAATCACATCACCGATATTTGCAGTTTTGCGACCAGATCCGCCAAGAACTTTAATAGTTAAAATTTCACGAGCGCCTGAGTTGTCCGCAATTTTTAAACGACTTTCTGCTTGGATCACTTGTGTATCCTCCTTTCAGATTTAAGAAACATCTATATAGGAAAATCTCGTGTGATTAGATAATCACTGCTTTTTCAACGATTTCAACCAGACGGAAACGTTTGGTAGCTGATAATGGACGAGTTTCCATGATTTTCACGATATCGCCAATTTTTGCTTCATTGTTTTCATCGTGAGCTTTGTATTTTTTAGAATATTTCATGCGTTTACCGTAGATTGGGTGATTCTTTTTGGTTTCAACGACAACAGTGATCGTCTTGTCCATTTTGTCAGATACCACACGTCCTTGATAAACTTTACGTTGATTTCTTTCTTCAGTCATACTGGAAATGGCCTCCTTCCACTATTTGTCAGCTTGTTCACGCAACACAGTTTTGATGCGTGCAATCGATTTACGTACTTCTTTAATACGTGCAGTGTTTTCTAATTGACCTGTTGCTAATTGGAATCTAAGATTGAACAATTCTTCTTTTAATTGTTTTTCTTGATCTAGCATTTCGGCAGTGGTTAATTCTCTGATTTCTTTAACCTTCATTCGATTCACCACCCATTTCCTCACGTTTTACGATCTTAGTCTTCATTGGTAATTTGTGAGAAGCAAGACGTAATGCTTCACGAGCAACTTCTTCAGGAACGCCGGCGATTTCAAACATGATCTTACCGCGTTTAACTGGTGAAACCCATCCTTCAGGAGCACCTTTACCAGATCCCATACGTACGCCGATAGCTTTGGCTGTATAAGATTTGTGAGGGAAAATTTTAATCCATACTTTCCCACCACGTTTCATGTAACGAGTCATTGCAATACGGGCAGCTTCAATTTGGCGGTTAGTGATCCAATGTGAATCAACAGCTTGTAAGCCGTATTCTCCAAATGCGATTTCTTTACCACCTTTAGCTTCCCCACGCATTTTACCGCGGAATTCACGACGGTGTTTTACACGTTTAGGTACTAACATGATTATTTCCCTCCTTTCTTAGTGTTTTTCTTTGTAGGAAGAATTTCTCCACGATAAATCCACACTTTAACTCCTAGTTTTCCGTATGTTGTATCTGCTTCTTCCCATGCGTAGTCGATGTCAGCACGCAATGTATGAAGAGGAACTGTACCTTCAGAGTATCCTTCTGAACGAGCGATATCCGCACCATTCAAACGACCAGATACTTGAGTTTTGATTCCTTTAGCGCCAGAACGCATAGTGCGTTGGATCGCTTGTTTTTGTGCACGACGGAAGGCAACACGATTTTCTAATTGACGTGCAATTCCTTCACCGACTAATTTTGCATCTAAATCTGGTTTTTTGATTTCAACGATGTTGATGTGAACTCGTTTACCAGTTAATTTATTTAATTCTTTTCTTAGGCTCTCAACTTCAGATCCGCCTTTACCGATAACCATACCAGGTTTAGCTGTGTGAATTGAAATATTTACACGGTTTGCAGCGCGTTCGATTTCAACAGTTGACACAGCGGCATCAGCAAGTTTAGTTGCGATGAACTTACGGATTCTCAAATCTTCGTGTAGAAACTCAGCATACTCTTTTTCGGCATACCATTTAGCATCCCACTCGCGGATGATGCCTACACGCATTCCAATAGGATTTACTTTTTGTCCCACTGATTATCCCTCCTTATTTTTCTGATACCACTACGGTAATATGACTTGTACGTTTGTTAATTGGTGAAGCTGAACCTTTTGCACGTGGACGGAAACGTTTCATTGTTGGTCCTTCGTTAACAAATGCTTCAGAAACCACCAAATTTTCAACATCTAAGTCAAAGTTGTTCTCTGCGTTAGCAACTGCTGACATCATAACTTTTTCAATGATTCCTGCAGATTTGTTTGGTGTGAATTTCAAGATTGAAATTGCTTCTGCTACGCTTTTTCCTCTAATAAGATCGATTACTAAACGTGCTTTACGAGGAGAAGTGCGAACTGTTTTCGCAGTTGCCTTAGCTGATGTAATTTGTTCTGCCATGTTAATATCCTCCCCTCAAAATTAACGTCTTGTTTTCTTATCGTCGGCGGCATGTCCACGATAAGTTCTTGATGGTGCAAATTCACCTAATTTATGTCCTACCATGTCTTCTTGGATGTAAACTGGCACATGTTTGCGTCCGTCATAAACAGCAATTGTAAATCCTACAAAACTAGGGAAAATTGTTGAACGACGAGACCAAGTTTTAATAACTTTTTTCTTTTCAACACCTTGTTGCGCTTCAACCTTTTTCATCAAATGATCATCGACGAAAGGTCCTTTTTTCAAACTACGACCCATGGTGTACCTCCTCTCAAAATATGCGACACATAGTCAATGGTTCTATTTAGTCTTACGACGACGTACGATAAGCTTGTCTGATGCAGCTTTCTTATTACGAGTTTTGTAACCCAATGCAGGTTGTCCCCAAGGAGATACTGGAGCTTTACGTCCGACTGGAGCTTTACCTTCACCACCACCGTGTGGGTGATCGTTAGGGTTCATTACGCTACCACGTACAGTTGGGCGTTTACGCATCCAACGAGAACGACCAGCTTTACCGATGTTGATCAATTCGTGTTGTTCGTTACCAACAGAACCAATTGTTGCACGGCAAGTAGCTAAGATCATACGAACTTCGCCAGAGTTTAAACGTACTAATACATATTTTCCTTCTTTACCAAGTACTTGAGCACTTGTACCAGCTGAACGGATCAATTGTCCGCCTTTGCCAGGTTTCATTTCAATGTTGTGGATTACAGTACCGACTGGAATATTTTCTAGTGGTAAAGCATTTCCGATTTTGATATCTGCATCTGTTCCAGAAACGATTGTCATGCCAACTTCTAAGCCTTTAGGGGCTAAAATGTAAGCTTTCACTCCGTCTGTATAATGAACTAATGCAATGTTTGCTGAGCGGTTTGGATCGTATTCGATCGTTTGAACTGTAGCAACCACGTTATCTTTGTTACGTTTAAAATCGATAACACGGTATTGACGTTTATGTCCGCCACCTTGATGACGTACAGTGATGCGACCGTTGTTGTTACGACCGGCGTTGTTTTTCAATGGTTGTAATAACGTCTTTTCAGGCGTTGAAGTAGTGATTTCAGCGAAATCAGAACTTGTCATATTACGACGACCATTTGAGGTAGGTTTGTACTTTTTAATCGCCACGTCTAGTTTCCCTCCTAATTTACTAGTGATTTTCTAACGCTTATTCAGCGTCGAAAAGTTGGATTTCTTTTGAATCTTCAGTTAAAGTCACAACAGCTTTGCGACGTTTTTTTGTGAAGCCTTGGTATTTACCCATACGTTTTGCTTTTGGTTTAGCATTCATAATGTTTACGTTTTTTACTTTAACGTCAAAAGCAGCTTCAACCGCTTGTTTCACTAAAGTTTTGTTTGCGCGAGTGTCAACTTCGAAAGTATATTTCTTTTCATCCATGTCTAACATAGATTTTTCAGTGATCACTGGGCGTTTAATTACGTCTAGTAAGTTCATTATGCAAGCACCTCCTCAATTTGAGTAAGAGCAGTTTGCGTTGCTAAGATTTTGTCATTAGCGACTACATCTAATACAGTAACGTTGTCTGAAGTAGTAACAGTTACGTTTGCTAAGTTACGAGCAGCAAGGCCTGCAACTTCGTTTTCTGTTTCCAAAACAACCAATACTTTAGAATCAATTGACAAGCCAGTTAAAACTTGTTTGAATTCTTTTGTTTTAGGTGCGTCAAAGCTTAAAGCGTCAACAGCAACTAAGTTATTTTCAGCAACTTTTTCTGATAAAACAGATTTAATTGCTAAGCGACGAACTTTTTTAGGAAGTTTGTAGCTGTATGAACGTGGTGTTGGTCCAAATACAACGCCACCTCCACGCCATTGTGGTGAACGGATAGAACCTTGACGAGCACGACCAGTTCCTTTTTGACGCCATGGCTTGCGACCACCGCCACGAACTGCGCTACGATTTTTCACAGCGTGTGTTCCTTGTCTCAATGAAGCGCGTTGCATAACGATTGCATCGTAAACAACACTTTCATTTGGTTCGATTCCGAAGATTTCTTCATTTAAAGTGATGTCTCCGTTTTGAGTTCCATCTTGTTTGAATAATGCTACAGTTGGCATTCCTTAGTTCCTCCTTCCTCTAACTAATTATTTAGCTTTCACAGCTGATTTGATAGTGATTAAAGATTTTTTAGCTCCAGGAACATTTCCTTTTACTAAGATAACGTTGCGGTCAGCGTCAACACGAACAATTTCAAGATTTTGAATTGTCACGCGGTTGCCACCCATACGGCCAGCTAAACGTTTATTTTTAAATACACGGTTTGGTGCAACAGGACCCATAGATCCAGGACGACGGTGATAGCGAGAACCGTGAGCCATTGGGCCGCGGCTTTGTCCGTAACGTTTGATAACGCCTTGGAATCCTTTACCTTTAGTCGTTCCGGTAACATCAATGATGTCTCCAGCTTGGAAAGTATCAACTTTCACTTCTTTACCTACTTCATAGTCTCCTAGCTCAACATCTTTGAATTCTCTAATGAAGCGCTTAGGAGCCGTGTTTGCTTTTGCAACATGACCTTTCGCAGGTTTGTTAGACAAAACTTCACGCATATCTTGGTAACCTAATTGAACTGCTTCGTAGCCATCGTTTTCCATTGTTTTAACTTGTAACACAACGTTTGGAGTAGCTTCGATAACAGTTACTGGAATAAGTTCACCAGATTCAGTGAAGATTTGAGTCATTCCCACTTTTTTCCCTAAGATTCCTTTGGTCATGATTACACCTCCATCTTCTTTAATTATAGTTTGATTTCGATATTCACACCTGATGGTAAGTCAAGCTTCATTAAAGCATCAACTGTCTTCGGTGTTGGGTTCACAATGTCAATCAGACGTTTGTGAGTACGCATTTCGAATTGTTCGCGTGAATCTTTGTATTTATGAGTCGCACGGATTACAGTGTAAAGACTGCGTTCAGTTGGTAATGGAATTGGACCAGACACGCTAGCTCCAGTTCTTTTTGCAGTTTCCACGATTTTATCCGCTGATTGATCTAAAATACCATGTTCATACGCTTTTAAACGGATACGAATTTTTTGTTTTGCCATCTTGTTCCCTCCTTCGCCTATTTTAAAAGTAGACATAGCTCCACGAAAATCTCCGTCACGCTCGTTCGTGGCAAAGCGTCCGGGCGTGTCGCAACCTCTCGTTTCAAAGCCGGCGGATTCATTCATGAACCCCCCAGTGACATTTACACTTCTGCAAACAGCACCTTTATGATTATATTACACAGGGTCAATGATTGCAAGGTTTTTCTAAGCTTTTTTTGGTTTTCCCTTTTTCTTTCTGAAAACTCAAAAACTTTCGATACGTTTCCTTCTATTAATATAGAAAAAGCATGTTCTTCCTTGGTAATTATCAGGAACTTCTCAGATATAGATTGTTGCCGATTGTTTTTACAATATTTCAAAATTTTTAGTTTATATTCCACTTAGCTTAAATCACTTCTATATTAAATAGTTAGGACAAAAAAACTAAAATGGAGGTACACCTCCATTAAACCGCCTTCGGAAACAATCACTCTCGTTTTAAACATATAACGATATAAGGTGACAGGTCCTCGGGGCTCTTTTAACGGCGTCCACCCGAATCCCTAAATGATTTCCTTCTTTTTGTTAAACCAAATGTCACTTCGCGCATGAATTAAAAATTATGATGACTTCCAAGAAATGAATCTGCCACATATTTTTAGGAGGAGATTCCATGGAAACAAACACACTAGAAGTAAAACTGAAAGTTTGTGCTGGATTAGATATCCATGCCAAAATAGCCGTTGCTTGTGGTCTCTCTGGCTCTTTAGATCCTTTAAGAACGAAAAAGGAGATTCGTACCTTTGGAACACGTACTTTCTAGTTACGTTTACTTGGTGAGTAGTTAACGGAAAGAAAAGTTGAAAAAATTCTAACGGAAACCTTACAAACAATTCCAGAAGTGAAAAAAGAGCGTTAGAAATTATCTCGGCTAAAATTAACCCCAACTTGGAACAATTCGCTAATGCCAAACAACTGACCTCATGGGCAGGACTTTGCCCAGCAAGTTATAAAAGTGGCGGTGTCCGAAAATCTGTACATATCTCAGCTGGAAATAAGTACCTAAAAACCATACTTTATCAATACGGCGGAAATACGGGACGCTTAAGTAACATAATATTTCCAGAGTTTTATGCTCGCACCTCTAGTTGAAAAAAAGAGATAATCGTATGTGCTCACAAGATACTAAGAATGGTTTATAAATCCCTTTCAGAACAACCAAATCGGGTAAACAAAAAAATCCTCACCAGATGCAGCGAACATCTAGTAAGGAAAAATAAAAAAAATCTTCGTCCTTATTATAGTATAGGTACTGTCTCTTATACACATCTAGATGTGTTTATTTCTATTCATTTAAAGAATAGTAAATAAAACGCCTTCACTTTTTTTGGTCTTTTTTACTTAAAAAACTTCCTTTTTTCTTTTTTTGCGATTACAATGGACGTAACTTAGTAGAAGGTGGGATTTTTCAATGAATTTGAAAGAGTTAGTTGGGATCGAAGCGGCAAAATTTGTCAAAGATGGAATGATCGTCGGATTAGGTACTGGATCAACAGCTTATTATCTAGTGAAAGAATTAGGTCGCCGAGTAAATGAAGAGGGTTTGAAGATCACAGGTGTCGTGACCTCCTCTAAAACAGAAGAGCAGGCAAAAGAATTAGGTATTCCTTTAAAAGCGATTGACGATGTAGAGTCTGTAGATCTTACGATTGACGGTGCAGATGAAATCAGCGATGACTTCCAAGGTATCAAAGGCGGCGGTGCTGCTCTGCTTTTCGAAAAAGTAGTAGCGACTTATTCAAAAGATTGCATTTGGATCGTTGACGAAAGCAAAATGGTTAACAAATTAGGCAAATTCCCTTTACCAGTTGAAGTCGTGCCATTCGGCAGCCACAACGTCTTTCGTTTATTTGAATCAAAAGGTTACAATCCAGCATGGCGAATGAATGATGCCAATGAACTTCTAACAACAGATGGCGGGCATTACATCATTGATTTGCATTTAGATGTTATTGAAGCCCCTCATGCATTAGCTGCAGAATTGGATGCTTGTGTCGGTGTTGTTGAGCACGGATTGTTCATTGACATGATTTCACGCGTGATCGTCGGCACTCCTGAAGGTCCAAAAATTTTGGAGGTTCCTGCAAAATAATTTTATAAAAATCCCTTTAAAGCTCGTGATTTGATAAAAAACACACCCAATTTAATGGAAATCACGGCAGAAACATTGTACAATGATTCAGGAATTGAAAATTTCAGAAATTTCAAAAAGGAGAGAATGTTATGCCAAAATTAGTTTTTTCTCGTCACGGCTTAAGTGAATGGAACAAATTGAACCAATTCACAGGCTGGGCAGACGTTGATTTGGCTCCAGAAGGTGTCGAAGAAGCAAAAGAAGGCGGCCGTAAAATCAAAGAAGCAGGAATTGAATTTGATGTTGCTTACACATCAGTTTTAACTCGTGCGATCAAAACTTGCGACTATATCTTAGAATACTCTGACCAACTTTGGGTACCAACTGTTAAATCTTGGCGCTTAAACGAACGTCACTACGGTAAATTACAAGGATTGAACAAAAAAGAAACCGCTGAAAAATACGGTGACGAACAAGTTCACATCTGGCGCCGTTCTTACGATGTATTACCTCCATTGATGGAAGCAACTGACGAAGGTTCAGCAGCTCAAGATCGTCGTTACGCAATGTTAGACCCTCGCGATATCCCTGGTGGCGAAAACCTAAAAGTTACTTTGGAACGCGCGTTACCTTTCTGGCAAGACGAAATCGCTCCTGCTTTGAAAGATGGCAAAACTGTTTTAGTAGCTGCCCATGGCAACTCACTACGTGCATTAGCTAAACACATCGAAGGTATTTCTGACGAAGATATCATGGACTTAGAAATCCCAACAGGTCAACCACTTGTTTATGACTTGAACGATGACTTAACAGTTGCTAAAAAATACTACTTATAAAAATTTTTCCCGACTCATTATTGAGTTGGGATTTTTTTATTTGAAACTCAGCAACTTTATCACTGGCACAATAAAATTTTTGTGCTAAAATAAATAAGTAATTTCTTTGCGGTCGTGGCGGAATTGGCAGACGCGCTAGCTTCAGGCGCTAGTGGTAGCAATACCGTGGAAGTTCGAGTCTTCTCGGCCGCATAGCGATAAACCTCAAAAAGAACCCGACAGAAAAATCTGTCGGGTTCTTTTTAGTCATGGTTCAAAAAACTTGCCACTTTTGTTGCAATCAAGTCGATGGCTACATGATTTTCGCCGCCTTCAGGCACGATAATATCGGCGTAACGTTTCGTTGGTTCGATGAACTGATGGTACATTGGTTTCACTACAGTCAAATATTGGTCGATGACTGATTCTAATGTTCGACCGCGTTCATTCATGTCACGCTTGATGCGACGAATAATTCGAATATCGTCGTCAGTATCTACATAGATTTTTATATCCATCAAATCACGCAAGCGTTCATCTTCTAAAATCAAGATACCTTCTAAGATAATGACTTCTTTTGGTTCTTGCACATAGACTTCTTCGCTGCGTGTATGTTTTACGTAATCGTAAATCGGCACTTCGACCGACTGATATTTCGTTAATTCCTTTAAATGCTCGATCAATAAATCTGTGTCAAACGCAAACGGATGATCGTAATTTGTTGATAGTCGTTCTTCAAAACTGATACCGCTTTGGTCCTTATAATAAGAATCGTGTTCCAACATCATAATCGAATGATCGGGAAACCGATTGTAGATCGCGCGGCTGACACTCGTTTTTCCACTTCCAGAACCGCCCGTTACACCAATAATGATCGGCTTGTTTTTCATGTAAATAAAACCTCTTTCGTTTTTCATTAGTCCTATTATAGCGAAACATCGCCAAAATACTATCAAAAACTTAAAATTCTTCTAAAATCTGATAGAGGTCGGTTAATTTTTTAATCTGGAATGTCGGTTCAATTTCGTTCGCTTCTTTTTCTTGCGGATTCATCCAAATCGTATCAATTCCAGCAACTTGTCCACCTTTGATGTCCGAAGTCAAAGAATCACCGATAATCACCGTCTTTTCTTTATCCAAACGAGGAATTTCAGCGAAAACAATGTCGAAGAATTCTTTCATTGGTTTGTGTACACCCATCTCTTCAGAAATAAAGAATTTTTTGAAATAAGGAGCCAAGCCTGATTTTTTAAGACGTTGATGCTGAGTTGCCGAAACGCCGTTGGTGACGACGTAAAGATCCTTTTTCCGGCTTAGATTTTCAACAACCTCTAGGCTGTTTGAGATTAATTGATGCCCCTGATTCAAGTAATGACGATAGCGAGCCTCTGTCTCTGGTCCATCAACATCTCGTTCGTATTGCTCGAAAAACAAACGAAAGCGATTATCCAACAACTCTTGTCGTGAAAGCACCCCTGCTTCATGATCGCGCCAGAATCCTTGATTCATTTTTTTATAATTATTTTTGACTGATAAGGAAGGTTCTACTCCCATATCTTGAAACAGCCAACTTAAAGCTTGCTCTTCTGCCGCCTTAAAATCCAGCAAGGTATCATCAATATCAAATAAAATTGTTTCGTATCCCATTTTCAAACCTTCTATCTAAAGTATATTTTTAATTGTTGCAGTTCAGTAAGTGTCAGCGGTCGATAGTTTCCTTCCGCTAAGTCATCGGGTAAAGCTAATGGTCCCATTGAAAGACGCGTCAGTTTTATCACCTTTTTTCCACAAGCCAAAAACATTTTTTTGACTTGATGAAACTTCCCTTCTTTGATCGTCAATAGAACTTCTGAATGACCAAACTTAGAACTAAGGATGTTCAATTGAGCTGGCTGGCAATGGACCCCGCCATGAAAAACGATACCTGCTTTAAAAGCAGCCACATCTTCTATTGTAACTGCTTCGTTGACAATTACGTGATAGGTCTTCGTAACCTTTGCCCCTGGCTGCAAAAGATCATACCCTAATTGCCCATTATCCGTCAAAAGTAATAATCCTGTTGTGTCTCGATCCAAGCGGCCGACTGGATATAAATCAGCAGGACGTTCTGCTTCTGCCACCAATTGAGTAGCTGTTTGAAACTTTTCATCCTTTTTTGCCGTTACAACACCTGCCGGTTTATTTAGCAAGTAGTATACGTGGCTGGTCCGCAGCTTCTGCCCATCAACTTGAATTTCATGCAGGCGGTTGTCAACATTTCGCTGTGGATTAAGCTCGACCATACCATCGATCAAAACTTTTTTCATAAGAAATAAACGCTTCATTTCTTTCCGCGTTGTTTGCAGATTTTGTTCGATCACTTTATCTAAACGCATCGCTAAACTCCCTTAAACTTATCAGATTCATTATACAGAATTTCGCCAGCTATCTCACTTAAAAGTATTTATTTAAACTAATTTCACTCATAATCGCAAAACAAAAAAAGAACAGAACGCGATAGGCTCTGTCCTTTATTGTTAATTCTTGAATTCAAAGGTAATATCATCCAGATCTGTCATTTGAGCAAATTTCTCGTCGTAAAGTTTAACGTCCAATTTGAATTCTTGTTCATGATAAAGTTTTTCGTATGATTCCTTGTCTAAAGTAAAGACCAGATACTTAGTCGCTTTTTCGCCAACAGCTAACTCTTCCTTCTTAGGCCGTACTTCCAGACCATTCTGTGTCAGCGTTTTGACCGAATTATCAATCGTCAAACCACCTGATGTGTTAGCGAATTTTAACGTTTCTTGCCCTTGGTTATCTACGGTCACTTCCGCCGTCAACAAGACAATACCCTTTTCAAAGTTTTTAAAACGGGGAGCTTCATCTTCATTTGGTACAAATTCAGTAAATTGATAACCGCCTAATGTGACTTTGATCCCTTCAAAATCCTTCGTCTCATTCAGTTTCTTAGATGTCAACAGAGTCTTGGTTCCCATGTTTTCAGCGGTCACCTTATCTGGATAAAACTCACCCGCTGCCTCAACTTTTTTCTCTCCATCAACAGTGAATGGAATCGACTCTTCCTTCTTCTCTAATAATGCATCCGCTGAAGAGTAACTATCTTTCTTGCTATAAATGCCAGGAATCTCGATCATCGCTTCGCCATGTTCAGCTAGCTTGTCCATCGCCTCTGGTTTTAATGATAGCGCGATATAGCCTCGAACTTGGGATTTAGGTGCTATCTCGTGATCAGCTTCATACAATTTACTGTCTAAATCCTCCGTCAATAGTTGTTTCTTACGCATGATACTGGCATCAAAACCAGTCACACTCATCGAAAAACCTGTACCCGCATATACTTTTTGATCGCTGCCATTTTCAATCAAAGCATCCACGATGACAACCCCGCCTTTTTCTCGTTGATCGCCAAAAGGAATTTTCATATTGCGTGAGAAGTTCTCAATTTGATAATAGCGATAGCCTTCGATCGTTACTTTCACAGCATCCTTTTCCGATACGAGCGATTGCGTACTTTGATAAAGCTCACTGACACGTTCCGCTTCAGTCTGCTCCTTTAGGTCTTTTTCTATCATTGACCAATCCGCTGAATCTGTTGATTTTTCTACTTCACTTTCTTCAGTACTTTCTTTCGTAGATGAATCTTTAACTTTTTTTATACTTGAACTGGCGGTACTTTCACTACCTGCCTCTTCAGTGTTATTATTTCCACATCCGGTTACCAGCACTAACCCTAAAGACAAACTAACCAAAATTTTCCATTTTTTCATCCCTTATCCTCCACTTAAAAAAGATTTAACGTTACTAGATTAACAGTTTCGAGCTGTTAACACCTGTCTCTTATACACATCTAGATGTGTATAAGAGACAGCACCTTCACTCTTTTTTAATCTTAATTTAACTTATTTCAAATAAAAAGAAAAGAACTTTTGGCGCTTATTTAAGCCAAAAGTTCTTAATCTGTATAAACTTTTTGAGTGAAGAAGCTGAAAACGTCTAGCTATAATTATATTTTTCGTTCCTTAAGCCACGTTTTTCTTGTTTCACCTACGATCAGCGGTACTGTCTCATAAGTAACTTCACTATATTCAATTCCAAACCAACGTTCTGGAGTAACCGTATGGTGCTTGATAGCCAGACGTGCCTGCATGACTTGACGATCCCATTTATCCAGCTTCGTCATGTTCGACAACACCTCTTGAATCATCACAAAACGAAAATCTCCGACCTGGCGTCCCGGTGTCAATGAATAATGTTGCGGTTGTTTCGGTAGTCGTCCCTGCTTCATCAGATCATGGATGATCTGGCGTAGATAAACGTTGACGTCTTGTGAGATACGAAAGCCCAAATACAGTTTGACCTTCACAATAAAGTCGGTCCCCATCATATCGATACTATATTCTTCGGTGTAGGGTTCATCCGTTACCTCGACATTCACGAACCAATAAACTTTGGCGCGCTTTAACCGTTTATCCAAAATCGAATAAATGAATTGCTGCGGAATCTGATCCCCATCTAAACGCGGAACCAGAAAAACCACATTCGTCTGATAATACGGAATCCGATCGTCATCATGCAATTCTTGTAATTGCGGAAGATAGTCTTTAAAGTTTACATCTTGACTCGTATTTTCCTGCACTCGATTGCTGCGATACCAGATATACATCACACTTAATATCAAGAGGGCCATCGCCACCGCAACGAACCCGCCGTGGAAAAACTTGGTTACACTAGAAATAAAGAAGAAGCCTTCTAGCGTTCCGAAAAAGACTAGCATCAATATCGCTAAAAAGCGGGACGTTCCTTTTTGAAGTAAATAATGATACAACAAGAAAGTCGTCATCAGCATTGTAACGGTAATCGACAGACCATACGCAGCCTCCATATGACTAGACGTGCGGAACGTCAAAACGATCAATGAACAGGCCGCCCATAAAATCAGATTGATAGCCGGAATATACATTTGCCCAATGCTTTTACCCGGATAGATAATCCGCATTCTCGGTAATAATTTTAATTTGATCGCCTCAGAAACCAACGTAAACGATCCGGAAATCAAGGCCTGAGACGCAATGACTGCAGCGATTGTCGCAAAGACGACCCCGAAAATCATCCAGCCATCCGGCAATATTTGGAAGAAAGGATTCAAATTTTCGATTCCTTCAATCGCAGCATTGCCCTTCACATGCAAAATCCACGCGGCTTGGCCGGCGTAATTCAACATCAAACAAAGCAGGACATACGGCCAGCTGATATGGATATTTTTCTTGCCCACATGGCCCATATCAGAGTACAAAGCTTCCGCCCCAGTTGTCGCTAAGAAAATACTTCCCAAAATAAAGATTCCCATTTTATTTTCAGGACTGAACAGCAAATGAATCGCATAATAAGGATTCAACGCTTTAATCACACTAAAGTCATAAGGAATATTCAATAAACCCATCAAACCTAAAAAAGTGAACCAAAGAAACATGATAGGTCCAAAAGCTTTCCCGACAAAATCCGTACCAAAGCGTTGGATCAAAAATAAAAATAGCAGAATCACTAAGGTTATGATCACGATAACATTTTGATTATTACCGAATATTTGATAAAAGTCCGGAATTCCTCTTAGTCCTTCGATCGCCGTCGTCACTGTCACGGCCGGGGTCAGCACGCCATCGGCTAATAATGCCGCACCGCCAATCATAGCCGGCACGATTAGATACTTTCCGCCTTTTCGCACTAAGGTGTATAAAGAGAAAATCCCTCCCTCACCATGGTTATCTGCCTTTAAAGCAATCAGCACGTATTTGACCGTGGTTAAAAGCATGACGGTCCAAAAAACCAGCGAGACTGCTCCAAGGACAAAGTCCTGCGTGACCGTACTCAATCCGCCATTTTCTTCTAAAATAGCTTTCATTACATACAATGGGCTTGTTCCAATATCGCCGTAAACAACTCCCATCGCAATCAGCAATCCAGCTGCCGAAAGTTTTTTAGTATGATCTTTCTTTTTTTCCATTTTGCACTCTCCTGTTACAGCCCAACGCTGAATCGGTATTGGTTTGGTTTCTCTCTATCGAGTAAGTTGTAAATTTGCTGCGCATATCATTCTGCTAACCTGCAAGCAGGAAGCAGAACTGACAAAAAAAGACCTAAACAACAGCTCTCACTATTGTTTAGGTCTTGCAAATTATCTTATAGACCAGTGCTTGAGCACTTGATGTTGATCTAAAAGCATAGAGCTTGCTCTATGTCGCTACTCCCCTAAAACTTATCCGTATTATCCAGTTTTCAAAGAGATTTGTCAAAGAATAACCTCAAAATAGAATTTATTTTTCTTCTTTTTTGCTTTCTTCTTCTTTCAACATAGCTTTACGAGAAGCGTTCACACGACCTTGACGATCGATCTCTGTTACTTTGACTAACACTTCGTCGCCTAATTTCACGACATCTTCAACTTTATTCACGCGTTCATTTGCAAGTTGAGAAATGTGTACCAACGCGTCTTTACCTTTGATCAAGTTCACAAAAGCGCCGAATTTTTCGACACGAACAACTTTACCTAAGTAAACTTCGCCGACTTTAACTTCCTTCGTTAATTCTTCAATGATCTTGATTGCTTTCTTGATCATTTCTGCATCTGAAGAAGCAATGCTGACATTACCTTCTTGATCGATATCAATTTTCACGCCAGTTTCATCAATAATTCCATTGATTGTGTCGCCGCCTTTACCAATAACTGTCTTGATCTTATCTGGATCGATTTGGATCATTTCAATCTTCGGTGCGTATGGGCTTAACTCTTCACGTGGTTCAGCAATTGTATCCGTCAATACTTCTAAGATTTCCATCCGCGCTTTTTTCGCTTGGGTCAACGCTTCAGAAAGGATTTGTTCTGTGATTCCTTGAATCTTGATATCCATTTGCAAGGCAGTGATACCATCTTTAGTTCCGGCAACTTTAAAGTCCATATCGCCTAGGTGATCTTCAAGTCCTTGGATATCTGTTAAGATCGTATAATTTTCACCATCAGATACCAATCCCATCGCGATCCCAGCAACTGGCGCCTTGATTGGAACCCCTGCGTCCATCAATGCTAATGTACCTGCACAGATACTTGCTTGTGAAGAAGAACCATTTGATTCCAATACTTCCGCTACTAAACGAATTGTGTAAGGGAAATCCTCTTCACTTGGAATAATTTGCGCTAAGGCACGTTCCCCTAATGCTCCATGTCCGATTTCGCGGCGGCCAGGTGATCCGGCACGGCCCGTTGAACCAACAGAGAATTGCGGGAAGTTATAATGATGGATGAATCGCTTGCTTTCAACTGATCCTAAACCATCAATGATTTGATGCTCACCTAAAGGAGCTAAAGTACAAGCAGATAATGCTTGTGTTTGTCCCCGAGTAAACAGACCTGATCCGTGAACTCGTGGTAAAACGCTCGTTTCAGCATCTAATTTACGGATTTCATCTAGTTTACGGCCGTCAGGACGAATTTTATCGATTGTAATCAATTCGCGAACTACATCTTTTTCAAGATCTTCAGCGATTTGTTTTACTTCTTTCGTGATTTGAACTAGGTCTTCTGTTTCGACATTCGCGAATTTTTCAGCGTAGACTTCTTTGACTGTTTCTTTCACTTTTTCGATTTCGTCTTCACGCGCCAATTTGTCCATCGTCATCACGGCTGTTTTCATTGTTTGATAGTAACCGTCGAAGATTTCTTTCTTCAACTCAGGATCAACTTGTAATAATTTGATTTCCATTTTTTCTTTGCCGACTGCTGCAACGATTTCAGATTGGAATGCAACCATTTCTTTGATTGCGTCAAACCCGAATAATAATGCGCCCAGCATATCTTCTTCAGAAACTTCTTTTGCACCAGATTCAACCATGTTGATTGCTTGTTTTGTACCAGCAACCGTCAAGTCGATATCTGATTCTGTATGTTGTTCCGCAGTAGGATTCAACACATATTCACCATTCACACGACCCACATCAACACCCGCGATTGGTCCATCAAATGGGATATCTGAAATAGCTAATGCCAATGAAGAACCAAACATCGCTGCCATTGATGGCGAGCAATCTTGTTCAACACTCATTACAACGTTCGTTACTTGAACTTCATTACGGAAGCCATCTGCGAACATTGGACGGATTGGACGGTCGATCAAACGAGCCGTTAACGTAGCATCCGTACTTGGACGACCTTCACGTTTGATAAAGCCGCCAGGAATTTTACCTACCGCGTACATTTTTTCTTCATAGTTGATCGTTAATGGGAAAAAGTCGGTATCCTTTGCTTCTTTTGAGGCAACTGCGGCACTTAATACAACAGTGTCACCATAGCGAACTAAAACTGCGCCATTCGCTTGTTTCGCAAGCTGACCGATTTCAACTTGCAGAGGGCGTCCGCCCCAAGTGGTTTTAAAAACTTGTTTTTCTGACATAATTTCTCCTTTTCCCTTTGACCAGTGCGACGCTACTAAACAAATGGAAACAGCGAAATCTTTCGCTTCTTGCATTTGGTTAGTAGAGTGACAACACGCCAATCAAAGGTCTTTTATTTTTTTCTGATAGTTATCAGTGTTAGATTAATTTAGTCCCCTTTACAAACAAAACATAATAAGAGACGAATCTTTCTACGTTTATACTAAAATTTAGCAGCTAGCTCATTTTAAGTGAACTGATTTTCATACGCATAACATTAGGCTAAACTGCCTGTTCAATACAACTTATAAAAGACTATTAATAGCCCTCAAACTTACACTACTGCGAAAAGCCTAACTTCAAAAAAAGTGAGATTCCTAGGAACCTCACTTTCAGTAGTAGTACGAATTAACGACGTAGTCCTAGACGTTGGATTAATTCACGGTAACGTTGTACTTCGTTTTTACGTAAGTAAGCTAGCAAGTTACGACGATGACCAACTTTTTTCATTAGACCGCGGTATGAATGGTGGTCTTTTTTGTGGACACGTGCATGCTCATTTAGTTGATTGATTTCTTCCGTTAATACAGCGATTTGTACTTCTGGAGAACCAGTATCTCCTTCATGGCGAGCAAATTCATTGATGATTTCGTTTTTACGTTCTTTTGATAATGCCATGGTTTTCACCTCTTCCTTTTTTTCTCCCTATGACTGAGTAAAGCGTTGGTGAATCGCCCAACCAAGTGATAGGTGGTGCGCTTTGCACACTCTAACACTTTACTTTATTTACACTAAAAAATCAAGCTGTATAGCAATTTAAGCGTTGCTTTTAGAATCATTACAATTTTTTTAAAGAACTGCTTTAATAAAAACAGTTTTTTTACCTTACTTACTTTTTGTGTTAAACTAACGTGATGAAATCATGTCTGAGAGGAGACTTTTTAATGATCACAATGGATGATATTATTCGGGAAGGCCACCCTACCTTGCGGGCTGTTGCTAAAGAAGTCCCGATTCCTCCAACTGCTGAAGATCTGGAGCTTGGAAAAGAAATGTTGCAGTTTCTTAAAAACAGCCAAGATCCGGTGAAGGCAGAAGAATTAAATCTACGAGGCGGTGTCGGCTTAGCGGCTCCCCAATTAGATATCTCAAAACGGATTATCGCGGTTCACGTTCCAAGTGTTGATCCAGAGAAACCAGAAAATGGTATCAGTACCGTAATGTATAATCCAAAAATATTGAGCCACTCGGTGCAGGAGGCTTGTCTAGGTGAAGGCGAAGGCTGTCTATCAGTCGATCGCGAAGTCCCTGGTTATGTCGTTCGCGCCGCACGTATCACCGTTTCTTACTTTGATGCGGAAGGTGAAAAACATAAGATTCGCTTGAAAAATTATAACGCAATCGTTGTACAACATGAGATCGACCATATTAACGGCATCATGTTTTATGACCACATCGATGAAAAGAACCCATTACAGCTAAAAGACGGCGTGTTAGTCATCGAGTAAAAAAACACCATTCGCTACGAATGGTGTTTTTCTTCATATAAAATGCCTTTTTCTGAAAGCGCGTGTTTGATTTCTGCTAGGTCGTCCAGTGTTTCATAGGCGATCGTGTGGAGATGGATGCCTGCCGTCAGCTCAGACAAAAGCGTCACTTGCGAGCCATTTGCTTCTTTAATGAACGTATCAACATCTTGTTGTGTCGTTAGGTGCAGTCCGCCGACCAACTCTCCGTATAACGGATGCTCCACCACTACATCTATCACTTCACCGCCATGTTCGATGATCGTGCGTAATTCTTCTTCGGTCTGATCAGGTGCATGCTGCACGGCAATCTTGCTGATCAACTTTTCTGATTCGCGTTCTAACAAATATCCCCGCGCGGTTGCAATGATATTTTCGCCTGCTGCTCGTAATAAAGCAACATCACCGACCACGATCTGGCGGCTCACGCCAAATTCTTTAGCAAAGCTGGTTGCACTGATGGGCTTTTCCGCCTGCTGCAGTGCCTCTAAAATCTCGGCTTTGCGTCTATCGCCATCGAGCATGCTATTTCAACCGCCCTTCTTGATAATTTCGTGACTGCTTCATAATATCTTTGAAGGTTTCGACAATCGTCTCACGATAATTTTCATCCTTCACCAAATCCGCGACACCCTGCAACACCTTTTCTTCGCGGCCAGTATCCAAAACAGCCTTCTTCGTTTTCGCTTTATACGCAGTCACTTCACTAACTGCCGTCATTCTTTTTTCTAATAGCGCAACGAGCTCTTGATCGATTTGATCGATCTTTTCTCTCGCTTGAGTTAGCTGATCTTTTTCATTTTCTTCTTCGATTGTCTTAATGATCCGAGCTGGATTTCCGCCGACTACAACATTGTCGGGAAATGATTTTGTCACGACTGCCCCAGCTGCCACAACAACGTTATCCCCCAACGTTACCCCAGGGACCACGACTGCCGATCCGCCGATCCAGACATTGTTGCCAATGGTAATCGGTTTGCCAAGCTCTTGTCCGCTATTGCGTTTTCCTGGTTCTAACGGATGACTCGCCGTATATAATTGTACATTCGGGCCAAATAAACAGTTGTCTCCAATGGTGATGGGACAAATATCTAAAAATATATTGTGGAAATTACAGTAGAAATTCTCGCCTACAAAAATATTGTAGCCGTAATCAAACGAGATTGTCGGTTCTACATACACCCGGTTTTTAGTTCCGCCAAAGGCTTCCTTTACAAACTCTTCGCGTTTTTTCTTATCTGTTTCTTGATTGATAGCCTGTAATTTTATCCGCGCATCTCTTCGGTCTGCTACCAACTCAGCATCTCCTGCAAAATATAATTTACCCGCAATCATTTTTTCCTTTTCAGTCAACTCCACACATTTTCCTCCTATAGTTGTAATAAATGGATTGTTTTGCTTTTTAAATATCATTCTGTGCAGAAAATGATTAGCTCCTCGCAATTCGTGAAGCTATCAAATAACTATTCTACACTTTTTCAAAAACGGCAGTACCGTTAGCTTGGACAAAATTATACTCGCCCGCTAATGGGATCGGTGTTTGGTTAATCACCAATACTTTTGCATCTCTGCGTTTTTCATAAATTAAATCACAAAATGGATGAACTTGGAAGCTCGTTCCGACAATCACAACAAGCTCTGCATTGCCGACTGCCGTGATTGCTTGATGGATAACGGCATCTTCAAAGCCTTCACCATACAAAACAATATTCGGCCGAATTTGTCCGCCGCAATCTTTATGAGTGTCACTTTGTAAATAATCTGTCCACACTACTGCCTGCTGACACTTGCGGCAATAACAATCGTAAAGGGAACCATGAAAATTCACCAAGTGCCGACTCCCGGCTGTCTCGTGCAGACCATCAATATTTTGCGAGATCACCCAGATATCCTTCGTGTTTTCCATCTCCGCCATTGCCTGATGAATAATATTGGGACGTGCCTCCTCATGATACAAGTGTTTGACAAATTGATAAAATTTCTCAGGCTCACGAATCAAACACTCGCTGCTCAGTAAATATTCCGGTGCTTCAAGTCCATGATAGACACCCTGCAATGAGCGATAATCCGGCACCCCCGAAGGAGTGGAGACACCCGCTCCTGTTAGAAAAGTATTTTTTTTACTTTGCTGAATCATTTTTACTGCTTGATCGACTGTGATTTCCATTTCTGTCACCTCAAGAACCAGTATAGTATAAATGCTGGCTAAAATAAAAAGAGTTCCCCCAGCTTAAAAAACTGAGGGAATTCTTTTTATAAATCTTTTACTTGCTCTAAAATTTTTTCAGCTGTTAAACCGAATTCTTCTTGCAAGAAGCTTGGGGTACCTACCTGACCGAAGCGTTCGTCGACGCCGATCCGTGTCAATGGTATCGCCAGGCCGTTTTCAGCTAAAACTTCAGCAACAGCACTGCCTAATCCCCCGGTAATCGAATGGTTTTCGATCGTTATCACGGCTTTTTTTCCGCCAAAGCGCTCAAGTAATAGTTCCTTGTCTAAAGGCTTAATGGTAAACATGTCGATCACATCAGTTGAAATTCCTTTTTCTTCCAGCATTTCAGCCACTTCTAATGCTTCGGATACGAGCTGTCCAGCAGCAACGATCAAGTAATCTTGACCCTCCCGCAAAAGATTTCCCTTACCGATCGAAAAAGTTGAGCCAGGAGCATAAACATTTTTTACTCCTTTTCGATTTCCTCGAACATAGTGGACGCCTTTTAATTTCGCGAACTCTTTTATGATCCAGTCCATCTGCACCTCATCAGCCGCATCACAGATCACTACTTTCGGAATTGAACGCAGTAAAGCAATATCTTCCCATGTAGTATGTGTTCCGCCGTTATGCCCCGCAGCAAAGCCGGGATCGGAACCATAGATATTGATCGTATTATCCGCGTATGCTCCGGAAAGATAGATTTGATCCAATACACGACGCGTGGCGAATGGTCCAAAGGTGTGAATGAATGGGGTGTAACCAGTCAAACTAAGACCGGCTGCCACTCCTACCATATTTGCTTCCGCAATCCCCACGTTAATAAAACGATCGGGTACGTCTTTTGCAAGATCTGTCCACTTGCTGGCACCGCCAAGATCAGCATCCAGTGCAACGATTTTCTCATCAATCGCCATCGCTTCTTTTAATGCATCAACAACTGTTGTCCGTAACTCTTTTCCAATTTCATGATTATCTGCCAAAGTAAACATGTTAGACGCACCCCTTTCTTAATTCTTCCAGGGCCTTGTCTGTTGCCTCTTGAACTGCTTTACTATCAAATTTTACTGAGTGATTAGCATCCATTTCTTCAAAGAATTTTACACCCTGTCCTTTAATGGTATCTAAAACAATACAAACTGCTTGGTCTTCGACTTTTTTACAGTCTTCGATCGCTTGATCAATCGCGATGAGATCATCACCTTTGACTTTTTGAGTCGAAAATCCAAAAGCCCGCATTTTTTCTGCAATGTCAAAAGGATTTAAAATATCTTGTGTCGTTCCATCTAATTGCTTTTTATTTTCGTCAATAATCACGATACAACGATTTAGTTTAAAGTGGGCAATGTACTGAAAGGCTTCCCAGCATTGACCTTCATTTAATTCGCCATCGCCAACAATCAGATAAACATAGCTCTCACTGCCCTGCATTTTTAAGCCAGTGGCGATACCAGCTGCCAGTGACGTTCCTTGTCCTAAAGAACCTGTGGTAGCATCAACACCCGGCGTTTTTATCCGATCTGGATGTGACGGCAAGTTTGTCCCGCCTTCGTTCAAAGTCCACAGCCATTCTTCCGGAAAGAAGCCAACCGCTGCTAAGGTACTATACCAAGCCGGCCCTGCGTGACCTTTCGAAAGTACTAACCGATCCCGTTTTTCCCATTGCGGATTCTTTGGATCATAAACCATTTGTTTTCCGTAAAGCACCGCCAATAAATCGGCAATAGAAAGCGACCCGCCGATATGTCCGGCCCCAACTTTTCGAATCGCTTCAATACTATTGATCCGAATCTTTGCTGCTAGTCCTTCTAGCTCTGTTACCATTTTCTTATCCATTCACTTTAACCCCTCTTATTCTGAGACAGCTTTTGATTTTTTATTTTTACCTATGATAGTCAAACCAATCAGTACGGCTAACACAGCAACGATTCCTGAAATGACTGCGATCTGACCGCCGGCATTGGCTAAGTTTCCTAAGAAGATTCCTACAACACCATAGTCCGTATCAGAGAATGTTGAGCCTTGGAATCCTAGATCACCCATTACTGGCATCAATAGAATCGGCATAAAGCTGATAATTACGCCATGAACAAAAGAGCCGATGACAGCGCCGCGCAACCCGCCTGTTGCATTTCCGTATACTCCGGCAGTCGCACCGCAGAAGAAATGAGGAACAACCCCTGGAATGATCACTGTCGTTCCAGTAAGAACCATGATTGCCAGGCTTACAATCCCGCCGACAAAGCTAGTCAAGAAACCAATTAATACTGCATTTGGCGCGTAAGGGAAAACGATCGGACAATCCAATGCAGGAATTGAATTTGGTACTAATTTTTCTGAAATCCCTTTGAAGGCTGGGACGATTTCCGCCAAGATCAAACGAACACCAGCTAAGATAACAAAAACTCCAGCCGCAAACGAACCGGCTTGTTGTAATGAGTAAATAATGTAGTTTGTTCCATCGCTTAAATTAGTCGAAACGTAAGTATTGCCCGCAAATAATGCGACGATCACATAAACAATTGCCATTGTAATAGTAATGCTGACTGTTGAATCACGTAAGAACGATAATCCTTTCGGGAAATTGATATCTTCGGTTGATTTTTCTTTGTTGCCGACATATTTTCCGATCAAGCCGCTTAAGGCATAACCGAAGTTTCCTGTATGCCCCAAAGCAACGGTGTCATTTTTCGTAATTTGCCGCGTAAATGGCTGAGCAATTGCTGGAAAAATTGTGTTGGCAATCCCTAGAGCTAATCCGCCGAACAGAACTAACGGCACTGTTCCCATTTTTGTTACGCTCAAGATTACACCGATCATACAAGACATATACAATGTCGCATGACCTGTTAAATAGATATATTTGAAGCGTGTGAAGCGAGCGATCAAAATGTTAAAGGCCATGCCGACCAACATGATAAGTGCTGTATAAGTGCCATATTTTGTTAAGGCTAGTGCAACGATCGCTTCATTATTAGGAACGACTCCTTGCATATTGAAAGCTGCTTGGAACATTTCGCCAAAAGGTGCCAATGAGCCTTCCACAACACCCGCTCCGGCAGTGACAACTAAGAAGCCGACAAAAGTTTTGATTCCGCCTTTAACAATTGATGCTGTGTCTTTCTTTTGTAAAAGATTCCCTAAAATAGCAATCAATGCAACCAACAGTGCAGGTGTACTCGCAATATCGATTAATATATCTAAAATCCCATTCATTTGTATTCCTCCCGTTTCGTTTTAAAGTAATCATTTTTCAAAAAAAATATATTATTCTCACCACGTATAACATTTTGTTAAGGAGGTTCAGCCTTTTATAGCAAGGAGCCTAATCCATTCACCCAGCTATATACTGACCTCCCGTTTAATTAGAGCAAGCCTTTTTCTTCACAAACTGCTTGAACCTTTGTTTTTAATTCGTCCATATCAATGATGCTGTCTAAAATGACGACTTCGCCTAAATGCTGTGCGCTGTCTGCCAGATCGGTGCCAACAAAAAAGACATCTGCAAGATCTGGTGTTGCACTGCCCATATCATAATGAGCAACTTCTACATCGCTGACTCCTAGTTCTTGTAAAACACTATTGATATTCATCTCTACCATAAAGCTTGATCCCAAACCGGATCCGCATACTGCTGCAAATTTCATTAGTTATTCTCTCCTCTAGTTAAAATAGTTGTGATTTCTTCTTTAGTCGTTGCTGCTAATAGCGCCTCCAGATTTTCACGATTGGATAATAGTTTCGTTAAACTGGACAATGCGCGTAAATGAGCTTCATTATCAACAGCTGCTAAACAAACGAATAGTTGAATGGCATGCTTTTCGTCCCCCAGCAGCAAAACAGGTTTTTCTACTTTCAGCAGGGACATTCCCAACGCCTTTACACCGTCTTCTGGGCGAGCGTGAGGCAAAGCAATCCCCTTGCCAATATGGATAAACGGACCATATTGTTTCACTTTTTCGATCATTGCCTCTGAATAGCGAGACTCGATTTTTTGGCTGTCTACCAATGGTTGTGCCGCTAAACGAATGGCATTTTCCCAATCAGCGACTTCATCACTGATTTGGATCATTTCGGGGGTAATAAGTTCTGTTAGCATTGGACGATTGTCCTCCTTCTGCTCAATTAATCGGTTCATTTTTTTATTTAATACTTTGTACAGTTTTTCCTTGGTCACTCCATTTTTCAATTCAATGTAGGGTTTCAGTGCTTTGAGAATTTCATCTGCACTAGGCATAGAAAAACCGGGAACAAGCAATTCCTCCTGAACTTGATTGATCAATTGATTTTTTTCTAATTGCGACATCAATGGTTTGACCAAGTAAACACGCTTTTTACTGTCTAATGGAATCGTCGAGAAGACCACATCGTAGTTTTCTTCAGAAACGCTCTGCAATTGATCCACCGAACCGGCTTCTTGAAAACGAATCGTCGAAAACATTTTTTTCAATTCCGTCTGCAGAATCAACGAAGAACTGATTCCACTTGGACAAACGATCAAAGCCCGCACTTCTTTTTCTGCCGCTTCAGCTTTCTGGTTCGTGATCGCTCCGCCAAATAGAATTGAAAAGAAGCCGACTTCCTCAATAGGAATTTTTTGTTCCACAACTTGTTCTAACGGAAAGAGCGCCTGCTTCGTAAAATCAAAAATTTCTGGATAATCCATTTGAATATTTTCGATCAAAACATTGGGTAAATAAAACCCAAAGCGAATGCGAAAATAAGCAGGAACAAGATGATAAAACAAATTCATCAGCAATTCACGAAAATTCGAGAATTGGATGGCGGAATAATTTTCCATCCGATGAATTATTTCAGCCGAACAATTCAATAAAAAATCCAATTGCAAATCGCGAATCTCGCCTTGAACGATCGTCATTAATACAACTGTCATATAGCCCAGCTCGTACGGATTACTTCCATTAAAAAATATTTGAAAGAAATTCTCGCTGGCTTGATAAGCCGTCAATGACCGCAAAACTTTTAACTCAGTTAAATCGGTTAAGCGCTGTTGTTCAATTCTCTTGTAGGACAGTCCCAGCAATAAACTGACTTCGTCAATGCGACTCGGCACGATGGTCAAGCCCAAAGCACCGGTTTGTTCTTGAATGACATCGCGAATCTGTGCGTACAATGTTAGATCAAATTGGTTCAACCAATAAAACAAACCAAATTTCCCGATCGTATCTTGTACCAATAGTGCAACAAAATTTTGAGCGACCCGGCGAATCTCAAGCTCATCTCCCGTCAGGAAAAACCCATTCTTTCTAGAATAAACCAGCTCGATTTTTTGTGAAGCCAGATACTTTCGAAGCTTTTTAACGTCTGCGATCGCAGTTCCTTTTGAGATTTCCAAAAAATCCTGAAAATGAAACAGTGACAACTCCTCAAAAGCGGAATAGCTCAGCAAGTAAATCAATGCTTGCCGCTGCTCCTCGGAATATACAAAGAAATCTTGTGTTTCATTTACGAGCTTCCGTGTCCATTGCTCAGTCGTTATCGGTGCAATGAACACCCGTTGTTCTTCAGTGTCAGCGATTGTCTCAACGGTCAAATTCAATTCTGCTAATTGAGTCGCGAGCTCACTGGCAGATAGACCGGTTTGTTGTGCCGCTTCTTTTAATGTTACGTAACAATTAAAATTGTTGGATAGGAGATAGCTCATCTTGTAATTCACTTTCTCCTCACCTCCTGACTAAAGTATAGGGTGTAACCGTTTTATTGGCGATCATTCTTCAGTACAATTTACGTTTTAAAAATCGAAACGATTGTACCAAAGCTATTTTTGTGTATTTGCTGCAATACTTAATCGTAGCATTTCAATTTTGCCTTTTTAAGTTGAAAATTTTTTCTCAGAGAAAGAGATTATTTTCATTTTTTGTCTTTTTTGACAAAAAAGTCGTGATGAATTAAAACTTTCTGCCAACTTTTTTGTTCGTTTCAAATGATTTCCATTGACTTTTTCATTTGTAGGCTTTAGACTGTGAAACATAATAACTGAATACGAGATGCCTCAGAACAATGAGGTAGAGGTCGCGAACCTTATTAACCCTATGGAGTGTAGAGACACGTTGAAATAGGTCTAGGAAGTTTCGCCGAAATGTACAAAATTCTCTTTATTTTGTATGTTGGGACGCAAGCGAATAACTTGCGGACTGTCTTAGCAGTGATGCTAAGTTGCGCTATGTTTTTGTGAGAGGGAACATCATCTTCTTATTATCTGCAAGCGGCCTTATACACGAAACGGCGGCTTTTTTTGTTGCAGGTTTTTAAAACACGCTCTACCCAATCTCGTGATTTCAAGAAAGGGAGAAATATATGAATAGAAGAAAATTTTCAGTTATCGCACTCATCGCATTATTTATTTCATTTCTAGGAGCCCCATTAGTCACTCAAGCAGACGCAAAGACACCGGAAGGAGAATTGCGTGTCGGCATGGAAGCCGGCTACGCCCCTTTTAACTGGACACAAAAGGATAGCCGCAACGGCGCTGTGCAAATTCAAGGCGATAAAGCTTACGCCGGCGGGTATGACGTTCAAATGGCGAAAAAAATCGCTGATAAAATGAACCGCAAATTAGTCATTGTCAAAACAGAATGGGATGGTTTGCTGCCTGCCCTGCAATCTGGCAAGATCGACGCGATTATTGCCGGGATGTCGCCTACTGCTGAACGACGCAAAGAGGTCGACTTTTCTGATGCGTATTACGAATCACAGCTGGTCATCGTCACGCGCAAAGATACTAAATATGCCAAAGCCACTTCAATCAAAGATTTTGCTGGCGCAAAGATCACCGGACAGCTGAGCACGTTCCATTATGATGTTATCCCTCAAATCCCTGATGTCAAAAAACAGGGCGCTATGGATAATTTCCCAGCGATGCGTGTTGCATTGGAATCGGGAACAATCGATGGTTACGTCAGCGAACGACCTGAAGGTGTGACTGCCGAAAGCGTGAACCCTGATTTGAAAATGGTGGAATTTGACAAAGCGGATGGCTTCCAAACCAATCCCGAAGATGTCCAAGTTTCGGTTGGGATGCGCAAAGGCGATCCTGATATGGCACAAGTCAATCAAATCTTAAGCGGAATCCCGCAAGATGAACGAGTAGAAATCATGGACCAAGCCATCAAAGATCAACCGGCTACAGATGAAACGCAAAATGCTTCAGGCAAAAAAGAAAATGTTTTTGTTCGTATCTTAAAACAAAATGGCTCTATGTTCTTACGCGGTACAGGTACGACCTTGCTGCTGGCAATTGTTGGGACGACTGTTGGGACATTGATTGGTTTGTTAGTCGGAGTCTTCCGGACGATTCCAGAATCAAACAATAATGCAAAACGCGGCCTGCAAAAAGTCTTTGGTTGGCTGTTAAATGCCTACATTGAGATTTTCCGCGGTACACCGATGATCGTTCAATCAGCCGTAATCTATTACGGGATCGCGATGGCGTTCGGGATCGACTTAAACCGGACAGCCGCTGCTTTGTTCATTGTATCTATTAACACAGGGGCGTACATGTCAGAAATCGTCCGCGGCGGAATCTTCGCGGTTGATCAAGGTCAGTTTGAAGCGGCCCATGCGATCGGGATGACTCATGGACAAACCATGCGCAAAGTTGTCTTGCCGCAGGTATTGCGCAATATCTTGCCAGCGACCGGGAATGAATTAGTAATCAATATCAAAGATACCTCTGTATTGAGCATCATCTCTGTTTCTGAATTGTTCTTCCAAGGGAAATCAGCTGCTGGAACGAACTACATGTTCTTCCAGACCTACTTCATTATTTGTGTGATCTACTTCGTATTGACCTTCACAGCGACACGTATCTTGCGAGCTGTTGAAAAGAAAATGGACGGCCCTTCAGCCTATGTCCGCTTGGATGAGGTAGACGTAGCAGTTGGCGAAGATAAATAATAAAGGCTGGACGACAAGACTAAGAAATTAGTTCGTGAAGCCAGACATCACTAGCATGATTATTACAATGTTTTTTCTCGCGAAAGAAGAATAAGGAGGATCATTATGAGCAGTATCATTGAAATCGAACATTTGAAAAAAAGTTTCGGCGATAATCTCGTCTTAAAAGATATCAGTATGAACGTCAACAAAGGAGAAGTCGTGACCATTATCGGAGCCTCTGGTTCTGGTAAATCAACTTTTCTGCGTTGTATCAATTTATTAGAAACACCAACGGATGGAAAAATCCTATATCAGGGAGAAAATGTTTTAGCTCCTGGGTATAATCTGCCGAAATACCGGACCCATTTAGGGATGGTTTTTCAATCCTTCAACCTCTTTAACAATATGAACGTCTTGCAAAATTGCATGAGCGGTCAAGTCACAGTTTTAGGTCGTAAAGAAGACGAAGCCCGCAAAATAGCGGTGAAGAATTTAGAGGAAGTGGGAATGGCGCGTTTCATCGATGCCAAACCAGCACAGCTTTCCGGCGGTCAAAAGCAACGGGTCGCAATCGCCCGTGCCCTTTCAATGAACCCGGAAGTGATGTTGTTCGATGAACCTACATCAGCCCTTGATCCTGAAATGGTCGGCGATGTGTTGCAGATCATGAAAAAATTAGCAGAAAGCGGCTTGACGATGGTGATCGTGACCCACGAAATGGCCTTTGCTAAAGAAGTTTCCGATCGGGTCATCTTCATGGACCAAGGAGTCATCGCTGAACAAGGAACACCGGAAGATATTTTTGTAAATCCTAAAGAAGCTCGAACAAAAGAGTTTCTGCATCGGGTATTACATCCATAAGTCTACATGTAAGAAAGGCTTCGCGAACTCGCTCAGCTTTTGGTCTTATTGCTCAAAAGCTAGTTCGTGAAGCCAGACATGGATATACCCGCTACAAAGCGATTTATTCATGTGAAAATTTTATGTTTTCTTTATAGGGCGAAAAAGCGGCAGAAGCGTTCAGCTTCTGCCGTGATTTTTTTTACCAAAGATTCTTTGATAATACTGATCTGCCTTGCGATATGAGACGATCCAGATGCCGGATACTAAGAATCGGCCAAAGATTCCGATTGGCGGAAAAATAAACACGCCGCCCAAGACAGCTAGATTAATGAGCATGGATAGCTTGCTGCGATGATCGCGTGTTAATACTTTCACCACGTGACTGTCAGACTCGTTGGCTTTGATAAGCTGTTTCGATAAAACACCATACGAAAAACTCCACATCATGTAAACCACCACATAAGAAAATTCCGGCCAAAAATGGTCAGGATTCCGACCCACCCAACTCGTCACTGCCGGGCATAATGTTAGCCAAAATAACCAAAAAATATTTGCCCAAATTACGCGATAATTGATCTTTTCTGCCATCTGCATCATCCGATGATGGTTCACCCAGATTACAGCGACAAAAATAAAACTAACAATATAAGCAAATAATGTATTGGTGATACTCAGCAGCGAAGCGAGCGAGGGCGCGTCAGGTATTTGGATATCAAGTACAAGGACCGTTAATACGATCGCAACGACACCGTCAGTAAATGCTTCCAAACGTGACTTAGTCATTTTTTCACCTTCTTTCTTAGAATAGCATGAAAATTGTTTTTCCCTATATAATTTTACTCACTTTTTACCGGCTAATAACTGACAGGTTTTTGTAAATAAAGTACAATATAGGAGAAATATGCTTAAAAAAATTCAGATTAATAACCCAATTTAATAAAGGAGGAAAACAGATGTTATACGAGGAACTTATGTTTGATGCGTCGCTCCTCTTGCGTTTTAATATCTTTAAATACTTAAATCAAACGACTAAAAAAGTATTAGCCATCAGTCAACTGTCAGAAGACTTGAATTTAAACTACCAGCAAAGTGTCATTGAATTAAATGAAATAGATCAAGAAATGGCAGAAATTCGTCCGAATCACGAAACGATCATGATGCGTGCCGGAAAGGTGAACCTAGAAAACCTTAACGCTACCGTCGATGAGTATCGTTACCATCTATTGCAGCAAGCAGTGCCGTTCCAGTTCATCCTATACTTCTTAAATGAAGAAAATCCAACAATCGAACAATTTTGTGAGAAATATTTTGTGAGCCGTTCCACAGTTTCCCGTAAGATCGACAAGCTGAAAAAGCATTTGAAACGCTTCAATATTCGTTTTACTTATACAGAGGCAGGTATGTCTGGAGATGAACGTCTGATTCGTTTAGCGTTGTTTGATCTTTTATGGCTGGGAACTCGCGGAATCGAATGTCCGTTAAATGTCGATCAGCATCAATTGGAACAAATCGTTGATACATACAAAGAATACTTCCCATTGTCTCGGACTTACTTTGGTACGCAGGAAATCAAATTGTTCACTTCCATCATTATGATTCGTGTCAACAATAAGAAGTTCGTCAAATACGACCCGCGCTACAATTTCTTAATGAAGGATAATCCTTATTATGATTTTACTTCGTTACGTGATTTAGTCGATGGTCCTATGACGACTCGTCAGCTGAAGGGCGAATCCAGCTTCATTTATTTCTTAGCCCATTATTCACCATTCTATACGATTCGTGACGATCAAAGCATGAAACAAACGATCCATGATTTTGCTGCACGGCCAAATCCTGTTAATGATTTCGTTGTAGAGTTCCGTAACTTTGCGAAAAAGGCGTTGTTCCCTGATCGCCCAGAAATGATGGATGATCCGTTAGTGGTCGCAAACTTGTTGAACATCACCTTTGGCTACTATATTTTCCGTCAGCCGTTCCCAAGCATGATTGAATTGGTGATGGACCCAAATGAAAAACAAACACGCGGCGAATATATTTTATTCCAAAATATCCAAAACTTTATGCAGATGGCCAAAGATCATCCGCCATACGGTTTCATTAGTTCGGTACATCCGATGCTTACGCGGGCCTTTAAGCGATTATTGCTGCCTTACTTCAATCAGTTCCCGTACGCAAACAATTTAAAAGTCGGGATCGCTTTAGAGCACAATGCCATCTTTGTTCGTGATCTGTATCGCTTCTTGGAGGATCTGCGCTTCATCGATGCTGAGCCGTATGATGTATCGCTGAAGGATGATTACGATTTGATCATCAGCTCGTCATCCTTACTGAAAAAAGAAAAACCGCATATTCAATTGTATCAATTAGACTTTCCATACACGAAAAACGAGCTCATTCCGCTCTACTTGGAATTGCGTAATATTTACGACAAGAAAAATCGCGTTTATGAATAGACAAAACTCCCAAAGACATGAGGACATGTTTTGGGAGTTTTTTTCGCTATTGAAATTCCTGTGAGCCTTTGCCTCTAAAGCACGGTTGTTTATTTTCTGTCTAAGCCTTGAAAATTACTCAATATAATTTAATTATTAGGAATTCGAATTTATACTATTTTGAGGTAAGCTCCTTAATATTTCGAACAATTTTTCGCGGCATTATATATTGATGAGCTTTATTTCTTATAAAATTAATGGATTCGCTATTCTTTCATCACATTTTATTCATAAGTAGTTGCTATTATATAAGCATACCAACAAACAACCCTAACACTTTTTCATTTTTTAACTCCTTTGCTCATCGGCCACCCACCGATGAGCTCCTTTTTTTATAAGCAAATAAATATAATATTTTTGTCAAGTTAATTGCATTCCAGTTTCTTTATAGATTTTTTAATTTCTGAACAATCATCGTTCACACTTTTTTCACAACTAGTTGCTATTATATATGTATACCAACAAACAACCCTAACACTTTTTCATTTTTTAACTCCTTTGCTCATCGGCCACCCACCGATGAGCTCCTTTTTGTTTATAAATAAAATAAAGATCGTTAATCTTTTTTTCGACCTACTTTCTTTAATTTTATAGCAAGCTTCATTCACAAATAATTCACAACTCGTTGCTATTATATAAGCATACCAACAAACAACCCTAACACTTTTTCATTTTTTAACTCCTTTGCTCATCGGCCACCCACCGATGAGCTCTTTTTTTGCCCGTTATACCTGCAGCAAAAAAGCGCCCGATCTCTCGGAGCGCTTCTTTTACGTCTCTTCCATTTAAACTTCTAGCATTTTTTCCGCGATCTGGACTTCTGAGCCGGCGATATTGGTTAAACGATCATAGATTTGCCCGTCTTTTAAGAAGATAACATCCTTAGCGGCTTGAGCGACTTTGCTGTCATGAGTGATCATAACGATCGTAATCCCCAACTCCTGATTGATCCGTTGGAAAATCTTAATCACCTCAGCCCCTGCGTTGCTATCTAAATTTCCAGTCGGCTCGTCCGCTAAAATAATTTGCGGTTCATTCATCAGCGCTCGGCAAATAGCGGTCCGCTGTTTTTCCCCTACGGATAATTCATGCGGCAGCTTATCCAGCAAATGTTCGATCCGCAAAATTTGAAAGAATGGTTTCATCCGTTCTTCTGCCGTTCCTGTATCCTGTTTGTCTAAGATCGCCGGCAGCAGAATATTTTCCCGTACAGTGATGCTTTCCATCAAGTTAAAATCTTGAAAAACAAAACCGATTTTTTGTCTGCGAATATCGGAGATCTCATCTGGAAACAGCTCATGGGTTAATCGTTCTTCAAATGTGACCTCGCCAGTGGTTGGCGGATGCATCAGTCCTAAAATTTTTAACAGCGTTGTCTTGCCGCAACCGGAACGTCCCATGATGCAAGTGAAATCTCCGCGGCTGATTGTCAGATCAATTCCTTTAAGTACTTCTTGCTGCCCATAATTTTTAGTGATAGCCGCGGCTTTGATAATTGGCTCCATTTGCTTACCTCCACTTTTTTATTCTGCGATAGATCAGAACTGCGATGATTCCCCAGCCTAACAAGTAGATACTGTAGTCTATGAAGAAAATACGAGCGAACTGCAGCCATTCCTGTCTCGTAAAGAAACGCAGCAGCCCCATAATGACAATAAAACCGACGCTCAATAGAAATCCTGCGACGATCGGCAGCAGTGTAAAGAGGCCAACCTGCTGCTTCAAAATCTTTTGCTGCTCCTTCTCTCGCATACCTAATTGATCCAGCAGTCTTCTTCTTGACACCAAGCTGGCTTGTTCACTTTCAAATTTCGATACTAATAACCCAACACTCATAAAAATGCAGGTGACTAAAGTGAAGATCAGAAGCAGGACCTGCAGATGATTTTCCGTGATTACATTGTTTTTGCGTTGTGTTTTTTCATATATAGGTTCGATCGCCGTATCCCAACGCTTATCATCCGCATATTTTTTCTGCAGGAAGTTCAACGAAGCAGCGCTATTTTTATCGTCGCTAATCAAGAATAATTGCCTTGGACTTTCCTTTTTCGCATACGCCGCAAATTCTTCATCGGCAAAAACAAGAATGTTCTCCTGCAATCCTCGTTGAAACATGCCCGTCAAAACTAAGCGTTCTTGACTTTTGATCTGACGCATTGGAAAAATCAAATCGACATCGTCTGTATTGTAGCTTTCCAAAGGTGTCCCGATTCGCAAGCGCGGAAGTGTGCTTTGCGGGTCCCAATCAATCGGCTGTCCGCGAATACTGATGGCCTGTTGATACACCACATGCCACAGTCCTTTTCTTAAATGCAGCGGCTGACGCTTCAATCCATTCGCCTGACGAAGCTGCTGATAAGTCGTTTCAGAAATTCCGATATGCTGACCTTGAATGAACATGATGGGGCGCGCCGTTCCAAAAGTTTCCCATTCCGGATCACCGTCAACTGAGGTTACTGGAAAGAAAGGATATTTATTCCACGAAGCCTTATCCTGATTCAACGTCGTTTCCACTTGCTGAACTTCCGGCTGTTTGACTTTTGCCACTGCCTCGTAAGGAAATAAATCGTGGACTTTGGTTTGTTGAAAGGTCACTAAGCGGGGCAAAAAGAAACCGATCGCCAATACTTGCAGTAGTGTCGCTAACAGTAAGACATTGATACTCTTGTGGAAGCGATAAAACAAATCATTGCGGGAAAGCAGCAGATTGATTTTTCCACGCTTGTGCTTAACATAAAGCCCACCTCCGCCAAGAAACAGTCCCCACAATGCCGCGACCAACGTCCCCACCACTAATAATGTCTCCGCAGATTTTCGCCGATTGAACCACCAAAAAGTGATCGCTAACGCAATCAGGCCTACCAATAAAAACAACGGTGTCCAGCGTTGGTTCGGTCGATCCGGTTTAGCTTGTTCCCTTGGTCTAAACTGAATCAAGCGCAATATTTTTTCCTGATGAAAGGCCATCGCCAAAACCAGCAATCCAATATACAGCAGCAATGCCCAGCCGAAACTATGCAACCCTCTAGTAACCGCTAAGCCGATCACTCCGCCAATCAAAATTCCCGCTAAAGCACAAAAACTAAACTCTTCCAATAGCATCGCCAAAAATGTCTTTTTGCGAATCCCCAGCTGAATGAACAACTCCATATGCTTCGCCTTAAAATCAACGTACAAGCTATCCATAAACGTTAAAAATAATAGCAGCAGCAGTAAAAGGACGCCGCCTGACTCGATAAAGATGCGTAAAAGACCAGTCTTATCAAAGATCGAGTCCTGTGTGTGCGTTCCGCTAAACTCATGATAGGTGAAAAAGAGAATCATCAACGCAAAGAAAACCAGCGCGTTAGCAAAAATTAACAGCAGATAATTCTTTTGATGGAAACGGAAATTTTTGCGAATGATCTGGTGGAATTCCGGCGAATATTTTCCCGGAAAGGCTAAGCGCCGTTTGCGATCTTCATTATAGGCTTTTTCAATTTTTTGCGACTCGGCGTATTTTCGATCCCGCTCGATTTTATCCTCCAAATACCGATTCAGCAGAAATTCCAAGGCACAGACGATCAGAATCAGCACCAGCCAAATACTGCTGGAATAAAATGAAATAAATACAAAGTAAAAGAACATCGTAAAATAAAGCCACGCCGCCTTAGCTGATTCAAGCCATGGCACTCGTCGATGAAACGTTAGCAGAACGGCATCAAGGACGTACATCAACGTCAGCAGCAAGAAGAGCCCGGTGCCTACTAAGACACCTATTCCTGAAGCAAATTCTGTTTGCCAAAAGTGCAGGAAGTTCCCGCTGAGCAAGCCGCGAACCCAAGATTCGATCAAAGTAAACCGCTGTCTTTCGCCGCCGATTATTTTTAAAAATAAAGCGATAAGTAAAATCCCATAGCCCGCTGCCATGGAGATTCGATCCATTCTTTTTTGCATGATGTCCTCCTCAGATTCCTTTCTTCTACTTATTATCATATCAGAAGGAAACCAGCGTGAAAGCGTTTGTTCAAAAAAATTTTAATCATTAAAATATGTGTAAAAAAAGCTAGGTACCCAACAAGGATACCTAGCTAATAGAATTAATTATTTTTTATGTGTTTCAAACAATGGACTAACCGGTTTGTTTTCGTGGATACGTTTGATCGCATCCCCCATTAATACACCCACACTGATTTCGTCGATTTTATCGATTTTACGTTCGTCAGATAAGTAGATGGAGTCTGTTACGACTAAATGTTCGATCGCTGAATCTTGGATTCGCTGCATTGCTGGTCCAGATAAAACAGGATGTGTACATGAAGCGTAGACTTGTTTCGCCCCAGCTTCTTTTAAGGCATTGGCAGCTAATGTGATCGTACCAGCTGTATCGATCATGTCATCGATAATGACACATGTTTTGCCATCGACTTTCCCAATGATGTTCATTACTTCGGCAACATTCGCTTTCGGACGGCGTTTGTCGATGATTGCGATTGGTGCTTTCAAGAATTCGGCTAATTTACGCGCACGTGTTACGCCACCATGGTCTGGTGAAACAACTACGACATCGTCTCCGCAAATGCCTTTTTCTAAGAAATAATCAGCAATCAATGGTGCACCCATTAAGTGATCTACAGGAATATCAAAGAATCCTTGGATTTGTGACGCATGCAGGTCTAAAGTCAATAGACGGGTTGCGCCAGCTTTTTCGATCATGTTAGCAACAAGCTTAGCAGTAATTGGTTCCCGTGCACGCGCTTTACGGTCCTGACGGGCATACCCGTAATAAGGCATTACGACGTTGATTGTTTTTGCACTCGCACGTTTCAAAGCATCGATCATAATCAAAAGTTCCATCAGATTATCATTTACCGGACTACTTGTTGACTGAACGACATAGACATGACAGCCGCGAATACTTTCTTCAATGTTTACTTGAATTTCACCATCACTAAATTGGGTAACTGAACTTTTTCCTAATTCAACACCAACTTCTTCAGCGATTTTCTCAGCTAGGGGACGATTTGAGTTCAAAGCAAAAATTTTCAATCTTGGATCAAAATAATGTTTCGACATGGGGACCTCCACTTTCTTTTTAAACATACGTTACCGATTATATACCATTTCAAATAAAATACTAGTCATTTCCATTTAAGAAATCAAGAGATTTCCCTTAAAATGGCAAACGATTCGCATATCCTTCTTTGTTCACTTGGCGAGCACGAGCGATCGCCATATCGCCTTCAGCGATGTCGTCAGTGATCGTTGAACCCGCTGCTGTTACGCTATGATCAGCGATAGTGACCGGTGCGATGATATTTGTGCCGGAGCCGATGAATACGTGGTCGCCGACAGTTGTATGATGTTTATTCTTGCCGTCATAGTTGACAAAAACAACCCCGCAGCCGACATTGATGTCTTTACCAAGAGTCGCATCACCAACATAAGTTAAGTGACCCACTTTAGTATTCTCGCCAATCGTCGCTTTTTTGATCTCCACGTAATTGCCGATATGGGCATTCTCGCCGATTTCTGCCTGCGGACGTAAATGAGCATTCGGACCAACATCCGCATTTCTGCGAACGATACATTCTTCTAAGACCGAAGCCTTGATCTCAACATTATCTTCAATCGTGCTGTCAACGATTTTTGAATGTGCTCCGATAACACAATCCGAACCAATCACCGTGTTTCCTTGAATCTGCACACCTGGCTCGATGATTGTGTCAGAACCAATCTCGATTCCTGCATCAATGTAAGTCGTTGCCGGATCAATAAAGGTTACACCATTGACCATATGTTGGCGGTTGATACGGCGGCGCATAATCTCATTTGCATTCGCCAAAGCGATCCGGTCATTAACACCTAATGATTCCTCGAAATCTTCTGTTTGGTAAGCCGCAACCGTTTGATCTTCGTTCTTCAAGATTTCAACGATATCTGTTAGATAGTATTCACCTTGAGCATTATTCGTGCCGATTTTTTCCAATGCCGCAAATAATTGTTCATTATCAAAACAATAAGTTCCGGTATTGATTTCTTGGGTACGCGCCTCTTCAAGCGTGGCATCTTTTTGTTCGACGATTTTTTCTACAATACCGACATGGTCGCGTAGGATGCGGCCATAGCCGGTTGGATCTTCTGCATGAGCCGTTAAAATTGTTGCGCTGGCTTTTTTACCTTGATGGTAATCAAATAAATTATTCAATGTTTGGGCTGTAAGCAACGGAGTGTCTCCGCTGATAACCAACGTCGTGCCTTTTTTGCCTTTTAAAAACTCGGCCGCCTGCATAACCGCATGGCCCGTTCCTAATTGTTCTGCTTGCAGCGCATATTGGCTGCGGTCGCCTAGCTGTTCTTTGACCATTTCCGCACCGTGGCCGACGATCGTCACGATATCCGTTGGCTGCGTCTCAACCACGCGCTCAATGATGTGTTCCACCATCGGTTTGCCTGCTACCGGATGTAAGACCTTGTATAATTTTGATTTCATGCGAGTTCCCTTACCCGCTGCTAAAATAATCGCATAACGATTTTCCAAAAGAAATCACTCCTCGTTCGTTTTAATGTATTCATTTTTTTAGAAAAAAATGAGTCTGATGCTCAACACGCATATCATTCTTATCAATAAAATTCTTACTAATTTAAAACACTCATCCTATTTTACTAGCCAGACGCAAAAAAGGCTAGCCCGTTAGACCCTCTATCAAAAAATCAAGAGAGTCTAATAGCTTAGCATTTCTGTCATCTATTTATCGAAGCAGTTGCCGGGTACGACCGTAATAGTTTTCGTGCTGGTATCCACATCTTGCACAAATAATAATGAATTATAGTCATCGATCGCACGCTCACCTTTAAATTTAGATTCCGCAAAAACAGTGATCCCCACAAGTTCTGCTTCAAATTCTTCGATCAGGCTCTTCATCCCGTTGACGGTCCCGCCGCCTTTCATGAAGTCATCCACGATCAGAACCTTCGAACCGCGTTTCAAACTGCGTTTTGATAATTCCATTTTTTCGATTCGTTCAGAAGAACCAGAAACATAATTCACGCTAACGGTTGATCCTTCCGTGATTTTTGAATCCCGGCGAACGATCACGAAGGGTGCGTTTAAGTAATACGAGACCGCTTGGGCGATCGGCACACCTTTTGTCGCGACAGTCATGACTGCATCGACCTTTTTATCCAAATATTGCGCAGCAATAATTCGACCGACTTTACGTAATAAGTCCGGTTGCCCTAACATATCGGACAGATAAACATAGCCGCCAGGCAATAAACGATCCTCTTCCGACAAACGTTCAGCTAAAGAGCCAATGTACTCTTGTGCCTCTTCATCAGTAATACTCGGTGTAAAGACGACACCACCGGCAGCACCGGGGATCGTTTCTAAGAACCCTGTTCCTCGTTCTTTGAAGGTTTTCTTTACAATGGCTAAATCTTCACTGATAGAAGACTTGGCCGAACCGTATCTAGCCGCAAAAAAAGTCAATGGGATCAAGTCATGTGGATGATCCAACAAATATTGTGTCATGTCGATTAATCGTTCACTTCGACGCACTTTCACGTAATTCACTCCTACCTGTTTCATTTTATTGAACTTAGTTCTCCCACATCAGGAAAATAAGCTGATACTCGACGCACATCCTTGGCTTTCTATTAAAAAGAAAAAACATAAGACATCCTATTCTGATTTATCGTTTCCCATTATAAGGGTTTAGCCAATAAAATTCGAGCATTTTCTCGTTTTAAAGTCGAAAAGTTCGGAATTTATTAATTATTCCACAAAAAAAGAGGAAAAGCTTTCGCTTTCCTCTAATTTTGCTGCTGTTTTCGCTGAAACATAATCCGTAATTGTCGGATTCCGTTAAGTATCAGGAACAAGAAAATGAAGCCCAGCGTGATTGTCGCTCCCGGCGGTGTATCCAAGTAATACGAGCCAGTCAGGCCGCCGATCATGCCGACAAAGCCAACCAGCACACTGACCAAAATGACGATATTAAAACTTTTTCCTACTCGCATCCCGATCGCCGCTGGCAGCACCATGATCGCGGAGATCAACAAAGCGCCCGCGATCGGAATCATAATCGCAATCGCCACTCCTGTCACAATGTTAAAGATCATCGACATCGTACGGACCGGCAAGCCGTCCACTGCTGCGATATCTTCATCGAAGGTCAAAACATACATCGGACGTTTAAATAGTAGGAACAAGATTCCCACTAATACAAATAGGATTCCTAAAAATACAACTTGCTGCCACGTAATCGTTACGATCGAACCAAATAGATAGGATTGAATGCTGACCGCCGAGTTTCCGGGAGCCAAGCTCATCAAGACCAGCGCAACCGCCAACCCCGCCGCCATCAAAATAGCGATCGATATTTCAGAATACGAGCTGTACATGTTCTGCAAATACTCCATGATGATCGCTGCAATAACCACGACTAATAACGTCGTACCGGTCGGATTCAAATTTAAGAAGAACCCTAGCGCTACCCCAGCTAACGAAACGTGGGACAAGGTATCGGCCATCAACGATTGACGACGGATGACCAAGAAAACACCCAACATCGGCGCAATGCCGGCAATAAAGATCGCAGCTAGGAAGGCCCGTCTCATGAACTCATATGAAAGCAACGCCATTTAGAATTCTCCTTTCGCACCAATCGAATATGCCGATCAATGTATTTTTTGGTATCCTCGTGGTCATGGGTGATCATCAAAATACTCTTTCCATGAGCATGGGCACTATGACGCAGTAATTCATAAAAATCATTTCGCGATTTTTCATCCATCCCGGTGGTTGGTTCATCTAAAATCAACAAATCAGGGTCCTTCGCAAATAAACGCGCCAAACTGATTCGTTGTTTTTGCCCGCCGGATAATTCGCCGACTTTTTTATGGCGCATATTCCACATATCCACAGATTCTAAAGCTTTTTGCACATGTTCATGATCGCGGGGCGATAATTTTTTAAACCATTTTCCCTGCGGATAGCGCCCTGACTCGACTAATTCCAGCACCGTGCTGGGAAATCCCGCGTTGAATGACGCTACTTGCTGCGGAATATAACCAATACTCAATTTTTTCCCTTCAGCATTTTTCTTCGCGATCGTCACTTTTCCGCTGCTGGGTTTTAATAGACCTAATGTCGCTTTGATCAATGTCGATTTTGCGGCACCATTTTCTCCAGTCAAAATGACAAACTCCCCCGGGTCAACGTGATACGACACATTTTCCAATACCGGTTCATTGTCATAATAAAACGAGAGGTCTTCCACCTCGATATACGACATTTTTCGTCTCTCCTTTAAAAACGTTTGGCTACTTAATGCTTTCCTTCAATGCGTCCAAATTCTCCCGCATCACGGAAACGTAGTCTTCACCGTTTTTGATTTGTTTTTCCGTCAAGCTTTCCAACGGATTCAATACTTTTAATTTTACGCCGGTTTCTTTAGATAGCGTTTCGGCAACTTTAGATGAGGCATTTTCTTCAAAGTAGATGACTTTGACTTGATGATCATCCACATAATGCTTTAATTCACTCAAGCGACTTGGGGACGGCTCTTGATCTGGCGAAATCCCCGCAATCGCTTCTTGGGTTAAGCCATATTGCTTAGCTAAATAACCGAAGGCCGCATGCTGCGTCACAAAGGTCTTGTTCTTCGCAGCTTTAAAGCCTGCTTGATAATCTTCGTCTAAGGTCTTTAATTCATCAATATAGCTTGCGGCATTTTTTTCAAATGTCGCCTGATCCTCTGGATACTTTTTACTTAACTGATCACGAATCGTTTCAACTTCTTTGATCGCTAAAACAGGATCTAGCCAAACATGGGGATCTAAGTCATGGTCATGCCCGTCTTCTTCATGCTCTTTTGCGTCATGATCGTCGTGGGCTTCTTCGTGATCATGCTCGGCACCATCCATCAATGTAATATTTTTAGACGCTTGAATAATTTCCGTTTTCTTCGTATCGATCGTATCTGTCAGATTATCTGTCCACGTTTCCAATTCGGGACTATTATAGACGAACACGTCTGCATCAGAAATTTTAGCCAAGTCTTTGGCTGAGGGTTCAAAATCATGGGGCTCCGTCCCTGCTGGAATCAGCAGTTCTACCTCGCCTTTATTTCCTACCACCTGTTTGGTGAATTCATACATTGGATAAAATGTCGTCATCACTTGAATTTTATCATTAGATGAGGCTTCTTTTTTCTCTTGACCGCCGCAAGCAGTCAGCAAAACTGATAGTACCACAGTTCCTATTAAAAGTAGTCCTTTTTGCATCTTCATCTAGCTAAACACCTTCTCTTCTCTTTTTAAGACAAGGTTTAATTTAACAAATGTTTTTCTATCCGTCAACACAAAACGTAAAAATTACGATTTAACTCAGAATAATGCTGTTAAATCGTAAAATAGATGACACTCCATTCATATGAAGCACAAAACCTGTATCCGATTTATTCCCTCGATCACGTTATTTTATGAACCATCAGCCAGCTTTCTTAAAAAAGCACAAAAAAATAGACCCCTTTTTCGGATCTATTTTAACGTACGTACAAGATAGACTTCATCGCAAAAGCCCTTCAGTGCATTAAATACATGCTTGGCGCGCGAATATTTATGACACAAGGCATATACGGTAGGACCGCTGCCGCTCATCATTGCAGCATCTGCACCATATCTCAACATTCGATCCTTCAGCTGTTGAATGATCGGATGCTTTTTGATCGTGACAACTTCCATTGAATTGCCTAGGTTTTCTGTCATTTTCTGATAATCATTATCTTCGATCGCTGAGACGAGTGCCTCAATGTCGGGATGATACAAATCCTCCATCACGATTTGAGCAAAAATCGTGCGTGTCGAAACGCTCATTCGCGGTTTCACCACCACGACCCAGCATTGCGGCATCGGAGCAATCGGTGTGACCTTTTCCCCGAATCCTTCAACCAAAGACGTTTGTCCATAGACGCAGTAAGGAACGTCAGAGCCGACCTCGGCACCTAAGGCAGCCAGCTCTTCAATCGTCAGACCCAAATCCCACAAACGATTGACTGCTCGCAAAGCCGCAGCAGAGTCCGTCGAGCCGCCGCCAAGTCCTGCCGCTACAGGAATCTCTTTATGGATTTTGACCCGCAAGCCTTTTTTTATCTCAAAGCGTTCTTTGACTAATTCCAGCGCCTCGTAAACATGGTTCTTTTTATCCGTGGGTAAAAAAGCCTTATTGGTCTCAATAAGAATCTTATTTTCCGGAATCTCTTCCAAATACAAACGATCCGCTAGGTCGATGCTCGCCATGACCATCGCCAATTCATGCAAGCCATCTGGCCGTTTGCCTAAAATGTCGAGGCCCAAGTTGATTTTCGCTGGGGCTTTCTCCATAATTTCCATTTTCTCACCCGTTCAAATTTTTCACTAGACGATTCTATCATAGCCCATCCTAAATGTATAGATAATTCATTTTAGCATAGCCCTCTAAATTAGTTGAATAATTCCTCTTTAAGCTTTACCATGAAGTTAGGAACTATGTATACGCTGTCAGAAGAACATTCATTACGAATTAGGAGGAAGCGATATGAATCTACTGCCGAAAAACGATTGGTTGGATGGAGAAGATTTAGTTGGCAAACTGATGAACACGTTTTGGGATGATCGAAAAATGAGCGTGGACATCCGCGATTTGGATGATCATTATGAGGTTAAGGCGGACCTGCCGGGCTTTGATAAATCGGAAATTTCGATTCATCACAATAATGACATTCTTTCAATTGATGCAGAACACACAGAAGAAAATGAGGTCAAAGATGACGGCCGTTTCGTTCGCAGAGAACGCTCCAGCAGCGCCTATCATCGGCAATTTGTCGTAAAGGATATTATTGAAGATAAAATCACCGCGAAATTTGAAAACGGCGTACTTACTTTAAAGTTGCCAAAGGCCGATTATGAAGAGAAAAAGGGCAAAGCAATCACGATCGATTAGCAGCTGAATAGACGAAAAGACGAGCCGCTTTGGCTCGTCTTTTTATACTTCGATCATCTCTTCTGAAATGGTGGCGCCCTTGTTCTTGCCCCGACCAATCAATAATAATAATTGCAAAGCAGAAAATAAGAAGCTGCTGTCTTTCATATAGGCGAAATACCGTGGCCGCCAATGATCGACATAGACCGTTTTTTCTTCTGCCACCTGCTGAAAGGCGTAGATCGAATGACCATATTTGTAGATCAAGTTCATGATCCGTTCGCCTAAAAAGGCAAAGGAGGTTTCCCCAACCTTCGCTAGCGGCGCCATGCCTTGATAGACTTCAGCATAGCCCTGCTTCTTCAACTCATCCATTAAATGCAACTTCAAAAATGTCGGCAGTTCATTCGGAACATCATTTCGGAAACGCAAAAGATCGAAGGAGGCTTTTTCCTGATTAACCGGCTGCTCGGTGATAAATCCGACAATTCGGTTTTGCGGATCACGAGCGATCCCGACATTGCTGGTTTTAATATATGCCCGATCAAATCGTCCGACAGAAAAGCATTTTTCCTTTTCGCCGTTCAACCATTCATCGGAAATTTCCTCCAGCTCGTCAAAGACCTCTTCCGGCAGCTTTTCAAAATAGATAAATTGATAGCCTTCATTAGTCAATCGTTTAAATTCAAAACGATCAGAGAAAACATCCAGCTTATGCTGATTAAAATCCGTCACACCCGTCTCGCCGATCTTATCAAAGTGGAAGCCCAAGTCGTGTAAAAGCAGCACATACTCTTCCGATATTTTGTAAAAAGCTAGCTGATAGCCCAGCTTATCGGCATGCTCCATAAAAGCAAACGTCGCCGCCTTCCACTTTTTAGGATTCCCCACAGGATCACCTAAAACAAAACACTTATTAGCACGCGTTTGAAAACCAAATAGAATTTGATCATTGCCATTTTCTTGGTAATAGAAATATTGATAGCCTGACACCCGCAGATAATGACTGGCAGGCGTGCCGCCATAACGGCTGATCAAATAGTTGAAGCGTTTTTCATCCCAAGCCGCTCCAAGGCTGGTATCACTTTGGGTCAAATATTGATATAAAATCGCCAAACACAAAATCGATAAGATCAATCCGACTAATCCCGAGAACCAAATCTCTCCGGAAGGAAAAGCAAAATACTTCGTCGACAATCGTTCCGTACTCCAAATTTGTCCGCTGTGATAACCTGCTACCGCATAGAATATGAACAACAAGCCAAACAAAATACCGTCAAACACTAACGCGCCCCAAGAATAAACAAAGCGTTCTCGATAGAATTCCTTCCGCGACATCCACACGATCAATAAAATCACTACGTAAACCATGATCAAACGAACCGATGCTGTCCGCGCAACCGTGTTGACGATCCCAAAAATCAACAAGAGAATCGTCGGCCAAAATGCCCGCTTCACCTTCTGAGAAATCCCCCGAGCAAAGCCCAGCAGCAGAAAACCGATCAAAAGATTCAACGTCTGATCCAAAAAATCAAAGGAGAACGGCAGCAGCACTTGGAACAAGCGGCTGATATTCGACAAATTCGTCAATGTCGATAACAAAATCATCATGATTCCTGCAAAATAAACTGCACTGACCATAATCACATGAGCCACTTTTTGCGAAAGTAAGCGCGGTAAATTATCAAAGTAGCGATTCATTTTGACACTGGTATTAGTCAAAAAGATCACGATCCCCGTCAAAAAAGGAAGCAAGTAATAAAATATCCGATAAAACAGAATCCAGACGATTGCGGTGCTTTGATTCAAGCCCAGATGCCCTAAGCCCAAGATCATCATGACATCAAACGTTCCCGCGCCTCCAGGTACCATCGTCAGCATCCCTAATCCTGTCGCGATCACAAACATCGGATAGACTTCTCCAATATTTAATCTCACACCCATCAAATAGCCAACGATCAAGAAGACCGCTAAAGCGCCCAGCCATTGACCTAATGAAGCCAAGTATAGTTCAAAAATCTGTTTTAGCCGAAATTCCTTAAAAATTGTACGGCGGCGCGCATAAACAAAGCCGAACAGAATCGGCGCGAATGCTCCGCCAGCCAATAGCCAAAACCGATAACGAACAAAGGGATTTTGCGTTCGAAAGAAGATTAAATCCAAAGACGTGATGAAGGCCATGATCGAAAGTCCCGCCAGCATGAAAATAGCGATTTTCGAGATCACCGCCAAGACCTTCTTCTTTTCCATTCCTTTTCCGTAAAAACTTGACCGCAGACTCACTCCGACGACTCCGCCAAAGCCGGCTAGGTTATTGATCGTGTTGGTAGTCCAAGCTGAGACCAGCCACTCTCTGCGATTCATCCGCGGCCGTCCCGCCGCTTCCAGCGTCGTGATCGCTACGTGATCATATAAAAGCATGGGCAGAACGCCGCAAAGGCCGATCCCAAACATACTTAATAATGCAATTTGATCCTGTTGTTTGATCGTTTGCCAAACGGTTTGCCAGCTCATTCCATGAGCGATATTTTTCACCTGATTTGCGACGAAAAATAAAACGATCCCAAAGAAAATAATCTTGAGCAAGGTGGCGTAGCGTTTGAACCAGCGACTAATAGTCGTCATCCTTCTACCCCATTCTTTCTTTTCTTGTACTCTATTTTAAATGAATTCTTGCTTTGAAGCTATCCTTTTAAATTTACGTTTCCCTTAAAATATTCGTTTAAAACACCGCAATCAAACAAAACGGATAATGGGCAAAAAGAAAAAGCCTCATAAAGCGTGCCAGCAGTCCAGCAGTCCAAATATACCTATAACCCAAAAAAGCTAACAATCTGTTAGCTTTTTTCTTATCTTCTCTTTTGATTTTAAGGTCGGTAACTCATGTGAAACTAGTGGATTTTAGAACCGCTCCAATGAACAATTCAAAGTATTTCCGTACCGTTCTTTCGCACTATCGGTCTTAGATACGAATAAGATCGATAAAATCCTGAAATATAAGGCAAGCAATTCATATAAAACTAACTTAAAAAAGTATAACAAGATCATCGGAAATGTCAAACCAAGGATGGCTCGCCAAAAGACACTCTCGGAGAACGAAATAGAGCAAATCGTTAAGAAATACAGACAAGGTTTCCTCATTAAAGATCTAGCAGATGAATACTCTTGTCATAGAGAAACCGTCAGCAACCACCTCAAAAAGAATGGAGTTGAAGTGAGGCGAGGAAGAAGGATTCTAGAAAAGACTATCTTAGAACCAATGTATGAAAACGTCGAATAGAATATATCTGAGAAATCAGTATATATAATAGAAGTTTTTGATTGAAAGCATAGCTGCCCATATATTCACCGGGCAGCTATATTTTCATCTATTTTTACATTCTATCTCTACTCCGCCTTATATAATTTATCTTTCACATTGATTCTTTTAGTAACTAAATTATATTTCGAGAATTTGTAACGAATATACTTGGATATATCTTCTTCGTGTGTCGATAAGATAATCTGTTTATGATTAAAATCATTTCTTAGTAGCTCTACGAATGACGCAACATTTATTTCATCCATAGTTTGGACAGGATCATCTATCAATAGAATATCTAAGGCTTTTTGTTCGTATACCTTGTTTAAAGCTAGGGTGAAAGCAATCACCAAGCCTGATAGCTGACCAGACGATAGATAATTAATCGCGTCATGATCATTCTCTGAACTAGAAACGAACATGATACTCTTTTGGTCATAGTTATCTTTTTCACGTATAAATAGCCCACATCCCAGCTGATAATTTTGAATAATTTTCCCGCTATATATATAGAAGGGAATCTCAATATCTCTAATAAAGATGTGTATAAGAGACAGAATCAGGATTTAGGGTTTGAAGCTCAACTAGATA
>NZ_NGLG01000001.1:3021290-3022146 GCF_002140655.1 Enterococcus sp. 3H8_DIV0648 | reverse complement strand
ATTAGATGAGTTGTAAGTTTTTACTTGGTGTATAGCTGTCTCTTATACACATCTAGATGTGTATAAGAGACAGTTTACTAGGTTTACTTATGCAATAATTCTCGAAGAAATCTTCAGGCATATTAAAAGCTTTAGTTGAGTGTAAGACCTGTCTCTTATACACATCTAGATGTGTATATTTACCTTCTTTGTCTGCTAACTCTTTAAATTTTTCCTCTTTTGAAAGAATCGCTTCTAATAGTTTTTCGTACGAAGTATAAGGACTGTCTCTTATACACATCTACTTCGTACAATTTACCTTCTTTGTCTGCTAACTCTTTAAATTTTTCCTCTTTTGAAAGAATCGCTTCTAATAGTTTTTCGTACGAAGTATAAGGATAACCACACAAAGGACAATCACTATCTTCTGGCTGTTTGATCTTTTTGAAGTCATCCAATAATTCTTCCCGAGTAGTTTTAAAATGCTGAACCGTTTTCGAGAAGTCGCTCATTTTTGATTTTGCTATTTCCAGACTTTCTATATCATTTTTTATCCCTGAAATGTCAAGATCCAACTGGAGAATTCTTATTACGTCTTCAAAATTGGATATATCTATCTTTTTTTCAATCTCTTCTTTGGAAAACGTCTTCTCAAGTTTTTTTACTGATTTTTCTTTCACTTTTAATGCTGTATAATTGCTGTCTCTTATACACATCTAGATGTGTATAAGAGAGGGGAAAATAATGGTGAAGGAATTGGAAGGACTAGACAAGTTTCTACTAGGTTATGCTCGAGTTAGTACCTGTCTCTTATACACATCTAGATGTGTATAAGAGACAGGTCTTATATACTACTACCGATACATCTACATCTTTA
>NZ_NGLG01000001.1:3008935-3011516 GCF_002140655.1 Enterococcus sp. 3H8_DIV0648 | reverse complement strand
GTCTAAGTTGTCATTATTGTGTATTCTTTTTATTAATAATTCTTTTTTTACAAAAGAATCATCATCGATAATTGTAGAAGGCAAATAAGTGATGTTTTTCATATCTGGCATTCGTTTATTGAATACCCACTTCTTATTTTCAATCACTTGCTGTATTTGCTTTAATATTTCGAAATAACAGTTTTCTAAATTCTGTCTGCTTAGACAGTCTGATAGTAGGGCGAGCTCGCAATCAACACTATCACCTATTACTTCATTGTCTGGTACTATCTTTAAGCAAAATTCGTAAAAATCTTTTTCATTTAGATCATATATTTGGGCCAAAGACTGTTGGAAGATATCTATAGTCTGGTGAGATATCATTCCTAACTCATATTCCTTCATAAGAATATTATCTGTGTATATAGCAGCGATATGTTGAAATTTATTCCGCATATAATAGAGTGTATATTCTTTACTAGGCATATCATGATTACGATCAATAATTGCTTTCATGTCAGAAAACTTAATATTCACCTTGTCCTCTTCGTTTTTTTCTTGAATATTCTTATGCCGTTCTTTGATATTTGTATCAATAAGTCCCAGTAAACAATGATACGCTCTATCAACTCTTTCTTTACTAGCATAGCCTTCTGAAAGTATTTCTAACAATGATTTTATTTTCACTTCAATTTCATCAAAGGAGCAACAATAAACTTTTTCTTCCTTATTCCCGTAATTATAAATTTCAAATTTTTTTAAAATGCTATCCTTTTGTCCAGATTCAATAACTTCTTTGCAGGATTCGTACGGTGATTTAATGCGAGGATTCTTTGCAGATTTACTAGGTTTACTTATGCAATAATTCTCGAAGAAATCTTCAGGCATATTAAAAGCTTTAGTTGAGTGTAAGACTGCTTTATCTAAATCGTGAAATACTAATATTTTTGCAAATAAGGTCCATATAGCATCTTTATATTTTGATATATTAGATGAGTTGTAAGTTTTTACTTGGTGTATAGTGATATACTTTGATCCTTTACTTATCTAGATGTGTATAAGAGACAGTTTACTAGGTTTACTTATGCAATAATTCTCGAAGAAATCTTCAGGCATATTAAAAGCTTTAGTTGCTGTCTCTTATACACATCTTGTCATAACCGACTTTCCTCCATTCTTTTTGCCATAAACAGTTAATCAATTTACAAATTGTCAAATTTTGTCTTCATAGTCGGATTCTTCCGAACAAGCTTCTTAACAGTTAAATCCTCAGCCTTATTATTTGCTAACCTTAAATTGTTTTCAGAAGAGAGAAGCGCATCCTTAGTCTTCTGCAGATGTGTGATCGTCTTATCGATCTCGTCAATTGCAGTCTTAAATTTACGACTAGCCAAATCATAATTCTTGGTGAATGCCGATTTAAACATATCCAAGTCTTCTTCAAAGTGAGTGATATCGATATTTTGTTCCCGCATCAAAGCCACCTCTTGTTTATACTGCAGTGAGTTGAGTGCGGCATTTCTTAGAAGCGTAATAATTGGAATGAAGAACTGCGGGCGGATTACATACATTTTTTCGTATTCATAAGAAACATCTACTATCCCAGTATTGTAAAATTCATTATCAGCTTCAAGCATAGTAACAAGAATAGCGTATTCACATTTTTTCTCGTTTCGATCCTTATCCAGCTCTTTAAAGAAATTTTCATTTTTCTTTTTAGTTGCTGTTTCATCGTCTTCGTTTTTCATCTCGAACATGATAGAAATAATTTCAGTTCCATTATCATCGTATTCACGATAAATGTAGTCACCCTTGCTACCAGTCTTTGCATCATTATCTTTTCCAAATTCAGCGTTCTTAAAAGCCGTCATTCTGAGACGATTGAATTCTATTTCACAATGTTGTTCAAGACTTTCTCCTACCATTTTTGTTGATTGTTTAGCCTTGAAATCTTTGTAAAAGACGATCGTCTCATCTTTTTGTTTGATTTCGCTCTCATATTTTTCCTTAATGGAATTCTTTTCAAGCTCAACCTCTTTTTCTTGCATCTGGAGTTTAGATTTTAACTCCGCAATCTCTTTTTCCTTTTCGGAATTCGCTTCAGTAAGCTTCAGTTTATTATCCGTTTGAAGCGCATTCATTTTGGAAGTTAGCTCTGATAGCTCTTTTTCTTTTTCAGCTAAGGCTTGTTTAATCTCGTATTATTTTTCTTTAAAAATTGATTGCGTCTGGGCTTCAAGTTCTGTGATTGTCTTTTCTCGTTCAGTGAGCTTTTCTTTCATCTCAGACTCAACAGAAGATATTGCAATTTTCTTATCTTGTTCATTAGCATTAATTTTATTCTGGAGCTCTGCTAACTCTTTTTCTTTCAAAGAAAGTTGTTTCTCGAAAGAGTTTTTAGCTTTCTCTTCTACAAGAGCCAAGTTGCTCTGATGCTGATTCTTGATTTGTACTAATTTCTCATGAACCTCTTCATTGAATTCCTTTGTCCGTATTTGATTTAAAATATCTGCGTAGCTTGCTTCATTAACAGTAAATACTTTATGACAGTTCGGACATTTTATTTCGTGCATATTTTAAGCCCACCTCAGCTCTGTATGTC
>NZ_NGLG01000001.1:2995924-3004286 GCF_002140655.1 Enterococcus sp. 3H8_DIV0648 | reverse complement strand
ACCTTCATATTCCTAATGAGTGTCACGATAAATGGGAACTGTTATGCAATTTTTTGGATTTAGAGTATCCTGCAATACCTTTTCCTGAAATAAATGAGTTTGAAATAACCGAGCTATCATTCAATAATAAAGCAAACTTTGATTCTAAAGAATTGAAGTTTGATAACCTCCCTTGGATCATTCAGCCCAATAATTATCTCAGCTTACAAAGCGACAATAATAAGCCTGTGAATTATAACAATTCATTAATATTAGATAAAAGCACAAAGTTTGACTTCCAGCAATGGAAATTGCGTGATGACACTTTTCCTAGTAACTTAGCGCTATTCAGGCCAAACAATGTGAAAATTACTGAGAATAATATTGGCTTGCATTTCAACTATGAAGTTACTCCGGTAAGATCTTATACCTCAGCTGCTTTAGTAACAGTAGAAAAATACTTGTATGGTAAATTTAAAGTGGAGCTTTGCCCATCAAATGTTTCAGGTTTAATTACTGGTGTTTTTCTACATCGTAATGGCCCTCATCAAGAAATAGATATAGAATTTTTAGGAAAAGACCCAACGAAGATGCTAATTAACGTTTTCTTTAATCCTGGGATGGAAGGATCAAGGTTAGAGTATGGCTACCGTGGAACACCTGTAGTAATTAACCTAGGATTTAATGCGAGTGAAGACTATCATTTATATGAAATCCATTGGGAGAGTGACAGAATAAGATGGATCGTAGATGGCGCCGTTGTATATGAACGTATTATGTATGTTCCCACACCAATTCCATACTTACCAATGGAATTTAATATAAATCTATGGCATTCACAGTCTGAAAAACTGGCAGGAAAACTTAATTCTAGAGATATTCCAACAAGGTCGTCAATTAAAAAAGTTGAAATTGAGTTTCAATAACGTAACATGGTAATTCTATTTTATCAGGTGGTTGATATTATCCATCCTGAAAATAAATAATTGGCTAATAAGCCACTATTTGTAAAAAACATATTAAATAGAAGAACTCAGAAAATCCTACGGCTAATCTACTTGCGACAAAAGCCAATAACCTCACCGTTATAGGCTTTTTCTTATGTCCTTTTCATTCTAAAATTATAAAGCACCAACAATAATAACGTATGAAGGTTTTAAAAAATGCAAAACTGTAAGGGCTGTCTCTTATACACATCTAGATGTGTATAAGAGACAGCTTTTGACCTTTTCATTCTAAAATTATAAAGCACCAACAATAATAACGTATGAAGGTTTTAAAAAATGCAAAACTGTAAGGGGAAAATAATGGTGAAGGAATTGGAAGGACTAGACAAGTTTCTACTAGGTTATGCTCGAGTTAGTACCATTAATCAGGATTTAGGGTTTGAAGCTCAACTAGATAAATTGGAGCAAGCTAGCTGTCATTTGATTTTCAGTGAGAAAGATTCAGGTGGAAAGGACGGTCGCACGAAGCTACTTAAAATGTTGAAAACAGTTAAAAGACTATCTTCCAAAGGTAAAGATGTAGATGTATCGGTAGTAGTATATAAGATAGACCGACTGACTCGTAAAATGAGCACTTTAATTAATATCATCAATAAACTGTGTGACCACAATATTACCTTTGTTAGCCTGCAAGAGAGCATTGTAGCGAATAGATTATTGGGTCGCTTCATCATATTCGAAAAGTTGATTTAGAAGAAATTGTTTTATCGGAGCTAAATGATCTCCTAAAAAACATACATTTAGATGAATCATCTTTTTTGAAAAGGCTCGAGAAGAAATCCCAATCGGAATCTGATAAAAATTCGAATCGACAGAAGCAGAAGCTACTAACTTCTGAGCGGCGTTGTGAAGAGATTGATCGAATTATCCAGCGGCTCTATGAGGACAAATATTTCTGACAAATTAACGGATGAACGTTTTGCTAAAATGAGCAAAGCTTTCGAAGAAGAACAATATCAGTTAAAAAAATCTATTTCAACGATTAAGAAGACTCTCTCCAAACACGAAAATGAAAAATTGAATATCAAACGCTTTATGGACAGAGTAAAAAAGTATACTCAACTAGAAACTCTCATCGTGGAGATCGTCAATGAGCTAATCGAGAAGATTGTGATTCATAAACCTGAATGGACAAAGCGAAACCGCATTTTGACAATTGACATTTACTACAGTTTTATCGGGATTGTAAAAAATTGAAAAAAGTGAGTAGCGCAATGCTACTCACTTTGCTAAGTATCTTAGACTGCTGTGTGGCTGGACGCCTAAATGAGTCTTTTTACTATTTTGCATAATCGGTTGCGCGTGTTTCGCGAATAACGACTACTTTGATATGTCCTGGATAATCCAACTCGTCTTCGATTCTGCGGCGAATATCGCGAACTAAACGAGTCGCATCTAAATCAGAAATTTCTTCTGGTTTGACCATGACACGAACTTCACGTCCAGCTTGGACGGCAAAGCTTGATTCTACTCCGTCAAAACTATTGGAAATATTTTCCAAGTTTTCTAAGCGGCGGATATAGTTTTCTAGTGATTCGCTTCGTGCTCCTGGTCTAGCAGCTGACACTGCATCGGCAGCGGCTACTAAAACAGAGATGACTGAAGTTGCTTCTGTATCTCCATGGTGAGAGGCAATCGCATTGATTACGACAGGGTTTTCACGATATTTGGCAGCAAGTTCTGCACCAATCTCCACGTGAGAACCTTCGATCTCGTGATCCAGTGCTTTACCGATATCATGAAGCAAGCCGGCCCGTTGCGCCAACTGAACATCTTCGCCTAATTCTGCGGCTAAGACACCAGTCAATTTGGCCACTTCCACTGAGTGATTCAATACATTTTGACCATAGCTGGTCCGGAAATGTAAACGACCTAAAATCTTGATCAAATCTGGATGCAAGGTGTGGGCGCCCACTTCAAAGGCTGCTTGTTCCCCGTATTCACGAATACGTTCATCCATTTCTTTGCGAGATTTTTCAACCATTTCTTCGATCCGTGCCGGATGAATCCGACCGTCTTGAATCAATTTCTCTAACGTCATGCGGGCAATTTCCCGTCTGATTGGATCAAAGCCGGATAGAACGACTGCTTCTGGCGTGTCATCGATAATCAAATCGATCCCCGTCAATGTTTCTAATGTCCGAATGTTTCGACCTTCACGTCCAATGATGCGACCTTTCATCTCATCATTTGGCAGCGTAACTACCGAAACAGTCGTTTCAGAAACAGCGTCGGCACCGCAACGTTGAATCGCCATCGCCAAAAGATTTTTCGCTTTACGATCGGCTTCTTCTTTCGCCCGTTGCTCAGATTCCCTGACCATAACTGTTAACTCATGGTTCAATTCCTCTTCGGTCGTCTTCATAATTACTTCTTTTGCTTCATCTTTTGTTAAAGAAGCAACCTGTTCCAATTTTGTTTGTTGCTCTTCAATCAGTTGTTCTACATCTTTTTCTCGCTCGTCAATTAATTGCTGTCTAGCACTGATCTTTGTTTCTTTTTCTTCCAGTGAGTGCTCACGCTTCTCGAGAGAGTCATCTTTACGATCTAAAGACTGTTCTCTTTGAAGCAAGCGATTTTCTTGCGATTTTAGTTCTTGTCTGCTTTCTTTCAACTCACTTTCAACTTGTGCGCGATACTGCTGGTTTTCTTCCTTGGCTTCCAACAAAGCTTCTTTCTTTAAGGTTTCCGCTTCTTTATTAGCATGCTTAATGATTCCTCTAGCTGTGTTTTGTGCCCCATCAATTTCTTTTTCATGGCGTGATTTTGCCACCACGAAACCCAAACCAAGACCGACAATTAAACCGATGATAGCGAGGAGAATAGGAACTAACGTCATTAAATCCACCTCCGTACTATCTTATTTACCTATCTGTAGTTTTTTGATAAACGAATGTCAAATTATCAATATGCCTACTTGCATATGTGTGAGAGTCACACAACTTTATTCTAATGTTTGTCCGATAGTGTGTCAACTTTATTTCTCTTTTACCAAGCTCTCTAATAAAGCGCTTTGATTTGTTGTAGAACAACACGCAAAAAAACACTAACGACCGAGCAAACACGCTTTGTCGTTAGTGTAAATTTGTTTTTTATTCATCTAAAGGAAGTGCTTCTTGACCAGCCTCTTCTACTTCTGTCACTTCCACATCATCACCAATACCGTAAGCCGCTCTTACACGCGTAGCAACCTCTGCCATCATCTCTGGATGGTCAGCTAGGTATTTCTTCGCATTCTCACGGCCTTGGCCGATACGGTCTTCTTTGTATCCGTACCAAGCGCCACTTTTATCAATGATGTCTTGCTCAACAGCCATGTCCAGCAATTCGCCCTCTTGTGAGATTCCCAAGCCGTACATGATGTCGACTTCGGCTACTTTAAATGGCGGTGCCACCTTGTTTTTCACAACTTTGATCTTCGTACGGTTACCAACGATGTCCGTACCATTTTTCAATTGCTCTGCACGACGCACTTCTAAACGAACAGTCGCATAGAATTTTAAGGCACGGCCTCCGGGAGTTACTTCCGGGTTACCAAACATCACGCCGACTTTTTCACGAATTTGGTTGATGAAAACAGCGATTGTCTTCGTTTTGTTGATCGAACCTGATAGTTTACGCAATGCTTGTGACATTAAACGAGCTTGCAGCCCAACATGGGCATCACCCATCTCACCATCGATTTCGGCACGTGGAACTAACGCTGCCACTGAGTCGATAACGATAATATCAACGGCACCACTGGAAACCAGCGCATCGGCAATCTCTAAACCTTGCTCACCAGTATCCGGCTGTGAAAGCAGCAGCTCGTCAATATTTACACCTAAGCGTTGTGCGTATTGAGGATCTAACGCATGTTCAGCATCGATAAAGGCCGCTGTACCGCCGTGTTTTTGCACTTCCGCGATTGCGTGCAATGCTACTGTCGTTTTACCAGAACTTTCTGGACCATATACTTCAATAATCCGTCCGCGAGGGTATCCACCCACACCTAACGCAACGTCCAATGCTAAAGAGCCACTTGGAACTGTTGAAATTTGTTGGTCGATCTTTTCACCTAATTTCATGATCGAGCCTTTTCCGTAATTCTTTTCAATCTTCTTCATTGCAGCCTCTAGAGCTGCCTTGCGATCATTAGCCAATAACTGATCCTCCTATTTCCTATAATAAATATGTTTTCCACATCATTATTGCTTTTTCAATATCCCTAGTTTATCGGTTTGGCATCAAAAAAGCAAGCAAAAAACGAACAAACATTCGCATTCTTAATTTTTATTTAGAATTACTCTTCTAAGCATGTCTAAGCCCTTCATCACTGAACTATGGCGAACATACGAACGATCGCGACTAAAATGATTTTCAGCAACAAGCGTTTCGCCATTTTTTTGGGCCAAACCGATGTAAACCGTTCCTTTCGGTTTTCCTTCTAAATCATCAGGACCAGCCACACCAGTAAAGGACAACGCATAATCGGTATCTGCAAGACGCAGTGCCGCCTCGGCCATTTCTTTCGCGCACTCTTCACTGACAACGCCGACACGTTCTAAAAGCGCTGGATCGATCCCTAAGAAGCTCGCCTTCGTTTCTTTTGAATACGTCACAAACCCACCTGGGAAAACTTCAGAAACGCCAGGAATCGTGCCTAACGTCGCTTGGAATTCACCCGTCGTTAAACTCTCGGCCGCTGTGATGCTTAAATGCTGTTCTTTTAATAAGTCCACTACGACTTCGACTAAGCTGTTTTCTTCACCATAGCCATAAAAGAATTCGCCGACTTTTGCTAAAATCTCGGCTTCTGTCTGGTCTAGCAAGGCATTGGCTGAAACTTCATCTTCTGTCTTCGCTGTGATTCGCAGCGTGACTTCGTTTGGCTTCGCATAAGGTGCAATCGTTGGGTTTGATTGCTGTTCGATCATTTCTGCCAGCTCCGTCACTAGCTTGGATTCTCCGATACCAAAAAAGCGCAAGACCCGTGAAGTCAATTTTTCTGTCGCGGGAAACTCTTTTTCCAACAATGGTCGTGCTTGCTCTAAGAACATCGGCTTCAATTCGCTTGGCGGTCCAGGCAATAAAATATAATTATTCTTTTCACCTTTATAGAGGCAGCCGATCGCTAAACCAGTCCGATTCGGTAATGGGATGCCATCCTGCAAAGTCTCTACTTGTCTCAAATTATTCGGTGTCATGGTTCCTTGACGCTGGGCAAAAAATCCATTTAACGCTTCTAGCCCTTCTTGATTTTGAACCAGCGGAACCCCTACGTGATCAGCCAATACATTCTTCGTCAAATCATCATCGGTCGGTCCTAAGCCCCCGCATAAGATAATCAGCTCACTGCGGGTATCCGCTAATTGAAGTAATTCTTCTAAACGTTGCGGATTGTCACCAACGACTGTATGAAAATAAACCTCAATCCCCATATCCGCTAATTTTTCTGATAAGAAAGTCGCGTTGGTATTTACGACTTGTCCTAATAAAAGTTCTGTGCCCACGGCAATGATTTCTGCTTTCATTCGTCCCTCTTCTTTCTAAAGATACGCCATTTTTTCTCAACTATAACAGAAAAAACAAAATTTAAGGAGCGATTGGCAAACTTATTTATTGCTGGATGAATCATCAGTCTTTTTTTAATGATTCCTTTAGCTGTTTACATTTAAAAATACGCAAAAAAAAGACGATACTTGAATGTATCGTCCAAAAATTTCTATTACATCGAGCCTTTGAAGATCGAAGTGTTTTTAGCGAAGTAATCGTAACCTGAATAAATTGTGAAGAATAGGCAGATATACAACATGATTTGATCCATCGGAATACCAATAAAATTGAATGGGACATTGTTTAGATAAAGCAATATGATTCCGACCATTTGTGTTGCTGTCTTGATTTTCCCCGGCATCGCTGCAGCCATTACGCCGCCACCTTGCTCTACGATCAATAATCGTAAACCCGTTACCGCTAATTCCCGACAAACGATGATCGCGATCACCCATGAAGGAGCTTTGCCTTGTTCCACTAAGATAATGAAGGCTGTCATTACCAGCATTTTATCAGCTAAAGGGTCAGCGAATTTCCCGAAGTTCGTAACTAAGCCGCGGGCTCTGGCAATTTTTCCGTCTAAATGGTCCGTATAGCTGGCTACTGCAAAAATAATTGCTCCGACTAGCTGCGTTACCGCTAAACTAGTATTTCCGATTTGCAGTGTTCCCCAGTCCCACGGCGCCAATACAACGACCATGAACACCGGAATCATAAAGATCCGAATGACAGTCAATTTATTTGGTAAATTCATTGTTGATTCCTCCTAATTCTATTACACACGTTCTTAAGACGCGTAGGCGATATTCAGTGTCACGTCTTTTTTCAGCAACGAGTCTCCTGGTTGAAAATCAAGCGCCTGATCATTAACCTTGATTTCAGCATATTTTGCCATCCCTACAGTAATCAAAGCTTGAGCTGCATCTTCTGGTAATTCAGTTGTTTGTGATTCTCCTGGTTGCAATGTGTATTGATACGTTAAAGCGCCGTTGATCTGGATACCAACCCACACACGTTCTTTACCGGTGAAAGTGATTTTCAGCGGTTTCTCTGCATTATCGACTTTCATTGTCGCTGCGTTGGTTGTATTATTTTCCATCGCAAACGCCATTTTTGGTTTTTCCGGTTTCTTCGATGATTCCGTCGTTGGTTTAGGTTGTGAAGACGAAACCTTTTCTGCTGATGAAGAAGAAACATCTGAACGCTCAACTTGAACAGAACTATTTTCTGGAATAATTGCAGTCTCTTGATGGTCCAACCAAGTTATGTAGCCTACTACCGCAATAATCGCTAATGCCACGAGTCCAAGCACGACCATCGGCATCGTCGCTCTAAATCGAGCACGGGTAGGATTTTCAGCATGTTTATTTTTTCTCAGCTCATCAACGGTCTCCAATTCTGGATAACTCGGCAATGGTTTATCCTTGCCGTCCAAAACATCGATCAAATGATTGCCGTCAAGTTTTACCTCGTCAGCATACTGTCGAATAAACGTCCGCAAATAATAATCACTGGGCAATTCTTGAAAATCATTTTCTTCAATCGCCAGCAAATAGCGTTTTTGGATTTTTGTGCGCTGCTGCAGTTCATCTAAACTGATTTTTTTATCGATACGGGCTTTACGTAGCGTTTCTCCAATATTAATACTAGCCACTTGATTCTCTACTCCTAATTCGTAATAATGAAATAATTTTTGGAAAAAATTATAACCGATTCTCATCACGTATACCATTCCACTAATGTATTAAAAATATATAGTGCAACTGGCATCCTAATTCGTAATAATGAAATAATTTTTGGAAAAAAATTATAACCGATTCTCATCACGCATACCATTCCAC
>NZ_NGLG01000001.1:2986671-2995762 GCF_002140655.1 Enterococcus sp. 3H8_DIV0648 | reverse complement strand
AGTGCAACTGGCATCCTAATTCGTAATAATGAAATAATTTTTATGGAAAAAATTATAACCGATTCTCATCACGCATACCATTCCACTAATGCATTGAAAATGCATAGTGCAACTGGCATCCTAATTCGTAATAATGAAATAATTTTCGGCGCTATTCCATCCAGCCGCCAGCGACAGGTAAAACGATACCGGTCGTATAACTAGCTTCTTTTGAAAATAAATAATTGCAGGCTGCTGCGATCTCTTTAGGATCAGCTAAACGGCCTAATGGGATTTCTGCCTTCAAATCAGATAATTCTTGCGGATTCCAATTGTCATTCATTTTGGTCTGTACAGCTCCTGGCGCTACAACATTAACAGTGATACCCAACGTTGCGACCTCCTTCGCATAAGCTTTCGCGAAGGCCTCTTGTGCTCCTTTAACGGCACTGTAAACTGTTTCCATGCTGCTCCCGCGATGTCCATAAACGGACCCGATGAAAACGACCCGCCCATTTTTATTGGCCGCTAATTTTTCCTGCAGCCCTTGTAATAGAAGTAAAGGGGTTTTCAAATGGACCTGCCACAAGGCTTCCATTTGATCAGCTTTGGTCTCAGGCAGCAACTCGTAAAAGGTAAAACCAGAAGCAAAAACGATCCCATCCACTTGGAATAACTGTTGCAAAAAATGTGGGATTTCCGCTTCCTTCAACATGTCTAAGGATACCATAAAAAAATCTTGCTGAGGATAACGTTTCTGTAAGTCTGAAACGAAATTTAAGACTTTTTCTTTTTGCTGATTATAGTGGCAATAGAGGGACCAGCCTTGCCCCGCCAATTTCTCGCAAACGGCTTGCCCGATATCGCCGCTTGCGCCCATCACTAATGCATAAGGCATCTTAGGCCTCCTTCTCCATATAAAAACGCGTGAAGGCTTCTTCATGGATAAACAGTTCACCCGCTGCCAAGACATCTGTTAGTTCGATCTCCTGAATAATTTCCGGCATGTCAAACAAGGTCCACTCGCCAAATAAGGATTGAGTGAATTGGTTGGCAACATATTCTAATGAATTCAATGATTGGAAATATTTGCCCAGCATTTTTTTCTTCAATAAAGCTAAATTCTTTTTATTGACCTCTGGATCAGTCGCAAAATGCAGTAAAATTTCCGTCAGGCGATCCGCCAATTTTTGCGGCTCTTCACTATCGCCCCCGAAATCAGCGAAGTAGAAGCTGCGGTCTAATGAAAACTCATAACCGAAGCTGTCATCTAAAAGTCCTTCATTATACAAACGCAAATAATTTTGTGAGGTTGTTCCTAGTAACATTTGGAACAACAGATCCATCGAGATTTTAAAGATCAGGCGTTCTTTGTCATCAGCAGGCAGCTCTGCCAAGCCTTTGACACCCACGATTGCTTTTGGTATCGTGATCGGCATTTTTTCTTCACTAAGTTTGATGATCTCGTCAGGTGATTCTTGTGGAAAACGGCGTTGGATTGGTTCAGGTGCTTCAAACGTCTTTTTAGCTTGATTTTCCCGAATGAAATCCATCAACGCTTGCGGTTCCAGATTTCCCACAATAAACAGTGTCATGTTGCTAGGATGATAAAACGTATTGTAGCAAGTGTATAGGTCTTCTGCTGTGATTTCTGCAATAGAATCGATCGTCCCTGCGATATCGATGTGCAGCGGATGTTTCGGATACATGTTCTTCAAGATAGCGAAAAACTGCTGCCAGCTTGGATCATCTTGGTACATTTGGATTTCTTGTCCAATGATCCCCTGCTCCTTTTGGACAGATTCGTCAGTGAAATAAGGCTCTTGAACAAAATCCAGCAGCGTGGCTAAATTTAATTCCAATTGATCCGTTGTTGAAAACAGATAGCTCGTACGAGTAAAGCTGGTGAAGGCATTCGCTGATGCGCCTTGTTCGCCAAATTTTTGAAAAACATCGCCATCTTCTTTTTCAAACATCTTGTGTTCTAAGAAATGAGCGATACCGTCGGGAACTTTAATATAGTCTGTTCCGCCCCGCGGAATAAATTCATTGTCGATTGATCCGTAATTGGTGCTGAATAAGCCATAGGTCTTGTGATAGCCGGCCTTTGGCAACAAATAGACCGTCAAGCCATTCGGTAAAACTTCTTTATATAAGGTTTCATTGATTTTTTGATATGCTACTTTATCCATTCTGCTGCCCTCCATCTAAAAAGAAGATCGCTTGCAGACGAATTTTCTTCGCGACTTTTTGAACATCTTTTGGTGTCACAGCCGCCAAGCGTCTCAGCCATTCTTCGTCTGTTAGTTTACTTTGCGGCAACCATTGCGCCAAGTAAGTTGTCTCGATCGTGTTTTGCATACTGTCTAACCCGAGCAGGTAATGATTTTTCAGCATCGCTTTGGTTTGTTGAAAAGCCAGATCGGTAAAGTTTCCAGCCTGCAGCTCAATTAGCTGTTCATCGATCAGGTGTAAAACCTTCTCACGATTGTCGCTGTTGATCCCTGTTTGAACCTGCAGATACCCGCGGAAAGTGTCAAAAGAACTAGAAGCATAGTAAGCCAAACTAGCCTTTTCCCGCACATTCATAAACAATTTTGAATGGGGGAAGCCGCCGAACAGGCCATTGAAAACTAATAGCGCAAAGCGATCGGTATCTTCAAAATACACATCCGTTGCATAAGCCAAGTTCAATTTTCCCTGTGTGACCGTTTCTTGAACTTGCTGTTCTCGTATAACATTGTCATTTGTTTGATAGTAATAAATCGCAGGATAACTCTCCTCACGTTCAACAAATGGCAGTTGTTTGAACAATTCAGCCATCTCTGCTTCTTCCACATCGCCGATCACGAATAGATCCACTTGGTCTTGAGTGATCATCTCATGATAATAAGCCGCTAAGCTTTCACTCGTTTCATTTTCTAGATCAGCTACCGTACCAAAGCTTGGCAGCTTTTGCGCTTCGTCTGTAAAATAGGTCTCTTTGATTTTTAAAGAAGCCATCGTCTGCTTGTCTTCATGTAATGTTTCAATATAACTTTGCAGATTTTCCTTTTCTAGTTGGAAGGTTTGCTCATCGAATTTGCCCTCATGAATGTTCGGATAAAATAGAACTTCACGCAGAAAATCCATTGCGGCCGGCAACAGTTTCGGATCATCAACATATTTCCCATTAACGACTCCTAGCCCAATATCCAGCCAATGCAGATTGCCTTTACGTCCCACATTCAAGCCAAAGCTGGCACCATAAAGTTCAGCCAATTGCCCGCTTAGTTTCGTTTGATCAGGATAACGTAAAGAATTAGTTTCTAATAAGTTCGCCAATAAAGCGCGTTTGGTCATGATTTCTTTCGTTAAACGGGTGGTCATACGCCCGTAGAATTGAATCGTTTTATACTTTTTCGTCGGAATAACGTGCAAGCGCACGCCTTTTTTTAATTCGATCATTACAAAGCTCCTTATGCGTATTAATATATTTATTTTTCGAAAAATAAGTCTGAGGTTCCTGCCGCAGAACAGTCAATTAAACTTTTGCAGATAATAATGCGGGCAATTTCCCTGGCAAAAATTCAATCGCCTCACCTCTATCTATCTGCTATTCTTGCTAACCAAGAAACAGAACTGATCCGAGCATCCTTCGTCTTATCATTAAGGTCAATTATAGCACAGGAGTGTCCTAAGAACCGGAATCAGCCTTAGCCGACAGTCCCTTTTATTTCAAATTTTTTTCTTCTTTCGCTATACTGAAAATAAGGACGAAGAGAGAGGAGTGAGACGATGTTTAAAGAATTTAAAGAATTCTTGATGCGCGGCAATGTTATTGATCTTGCTGTTGGTGTTGTCATTGGTACTGCCTTCACTGCGATCGTAACGAATGTCGTTAATGGATTGATTACGCCGCTAGTAGGATTGATCGTTTCATTATTTACTAAAGGAAAAGATTTAAACGAAGCAATGTCTGTTTTAGATTGGACACCCGTTAAAGGCGTTACCTTTGCTTTTGGTGATGTTGTCAGTGCACTGATTACATTCATTATTACTGGTTTTGTACTATTTTTAATCGTCAAGGCTGCTAACAAAGCACGAGAAACGACCATCAAAAACGAAGCTGACGAGCCTGAAGAAACGGTTCCTACAGCCGAAGAGTACTTGGCAGATATTCGCGATCTATTAGTGGAACAAAAAAAAGCTGCACAAGAAAACTCAGAAGACAAATAAAAACCATGGAGCGTTCGCTCCATGGTTTTTAAATTGCTTCTGTTAGAAATTCGATCTCTACTGTGCGAGTCAATACATCGGAATAGCTGTATGAAACACGTTCGAAAGAATTTTCTTCTGGGTCCAAATCAACCACAAAAACTGAAGGATAGGTCTCTGTTAAGATACCTTTGCGTTGTGTTTGACGCTTGCGTCCCGTCTGAGCTACAAGCATAATCGGAGTACCAATACGATCTTCCAAGTTTTTCTTGATAGTCGCTAAAGTTGTTGGCATACAGTTCACCTCAACATATATTATAGCACAAATATAAAACTTTTCAATGTTATCACAAGATAAAAAAATTTGCAAATTCTTATCTGCTTATTAGGGAAAAATTCCCTTCAAATCATTCATCCATTTCACTTATCTTTTTCTTGATTTTATTTTTCGTCCGGTTCAACGCATTCTTGATGGCCTTTTCTGTTTCTTTCAAATGCTGTGCAATCGTTTGGGGCTCTTCCCCTTTTAAATAGTAATGCAAGGCACGGAGCTCTAAAGAAGACAAGGCGACTCCGCCAGTCATGATCATCTCACTAATACACATACTCTCTTCAACCACCTCATGATACTGAAAGTGTTCACTGAACGCTTCAGTCCCGACTTTTTCAATTGACACAGCATTCTGCTGAGCCAAACGCTTTTTAGCTCGTTGGCGACGTAAAAGGGAACGGATACGATTTTCAAAAATCATTTTGTAGTACAAACCGAATGTCGTTCCACGATCTTTGCGATAACTATGCAAAGCATCGTTTAAAGCGATCCGCCCTTCCTGCAACCAGTCATCCGAATCAAAATCACGTATCTGGTACCGAGACTGGATACTATAAATGATTGGCAGGTATTGACTAAACATTTCTTCAAAAGCTTCACTATCAAATTTTTCTTCCATTCCAAAAAACACCCCTCTCACAAGTAAAAGCATACACTTTGCTTAAAAATGAGAGGAGTGTTAAATGGAATTTTATTTTTTTTGGCTTAATTCGTCCAGTTTTTGTGACAATTTTTGCAATTGTTCATTATTCCATGGAGAATTTCGTCGAAAATTTTTAAATTGCGTATCTTTAGTATCCCCAGTTATCAATGCCTCCGTCTGCTGAACCGTTTTATACAATTCTCGCGCAGAAGTTCGCAGAGCACCTTGAGAAAAAATCGTCCACTGTTCCGCCAAGTCGCTAGTCGCCACTGTTACTTGGGTCAGGCGATCATTCAATTCACCTGCGATCCGCTCGATATAACTATCGGCCGTTTCATCTTCCTTCGTGAAGACTACTGTTAATTGATACTTTTTATAGCTTTGCGTGATCCCCGGAACAAACTGAGCATCGAACACAACGATCGTTTCAAGGCCTTGATATTTCGCAAAGTTTGATAGACGAAATAATAAAGCCTCCCGTGCTTCTTCTAAGCGCTCTTGATTCTTCAAAGTTGTCAATTCCGGCCACGCACCGATCATGTTATAACCGTCAACGATCAACAATTGTTTTTTCATTACGGTTCACTTCGCTTTCGGAAGACTTCATACATCAATAGTCCCGCAGCTACACCCGCATTCAGGCTTTGGACATGTCCGGTCATCGGGATCGTCAGCATCTCATCGACTTCCTTTTTCAAGCCTGCACTCATGCCTTTTCCTTCATTACCGATGATTAGGGCAATCGGACCCGTTACTTTCCATTGACGATAATCCGTGCCTTCCATATCCGTACCAAAAATCCAATAACCAGCTTCTTTTAATTGCTTAATGCTTTGTGCCAAGTTCGTAACACGCGCGATCGATACGTATTCCACTGCACCTGTTGAGGCTTTCGTTACAACCGGTGTGATACCGACTGAACGATGCTTTGGAATGATTACACCGGACACCCCACTGGCATCAGCCGTTCGTAAGATCGACCCAAAATTATGCGGATCTTCTAAACTGTCTAAAATCAGCAAAAACGGCGCTTCTACAGTAGAAGTTTTTGTCAATAATTCATCAAGAGTCAAATATTCGTAAGGTGTGATCCCCAGCACGATACCTTGATGGACACCGCCGTCACTTAAAGTATCCAGTTTTTGTTTCGGCACCCACTTTACAGGGACAGCTTGTTCTTTCGCCAAGCTTTTCAATTGGTCGATCTTATCCCCATGAGCGTCTTCTTGCATAAATAATTTATTTCCTCGGCCAGCCTGCAGTGCTTCTACACTGGCATGATGTCCGAAAACGAAATTATTCTCTTCCGGTTCAATCGCATCGATTGGTTCTTTGTGATAATCTTTCGGTCGATCATTTTTTCGTTGATTGCGCCGCTCATTTCCGCGTCGTTGTTTTTTATCCTTCATTTGCTTCGCCCGCTTTCTCTAAACACCACTTGATCAGCTCTTCCAATCGCTCTTTCCGCTCTAATAGATGTAAATAGCCCATTAAAGCCTCAAATCCAGTGGACATACGATAGGTCATGATATCGGTATTTTTTGCAGAGGTGTAGCTTTTGGCATTCCGCCCGCGCCGATAGATCCCCTGCTCTTCTTCTGTCAGCATACCATCTTCGATCATTTTTTGGATCAACGTTGCTTGCGCTTTAGCCGAAACATAATGAGTTGCCATGTGATGCAGCTTATTCGGACGTGTCTGCCCCTCCCGCACAAGATAATCCCGCACGTACGTTTCATAGATAGCATCGCCCACATAGGCTAGTGCTAATGCATTTAATTGTTTATAGTCTGTCATATTATGCTCGTCTCCAACGGACGCCTTGAGGGGTGTCTTCTAAAATAATTCCTTGATCCTTTAATTGATCACGAATTTCATCGCTGCGGGCAAAGTTTTTATCTTTTCGAGCTTGATTTCGTTCTTCGATCAATTGATCGATTTCTTCATCCAGTAGTCCGGCTGTTTGAAACTCGATGCCAAAAACTGCCAGCATACTCATAAATTCTTCTAACGCTGCTGTCAGAACTGCGGCTGAAACTTTGTCCTGTTCACTATAGTTGTTTAGCCATTTGGCAGCTTCGTAAACAACCGTGATACCATTAGCCGCGTTAAAGTCATCATCCATCTCTTCGATAAAACGATCCTTCAGCGCGTATAACTCAGCTAATTTTTGCTCGTCATCGGATAATTCTGTTTCTGCTGTGCTTTGACGGAACGTCGCATTTTCAAATGCAGTCCGTAATTTTTGCAAATTCGCCTGAGCATCCTTCATCGTTGCTTCGCTGTAACGGATCGGACGACGGTATTGTGTCGTTGCCATGAAGAAGCGTAAAATCTGCGGATCGATCTCTTTGACTAAGTCATGAACCGTCACAAAGTTTCCCAGAGATTTGCTCATTTTCGCATCATCTTCACCGATCGTTACATAGCCGTTATGCATCCAGTAATTCGCAAAGCGCTGACCGGTCTTCGCTTCACTTTGAGCGATCTCATTCTCGTGATGAGGAAACTCCAAGTCCTGTCCGCCGCCATGAATATCGATCGTATCGCCTAGATGTTTGGTCGCCATTACCGAGCACTCGATATGCCAGCCTGGACGGCCTTCACCCCAAGGGGATTCCCAAGAGATTTCATCTGGTTTCGCGCTTTTCCATAAGGCAAAGTCTAATGGATCTTCTTTAATCGCCTGCTCTGCACCCGTTCTTTGGCTCGCGCCAACTTCCAACTCATCGATCGATTGATCGCTTAATTCACCATAATGCTCAAACTTACGCGTGCGATAATACACATCGCCTTTTGCTTCATACGCATAGCCTTTTTCGATTAACGCTTCGATAAACGCTAAAATATCAGGAATGTGATTGATGACCCGCGGATGCAAAGTCGCCGGTTTCACATTCAATGCGGCAGTATCCTCTTTAAATGCCGCAATGAAACGATCCGCTACTTCTGGTGCTGTAATCGATAATTCTTTCGCCGCTTTGATGATTTTGTCATCTACGTCTGTAAAATTCGATACATAATTCACCTCATAGCCGCGATACTCAAAGTAACGACGGATCACATCAAAGGCAATCGAACTGCGGGCATTTCCGATATGGATATAGTTATAAACGGTTGGTCCGCAGACATACATGCGGACTTTATTTTCTTCAATTGGTTTAAAAATTTCTTTTTCTCGCGTCAGAGTATTGTGTATTTTAATCATGTTGAACCTTCTCCCCTTTTAATCTAACTACTTTTGCAGGTACACCTACCGCTGTCGCATCCGCCGGTATATCTTTTAATACGACAGCGCCCGCACCGATCTTGACTCTTGCGCCAATCTCGATAGGACCTAATATTTGTGCATTTGCCGATATAAACGCACCTTGGCGTACCGTTGGATGGCGTTTTCCTGTGTCTTTTCCAGTTCCGCCTAGCGTTACGCCATGAAACAGTACCACGTCACGCTCCACTTCGGCTGTTTCCCCGATCACTACACCCATTCCATGATCAATAAAAACGCCCGGAGCGATTTTAGCACCCGGATGGATCTCAATCCCCGTCAAAAAACGCCAAAATTGCGAGTGAATCCGCGCCAACAAAAACCAGCGATGTCGGTAAAGAAAATGCGAGAACTTATGGAAAAATAATGCATGAACACCTGGATATGTAAGTACTACTTCTGCGCCTGTCCTAACTGCCGGATCATTCCGTTTCGCCGCTGCGATTGCTTCTTGCCACCATCCCATTAACCTCAACCCCTTTTTTTATTATTGCTTGTCAGATTTCCCCTAACCTTGAAAACTGACAAGTCGAATCCAGACTATTTAAATAATGTTTGTATCTTCATGCACTGCAAAAAGTCCAACTCGCAGCTACCTCGCGTTAAGGAAATCATTTTTCGAAAACCACGAAAAATGACTCAGATTCTCATCACGCATACCATTTTTCTAACC
>NZ_NGLG01000001.1:2957002-2986226 GCF_002140655.1 Enterococcus sp. 3H8_DIV0648 | reverse complement strand
GGACTATACTGTGCGATCAATAGTAAGTGATAACTATGTTGTCTTCCCTTTCTACTATGCCAAACTACAAAAAGTCCAACTCGCAAAATAAAAGCGTCTTTTGAGTTTCCTCAAAAGACGCTTTTACGTGGTCCCACTTTTGTTTGCAATTAGTTATTGCCTTGAAACAGGTAACGTCTGTGAACCGTCCTCAGCTACATATCGCTGAGACCACTCGGAGATGCATTTCGTAAGGGTTGATTTGACTGCTTTCACCACCCGCAGTCTCTCTGAAAAATCGTCGCTTACTACTTCTTCTCTTCTTTGTGTTTACATTACTTGATCTAAATGTGCTAAGGCTTTTTCTTTGCCTAATAATTCTACTGTTTCTGGTAATTCTGGTCCATGGACCACGCCGCTTACTGCTACGCGGATCGGCATCCACAGATTCTTTCCTTTAATGCCTGTTTCTTTTTGAACAGCTTTGATTGAAGCCAAAACGCCGGCTGCATCCACGGTTTCTAACCCTTCCAGTTGTGCTTTGAACGCAGCTAAAACAGTCGAAACACTTTCACCTGCTAAAACTTCTTTAGCAGCCTCATCTAATTCAAGATGATCTTGGAAGAACAAACTAGAAACTTCAGTGATTTCTGCTGCATAACTCATTTGCGGTTGATACAAGCTGACTACGCGTTTCACCCAATCTTTACGTTCAGGTGTTGGATTTTCTTCGACTTTACCAGCCTGAATTAAATATGGCAAGCACAAGTCAGTTAATTTATCCAAGTCCATCGCTTTGATGTAATGGTTATTGACCCATTCTAATTTCTTTTGGTCAAAGGACGCAGGTGATTTACTTAATCGTTTTGTATCGAAAAGCTTGATCAATTCTTCTTGCGAGAAGATCTCATCTTCGCCAACTGGTGACCAGCCCAACAAAGTAATAAAGTTGAACATCGCTTCTGGCAGATAGCCTAATTCACGATACTGTTCGATAAATTGTAAAATACTTTCGTCACGCTTACTTAATTTTTTACCCGTTTCAGTATTGATGATTAATGTCATATGACCGAACGTTGGACGAGGCCAACCGAAGGCATCATAGATCATCAATTGTTTTGGTGTATTGGCAATGTGATCGTCCCCACGCAGCACGTGTGTGATCTTCATCAAGTGGTCATCTACTGCTACAGCAAAGTTGTAAGTTGGCATGCCATCGCGTTTTTGGATAATGAAATCGCCGCCGACATTGTCAGATTCAAAGCTGATCTCACCTTTGACCATGTCATCAAACGCAAAGCTTGTATTGCGCGGAACACGGAAACGAATAACAGGTTCCAAACCTTGCGCTTCTTTTTCTGCTTGTTCTTCTGGTGTTAGATTCGCACACTTGCCAGCATAATGAGGCATCTCGCCGCGAGCACGTTGCGCTTCACGTTCTTCCTCCAGCTCTTCAGAGGTACAATAGCATTTATATGCTAAGTTGCTCATCAGCAGTTGATCGATCAATGGTTGATAAACTTCACGTCGTTCTGATTGACGGTAAGGACCATACTTCCCAGGGTTTTCTGGAGACTCATCCCAGTCGATTCCCAGCCATGCAAGGTTTTCCAGCTGACTTTTCTCGCCGCCTTCGATATTTCGTTTTAAATCAGTGTCCTCGATTCGAATGATGAATTCTCCATCATTGTGGCGAGCAAATAGATAATTGAACAACGCTGTTCGGGCATTTCCGATGTGTAGGTGTCCAGTTGGACTTGGTGCGTAGCGCACACGTATTTTCGACATATATTAGTTCCTCTTTCCCGCTTATTTAACAAATGAAAATCATTTGCTACTCAACACAAATTGTACAATCAATCCACTGTTTAGTAAAGCTGCTCTGTTATTTTCCAGCCTTTTCGTTCGTGTAATCTAACTTTTTCTCAGGTGAATCGTCTTTAATGTTGCGGCTTGAATGAGCAGGCTTGGCAAAAATCATTCGTCCAGCAGCTGTTTGCAAGGCACTCGTCACGACAACTTCGATGTGTTCATTCATATAATGCTGGCCATCTTCCACGACGACCATCGTACCGTCATCCAGATAAGCGACCCCTTGTTGACGCTCTGTTCCGGCCTTCACTACCAAGACATTCATATTCTCTCCGGGAATCACGACTGGTTTCACCGCGTTAGCCAAAGCATTGATGTTTAAGACGGCCACGTTTTGGAATTCTGAAACTTTATTCAAGTTGTAGTCATTTGTTACGATCACGCCATCCAGCAATTTAGCCAATTTGATCAATTTGCTGTCAACTTCGCTGATATCTTCAAAATCACCATCATACATCTCAACGACAATCCCTTCCTCTTTTTGCAAAGAGTTCAAAATATCCAACCCGCGACGTCCCCGCACACGTTTCAAGCTGTCGCCAGAATCAGCGATGTATTGCAATTCATATAAAACAAAGTTGGGAATCATTAAGACCCCTTCTAAAAAGCCGCTTTTCGCAATATCGTAGATTCTTCCATCGATGATAACGCTCGTGTCCAAAATTTTATATTTATGGAAATGATCATCGGCTTTACGTTCTAAAACTTCACCATCGTTTGTCTCCGCTTTTTTGTTCCGACTAGTGAAGAATTTTTTCAATTCATCGATCCGTGTCGTTCCCATCCGAAATCCTAAATAGCCCAATAGCAGCATAATCAAGATCGGCAAAGCACTATTAATGAATGGGATCGGTATTTGATACAAAGGCGTCGTCCCAATCAATCCTAGTGTTAATCCTAAGATCGCACCTACCACTCCGAATAAGATATAAGTCAAGCTAAGTTCGTTTAATTGTTTCTCAATTTTTTTCACACCAACTGTGATTGGTTCTACGATCGCCAAAGAAATAATATAAAAAATAATTGCACCGATTAGGCCATTCGTAAGTGAATTATTCAACCACATGTTGTCTGCATAACCAATTGCTGTCCATGCTGCGGGTAGTAAAGTAACTCCTAAACTAATCCCAACAATAAGAACAATCACTGTCAACACACGTTTTTGCATGCCATCCCTCCTAAATTCTATTAATTATTAAGGTAAAAACCTTTTGAATAAAGGGTGTGCCAGAAATTTCTCCTGACACAGCCTTAATTAACGAAATACTTTTCTTAGTGTTTCTCCTAATGTCGCCACCGGAATCAATTCGATTCCCTTTGGCGGTTTCCAATCGCCCATATTATTCTTAGGCAGATAGATTTTTTTAAAGCCTAGCTTGCTAGCTTCTTTGACTCGCTGTTCGATACTGTTGACTCGACGAATCTCACCGGTCAAACCAATTTCACCGATAAAACACTCGGTCGCTTCCGTGCCATTTTCTTTATAGCTGGAAGCAATCGCGACAGCCACAGCCAAGTCGATAGCGGGTTCATTTAATTTCACGCCGCCCGCCGCTTTCAAGTAGGCATCCTGATTCTGCAACAACAAGCCTGCGCGTTTTTCCAAGACCGCCATGATCAAAGAGACCCGGTTGAAATCCAGTCCAGTCGTTGTTCGCTTCGCATTACCGAAAACCGTTGGTGTTACCAGAGCCTGCACTTCGACCAAAATTGGCCGGCTGCCTTCCATGGCTACGACGATAGCTGAACCCGTAGCGCCTTCCAAGCGTTCCTCTAAGAAAACTTGGGAAGGGTTAGCCACTTCGACTAAACCGCGTTCCCGCATTTCAAAAATCCCGATTTCATTGGTGGAACCAAAGCGGTTTTTTACTGCTCGCAGGATACGGAAGCTGTGGTGCTGTTCTCCTTCAAAATATAAAACAGTATCCACCATGTGCTCCAGCATACGAGGTCCAGCAATATTGCCTTCTTTAGTTACGTGACCCACGATGAAAATAGCGATTCCATTGGTTTTCGCCAGCTTCAATAGTTCCGCCGTTGTTTCGCGGACTTGACTGACTGAGCCTGCCACACTGGTAATATCTGGTTGAGTCATGGTTTGGATCGAGTCGATGATCACGTAATCTGGTTTCAGATTTTCGATCGTTCGGCTGATCTCGCCCATGTCTGTTTCTGCGTACAAATAAAAGTCAGTATCGCTTGAGCCTAAACGTTCCGCCCGCAATTTGATCTGCTGGGCACTTTCTTCTCCGGAAACATATAAAACAGTCCCGCCGGTCGCAGCCAGCTGGTGGGACACTTGCAGCAGCAAAGTAGATTTCCCGATACCCGGGTCCCCGCCGATCAATACCAATGAACCCGGAACGACACCGCCGCCTAAGACCCGATTCAATTCTGCTAAATCAGTTTGAACTCGCGTTTCCTTTTTAAAGACGACATCTTTTAGTTTGGTGGGTGTCGCACGCTCTCCTGTAATACTGACACGATTGCGACGATCTTCGGGATGATTTTGTTCAATCTCTTCCACCATCGTGTTCCAGCTTCCGCAGTTAGGACACCGCCCTAAATACTTAGGCGAAACATAACCGCATTCTTGGCAGATAAATTGTGTCTTGGTTTTCTTTGCCAAAACCTTCGCCTCACTCGTTTAATTTTTATCCGATGAACCGAAACCGCCTGTTCGTTCAGCTTCCGCTTCATCATTATCGGCTTTAAGAAATGGCAAGAAAATTCCTTGTCCGATCCGTTCGCCTTTTTTTATTTGGACATCTGTCAAACCAAAATTTGAAAATTGAAACATAATGTGCCCTTCATTATCAGGGTTATTGTAATAATCGCTATCGATCACGCCCACGCCGTTGCTTAATGTTAAGAAACGCTTCAACGGGTTGCTGGAACGATTCGCTAATTGCAAGTATTCATCTTGTCCCATGTAAGCTTTGATCCCTGTTGGAACCAATACAGGTTTAACGATTTTTTCAGATACTTCAGAACCTTTGGTAAAGTGCTGGATGATCTGTTTCCAAACCGCTGGGATCACGATATCTGCTGCAGCTTCAAAATCATAGCCCGCCGCATTTTTGGTTGCCCGCTTTGGCAAGTTGATCTTCTTATCTTGATAAGCTGCTGTTACTTCAAAACCTCGTTTTTTCATTATAATCTCCTTTAATTCTTTAGCCTTGATTGGCTTGGCTGTACAGTTGCCTATCTCGACCTGAAACTGCTGAGAATAGAACTGACATCCTTTGTGAAATATATAGCTATTCTACCATAGAGCAGGCAGGTGTTCGAAAATCTTTTGCGAAAACTCTATGGAAATTTAATGAATTTTCTTCGCTTTGGCCTAATTCTCGCTGATTCGTTCATCCAGTGCCGGCAGGCGATTGATATACAGCTCGATCCGCTTGGCATACGAAGGGGTTTTCTCATATGTTTTGATCTGTTCCTGCAATGTTTGCAGATCATCTGTGACAATGCCGTTAACATTTAAAGAGATCATTCGATCCATCGCTTCATCATCGTTGACTGTCCAAGCGTACACATCCTTCTTTTCTAAATGCGCGCGTCGAACGAAATCGCTTGTCAGCGTTGTTTCTTCCATTGTATAAGCATTCGCCGGTGTCTGCGGGAATACTAAATTATAAGGCAAGATGTAACTGACATACAACTTTGGTGCCTTCTCCTTCAACTCGGTAACTACATCATAGTCCAGGGAGTGGATTCGATGGTGATGGGTCAAAATATTTTGCTGATACTTTTCGATGAAGCGATCGACCATTTCTTTTGAATCCGTCGAATTCGTTTTGATCTCGATCAGTAATTTTTGCTGATGATCATTCGCAAAAGCCAAATAGTCGTCGAAACTTGCGATAGGCGCTACGTGGCCATTTTCAACTGCCTGCAAATCCTGGGTTTCGCTTAACGTCAATTCATGAGCTGTTTTATCTCTTCCAGTTAATTTTCTGAAATTTTTATCATGGAAGACAACGAATTGATGATCTTTGGTTTCTTGAATATCCATCTCAATATAGTCGGGCTTTTCTTTGATGGTAGCAGCCATCGCAGGAATCGTATTTTGCACCCCATTGCCATTATCGACGCCACGATGAGAGATCGTTAAAGGGATCGAATCTCCCAAACCGGTCAAATAAAGGACGTTGCTAAGCAAGGTCGTCCCGCCTAAAAAGATAACTAATACTACTGCGGCGATCCGTGTCCATAGACTTGGACGAATTAACCGCAGCGGGCGTTCGCCGCTAATCACCAAGGGATAAAATTTTTGAACCAGAACACTGAAATATAAAACCGTCGCCCATGCCAGCATCAACTGGCTGAAAAGCTGGATACTCGTCAAGGTGACCATCGCGCCGATTGCAGGAATTGGCTTCGGCAGCGAATCAAGAACTACCTGCAGACCAAAACTCAGACCATAGCCTACATAGGAAATGATCGTTAAGAACACCGTCAGGATAAAGATTCGCCACGCATAATGCCAATAGCGATGATGGGTCAGCTCTAAACTTTTCGCTACTGCTTGTTTGGGCGGTTCGTCAGAAAAAATCATCAGCGGCAGCACAAACAATAAACGTATCCCAATGTAGGATACAGCCACAGAAGCAACCATTAATAATAGAAGAAACACGGTATTTTCACTCAGATAGTCCAAAATAAAAACTGGAATCGTGACTTTACTTAATAATGGTGTACGGAAAATCGCATTGGCAAAAGGCAAAATCAATACAAAATAAAATAGGAAGAAAAAGAATGTCGCCGGACGCAAATGACGCATTTGATACAGTGATTGCTTGAAAAGTTCCCACAGCGAACGGTTATCCTTCGTTTGGATGCTTTTGATACTGAACAATTGAAAGGTGAACTGCAGAAAAACCAATGTCAGTACCAGTGCCAAAAGCAGCAGCAGGGCTGCTAGGACACCCGGATGTTTCGTTACGATCGTTAGAATATTCGTGTTGGAAACATACGGAATGTTCCCTTGCTTTAAAATGAACGCCACTAAAAACTGGACAATGGGGATCACCAGCATTTCTAAAACGATATTGGTCCCGACGATCAACAGTATGTAACTTCCCCAGTGGCGAAGAAATTCTCGTGAATAGGTGAAAAAGAATCGCAATGAAGACATTCGATACCCTCCTTTTGATTAATTATTAGTGTGGATCTGGCGGCTAATATTTTCCAAAAACCGGAAAATATTTTTATTCTCACTTCGCATACGATCCAACTAGACGTCTTGTCACTGTAACTTAACTTATATGTGAGTACGTTATCACAACTTAACTAACTACGAAAAGTTGGACTCGCAGCTAGCTCCGGTGTGGTAATCATTTTTCTAAAAAACAGAAAAATGAAACTATTCTCGTACGCATACCATTCTACTAACCTGCTAAAGCAGGAAGTAGAACTGGCAGCTGTTTCGATGATAAGGTGAATATTTTCCAAAAACCGGAAAATATTTTTAGTCTCACTTCGCATACGATCCAACTAGACGTCTTGTCACTGTAGCTTAATTTATTATGTAGCTACGTTATCAGAACTTAACTAACTGCGAAAAGTTGGACTCGCAGCTAGCTCCGGTGTGGTAATCATTTTTCTAAAAAAACAGAAAAATGAAACTATTCTCGTACGCATACCATTCTACTAACCTGCTAAAGCAGGAAGTAGAACTGGCAGCTACTTCGATGAAAAGGTGAATATTTTCCAAAAACCGGAAAATATTTTTAACCTCACTTCGCATACGATCCAACTAAACGTCTTGTCACTGTAGCTTAATTTATTATGTAGCTACGTTATCAGAACTTAACTAACTGCGAAAAGTTGGACTCGCAGCTAGCTCCAGGTGTGGTAATCATTTTTCTAAAAAAACAGAAAAATGAATCTATTCTCGTACGCATACCATTCTACTAACCTGCTAAAGCAGGAAGTAGAACTGGCAAAAAATCGGGCACAAGGGGGGTTATGTGTCCGATTGTTTTTGGCGTTTTCGATCGTAGTCTGGATCGTATTCGTCGGTTTCGATATAAATGTAGGCTTTTTTATCTGGTAAGGCCTTGCGGATCACCCGCTCGATTTGATTGACCACATCATAACTGACGCCTTCATAAGAATCGGCGATGTCGATTTTTGCAGCGATCATGACTTCCGTTGGGCCTAAGTGGACTGTTTTGATGTCGATCACTTTTTTGACTTCCGCTCGTTTGAAGGCATTTTGGATTTTATCCAAATCATTTTTAGAAACACTTTCTCCAATGATTAAGCTGTAAAATTCTCGTGCTAAAAAGATTGAAGCAAACAGCAGCATCATCCCGATCAATAATCCGCTCAAGGCATCAAACATCGGATTGCCCGTAGCCATCGTCAACACTGTCCCAATGATTGCCAGCACTAGACCGATCACCGCGCAAAAATCTTCCGTGAAAATGATCAAGATTTCACTGTGGCGGCTTTCGTGTAAAAATTTGAACAAAGGCAGTTTCTCTGTGTTCAGTTCGTGAATTTCTTTGACGGCTATTCGCAAAGAGCTTCCTTCGACTAAGATGCCGAAAACTAAGATTGCTAATACGATTAAGGGGTTGGCTACTTCATGACTGGGATGGAATAATTTTTCTACCGCTTCCCAAATACCTAATGCGCCCCCGCCGAAAAACAGCATCGTGGCTACGATCGTACTAAAAAAATATTTCGCACGTCCTTCACCGAACTGATGGAGCTCGCTTTGTCCGCGAGCCGCCCGGCGATCGCCAAATAATAGTAAAATTTGATTACTGCAATCCACCACACTGTGGATACTTTCATTCATCATCGCCGCACTGCCGCTGAGCATATAGCCGATAAATTTACTGACCGCTACCAGCACATTAGCAAACAGCGCTGCCAGAACCGCCATCGAGCCTTGCGTTTTTTTCTCTTCCATGTGATTCACTCGCTTCCTAATGAATCCTATTATAAATCAGAACGGAAAAATCATAAAAGCAAAGCCCTTCAAGCAAATCATTCGTCAGCGCTGGCGATTTATGGAAAAATTGATTGAAACAAGAACGGAGGAAAAAATATGCGGCTTTGGCATGAAAAACTGATCCCCTTGCTCCCTCGCCAGCAGCTATTAGGACAGCATCGTGAAATAGCGGCGTTGCGCGGCAAAGGCTGGGGGAAGAAACACGCGACGGTCGATTACGTCTTTACCCATCCTTACTATAAGCTGTTCCAATTTCATTTACTGGTCATGGAGGAAATGGAGCGGCGGGGCTATACACCTGATCCCTTGTGGTACGACCCGTTATACCGTGGGAAGATGCTTCCTCCACTGAAGGTCAACGAGCCGCTGCCGGTTACCCATCCGTTATATCCCGAACACAACGATGCCTATCTGGAAGAATGTCTGACCAATCTCGCCCAAAAAGGTGTGTACTTGCCTAAGCCTTGAACTCGGTCATGTTCCCACGAAAACGCAGGGGCAGATGATTGCGTTGCGCTACGTAATTTGCTCGTTCGTTGATTGTAACGGCTCGTAAAAAAGTTTTCCATTGCTGGCGAATCTCCTGTTCGTTACTCGCCTCGGCAAATTCTGGACAGCTGGTATTTTCCATTAAATGGATGTCCCCATGATCGATGATGCCCAATAGCTCATGGGTCTCATCATAGATCATGATTTTTTCCTGCGGATAACGTTCCGCAAAATGGGGGCAAAGGTACGGCATCACATAATGCTTCGGATTGATCTTGCTGAATAGTACGTCTCCGACATATTCAAAACGGACAAAGCCCGTCAAGGCATGGTTCTCGCCTAATAGAGTTCGAATGCTTTTTCGTAATGCTAAGATCGACGGATGGCCTAAATGATTTTCCAATAAATCTTTGGTCTGCAGGGCGATCTCGATAGCGTCTAACAAGCAGCGTTCTTTGCCTTCAAGGGTCGCGTAGAAACCATTTTGAATAAACAAAAAATTCTCCGGCCGCAGTCGCTGCCGCAGCCTGCGATAAATTTTTTCGCCCCGCACAGCATCGGTTGCGACCCACTCCGTCAAAAACAAACTTTCTACCGCGGTTTCCGGTGAAAGAATCAAAGCCGGGAATTTTTGCGCGCGAAAGCTGCGGTCCACGATCGTCATAAATCCTAGAAAACTCCCATCATATTCCCAATGCTCCGCTGATTCTCGCATTTTACTCACCTACTCTTTGCATGTTCAAACCGTTCCACATCAAACAATGACAGCTGTTCGCTGGTTGATTGTGTGTTGTGCTTCTTCAATACTTGATATTGCTTTGAGGAGATCAAAGAGGTAATGATCCACTCTGGGTCTTTGATCAAGCCCGCTGGTGTCTCGTGATTGCAGGCGATGAAGTATTGCGCCCGCTTGATCACGATCCCTAATTTTTTTAAATCCGTCAGATGCAGCCGATAATATTTTCGCGCTTTTACGATGTTTTGCGCACTTTTGGGGCCGATCCCCGGGACTCGCAGCAGCTGATCGTAGCTTGCAGTCTGTACATCGACGGGGAAACGCTGATAGTTTTGCACCGCCCAATTGGCTTTGGGATCAAGATAGAGATTAAAATTCGGCTTGTCTTCTGATAAAATCTCATCGGCCGTAAATTTATAGTAGCGCAGCAGCCAATCGGCCTGATACAAGCGATGCTCCCGCAGCAATGGCGGCTCGGTAGTTACTGCTGGCAACAAATTATCCTGATTGACTGGGATGTACGCCGAATAGTACACCCGCTTCAATTGATATTTTTGATACAAATTCTCTGAAATCTTCACGATCGAACGATCACTCTCAGGACTGGCTCCGATAATCATCTGCGTTGACTGGCCGGCCGGTACGAAGCTCGGTCCACGCCGAACCGCTGGTAAAAATTCCTGTTCTTTTTTTACCGTTGTAATCTGCTTCATGGGTTTGTATAAGTCAAACGGATCTTTATCCGGAGCCAGCAATTTTAGACTTTCGCGGGAAGGCAGTTCGACATTGACGCTCATACGGTCTGCCAGAAAGCCTAACTCCTCGATCAATTTTTCATCCGCACTGGGAATCGCCTTGACGTGGATATACCCGCGAAAGCCTTTTTCTTCGCGCAAGATTTTCAAGGTCTTAATCAAAAGCTCGCAAGTGTAGTCCGCACTTTTAATGATTGCCGAACTCAAGAACAGCCCTTCGATATAGTTGCGCATATAGAAATCCATGGTTAAATCCGCCACTTCTTGCGGCGTGAAGGTCGCTCGGGGAATAGCGTTGGATTTCCGATTGATACAGTAATGGCAATCAAAAATACACGCATTGGTAAAGAGCAGCTTCAACAAGGACACACATCGGCCATCCGGTGTAAACGAATGACAGATCCCTGAAACCTGCGTGCTGCCGACAGTTCCCGGCCGTGTATTATTTTCAACGCCGCTGCTGGAACAGGAAACATCGTATTTCGCAGATTCGGCTAAAATTTCTATTTTTCTTTCCAGTTCCATCGAAAATCACTCCTTATTTTCTAAAATGTTAGAGGTAACGTTGTACTTGCCAAAATGCGAAAAAGGAAGTTGCCATCCTTTCATACGAACGTATGTTCTTATTTAACCAAAAAAAGCGAGCCTTGTCAAAAAATATTTTAATAGATACTCCTAAAGACGGATGTCCGCGGCGCTGGATTTGCTATAATTTAAAGCAATAAGAAACTAATTTATATAAAGGAGTGGGAATAATGGAAAGGAAACAATACGTTTGTGATAAGTGCGGGTCGCAGCATTATACATCCGATCAGTTCCAAGCGACTGGCGGAAACTTTGCGAAGATTTTCGATGTTCAAAACAAAAAATTTACTACCATCAGTTGTAAACGATGCGGGTACACAGAGCTTTACCGCGGAGAAACTTCTGACGGCTGGAATATCCTTGACTTCCTAATGGGCGGAGGGTAAATAAAAAAAGCGGCGCAGGCCGCTTTTTTATTTTGCTCACTTTTAACGAACGACCACCGCGTATTTTCTAGCATTGTAGATATTCTCGAAGGTCGTCCGGTTCAACCAGTATGAACCGCTGATGGGGTCAGACACATGGACTTGATTGCCCGCTTTATTGAAGCCGTCTAAGGTAACTGCATGATTGTTGTTGGCCGCAACGCCAAAGTTCCAATTCCCCCAGCGAATCGGTTGGAAGTTGATCGTTACCCATGCCACGACGGGATTGCCGTTTTTCACTTCGTTAATCAGGGTATTCATCGAGCTGCCGGAAATATTTTGAACATTGCCGTATTTTTGCCCCCAAGTGGTCAATGGCGCCGGATAGATCGCTGAATAGGTGTACGAATTCTCCACAAAAGGCGAACCGACAAATCCACTGTTGGGATTGCCATTCGATGATTTCGGAATCGTGTTTAAGAAGGAACGCAGACTCCAATTCGTGATTTTCCCTTTATATTGCAATGCTTGAAGCAGAGATGCCCCTTCACAACCGCTTGGTGCTCCCAAAGCATATTGATTGTAGTTTTTCACGCCTAACAAGCGGTAATCCTCATGGCTCTGCTGTCCGCTGCCCACCGCATACCAAGCAATCCCCTCATAACGCCAACCAGCCTTTTTCAACTGATCCCGTTCAGAGGTAATCGGTGTGTAATGGTGCGCGCCGGCTTTTGCATTTGGATTATATAAGCGATATAAGGGAGTACCTGAACTTGGCGAATACCAAGAGATTCCTTCATAACGCCAGCCAACTTTTTTCAGATGATCCCGTTCACCTGCATTCAACGTATAATGATGATCCCCCGCATTCGGATTATACAAGCGATAAACAGGATTTCCGCCAGTTGGTGCCTGCCAGCCGATTCCCTCATAACGCCAACCGACCGAACGCAGGTGATCCCGCTCGCTGGTGGTCTTCGTATAAAAATGCTCACCGCTATTTGGATTGTACAGGCGGTACATCGGAACGGATGCCGCGGCAGCTCTAAAGCTGCGGGCATTTCCCTCCATTAATTCTTCTTTTGGTGCTTGAGTCGCATTTGCTTCAGCCTGCCCCTCTTTATGAGGCGGTTCCAGCTCTACTACTTCTCCATTCACAACTGCTGTTTGCGGTTGCGTGGTGGCGGCTGTATTTTGATCCGCAGACGATTCTTGTGTCGCGACTGCAGGTGTTTCAGTCGAAAGAACGCTTTCAGAGCTTTCGTTTTCTAGTGTCGTACTGCTTGTGGTTATTGTCGTACTTTGCGTGGTCTCTTCTGCCTGAGTAAAGGCTGGTGCCGCAAATGCCGCTAGTGTTATCGAACAAACCAACAATACACTTTTTTTCATTCGAACATCCCTTTCTTGACTTCAATATTTATTGTACGTTCTCTATTGGATTTCGTCCTTCGCCCTGCTTGTACAGTTATGTACAAAAAAGCGTGAAGCATTCGCAACTCTTCACGAACGATTCACAAGCAAAAGTTTGGCCGATCAATTCCTAAAATTCCAATGCAGTCTTTAACAAAAAAGCTTCTTTCTATCACGTAACCAAAGCTAACCAATTTCGTCATATTTGGTTGGTTCTATTTTTTGATCAGTTAAGCTAAAGTGTAATCAAGGAGGTTGAAAAGTATGAATAATCAGAATAGTCCGATTGCCAGCAACTTGCGGTCGTTAAGAAATCGAAATAATTGGTCACTGGATTACGTGGCAGAAAGATTGGATGTCTCACGACAAGCGGTCGCTAAATGGGAGAATGGGGATTCTTTACCTGATGTACTGAAATGTGATGCTCTGGCAACTCTTTATGATGTGACTTTGACCGATTTGATTCGGCACAATCAAGAAGAAGCGGGGCTGCCTATTGGTCCTGCCGGCAAGCATATCTTCGGCATCGTTCCCGTGGGTACCCGCGGTCAGATCGTCCTGCCGAAAAAAGCCCGTGACCTGTTTAATATTGAAACGGGCGATACTCTAGTGGTGCTGGGCGACACAGATCCGGCAACCTCGGGCCTCGCGCTAGTTGATAGTAAGGTATTTATGGAACGAACAGGAAATATGTTCAAACCATTTTTTGACCAAGAGGAGGAATCCTGATGAACCTGCTGGAAGTAACGGAGCTTACGAAAAATTACCCGACATTCACATTGGAAAATGTCAGCTTTCAAGTACCGGCGGGAAAGATTATTGGTTTGATCGGCGTCAATGGGGCTGGAAAAACCACCATCTTAAAAGCTTTATTGAACCTGATCCCTGTCGATCATGGAAAAGTCATGATGTTTGAAAAATACTTTTTGGAAAATGAGCAGAGCTGCAAGCAAAAGACCGGTGTCGTTTTGGGCGGGATCGATTTTTATAAAGAGAAGAAGGTCAAAGATATCACGATGGTCACGAAACGATTTTATGACGATTGGGATGAAGCAGCGTATCAAAAATTTCTAAAATTGTTTTCCTTAGATCCGAATAAAAAGGTCAAGGAGCTTTCGGCGGGGATGCGGGTGAAATATTTAATCGCCTTAGCCCTTTCTCACCAAGCAAAATTATTTATTTTCGATGAGCCTACCAGCGGACTCGATCCGGTATCGCGAGATGAGCTGATCGAAATCTTCCTGCAAATCGTCAAAAATGGCGATAAGAGTATTCTTTTTTCTACCCACATTACCTCTGATCTGGAAAAATGCGCAGATGCGATCGTTTATATTAAAGAGGGGAAATTGGTCAAAGAGGCTCCTAAACAGGAATTTATCGCGTATTTCCAAAAACTGAAACGGCCAGATGAAACGGCGATGCTTAGCCTCGAAGACATCATGGTGCGAATGGAGGGGAAACATTATGAATTCTAATTTACTTTATAAGGAGCTTCGTTTAGCAGCCCATCCCAACTTATTTATCTTTGCCTTGATGGGGCCGCTTGTCCTGATTCCTGGCTACCCTTATATGATGGTCTTTCTCTTCAGCTTGATCGGGAATTTCGTTAATTTGATGTATACGCGGGAAACCAATGATATCTATTACACCACTCTGCTGCCGCTGAAAAGATCCGAAGTCGTTTTAGGGAAATGGCTGGTGCTGCTGGTGTCGCAGCTTGTGACGATCTTGTTTTCTATCCCCTTTGCCTTTTTACGGCTGCGCCTATTCTCCCTGCCTAATCCGGTCGGGATCGAAGCGAATGTTGCCTTTTACGGCTTTGGCTTGATGATCTTTGCTTGCTTTAATTTCATCTTTTTAACTAGTTATTTTCAGACAGTCTATAAGGTTGGCACCTCTTTTTTAAAAGGACTATTCTTCGCAACCGTCCTTGCGATCATCGTCGAAGTTAGCGTCCACTTTCCAATGCTGGCTTGGCTGGATACCGTCACCTTTGCTGGTCAGCTCAAACAGCTGCCGATTTTAGCAGCAGGAGTTCTGATCTATGTCGTCGCGATGTGGGGAGCCTACAAAGTTTCAGCTAAACGCTTTCGTCAGGTGAATTTATAAAAATAGAACGAAAAAAAAACGCTTTGATCGCTAAACGATCAAAACGTTTTTTATTTTTCGAAATAGCCCGTCCAAGAAAGACCGTCTTCATTGGCCCTTGCTCCGACGAATTCTTTTTGGGTCGTTTTTCTCACTAATTTCCCTTCACCGGTCAAATCATCCATCAGCTCCTTATGGCGCGGATAGTTTACCTGATCCAGCTCATTCAAATCGCGATTCGTGAAAAAATCTTCATTTGGCGCCACCTGCTCTGTCTGAGAAAAGTCAGGCGTCGACTTGTCTTCGACTGCAACGTCATTCTTTTGAACAAACCAAAAGATTAGAAACGCTGCCGCCAACACACCAACCAGTGCCACTACTTTTTTCATTGCGTCCTCCCTTGAAGCATCTTCTTACTTTTCAGTATGCCACAAGTGAAAACGTTTTTGAATGAAAAATTAATTATTATCAAATATTCTTTCTTTTAGCAAAGAAATATGTCCAGTTAGCTTATTTTTTTATTAAAGTTGTCGGAAAATCATCTATGCTCTTAATCGAACTCTTCGTATTCATTAGGATCTTGTCCTTCGATCCGCCCATCTGCTTTTTCCAGCAAATTGATTCGTTCAATCTCTGTTTGCGTCAATTCAAAATCATAAATGTCTAAATTTTCCCGTTGATGCAGCAGATTGCGTGATTTAGGAATCGGAATGATCCCGCGTTGAGTATGCCAGCGCAAAATAATTTGTGCCGGATTCTTTTCGTATTTTTCAGCTAGTTCAGTAATTACAGCTTCCTTCAGCGCATCGCTGCCGCGGCCTAAGGGACTCCATGCTTCAGATATGATCCCGCGTTCTTCATTGGCCTTCACCATACGTTCCTGCACCCAATAAGGATGGAGCTCGATTTGGTTGATCGCAGGTGACACACCTGTTTCCTCGATAATTTTGTCTAAATGCTCCGGCTCAAAATTAGAGACTCCAATAGAACGGATCAAGCCTAGTTTTTGCGCCGTCACTAAAGCTTGCCACGCTTCTACGTATAATCCGCGTTTTGGCAACGGCCAATGGATCAAGTACAAATCAAAATAATCCAGTCCCATTCGGAACAAGGATTCTTGGATCATCATCAAGGCATCCTCATAGTGATGGTACTTGCCAGGTAATTTCGTCGTTACAAAAAATTCAGAACGGGGAATCCCGGAACGGCGGATCGCCTCGCCTACGATTCCTTCACTGTCATAATTGGTGGAGGTGTCTAACAGACGGTAGCCATCTTGGATCGCCGTCAAGACTTGATCAAGTCCCGCTCCTCCGCGAATCTGGTATGTACCTAAGCCGATCGCCGGTATCTGATGCCCGTCATTCATCGTAATCAATGGTGCTTTCATCAGCAATTCCTCCTTGTTTTATAAGCCTAACGTATTATTCGGTCTTTATGATCCGAAATTCGTTAGGCCTGCTGTGGTTTCTTTTTCTACCTTAACATCAAAATCTGATACCTGTTAAATCCTCTGCTCAGCTTTCAAGAATTTATTTCAAAAATAGGCAGAAAAATATTTCGGAAAGAGGTATACTACTGGGTGAACACATCAGAGGGAGAAGATTACAATGGATTCAATTATTTGTATCGTTTTGGGCATGCTGTTTGCGAACGGTGTTCCCCACTTTGTCAAAGGCATCACTGCTGAAAAATGGGACGTGCCTTGGAAAAAACCGGCTTCTGCCTCCACAAACGTTTTATGGGGTATAGCGAATTGGCTGATCGTCGTGATCCTCTTTGCGCTCTTCAAACCAGACGTGAACAGCTTCGATGCCGCCTGCTTTTTAATTGGTATGGGTATCACAGGATACTACCTTGCACTGCATTGGTCAGAAAAAAAGAACGAAAATGACGCTGCATAATGCAGCGCCATTTTTTTATTCTTCGATTTCAGCTTTTTGCTTTTTCGTCAGCTTTTGATAGACCAGCCGATAGGACGTTTCGATCAGTTGCTTGATGGCCTCATCCGGCAATTCATCGCTGGCCAGCTTGATCGAGTTCCAATGATTTTTGTTCGTATAATATCCCGGAATCACTATCCCCGCATAGATTTCCCGCAGCTCTTCATTTTTTTCCGGCAAATTTTTCAAGGTAATGATGGCATCCTGACTCGCTTGATTACTCATCATCCCAAACATCTTGCCCTGCAAATCAAAGTAAAACACTTCCCAATCTTCGCGAAAATAAACCTTCGCACCCTTGAGCGTCTCGCCAAACGCCTTAAACGTTTCGAGCCGCTGCTGCATCACAGAATCTTTCATAACTCCTCCTTGATAACCAACACCTGATTGAATTATCCCCACTTATTTTAATGAACTGACTGAAGTATTGTAGGTGAACTTCTTGTAATGATTTCTGACGATCGTGTATTCAAACGGAATGCCCGTATCCGTAAAAACGATCTCTTCGGTCACAGTAACAGGCTCACAAGGCGTAAGCTGCAATTCCTTTTGATCTTCCTCATTAGAAGGCGCCGCAAAAATCGAAACGTATGAGTTCGTTAACGAAATCCCCATTTCGGTGATTGCGTAATCATAAATCGAATCCTTCGCAATATCTTTTGTTAACTGAGGGAAAAGCTGAATCGGGATATAGTTGGTCTCGATTGAAACAGCCACTTTATCAATATATCTGACCCGCTTAAAATGATAGGTAAAATCATTCTCCGTTAACAAAAGCGCTTTGCGGACTTCTTCTGGCGGTAAAATCACTTCGAATAAAAGGATCATTGAACTGATTTCTTTTCCTTGTTCTGAAAAAGATTTAGTCAAGCCGATTGGTCCTCTTTTTTGATGACTATAGTCGTCGTAATTTTTCTTGAATAGCAAGTTTATAAAGGTTCCTGAGCGGGCCTTTCTAAATAAAAGACCGTCTTCGACTAAAGAATCCATCGCCTTTTTCATCGTACTTCTGCTGACCTTAAACGTTTCACTCAATTCCCGTTCATTAGGCAATTTACCAGAAGGGTATTGATCATCTAAAATATTCTTTTTGAGTTTTTCTGCTATTTGATTATATAAATTGAGAGAATCCATCGTAACCTCCTTGTAGAGCCGCTTTCCTTCCTTATTATAGCCAAGAGAAAATCTTTTTACAACAAATCTGGTACGTTCCAATATAATATTTGGTTGACTCCAATATAGCGATGTGGTTTAATAGCTGTGAAAGTGCTTTCTAAAAAAATATGAGGAGAATCCATTATGAAGAAGTTAACCGCGTTATTAGAGAAATATTTGCTGCCTTTTGCAAATATATTTAGTAAAAATCGTTATCTGGTCGCTATCAAAGACGCCTTTTTAATCTCTCTGCCCTTCACTATTTTCAGTTCCATGTTTACGGCGATCGCAAATATTCCTTTTTTACCGAATATTTTTGGCGAGAAGGCGATCACTCAGTTCCAAGCATTTGTTTCTCCGACCTTTTCTTTAACAATGGGCGTGATTTCTTTTATCGTCGCTGCTGGTATCGGCTACAGTCTATCTAATCATTACAGCGTGAATCCAATCTATGGCGCAATCGTCAGTTTGATCTCATTCATTATGATTACCCCAATGACCACTGCAACAGAAGCTGGCGAGCCGGTCCTTAATGTTTTGCCGCTTTCTGAAGTCGGTGCTGTGGGGATGTTTGCCGCAATTATTATGTCGATTATTGCTACGGAAATCTATCGCTATGCGATCCAGCACAATTGGACGATCAAAATGCCCAGCAGTGTGCCAAAATTAGTCTCTGATTCCTTCTTTTCTTTTATTCCAATCGCAGTAGCGCTGATCGCTGCTTTTGCGATTCGCATGATTTTTGAAGCGACACCGTTTGAAACCGTCAATAACTTGATCTATCAAATGTTACAAAAACCATTGACCTCTTTGGGAACGTCTCTTCCTGCAACGATCATTGTGGGAATCCTAGTGAATCTCTTTTGGTTCTTTGGCCTTCATGGACACGTCATTGTCGGCAGTGTCATGGTACCGATATGGAACGCGCAGTCCTTTGATAACCTAGCTGCTTTTCAAGCTGGAAAAGAATTGCCACATCTGGTTACTGGGCAATTTACCGATTTCTTCGTACTAAACGGCGGTTATCTTTCTATTCCTGTCTTGATTTCCTTACTGTTTCTTTTTAAGAAGCGGACGGATTGGAACGATTTAGGGAAAATCGCGCTGGCACCGGGGATTTTCGGAGTCTATGAACCACTGATTTTTGGACTGCCGATCATGTTAAACCCGATTATGTTCATTCCTTTGGTGGCTACACCAATAATTACCACGACGCTTTCTTATCTGGCAATGAATCTGGGGCTAGTGCCATTTACAACCGGGGTCGCCTTGCCTTATACGATGCCGCTGATCGTGAGTGGTGCCATCGTGACAAATTCGATTCGCGGGGCCATTTTACAGATCGTGTTACTGATCATCTTGACCTTTATGTGGTATGTGTTCTTAAAAGTATTAGACAACCAAAACAAAATGGAAATGGAGCAAACGGTTCATGACTAAAGAAAAAATGCTAGGAGCGCTGTACGGCGCAGCCATCGGGGATGCGTTAGGCGCACCGACTGAATTGCGCAATACCAATCAGATCCTTGAAACTTTTGGACGCTATGTAAAAGAATATACCTTGGCGCCAAATGATACTTTTGCCAGAGATTATCCTGCCGGAACAATCACGGATGATTTCAGTATGTCTTATTATTTGATGCAGGCCATCATCGACCATCAAGGAGACTTTACAGAAGAAATCGCCCAACAAGCGATCATCAATTGGGGAACCGACGACTATTATTTTGATAAATTTGCGGGACCAACGACTCGAACCGCCATCGAAAATATGAAAGCGGGACGACCTACCGATGTCGATCCATTCGGTTTGATTAACTACAGCGGACTAGCCACTAATGGCGGTGCCATGAAGACGATCCCGTTGGCATTATTAGCCAACGGAAATGTAGAGAAGGCTTTGGAATATACTATCTTGATGTGCAAACCAACCCACTTCAATAGCAATGCCATTTCTGCCGCCGCGGCCATCTGCTGCGGTGCAACCAACGCTTTGACAGAAAAGGCTACGCTGGAAACCATTATCGAAGCGGCGGTATGGGGCGCGAAAAAAGGCCGAGAATATGGCGAGCAGCAGCACCACATCTCTGTCGGCGTGGACATTGCCTATAAAATTCAAGAAGCGGTGAAAATCGGCGGTCATGCTGCTGATTTTGAGCAGCTATTAAGTGAGACGGCGAATAAAGTCGGTACGAATTTCCTTGTCCAAGAATCCATTCCCGCTGTGTTTAGTTTACTGGCTGGAGTAAAAGGTCATACAATGAGCGGCATTTACGCGGCGGTCAATGTTGGCGGCGACACGGATACGATTGCTTCTATGCTGGGCGGCATTTTAGGCGGATTCAACGGCATTCAAAGTATTCCGCAAAAATACATCTATGATATGGAAAAAGTCAATTCCACCCTTCCGCTGCAATCAACAATCGAGACTTTTGTGACGCTGTGCTCCTCGCGATAAAATCAGGAGCGCACCTGTTCCAAGCTGTGAAAGGAAGGTTCAGCGTATGAAAAAAGAGATGATTCGTTCCCTGCCAAAAATTGAGCTGCATTGCCATTTGGATGGTTCCGTTCAAATAAAGACGTTAGAAAAATTAGCCGTCAAGGCGGGAGTTCCCTTGGAGTCGCTGACTAAGGTCATAGCACCAAAAAAATGTCAGCATTTAAAGGAATATCTGGAAAGCTTTGACTGCATTTTACCGTTACTGCAAAGTGAGGAAAATCTTGCCATCGCGGCCTATGACCTGATTGAACAAGCAAGCGAAGACAACATTTGCTATCTCGAGATCCGCTTTGCGCCATTACTTCATCAAGAACATGGCTTATCGATCGAACAAATCCTGCGTGCTGTTTGTCACGGGATTCAACTAGCACAAGAGCAGTTCGCTGTTCAAACAAATCTGCTGATTTCTGCGCTGCGCCATCATTCTGCTGCTGCGAATAAGCAGTTAATCGATGCGATCAAGCAATTGAATAGCGAAAAAATCGTCGGCTTTGACTTTGCCGGCGATGAACAAGCCGTAACGAATGAAACAATAAAAGCTACTGCTGATTACATGCTGGCTTCAGGGCTAGAGCTGACTCTACATTCAGGCGAATGCGGATGTGCTCAAAATGTCGTCGAAGCGATTCGTCTAGGCGCCTCCCGAATCGGACATGGTGTCGCAATCAAGGATGATCCTGCTACCATGGATTGCTGCGCCGAAAAAGGAACGTTGCTAGAACTGTGCCCTACCAGCAATATCCAGACAAATGCGATCAAAGAATGGACTGATTATCCATTGCGAACGTTTTTGGAGCATCATGTAAAATGCTGCATCAATACGGACAATCGCACAGTCTCCCAAACAACTTTGACGGAAGAATACAGCCTTTTAGCCAAATACTGCCAGCTGAGTTATCCAGAAATGAAAACGTTGAATCTAAACGCCATCGAGGGAGCCTTTGCGAGTCCGCGCTTAAAAGAACAATTAACTAAGCGAATAAATAGCGGCTATGCCAAGGTCATCGCTGCAACTGGGGAATAATGGAAGGTGTCTTAAACTTCCGAAATAACCTGATTAAAAATAAAAAAATTGATGCAGACTCATGATCTGCACCAATTCACGCGTTCGTTAAATGTTAAGCCCCCCCTATTCTCCTCCGTTTCCATTTACGGGGGAGAATTTTTATGGAGCAGCTGTATTTAGTCTTACAAATCCTGCTTCTTAAACAGCCAATAAGCCGCCACAAAACCAATGATCCCCGTCAAAAAGATGCTTCCAAGGGTTATCAGATCATCCTTGAAGGGCAGCTCAGCTAAACTTTGAACCACCACTGCTGACCAAGGAATGATCCGGGCAAATTTGTAGGGCATATTGACCGCAAACATTTGGATTCCGGTAAAAGCCAAAGCGATCATGATCGTTGGATAGAACACTTTTCGCTGCATGACACTCACCGTTAATAACGGGATCGCAGCGACAAAAGCTAATAGACAATATTTTAAAAGTGTTGTTACTAAGCTTTTGGTTCCTGTTAAACCAAAAGTATCCGGATAAATCAGCCAGCCGCCGATCGTATAAATGATCACGACCCCGATCAAGGTTCCGACATACCAAATCAGCCAAATCGCTAATTTTCCTAAAAGAAAGCGCAATCTGGAGGTTGGCGCGGTCAATACATTATTGATGGTGCGGTCTTCATATTCTCGCTGCAGCAAGAACGTGATGATGAACCCGCTCATGATCGACAACAGTGCCCCAACAACTAGATAGACCGTTGGCAGCCAGAAACGATAATCTTCGATGGGGCTCTCAACGATAACCAAGTCCTTAAACACCATAAACGCCGAGGCAAATAAGGTCAGCAGCGAACAAACAGCGAAGATCCGATTGTGTTTCAATTTCATCCATTCAGCAGAAATCACCTTACGCAATGCCAACACCTCCCGTAATCGTACGAAAATGCTCTTCTAAATTGACTGAGCCGATAAACAGGCTGGAAACCTCGATGCCGTTTTTTCCAAATAGATGATTGATTTCTTGCGGTTCAAAGGAAAAATCAAAAATCTTGATCGTATTATGGCCGTCCACCGTATAATTGGTCAGGTGCAAGTTTTCCTCCAATACCCGCGTTGCTTGATGGATATCCGAGACGGTAATACTGATATGACGCTGATTGTGCTGGGCAATTTTTTCCAGATCACATTCCTCCAGCAGCTCGCCGTTATGCAAGATGCCGATGATATCTGCGATTTGCTCGATCTCCGACAGCTGATGACTAGAAATCAGAATCGTCTTCCCATGAACTTCGGTCAATTCCTTCAATAGTTTGCGGATTTCAGCGATGCCGATGGGGTCTAAGCCGTTAGTCGGTTCATCTAGGATCAATAATTCGGGGTCATTCATCAACGCATTGGCGATCCCCAGCCGCTGCTTCATCCCTAATGAATAATTGGCGAAGCGCTTATGCTCAGCCTGCGTCAGATCAACCAGCTTCAAGGCCTTCTCCACGCTGTCTTTTTGGACCTGCCCCTTCAGCTTAGAGAAGACCTTTAGATTTTCGCGACCTGATAAATAGGGATAAAAGCTTGGGGTTTCGATGATATTTCCAATCCGCGAATATACTTCGGGATGCTTATTCGGTGATTGACCAAATAACAATACTTCACCGGCGCTTGCTCCTGCTAGACCTAAAAGTATTTTCATGATCGTCGTTTTTCCCGCGCCGTTGCGTCCCAAGAGTCCATAGACTTTTCCTTTGGGGATTGCCATCGACACATCCTTGACCACTAACTGATCGTTGTATTGCTTCGACAGCGCAGCGGTTTTTACAATAAACTGTTCCATAGCGACCATCCTTTCTATACCTCTAGCATAGCAACGCGACCTTGCCCTAACCTTGCCGAATCCTTGTTTTTTTCTGGTTTATTCAGGCAGTGTTACGAAAAATCGGGTGCCTGCGCCTAATTTGCTGCGAACACTGATTTCTCCTTGATGGGCCGCGACCAATTCTTGAACGATCGCCAGCCCCAAGCCGTTTCCCTTTGAGCCGCGAGCTTGATCCTCTTTATACAGCCGCTCAAAAATCCGCGGCAGATTCTGCTCCGCGATGCCCTTGCCATTATCTGCAATCTCAAGCTGTACCTGTTGATTTTGTTCTGTTAGTTGAATGCTGATCTTGTTTCCTTGGCTATGAGTTAAGCTGTTTTCCAATAAGTTGTCGACGATCCTGCGAAATGCCGCCGTATCCACTTTGCAATAAAGCTCCTTTTCAGGAATCTGAATTTCATAGTCAAATTGCACTTCCATTCGCGGAATCCAGTCACTAACGATTTCCCGCAGCAGCTCGCAAACATCGACCGTTTCAAATTGATAACGGCGTTCCCCCGATTCAAGCTTGACCCACTCAAAAAGCGTGTCGATATACTTTTCTAACTCAAAGGCTTTTGCCTGACAAGAATGCAGATACTTTTGCTGCTCCTCTGCTGTCACCAAACCATCATTGATCGCCTCTAAATAACCAATCAAGGAAGCCAACGGTGTACGAACATCGTGGGACAAACTAGTGATCAACTTGCGGTATTCATTTTCCGAAACCTGAAGACCACTCAGCTGCTGCTTGAGCTCGGTCACAATCGTATTGAAGCGAAAGCAAAACTCAGCCACATCCGAGCCTTCTTCAATAATCAGTTTCCGATCAAGATTTCCCTCACCGATATCCTCCAAAACAAGCATCGCTTGTGCGATCTGCTGCTTGTTCTTCCGCAGGCGGTCAGTTAAATACAGACAAGTTAAAGCCAATAAGATACAAATACTGCTCAGTACCATCATCTCTTATCCCTCCTGATTAAAACGATAGCCGACACCGCGAACAGTCTGAATAAAGAACGGTTCCGCAACATCCGGCTCGATCTTCTTCCGCAGCTTGCTGATAAAGGACATGATGTTGTTGTCGTCAAACGCATATGCCTCGCCCCAAACCTGCTGATAGATTTGCCGCTTAGTGAAAATCTGCCCTTTATGAGCAGCCAGAAAATACAAAAGATCAAACTCTTTTCCCGTCAGTTCCAACGCTTGCCCCTCTAATAAAACGACCCGCGTCTGCGTATCAAAGGATAAATGTTTTAACGTTAGCGACTTAAAACCCGCTGTCGAACGATTAAACGTTGTGTACCGCCGCACCAACGAATCGATCCGTGCCATCAGCTCCGCCATACTAAAAGACTTCGTCAAATAATCATCCGCCCCCAGCTGCAGCCCACGAATCTTGTCCGCCTCTTCATTTTTTGCCGTCAGCATCAAGACCGGCACCACACTCTGTTTGCGAATCTCCGTCAAAATACTCAGCCCATCGATTTGTGGCAGCATAATATCCAATACGATCAAGTGATACTCACCTGTCAGCGCCATGTTCAACCCGCCAGCCCCAGTATGAGCAAACTGCGCCTCATACTCCGCATTTTTTAAGTAGCGTTCAATAATAGAACAAAGCTCCTGATCATCATCTATGACCAATACCTTGATTTTCTCTTGCATCGGTTTTCTCCTTGTGAAAAATAATTGTTCTATGTTTAATTTTAGCAAAGTTCAGGAGGATTTCGGAGAGAAGTTGTGAGGAAAAGAAATATAAACATTGGAATCTTAATCTTTTTCTACCGTTTCAAAACCAACACAAAAAAGTATGCAGCGCGTCATTCGCACTGCATACTGGACTACATTTTAATTTCTGCTAAACACTTTTACAAAAGCCTACCTTATCTGGTCGAACCGTTGAAACCGGCACTCAAATTCTAGTTTTTCTATATGCTTCGGACGCGTTCAATGTGCATCGTTAAATAAATTTCTTCCTCTAATGAGGTTTGAACCTGTTGATTTTCATTGAGGTACTTAATGATTTTTTCTGCACATTGAAAAGATGTCGGATACTGATGAATGACCAAGCGAATCATCTCGTCACTGATATTCATCATACCGATCCCCTTTTCTTGTCGAATCAAAAAATACTGCAGGTGAGTAATCAAGCGTGAAAATCCAATCGATTCTTGATCGATCTCGAACTGAAAATGGTATTGAATAATCGAAATAATATCCGAAATGATTTTAGTAAAGTTCATCGCCTGTTGAATGGAGTCATAGTTTTTCCCATTGCTGATAAAGTGCATCGCGATTGCGGTCGCTTCGGAATCCTCCAAAACGATTTGCCGTTCCTCGTTGATGATTTCTACCGCTTTTTCACCTAATTTTGCTTCGATGGGATACAGCTGCTTGATATCCCAATAAAGGGGATTGACGATTTGAATGTTTTTCTTTTTCCGGTCTATCGCCGAATAAATATGATCGGCCAACGAAATCAGCATTGGCAGGCCAAACTCTGTCTGCAGCTCTTTTTCAGCCATTTTCAGCAGGGTATCACTCAAAGCGATGAACTCAATCGGAACATCACGAATGAGTGCCGATACTCTGGCAAGTTCATTTTCAGCATCATCTTTTAGTTCAAACTTTCGTTCCACAAGCGTTTTTTTAACTGAATCGCCAGGGTAGGCTTTATAACCTACCCCTTTGCCCATAACCACCATCAATACATGATCCTTGTCCTCTACCAGAACAACATTATTATTTAATCTCTGCTTAACACGCACGGCATTTCCTCCTAGAAAATACTAAAGCAGTGCAGCGGCCTCTGCATCTACAATTAAAGTGAAATCAGGATGGGTAGTCAGTAATGTCGCTGGAACATCCTCTGTGACTACGCCTTCAACCAATTTTTTTACGATGCCGGCTTTGGCTTTACCGTTTGCAATCATTACTAGCTTTTTGATTTGCATAATACTCTTCGGCCCCATTGTAACATAGAAATCTGGCCGTTTTTCTTCTACGCCGCCCACTTCACTCAGCAATACATCAACCATATCAGGGGTTGCATCTTCATCCACTCGGCTTGTCAAATCACCAAATTTAGTCGTGCCGGGAAGATTCCCGCAAAAATGGCCATCGGCTCCTACACCTAATAGCACAAAGTCTAAACCGCCGTCTTCAGCAATCCGCTCGTCCTGTGTTTCATAGTTGGTCCAATCCAACACATGGATTTTTTCCCGATTGATGTTCGCTGGATCAAAATATAATTTATTTAAATTGGTCATCGTTACACCATAACCATCCTCGCCCTTAAAAGGAATCTCATCAAAATTATAATAGTGGACGTTATCAAAATAGTCCTTGTCCTTCACTAAAGGAATCATTACATCATATACGCCTTTGGGAGTTGAGCCCGCTGTAATAGCAATATTCGTACGATGCTGAGTATGCATAGCTCCTAGCAGGTATTGCGCTCCTACTTCGTTCATTTCTTGCAGACTTGCTGTTCTAATTACTCTCATGTTTTTCTCTCCTTAACGATTTATTTAGTTATATCAAATAGATTTTGATTTAAATCTATTTTAGACACATTTTCATTTTTTCTTACTGCGCCAAAGGTTTCGGTGTTTGTGATCACAACAATAATCACGTCGTTTAATTGTTTGGACTTAATCAGGTCTTGATCAAAGGTCAGCAGTACATCGCCTTTTTGAACTAAATCTCCTTGCTGAACGTTCAGCTCAAAACCTTCGCCATTCATCGAGACAGTATCCAAGCCAATATGGATCAACAGTTCAACACCATTTTCCAGCGCCAAGCCAATCGCGTGCTTTGTCGGAAAAACAGCTTTTACTGTAGCTGCCATCGGTGCATAAATCCGACCATCGGCAGATTGGATCGCGGCAGTCGCTCCTAAAATTTCTTTTGAGAAAGTAGCATCTTCAATACGATCAAGCGAAACTTGTTCCCCAACAACTGGAGAAGACACAGTGATCGCAGGTTCGAGATCCGTAACGGTTTCTGCTGCTTTATTCACTTTCTTTTCTTTTTTAAATCGGTCCATCAAAACGAACGTTAACAGTGCCGTGACGATGACCGAAACAAGACAGCCGATAACTACTCCGATAAAGCCTTCACCCATGAAAGCTGGTAGAGACAGCAGACCCGGCATCACAAATCCAAAGCTTCGCCCGCCTAACATCGTGCTGATCGCAGCGCCTACTCCGCCGCCGATACACGCAGCAATCATTGCGCCTTTGTATCGCACTAATACCCCATAAATCGCAGGTTCCGTAATCCCCACATAACCAGGGATCACCGCCGATAGGGCCACTTGTTTTTCTTTGATATTTTTTTCTTTAAAATAAACTACTAACGGCGCAGTTGCCTGTGCCAAGGTACTCATTAATACCATTGCCAGCATCTGAGAAGAACCAAAACTGGAAACCTCCTGCTGCATGATCGGGTTCATTGCATGATGCATTCCGCCTAGAACTAGGATTGGTCTGGTTCCGCCAACAATTAGTCCTGCCAACCAGGGAGAAAAATCAATCAGCCATTTAACGCCCGCTGCGATATATTCTCCGATGTAATAACCCAAAGGTGCCAACACTACCATGGCAATCGGAGCGACTATCAGTAAGGACAGTAACGGTGAAAAGACCATGTTGACCATTTCAGGAATCCGCTGATCAAAGAAACGCTTCACATATTTCAACAGCCAAACAGAAAAGATGATCGGCAACACAGAAGCGCTGTAGTCCACAACTGCTAAAGGAATGAAGCCAAATAGTTTGATCATCGTTTGACCGTCAGCAAAGGCAAACGGATACATCAGAAGCCCCGCCAATGTTAAGGCTAGATATTCATTGGTCTTGAATTTCCTTGCAGAGCTTACCGCTAATAGAAACGGGAAGAAATAAAACATCGAATCTGCCAAACCATTAAAGAAGATCAGCGAATCACTGCTGCCATTGACCCAGCCAAAATTCTGAAACATAAAAATGAAGCCTTTGAGCAGCCCGCCAGCAATGACCGGCGGCAAAGCAGGGGTCAGAATGGAAGACAAGGTGTTTAAGACATTGGATAAAATACCTTTATTCTCCTCATCGCCTTCCTTGTCGCCCTCATCAGGCAAGTCGACTAACTCGCTGAATTCATTTGTTACATTCACGACTTTACCACCTAGGATTACTTGAAATTGTCCACTTTGAAACTGTGAACCCAACACGCCATCTAGCGCATCGATCGCCTGCTGGTCTACCTTTTCATTGTCCTTTAACTGAAAACGCAACCTAGTGATACAGTTCGTGTAGCTGCTGATGTTTTTCTCACCGCCGACTTCTTTTAAAATGGCTTTTGCTAAATCACGATTATTCATCAGATACTCCTCCTTCTTTTCAATCAGAATCTGTCACGCTTACTATTAATAAATTTGTTATTTTAGCAATAAAAAAATGCCCAAAGAGAGCGTATGTACATACACTTTCTTTAGGCATTGCCAGCTTTCCCCGTAACGAATCCTATTGAATACTATTG
>NZ_NGLG01000001.1:2952614-2956379 GCF_002140655.1 Enterococcus sp. 3H8_DIV0648 | reverse complement strand
ATTTTGTACCGCCTTGCAATTATTTAAGACTAACAAACCTGCGAAATTTCTAGTCAGAAAAACAAAGGGAAACACTGTTTCTATAGCTTTCTTAGACCTTTTAAAATTTCCAGTTCCGCTGAAAAAATCCAACACAAAATTCATGTGAAGCAGCACTTATTTTTTGCTTGATGTTTTTTTCTCCACAACAAATAAACCCTCGTAAGGCCAAATTTTTTGAAATCCTATTTCACCAAAAACATCCTCAACTCAACGCAACCTATTTCCTTCGATTGCGTTTTCGATCTTTCTTTTTTCCAACCCCACCCTTGCCTTTTTCTCTTTTCATCATCAGTTCGTCCTTTTCCTCGCGCTTTCTCTGTTTCTCGCTTTTCGGCTTTTGATAGTTGGAATAGGAGTTTTTCTTATGTACGGGAATTTCTGCGGGCTTCTTGCTTTCGGCTTTTGGTTTTTCTTTGACTGCCGAAGTTGATCCAGCGCTGTTTGGTTCAGCCTTTTGTGCGACGGTGGCCGGACTTTCGGTCTTTGCTTCATCTCCAAGCTCCGTCATCCGAGCGTCGGACAGAACCATCCCTTCTGGTAAAAGCATTTTCACTAATGCGAGTTTTTCTGCATCACTCAGGTTGCTGAAGTCGAAAGCTGCTGGCTGCTGTGCTGGAGTTTGACTTGGAGCCTCTGCCACTATATCAATCGAATTTTGGGCAGACGTCTCCAAGACCACACCATGTCTGACTTTAGGATAGCGAGTGCAGTTGAAGATATCGGAATTTTCCAGCTTAACAAAGCGGCGGATGCCGTCCTTTTCAAAGATCGTCAAAGACGACAACAGCTCTAACGCCGCATCGATTTTCATTCCAGAAGATTCCGAGTCGGCATCTCGTAAGCTCCACGTATGGATCTTCCCCACTGCATCCTCAAAGGTCGAGACGATTTTATATTGTCCATCCATTTTTTCGGGTGGAGTTGTAGCACTAAATAAATACTTCTTATTGTCGCTCACCCGATTATTGTAACGATGATATTCATTCTTATTTTTATAGAGACGGCGAGTAACCGTTTCCCATTCTTTGCCTGATTTAAAGGATGCCCGAAACAACGGAGCAAGCTTCCGCAGCACATCTGACGGCTCCGCAAATAAAAGGATCTCCCGAACCAAGTCCCCACAAAAATCCGAGAAATCACTGATGCACAAACATTGCCGAACCAGCACCGCCACCAAATATTGAAGCGTCGAATCCGCATCGGAAGAATCTTCGTAAAATTTCGACAGGCGCTTCTCCAGATTCGCCCGCCCCATAGTGAAAAGTGTGATCTGTGACAATGATTTTGTTTGCATAAGTGTTCTCTCCTTCTAATTTGATAATAATCTTTGAATTATAATGATTCCTTCTTTATTCCTCATTATTATGATACACCATAAAAAGATAAAAAAAGCATTCTATAATTTTATTGAAAATAATCAAATTGGGTGAAAAATAAAAGAGCGTTTGACTTTTTCTGACCAAAAACGGCGCTTAAATCTCTTATTTAAGATTTAAGCGCCGTTTTCAGTAACTTTTCAGTTCATATTTCTTATCGTTCTTGCATCGCTGGCAATTCATTTTTATTCAGTTTATTCAAATAAGGAATCATCATAATCACACCAGCGACAAAAGCGATTCCTTCTGTGATCGTCATTGACCAAATCAATCCATTCAAGCCGTAGAAATGATGCAGCAGTAACACGATTGGAATAAAGAAGGTTCCTTGAATCGTTGACATAACTCCCGTTTGAGCTCCAAAACCTGAGGCTTGGAAAATACCGGTGAATAATCCGGAAAATCCATTAAAGACTGAGGAAACTAATTGGGCAGCCAAGATAGTCATACCAACCTGAATCACATGAGGATCGCTCGTGAATACGCCTAGAACTGGTAAACGAAATAGATAAGCCGCTGCCGCAAAGACGATCGAAATCCCGCCAATCCATAAGGACACTTCTTTCAATGCTTCTTTTAACCGCTTCGTATCACGAGCTGAAAAACTATATGCGAACAAAGGCATGGCTCCTAGAAATAACCCCATCGTTAAAAATTCTGGTAATTGCGTAATCCGCACTGCGATCCCGAAGCTGGCTACAACATTGTCGCCGTATTCAACAGAAAAATTGTTCAACAATAAGGTCGTTACGATCATAAACGCTGATTTGAACAATTCAGAGACGCCGATTTTGTATACTTCTAACTGGTCATTGACAGTGAGCTTGAAGTGCTTCAAAAAGCCTTTTAGCGATTCGCTTTTATTTTCTAAGAACCACACATAATAAACAGTTGAGGCTAAATTCGCAATGACTATCGAAATGCCAGCTCCAATTACATGCATATTAAAGACTAAAATCAATAAAGCATCCAATGCGATACTAACACCGACACTGATAAACATGCCATACATTGATTCTTTTGATGCCCCTTCTGAACGAACCAGTTGTTCTAGGGCAAAGTTCAAAATAAAAGCAAAACTACCCGCAAATAAGATCGTTGAATATTGCTTCGTATAAAGCAGCGTTTGCTCATCAGCCCCAAGTAAATGAACAAAGGGCGTCATCAAGATGATCGCTGCGATTCCAATGATCACACCAAGAATGATACTCATATAAAAAGAATAACCAGCGACTTTTTTACCTTTCTGAGTATCGCCGCTGCCTAGCAGTCGAGTAATAAAAGTTCCTCCACCCACACCAAACATATTTCCAACAGCCATCAAGATAATCGTGATGGGCATGGCTAAAGTAATGGCAGACATCATATTCGTATCATGGATCAAGCCGATGAAGTAGGCATTGATCAAATTATAGATCGTGGTAGCCGAGATTCCTACCATCATCGGGATAGATAAATGAGCAATGGATTTGCGGATTGGGCTTTCTTTTAAGTAATAAATATTTGATTCGTTTCCTTCAAATTCTTCCATGGTAAAACCTTCTTCTATTAGAGTTATAAATGTTAGATATCTAACTATCAGGTTATAAGCAGCCATTTGCTGCTTATTTGTTAGAGGCTGCGGTCGATTTTTCTAAGCAGTTCGGTTAATTGCTGGACCTCTTCTTCACTCAAGGCATGAACTAGTTCCTTCTCTGCCGCGTAAAAGGCTTCGTTGGTCTCTTCCACCAAAGCCTTGCCTTTAGGCAGTATATAGATATTTTTTTGCCGCTCATTATCTTTTGGGATTCGACGTTCAATATAACCTTTTTTCTCCAACCCCTGCAGCATACTCGTGATGCTAGCCCCGCGTCGTTGAAAAACTTCTGCCAAATCTTTTTGAATCAAGCCCTTGTCATCGTTTTGTGCAATATAAGAAATCATCCGCCCTTGCTGCGGACTGACATCCATGTCCTTGACACGCTGATCCATTGATTCGCGGGACTTATTCATGATGGACCGTAATAAATTTGAAACGACCATTCTATCCAAAAGGACTCCTCCTAACTTCTGTGAAGTATTTAGAAAAATAAATCTAATGCCGCACCGCACACCATTGAACTATCTATGGTTGAAGCTTTTTGAGTTCAGCCATAATCGTCTGTATCTAGCAGATTCTGAAAAGCTGTCTGATATGCCTTGCTAAAAATTAGATATCTAACTGTTCGAAAAGAATATACACGCAGAGAAAAAGATTGTCAATTAAAAAATTCCAAATCTAATAATTAGCAATCTAACAGTTAGCGTCTTAAACTTACTTTTTTGGTTTTATTAAGCAACCCAAAAAATAATATTATAATCCTACACA
>NZ_NGLG01000001.1:2883497-2952514 GCF_002140655.1 Enterococcus sp. 3H8_DIV0648 | reverse complement strand
ATAGAAAGAAGGAGGACTTTAAATGAAAAAAAGGATTGGGGTAAAGCTTGGGGTAACATTCGCGGTTTTAGTTAGTTTTCTATTTGCCGCCCCTACACAACATTATCAGGTAGAGGCAGCGAAATCGAAGACGGAAAAAACGGTCAAAATCAAACGAACTGCCAATAAAAAAGTCACCGTCAAAGTCAAAAAATATGTTGATGGGGATACTACGCGGTTCAAATTGAAAAATGGTAAAATCGTCACTGCAAAATACTTGCTGATCAAGGCACCTGAACTCAAAAAAGAAAATCCTTATGCCCAAGAAGCCAAGGATCGAACAAAAGAAATTTTGAAAAATGCCGAAAAAATTCAGATAGAATACGATAAAGGCGCGAAACGCGATAGTAAAAAGCGTGAACTGGTGTATGTTTGGGCCGATGGAAAATTGGTTCAAGAAACATTGGCGAATGAAGGCTTGGCAGTAGCCCGCAGCACCAAGGGAAAGAACACGAAATACCTTGATAAAATCAAAAAGGCCGAGGAAAAAGCCAAAGAGCAAAGCCGCAATATTTGGGCTATCGAAAACTACGCGCAAGCAGGCAAAGGGTATAACCAAACAGCCGCTGATGAATACAAAAAGGCGCAGGCCGAAGTCAGAGCGGCGAAAAAAGCCGAAGCAGAACGGCTGAAAAAAGAACAAGAGGCCAAAGAAGCCGAAGAGAAGCGCGCGGCAGAACAAGCAGAAGCAGCTAGAAAAGCCGAAGAAAAACGGTTAGCAGAAGAAGCGGAAGCGGCCAAGAAGGCCGAAGAGGAACGAATCGCTCAAGAAGCCGCCGCTCAACAGGCCGCGGCGGCCCAAGCGCAAGCAGAAGCAGAGGCCCAAGCACAGCAGCAAGCCCAAGCCGCCGAAGCTGCACAAGGCCAGACAGTCTATGTCACGCCGACCGGCAGCAAGTATCACACCCATAAATGCGGAAACGGCACTTACACACCTGCCACACTAGAAGAAGCTCAAAATCGTGGCCTGACAGCGTGCGCGAAATGCTACTGATTCAAAAAAGGGATGCCGATCATGGCATCCCTTTTCCTATACGCCTCCGCTGACTCTCTCAAAGTTCTCCGCTCCTCCGAGATTGTCGATCTGGAATTCTGCTTCGTCTTCGTTATAATGCAGCGTGGCCTTCTTATAGCGGAAGACTTCACTCACATCATCCGTATCATCAGTGTAGACCGTATCGTAATAAATCAAGTATTGAACAGTGTAAACATCTCTGCCGGTCATGCTGACCGATTCGACTTTGGCTTTGGCATCGACCCGTGATTTCTTGCTGCTGGTACGAATATCATTGATAAATTTCTCGAAGTCCTTTTCATCCGCATTACTCAGACCATTAACAAAATACTCCGCCAGTTCGCTCTTTTGCGCTGCACCGAAAGCACCATACCTCGAAGTATAACCCGACAGATCGCTGTACAGGCTGTCCAAGAAATTCTGAACATCCGCCGTTGATTGAACATGGTCAAAATCCAGCTGGATCGCTGAAGCATAGCTGCCTTCATCATAGTCCTCCGCCGCAAATTCAGATGCTGCGATTTGATACGTATCGCTTTTCAGCTGATCGCTGGCTGTTTTGAAGGTCAGCTGGACCTCCATCCCCTGATGCCAAACGACATCTTTGATCTCTGCCTGCCCTTTTTCGATCGTTCCGACTTCCTTGTCATTCAGCAAAACCTTCGCTCCGTCGACATTCGATGTGACTTTAAAAGAAATCTTGTGCAGATTGATAGTCACATGACTGTTTGTCTCAAACTCAGGGTTATTGTAGCGCATCAACGCCTGCTTAGAGACTGATTTCTCGTTGTCTAATTTCCCCTCGACCTGATAGCTGCCCGGTGTTAGCGGTCCCCAAGTCGTCTGGTAGTTGCTTCCTTTAGAGGTCGCTAATTTCTTATCATCTAACGACAGCGCCATGCCAGCTTGATCGGTCGTAACTGTCAGGTAGACCGGCTGGATCACCAACTGATAGCGCGGAAATAGTCCTAGATATTTCCCCTTGGTTTGAAGTGAGAAGTCTGCTAAATGACTGGGATTCGTTTTCAGATCCGTCAAAAAATCAGCAAAATCGGCTTTATGGCTGCTTTCTTGATAATAGCTGACAAATTTTTTCAGATTGGCCGCCGATACTTGGTAATTAGGGTCCTCCGAAGTCACGACCTCCGCGATTTTTTCCGGATCTTGTGTTTTGAAGGCTTGCTCCAAGCGGCTCAACTGCTGCGGATAGCTGTAATAATGACGGCTGAAGAGAAAACCGCCGATTAACAGCACTACGATCGCAGCTCCCGTACCGATTGCGATTTTTTGTTTCTTTGATAACGACTTTCTCACCGCAGTTGCCGGGCGCATCGCTGCTTTTAACGGATGTCCGCAATTCGGACAAAAATCAGCGTCTGCCGGAATGGACTCGCCGCAATTTGGACAGAAACGTTTCTTTTCCAGCTCCTGCTGCTCCTCTTCCGCAATGACTGGCTCTTCGGAAACTTCTATGGCAAATGGCTGCCCGCACTCTTCACAAAAACGCGCATCAGCCAAATTTTCATGACCACAATTTGGACAATTTTTCATTTGTACCCTTCCTGTTCTCTCAGTATTTATCACCTATTGATTGTAGCAAACATAGCGGCAAATGAGGACAGTAATTTATAAATCAAAAAAAGCACTCTCTCGCTTTGAGAAAGTGCCCCGAATTTTTTGCTTAAACGATCGACATCCCGCCATCAACTACGATGAATTGCCCATTCGTATAGCTGGACGCATCACTTGAGAAGTAGAGGATTGTACCATTTAATTCTCCATGTTTGCCTGGACGGCTCATTGGATTCAAGCCTTGATATAGGTTTAAGAAGTCTTCTGATTTGAACAAGGTGTCTTCTGTCATTTCAGACTCAAACAGGCCTGGTCCGATCGCATTGGTAGTGATATTGTATTTTCCATAGCTGGCTGCCATTCCTTTTGTCAGCCCTAGAACTGCTGCTTTGCTGGCATTGTATGAATGACGAATGAACACATCATCCTTGTCCGCCATGACCGCGTTGATCGAAGCAACATTGACGATTCGTCCGTAGTTATTGTCCATCATGTGTTTCACTACGTATTTGCTGACTAGGAAAATTCCCTTCACATTGACATCCATGGACTTGTCAAAGTCTTCCACAGTTAAGGAATCAACACCGCCGCGCACCGCGATTCCCGCATTGTTCAGCAGAATATCCAGATGCCCAAAGTGATCATAAGCCTGTTGGATTCCGGCTTTGACATTTTCTTCATCTGTAACATCCATTTTGATCGCCAACACATCGCGCCCGATCTTTTTGATCTCTTCTGCGACTTCTTCTAACCGTTCCAAACGTCTAGCCAGTAAAACTACATCTGCACCAGCCTGCGCATAAGCGATCGCCGCATCCCGACCTAATCCGCTGCTTGCACCTGTTACCACTGCTACTTTTCCATTTAAATCAAACATATACATTTCTCCTCCTTCTTTGATAGCGTATTCATTGGTACTATACTAACGGTACCTAAGATAGTAGGGGAATGTCAATAGCTTGTGAAAATTGCGTCTCCAACTAAGCGTTTCTTTCAGCAAAGACACTCGTGGCTACCGTAATTGCATTTAAAACCTTCGGAAAACCTACATAAGGAATACAGTGGGTAAATACCTCAATGATCTCCTCTTCCGTAAGCCCCACATTCAGCGAACCATTGATATGCACCATCAGCTGATTTTTAGTATCCCCCTGCGTCAAAAGACTCGTGATCGTAATGATCTCCCGTTCCCTAAAAGACAGCGCCTCATTATTATAGATATCGCCAAAGGCAAACTCCAAAATATATCGGCCAACCTCTGGGGCGATATCCTGAAGATTCTGAATCACCCGTTCACCAGCCTCACCATCGATCATTTTCAAATTCTTGATGCCTTGTTCCATTCTTTTATCACTCATAGCAGTCTCTGCCTCCTTTATGGTAAAGTACTATAAACTATCAAGTGGACTTGACAGCAAGTGTTTCTGTTAAAAAATTTTCACAAGTAAGGAGAAAAGCAATGTATAAAATCAGCGAGGTGTCAAAAATGATCGGCTTTAGCATCCCCACGCTGCGTTACTATGAAGAACTGGGAATCAGCACCCCGGCTAAAAATAAAAGCGGCTATCGTGAATACAGCGATGCGGACATCGAGTGGTTGCGCTTCATATATCGACTGAAGCAGACCGGTATGCCACTAGAAACAATCAAAAAATATTCACAGCTGCGCAGCCAAGGCGATCAGACCATCGAAAAGCGCATGAAGCTTTTAGCTGCTCAAAGAAACCGCCTGTTAGCAGAAAGAAGAAAAATCGATGAGCATCTGACCTTTTTGGAAGCTAAACAAGCGACCTATCAAAAAATGCTGACTGATAGAGACCGCGATTCAGTCTGAAACTATAGTTTCTTTTTCTACATATAAACGTAATGATTTACAGCTGCACCGTCTATTTTAGAAACAATCCTTTCAATTCCCGTCTGCTGTCTTTTTTCCATTCTATAATGATAAAAAAGGAGGCGTTAGGTATGTGGACTTACAAAAGCGAAGTATTAGAAACATCCGTGAAATGGTTTAAGGATAGTGCCAGTGCGGGGGATTTAGATCACTTGGATGATTTGATCAACAGTCGGGCCAATGAAGGCTGGGAATTTGTCACCCATTCATATATGCCCAATGTTATCGCGACCAGAAGTGCGATTCTCGTAACCTTCAGAAAAGAAAAATAAATGAGTATTAGCTAAAGACTGGGAAGAAATTCCTAGTCTTTTTTGCTCTTTAATAAATTCAGTTCTACACAATTGGATAAAATAAGTTCTGCAGCTAATAACTTTGATACAAACCCTATGATAATAAGCGAATTCGCGAAACTCGCCCCTGTTGTCATCATTTTTATTGAAAATATCATTTAAAAATAACTTGCTTTTGTTTTGCTTTTCACCTAAACTTTATATTCAGAGAGAATGATAATCATTATCAATTAACTGTGGGGTGAATAATTGAATAAGAAAGGAATCGTGCTTGTTTTATGTTTGTTAAGCGCTCTCTCTATTTTTATCGGAGTAAAAGATTTGATGCTGCAGGCTTTATTTCATGGTGATCCAGAACAGTGGCTGATCCTTGCTACTACCCGCGTACCTCGGACCGTCAGCTTGATTTTGGCAGGTGCTACGATGAGTATCTGCGGTCTGATCATGCAGCATCTGACTCAAAATAAATTTGTTTCACCGACAACGGCCGGCACGATGGATAGTGCCCGCTTAGGTATTTTGCTGGTCATGCTCTTTTTGCCGAATGCCTCTACATTGATCCGAACCTTGGCCGCCTTTGCCTTCGCCTTTCTCGGCACCTTGATCTTTTTGGGATTAAGTCGGCTGCTGCCAAACAAAGACCCGATTTTTCTGCCCTTGTTAGGCGTGATGTTCGGCAATATCGTCGGGTCCGTTGCGACTTTTTTTGCTTACCAGTTTCAATTGATCCAAAACATGTCCTCTTGGCTGCAGGGGAATTTCTCACTAGTAGCTAAAGGCAGCTATGAGCTGTTGTATCTGACGATCCCGCTATTTTTTATCATTTATTTTTTTGCCTATTACTTCACAATCGTCGGTTTAGGTGAAGATGTGGCGGTCAATCTAGGAGTCAATTATCGTTTGACTCAACTGCTTGGGATCGGTCTGGTTGCTGGGGCCAGTGGATTAGTTTTGATCATGGTAGGCACCGTTCCTTTTTTAGGCGTGATCGTGCCGAATATCGTTTCCCTGATTTACGGCGACCATGTAAAGCAGAATCTCTGGATCACCGCATTGAGCGGCAGTCTGTTTTTGATGGCCTGCGATATCCTTTCGCGGATCGTCATCGCGCCATACGAGGTTCCAGTCAGCTTGACGGTGGGAATCGTAGGTAGCGTGATCTTCATTTACTTATTGGTTAGGAGGAAGCGCGCATGAAAATTTCTCTTGGCAAAAAAGAACTGCTGCTGACCGTTCTTACGCTCAGCGCTGTACTCTTATGCGGGCTTTACTTGACCTATAACACGTATGGCAACTTCCAGTTTGCTTGGATGCTGCGGGGGAAAAAAGTCGCGGCCTTCATACTGGTAGCGCTGGCGACCGGAATGGCCACCGTCAGTTTTCAGACTCTGACCCAAAACCAATTTTTAACACCCAATATCCTTGGCTTGGATTCCTTATATGTATTGATCCAAACCCTGCTGTTTTTTATCGTGGGCGGAGTCAAGATGCTCTCGCAGGAACAGACCTCTACCTTTTTGATCAGTATTTTTTTGATGGCGCTCTTGAGTTTGGTATTAGCTAAGCTTTTATTGCAGCGGCGGCAAAATGATTTATTTATTCTGCTGATGCTGGGAATGATCTTCGGAACCTTATTCAGCAGTACCAGCAACTTTCTGCAGGTGATGATGGACCCGAATGAATACGATCTGCTGCAAGGTCGGCTATTTGCCAGCTTCGGCAATATCAATACCACGCATCTAGGCTTGGCGGCTGGGATCATTTTACTAGGCTCCGTCATTTTGTTCGCTGCCAATCGTTATCTGGATGTCCTGCATTTAGGCGGCGATCAAGCGACGAATCTTGGGATCTCACTAAATAAATTTCAGATCCTGATCTTGTTTTTAGTCAGCCTGTTAACCGGAACAGCGACCGCGTTAGTCGGCCCGATCACGTTTTTAGGCTTTATCGTTGCAAATATCAGTTATCAGCTGATGTCGACTTATCGCCACAGCTATTTGTTTCCCACCGCGATTTTACTGGGAATCATCTTTTTGGTCGGCAGCCAATTTTTAGTCGAGCAAGTCTTTCATTTAAAGACAACCGTCAGTGTCGTAACACAATTTGTCGGCGGTCTGTACTTTATCTGGAAAATTATTTATGAGAGAAGGCGGCAAAAATGATCGATCTTAATGAAGTATCAAAGAATTACGGTGCGAAAAAAGTAATTTCCGAGGTCAGCCTGCCCATCAAAGAAGAAAAGCTGACCGCCTTTATCGGACCAAACGGTGCTGGCAAAAGTACACTGCTGTCGATGATCAGCCGCTTGATTTCAATCGATGCCGGTCAAATTTATCTCGATCACAATGAGGTAAAGGCTTGGCGCTCCAATGAACTGTCAAAGAAATTATCGATCCTAAAGCAAAGCAACGGCGTCAATCTGCGCATCACCGTACGTGAACTTGTCGGCTTTGGCCGCTTCCCTTATTCAAAAGGCCGGATGACCGCAGAGGATCAAGACATGATCGACTATGCTTTAGAAAAGCTCGGCTTAGTCGAGATGGCCGACGAGATGATCGACACCTTATCCGGCGGCCAGCTACAGCGGGCATACATCGCGATGATCTTAGCGCAAGATACGGAATACATTTTATTAGACGAACCCTTGAACAACTTAGACATGAATCACGCGGTCCAGCTGATGAAGACCCTGCGACGCTTGGTGGAAGAAGAGCATAAAACCATTTTACTGGTGATTCACGACATCAACTTCGCATCGACCTACGCCGATGAGATCGTAGCAATGAAAAATGGAGCGATTTTCGCCCATGGAACGATGGAGGAAATGATCCAGCCCCACATTTTGAATGCTCTGTACGACATGGAGATTAAAATCTGTGAGCTGGACGGCAAACGCTTCTGCATGTATTTCAATTAAGCAACATCTAACTTTTGGTAATAGACTCATTCACCAATGAGATCTTTAATTATAAATTAGGAGGAAACAAACATGAAAAAATATATAGTTGGATTATCTGTGGTATTGCTGGGGATTGGATTGGCCGGCTGCGGCTCAACAAATAATGAAGGAACCAGCGATTCGACTGGAAAAGCCGCAACAAGCAGCACAGTCAAAGAGGAAACGATCGAAGTCAATGACTCAAACGGTAAAATCACCGTCCCTAAGAATCCTGAGAAAGTCGTCGTTTTCGATAACGGCTCACTAGATACCTTGGACGCTTTAGGCGTTGGCGACAAAATCGTGGGGGCAGCAACGGATAACCTGCCAACCTATTTGGAAGATTACAAAAAAGTCGACTCAGCCGGCGGGATCAAGGAGCCTGATTTAGAAAAAATCAACCAAATGAAGCCTGACTTGATCATTATCTCTGGTCGTCAAAGCGACTTCTTAGATCAACTGAAGGAAATCGCGCCAACGATGTATCTGGCAGTGGATACATCCGATACCTGGAACTCTATCAAACAAAATGTTGAAACATTAGGTCAAATCTTCGGCAAAGAAAAAGCAGCGAAAAAACAATTAACAGCCCTTGAAACCAGCATCAAAGAAACCAAAGCAAAAGCAGAAGAAAGCAAAGACAAAGCCTTGACTGTCCTAGTCAACGAAGGACAATTATCTACCTATGGAAAAGATTCACGCTTCGGAATCATTTATGATACCTTCGGCTTTGCTGAAGCAGACGATGCGATCAAAGCTTCGACTCATGGACAAAGTGTTTCTTACGAATATGTCTTAGACAAAAACCCTGATGTGCTCTTTGTCGTCGATCGGACAAAAGCAATCGGCGGCGATGACAGCAATAATAATGTCGCGGACAATGAACTAGTCGTTCAAACAACCGCCGGCAAAGATAAAAAAGTAATTTCCCTACAGCCTGACGTTTGGTACCTAAGCGGCGGCGGTTTGGAATCGACGAAAATGATGCTGGAAGATGTTAACAAAGCCTTTGAATAGCAGTAAAAAGCCGCATTTTTTCAAATGCGGCTTTCTTATATCCTAATCATTCTGCTCTACCTGCGACAGCTGCTCGGCAAATTGCCACGTCTCGCCATTATCGGAAGAGCGATACAAACAAGCAAACATCTTGCCTTGGTCGATCCCGCGCATTTTCAACAAATAGAATTTAGCCTCCAGCTGATTGGCGCTGACCTGCGTAACCTCATTCGGCGATTGAAAAAGATCCAGACCGCCTGTCTGATACTCCGCCGGGATCGTCACCACCGCTTCTTTGAAGGAGCTGCCGCTATTATTGGTGTAATAGAGCTGCTCTCTGGTTGAAACAAATCCTAACGTCGGGTTAACGAAGCTGACATTTTGAACAGGCTGTCCGATCGCCGTGCCGTTGCTCCGCTGCCATGTCTTCCCCTGATCATTCGTCTGAAAAATCTCCAGCCCTTCCGAGGAAACCTCCGGCGATACATTGGAATACACCAACACCCCGCTGCCATCTGCGAAAAACTGAGCCTTCCGATACCGAATTCGCTGAGCCATATCCGAAACGAGTGATTTTTGCCATGTCTTGCCATTGTCATTAGAGAATAAGAAAAACAGGTCCTTTTCGTTTTCCGAATAGATAAACCAAGAAAAATCCTTTGAGATATCATACGTCTTATCCATCCAATACCCCATCGGAATCTCGCCGCTCGTCAGCAAATAGCTGCCTGAACGCAGCCATTCCGGTTTCAACGGCACAAAGGACCAAGTCATCCCGCCATCCGTTGTCAGATAAAGCTCGCGAGTTTGTTCCTTCAAGTCTAAATGATTTGTTTGGTTCACTTTCTTCGTTGGAGCGGTCCCCTGCTGCGTCAATAAATCGTCACTTGTCAGCGGCGCTGCTTCACTTGAAGCCGTTGGCTGTATCGGCTCGGAAGTATCACTGTAAAGTCTTTGATGACGCGTCAGTCCATCATAAGCAAACACTCCGACTGCTCCGAGAAAAATCAGACCGATCGCTAACAAAGACCACTTCCGATTCATTCCCTGTGCCTTTGGAAAGGTCACTGGCAATACTGGCGGTTCCCCGTTCAAAACAAACAATTGAATAGAAGCAAAGCCCCAAAATTCTTGGCGATTGCTTAAATAAATCGTTCCGCCATCAAAGGTCGTAGTCAATTCAAGACAATCCGATTTCAATAAACGAAGCGACGGCTTGCGCGCCGCCTCCGCCAAATAATAAGCCTCACTATCCTGATAGATCACAGGGTACTGCGCCGCCTTTTTTACATAGCGCTCCAGAAAACGTTGAAACGATCGCCGCAGACGAATACCTTGAAGCCCATTCACGATGAAAAAAACTGCCACGGCTGCCACACTGAGGGTTCCCAACACTAGCGATAAATGATAAAAGCCCCGCAGCCAATAACCGCTATCGATCGAATGGACTCGCAGCTCTAAACGCTGATAAACAAAACTGCCGATACCGAAAAATAGTAGACAAGCGCCAACCAAAAACAGAAAAGCCGAAATCAGATTCTTTTGTCGATTTTTCCGAACGCGTTTATAAAGCGGCTCCCCGGCAGACAGCAAGTCGATGATTAATAATTCCTGATCCATATTTTCTCCCTATCAGTAATGTCTTTCACTTATTATCTGCCATCTCGCGGCTATTGAACAGATACGCTTAATGATTTTAAAAAAAAACCTAGAGATTTCTCTCTAGGACTTCTTCAAACTACCTGCAACAACGTGCATTCCTTTACGGATGTAGGTGAAGCCTGAATAAAGGACAACACAGATCACGACCCATGTTAAAACAGTCATATTCAAACCAGTAACAAAGCGTGTCGCGATGATCACACCAATGATCCCGCCGATCGTAATCGCCAAGCTGACTTTGCGAGAATAATCACCCGATTTAATAAAGTTGGTTCCGGCAACAGGCATCAGTCCCGCACAAGAAGCCATCATAATTGGAAAAGCCACCAACGGACTCAAGCCCAGCATGTAAACCATCGCCATACATGGCGCGTACAAGCCAACACCGATCGTCATCAAGGCCCCTAGAATAAAGTTGCCGACAATCCCGATGATCAATTTTATCCCAGTCAAACCAGTTAAATGATTGCCAGTTCCTAACAAATCAAGCAAACCTAATTGTTTTAACGCCATCAATGCAGCAGTGACGATCAACGCGATCCCCATATAAAACTGCACTTTTTTCTCAGGCAGCTTGCTGACGGTTTTCGAGCCGACATAAGAACCAACGATCGCTGCAAGCACTAATGAAAATAAGGTCAACGGTGCTACTTTAACTACCGTGATAAAAATAAATGCTTCAATAATTACTGGAACCGTGTGGGAGACATTTAACGTCCCCGGCAATTGACGGTCATTGTCTAATTGCTTAGTCGTTTCCAGCAGCATCGTCGTCGGTGCGAAGCTGCCGATCCCTAACGTATCCATCGCGTCCGTAATAAAACCGATCACACCAGAAACCAAAAAGTTTCCGCCGCCCCAGTTTCCACGTTCAGCGATCAAATCGCGAACAAAATAAAAAAGATAGTAAACCAATAGGACACCTAGCAGCCCCAACAAAATTTGTACCATAATACTCTCCTCTAAATAAATTAATCAATGAAAGCTCTTTTTCCTTTTAAGATAATACAACAATTCACAAGGAATTTGACTTAAATCCAGTAATAGTTTGATGATATTCGCCCTATAAACTTTAAAGGATTCCATGAGTTCCAATAAAGAACTGCTAGCTCATAGATAAAGAAGTATTTTTCGAAAACCAGAAAAACGCCTTATTTTCGTACGCATATCATCACGCTAAACTGATTGCGCAAAAAAGAGGCTTCATACTAATGACTATATTCTTCACTTTTCATACTGCGAAAATGTGACTGACAGCTAACTCATAAACAAAGAAACATTTTTCTAAAACCGGAAAAATGTCCTTATTTTCGTACGCATATCATCACGCTAAACTGATTACACAGAAAAAGGCGATAGCTTAGTGATTAGCTTTCTCACGTTTTATACTGCGAAAAGCGTGACTGACAAAAAAATAACCTTCAATTGCTTGAAGGTCATTCACTCAAAACAAAATAATTATTTTCTGGATCGGCGAAGTTAAACAGCCGTCTTCCGCCCTGATCCGTAATTGGGTTCACGGTTGGGCTAAGCTTTTGCAGACGTTTATGATAGCTGTCCAAGTCTGTCACCTTCAATAGTAACGAAGGTACGTTATCGACGACCTCAGGCGAATATTTCTCAATGAAATTACGATCGAAGAGGACCAGATGCACCGCCTCGAATAATTCGACCGTAACTTGCAGAGAGTCGTCCGGCATCGTTTGCTGGGAAATGATCTTTCCGCCTAGGCCTTCCTGCCAAAAGGCGGCCGAGCCTGCGACATCCTTGACATACAGCATGATCTCAAGTTCTTTAAGCATTTTTCTCCACCACTTCTTTCAGACGAAAGCGGATCATTTCCGTGATCAAGTCCGTCGGCAATTCTTGCTTATAGGGAATCTGCAATGCGCCTTTTGAGGTTTTATAGTCTTTCAGCTGGTCTTCAAAAGCCGCCATCGCACTAGGTGTCGGATAGAAGCCTAAATGTTTTTTCATGGCGCCAAAGTGAACCAAATTCTCCGTTAAATAAAAGGTCGGCATCCCATAGGAAATTTTTTCTGTTGTTTCTGCCGGAACCATTTCTTTGATAAGCTGGTAGATTTCTTTCAGCATCGGCTGCTGCTCTTGTTCGGCATCATTGATATATTTTTCGATCGGTGACATAGCTTCAGCTCCTTTTCATCTAGTTTAGCGAAAAAGCTTGAAAAGGTATATAAACTTGCTCTACTCATCATTCAATAAATCACCCAAAGAAAAGCCGTCAAAGGTCTCTCCATCATAATACTTCAACAATTGATCCGCTGTTAATAAGGAAGAAGTCATTTCTTCTTCTTTGTCCTCGACTTGGTTCAACGCGGCATATTCCTGATATTGCTCCGCTAGTTGGCGGTACATGGCTTTTTTCGAGGAACCCTCTCCCGTGATAAACGGCAATTCTTTAAGATGACCGCGATACAGCGGCAGCTCCTCCACCCATTCGATCGGCTGCTCGACAACCGTTAACTGAACCTCGGCAAAAATATCTTCATACATTAGTTTTCTTCCTCTCGCATTTTTCGATACTGACGCGGCGTGACTCCTTCGATCTGTTTAAAGCGCTTATAGAAAAAGGCCTTATCCTTATAGCCCAGACGCTCCACGATCGTTTGGACGGTCAGATCGGTTTGTTCTAAATAGCTTTTACAACGCTCAATTCTTCTTAACAAGACGATCTCCGTAAATGAATGCCCCGTCTTCTCCTTCAATAAACTCGATAAATAATTCGGATGAAAATGAAATTTTTGCGCAACCTCCTCTAAGGTCACCTGATCCAACCGAACATCGATATAAGCCAGTATCTCTTCAGTCAACTGTCCATTAGAGACAAACCGGTCTTTGGCGATCAACCGCTCCGGTTCTGCTTGACTGATCTCCACAATCAAAAGTATGAAGGCCGATTTGGTGACTTTATTATTGAAGTAAGCCATTTTGACCACTTGCTTTAACAACAGCAGCGCGTAAAAATGAACATCCGTGACCTTGGCAAAATCATAAACCAGAAAACGCGCGATCCCGCTAAATTCGTCACTCAAGGCCTCCACAAAAAAACGATAAAGCTGCGGCTCTTCAAAAAACTGTCCCAGCAATGACTCTGAAAAATAACTCGGCTTAAAATAAAAGACGATCACTTCAGCATCAAAGGCACCTCGATAAGAAAGCGGCGTTGCTCGATTAGCTATGATCAGCCCGCCCGCACTCAATGGCGTTTCCGAACCATCAAGCTGGACACTCACATTGCCCTTCATTACATACAGCAGCCGAATAAAATCAGCCGGCACCGCAATTTGCGCACTCGTCTCTCTAGTCACAAAAGCAGCGATTTCCCGCCGCGGATTCTCAGCGAAACGCTGAACTTCGCCGACCATTTGGCCATCATCACCTAAGTAACAATCCAAGGTGTTCAAGAATTGATAAAAATCAGCATACTGTGCAGTCGTCACATCCATTTACTCACCACCTTAGAATCAAACACTTTCTTCTTTATCTACACTATTTTAAATAAGCAACGATCAGCATATAATTTCTTTATTGATTGTACCACCTTTTTAAAGAATAAACATTTGATTGCAACACTTTATCAAAGAAAGAAAATCACACACAGCAGGAGGAATTAGCATGAAAATCGGTTTTATTGGTGCCGGCAATATGGCATCCGCAATTGTTGAAGGAATTGTCCAAAAGGGTTTCAGCCAACCAGAAGACATTTATTTATACGATATCTCAGCAGAAAAGGTCCAAGCATTTGCAGAAAAGGTCGGCGCTCACGCGTTGAATGATCCGCAGGAAGTCATCAAAACTGTCGATACCTTGATTTTGGCGGTGAAGCCCAATGTCATTAAAGGCGTCTTACTGGAAGCAAAAGACGCGATCCTGCAAAATGATCCATTGATCGTCTCCATCGCAGCCGGAACAAGTACCGAAGCCATTTATGACGTATTTGAAACAGATCAGCCGATCCGAATCGTTCGAGTGATGCCTAATATGAATGCCATGGTGGGTGAAGGTGCCGCAGCCGTTTGCGGAAATACCAGCGCCACAAAAGAAGATGTCGCAACGATCATCGACCTGTTTAACGCCGTCGGCAAAGCATGGCCATTGGAAGAAAAATATTTCTCGATCTTCACAGCCATCGCCGGCAGCTCGCCTGCGTATACCTTCTTGTTCATCGATTCGATTGCTCGGGCCGCAGTAAAAAATGGGTTGCCAAAAGACATCGCCTTAGAAATGACGACACAAGCGGTTCTAGGCAGTGCCGAAACATTGGCTCACAGCAAGGAAAATCCATGGACACTAATCGATCGCGTAAGTTCGCCGGGAGGAACAACCGTCGCTGGAATCGTTGAATTAGAGGACAACGCCTTTATCTCGACTGTGATCAAGGGCATCGATGCCACGATCCGTAAAGATGAGGAATTAGGGAAGAAATAAGCAACAAAAAGAAGATATGCCGCTCAATTCGGCACATCTTCTTTATTTTACATATGAATCGGCATTCCCAGCCCAACTTCGCACGCATCCATCACCATTTCAGACAGTGTTGGATGTCCATGGATCGTCAGAGAAATGTCCTCCAATGTCAGATAGGATTCGATTGCTAAAGTAATCTCAGCCACTAGATCACTCGCATTGACTCCAACGATTTGAGCACCTAAGACTAATTCGGTCTCTGCTTCAAAGACCAAACGGACGAATCCTTCCGTCGCATTCAGCGACAAGGCGCGGCCATTTGCCTGCATCGGGAAATTCGCGGTCTTGGCTTTGATACCTTCTGCCTTTGCTTCTGCTAAAGTATAGCCGACTGTCGCCACTTCCGGATCAGTGAAGCAGATCGCTGGGATCGCGCGATAATCCTTCGCGACATTTTTCCCGCCGATCACTTCTGCTGCGACCTTTGCTTCGTAGCTTGCCTTATGAGCAAGTGCCAAGCCTTCTACGATATCGCCGATCGCGAAAATTGTTTTTTGCGAGGTGCGGTATTGCTCATCGACCTTGATCAAGTTTCTTTCCGTGAGTTTGACGCCAGCTTTTTCCAAGCCTAAGTTTTCTGTATTGGGTCTGCGTCCGACTGTCACCATCACATAATCTGCTTCGATGGTTTGAGTTTTGCCCTTGACCTCAAATTCTACCGCGACACCATCTGCAGATTCCACCGCTTTTTTAGCTTTCGCATCGGTAAAAATCTCCACGCCATTTTGTTTAAAGCGTTGTGCCACGATCTTTTGAATATCCGCTTCAAAATTCGGAACGATATTTGGACTGCCTTCAATAATCGTGACCTCTGAACCAAGATTGCGATACGCACCGCCCAGCTCTGAGCCGACGATTCCGCCGCCGATAATGATCAGCTTTTTCGGAATCTCTTTTAGGTTCAGTCCGCCGGTAGAATCTAGTATACGGCCGCCGAAAGCAAAACCAGGAATCTCGATTGGTCGGCTGCCTGTTGCCACGATCGCATGTTTGAATTCCAGTTTTTCTTCACCGTTTTTTGTTGTGATAGATAAACTTTGCGGTCCAGTAAATTTGGCCCGTCCCATAATAACGTCCGCACCATTTTTCTTCAACAGCATGCCAACACCCGAAGTCAGTGTTTTAACAACTTGCTGGTCCTTCCACTGTTGTGTTTTGGCAAAATCCAACTTCGCCTCTTTCACACTCAACCCTAGAAAATCAGAATGTTGTGCTTCTTGATAGCGATGCCCCGCTGTGATCAAGGCCTTGGATGGAATACATCCGACATTTAGACATACACCGCCGATATGCTCCGCTTCTACCACAGTCACTTTTTGCCCTAATTGCGCCGCACGAATGGCCGCCACATAACCGCCAGGTCCCGCGCCAATTACGACTGTATCTGTTTTTTTCGTCATATTCAGTCTCCTTCTACAGCAACAAGCTCATTGGATTTTCCAGCAGTTCAACGATCATACTTAAGAAGGCTGCAGCCGGTGCGCCATCAGCGACCCGATGATCAAAGGATAGACATAAATTCAATGCGGTGATCGTTGCTACTTGCGGTCCTTCCGGTGTCTCTTCGACAACTAATTTTTCATAGCTTCCGCCGACTCCTAAAATCGCCACTTCCGGTAAATTGATGATTGGATTAAAGGTTTGAACTTTACTGCGGCCTAACGAACTGATGGTAAAGGTGCCGCCGCTCATTTCTGCTGGCAACAATTGACCATTCCGAGCCTTCTTCGTCACCGCTTTTACTGCTGCGGTCAAATCACTCAGACCCTTTTGATCCGCCTGCTCTACGACTGGTACGACTAAGCCGTCAGCAACGGCCACCGCTACACCAAGGTTGACTTGATTAAATTGCTGGATTCCATCCTCATACGCATGAGCATTAAATTCAGGATACGCTTTCAATGCGACCATCGCCGCTTTTGCGATAATCTCCAAGAAAGACAATCGTTCATCTGTACGCTCTTCCACCATCGGCAATAATTGTTTTCGCAACTCGATGACCTTCGTCAGATCAACTTCTGCGTTCATCGTGACATGCGGGATCGTATGCTTGCTTTCTGACATCTTGTCCGCGATTGCTTTACGCATGCCGCTCCACGGAATCAGTTCGCCTTCAGCCGCTTTTTGTGCGGGTGCCGCTACGGGCGCTTGATATTCTTTTACATCCAGTGCTTGGATTCGTCCTTTCGGTCCAGAGCCTTGAACCGTTTGTAGATCAATGCCTTTTTCGCGGGCGATTCGCCGAGCTGCTGGTGTTGCTCGAACTTTTGTAGTCGCGATCGTAGTTTCTTTAGTCGCTTCACATGGTTCAACCGTTTCTGCTGCTTCCTCTGTTTTCGTTTCTTCGGCAGCTTCTGTTTCAGCTTTCGGCATATCCGCAGGAACGTCTTCCCCAGCCTCGCCAATGTAGGCGATCACTGAATTCACGGGTGCGCTATCACCGTCGCCAATATATTTTTTGAGTAAAATACCTTCATCATAGGCTTCCACTTCGATCGCAATTTTATCCGTCATTACCTCAAAAATCGCTTCGCCGATCTCAACGGAATCACCTTCATTTTTCAGCCAAGTCGTGATCGTTCCGACATCCATCGTAGAACTTAACTTCGGCATCAATACTTCATTTGCCATCTTTTCACTCCTATCTCGTTTTTCAGTATTTATTTTTTCAAAGATCGAAAAAATAAGTCTGATTCTCGCCACGTATATCATCCAACTAAACATCAATGATTTTTAATTCGTTGTTAGAATTTTTTATCTTTCCTCACATAATGTCCTGCAAAAAGTTGGACTGACATCCTATGCCATCAATCCACGACAAGCGTCAACAATGTCCTCCACTTGAGGAACCGCTTTCTTCTCAAGCTCTGGATGGTAAGGCATCGGGATCTCTTGGCCGGCTAAACGAATGATCGGTGCGTCTAAGAAATCAAAGCATTCTTCTTCCGCGATAACACTTGCTAACTCAGCACTGAACCCGCTGCGTTTTACTGCCTCAGTCACCACGACCGCTTTACCTGTCTTCACAACAGAATCAATAATCGTTTGTTTATCTAATGGTACCAAGGTCCGCGGATCGACCACTTCGATTTGGATACCTTCTTCTGCTAAAATATCCGCCGCCTCTAGCGCTTTATGCACCATAATCCCTGTTGCCACAACAGAAATGTCGGTTCCTTCGCGTTTTACATCGGCCACACCGATTGGGATCGTGTATTTTCCTTCCGGCACATCCGAGCTCGTTCGATAGCAAAGCTTGTGTTCATAAAACATCACGGGGTTATTATCTTCGATCGCCGCATGCAGCAAACCTTTTGCATCATATGCCGTCGCTGGCTGGATAACCTTCAACCCGGGAACATGAGCGGTCCAGTTTTCCAAGCTTTGCGAGTGCTGCGCCGCCGCACCAGTTCCTGAGCCGCCGGGTGTTCGCATCACCAAGGGAATCTTCGCCTTGCCGCCATACATATAACGAATTTTCGCCGCTTGGTTGACGATTTGATCCAATGCGATTGTAATGAAATCCGAAAATTGAATTTCAAAAATCGGACGCATCCCAGTCATTGCTGATCCAACAGCAGCACCGGCGATCACTGATTCAGAGATCGGCGTCGAACGAATCCGCTCCTCACCAAATTCCTCCACCATGCCGCGGCTGACACCGAAAGCGCCACCATATACCCCGATGTCTTCACCTAACATGAAAATATCTTCATCTTCTCGCATTGCTTCAGACATCGCTTCTCTGACCGCTTCCGCGTAAGTGATTTCTCTCATTATCTGCTTCCTCCTACTTCGTATTAAGGTATTTATTTTTCATAAACCGAAAAATAAGTTCGATTCTCTGCACGTATATCATTCCGCTAAAGTGTTTGTTCTTTTTTTTAGCTTCAACTTCATTTTTCTTTTTTAGCTTTTAACTCTGGGAAAAGCGGAACTGACATCCTACTTCGTATTAAGGTAATTATTTTTCATAAACCGAAAAATAAATTTGATTCTCTGCACGTATATCATTCCGCTAAAATTCCGATAGAAGCTAACTCCTATTTGGGAAATCATTTTTTCAAACCCGTAAAAAATGATTTGATTTTCGTTGCGCATACCATTCTACTAATCTTGCTGAAGCAAGAAGTAGAACTGGCAAAGCAGAACTGACATCCTACTTCGTTTTAAGGTATTATTTTTTACAAATCGAAAAATAGTTCACTTCTTAATCTGAATAAACGTCTTCGTACATACTTTCGATCTCCGGCATTGGGCTTTCTTCCGCAAAGGTCACTGCATCTTCAATTGCTTGTTTAGCTGCTAAGCGAATTTCTTCCGCCTCTTCTTCTGTAAAGAGTCCTGCCGCGACAAATTTTTCCCGCGCCAGTTTGATTGGGTCGTGATTCTTGCGCCAATCTTCTTCTTCTTCCTTCGTGCGGTATTTTTTCGCGTCCGATTTGGAATGTCCCTTCCAACGGTAAGTCATCGCCTCGATCAAGGTTGGTCCTTCGCCGCGACGCGCTTTTTCCACTGCGTCATAGGTTGTATTGATGACTTCGATGACATCATTTCCTTCTATTGTAATGCCTTCGATACCGTAAGCTTTTGCTCGTTCCGATAAACGTTCGACATTCATCATCGTTTTAAACGGTCCGCTCATTCCGTATTGGTTATTTTCAATGAAGAAGACAACCGGCAGAGCCCAAATAGATGCCAGATTCAATGATTCATGGAAGCTGCCTTCATTGGTTGAGCCGTCACCGGCATATGCTAACGCGACCGTATCATTCTTTTTCAATTTTGAGGTTAGTGCGGCACCAGTTGCGATCGGGAAGCCGCCGCCTACGATACCATTAGCGCCAAGATTTCCCGTATCAAGATCGGCAATGTGCATCGAACCGCCTTTCCCGTTGTTCGTACCAGTCGTGCGGCCAAATAATTCCGCCATCATTTCATTGATATTCGTACCCTTTGCGATCGTTTGTCCATGTCCTCGGTGAGTCGCGGTGATCCAATCTGTTTTGCGTAAAACAGCTCCGCTGCCTGCCGCGGTCGCTTCCTGCCCCACTGCTAAGTGGGTTGTGCCATGGATCAAGCCTTTCGCAAATAACTGATCCACCTTCTCATCGAAGAAGCGAATTTCCCACATTCTGCGATAAAGCTCTACCAAGTTTTCATCCGTCAAACCTGCTCGATTAGGAATCGAGATGTTTTTCGTTGCTGTCATCATTTATGCGCCTCCATTTTTATTTATCTTCATCTAGTAACGTCTTAGCTGTCTCTTCATCGGTAATCAAAACATTGACTAATTTTCCTTTTAACGCTGCTCGAATCCCGCTGACCTTTTCTTTGCCGCCAGAAATCCCAATACGCTTTGGAATCTGCTTTAACTCCGCCAGACTGATCGCTAAAACGCGGTCATTCCAAGTGCACTCTGTTAGTTCGCCCTCCTCGTCAATAAAGTTGTAACAAATATCTCCCGACACATTGCCAGCAGATAATTCCTTCCTCAGTGGTACCTCTTCATTTGGCAAATACGCTTTGGTCATCGTGGAATATGCCGGCAAACCGCCGATCCCGACTAATGCGATATCTGCTTTTTTTCCTTTATCAAAAACATTCTTGATAAACGACTGCGCCATGAACACTTTTTTGGCCTCTGCGGAATCTACCGTGATCGGTGCATGTAATTCCAATACTGAACCGCCGCTCTTGCGGGCGAAAATCTCACAGACCACGTTGGCTTGCAGCGCCGTATGCTCTTGTCCCAAACCGCCAACCAGCGGAATAAAACGAACATTCTCCATTTGATTCTTTGGCAAAAAATTCTGCGCTGCCTCATGAACCACCATCCCGGCGGAGACACCAACTGTTTCATCACCTTTTAAAATGCGGGACAAATATTTCCCCGCTGCGATCCCGATGCGTTTATTCAGCATCTCAGCGGCTGCCGGTGCAATACAGATCACCTCAGTCAGTCCATATTTTTCAACTAATTTTTCCTCTAATAGACGGTAAGGATGAACCAGATCATCATGAATAATAATTTCTACTAAGCCTAAGGAACGTGCTTTTGCTAAATACTTGGAAACCAGCGAACGGCTGATGTTGAATTTCTTTGCTACCTCGGATTGCTTGGCGCCTTCTTCGTAATACATTGAAGCGATCTCCGTCAGTAATCGTGCGTCGTCGGAATAACTCATTTTACTTCCTCCTCGTTCGAGCGAAACTTTCTTAAGTGAGTCTGTCTATTATCATATGTTCTTATATTTAACATATGTTACACTGCCATCATAAGAGCCCACGCTGCAAGTGTCAACGCTTTCGCTAAATGATTTTTTTCACAAGCTCATCTTTATCGGATGTTCCAACGACGCGATTCTCGGAACAAATGTCACGTGAATTCACATACGTCTATTTACCGCTGATCCAAGCAAAAAAACGTCATAGTAAAAATCATTTATTATTGGGATCTCACGAATAGACCAATAAGGAGGATTTTCACTATGACTTTTTCCAAATTCTTTCTAATGCACGATAAAAGTCGGAGTATATCTAAATTTCCGTTCGTTGAACCCTTGATCTATCACACAGTGAAGCAGCCGCATTTCAAATAGTTTGTCAGACTGGAGATCAGAATAATGTTCGGTAGGGTTAATCAAGCGCTAAACCCTTACCTCTCATCCCCATCATAATAAATTCCGATATTCGTTTAAAGACAACCTTTTTTCATCATTAATCATGAAAGTACAACTTCCTTGCAGCCAGCGCCTTCCATTCTTCGTTTTACATTTTTTCGATTAATTGCTGGCAGCAGCTGTCCATATTGAACTTCGTAATAAAAGGTGTCCCATCTACAATCGGAATCGCCGTATCAAATTGGGGCTGTCCAATCGCTACGATCGCTGAAATGTCTTCTGCAACTTCTGTTACGTCATAGATACTTTCTCCTGTTACCTCAACTTCCATTCCTTTATCCCGCATAAACTCGCTAATGTAGTTCACTGCGAAATTCCGCTTGTTATCTGAAGTTCCGGCAACGACTAAAATTTTTTTCATAGGCTCTCCTTTAATAGGTTCTTCCACCATCTGCTAATATGATTTGTCCATGAATATAAGAACTTTCCGGACTTGCTAAAAACAATGCCAGATTCGCGATATCCTCTGGCTGACCGATGCGCCGCAGCGGGATCTTTTTCAGCAGCTCCTCCCGACTCGCATCATCAGGGTAAAGGGTATCTAATATATCTGTCTGAATGACTCTTGGTGCAATCGCATTGACATTGATTCCCCTAGGCCCGAACTCTTTTGAAGCAGCCCGCATCAACCCGTGCTGTCCCGCCTTTGAAGAGGCATAATGCATGCCGCCGCCAGTTCCCGTGATCGCCGAGCCGGAAGTAATAAAAATTACTTTTCCAACATCGTCTACAAAGTGATCGCAAAAGGCCTTTAAGGTATAGAAAGACCCGTCCAAATTGATATGCAGGACACGCTGCCATTCTTTGATCGAAATTTCATCAATGGAATGCAAGTAACTGATTCCCGCGTTGATTACTAAAATATCGACTCGTTGAAAATGCGCCAAAACCTGATCGCTGGCCCGCTTTAACGATTCCGGATCAGAAACATCCGTCTTAATGAACAATGATTCTGCATAGTTGTTAGAAAACTCAGCGGCTGTTTGTTCGCCGCTTTTTTGGTCAAAATCCAAAATTACCGTATACGCGCCAGCTTCTGCAAATTTTTTCGCGATCGCTCGACCGATTCCTTTAGCCGCACCAGTAATTACGGCAACTTTTCCTTCCATGAGCTCGCTCCCATTCCTAATTAAGTGTTTTGTTGAGACAAAATCGCCTGCGGCTCCTTTAACTCAAAATATCAATAATTTTCTGTACATCTTCCTCGATCCCGACTCCTGTCAAAAACGACAATGCCCGAATTACCGGAATATCATCGCTTTCATAAGCGGTAGTAGTCACAACTAGATCGGCTCCATGGATTTTTGAAGGCAGCTCGGCAACTTTGCATTGTTCAACTGTCGCTGGAATATTATTTTTTTCCAACTCTTCCTTCACGCGCATGCAAACAACCGTCGATGTCGCCACTCCTGTTCCGCAAGCAATTAAAATATGTTTTTTATTCATTCATCTCAGCTCCCTTGATTGTATTATCTGGATCATCTTTTCCAGTTGGCAGACCATATTGTTTTTTGATGTCATTGCGTGTCCAGAACCATAAAGCTCCGTACATAACTAAGGCGATCATCCCTGCCATAAAGGCCGGTAAATTCGATGGATCGATCAATTTCAGCATGATCCACAAGGTAATATGACAGCTCATATCGATCCCGGAAATCATGGTTGCGCCTTCCGGAAAAGCAAAGCCTACCGCATGTGCCATGGTTGTCGTCAGAGCCCCTAGATTCGTCGCGATGAATAATACGATACAAATGGATGCAACGGAATTCAGCAAGCCTCTAAAAATATTGCCCTTTGAAGCTGCCACTGACCAAATCACTGTAAACGGCAGTACAGCTAAATCAGCAAACGGCAAGAGCCGGTTGAACGGTAAGACAGCCGCCAGTAAAATCGTAATTGGTACCATCAACAAAGCCACAGTGATAATCGCCGGATGAGCGGTCACAACTGCCGCATCCAAACCGATATAAACTTCTTTTCCCGGGAAACGTTTTTGGATAAATGTTTTTGCTCCTTCAGCGATTGGTGACAGACCTTCCATCAATAGGGCCACCATTCTTGGCATCAAGATCATAACTGCTGATGTTTGAACACCTAACTGAATAATAGCTTGAGAGTCATAGCCTGCCAGCAGCCCCATTCCGACACCTAGAACCAAACCGATCATCATTGGTTCACCAAAGATTCCTAAACGGTCCTTTAGATTTTTAGCATTGATATCGATTTTGTTGATCCCAGGAATCTTATCCCACAAACGATTCAGCGCATATGTCAGCGGAGCAAAGTTGACCGTCTCTCCATGGGGCAGCGAGATTCCCGGCAAGCCGAAGAAATGCTCCACTGCTGGTGCAGTCCAATCCGCCAGCTTGAAGATGACGAACGTATTAATCAACGAACAAACAATTGCGATCCAAATCGAGTTTGTCGCGTAATAAATCATCGCTCCCGGAAAAATCAAATGCCAATAATTCCACAAATCCACGTCCATCGTTTTAGTCTGATTAAACCGCAGCAGGATGATATTAAAAATAAAGATGACTGGAATCAAAATAACTGCGATCGGTGTCGCAAACGTTATTGCCGCACCGATGGGCCAACCAACATCTAAAATATCCAATTGCAATCCCAATCGCTCGATCATCGCCTGCGAGGACTTGCCGATCGAATCAGAAAGCAAGCCAATCACCAGATTCAAACCAGTAAAACCAATCCCAACAGTCAAACCAGCACGAAATGACTTACTTAGCTTCTGGCCTAAAACCAGACCGAAAATGGTCAAAATGATCGGCAGCATCGCCGCTGCGCCAAGATCTAAGATATAATTAACTCCCGCTTTAAGCATATCTAACATAGTTTTTTCTCCTTTTTTATAAATGATTTTTTGAAAACGACTAAGCCCTGAGATTCAAACAGAGCACCCAGTCCTCACTGGATCGTCTTCAATAATTCCTCCACCTCAACAACCTTCTCTTTTGATTTTAGTAACTGTAGATTTTTTTCATCCTGACACAACAACATCAATTTCTGCAGCATCACCAATTGGTCCTCCGGCTGTTTGATCGCCAGCATAAAAATAAGTTCTACCTCTAAAAAAACATCCTTGCTTGCCATCATTTCAAACGTGACCGGCTGCTCTAACACACCTACTAAAAAACCTTCCTTTTTTACATGGATCGAATCCGTATGAGGGATCGCCACGTTGATACCTTGTGTCGGCAATCCCGTTGGAAAGACACGTTCACGCTCGATCACCGCATCTTTGTAGCTTTCGTGGACAAAGCCTGCATCAATTAAAACCTTGCTCATTTTCGTCAATAGCGCTGTTTGCTCCTTTTCGTCAAAGGCATAATACAGAAATTTTTGATTTTCATTACTCAGTAGTTTATTCATAAGGAAACCCCATCACTTTATCTTCTAATTTTCTTAACTGAACCATTACCTCTTGTTCGGAACGACACTGATCCATTATTTCTAAAAAATTTTCCGTTGCTAAGATTTCAGTAAAATAATATAGACAGGTTCCGATCGAAACACCTTCCGGCAAAGAGAAAGCGATTACATATTTTACTGGATCATTTTTCTGATGATTAAAGTTTATCGGCTCTTTTAAACGGACAAAGCTCGCGCCGATCTTTTTCGCTCCGTGAGAAAATTCCGCATGGGGAATAGCAACGCCCGGAGAAATAACGATATACGAATCATTTTCGACGACCATCTGGATCATCCCTTGAATGTACTCTTCCGTAATCAACTCATCTGCCAGTAATAATCGGCCGGCTTCTTTAATCGCTGCCTGCCAATCTTCACACCGCCGATCCAGTTCGATACGCTCCACACTCAAGATCGACGTCAAACGACTAACCTCTTGCGGCTCTGCTGTTAAGCGTTCATTCAAGCGATTGAAGGATTCGATATCACTTAAAAAGTTTTGATATTCTCCCGCATCAATGTATTTTTGAATGATTGGCAAGAAATTTTCGATCATCGCTTCTTCTTTAGTAATCAAGTAATCTTGATCGATGAAATGACGCGGCTTGATCTTATACAATGCTTTTTGGATTCGAACGATATCCTGCTCGGTCAAAATCGGATTCACCAGCACAACCGGTGATTGGTCAAACTTCAAAGGAACCGTGCTGACGATCAAATCCTGATCATCCGGCTGAACCTTTTGCAACGCATGAGAGGAATCAACAGAAATCACCGAAATCTGCGGAAATGCCGATAATAATTTCACTTTGATCAATTGGGCCGTCCCGCTGCCGGAATTACAAACGATCCGCAGTCGTATCTGGCCCTTGGAATGCGTGTTGCTGCTGTTTTCTAAGATCGCCATCGCATACATGACAATAAACGATAACTCATTCTGCTGAATATCGACCTCTAAGTAACTTTCAATCTCGCGCAAATTTCGTTTTACGATCTCAAACATTTCTGGATAAGACTGATAGATTTCGTCAAACAAAACATTTACCACGCTGTCATTTAAGGAAAGTCGGTAGATCAACAGCTTTAAATGATTTTCCAGCAGGTCGAATAAATCGCCGTTCAAGTAATACTTGATATCCATCTCCTTCGCCAGATTGAAGATAAACTCATTGATCAAAATCTGGATCTCAATCGAATCAATCTTACGGCCATTATTTTTAATGTAGCTTTTTCTGCGTAAAATCGAGATCAGATACCCTAGTTCCCCCTTAGTCGCTTCGATGGCATACGCTTCCTCGATTTTTTTGATGATTGCTTTGGCAAAACTGGATTTTGAACTCTCCAGCATTCCCTCCAACGTTTCAGAAGTCTCAATATAATGACTAAATTTGATCCGCTCGATCATAATAATCAAATAGCAGATCATCTCCTGATAAGAAAAATCGGATAATTGCAGTTGTTCTTCCTTTTCAGCCTCCATCAACAGCTGGCTGACCGTTTGGTAACGATTATCTGAATCAATGATATCCAGCAATAGGTTTTGAAAAATATTGTTTTCCCAGCCTAAGGCGTAATCATAGCCGTAATCAAACAATCCATTGAAGATAATCAGCTTCGTCATTGCCTTGCGAATCTTTATTTCATCACCGGCGACCTTGTAGCCTTTGCCAATATGAGAAAGTAAAATCAGATCATTCTTAGCAAACCACTTTTTTAATGCCTCGATATCACTCACTAACGTATTGCGGCTCACTAAGAGGTATTCAGAGAGATAGTAAGTTGTCACGTAATCGTGACTAGTAATCAGAAGTAAAGCTAGGATGGTGCGGCGTTCGTCGAGGGTTAAATGATAGTGTTGAAACGATGCATAGGTTTTGAACAGCTCCTTTAGATCGACCTCCTTCGGTATTTGCAGGTAGCCATCTTCTAAATAGATACCTTTATTTCCACCACTGCTTTCCAATTGAAAGTTAATTTCTTTGACGTCATTGCGAATCGTTTGTTCGGAGACCTTAAATAATTTTGCATAATTGGCCAATGAATCTTCTTTTTCATGCAAAATATCCAATAAAATTTTATTGATTCTTCTGTTCATCACTATCACCTCTACACATTTAATTGTATCTCCCCCCTATTATTTCACAAGACCAATCCTTTTTGTTCACTTCTCAAAAGAATTGTGATAGATAGCCGATCAGCTTCTGTGCTACGCTTGGCATACTAAAAAAGATTTATTTTTAATAACATATATTAAATAAAAGAATTAATTAAGGGGGCATTGCATTGAAAGCATTAAGAAAAGTAGCTGACGGGTTGGGTAATATGGAATTATGTGATTTAGACAAGCCACTGCCAAAAGATGACGAGGTCTTAATTAAAGTAATGTTCAGCGGTATTTGCGGTTCGGATATTCATGCCTTCAAAGGAGAATATAACAAACAAATACCACTTACATTGGGTCATGAGTTCATTGGTATAGTTCATGAAAAAGGGGATAAAGTAACAGATCTAACCATTGGAGACCGGGTCGTTAGTGAGACCACCTATCAAGTTTGTGAAAAATACGTCCACTGTTTGGCTCAAGAATACAATCTGTGCAGCCAGCGAAAAGGACTCGGTACGCAAGTAGACGGCAGCTTCGCCACGTTTGTTTTGGCAAAAGCTGAACGCTGTCATAAACTGCCAGATACCATTTCAAATGAGGTCGCTGCCTTGATCGAACCGCTTGCTTGCTGTATTCACGCCGCCATGGAAAAAACACACATTCATCCTAATGAGAAAATCGCCGTATTCGGCCCAGGTCCGATTGGTGTCTTAATGGCATTAGTCGTGAAGTCCTTGGGAGCAGAGGTGACGCTTATCGGTATCTCAAAAGACGCTTATCGTTTAGCCAAAGCCAAGGAGCTGGGTATCGCTCAAGTCATCGACAGCCAAACAATCGAATGGACCGCTTTGCTTGAAGAAAGAACAAATCAGCTAGGCTTCGATCAAGTTTTTGAATGCTCCGGCAGCCCCCAAGCTTTACAGCAAGCTCTGGAGATCGTTAAAAAGAAAGGGATCGTTATTCAAGAGGGGTTGTTCGCAAAAAATCCCGTACCTGTCGATATGAGCCTGCTGCTGAACAAAGAAATCCAACTCATCGGCTCCCGCACCCAAAAGACCAGCTCTTGGCATAAAACGATTGAATGGCTGCAAACCTCTACTATCGATTTGTCACCAGTAATCACGAAAATCCTGCCAATGGATCAGTGGGAAGAAGCCTTCAGGTTAGCGATGAATGGGAAAGAGTTGAAGGTGCTGTTAAAACCCTAATAAGGAAAACAAAAACTGTCTGCCAAAATCGGCAGACAGTTCTCATTACCTATCTATCTAGTAAAAAATCAACTCTTACTCTGTCCATAATCCTTAAATACTTCAACCGCCGTTTGAATCTGCTCCTCATCAAGTTTGGCAATGTCGCCGCCATAAGAATGAGCCACATACAATGTTTTGGCCGCTTCTTCTAAGTAGACAGCTGCATACAGCGCCTCCTTCAAACTTTTCCCTATGGTTACGACACCATGGTTTTTTAGTACGACCGCTAATTGATCGCCGATATGGTCAACGACCGCGTAACCCATGTCGATACTGGCGGCTGAACTATACGGAGCTACATTGACAGGACCTTTTGCGGTATTGGCAAGTGTCGTCACATCACAATCGATTCGATCGACTACTAAACCAATCCCTGTGGCATACGGCTGATGCGTATGGATGACCGCATTAACAGTCGGCATCTGCTGAAAGATATAACGAATAGCGATCGTATCGACACTCGGACGCCGCGCACCTTCAATGACTTCCCCCTCAAGGTTCATCACTAGAACATCAGCGGGAACCATCTCTTCATACATCATTCCGCTGGGGGTAACCAATAATGTTTCCTGATCCACCCGCATACTCACATTCCCGCCAGACAAGGAAATCAATCCATAGCGGTCCAATTTTATTCCTGCTGCGATAATTTCTGCTTTTTCTTTTTCTAACATCAGCTGGCCTCTTTTTTCTTCTTAATCCGCGCGTTATATTCAGTATTGACTCTTCTTGCACGAGCCTTCAATGATTCTGGATGCTTTTCATATTCCAAATCCAGTAATAAGCGAAACAGCTCTTGACCATCATTATAATTTTTTGTATTCAACCAATAGCGCCCTCTTAAAATCCCGCCGCCGTCCATCCGCAAATACATTTTTCCCGCTGACGGAAACTCTCGGATCTTAAAGCTTTTCAGCTGGGTCAGACTGTAATCGTCAATTCGTTTAAAGGAACGCAAGATCAGAGTATCACCTGTTACATCCACTTCTTTTGGTGTGACTTTGGCAACGAGGGCATTCCAAAAACTATAGAAAGCAACGATTCCGACTAACCCCATCAATGCCGGCATCCAATTGATTATGATCGAGCTGACCGCAATGAGGAAAACGATCAATGAGACTACGCCTGTAACTAGGACATCCATGAAATACAATGTTTTATCGTATTCGAACCGTTTCATTCGTCTCTCCCCCTTTATTAAAGAATTAAGCTGCTTCTCCGCCATCATGCAGTTGCGCCGCTTCTTTTTTGATTCGATTGCGATTCCAAATCGCCATGACCACCGCAACAGCAGCCCCAATTCCGGTACCGATATAGCCCAGTCCATTTAAGCGAACGATCGCCCAAGTGAGTGGATTCGCACCATCACAAATCGATGAAATCTGCGATGCCCCTTCCGGCATTTGGAAGTTTACATTGTTGGCAGCAGTCGTGATCATCGGTGCTAAATCCGTGGCGATCCATAGACCAAAAACTAAGACGATTAATCCGACGATCAACCCTCTGAAGCCATTTTCTTTTACGATCGGTGTGATCAATACGAACATCCACGGGATAACTGCCAAATCGGCAAATGGCATCACTGTATTTCCCGGCAATACAACTGCCAAGAAAATCAATAATGGAACTAAGATAAATGAGATCGCTAAAGTAACTGGGTGACCCACACCTACCGCAGAATCAAGTCCAATATAGATTTTTCCGCGATTTTGGAATCTCTTTTGAATAAACTCGCTGGCCGCATCGCTGATTGGGATCAGACCCTCCATCAATAAAGCCGCCATTTTCGGAATCAAGACCAAAACAGCTCCCAGCGAAACACCTAGTGTCAATACGTCGGTCACGTTGTATCCTGCGATAATCCCAATAATAATTCCTAGGAAGGTTCCAACTAAAATCGGTTCGCCGAAAACACCAAAGCGCTTTTGAACAGTATCCATATTAATGTTGATGTTTCTTACTCCAGGAATCAGATCGATCAATTTATTGATCACCATCGCGATCGGTGCATACGCGGTCGTGAACCCATGGGGAAGCGAAACACCCGGCAGATCCAGTGATTTTTCCACCTCCGGAGCGGTAACATCTCCCAAAACCATAATAATAATCATATTTACGACTGCCGCAACAATCCCTAACCACAAAGTATCGGTAATGATCGCTACTAATGCCCCGGTAAAGGCAAAGTGCCAATAATCCCAAATATCTACGTCAACTGTTTGAGTCGTGTTGGTCAGCAGCATCAAAATATTGACCAATAATCCTAACGGGATGATGATCAGTCCAACTGTCGAACCCATCGCGATCGCCGCAGAAGCCGGCCATCCTACATCGATCGTCGACAAACTGAGACCGTAGCGATCAACCATCGCCTGCACAGCTGGCGAAAGACTGGTTCCTAACAACGAGTTGATGACCAAGTTCAACCCAATAAAGCCGACCCCAACCGTCAGACCTGCCCGAAGGCTTTTCCCAACGCCAGTTTGGAAGGCACAACCAATGATAAAAATGACAATTGGCATTACAACGGATACACCCAACCCCTGAATAAATTGAAACACTTTAATAATAGTATCCATGATTATTCCCTCTCTTTACTCGTATTATTTTGTGCAGCTTACTGTTCCATCAACTCTAAAATGCGATCGATCGTCGGTTTGGTATTCACACCAGTCAAAAAGCATACGCCCGAAACAGATTCACAGTCCAAATCTTTAGGGATCACCGTTGTGGAGATCAAAAAATCATAATTAGATGCTTTGTTAGGCGCTTCGGAGATCTTGCATTGCGTAATTTTGTATTTGCCTTTATAACCATTTTCATCCAATAATTTAGAAATTTTTCCATTGACCGCTGTTGAAGTCGCGATCCCTGAACCACATGCTAGTAAAATATTTTTCATTTTTTCCACGTCCTTAATTTAAATTCTGTTTCATTTTTTTCACGGCTTCCGCTGCCGATTTTGCTTGAATAATTGCTAAGACCTTTTCGTCTGTTTGAAACATATCGATCAATGCCTGTAAAAATTCCAATTGCTTTTTCGGTTCCTTGATCGCCAGCATAAACATGATTTTTACCGGAACTAGGACCTCCGGGGAACCCATCATTTCAAACATCACCGGCTGCTTTAAAATACCGATCGCCATCGATTGCTTGAAGACATATTCTGAATCGGTGTGAGGAATCGCAACCCCGATATGCTCCAGGGGCAAGCCGGTCGCGAATTCTTTTTCCCGCTCTTGAATCGCCAAGCTGAATGCTCCATTAACACACTGATTTTCCTCAAGACGATCGGCTAATGCTGCCAATGCTGAAAAATTATCCGGCTCGTCCATTTCCAAATCTACCAAATGCTCGTCTAAGTACATTTCATCCCAAAAATCAGCCACCTAAATTGCACTCCCTTCCCCCATCACTAAATCCAAAAGTGTCTGTTTGTCTGTTACTTGTATCAGCTTTTCAACATTCTCCTCCTTCTCGATAAACTCAAGTAAGCCGGTAATTTTGCTCTTGGCCGCATCGATATCCGTATCCGAAATGGCGAAAAATAGAATCACATTGACATTGTTGATGCCCCAATTTATTTTCTTATCCAATGTCATGATCCCGATCGAGGTTTGATTGACTTCACTCGGGTCCGCATGGGGAATCGCAACACTGACAGAAAAACTAGTATCGCCCAACTTCTCCCGGACCCAAACAGATTCACCGAAATTCTTTTTCGCAATCCCCAGCTTCTGGTATTGTTGGATCATGAAATTCAAGCACTCTTCCTTATTCTCCACATGCTGCTGCAGAAAAATAAGTTCGGGATTGATCCATTGATTTTGAACCTGCGCCTTTTCTTTTGCAGTCGCGTTGTAGCGTTTGTAATAGGTATGGACAATGCGGCTGATCTCTTCGTCTTTGATCATCGGAGAAATGTATACGACATTTTTGGCCTTTAAGCTGGTATCAGTAGTCACAACGACATCCCGCGAATTTAATGTCACCTGCGCGAAATCTTTTGTCGTCATTTGAATCACCTTGTCCGTATGAGGAATGATTCGCCGAATTTTCGTATAAATCAAATCACCAGTAATCAGCCCGCGCGAAAGAACCACATAAATATTGCGGAAGCTCACACCATACTTTCGTTCCAAAGAAACTTGAAAATAAATCACCAGAAAAGAAATCTCATCACCAGTAATTTCGATTGAAAAACGTTGTGCGATACTGCTGGTGGCGTAACACATCATGGAATACAACAATAAATAGCGGTTTTTGATTTCCTCCATAAAAGGATTCTTGATCAAAATATTGCGACGCAGACGATAGATCATCGGTACGATATGAGTCATCAGCGAATCATGTAATTCCTGATCACCGGAAAAATCAATATTCAGCAAATTGCCTAAATCGGCCATCAATTCTTCTACCGCTTCTTGATAACAATCGCTATACTGCTTCGCTGATTTGTAATAGGGTTTTACATTCATGGCATAGAGTGTTTCAGATAAATGATAAATATCGGGGTACCAAAGCTCGATCGAACTGTTAGCAGAAATGAAGGCGCAGATTTCATAGGTTTGAGTGTAAAGCGCCAAATCTTCTAATTCGTTTTTCTTCTTTTCTTCGATTGTCATATGACAGCCCTTATCTGCTCGAGTAAGCAAACATAAAAATGTAAGAAAAATTGCTGAAAAATACTTATCTGAAATATCGCTATAAAACATATCCGAAAACTTCTCCAGCGTGTCTTTGACTAGCTGAATCCGTGTCTCCGGAAAATAATTACTCAATTGGATCAGCAGCTCATCATTATTGACCAGCAAAGTATCAGGAAACTTCGTCATCAGAAAATTTTGATAGGATTGTTGAATATCCGCCTCTGCTCCTTTGAGTGCAACTTTGCGTTTGCTTTGACAAATCTTAACTTCAAAACGACGCAGATAACGCTGCAAATAATCCAAATCCTTTTTAAGTGTTGAATCAGAGATAAAAAAATCGATTTCCAAGCCTTCTAACAATCGGCCTTCTGGGTTCAGAAATAATTGACGAAAGATCGCTTCTCTTCTGCCCAATACGTCATAAACATCCACGCCATTTTCCACTGAAATATCGGCAATCTGACTGATTTTCCCGTCAATGCCAACTAATTTAATCCCGTGCCGCGGAACCTTGACGATCTCAATCTCTTTTTTTACCAGTTCCTTGTTCAAAAAATTCACATCATTCAAAATCGTTCTTGCCGAAACCTCCAGCTTCTCACTAAAATAATCCGTCGCTTTGTAATCGCTTTCAGAAAGAAGTAATGATAATAACTGATTCCGACGCCGCATGCTTTTTTCCATTTTCACACCTCCTCGTTTTGAAATAATCATTTTCCAAGAGAAAAATGGGTTGCCATAAATCATTTAACTAGACACTCTCACTATCTCTTATATTCATCATAGTCAATTTCCTTCTTTGTTAAAAGGCATCCCTTTTTCATCATTAATCATGAAAACGGTAATTAATGGGAATCACTCTTTTTTGAAAAGATTTATGAAAGTTGAGCGTTCAAGAATTTTAGACAAAAAAATTGCTGATCCCCATGGACCAGCAATTTTCTGCTTCGACTATTTCTTCCACTCATCGACTTCTTTTTGATGGTCTTTGATCCAGTCTTTGGCTGCTTGAGATGGATCTGTTCCTTCATTGATGGCGAGCATGACATTTTCCATATCCTTTTGGTTCCAATGGAAATTATCCAATACTTTATAGGCTTCAGGTTGGTCTTCCTTCAGTCCTTTACGTGCCATCGTATGGATCGCTTCTTCTGATCCCATTGCCCCTTTTGGATCTTCCAAATATTTCAATCCATATTTAGCAAACATCCAATGCGGCGACCAGCCGGTAATGACGATCGGCTGTTTCTTTTTGATTGCTTGACCAAGTGCGACGGTCATAGCACCTGATGATGAGGTTGAGACTTTCCAATCTGCTAAGTTTGGATAAGCCTTCAAGGTATTTTCAGCTGCGTTCACAACTCCTGCCCCAGGCTCGATTCCCGTGATCGTTTTATTGGCTTGATCACTTAAATCTGCGATCGAGTTTACGTCCATATAATCTGGAACGACGATGCCGACCTTAGCACCTTTCAGATTGACACCCAAATCATCGACTTGATCTTTGTATTGAGCAAATTGTGATTTGTGAGTGTTTGGCAGCCAAGCAGCTACCATTGCATCCGATTCGCCTTTTGCGACAGATTCCCACATGATCGCATTGTCTAATGGTGTCATGTTGACGTTGTAGCCCATTTCTTTTAAGACTTCGCCGACTACATGGGTGGATGCAACTTCTGTATCCCATTCCACGTAAGTTAGGTTGATCGTTCCTTTGTTTTCGTTAGATGATCCGCCGAAGCCAAAGGAAGCCAGTAACACAATTGCCGCTACGACACCTGCTGCAATCCCGATTTTTTTCTTTTTCGTTTTCGGCATTTTTTCAGCCGCTTGTTGTTTTGGTTTATTGATGTTTTGCGTGAAGCGGTCAATAATGATGGCTAAAATGACTAATGCCAAACCATTGACAAAGCCATTCCCAACCTGCGCACGCTGCAACGCTGACAGTACACCGCGACCCAAACCGGGAGCTCCGATCATTGACGCGATCACGACCATTGATAGAGCAAGCATCGTTGTTTGGTTGATCCCTGCTAAGATCGTGCTTTTTGCTAACGGCAATTCTAATTTAAATAATTTTTGACGCCCTGTTCCACCAAATGAATCAGAAGCCTCCACCAATTCTTTCGGAATTTGGCGAATCCCTAGGTTAGTAAAACGTACAGTTGGCGGCAAAGCAAAAATCACTGATGCGAAAACCCCGGGAACCATTCCGATTCCGAAGAAGGCAACGGCTGGGATCAAGTACACGAATCCCGGCATCGTCTGCATGAAGTCCAAGATCGGCGTGATGATCTTTTTCGCTGTCTCATTTTTCGCCATCAAGATACCTAATGGTACCCCGATGATGATTGACAGTAGACTAGATAAAAGCACCAAAGTAACTGTGCTCATCAAGTCGATCCATAGACCTTGATTGTAAATAAATAATAAGCCGATCAGAGTAAAACTCGTCAGTCCCCATTTTTTATTGGAGATAAAAAAGGCGGCGACCGTTAAGATAAGTATCAATAATAAGGGCGGAATCATCGTTAACAGATTCGTCATCCCATCCATCAAAAATTGTCCTGCATGCTGCAACGCTGAGAACAGTCCTGCAAATGTTCCTGTTAACCATTCTGTAAAACTTTCAACCCAATCTGCGACGGGCAAAGCTTGCTGTAAAAAATTAAACATTCAATTTCACCTCTTCTGTTTCTGTATCTGCCAACGCTTCTAAGACACTGCCGCGAATAACGACGCCGACTAAACGGTCGCCTTCGACTACGGCCAGCGGTGCCGGCGAATCAAAAATCAGATTGAAAATGTCAGTAACCAGCATATCCTTAGGGATGCGGCGGACATTTTTATCGATGACTTCTTTCAGTGTTAAATTGTTTTTGCGAGCCTCTAATGCCTTATCGGCTGTAAGACTCCCCTTCAGCTTACGCTTGCGGTCCACAGCTAAAAGCATGCTGACTTCTTCTTTGCGCATCCGATTCAACGCAACATTCGGTCCATCAACTTCGATATTCGTCGTCAAAGCAGGTACCATGATGTTTTGGGCAGTCAAGACCTTCGAACGATCCACGTCCTCAACAAAGTCTCTGACATATTGGTTTGCTGGATGGGTTAGGATTTCTTCTCCTGTACCGATCTGCATGATCTGTCCGTCCTTCATCAAAGCGATTCGATCACCGATACGCAAGGCTTCATTCAAATCATGGGTAATAAAGATGATCGTTTTTTGCACGTTTGATTGCAGATCCAATAATTCATCCTGCATCTCACGACGAATCAATGGGTCCAAGGCCGAGAAAGCTTCATCCATTAATAAAATCTCTGGATCATTGGCTAAAGCCCGCGCTAAACCGACCCGTTGCTGCATCCCACCGGATAATTGACTAGGATATTGATCCTTAAATGTTAATAAGCCCGAGTTTTCTAAGGCCTTCTCTGCCTTAGCTTGACGTTCCGCCTTAGACACGCCTCGAACTTCAAGACCGTATTCTGTATTTTCTAAAATCGTCCGATGAGGAAACAAACCAAAATTTTGAAAAACCATATTGATCTTATGACGACGCACTTCTCGCAGTGCTTCTTTGTCCATTTTGGCAATGTCTTCTCCATCTATGTAAATCTCACCAGAAGTTGGATCGATCAAGCGATTTAATAAACGAATCATTGTGGATTTTCCGCTGCCGGAAAGCCCCATAATGACAAAAATTTCTCCTTCATTGACTTCAAAACTTGCATCATATACACCGACAGTTGCACCTGTTTGTGCTAAAATTTCGTTCTTGTCGCGATTCTCTTGAATCATCGCAAGGGCTTGCTGGTGCTTCTTGCCGAAAATTTTAGTCAGATGTTCTACCTTAACTTTACTCAAAAAAATATCCTCCTCTAAAAAAGTGACCATACCACCTTAACACCATGTGGTCACTTTTGTCAAAGAAGATGCTGAAAATTTTCAGTAAATCACGAAGCTCATTCACCAATTTAAATATATCGATCATTCGATATATTTTAACAGGCTACATACGCTAGTCCCCCAGCTTTTCCCTTCGCTAGTTTAACAACTGTTAACTATTTCGTGCGACATATTTATACCTTTTTGTTTACCCTCTAATAAGGAAGGCAAAAGAAGTTTTCTGATCAATCCTTTCACACACTGAATTGCAATCGGCAATCTGATAATAGGTCCTTTAAGTCCGGTTTTGCTGCTTGCTGGCAAAAGCATTAAACCCTATTCTGACCAAGCCGTGAAAAATGACGAAAACTTTTTACGCTTATCTCGTTAAAAAGGTGAAATAGGCAGTGCATATTTCGTATACTGTTAAAAAAGGGGGGTGAAGGGCGTGACCATTCGACGACGACTGATTTTTTCCAACATCTTAATGATCATCATACCGATATTGTTATGCTTGTTGTTATCAACAATCTTTATCAATATCATTCTTAACTATGCAGGCATAGAGGGCAATCTTCATTCAAGGAGCAATGATGTGTTCTACCAAACAGTCGCGGAAATGAAAAGCCTATCAACAGAATGGAAATATGCTGACGAGGAAAAAATCAAAAGTGAGCTTGCTTCCTTCGATCTTCCTCAAAAAAGCAAGGCTGTTTCGATCGCTCTGTATGAAGGAAATAAGGAGCTTTATCAAGACGGCAATTTCACCACATCGCCTCTCACTACTTTGGCTCAGGAGAAAGATAAGAGCCGCGGCCATTATACTATCGATAATACTGCTCTTTTTACTGTTCAAGCCGGACAGTATCGCGTTTATCTTTATAACAAAGATCATGATTATGATAAAGACAATCGTTTTGATCTAATCAACCAAACAATCAATCCTGGCGTATTATTTGCTATATTCATTCTCTTTGCGATCGTATTAACAAATGGAATCTTGACAAGGTTCGTTTTTCGCAGCATCATCAATCCTTTGAACATCCTCGTCAATGGTGTCCATAAGATCAGGGACGGAAACTTAGATTATCGGATCACCTACGAAGGAAAGGATGAATTTGCCGAAGTCTGCAATGATTTTAATGAGATGGCAAGGCAGCTGCAGGAGTTAATCGAAGCCAGAAAAAAAGACGACGAGAACCGGCGAGAACTTGTGGCTGGAATTTCTCATGATCTTCGCACCCCCCTGACATCGATAAAAACGTATGCAGAAGGACTGGTTGAGGGTGTTGCCGCTACGCCACGACTGCAAAAAGAATACCTGGAAACAATCATTTCCAAAACAGATGACTTAGAACACATCGTTCAACAGCTCTTTCTCTTTTCAAAGCTGGATATTGGCGAGTTTCCCTTTTCTGAAGAGATCTTCGATATCGGTTTAGCTCTGGATAGTTTTGCAAAAGGAGCCGCAGAAGACTATGGAGAGAACATGACCGTCACATTGGAGAATACGACCCACCAAAAATATGTCGAAGCCGATCCTGTTCAATTGCGGACTGTTTTTACAAACCTATCAGAAAATGCATTAAAGTATGGAGCAGAAAAGGATAACCAATTACTGATAAAATCCTATCAGGAGAATGATCATATCACGATTATCTTTCAGGACAACGGACCCGGAGTATCCGAGGATTCCTTAAACAAGTTGTTTCAAATATTCTATCGCGGGAATAAGGCGCGCACTAGTACTGGAAAACGGAATGGAAATGGTCTGGGGTTAGCCATTTCAGCTAAGATTATCCACCGCTTTTCAGGAACGATTCAGGCGGAGAACGGACCAGAAAATGGACTAAAAATCATCATCACATTACCAGTATTGGAGGGGATCGAGAATGGATAAAGTATTGATCATTGAAGATGACAAGGCAATAGCAAAAATAGAACAGGATTTTCTCACAATTAATGGGTATGAAACAAAAGTGGTCATGAACGGTCATTTAGGCTTGGAAGAGGCCCTTTCCAATTCTTACGATCTGATTTTACTGGATCTAATGCTGCCTGATATGGATGGGGTGGAGATATGCAAGCAGCTGCGGGAAAAACTCTCCATTCCTATTTTAATGGTAACTGCCAAGGTAGAAGATGCGGATAAGATCATGGGACTCGGTGTCGGTGCTGACGATTACATTACAAAGCCCTTCTCAGCAATGGAGCTTGTGGCTCGGGTGAAAGCAAACTTAGCTCAGTATGCACGTGCCTCTCAGCAAAATACCTCAGCCGTTTCTGAAGTTTTAGATTATGGGAAGTTTAAACTAAATACCAAAACAAGACGCGTTTTTGTCGATAACATCGAAGTGGAGTTTAAAAACAGAGAATATGAGCTACTCCTTTTTCTAATGTCTAATCCTGAGATTGTTTTTACTCGAGAAGCTCTTTACGAAAAAATTTGGGGACTGGATGCAATCGGCGATAGCCGAACCGTGGCGGTCCATCTCAGCAGACTGCGAGAAAAAATCGAAAAAGATCCCGCCAACCCGCAGCATATCCAAACTGTCTGGGGAGCGGGTTATCGCTTTCGACCATAATTACTTTATAGATCCCTGCTGCAGCGAAATGCTCTTCAGCTTGGATCTTTGCTTTTTTCCAGACCTATTCCTTTGCAAAAGCATAAAAACTGCTTGATTTCGGTCACGAGTTTTTTATCATTTTTTACATCTAATTTTTATCGGACGCTCGAACAATGATTATCGTTTGTTCAAGCAAAAAAGTACTGTTCAGACGAAGTCTTGCAGTACTTTTTGATTTTTACCTATTACTCGCGATGAATGATCCGCTATCTAATTTCATGATAGCTGCTGAAAGCTGCAAAGCATATTCAATCACTTCATCCATATTAAAATATCTATATTGCGCTAATCGGCCGCAGAGATAAAGATTTTCCCACGTGATCAGCTTGTTCCGATAGGCTTCGTATTGTTTTCGATTCGCCGCCGTTTCGATCGGATAGTATGGCTCAAGTTTATCCTTGCCAGTATAGGCACTAGGATATTCTTTTAAAATTGCAGTAACCCCTTCCTTGACTTGACCGGTCAATTGTTTAAATTCTGTGATTCGTGTAAATTTCTCCTCATTCGGATAATTAACGACTGCTGCCTTTTGAAATTGCGTTTTTTTGATGGTTTCAAAAGACAGGTCCAGTGAACGATACTCTAACCGGCCAAAGTGATAATTCAACAGCTGGTCTGGTGCCCCCGTATAGATCACCGGACCTTTAAATACTTCTCCTTCAAATAGAATACGCCCTTCAGCTTCTAGTCGAAGAGCCGCATCAGCGGAAACTCCTAATCGACAGACAATATTCTCGTGATTCAGTATCTGCTTGAACAGCTCCGTATAACCATTCTTAGGCATAAACTGCAGCTCGTCTTGAAAATAGCGATCATCATAACTCAATAAAACGGGGACTCGATTGATTACTGCGGAGTCCACTTGCTCGACAGGAATTCCCCACTGCTTTGCTGTATAGTGGACAAAAACATTTTCAAAAATAAATTCGCCTAATTCTGCCAGCTCTTCATCTTGATGACCCGTCAGTTCTGAAACAGTGATCCGTTCCTTGTTTGGGAAGGCCTGAATAAGCCTTTTCTTCAACCGTTGAGCCGTCTTACTGGGAAACAGCGTATCTATCGAAGTAAAGTTGAAGGGGATCGGTACTTCTTTCCCTTTGATTCTTCCTAAAACACGGTGTTCATAAGGCCGCCAATCAGTAAAGCGGTCCAACCAGTTAAAAACAGTCTGATTATTCGTATGAAAAATATGCGGTCCATACCAGTGAATCATCAAGTCATTCTTGTCCGGTCCATCGAACATATTTCCGCCAATATGCTGTCGCTGCTCTAAAACTAAAACCTTGAATCCTTTTTCGGCGAATTCTCTGGCACAAACAGAGCCCGCAAAACCCGCCCCTACTACTAGTACATCTGGTCTATTTCTTTTTATCATCTAAAATCAGCTCCTCTAGTCATTTCTTTAAATTAAAAAATCACGATATTCCTTTTTTACGGTTTTACCTTTTGAAAAGTGAACCCCAGCGAAAATAGCCGCACTCACGATCATGAGCAGATAAAAACTGAGTCCTCTTGAGATGCACAATGCAGCAGGCAGCAGCTTATCGCTAAAAACAGCCGCAAAAACCGTTGTAAAAACAAATTCAGCTACCCCCATAGAGCCTGGCAGCGGCAGCAGATCGATTGCCAAAGTGACGGCCGCCTGCAAAGCCATCAAGGACAGTATTCCCACACTTGAAAGCCCCAATCCCCGATAAATAATCCAAATCAATAGAAAAGGCAGACACCGTTGAATAAAGGTCATTAATGCAACCGAAAGCAATGTGGTTTTATGTTCACGAAAAAAACCGATAACCTGTTGATATTCTGCAATTGCAGAAAGCCATCTCGTTTGCCGCTCCGGCGATTCTTTCAAAATACGCATAGCGGTCAAAAGTCTCTCGATTTTTAAGATCAGCTTTTCCGCATAAAGCGGACGGAGCATAATAAATATCAGCAAGACAACCACAAAACTATTTAGTCCCAACCCAAGGTAAAACAACCACAGAAAATCACCGAAGTAAGCCGCGAGTCCTGTTGCCCAGAAAAGACTGAGCCCCGCTCCAATGCTTACCATCACCAGCTTATACAAAACAGCGAGTATCATCAGCACAGGCATACTCGCAGAGACCTTGATACCTGCGCGCTTCATGTAATAAATCTGCATCGGTTGTCCGCCTGTCGCTGAAGGAGTAATTCCTGATACAAAAAAACCAATGAACGACCAACTGATACATTGATACAATCCGATCCCCTTTTGAAAAGAGCGCAATAAATGCCAAATCATCACACCTTCTAAAATGACAAACAAGAGAACCGACAAAATACCAAGCGTCAGCCACAAAAGACTCATCTCTGATAAAGCCGAAACCACTGCAGGAAGATCATTCGATTGAAGAAAAGTACTCACCGTCAGTATGATTAGTAGCAACAGCAGAACGATGCTGAGTTTATACTTACCAAGCATGCCCCTTCGCCTCCTTCTGCTGAACTTGATAACTGAGATATTTGGAAAATGATCCCTCATAAATCTGCTCAAACTGAGTCAATTCATAGAAATCTCTCGGTGTTACAAGCGAAAAATGTTTATCAAATAAAGAAATTGCTTGTTCATCAAGCAGCTTTGCTAAAAATGAAGAACACGTATAATGATTCTTTTGATGAAAAGGACGGTTCAACATTAAAAAAGGCAGCCCAACAAGGCAGTAGTGAATCCTCCAGCGTATTTCATAGCATGCTTCCAGTTCTTTTTGAATCCTTTCCTTTTGTTCAATTGAACAAGGCAAACGAATGATCCTGTAAGACGCTGTAGGAAATTTGCGTAGAATCTTTTCTGAATCTTCTCTAACAAATCCGGCAAAATAGGGAATTGCCGGATTTCTTCGGTTGACACTATACGCTTGTTCAAATGCTTCATCCAATGCGAGGACAACGTGGCAATAGTCAATGCCAATGACTTTTTTAATAATGCTTGCGAAAAGTCCCGGTGTATCCACTAACGCAATATAAACTTCAGCCATTTACAGCCCTCCTTTTCAACTATTGAAATTTAATGACCGTTTTGGCTGCTCGGTAGCCCGTAACCGTCGCAAGCCCCCCGATTTTCCCAGGAAGATAAGTCAGTCCGCCGACAGTTTGCAGCCGTAATTTCCAATATAGCTTCCGGTTGATATTCTTGATGTGGTTCCATAATTCCTTGCGTTTAGCCAAAGCTTCATCTGTCCCGATCAGCAACAAATGGATCGAAGAGATAGCCAACATAATCGAGATATTCCTCATCATATACGTAGATAGCTTCGAAACCTCCACAGCGGCAAGATCGGTACATTCGGAGACGATTTTCGTCACTTTGATTTGCTGATCGATCCGCTCCATCATGACGCTTTCGTTGATAGACTGATCATCACGACCAATGAAATAATGGTACAAATCAACGTCTAAATAGCAGATTTTTTTCACATAAGGCAGCGGTTGATAAGCGAATAGATTATCCACATAAAAAGTATTCAACGGCAGCTCTACACCGCTCTTTCGCAGAATTTCAGTATTGAAAATCAGCGCATGCATAATCAGGTATTGAGAAGGCGTAAAGCGTCCGATATTTTCCCATCCGCAAATCTCGTTTGCCTCAAAAACATTGCGATAATCCACCGTATGCTGCTTCTCATCATATAAATGGTCATAGACATAGTTGCAGACGATCATATCGACTGTGAGTTGATTTTCTTCCCAGTTCTTCATCTGGGAAAGGACGGAAGCAAGGCCTGTAATGTCTAGCCAATCATCGGAATCCACCACCTTAAGATACCGACCTGTGGCATGAGCCAAGCCGGCATTGACGGCTCCTCCGTGTCCTTTATTTTCTTGATGCACTACTTTTACGATCGTCGGATGAGCCGCAGCATAGCCATCAGCAATCGCTGCAGTATCATCGGTGGACCCGTCATTTACGATAATAATCTCTACATCCTCTCCCCCTGCCAATAATGTGTCCACACAGCGGGCCAAATAGTCCTGAGAGTTATAACTTGGTACTACAAATGTTAAATGTTTCATCTTTTTTTCCTCCACTCCATTGATTTAGATCAAAAACTTTAATCTAGACACTGTGAATGCCACAGCGTAAACAGTCAGTATAAAAAGAGCGGCAATAAAAATGCAGAGGGCGACAAAGACAACTTTTTCTCCTTTGCTAAAGGTCTCCTTTTTTCGTTTAGCATCTTCATTTTTTTTAGAAAAAAGAAGTTTTCCACGAATTCTCATTTTTACACCTCATCTTTTACTTCTTAAACACAGTCTAGCCATCAAAAAACAATAGACAGCTACGAATTGTTAAACTGTTGTTAAACTAGACCAAAACAATTCTTTAACCGGTTTTGATGAAAATTGCCGCAGCCGCTCAAAAAAATAAAGTCATAAACCTATTTCAGTAAAAAAAGAATGGTATCTTCTTTTTCACACCTGAACTCGGTTTATGACTTTAATGTAAAAAAAAGGAAAGCCGCGGCTTTCCTTTTTCGGGATTATTTATCTGGGTAAAACAAATGCTGCATCCGCTGTAAGACCAGCTCATTGCCGACAAAAAACAAGGTATCGCCGGCACAGATCTTGGCGTAGGGTCCGGGCGACAGCAATAGCTCATTGTTTTGCTGAATGGCAATGATGGTCGCACCAGTCTCATGCCAAATATTTAAGTCATTGACTGTGCTTTCTAAGTGCTCCGCCTCTTCGGTCAGCGTCAATTCGTAAGGAACAAAGGGCGCAACATTATGGACCCGCTTGGTTTGAGATAAAAGCTGATTCAACAGCTCGCTGACATTATCCAATTCCTGCTTCTGTTTTTCCACGCTGGCTTGAATCTCATTTTTAATTTCTTGGATGGATTGCACATCTTGATATTTTTCAAAATAAACCTGCGCCTTTTCTCGCGATAGGACATATGCGCCGCTGCCATGACGGACCTCCATGATGCCAAGGTCGACCAACACATTGATCGCTTTGCGGGCCGTTTCGGGAGAAACATTGAAGTTGCTGGCTAAAGTCGAACGTGCATGAATTTTTTCTCCTACTTGATAACGTTTGTCGGCGATCCGCTCAGCGATCTCTACCGCTACTTGCTGATAGCGCGGCAGCAAGACCCGCTTTTTGTTTTCCCCTTCCATTCCGATCCCTCTTTTTCTGCTGAATTCTTTTCAAGCATAGCATATTTTTTTTGGAAAAGCTTTAATCATTGCAAGAGACTAAAAATGAAGTTGTTAGTGTTTTCGTGTTTAGAATTTATTCATAGAGGCATGGTTTTCATAGCTATCCTTCGCAATTTTTTGCAAAAAAAGCTACGCTAGTTCAGATTATTTTTTCTAACTAGGAGTGATTCTTTGCATTTTATGATAGGTATTATTGGGTTAGGGATTGTTCTGGCCTTAAGTTTTTTGATCAGCAGTGATCGTAAAAAGATTCGGTATTCGCCGATTTTGATCATGCTGGTGCTGCAATTTTTATTAGGTTTTATTTTACTGCGAACTACGGTGGGAACAACGATCGTTGGCGGCTTGGCCGGTGTTTTTGATGCTTTGCTGAGTTTCGCCGGCTCCGGCGTAGATTTTGTATTTGGCGGAATTGCGAATAAAGGCAGCTTTCCCTTTTTCCTAAATGTCTTGATGCCGATCGTCTTCATCTCTGCGATCATCGGGATCTTGCGTTACATTAAAATTTTGCCGCTCTTCATGAAGGGTGTCGGTCTTGCCCTCAGCAAAATCAACGGCATGGGCAAATTGGAATCTTATAACGGGATTGCGTCAGCGATCTTAGGTCAATCAGAAGTCTTCATCTCTATTAAAAAGGAATTACCGACATTATCTGAACAGCGCTTGACCTCCATGAGTATCTCAGCGATGTCGACTGTTTCCATGTCGATCGTGGGTTCTTACATGGCACTGATCCAACCGCGGTATGTGATTACTGCATTGGTATTGAATTTGTTCGGCGGCTTCATCATCGCATCGATCGTCAATCCTTACCAATTGGAAAACGACGAATTAGTGATCGAAGAGGACAAAGAGCAAACCTTCTTCCAAATGCTGGGGGAATATATCTTAGACGGCTTCCATGTCGCCGTCACTGTCGCAGCGATGCTGATCGGTTTTGTGGCATTGATCGCGATGATCAATTTCATTTTTGCTAAAAGCACCGGACTGACCTTCCAAGAAATATTAGGTTATGTATTTGCGCCGCTGGCATTCATCACGGGGATTCCTTGGAAGGAAGCCGTGGACGCCGGAAGCTTGATGGCAACCAAGCTAGTGACGAATGAATTTGTGGCGATGACTGAATTAGCCAAAGGCAGCTGGGACTTCTCAGCGCGGACAACCGCCATCATCTCTGTCTTTTTAGTTTCCTTTGCAAATTTCTCTTCTATTGGCATCATCTCTGGTGCCATGAAAGGTCTTAATGAAGAAAAGGGCAATCTAGTTGCCAAGCATGGCTTGAAAATCTTATTAAGTGCTAGCCTTGTCAGCTTCTTGAGCGCGATTATCACAGGCCTGATCTTTTAACCACTCAAAACAACCGTCAATATCCATATATGCTGGATTTTGACGGTTGTTTGATTATTATGCGTATGCTAGAAAGGTCATTCTATTCAGTGAACAAATCAACATTGTTCGAATAGATTTTTTTATAGTTTTCGTATGCTTTCTCATAAGCTTGGACATCGCCTTCGTTCGGATACACAGTCTCAGAATAGTGAACAAATTTATTGATGCACTGCTCTAAAGAATCAAACCATGAAAGTCCACTAGCAGCGATCATCGCAGCGCCTAAGGAAGGTCCTTCCTCTGATGCAAGAGTGACAATAGGCGTATTAAATATATCCGCTTGAATTTGCAGCCACTCCTTGCTGCGTGCTCCTCCTCCGACAGAAATAATCTTTTGAAAATTTTTATCTCCAATTGTTTCCATTAATACTTGAGAGTCTTTGAGCGAAAAAGTAATGCCTTCAATCACCGCCCGCGTAAACGTTGAAAATGAATGGTGATTATCGATCCCCATAAAACTGCCCCTTACTTTGCTGTCAAAATACGGGGTTCTTTCTCCAGCAATATATGGTGTGAATAGCAACCCATCTGAACCGGGTGGAACATCCTTAACTAAATAGAGCAGCTCCTCAAAAGTCTGCATCGGCGCAAATGTCTTTTTGAACCAGTTTAGACTCGCTCCTGCAGAAAGTGTCACACCCATCGAATAGAATTCATTGGTGAAGGCATGATTGAAAAAATGTAGTTTGCCTTTATAATCAACTGCTGAATTGGTTTCCGCAGTGAGGAAAACTCCAGACGTACCAATACTGACTAAAGCTGTGTCTGACGAAATTAACCCCGAACCAACTGCCGCGCTTGCGTTATCTGCTGCCCCAGCAAATACTGCCACATTTTTTTCAAAATGAAATTTCTGTCTGATATCTCCCCTTAAATACCCAGTAAAATCAAAGGCATTCACTAAAGGCGGTAATCTATCCAAAGAAATCTCAAAGCAATCCAGCAGCTTTTCGGACCATTTTTGTTCTCCCACATCTAATAACAATGTTCCCGCCGCATCAGAATAATCCATAGCCAACCGACCATTTAAGTACCACCGCAGATAATCCTTAGGCAACAATATATGTGCGACTTGCGCCCATATTTCTGGTTCATTCTCCATCACCCAAAGTATCTTCGGCAATGTAAAACCTTCAAGCGCTCGGTTCTTGGTTATGTCCAGGATTTCCGAACCAGCTCTTTCCATAATTTCTTTACATTGTTCTGTCGTTCGAACATCATTCCATAAAATAGCCGGACGTAAAACATTGTAGTGCTCATCTAGTAATACGAGACTGTGCATTTGACCCGAAAAACTAATTCCTTCCAATTCAGACTGGAAATCATCTACCTTTTGAGCCAGTTTTGAAAAAATAGTCGTACATGCTGCTAGCCAATCACTAGGATTTTGTTCACTAAAGCCTACTGTTTCTGAAAAAACCTCATATTGACTTGATTCACTGCTAATAACCGTACCTTCTTTGTTCACTAGTAAAGCCTTTAGAGAACTGGTCCCTAAATCAAGGCCAAGTACATAACTCATCGGTCATCATTCCTTTATACTGATCGTGTCATAGTCGCTAAAGAGAAAATATTTAGCTGCTTCATCTTCTTCAATCGAAATTAATCGAGGAATATCCTCCAGAAAACGATTATCTGTTTTATCATCATTTGTGGACGACACTTCAAATAGCATAATTTTCCCTGTCCCTTTGATACCTCTCCACTGATGATATACACGCGGTGTCAAAGTAATACTGCTTCCGGGAAGCAATTGAACTACGGTACCCGGCGGCACTGTAAAGCGCTGACCGTCTGAAACATACGAAACCGCAGAAGCTTCATCTAACTGATCAATTTCATCAGCATTGTATAAAGTGATCTCCAGTGTTCCGCCGCCTCGGTTAATGATGTCTTCCATTTTTTTCCAATGAAAATGAAAAGGCAGCTCCTGACCATCCTCCACGATTAATAATTTTTCACAATAGGGTTTGGGATATTTGTCAGGATGATTGTAATTACCATTACGAAAGGTAAAACTCGTTAGACCCTTCTCTAAATACTTTCCTTCTCCAAAATCGGTGACATCCCACCCCAGCATATTATCGATTATTTCTTCTGATTGCGTAGTAAGATTTTTCCAATCTGCTTGTGTGAAGTACGCAAAATTTGGATAGGATAGACCTCTTTCTTTTGTAAAGTCAATTGTTTCATCAATAATGCGATTAATCATAGAGCGTTTCATCTTTTTTGCGCCAACCTCTCTCTAATTTGCTGAATGAGCAGACTATATTCCTTCTCATCTTCAATTAATTGTACATTTTGAGGTGTGTTTACAAAGGCTTCATTCCAGTCGTTATCAGCAGTTTGTTTTGGTACTAAGTGGAAATGAAGGTGCGACACAGTGTCCCCGTAAATGGCATAATTTATTTTGTCGCAATGCGTAAGCGATTGAATTATTTCAGCAACGTCAGACACTTCTTGAATAAATTCTTGTAAATCAGAACCATGCAATTCAAAAAGTTCATCCACATGCCAATTCAAAGCAACGATAATTCTGCCAAAATGAGTTTGATCGCGATTGAGATAAACTGTAGAGGCAGATAATTTCGTGATCTCGATCATGCGTTCTTTCTGAACCTGATTATGCTCACAATAAAAACAGCCTTTTTTAAAATTATGCATAGCTTCAGCCTCTCTTAGTTGTCGTATCTGCCATCATCATGACTAGCATCGCAATCAATCATGACATGGATAACATTCGCTTGAGTATGATTGCGCAGTTCAAAGGCTTTTTCAATCTGAGAGAGCGGGAAAATATTGGTTACCGTGCGCTCGGTATTAATTAGACCGTTTACGACCATATCTCGTCCTTCTCTGAACAATCGATGATTATCAACATCACGTTTAGGCTCAGTGGTTAAAAGATCGACACGTTTACGATGCATTTTGAAGAAGTCCATTGTTTTTGATGTTTTGCCAATTCCGCCATACATAATTAATTTTGCATTTTGAGCGCAACATTCTAAGGCATCAATAACTGAATCTCCTTCTAATAACGCAGGAATTACTACATCAAAACCATCTGGGAAATCATTTCCTACAACATCCATTGTCGGTGTATCCGCAGTTGGGATCTTATAAGTATGAGTGGCGCCAAAGTCCTTGGCTATTTCTAATTTCTCATCATACAAATCAGTTACTACAAGATTTTTAGGACTATACAAATGTGCAAATTGAGTCAATTGCAAGCCGCTTACTCCTTGCCCCATGATCAAAACATTTTTTGCTTGGCTGATTTCAGCCTGCTCCATACCCGTTAAAATAGTCGGCGTGATCTCAATCAAAGAACCATGCATCAATGGAAATTCCTTTGGCAAGACAACTGCTGAAAATGGATCACACGTAATGTATTCAGCAAAAGCGCCCCAGACATAACGCAATGAAACGTGATCGCCCACTTGAATACCCACAACATGTTCTCCTACCTCGTCAACAATCCCAGCGACCTCATGTCCTAATCGCATTGGATAGGTTAAAAATTCTGGCGTACGCGCGCCTCGGTATACTTCTAAATCAGAGCCGCAAATTCCGACCCATTTAACATCTACGCGAATTTCATTTTCTTTCGCATGAGGGATTTTGGCATATTTAATATCAATTTTCCCAATTTCTTCCATAACCGCAACTTGCTGCGTGCCCTCAGTTCTTTCATTGATCCATTCCATTTCCGGCACAACCATTTTTCTAACCATTTTGTACTTCCTCCAATATTTCATTTTTTTTACTACTTTGTTTTCCAGTTTTTAACAACATGACCAAACATCCTGCGACAATTAATGAAGCAGATAAGAAATACATTCCCGACACTGTTGAGTGCGTAATATCTTTAAGCCAGCCAACAACGTAAGGACTGATAAATCCTCCTAAATTACCTAATGCATTAACAATCCCTAATCCTACGGCTGCTATTCTCGGATCAATATCTGTTGTAATTGCCCAATATGGACCAGACCAAGCATAAAGTCCCATTGCCGCGATACAAATGAAGATCAGCGAAAGATATACATTTGAAACTGAGGCAGAAATGAGAAGACTGATCCCGCCGATAATAGCTCCAGCCGCAGTGTGATAAATCCGTTCACCCGTTTTGTCAGAGGATTTTGCGTTTAACATTAACGTCACAGCACCAAACAAATAAGGAACGGCAGTTAACCAGCCGATAGTCATAGTAGAACTGCCTGTTGAAATCCCCTTAATCATTTGTGGCAGCCAAAAGGTAATTCCGTATAATCCCATAACATAAAAAGTATTCATAAGAGTCAGAATCCAAATCTTTTTATCCTTTAATGCTTCTCTAAACGGGGCAGAAATTTCTCCATGCTTAGAGCTCTTTAAGCGATCTTTATCTAATTCTTTAACAAGCCATTGCTTCTCTTCTGCTGTTAACCACTTCGCTTTAGATGGATCATCGCTTAGATACCAATAGGTAAAAAAGCCTAACAATATTGCTGGCAATCCGACAATGATAAATAGCCAGCGCCACCCGTCTAAATTTAGAAATTGATGGATCTGAGTAATGATCGTAGTAGCAACCGGCGCCCCAAAGGCATTAGCCAACGGCGGTGCGATCATAAATAAGGCGATCGCGGCTGCTCGTGTCTTACTTAAAAACCAGTAGGTCACAATCAAGGTCATGCCTGGAAATAAGGCTGCCTCAAATATTCCCAACAAGAACCGCAAAACAACTAACCCTGTTACTGTTTGTACAAAACCGGTAAGCAGCGTAACGGTTCCCCATAATATCAGGATCAAGGAAATCCATTTTTTTGCGCCTACCTTTTCCAGAATCATATTTCCTGGAATACCAAAAATAAAATAGCCAATAAAGAAAATGCCAGCAATGAAGCCATACGTGGTAGCTGTTAAACCTAAATCAGTGTCCATTCCACCTAATGAAGCGTATGTGATGCTCGAACGATCTAAAAAGGCAACAAAATAAATTAAGAATAGATAAGGTAAAATATGCCACCTTACTTTCTTTTGTGCTATAGTAGCCACGGTACTTCCTTCCATACTACATTCCTCCACAAAAAACCGGCCTGGTTAATTAGTATCGTTATAACGTAGAACAATTAATCTTTTGTTCTGACTACAGTCTATATTTTTGACAGCGATTACATTCGTCTATTATGATCACTATAATCGCTGTATCTGGAACAAAGGGAGGTTCATATGAGAGATAGAGATATTCAAATCTTGTGGATTAGTGGCAAATCATACAAGTTCGGCAACAAAATAGAAACTCATAAGCACAAGTTTTTTCAATTACAATTTTTTCTTTCGGGATCTGAACAGCTGCACTTGGACGAACAGAGTTTAATCTTAAAAACCAACCATTTAATTGTGATTCCACCGAATACGTTTCACAGTTACAACTTCTTACAAAATTCGACGGTACTTGATATTAAGTTCAACATCAGTCCTTCGTTTTATGAGATCATCAGTCCCATCCAAAATAAAAAGGATTACTATTTAAATTCGCCTTCGTCTTTATTGTTGCTTCAACAATTACAAACAAGTGCCACTACTTCGATTCAAAATAAGGAAGAATCTTGGGCTATTACGCTAGATACCCTACTAAAACTTTTTTTGTTAGAAGTCTATCAAGAAAAAGTGCAGTATGAATCTTTATCTTTTATTGAAGATTCTTTGTATCAACTAAATGAGTCCTCAAAGATTCAGCCCATCATAAATTACTTGAACAATCATTACTCTGAAAATATCAGTTTAGAAGTTCTATCAAGTACATTCCATTACAGTCCAAGTTATATCACCCGTATTTTCAGAGATGCTATTCACATGACGCCAAACCAAGTTCTTCAAAAAATACGATTAGAAAAAGGGATTCAGCTACTAGATTCTTCAAATTATTCTGTAGAATATATCTCTAACTCTGTAGGCCTTTCTTTAAATTACTTTTCTAAATATTTTAAAGAACACAAAGGAGAAACCCCAACGAGCTATCGGAATCATAAGAGGAAAAAAATTGAAAGTCTGATTTTATCGGAAGATTTCGATCTATCACTGGAGCCTTAACTTTTCTTATTACCTCAACGCTCACAAAAAAGGCCCCTCTAAGTAAGTTAGAGGGGTTGGTTTATTTCATTCGCTTTTTATCATTTATTTTTCGTGTTTCAAATTTGAATGCTCGACTGATTGTTTGATTAATCAGCAGCCTGACAGATCTGCATGAAATCTTGAAAATTTGTTTGCTTTGCGAGTTTTTTTACTCGAGCAGCGTCGTTTAGCATCACTACCAGTTCTTCAAAGAGCTGCTCAAAGGAATTATCCCGTTCTTCCTTTAACGCCAGCAACAAAACCAATTTGACTTTCTTTTCTTTCCATTGCAGCGGTTTTGACAATGAACAAATCGCCACCGCGTTCTTCTTCGCTTCACGTTTGATCGCATGAGGCAGCGCATAAAAATCTCCGAAGGCGGTACTGGATAACGTCTCCCGCTGCAATACTTTTTCTACATAATCCTTTTCGCAATAGTCTTTTTCCCATAGTTCCTGACAAAGGAAGCGAATCGCTTCTTCTCTAGTCGTAAATTCTTGCTGAGGGAAAAACAGTTCTTCTTTTAAAAATGTTGGTAACACAGAAGGCTGCTGATTTTCTTCGATCAAGATTTTTTGAATCTTGGCTAAATCAGAGTCTGTCAAAAAGGAGTCGTAGTGATAGATCGGAACAGTAGTTTTCACATCTAAGGCTTCCGTTGTTAAGATCAATGACTGATCTTTTGTAATTTCGTCAGTCACCGCAAAGATGGATTCTGCCACTGACAATTCGACTTCAAATTCCTGAATCTTATTCAATTGATTCCTAACGACCCGCTGATTGCCAACACCGTAAGGAGATACCAGCAAGATGCGTTTTTTCTTATGCATTCGAATATTTTCTAAGGCAGAAAGAAAATGCAATGAAAGGTACGCGACTTCGTCTTCAGGAAATTGGATGCTCAGCTGCTCTTGGAGAAAACCTGAAGCATAGACGCTCACATTATAGACAAAAGGAAATTTACTTTTGATTTCGTCTAATAATGGATTGACCAGATATTGCTTGTGAGCGGAGCGCTTATACAAAGCAGAAACATGGGTCATCAGATAATCAGTAATTTTTTCATCCTGAGTAAAATCAATGAAAAAAATCGAATCGATATTCTTCAATACCCCTTCAATGATTCGTTTCAGCTTTTTATCCGCCAAATCCTCATCAGAGACGACCGAACCAGAATAAAGTCGATAGATATACGCATACTCCTCTTCTGGTATCTCAACGCCAAAAACCTGTTCCAGTCGATCAACCATCGCTAAAGTCAGCTGTTTACTTTTACCTTTCTTTAACACAGCCTGCGATGGATTCAAATAGCTTTTCTTACTCACTCTTTCTAATAAAACCGCGATATGCAAAATAAACGAGATCGTTGAGAAATCATTGATAATAAATCCTTCTTCTTGATGGACGTTTACTATCACTTTCGATAATTTTGCTAAATCAAGCTGATCAAAATAATCGGAATAATTATCTAAACTCAGCTTGTTCGTTTCAATCTCTTGATTTAAAAATAACGTAAAGACGCGGCGTTTAGCTGCTTCGTCACCTTCAATAAAAAGCCGGTTATGCTTTCTTTTGATCATGAGCCGCTGATCATTTTGGCTAATCAGCGCATTTAGCTCCTTGACCATCCGATCCAAAGTAGATTCACTGATGAAGAAATCATCGGCCAGCTCGTAAAAGTCACAATCTTTTTGGTCTAACAGTCTTGCCAGTAATTCAAATGAAAGATTAGGAGACTGCTTTTCGATCTTGGCCTGTTGAAATCGGCTTATTTCAGGGTTTAGAGAGAACCCTGTCCCCGCTTTTGAAAGGATCATCGGCTGTTCAGAAAGCTGATTCAGCTGCTGAATATCATTTCGAATCGTCTTCGAAGAAACTCCCAGCTCTCTTGACAGCTGACTGGCAGTGGAAGGCTGTTGATTTAGGGACAATTTCTCTAGGATCTTTTCTTGTCTTTGAGAAATATTCACTATGATCCCTCCTCTAAATAAATGACTTTTAACTGATCGTTATCCCAATAAAAGCATAGAAGCCGCGAAACTTCTACGCTCTTATTATAACATTAGGCTGATTCTGTATCGCTCTCTTTTTCCAGTTGAACAAGGTTCTTCTCATACACCTTCAAGAAAGGATAATACAAAAGCCCATCTAAAACGATCAAGATCACGACTAACACGATAGCTCGCCAATCCATCGTAGAAAGAAACGCTCCGATCGGTGCCGGCATCTGCCATGAAAAGACTGCGAAAGTCTTCCCAACGATCCCCCATGACATGCACAAGTAAGTGACAATACCATTCAATACCGAAGTAAAAATGAATGGGAAGAAGAAAATCGGATTCAGCATCAACGGCGTTCCAAAGATCAACGGCTCAGAAATCCCGAATAAAGAAGGAATCAATCCGATTTTACCAACCGTGTTTAACTGTTTTGATTTCGAACGCATCATTAAAAAGGCCAATGCTAATACTGAACCTGACCCGCCAATGATAACGAAGTACGTCCAAAACGGTGTTGTAAAAATATTACTGAGATCATTGCCCGCCATTTTCTCAGCCGCATTGATCGATAAGTTTCCATCACGAATCGGACCAAGAATCCCTGCCAAAGCCGCATCATGAATCCCAAAGAACCAGAATAAATGGATCAAAAAGACACTGATGATCGTAAACGGCAGGCTATCGGCCGCCTTGAAGCTTGGAGCCATAATATTGTATAAGAACTGAACCGCCGTCGTATCAAATGCGTGGAAAATAATAAAGATCACTGAAAAGAAGGCCATCAAAATCAAACCTGGAACCAAAGAAGCAAACGTTTCTGATAGCGAAGCCGGAACACTGTCCGGCATCTTGATCCGGCCGATATTTCTCTTGCGCATCCAATGGTATCCCTCCACCGTAACGATCGCGACAAAAAGTGACAGCAGAATCCCTCGCCCATCTAAAAAGCTGATCTCGACTTCTTTACCGTCCCAACCCATTTTCAATGGCGTCAATACAAGCATCAGAAAGCCGACAAGGGCAAACATGATCGGACGCAAAACGTCTTCTTTATAATGACGGCATAAGAAGTAGGTCACACCTACACAGATAAATAAGGCCATCGCACTCAAGGTCACGCCGCTGATCCAATTTAAAACCAAGCTGTTTTTTTCTGCAAAGCTGGCCCAAGCTAACAAAAAACCATTTTTCGTATCTTCCGTCACGGGCGGTGCATTCAAAATGATCGGAATCGAACCAAACAAAGTAATTGGCAGCATGGACATAAAGGCATCGCGCGTCGCTTTCAAATGACGCTGCTGACTTAATTTATTTGCTAAAGGTGAGATGTATTTATCCATCGTATCGCTAAATGTACTAAATCCCATGACTACTTATCCTCCAATCAATTTTTTGATATCCTCATAAACGCCTTTGCCATCCATAATGCCATATTTCATTGGCGAGATCGCCTCGACCGGAACCTCAACTGCCGCTTCGATCTGAGGTTTTAAGAAGCGGATTTGCGGACCGATCAATACTAGATCCACACCCTCAAGATAATCTTGATATTCTGATTCACTATAAGCACTTACTTCCAATGTATGATCAGAGGCTGCTTCGATTTTTTTGGCTAACATCCCCGTCGACATTCCCGCGTTGCATACCAACATGATTTTTTTCATTTTTTTCCTCTCCTTCTTCAAAATATATTTCGGCAATTATTCAAACGATCTTCTCTGGATTTTTTCGCCGTTGCTTTCGATGATATCCTTGAACCAATAATATGAAGCTTTAGGTTTTCTGATCTGAGCATTTTCAAAATCCACAGCGACTAAGCCGTAGCGTTTCTCTACACCATTTTTCCATGAATACAAGTCAAATGAAGCCCAAGCATAATAACCGCGAATGTCTGCTCCTTGATCCATTGCATTCATAAGGGCATTGATGTGATCATTCATAAATGAAATCCGATAGTCGTCGTTCACTTGATCCACTGTCACGTCTTCACGTACACCGACACCATTTTCAGTCACATAAATCGGCAGGTGATAACGATCCCAAGCCTCAATCAAGCCGTCCTGCAAACCTTTTGGATAAATTTCTGTATCCCAAGCAGTAAACTCGTTGTTTGGATCTTTGACTTGTTCAAACCAGCCCTTGATAACTACCTTGCTCTCGCCTTTTTTTCCAGAATGATTGAATACCAGCTGCGTTTCGCCTTCGGTATAAGGCTTCACTAACGCCCGCGCATAGTAGTTTAGTCCGATAAAATCAACCGTATTTTCTTTGATAATCTTCAACTCTTCGGTTTTCATAAAGCTGATATCATAATCTTGCGCTAGCTTAGCTACAAGATCGATCGGAAACTCCCCTAAAGCTGCGGTATCTAAAATCCAGTTGTTACAATAATTATCCGCATAGCGCATCGCGATCCGCGTTTTGATCGAATCATCAACACCATTTACCGGTGTGTAGCTGTGAACGATTCCTACTTGACCTTGATAGTTCCCTGTCCGAAATGCTCGAACACCCAAAGCACTAGCCAGCATCACATTATAGGCACCGATCATCGTCTTTTGTACATCTTGCAGGCCTGGCGGATAATTTCCAATAAAGTAGCCGTTGGCAATAAACCATTTCGGTTCATTAAATGTCGTCCAGTTTCGGACCTTATCTCCAAAATGTTCGTAGCAGACCTTTGCCAAATGTTCAAAGGCGTAAGCCACTTTGTTATTCAGCCAGCCGCCTTCGTCCTCCCAATATTGGGGAAGATCCCAGTGATAAATCGTGACAAAGGGCTCAATATCGTACCGCTGACAAGTTTCTAACAAGCGCTGATAAAAGGTGATTCCCTTTTCATTGATGTCGCCTTCTTTATTCTTGATGATACGCGGCCAAGAAAGAGAAAAGCGATACGAATTCTGTCCGCCTTCTTTCATCATCCGAATGTCTTCCTCAAAATGATGGTAATGATCACTGGCAATATCGCCGTTTTCCAAATCATTCTCATGCAAATAACGATCCCACATTGATTCTGCCTTGTCGTCTACGTCCCAAGCACCTTCACATTGATAAGAAGCTGTCGCTCCGCCCCATAAAAAATTCTTATCCATTCATAGTCTCCTTCCATTTATACAACTCGCCAAACTCACCGATCATATCAACCGCTATATCTGTTGATGTTAAATGTCCTTCAGCGTGAACCAGTAGTAAATCAACTTCATCCATGCGTTCTTCAGCAGAAAGCCGACGAAGCATTTCAGCATGCGCTTTATGGGCTAATTTGATTTCAGCCTTTGCTGATTGATATTTTTCTTCAAATAGTTGAAATTCGCCTTGCTTTACAGCCTGCAACGCTTCGTATGCATCACTTTTTGCATTTCCGGCATGTAAAATAATCGCCATTGAATCCATTTCTGTTCCTATTTTTGCTTCTCCCAAGTAAACTCCCTCCTCTTTTTCTATAGCTCAACTATAAAGCGTTTTCTAAAAGAGATAAATTTTTTATTTTCCACATTAAAGTGGAAATTCCTTTTTTCGAGAGAGTTATGACGAAAAAAGAGCCGCACACTCGTGCAGCTCTCTAAATGGTTTTTATTAATTTTAACTTGATAAAATGCCCTTCGGCAGATTCGACAACTTGTTCTATTTTATAATGAGGAACAAACGTGGGTTCATCCACTTCTAATAGCGTTACTTCTTTTCCAAAGCCAGGAATGCCTACTACTAGATTCTTTGTCCCTAAATGCAGCTGCATGACATTTTGCAGCTGCCCGGAAATCTCTAGCAAGGCTTTTTTGTCCTTGCTTTGACGCCAATTTTGTTGATGCAGCAGTCGTAAGCCGCTCCGTAAAATAGTATTTTGAACGGTCTTCTGTCGAATGACTTCTTTCCACATAAGCCGCTCCTTAAGCAGCCTTTTCTTCCACTGTAACGGTTACTCTGACACCTAATTTACGACCGGCTTCAACCAGCTGATCGCCTACTTCTGAAGGACAATCTAAATAAAAGACAAAAGCCGAGTAATCCTTTGCGAATTTATTTAAGAATCGTTCGCCTTCCTCCACTAACGATCGCCCAGTAAGACTTTCGTAAAAAATAACTTGCTTATTACGTAAGAAGGTTTGTGGCATTTGCTTTTTCACGCCAACAACTGCTACTTTTTCCCCCTGATAATTTCGTTTGATATGATCCCAGATTTGTTGTTCTGGTTCCGCTTTCTTTTCAAGAATAAACAATTCATTAACTCCCTTTCAGTTTTTAATTCATCGCCTGCAGGAAACAGCCCTGCTGCTGATAAATCATGCAAGACCATCACCTCCCATTCTTGCTAAAAAAATAACAAACCATATTGTATCCATCATACCAGCTTCTTTTTTTAAAGCAAGCTCAAAAAAAGACCTTCAAGCTCTTAAACTTGAAAGTCTTTCCTATTACAGCTGCTCATCTTCAGCAATTTCATATTCATACGGCGACCCTTCATAGAAGAATTGGGTAGAAACAGTCGCTTCATTATCCAGCGCGATCAATTCTTTGCGGAATGGAAATCTGACCGAATGACCCTTGATCGTGTCCTCTCCCGGCAAGATGTAATACAGTTTGTCATCTGGCGTCGGTTTGTTTAGTTGCTCCATCACCTTATCGATTACTTGTTGCTGATCGATCGCTGCGTCTCTTGCGACCTTTTTATAATCCTCTAAAAAAGCAGCTTGTCCTTCAAAATAAGTCATGTCCATTTCTCTCATCCTTTCAACTTAATACTTCATATTACTCTGTTAAATCTAAATGACCAGCTTCTGTTTGGAAGACAGGCCAGCTGCCCGCAAGCTCTAAGCGAATCAAATTTAATTCTGGATATTTTTGGATCGCTGCTTTTACAGATTCGATCAACTGACTTTGTTGGGCTAGGTGTTCTTCCAGCGGCAAAAGCTGGTCTTGATCAAGAATTTCGCTATACGCTTGATTTTCTTGAATAATCTCGTGAAACGCGGCCTTAAATAAGCGTTCAATTTTTCGTATGAACTTGGGCTTATTATCTATCGTATATGCCACTTGGGATTTTTCTATCAGAAAAGTCGCATAGATCAAAGGCACAGTGGACACAGGCTTCATTGGTGACACATAATAAAAAGCCTCCTCCAGAATGTCTAATGAAATGGTTAGCTTCATAACCTCTCCTTCTTCCTACTCTTTCTAAAACAAAAGCTCTTATGCTATTTTAGCTCAAAATGTCCTATAAAGCGCTTTTTTTGAATTCCCCATAGCTTTCATAGAAATCATCCGCTTCGATTTCTTTAAAAACATTTCTGCGAAAAAAAGCTGTCGAAAATCGACAGCTTTAGATCATTACCGTCATCGCAGCGGCTGCTAAAATCAGCACCAAACCGATGATCGTAATCGTCATTTCTTTTTTGGTTTTCTTTTGTCCTAAGAACCAGATCCCGGTTAGGGTTGCGAGAACCACGGAAGTTTGGGATAGGATGAAGCCGGTTGCCAATCCATTCATGTTCGGTTGTGCAGAGATCAAATAGGTCAAGGCTGCAAAGGCGAAAAAGAAGCCGGAAAAAATATGTTTATAAGAAACTGCTTCGGTCAACGCAGATTTCTCTTTGTCCTTCACACTTAAAATCACAGAGTAGACCAGCGCCACTAAAAGCATGCCGATCGCTTGCGGCAAGAAGGCGTGCATCCCATCGATACTGGTTGCTTGCGGTGCAGCTGAGTAGGCCCAATAACCGATTTCACCGACTGCTAATAATAGTACGGCTTTTTTCAAAATGCTGGCTTTTTCTTGTGTCTTTTCTTCTGTCCAAACCGTCATCCAAGCACCTAGGATGATCAAAACTAAGGCAAAGCCGCCTAATAATTTCGCGCTGACACCTGGCCAGTCACCTAAAGCAAAGACTCCCCACAAGGAAGCTCCCAGTAATTGAAAGGCTGTTGTGATCGGCATCGCCCGAGATGAGCCGATCAAGGTGAAGGATTGGAAGGTAATGATTTGAGCAATTGCCCAGCCCACACCTGAAAGGATCGAGAAGATCAGATCCATTCCAGTCGGAAGTCCCATCCCGTTGACGATCGCAAAGACTAAGGCAAAAATCAATGTGCCTAAAGTCGAGCCTAATATTTGATTAACGGGGCGTCCGCCAATTTTTGATGCAATGGTTGGATAAAGCCCCCAACCTAGTAACGGACCTAAGCCGATCAAGATCGCTGTTGTGTTCATGCTATTTCCTCCTCATTGCGGTGTTTAAAATACGACGCCGCTTTCCAATAAAATGTTCGCGTATGGGGTCATTTCACCCGTCCGGATAAACGCTTTGCTGTCATGCAAGGCAGCCTTCATCTCGCTATGAGGAATAAATGTCACAGGGGTTTCAGGTAAGCGTGCTTGAATTTTTTTCAGCATTTCAGGATTTTCGGTTTTAATTTCTTCTGCTAAATAAATTCGTTGAACCGCTAGTTCCTCCAACACATTGTTTAACACATCCATAAAACTAGGAATGCCGTTATCTACTGCTAAATCGATTTTTTCCGTTGTCATTGGGACCGGCATGCCGGCATCGCCAATACTTAATTGATCAAAATGACCCATTTGTGCGATCACGCGTGAAATATCTGAGTTGATGACTTTGCTTTTTTTCATGATAAAGATCCTTTCGTTAGTTCAATTCGTTTTTGTATGGAATAGATGGTTGTGCGCCGAAGCGTTGAACCGTTACTGAAGAGGCCTTGTTGCCATATTTGATTGCTTCTTCTAAATTACTGAAGTCTTTTTCCAAGACGCTGCTCATGGCACCGATAAAGGTATCGCCGGCGGCAGTAGTATCTACTGCATTGACCTTGAAAGCTGGAACGATCCCATTGCGTCCATGAACGTCGTAAAAAGCACCCTTGCTGCCGATCGTAATGATCACCGCTTCGATTCCTAACTGGTGTAAATGATCCGCCGCTGCTTTTAGGCTTGCTTCATCCGTCACCTTGATCCCTGTTAAAATTTCTGTTTCGGTTTCATTAGGGATAATCATATCTGTGACCTTCAATAATTCTTCAGGAACCTGTTCCAAAGCCGGTGCTGGATTTAGAATCGTTTTTACACCTGCTTCACGGGCGATTGAAAAAGCTTCGATCGTACTTTCTAAAGTGCTTTCAAATTGGGCGACGACAAAATCACTGGCTTTGATCACATCCGCATGTGCTTGTACTTGCTCCGGCGTAAATGCGTTATTAGCACCTGAATGGATCATGATGCTGTTTTCCCCTTGATCATCCACGATGATGTAGGCTTGGCCGGTTGCTTGCTTTTCTAAGGTTTGCACGCCAGACAATTCAATGCCTTCTTCTGATAAAAGCTCACGCATCATTTCGCCTGCTTCATCATTGCCGATAGCGCCGATGAAGTTGGTAGCGGCTTCAGATCGTTTCGCTGCGACGGCTTGATTGGCGCCCTTGCCTCCGCCGGCAGAAAAAATTTCTTTTGTATGCATCGTTTCTCCAGGTTTCGGCATTTGCTTCACGCGAATCGTGCGGTCAAGATTGATACTTCCAATAACTGTAATCGTATTCATTTTATCCACTCCATTTCAAATTGATTCATTTGCTTTTGATTAAAACGTTTTATTAAAACGTTTTAATTCGACACCAAAAATATAGCACAGCTTGAAAGCTATTTCAAGTGTGCTGTTGAAAATCGTTGAATTAATTGAACCGGCAGTGTCTTTTCTTCCCAATCTTTCTCCGGCTGCTCGATTCTTTCCAGTAATAATCGTGCGGTCGTTTGGCCTAATTCATAGATGGGCTGCGCGATCGTGGTCAGCTGCGGCGTAACGTATTCGCACATATCGATATTATCGTACCCGATCACACTGTAGTCCTGCGGAATTTTTTTCTTCGCCTCAGCCAGACCTAGATATAACCCAAAAGCTATTTCATCATTGATCGCAAAAATCGCCGTCGCATCCGTTTCAACAATTTTCTGTACTGCTTGGCGTCCGCCATCTTTAGACAGCTCCCCATTGATCAGGAGCGCATCGGGATAAATTTCTTGAAAGCCTGTTAAGCGTGTTTTGATATTTTCCGTCGCATCTTCCGGTAAAACAACCGCGACCTTTTGATGGCCTAATTGTCTCAAATGTTCGCCGGCAATTTTTCCGCCAGAAAAATCATCGGTCAAGACTGCATCGCTGAAGCCTTCTGCCTTCTTCTGGTCCAACACGATATAGGGCAGATTCTTTTTTCGCAGTGTTTCATTGATGGCCTGATTCGAGATCGCCGAACTAGCGATGATGTAGCCGTCAACTCCGCGCCGACTCAATTCTTCTAAATAATCGGTCTCTTTTTTCGTATCAAGATCCGCATTACATAGCATCGTCACGAAATTCTCGCGATACAAGACCCCTTCGATCCCGCGAACCAGCGTACTAAAAAACGGATTGGTGATATCCGGAATCAACACTCCAATCGTCTTACTTTTTTTCATGATCATTCGCCGCGCAAAATAATCGGGTTCATAATTCAGATCCGCTTTGGCCGCCAAAACCTTTTCGACCGTTTTGGGACTAAATTTCCCCTCATTGCCGTTTAAAATTTGGGAGACTGTTGCGATCGAGACCCCAGACTGTTTCGCGACATCCTTGATGGTGATTTTTTTATTTTTCATCTGCTCTCTCCTGCTTCATAGTAAGGTAATGATTGTTCGCGCCGGATATCATCCTGCTTCAAATTCTGCTACATTTTCTCATGGATAGCTGGTCCTGTAAATACACCAGTTGGAAACTTGCTATAGACTTGATTTTTTTCTATACTGCTAATGATATGTTTTAGGAGGAAAAAATGAATAGACCAACAAAAATTATTCTAGGGATCATCCTAGTCTTAGTGATTGTATTAATCGCGGCGGGAAATTATTTCTATTCCTATGCCGTTGTTCCAGCTAAAAAGGATTTTCTGGCGGACGGCTCCAAAAAGAAATCGACGGAATTAATTTCCGCCGAAAATTGGTTCAATGATAAAAACAATCGCAGCGACTGGCAGCTTACCTCAACCGACGGACTGAAATTATCAGCGTATTATTTACCTGCGGAAAAGGATCAGCATAAAACGGCGATCATCGCTCATGGCTATATGGGGCAGGCTTCTGATATGCCGCAATACGCGAAAATCTATCATGACCTCGGTTATAATGTTTTGATGCCGGATGCTCGCGGACATGGAAAAAGCGAAGGCGACTATATCGGCTTCGGCTGGCATGAGCGGAAAGACTATCTGCAATGGATCGACCGTGTCGTCAAAAAAGATCCTCAATCTGAAATCGTTCTTCACGGTGTCAGTATGGGGGGCGCGACAGTCATGATGACCAGCGGTGAAAAACTGCCAGACAATGTCAAAGCCTTTGTTGAAGATTGCGGCTACAGCTCAGTGAAGGGCGAGCTGAACTATCAGCTGAAGCAAATGTTCAATCTGCCGTCATTTCCTTTGATCCCTGTTACCAGCTTGGTGACAAAAATTCGTGCAGGCTACTTTTTTGGCGAAGCAGATGCTATCAAACAGTTGAACAAAAACAAGCGTCCAATGCTTTTTATCCACGGTGATAAGGATGATTTTGTCCCTTATTCGATGCTGGCTGAAGTTTACGCCGCCACAAAAGGACCCAAAGAACAATATGTCGTTCACGGTGCCAAACACGCCGAAGCATTGAGCAGTGATCCTAGTATGTATCAGAAAAAAGTGACCGAATTTATCCAAAAATATGTACCTTAACTTAAATAAAAACCGAGACACTCAGTGTGCCTCGGTTTTTGCTTGTTCCAATAAATATTCAGCTAAGCTGTCGGTTACGGTAATATGAGTGAAAATCTTCGTCTTCGTTCCCACATACAGTACATCCTTTTTACTTTCTTCGTAGCAGGCGACTGCTACATTTGAGATTTTGCGAACCTCTTCAACGCCTAATCCGATTACATTTTCATTGATCTCACAGGAAACCTCTTGTCCTGCCTGATCGATGAATTTCGAATTGACATCACCGATCACCCCTAATTTTTCCAATCCATCAATGTCCTGCTGATCAACGTAACCGATCTCAGTCATCGTATTGTTTTTAGAAAAAGGGCTGGCGATTCCAACTAACGCAAAATCAACATTTTTTCCCGCTTCCAAGACATCCCGAATCCCGTCGTTTTCAATCAAGCTCTTTTTGATAAAGGCATTATCCACCAATGCCGGCGCATATAGATACTTGCATTTCGCCCGCAGTTTTTTCGACAGATCATAGGCCAACTGATTGGAATGGACATCCACCATCTCAGAACCCAGCCCGCCGATCAAAGGAATGATCGTGGCATCCGCATGATTCTCATAGGGATATTCATCGACGATCCCGCGCAGCATCTTGCCCCATGAAAGCCCGATTGTTTCAGCCTTCGCGATTTCTTTTTGGAAAGCTGTGATCGCTGTTTGAACCAGCAAGCGTTCGACTTCATCCTTGCGCAAACTGCTGGTATCAAGTACCGCGGCCTTTTTTAACCCGAATGTTTCTTCTAAAGCCAGTTCCAATTCAATCGAATAGGCGCTTTCGCTCTTTATAAAAATATCAACAATGCCTTCATTTTTTGCGTCATTCAAATACTTTGAAACCAATGAACGAGAGATGCCCAGACGTTTGGCGATCTCCGACTGCTTCAAATTCTTTTTGTAATACATCGTAGCTACTTTTACGATGTCGCGATTATGTTTTATAGCCATTTCGATCCCATCCTCTGAACAACTTTTGGTCACATTCACTATACGGTTGATTCTGCGAGGGCGCAAGGAGAAAAGGATGCACCCGTATTCGGCACATCCTCGACTTTTGCTCTAAATAATCTCGATCACGCCGCCGACTTCAAAGCTTGGGAAAACTCCCGGGCTGACAATAATGGCTCCCGGTAAAATTTCTCCGATCGCGTTACGAAAATAAATCGAAATATGTCCCAATTCTTCAAAATTCGCATTTGCCTGTGAGCCGACCTCTTCGATCGTGAATTCTTGATCGCCGAATTTAACTTTTCCGCCGACTTTCAGGGCATCTTTCGGACGATCCTCAAATTCATGGATCACACAAATATCTCTCAGCTCCGCAGTTGCAGAAGGACCAAACAAAATAATCAAGCGTTCCTCTTCAAAAGCAGGCACCATGCTGCCGATTTCAATAATTTTAGATTTTACCATCCATCCATTCGCTCCATTCAAACTTTTTTTAATACATACCGAAACTAGCTAACCAAGCCAAAATTACCGCCGTGAAGCCTGTCAGCATCCGACCGTATAAAATCGCCGGTACTCCGATGGCCACAGTTTCCGGTTTTGCTTCTCCCAGTGATAAACCAACCGGAATAAAGTCACAACCTACGTGAGCATTGATCGCAAACAACGCTGGCAATGCATACTGGACAGGAATCGAACCGTTCGCAATCTGCGTACCGATCAAAACACCGATAACCTGCGAAATTACGGCACCAGGTCCCAAGATTGGCGACAAGATCGGAATACTACAAATCAAGGCCAATACGATCATCCCCGGCAAAGAACCTGCTAACGGCGAAAGAACCTTCGCTAACCAGTCACCAATACCAGTATAATTGATAATTCCCACGATCATACTGATAAATGCCATAAATGGAATAATATTTTTCAGCAGCATATCTAACGCGTCACGGCCTGATTGATAGAAGGTACTCATTACGCCGCCGATTCCCCGAGAGAAACGAACTAGGAAGCTGTCTTTTTTGGCTTGTTCTTCCTTATGCTCCTCTTTGATCTTCGAATATCTTTCTCTAAATTCTTCTTCCGATTCGCGACCTTCCGTCACTATTTTTTCCGTTGTCGCCGCAGATTCGGCATCTTCAGCATGTCCATGATTGATAGCCGCCATTTGACGATCCTCAAGATTCGCATCTTCCAGCACAGCCACATCTTCCGGCCGAACACCTGAAACGAAAATATCTTCGGTAATATGTTTTGATAATGGACCAGAAGGAGAAGACGGCAATACATCGACTGTCGGGATACGCTTCATTGGGTAAACACCGATTCGCGCTGTTCCGCCGCAGTCAATGACCGCACATAATGTTTCTTCTTCAGGAATTTGATTCTTAAAGCCATCACAGGCAATCCCGCCAGTCAGATCAGCGATTTGCTGCGCCACTGGATGGATACCGCCGCCGGTAACAGAAACAACTTTATTTTTTTGCTCATTCGGTGTTAAGGTCAAACCAACACCCCAGCCCTTATTTCCAGGTTTTACAAATACTGTTTTGTACATTACGATTCCTCCTTTACGCAGTCGCTTTCTTCGCTTCTCTAGCCATCATAAATTTCGTCAGTTTTTCCGTGACGATCCCACGCATCAAAATCACGACAATCCCTACTAAGAAATAGCGAACTGCCAAGCTTGACTGACTAAAGCCGGCCTTTGTCACACCATTTGCAATACCAAGATAAACAAACAGCTCGCCTGCGTTAGCATAAGGGAACAGCCCCGTTACTGGATGGACAAAAGATACCGCTGCATCATAAAAAGCAGGCTTCTCTTCTTCCCGAACAAATTTACCAAACGTATAAGCCATCGGGTTCGTCAACATCAAAACAGCCAAGATCGGCATCAACGAGTAACGTAAAATCATATATTTTGAACAATAGCGGATGGCTCTGTCAACACGTTCTTCACCGATAAATGCAATGACTGAATAAGTAAAAGTTAATAGTACGATCAATAATGGTACGATCCCGGTCATGTAGCCCATGAATTGTTCGCCACCGGCTTCAAACATACCAATAAAGTTTTTTCCTGCCCATTCGATATATTTCATTATAAAATCCTCCTTTTAGGTAACCGCTTCCAATTTGCGTGTGTAAATTTGTGCCAGTGCCTTTTCTATTTGCGGCGCCTTTTTTGCCTCTGCCGCTGTCCGATAGTTAACTAATTGTGCTCCTTGGTAGGACTGCTCCTCTTTAAAGCGTGCAAAGATCGTCAACCCTTTGCAGATATAGCACTGAATGACTTTTCCCTCAGCATCGACAACAACTGCAACAATTGTCCGCAGTACTTTTCCCTTAACAACTTCGGTATAAAATTCATACTCTGTTCCTGCTTGTTCAGTGGTGATCTTCTTGATGAAGCTTTGATAATATTTCACCTGAACAAGACTTAAAAGACTTTGACTAAGCATTAAAACGATCAACACAATAACTAAGCCGCTCATAAGCTACATCCTCTCCAAAAGCAGATGAGGATATCCCCCATCTGCCTAAAATTTACCTACTCACCAAATGTCGAATCTTGAAGCTTCCGTAAACGATAAACCGTTGTTGATTCATCGATTTCAATGTCATCATACGTTAAGAAAGTGCCGTCTTTAATATCACGTTTTGCAACAGATGAACCGCCGACTAAACCAATTGGCACATTGTTGTTCTTAACGAGATCCGCATGCGTTTCTAACACACCGCGAACACAATATCCGCCGATACCGTCGATTTTTTCTCCGGCCTTAATATCTTTCTTCGCTACCGCAACTGTTTCAGAAATCGGTGCGCCTAATGGAACGATCGCATGATCATGATTTAAGACTGCTTTAGCGATTGTGATCGGTGTTTCTAAGCTTGCTAAGTGATATGGACGATATAAGATATGGTGATCGCGGTCGCCTTTTTTCATCAAGTAGCTTAATTCATGACGTGCACCATCGTTTTGTCCTTTAACGATGACGAACACTCCTGGTGCTAACCCATCCACATATTCAACGACACCATATTTATCTAAGACACCGCCGTTTTCTTTCAGGTCTAAATCCTTAACTACTGAATCGACGTCGCCGCTGATGCCGTGCATACCCACTTTATCAGGAACAAAACCGATTGCATTTGATAATAAGTTCATTTCTGCCATGGTCTTCGTACCATCTTGGAAAGCTGCTAACATGTGGCTGGACATTTTCTTAGAATCTGCTTCTGCTTGTGCGGTATCTGGATTTGCGCCAACTTTTAACTTGTTGTTCTTGCCTTTACCAGCGACCAGCACTTCCATGCCCATACTTTTCGCGAATTCAAACAACTCTGTCGTCGCAGCGGGTTCATCGCCATCAGAACCGGTATAAACTAAGTTTGCTGAATCATACATTTTCTTCATCAATGGTCCGATCGTGATATCCACTTCCACGTTCAACAATACGATGTGTTTTTTCGCTAACAGTGTTTCTAACGAAATTTGTGCGCCGACTTCTGGCACTCCAGTCGCATCCACAATAACTTCTACCTTATCCGAATGAATGATTTCTTTAAAATCTGAGCTGACTAGAATGTCCACTTTCTTCTCTGCACTTGCATTGTACGCATCCGCTGCACGCTGCGCAGCCTCTTTATTGATGTCGCTGATACCTGTTACTGCCATTCCCGGAATCGTCGAAATCTGAGCAATCATCCCAAATCCCATTTGACCTGCACCAATTACCCCGACTTTGATCGGCGCACCATTTTTTTCTCGTTCCAAAAGCTTCCCGTAAAGTGTCATTATTACCCCTCCATACTTTTTTGACATATGACAAAGCCTTTGACATATGCCTTGAGACACCCTTAGTATAACACCGTAAACAACCATGTCAACGCTTTCTTTTCACAAACTATCATTTTCCAGCAATTGGAACATATGTTACAAAAGTGTTTTGTACCGTAAAAAACGTGATATATCAGCAAACACGAGATAGCATCTATTATATTGAAATCATTACAAGAACATTAGAATCACAATTGCACATTCTTTAAATAACGAATCTTCAAAGGGCAGTTATTTGTTCTAATT
>NZ_NGLG01000001.1:2874278-2883076 GCF_002140655.1 Enterococcus sp. 3H8_DIV0648 | reverse complement strand
TGAGCGTCTCGTGGGCTCGGAGATGTGTATAAGAGACAGGATATAAGCGGTACTTTTTGTCATTATTGAGTTCCCTGCGTGTTTAAAAATCCTAGACCAATTCTAATATGGAAATATACTTATTCAATTGTGAATACTCGCACTATGAATTCGTTGAATTTTTCATCCCCGTTCACAAAGTGAAAAAACAAAAGGCCGCGACTTTGCTTTCACAAAAGTCGCGACCTTTTTATTGTTGTCCATAGGTCTCAAATTTCTCCAAGACCTCTTTCATTTGTTCTTGATTCAGCAGCTTCGGTGTTCCGATGCAGCGTGCTCGATAATCCAGTTTTGCTAAAAATTCGATGTCCTTTGCAACACCAAAGGCACTAGCTAAGTCAGGTCCGATGGTTAAGACACCGTGATTGCCTAACAAAATCCCATTGTCATCATGGATAAAATTGAAGGCCTCCTCCGCTAATTCCCGTGTGCCGAAAGTTTTGTACTCGCAGCAACGCACCTTCTCGCCAACAGATCCGATAATATAATGCAGCGGTTCAATCTCCTGCTGCAAACAGGCAAAGGTGGTCGCATATTCCGAATGTGTATGGACGACCGAGCGGACATCTGGACGATGCGCGTAAAAAATACTGTGGAGATCATACTCGCTTGATGGCTTACGATTGCCTTCCAGCACATTTCCCTGAAGGTCCATCAAAACAATATCTTCCAGCTTCGTCTCAAAATAGGGAATCCCGCTTGGACTGATCAGCATCGCTTCTTCTTCTGGAAAATAAATGCTGATATTGCCTCCCGTTCCTGTCGTTAGTTTTTCGGTAATGAGCTTCTTGCCATATTCAACGATCAGCTCGCGTTCTTTTAGATGTTTCATCTTCTGCTCCAATCAATAAAAATTATTTTCCGGCTGCTCTTTTAAGTAGCGGTGCAAATCATAGGGTGAAAAAATCCCGCGATCCGTCACTACCGCCCCGATCAATTCCGGCGGTGTGATATCAAAGGACGGATAGATCGCTTTGACACCCTCTAGGGTATGCTTGATCCCATTAAGCTCCATCACCTGCTCAGGATCACGCATCTCGATCTTGATGCTTTCATGACTCGTTTTATCCGTATCGGGAATTCCCGTCACAAAATAGGGAACACCGAAACGCTGGGCTAAAATAGCGATTTGATAGGTTCCGACCTTGTTGGCGATATAGCCGTCTTGGGCAATCGTATCGGCGGCCGAGGTAAATAGATCGATTGTTTCATGTTCCATCAAATAGGCGATCATATTATCAGAAACAACCGTCGTATCAAATCCCATCTCCGCACAGCAACTAGCCGTTAAGCGCGCCCCTTGCAAATACGGACGCGTTTCCGCACAGAAGAAACGCAGCGTTTTTTTCTGCTCAATAGCCTCACGCAGCAGCATCCCAATGATCGTCTCACCAAAGCACTGGGTCAAAACCGTCCCATTATCTGGGATTTTTTCGATCAAATATTTCGCTACTTGATCCATCGTATAATAGCGGCGGTTCAAGGAATCAATCGTATTTTGTTTAATTGCCTCCGTTGGATCTTCGCCTTTTTCTACCGCTGCTTCTGCGACTGCGACACATTTTTCAGTGATCAGTGTCATACGATTCGCCGTCGTTGGTCGTGCATTAGCAATCGTATGAGACGCTTTTTTTAGATACGCGAGCTGATCAGCCGGCTCCAACGCCTTACTCTCTTCCGCTGCTAAGGCCATTCCCATGCCTGCTGCGGTGTATGGTCCTGCGCTTTGAGTTACCATGTCCGTGATGGCTTGCGCGACTGCTTGATGGGTCTCACATTCTACAAACTCCACCCGAGTCGGATAGATTCGCCGATCTAAAATGCGGACTTTGCCATCTTCATACCACGCCACATTTTCATATTGTAACAACGTTGGCATCGTATAATCCTGTCTTTCCAATTGACTCACCTTCTACTTCATTTTTTTCAAAAAGCAAAGCTTTCGTCTAATGCATTGATGCCATCGACTAGCTGACCGCCGCTCGTAATGTGGCGGCGATTGATAATTAATTGAATTCCTTGTGTTATCAGCATTTGTTCTGCTGCGATTTTTTTGTCTGGGGCGATCAAAGATAATTCCTTCACCTTTGAATCCCCCACGACTCTGCGAATGATCTCCGTGCCGGCATACCCTGCCGCATCGGCCATGATCCCCTGCAGCATCGTATCCTTAAACGCATGATTGCGGTACAACGAAAAAGTCACAGCCTCATCGTAACACATAGATAATTTCGCTTGAACTTGATCGTAAACTGCCGCAATCGTTTCTTTAATCCATTGATGAAAAGCAGGATCACAGCTTGGATCAAATAGATTTTTGATCATCGGAAAATAGAGATGCGCCAAGACATTTCCTATGTCATATCCCGCTGGACCATAAAAGGCAAACTCAGGGTCGATCACCTTCAAGCCAGATGGATTAATAAAAATCGAACCCGTATGAAGGTCCCCATGCAGCAACGATTGAGCGTTGTTCATGAAATTATTACGCAGCAGCGCGACTTCTGCTTGCAGCGGTTCATTTTCGTATAAGTTTTCCCGGACGAAGCGTTCATTTCCCGGAGTCAAAATATTCCGCTGCTTATAATCGTCATAGGGCTCCGTAAATACTAAATCCTCGCTGATATCGCACATTTCCGGATTGATAAACTCTTTGACCCGCTGCTTTTTCACCCCGCGGTCCAAAACCAGATCACTCGTTAAAAGTAGCGTACGCGACAGGTATTCGGCAATCTCCTCGCTGAAATTAGGAAATACTTTCTTATCGATCAACTCATAGCGCATGTTTTGATAATCGGAAACATCTTCCATCGTCAACGCGTGCATCTTTTGATCATAATAATAAACCTCTGGTACAAACTGCGGAGCCAAATCATTTTGCAAACGTAAAATCTCGGCTTCGATTCGATTTCGATCGATCGCCAATGGCCGTCCAGAAGAACGTAGCAACACATCCGCCTGCTTAATGATCAAGCTTTCTTGCGTGGCTTCATTCACCACACGAAAAACATAATTAATATTGCCGTCACCAATTTCTGTGACGGTCAAGGGTGCATCAGTTGGAAAAACGCCTAATTTTTCCATGACATATTGTTTGATCCTTTGCGTATCCATTAAAAAATGCTCCTGATACGCCGCCGATTCCCTCGGTATCATTTTCATATTATCGCCTCATTCGTTTAAATTCCCAGTCCACAAAAAAATTTTCACATCCGATTACGCTAAAAGCACAAAGTAAAAGTCACAGCTAACTCACTTTAATGGTGTCATTTTTCTAAAAACAAGAAAAATGCTTCTGATTCTCGTCACGCCTATCATCAAATTAAACAACTCGAACAGTTTTATACTTAAACTCTCCAACCGAACCTCCCCAGCATAAAACTGCGAAAAGTTTGACTGACAAAAAAACACTCACCTAAAAGTGTACATTTAAACTAGTTAAATGCAACTCTTAGATGAATGTTCTTAACTAATCGCAATCTTTGTTCCAACTGTGATCGTCGGCATTTCCTTGTCTTCCACATAAAGGGTACCTGGAAGCTCTGCCGTTTCTGAACCATCGAAGCGCAGGGTGATATGTCCTAAATCGTCGAGGTTCTTCTTCACCACATCGCCTACTGCCGTGATTTTATACGCTTGATCATCGAAGGAAAAAATCATTCCTGTTGTGATCTCGTCGGTGGACGGTGTCAATTGGATGTTATAGCAATAATCCGCTAAGGTCTCTGGTGCATCATCGCCGAAAAAAATCAACATCTTTTCTTGCTGAAACATCTCGGCTTCTGGGCCAATGTTGGTAACTTGCGTCTCAAAAATCATCTTTCATCTCTCCAAACCTTTTTAACTGTATAATCCGAAGCTTGCTAACCAAGCAACGACTACCCGTGGAACACCATTTAAGAAACGTGAATATAAGACTGACGGCACTCCAACTTCCACTGTTTCCGCTTCTGCTTCTTCCAATCCTAGTCCAACCGGAATAAAGTCGCAGGCATTTTGGGTATTGATAGCAAATAACGCTGGTAAAGCTAGTTGCGGCGGGATATTCCCTTTACCAATCTCTACCCCGATCAAGGTTCCCAAAATCTGACTGATAACCGCCCCAGGTCCTAATAACGGAGACAAGAATGGCAGCGAGCAGATAAAGCCGATGATGATTAGACCAAAAACATTTCCAGCCAACGGCTTCATCAGGTTTGCAAACACAGTCCCGATCCCTGATCCTTGAATGATTCCGATCAATAAGGATACAAAGGCCATAAAAGGAATGACCGTATTGATCATTGTTTGTACACCTTCACGGGCTGATTGATTGAATGTCGCTACGACTTTACCAGCGCCCATTCCGATTTTTGCGATAAAACTTTTTTGCTCCGCTTTTTGTTCAGTGATCTTCTTATCGGTCGAGTATTTAAACTCACGCTCTGGTTTTTCTTCAGTAATGAAGGCTGGTTTGCCTGCCGCTTCAGATTCATCTGCCAGCATGATTTGATTTTCACCAACCGCGGACACGTAGATTTCTTCATTAATGTATTGTGCTAAGGGTCCGCTTTTTCCAGTCGGTACAATGTTTACTGTTGGGATATTCTTTTTAGGATAGATTCCGCAGCGTAATGTCCCGCCGCAATCAATGATCGCAAGAGCGATCTCATTGTCTGGAATCGATGTCTTAAAGCCGTTGACCGATTCCATCCCTGTTAGCTCTTCAATTTTATTAACGATACTGGGTTTGTCTCCGCCGCCAGTCACATAGACAAATTTATGTTTCTCTTCTGTTGGTGTAATTACTAAAGGTCCGCCATAGCCGCCAGAACCTTTTACGATCTTAATACTATTATAAGCCATTTTTCTTCCTCCTGTTTCCCTTATTCTGTCACTGCGACATCATCGACTGTTTTGCTTAACTGGATTCCTTGTTGTTTACAAACAAACGCTGTCGTGAAATCCGTCGTCCAGCCGCCAATAAAGTTCATGACTAAACCAACAAACATATAACGAATCGCCAGCTCCATCGAATTCAAGCCCAGATGCGTGATCCCTTGGGCAATCCCCATCCAAACAAACAATTCACCGGGATTGATATGAGGAAAAACGCCATTACTCGTATGGCAGAATTGCGCATTTGCCGCATAATAGCTTGGCTTATAAAACTCAGGTAAAAAGCGAGCCATCGTAAATGACATTGGGTTTCCCAGCATAAAAGCAGAAACGAACGGCAATACCAGATAGCGGGTAAAAGGATTTTTAGACGATACTTTTGCGACTTTCGTTACGCGTTCTTCTCCTAAAAAGGCAATCAATGTATTCATGGCTACCATCAGCATCAAAACAACTGGAACAATCCCCGTCATCCAACTAATAAATGTTTCAGCACCCGTTTGGAACAGGCTCATAAAGCCTTCCGCAAATTTTGTAATATAATCCATTTTTAAACACTCCTTTTAGTTAATTTAGCTTGAATCGTACCTTTCATTAAGGACAATTGATTTCCTATATTGAAGATTGGCGAGACAGGCGCTTCTTCTCGATGATTTCCCTGCTCGACCTCTAAATAAATTTTTTGTGCATTCGCTGCGGCTTGTCGTGTCAGTTTATTTTCCTTCATCAGCATCGGTGCTTCCGTCAGATGATGGATATCGAGACCGACAAATTGCGGACGTGGTTTGAAGCGGGCAAAAATCGACGTCCCTTGCATCATTTCAGCATCTTTGATAAGTCCCGTATGATCAACACCTAATAGCAAGATCGTCCCTGAGGCGATTTTCCCCGGGCGACGGCCGATCGCTACTTTTCCTTTACGCTTCATTCGAATATAGACAGAATTAAAATTTTTGATCTGCTTCATTCCTAAGAAAATTTGGAGAATGTAAGCAATAATTGCAATAGCGCCTAAAACAAAGATATTCATATCCTACCCATTCCTTTCTGATACAAAGAGCTTTCTCTTCGTACACCTGCCTCGTTAGAACCCTTTTACTAATAACTGACGGTATTCTTCTTTAGTGTTTATCCGCTTGACCTGTTCTCGCAAGGTCTCCCTAGAAGAGATAACAAAAATCGTATCGTAAAAGCTCAATAATTCATCTTCCATCGTTAACGTCAAATTCTCTGGAATAGCCACCAGAAAAATCAGTTCAATCTCTTCTACGGATCGTCCCTCTGGATAAATGCCAATCGTTACAAGAATTTCCTCGCTTTGATGATTGATCCCATGGGGGAAAGCGATGCCATTATCGATCACTGCTGATTCTTCTTGCGCCTTTTTCAAAATATACTTCTTAAAAGAATCATCGATCAAATGTTTGTTCCGTAATTTATCTAACAGCTCAACCAAGTTTTCCTCATAACCTAACTGCTTATCCAAATGCTCGAAAGAAAACCGAATATGTTCAAACGCTGCCGCCTTTGAAGCGACGATTCGCTTCCATTCGCTCAATAACCAATTTTCATTGAATAGATCCGTCAGCTTAATCACCGCGGTCGTTGCTTTTGTATGCTTCAAAGGTATCGTCGTAAATACAGCAAAGTAGCGATCCAGATCCTTCGTTTCATACTCTTCCTCTGAATAATGCGCAATTCGAATATTTGGTCCTAAGACTGTTGCCAGCTGACGCTTGATCATGAGAGCAGTTCCCTTGCCGGTATTGCAGACCACTGCGATCTCTTTCATTTTTGGCTGTGCATCGGCTTTCAAAGCCAATTCAAAATAAATGGCTAGGTACGAAAGCTCTGACGGCTGATTGGGTTTTTGTAAATAATCAGCCAATGCCGCGACCCCTATTTCCGCCAGCTCATGAGCAAAGGCATGCTTTTGTTTGAATTCCTCCCGAAAAATATCATAGGTCTCAATTTGAAAAATGATTCGATTGATCAGAAACATAAAATGCGCTCGGATATTTTGGAACAATTCTGCTTGATCTACATTGATGATCACCGCAGCATTGATTTGATCCATCATGAATTGAAACAAGGTTTTAACTTCCTTGTTGTCCGCCCGCTCCTCGGGAACTAAATTATTATTGAAAATATTTAACGGAAAACAGAGAAAATCGAAATCAAAGTTGCTGATCGTCAAGCTGTAATCGGTCGCCAAGCTAACAAATAATTCTTCTAATAATCGATCGCCGGCAAAATAATTCACATAATACGGAACTGCCTGTGCCAATGGCTTCCCGGCTTGGATTCGCTGAATCGTTAAAATAATCGTTTTTTGTAATAAACCCAAGGTGCGAAAATCCAATTTTTTACTCAAAGCAATCTCATCAATTCGCTCCAGCAATTCCTCGCTTAAAGTTGGCTGTTCCAGATAGTCATACGCATGCTGCAAATAAAGCAGGCGTAATTGAGACTCCGTTCCAGCTATTCGCAGGCCTTTATTAGGTGTACCAATCAAAGAAATTTGATATTTTGACATTAATTGCTTCAAATTTCGCAAATCCTTATTGACTGTTGAACGACTGACCCCTAATGCCTCCGACAAATCATCGATCACGATATAATCTTCTTGTTTAATGAAGCAATCAATCAAAACGGCAATTCGCTTTGTACTTGAATTGAAATCCGTTTGTTGTTTTAAACTGCCGTTCATAATCTCTGAGAACTGATAAGAATCCATTACTTTCAGCGAGTAAATATTCTCTTTCTCCTCGATTAATGCGATTCGTTCCATTTGATCATTCAATAATTGAATCGCTTTTTTGGTGGTTTGTGCGCTTGTGTCAGTTATTTTTTGCAGTTCACTCAGACTCAGGCGATCATGAGTAATAAAATGCTGCAATAATTGATACCAGCGATTGATCAGTGCCATTTTATTACCCCCACCTTTCTTTTATCCTCGTGTTTTTCCTCCAGCAACGTTGGTCGTAACACCAGTAATGTAACTAGACCGATCAGATAAATAATAGCATACTAGGTCAGCGACTTCACTGAGCTTGCCGCTCCGCCCCAATGGGATCGTCGTAGTTTTGTTATAGTTTTTTCGCAGGTCTTCAACGGTGATTCCTCGTGTATAGGCAAGTGCTGTCTCATAAGCTTCCGTCCGCAACCCTGTTTCTTCCATAATTCCCGGCGCTATTCCTACCACTCGAATGCCTTGTTTTCCCAGCTCTTTAGACCATGACCGGGTAAAGCTGTTGACGGCAGCTTTTGTTGCCGCATAGGGGCTTTGACCTTCTGATCCTTCCAAACCGCTTTCCGAAGACATATTGATGATTACTCCTTCGTGTCTTTGCGTCATCGCCCGCGCCACTGCTTGTGTCATTAAAAATAGACCTTTTTGATTGATCGCCATCATTTTGTCAAAGACGTCTTCTGATAATTCAAACTGTCCATGGGGATTTTCCTTATCCACTAGTAAGCGCGGGATATTGATCCCGGCGTTGTTGACTAATCCGTCGATCTGCCCTAATTCTTCAACCACTTTTGCAACGTTTTCTTCTACCTGCTGCCGATTCGAAATATCTGTCTGAAAATAGTAAAGATTCTCATGCGTTACCTTTCCAGGTTGAAGATCAAAGTTTGCCACGATCACTCCCTGATCCAGCAATTCATCGATAATACTTGCTCCGATTCCTGATGACCCACCTGTTACGATTACTTTTTTACCTGCCACGTCTAACCAATCTGACATTGTTGTATTCCCTCCTCTTAATTACAGGCTCAGTATAAAGCGCTTTCGGCAAATGATTAATACGCTCTTTTTTTAAAAGTCAGAAAAAAAAGTACACTAATTTGTGAAAAGTGAGCAAAAAAGCTTAGGT
>NZ_NGLG01000001.1:2828280-2874178 GCF_002140655.1 Enterococcus sp. 3H8_DIV0648 | reverse complement strand
ATTTCTTCATTTAGATTACTTTTCCTTATAAAATATTAGCTTTCAGTTTCACGTGAAACTTTATATTTAACTTTGAAAGTAATTGTTTTATAGTCTATCCGTCAAAAAAACTGCACCAGAAATTCTGGTACAGTTTTTCTTTGCGTGATTAAAATTCACCCGGATTGGACTCGATCATGACTTTGATCTCGTTTCCTTCCATCACTTTATCGAAGGCTTCGCGCCATTCGGTCAATGGGTATTTTTTGGTGATCATTTCATCGATATTGATTGCCCCTTTGGCTAATAGATGAATCGCGATCGGCCAGTCATAAGGATTTTGCGAACGGCTGCCGATGTATTCGATCTCCCGTTGAATGATCGATTCGGTATCTAAGTCCACCATTTTATTGGCAAATAAACCAACTTGCACGAATTGTCCTTGCTTGCGGATCAACGGCAGGCTAGCGTTGACCGCTGGCACAGCACCCGATGCGTCATAGACTTTATCGACACCATAGCCGTCAGTGACTTCGTTGACGATTTTAGCCAAGTCCTCTTTCATCGTATCCACAATGATATCCGCACCAAGCTTTTTCGCTAATTCCAAACGATGTGCATCTTTTGTGATTCCGGTCATAATAACAAAGGCGCCGATTTCTTTGGCGATCTGCAATAAGAACAAACCGATCGGCCCAGGGCCCATGATAATGATCGTATCTTTCAATTCCAAACGGCTCTTTTGATACATCGCATGCACACAGCAGGCTAAAGGTTCACTCATCGCCGCACCTTCATAACTCAAATGATCTGGCAGCAAATGAATGCTTTCTTCTCTGGCCAAGACGAAATTCGCCATTGAACCATTTTGCTGCGTCCCGATTCCTTTACGATGCGGACACAAATTGTATTGTTTTTCTTTACAGTAATCACATTCGCCGCAAACGTAGAAGGTCGTTTCACTGGTTACGCGGTCGCCAACCTTGAACTTTGTTACCTTATCGCCAACTTCGACCACCTGTCCGGAAAATTCATGCCCCAGCACGACTGGTGTCGTTGGATTTTTATATTCTCCTTTAAAGGTATGGATATCTGATCCGCAGATACCGGTATATGCGACCTTGATCAGTACCTTATCATCTACTGCTTCAGGTACAGGTAAATCAATAAATTCCATTTGGTCATAGCCAGGTGCCTGTTTAGAAACACCTTTCATCATTTTACTCATTACTTTCGCTCTCCTTTTAGGAAAATAACACTTAATTTATTCGCTTTTTTTCTATTATCAAAAATCAAAGACTACATTACTTGTGCGACTAATTCTGATAATTTGAAGAAGATCCATTTTAAGAAGTTCCCACCAGTATCTAAGTTCGTGATTTGAGCTGCTCCGTCAGGGAATTTTACGATTCCTTCGGCCATTTCAGTAATCACTGGTGCAAAGTTTGTCGCCATTAATAACGCTAATGCCATAACAACGGTCAAAGAAATAACCGAGTGTAAAATATTTCCTTTACGACTAGGTACAACCAACGCCGCGAAGAATGGGATCGTCGCTAAGTCACCGAAAGGCAATACGCGGTTCCCCGGTAAAATAACTGCCAAGAACAACGTGATCGGAACCATCAAAAGACCTGTTGATAGTGCTGCTGGCGAACCTGTCGCTAATGCCGCATCCATCCCTAGATAGATCTCGCGATCGCCATAACGGCTTTGCAGTAATTTTTGAGCCCCTTCTTGAATTGGGATCAAGCCTTCCATCAGGATTTTTACCATCCGCGGCATCAAGAACATCACTCCGCCCATGTTCATCCCGATCTGCAAGATACCGATGAAATCATAACCACCTAGCAAACCAAGGAACATCCCGATGATGATCCCCATGATCATTGGTTCGCCGAAAATACCGAAACGTTTTTGGATCGTTTCTGGTTTCACATCTAATTTATTGATGCCTGGAATCTTATCTACTAACCAACCGATCGGTAATGCCAAAACAGCATACCCTTGCGCTGAACCGGTGGTGATACTGATTCCTTCAAGTCCGTAATATTCTTGAACCTTAGGGGCAGTTTTGTCTGCAATAATTTGGATAATAATCGTAAACAAAATCCCGCACAGGATGCCAAAGAAAAAACTTTTTGTTACAATATAACCAGTTGCTGCCACAGAACTAACATGCCAGTAGTTCCAGATATCGATATTCAGTGTTTTCGTTCGATTTAATGCCAGCATAATTAAATTCACGATTAAAATCACTGGAATCATCACAGCCGCGATTGGTTGCGCCCATGTCCCGGCTGAGACTGCTGGCCAGCCAGCATCAATGATCGTCAGATTCAACCCAAATCGTTCAACCATCGCTTGCGCCGCTGGACCAACGTTTGTAGTCAATACATTGATCACCAGATTGATACCGATCATCCCGATACCTACAGTTATCCCCGATATAATAGCTTTTTTTACTGGAACCCTAAAAATAATTCCAACAATGAAAATAATGATCGGCAGCATGACGCTTGCGCCAGCACCTAAAATACTCTGTACCACATTCATTAACCCATCCATTGATACAATCCTCCTAATTCGTTTAATATATTTATCTTTTTCCCTTGGAAAAAATAAACCTGATTCGCCTCATATGTGTCTCTCCGCTAAACTGCTGAATCCCGAAATGCTGAGTAAAGCGGAAATGACACACATGAACTTATATTTACTGAATCCCTTTAGCTGCCTCGATGATTTGATTTTCGACTTTTTCAGTCCCGATCCCTGTTAAGAAAGCCATAGCCGTGATTGCTGGAATTTTGTATTGCGTCGGCAGCATCGTAGTTGAGATCAACATATCGGCTTCATCTTGTTTTCCGGCTGCTTCAGCGATTTTGATTTGTGTGATTTCCACCGGCATTTCATTTCTAGCGAATAGATCCTCGACCTTTTTCATGACCACCGTTGATGTTGCGATTCCTGCTCCACATGCTACTAATACGCGAATTGTTTTCATAATTGTTTCTCTCCTTTTTCTTGCTGATTTTTTTATAGTTGATTTTTTTTGATCGTACTGATTAACTCATTTTCTGTTGTTGCTAGTAATAGTTCCGATAATACGGTTTCGTTTTGCAACAGCCCCATCAATGATTGCAGCATTTCTAACTGCGCATGGGGTTGGTTTAATCCTAAAACAAAAACAATTTGTGCTTTAACCTGCTGACTGTTGTCTTCCATGCTGTAAAAAACGACGGGATCTTGCAATGTGATCACGGCCACGAATTCTTCCAGCACACATTCCGCATCTGTATGAGGGATCGCTGCCCCGAAGTTCATTAATTGAATGCCTGTTGGAAAGGTTTCTTCTCGTCTTCCGATTCTTTCCAAAAAGTCCTCCCGCACCCAGCCCAAATCTAAGGCTTTTTGGGCCACCTGCTCAAATACCTCTGCTTGGGAAGAAAAATTTTCTTGTGCAAAGACTAATGGTTCTTTCACATAGGAACTTAGTGTCGTTTTTGTCATTATTTCGCCCTCCAATACTCATCGTTGAACTGAATCAACGCCTCCCGAATCTCTTCCTTCGTTGCTGCATTTTCTAATTGCGCCAGCTCGTCTGCGCCTGCTAAACTCATCATTTCAAAAATCAAATCCAAGTGTTCTTCTTTATCGTTGGAGCCTAATAGAATGACGGTATGGATTTTTCTGCCATCCTCTGTAATAATGCCTTTTTTTACCAATCCCAAGCTGATGCCAACTCCGATCGCACCTGCCTCCGCTACGGTATGGGGCAGCGCGATTTTATGGCGTAAGACGGTATAAGCGGGCAAGATCGGCATCTCTTTTTTCAAGGCTTTGATATAGTCTGTCGTAATAACCTGCTGACGCTCCAACGGACGGGCCAACGCGTCTAAAACCTCTGACCAGCTGACTTTGTCTTCAAAAATCTGGATCGTTTCATCTTTTAGCAGATCGATCAGATGAGGTCGCTTCTTCTCTAAAATGATGGATTCCTTAGGTGTAAACAAGCTGAGTAACTCTTCATAAAGACTGGTCTCATCTACGACCTGCGCATGTTTTTTTACTACCGCCAAGATTTTCTCCGGTGTGACGATCTCTGTCTGGATGATCGCCGTAGAGCGCAGCACGCGTTCTCTTAACTGCCGTTTTTCCTGATCCGATAAAAAGTTATTCACGACGAATACCTTCTTCTCGGTTTTTAACGGAACCGCTGAAAAAATAAAATCCACATCATAATCAGTTCGGTAAAATTCTCGAGCCGACATCGAAAGGACAAAATCAATTTCCGGCAGCAGATTTTTCAACGTATTTTCGAGCAAAGCCGCGATTGAAATCCCATTGGGACAAACGATGATCGCTCGTTTCCGATTTTCCGGATGAACAATCTCTGTACTCTCTACGATATGACTGCCGATAAACAGCGAAATGAAAAACAATTCCGCATCCGGCACTGACTGACCGAAATATGTTTCTAATGGGCCGCTCGCTTCTTTGACCAAGTAAAACAGTGAAAACAGATTGGCATCCTTATTCTCTTGATAAAAGCGCGTTTGCAAATTCAAGTGATATTTGATCCGATAATACGCTGGACGCATATGCACCAGCAGCCGCTCCAATAATTTTTCCTTCTCCTCTAAATTGACTCCTGCGATGCGTTCAAAATTCGCAATCACCTTTTCCAAAGCTTCCTTCATCTTGTTGATCTCTTTTACCGATAAAATGTCGCCGCGGGAAAGGTTCGTCGTCAGCAGCAGCATCGTCACGTAAACACGTTCATTTTCACTTAAGCCGTCAACATCCCAAATGACCCGATCCGCTGCTAAGTATTCCTTCGTATCGGCTAGTTCTCGGTAGTTCACCTTGAAGCTGTAAGAAATCAGCTTTCCTTTTTGCGCCCGCCTGATCATCAGAATGATCAATAATGGTAAGGTCCTTAGTCGTTCATCCGTGAATTGGACCTCCAATTCTTCTTCCACCAGCTCGACGCGTTTGCGAAAGGTTTCGATCTGCTGCGGATCAATATTGGCAAATTGGATGATGACATTGATTCCGTTATACATCACCGCTAGATTATTCAATAAATCAGATAGCAGATTTCGCTTATTCCATTCATCGCCTTGGATGAAATACCCTTTTTGGCGAGTATACTTCAACGCTAGTTCATGCTGCTGAAGCTCCTGATCGACTTCCTTTAGATCTCGCAGCACTGTATTGCGGCTGACCTTCAACTCATCAATGAAATGATTCAAGGATAGATACTCTTCTTTACTCAGTAACATCAATTCAATTATGGCTGCTCGTTCTTTGCCGGAAAACACATAGCTTTCTGTCGGCTCCCCGAGCTGCTCATCACCACCCTTAAAATTTGAAAGAATCTCATTTGCAATTAGAAAGTGACCATTTTTTGTCCGTTTGATCTCACTCAACTTTTCGTCTACTAAAGAATCATTGATCTTTTTTAACGCGTAGTTCAATTGCCCTCGCGTCAAATCAAATTTCTCACACAATGCTTTACTAGCGATTTGCGGGTTGTTGACTAACTCAACAAAAATCTGATTCGTTCGTTCTTCTAAATTCATTGTCATCCCTCTTTACATCTTCAATTTAGATGAAAAACGCTTACATTTCCATCTTCTTTGTTACCCAATAATTCAGTGTTCTTTATGCAACTTGGTGCTAACAAATGCTTTTTTTCACAAAAAAAAATAAAGCAAAACAAGAAATTCCCAAACAAAGGGGAAATCTCATCCTAGCGTTCCTGTTTTTAGCCACATATTATGCAACTTGGTACTCTTATTCTTCCTTCATTTTAGCAAGAGTCTCATTATTTGTCTGTTTTTTATGTAAGCTAGACTTTGCGGTTTTTGCCGCAAAAAAAAGTCTGATAACCGATTCATCAGACTTTTCTTTACTATTTTCGCTTAAAAAATGCTGCATGAGCTTATTCAACCGCAATTTTTATCTCATAAGGTTCAAGCTTAAAAAGCTCGACTAAAATACTGTTGACCTGTTCAAACAATTCCTCGTTGCTATCAAACCGCTGCTTCGTTTGAAGCCGCTGGTCGACTGCTTGATAGATGATTTGATCGCCGAGATATTTCGGTTTGATTACCTCATTCCCTTTTTTCAAAACGATCTCTTCTTCACTGATACCGATCGGAATAGCCGTCTCGCGCCAGCCATTTTTTTGCGCGATCGTTTGAACGAGTGAAGGAACATCGAAGTTGTCCAACACTTCTGAACGCCGATCTTCAAAGTGAATCGTGAAGGTCTCCGTATTATGCAGACCACAGGCATTACAGCCGCCCTCAATCAAAAAAGCTTTGCTGGAAATGGCCGCTCTAGGCATGCTGCTCCCTCACTTCTTGATAAATTTTAGTTAAAGCCTCGCCGTCTAAATCCGAAAAAGTCGAAACCACAATATCCGCATAGGCCAAATCCTGCTTCGGAAACGCCGGATTGGCAAAGCCGACGCAGACCATCCCCGCGTTATGAACAGCACCCGCGCCATTTTTCGTATCTTCAATGCCTAAGCAATTTTCAGGCTTTACACCTATTCGCTCCGCCGCTGCTAAATAAACATCCGGTGCAGGCTTTGAGTGCTTCACTTCTTCGGTACTAACAACTTCTGAAAAATACTCAGACAAGCCGATCGCTGCCAGATTTACCTTGATTTCTGCCAAGGAAGAAGAGGAAGCCACAGCTAGTTTCAGACCAGCATCAGACAGTCTTTTCACAAATTCTTGAACATGAGGAATCACTCTGATCCCATCTTCTTTGATCATCGCTTGACGCAATGCGGTCATTTGCTGAACATAATCCGAGACAGATAAAGGCAGTGAAAATTCTTGCTTCATTTGCTCCCACATATACTCACTGGTCGTCCCCATAAATTGAAAATGATAGCTTTCTTCTACCTCATGACCAGCTTCCTTTAAAATCTGTGATTTGCTTTGGAAGTATGTATATTCCGAATCCACTAATACGCCGTCCATATCGAAAATAATCGCCTCTAACATAGAACTCCTCCTTAATTTCACCATAAACATTCATCAAATAGTTTAACATACGAGATTCATTAAGTGGATTGATTATTTGGGACATGATCTATTCAGCGATTCGATAGCGGAGCAAACTTGAAGTCAATTTGACGATTTAATAAAACTCTTAATTGTATTACAAGCCGAAGATTTTCGCAAATCTCAATTTGGCTCTTACCCCCCTCAATTTGGCAGCTTTTTTGCCAAAATCGGCCATTTTCGCCCCAAAAGCTGCCAAATTGGGGGTGCTGCTGCCAAATTCGAATTCGCATTCTTTTTTGAAATCATTTATCTTTTAGTCACCGGCCGGAACAAAAGGAAATGTGGAGGAAAAAGCATGATTCAAAAACTCAGTAGCAAATTAAAAGTACAGATCGACACACCCAATGAGGAGAAATTGCAAAACATCAATTTTCAACATGTCGTTGATGAACCAGATGAACATGCGGTGTTGAAGCTCGGGGAGATCATGACCACGCTGTCACCAGAAGGCAGCTCGCTAGATGGTGTCGTATTGACCAGTCAAAAGCGTTATACGAAGTAAATACTTACGAGGAGGAAATCAAATGCTAAAACTAGTCGCAAATTTTAAAACCAGCGGAGGCAAAAAACAGACTTGGAGCCTTCCGAATCCAGATACGACCAATACGCCTGCTGAACTTAAAGGGCTGCTAGATCAAATCGGACCATTAGAATTATTCAGTAAAGATGGCAATAATCTCTACGACACCGCTGAAAGTGCAAGTTTCGTGGAAATCAATGAGACGATTCTTTTTTAATCGTTGAAGTTTTAGAGGGCGGTAATCGTCTGCCGCTCTCACTTATACATAGATCCGAGGATTGATTTATCCCAGAAGACTTGCGCAAGCTTCGGGAACTATAAAAAAGGAGAAAATACTATGAACGAACAACCATTTACATCCAAACAACTATTTAGCTTAAAGAAAAACACCCTTGAAAAACGCATCGACTCGTACTACAGAATATCTGGTGATACCGACAGCACTGTGCAATATCTGATGGCACTTAATATCCGCGAACGCCTAGGAGATGGCGAGTTTCATTTAATCTTAAAAGAACTGGTGCAGCACCTATTCTCTCAACGAAAAGTCACCAAGATCATCAAAAAATTCTTTTTCTATTTCAAACATTATTTCACTTCAAAGGAATGGAAATACTTAAACTTACGGGTCTTCCCTGTCCGCCAATACGCCGAAAAAGCGATCAACGCTGTGCGAAGTCGCTTCTCTATCAGTAATTTATTTGGCGCTCCAGAAGCGCAAGTTGAATAATCACAAGAAAGGAATGAAAAAATGTACGCTGTAAAAACGATCCAAACCAAAAAATTAGTCTCCACTTTTTATAAAAGCAACGGCAAGAAGCACAATCTAACCGTCAAAAATCCGACAGTCGAAAAATCGGCCGAAGAAATCCGCGAAGCTTTGGAATTATTAACGACCTTGGATATCTTTGAAGAAGAAGATGGTGTGAAAATATATGCGGAGGTCGATACTTGCAAATACGTTGAAACCACTAAATATATCCAATTCGATCCAGAATATCCTGTCGAAGCCATCGAACTACCTGTCGCACCGAAGTCCATTGAATTCCCTGCTGCCAATTATTCAAAACCAAAATACGATAAATTCGTTGATTTAGCTTGTCCGCCTGTCTTAGAGAAACTATCACAGAAGGACTTAGCGCCAAAAGTTGCAGCAGTAGAATTACCAGTAGTAACACCAAGTATGAGTGAACTTGATCCGTTAGAATCACCGATATATTCGGATACCGAGGAAGCACTACCTTCACAATCACCGAATAGACACGAGGGAATTCTTAAACGAAAGCTCTCGCGACTCTGGGGTAGAAAAGGCAAGAACAAAGATGATTCTTCATGAAGGTCTTCAAAAAATAAATAACCAGTAGCTCACTCAAGTCATCGGCGACCTCTCATTCCGGAAAAGGAGGTCGGTGACTACTGCAGGAAAAAACACCCGCGATTATGTAAATCGCAGATGTTGATTTCTATCTTATAGCGTCTTTTCAATTGCTTTTTCTGGAATAAACCACATCAATAAAATTAGAACATTAACGATCAATACCGCGATCGGCGCAATCAATTTTCCTAGAAGCAACGCCACAATCGCTAAACCAATTGATAAATACAATTTGGGATAATGCCTGAATAATTGCCCGATCGTAGAGTCTTTTCCGTTTGCTCGTACCAATGCTCTAACTAACAAATAATAGGCAAAGTCTGTTCCTAATGCCACCAGACCATACAACGCTTGCGGCGCCCAAGAAAAGGGATAATCCCCCACCCAAGCTGTGACATAGGGAAATAGGGTCATCATTAAAATTAGAAAATTATTGGCCCACAAGACCCAGCCGTCTACCTTTCGCACTAACTGAAAGAGATGATGATGGTTGTTCCAATAAATCGCTAAGTTTACAAAACTAATCAAATAGACGATAAACTTATGCTCCATATGTAAAAATGCTGACCAGGTTGGGCCGTTTGGTTCATGTAATTCTAAAACTAATAAGGTCATAATAATCGCGATAACCGCATCTGTGAAAGCTTCAATTCGAGACTTTGGCATTTTTCTACTCCTAACCGATAAAAATACTAATAATAAATAAGCTTATTTGCTGTGTCTATTAAACAAAACAATATCTAAAATATCAAGAATAATGTCAGGCTCTTTCATAAAAGTTTTTTCATTGTTATTTTAATTTCTATTGCACGGCTAGTCCTCTGTTTGTTTCCGCAGCAAAATACCAGCTAAGCCTAATTTCCTCAATAAATACGTCTTAAGTTGGACGTAAGTAGGAAAATATTTTGCTAAACTAAGTTTAAGTTAAAACAAACGGAAAGAAGGAATTTAAAATGATGAAAGAATATCCTATGGTTGTACGAATTTTAGCTGTTGTCGGCTTTTTCTTAGTTGCTAGTTTGATTTTGAGTATTGTTGGGCCGATCCTATCAGGCTTGATTGGCTTATTCTTTAGAATCGCGATTCCATTGGCAATTGCTTACTTCTTAGTCAACTGGTTGACGAAACGTCGCGGACGGACATATTAAAAAAAGATAAAAAACGTCGAAAGCTGAGCTTTCGACGTTTTTTTTGATCTATCCCAACGCTAATTATTAAGTTCACTCATGGAAACGACATCCATGCAACCTTGTCATCTATAAAATAAATATGCCACTTCTCAATCTCAGAACTTTTATCGTCATATTTGTAGTCATACTCGAAACATGCGGAATATCCATTTTCTTTACTAAGAGAATAGTAATCATTCATTTTTTTCTCATTGCCATAAAACTTAGTATAAATTGATGGATCTTCTTCTACCCATCGATCAGAAGCTTCTAAATCGTCAGATTCTAAAGCCTCTATCTTTTCTTTATCTTTTATAATACGATCAGGTTTTCCTAATTCTTTCTTTATTTTTTTAGCTGCCATACCCGCGCGAACAATACGAAAATCATTTTCTACAAGATCTCTATTAGTTTCTTGATACGAGCAGCCTGCAAACAAAAACACCATTAAAAGCAACGCAAGATTACTTAAAGTACTTCTTAATAATATTTTCTTCTTTTTTTGAATATCCATCTTTTTTATTATCAACCTCTCCTTGATCTCTTTTCTCAATGGGTAATCATTCTTGGTTGGCTTAACATCAAGTCTATCATGTTCTTTATCATTTAAGACAAATAAATGTTAATCACTAACTTTTTCACAGGCCTTGCCTATTTTTCGATAAAAGAAAAAGGCTAGAAACCTTACACAACAAGGTTTCTAGCCAATATTAAGTTCTATCCCAACGCTACATCCAAAATCATCATGATAATAAAGCCTGTCATCGCGCCAAATACGCCAAAGTGATGTTTACTATCCGTTGTTGCCTGTGCTTCCGGGATCAATTCTTCCACCACCACATAAATCATGGCTCCAGCTGCAAAGGAAAGGGCGTATGGCAGCAAGGGCTTAACACTTGTTACCAGAATCGCTCCTACGACAGCTGCGATCGGTTCTACCAGACCTGACGCTTGTCCGTAAAGGAATGACTTCGTCCGGCTCAGACCTTCCTGACGCAAAGGAATCGATACTGCAGCGCCTTCTGGGAAGTTTTGGATACCGATCCCTAATGATACGGAGATCGCCGCTAGAACTGCGGCGGTTGGATTTGCTGCTTCGTTTGCGGCACCGAAAGCGACACCGACGGCCAATCCTTCCGGAATATTGTGCAGGGTAATCGAAAATACCAGCAAAATCGTCCGCTTCAAATGACTGGGCAGTCCTTCTTTTTCTTTGTTCGGTCCAAAGTGCATATGGGGGATCGTTTTATCTGCGATATAAAGAAACAATCCGCCTAAACCAAACCCAAGACTAACCACCAGCCAAGGAATCGATCCATTCTCCTCTGCCGCTTCGATCGCCGGATCTAACAGCGACCAAAAACTCGCTGCGATCATCACACCAGAGGCAAAACCCAACATTAGGTTCAATACATTACGATTGATATTTTTAAAGAAGAAAACTAATGCAGCACCTAACGCGGTCATTCCCCAGGTAAACAGTGTTCCTACCAATGCTTGCTGCCAAGCTGCTAAATCAAGTAGCCATCCAACCATAAGAACCTCCTACTTCCTATTAATCTATTTTTTTTCAGAAGAATTACCGTTTCGCCATAAGTAATTTGAAGTTACTTAGCAGAACCGATAAATTTGAACTGGTATACTGAAAACGTTTATTTGCTTTAACTTTATCACGTTTTAGGTATACCTGTAAACTTCTTTTGAAGACACTTTCTTTGCTGGTTTTTTTAAGACGCGTTATACTTTTTGAGTAGGAACTTACAAAAAGAAAGTGAGTGAAGAAGATGTCAAAAATTAATGCAGGTGTTGCAATGGTCAACGTTTTGGAAGCCTGGGGAATCGATCATATCTATGGAATTCCCGGCGGATCATTCAACTCTACGATGGATGCCTTGTATCACGAACGTGAAGCTGTTAAATATATCCAAGTGCGTCATGAAGAAGCAGGTGCTTTAGCAGCTGCGGCTGACGCAAAACTTACAGGTAAAGTCGGTGCGGTCTTTGGTTCCGCCGGTCCTGGTGCCAGCCATTTGATCAACGGTCTTTACGATGCGCAAATGGACCACGTCCCTGTTTTAGCTTTACTAGGTCAAGTTGCTTCTACTGCCATGAACTATGACGCGTTCCAAGAATTAAATGAAAATCCGATGTTTGCCGATGTCAGTGTTTATAATCGAACAGTGATGACACCTGAAAGCTTGCCTCACGTGATTGACGAAGCCATTAAAGCGGCTTACCAGCAAAAAGGTGTCGCCGTTGTTACGATCCCGGTTGATCTTGGTTTTGCCGAAATCGAAGAAGAAGAGATCGCAACGGCGAAAAATCATAAAACTGGTGTCCTGCTTCCTGATGAAGCGGATCTGGAGGCGGCACTGCCTTTGATTGAAGCAGCGAAACAGCCGGTGCTTTATATCGGTCAAGGTGTGCGGGGCGGCTTTGATGCCATCAAAGCATTTGCTGAGCACTTCTCAATGCCAGTCGCAGCAGCTGTCTTAGCCAAAGGAATCATCCCTGATCTATATGAGAATTTCTTGGGCTTTGCCGCTCGTGTCGCTACCAAACCAGCTAATGAAGCTTTAGCCGATGCTGATTTGATCGTATTTGTCGGCAGCGACTTCCCATTTGGCCGCTATTTCTTCAACTCGGATGCGAAATTTATCCAAGTCGATATCGACGCTGCTAAATTCGGTCGTCGGCACAATGTCGACCACTCTGTATTAGGTGATGGTGCGACTGCACTGCGCCGCTGGGTCGAACTTGGACAAGCACGTCCTGCGGATGCTTGGTTGAAAGCAAATCAAGAAAATATTCGTAACTGGCACGCTTGGCGCAAGGGCTTCTATAATGATGATTCAACACCGCTACGAGCAGAGCCGGTCTTTAAAGAAATCAATCGGATCGCAGAAAAAGATGCGGTATATGTTGCCGATGTCGGTAATGTTACCTTGAATGCCATTCGTCATCTGGAAATGAACGGCGAGCAGCAATTTACGACCTCTGGCTGGTTCGCAACCATGGGAAATGGTGTGCCAGGCGGAATTGCCGCCCAATTGACCTATCCAGAAAAACAAGTCTTTACCTTCAGCGGAGATGGTGGCTTTGCCATGCAGATGCAAGACATCATCACTCAAGTAAAATACAACTTGCCGATCATCAACGTGGTCTTCTCAAATGAGGCCTTTGGGTTCATCGAAGCCGAACAAGAAGATACTGAACAACAAAAATTCGGTGTTTTCCTTGAAGGTGCGGACTTCGGAAAAGTTGGCGAAGCGTTAGGAGCTGATGGCTTCACGATCACTGAGTACAGTCAATTAGAACCAGCTTTCACAGCCGCCAAAGCCAGCAAACGACCTATCGTGATCGATGTTAAGATCAAGGACGAACGACCTTTACCTGTTGAAGCACTAGAATTAGAACCAGAAAAATTCTCAGCAGAACAAATCAAGGCCTTCAAAGAAAAATATCAAGTCCACGACATGCCTACTTTACGTGAACTACTAAAATAGATCGAAAAAAGGTTGTGCCAAATATTTTTGGCGCAACCTTTTTACATTCTCCGAATCGTCTGTTTCGCTTCTAGTTCCAATTGTTTCGTCAAATCCTCCGCCGGCAGCTCGCGATTGACTAAAGCCTGCAAGAGCATCGGCAAATTCACGCCTGTCACTAAAGACTGACGCGAATCATTCACTACACAAAAGCTGGCGTAGCGAAATGGTGTACCGCCAAACATATCTACCAGCCAAACAAGCTCATCAACTTTCGTTAACAACTCCTTGGCGAAATCCTCAATTTTTTCCTGCAGACCTGTAGCTCCCGGCTCGATGTTTAATGTTTCCACACAGCTTTGCTCACCTAAGATGGACTCAGCCGTGTCTAACAGACTGTCCGCTAAATGGTCATGGGTCGCGATAATTATCCCGATCATACTGGCACATCCCTTCAATGCCAAGTCTATCCTATTTTAATTCCCAAGTAAATTCTTAACGGTTGACTTGAAACTTCAGATGTTCCCCGATATAATGCAGAGAGGCTCTGAGCCAATATTGATAAAGTGAGGAAAATCATTGATTACAGTAAGTGACGTTAGTTTACAGTTTCCTGACCGTAAATTATTTGATGACGTAAATATTAAATTCACTCCCGGCAATTGTTACGGGTTGATCGGTGCAAATGGCGCCGGTAAATCAACCTTTATTAAGATTTTAGCAGGCGATATCCAACCTTCTACCGGTTCGGTTACTTTAGGACCAAACGAACGGATGGCCGTGTTAAAACAAAACCATTTTGACTTTGAAGAATATACCGTTCTTGAAACAGTCATCATGGGCCACGAACGCTTATACCAAGTCATGCAGGAAAAAGACGCCATTTATATGAAGGAAGATTTTTCTGACGAAGACGGTATTCGCGCAGCAGAACTAGAAGGCGAATTCGCCGAACTTGATGGTTGGGAAGCCGAACCTGAAGCAGCAGTATTGCTGCAGGGGTTGAATATTCCTGAAGACCTGCACCAAGTTAAAATGAGCGAACTGACGGCTGGTCAAAAAGTGAAAGTCTTGCTAGCACAATCACTTTTCGGCAAACCAGACGTGCTCTTATTAGACGAACCAACAAACGGACTAGATATCCAATCAATCAACTGGTTGGAAGAATTTTTGATCAACTTTGAAAATACCGTCATCGTCGTATCCCATGACCGCCACTTCTTAAACAAAGTGTGTACCCACATGGCCGACCTCGATTTCGGGAAAATCAAATTATACGTCGGAAACTATGACTTCTGGTTGGAATCAAGCCAGTTAGCAACAAAATTGCAATCACAGCAAAATGCTAAAAAAGAAGAACAAATCAAAGAACTGCAAGAATTTATCGCTCGTTTCAGCGCCAACGCGTCGAAATCAAAACAAGCGACTTCTCGTAAGAAAATGCTGGATAAGATCACATTGGATGATATCCAGCCGTCTTCGCGCCGCTACCCATTTGTTCAGTTTAAACCAGAACGGGAAATCGGGAACGATTTACTGCAAGTCGATAATGTCAGTGTGACGATCGACGGCAAGAAGATTTTAGACAATATCTCTTTCACCTTGAATCGTGACGACAAAGTGGCCTTCATTGCCGAAAGCGACTTAGTAACGACAACCTTATTCAAAGTCATCATGGGTGATCTCAAGCCTGATACAGGAACGATTCGTTGGGGAGTAACGACGAGTCAGGCTTACTTGCCAAAAGATACAACCAAAGAATTCGACAGCAAAATGCCGATCCTTGACTGGCTGCGTCAATATGCCAGCAAGGAAGAAGATGACAACACCTTCTTACGCAGCTTCTTAGGTCGGATGCTGTTTTCTGGCGACGAAGTAATGAAGCCCGTCAATGTCTTATCCGGTGGCGAAAAAGTTCGTTGCATGCTGTCAAAACTGATGCTGTCAAAATCAAACGTCTTAGTGTTGGATGATCCAACCAATCACTTAGACTTAGAATCGATCTCCGCGTTGAATGATGGTCTGATCGCCTATAAAGGTTCGCTTTTATTCGCCTCTCATGACCACCAATTCATCCAAACGATCGCTAACCGCATCATCGCTATTTCTGAGAATGGCGTGGTTGACCGTGCAGAAACAACCTACGATGAATTCTTAGAAAATCCAGAAGTACAAAAGCAATTAAGTAAATTGTATTAAAAAAAAGCATTCGCGAGAGAAAAAATCGCGGATGCTTTTTCTATTGGGGAAGCAAATTAAATGAATTGAACAAGTTCCATCAAGATCGGTACAACGATCACGAACAAAACGGTACTCGTTGTTACCAAGTTCGTCGCGTATTTAACGTCACCATGCGCCTCGTTAGCTAAAATTGGCAATACCGCCAGCATCGGTGTCGCCGATTGTACGATCAAGGTTTGTTTCAACAGCGGTGCGAGGCTGGCTCCAAACGCATTTGATCCAAGCGCGATTAATGCGATCAATACAGCTGGTGCCAAGACGAAACGTCCCAGCAAAGCGACGACCGTATCACGGTCAAAGCGAATACTCTTCAACCCAGCATCGTATAAAACGATCCCGATATAAAGCAGCGATAATGGTGTAACGATGCTGCCTACATAACCAAGCGTAGCATTGATAAAGCTTGGCACAGGAATCCCTACCAATAAGAAGATGATCGCTACGATAAATCCTAATAATGGCGGCGGCAGTAATTTCTTCCAGTTCAATTTAGCTTTGCTTTCGCCTTTGACTTTGGTCGGATCATCATTCGAGATCAAGAACACCCCAAAAGCCCAAGTAGAAACGGTGTTCGTCACATAATAAACCAAGAAATATGGCAAGGATTTCTCACCGAACAAGGCGATGTTTAAAGGCAAACCGATGAAGATCGTATTGGCATTAACTACCGCGTTCATGAATATTCCGCGGCGTCCTGGACGAATCTTCAAAATTTTGACTAGTGCGTAGGCCAAAATGTAAGAAATAATAACCGCCCCAACCGGGTAGATCAGGCTGCCCGATAGCTGGAACAAGCTTTCTTTCGTTAAGTTCTTTAGGACTGATACAAAGATGGAGGCTGGCAGCGCCACGCGTGTGATCAATGACGAAATACTTTTGCCAAAGCTTTCATCAAACCAACCTTGTCTTTTCAAGATATAACCTAAAGCAATCATAATAATGATGCTTAAAACACTTTGGATCGATTGAAAGAAAATCATCTTTTATTCCTCCCCTTTTAGTCAGCATCAAGCGGTTGATATTCTGGATACCATTTCATATCTTCTACAGCCTGTTTGATGTCCTTGATTTCTTCTTTGTTTAATTTTTGATCAACAACGCTTTTCACAACAACTTCCGCGATCGTTTGAGAGAATTCCGTCAATTTTGATACTGGCGGCAAGACTGCGGCACCTGGTTTGCTTGTATCAACAATTCCGCCTAGCGCATGACTAGCCTGCGACAGCATTTCACCATTGACGCGGGTTGCGGTTGAAGCAATGATACCAAGTCCTAAACCGGGATACATTAACGCATTGTTGGCTTGGCCGATTTGGTAAGTGACACCGTTGTATTTTACGTCATCAGCAGGAATTCCTGTTCCAATCAATGCTTTTCCGTCTGTCCATTTAATTAGGTCTTCTGCGGTTGCTTCTGCTAATTTCGTTGGATTCGACAATGGGAAAATAATTGGACGCTCTGTATTAGCGGCTAGTTCGCGTACAATCTCTTCGGTAAAGGCACCTGGCTGAGTCGAAGTACCTATAATAATCGTAGGATGGATCGCCTTGACTGCGGCGGTTAAGTTCGTCAATTCATCCGCATTTGAAAATTCGCTGCGTTGACGGACAAAAGCTTTTTGACCAGAAGTTAAGTCCTCTGTATCTTCAAACAAAACGCCTTGCTTATCTACCATATAGAAATGTTTGCGAGCTTCCTCTTCAGATAGTCCTTGGCGTTTCATTTCATCTAACAATTGGTTGGCGATCCCAACACCTGCAGTTCCGGCACCAAAGGTCATCACTGTCTGTTTCGTCAAGTCTTCTTGTGAGATGTTCAAGGCACCTAAGACCCCTGCTAAAACAACGATCCCAGTTCCTTGGATGTCATCATTAAAAGTTGTGATCTTGTCTTGATATTTTTCTAAGATATTCGCTGCGTTGGAGCGGCCGAAGTCTTCCCAGTGCAGCAATACTTCAGGGAATAATTCTTCTACAGCTTCCACAAATTGATCGATCACTTCGTAATACTTATCGCCATAGATACGTTCATGTTTGTTTCCTAAATATAATGGATCATTCAATAATTCTTGATTGTTTGTACCGGCATCGATCGATACTGGCAAAACTTGAGCTGGGTTGATACCTGCAGCTGCAGTGTAGACCATCAATTTACCGATCGCGATATCGACTCCGTTGACACCCCAATCGCCGATCCCTAAGATACCTTCTGCATCCGTCACAACGATCAATCGGATGTCACGCCCAGCAGCTGCATTCTGCAAGCTTTCCTTGATACTTTCCGGATCATCGATTGAAATAAATGCGGCATCCTGCGGTTCAACGAATAATTCATTATATTGTTCAATTGAATCTGCTACCGTTGGATCATAAACGATCGGCATAAATTCTACGACATGCTGTCCCATTAATTTATAAAACAAGGTGCGATTCGTGTTGAAGATTTCCATTAAGAATAAACGCTTTTCCAAATTGCTGGTTTTACTTTGATATTGTCCATATGTTTGTTCAGCCTGCTCTTCCAAGGTTTGAACTTTAGCTGGCAGCATACCGGTCAAACCATAGTGCTTCCGTTCTTCTTTTGTAAATGCGGTTCCTTTATTTAAAAATGGGTTATTTAAAATTTCGAATCCTTTCATAATGTTCTCCTCCTTATTGAGTACAACTAGGAGAATACGCGCTTTCGCAAACTATAGTCAAAACAAAAGCTTAGGATAAATTTTATTTATATGATAATCTGTTTTCACAAGAGGAGACGATTATGAACTTTAAAGACTTAGAATACTTCCAACGTTTGGTGCGCGAAAAGAGTTTTACCAAGGTAGCAAATGCCTTTCACGTCAGCCAGCCCACGATCACCTATGCCGTAAAACGGCTAGAGGACGAACTGGGAGCAGAACTCGTTTATCGCGACCAATCACACAAACAATTGATTATTACACAAGCCGGGATCGTTCTTTCCCGCCACATCTCAAATATTTTAAAAGAGGTAACGATTGCGGTCACTGAGATCGATCGCTTAAAAGAAGACACGTTAGACTTCGGGTTGCCGCCTATTATCGGAAACTTTTACTTTCCTAAACTTTCTTCCTATCTTTTTAAAAATGATTTGATGAGCCATATTCACTTAGTAGATGGCGGATCAAGGGACCTTTACGGACTTTTGCGCCGCGGGAAGATAGATCTTGCCTTGCTTGGTTCGACGCAGCCCATCCGCGATGATGATTTGACTAGTGAAATTTTGATCGAAAAAAGATTTATGATCGTCGTTAGTCCCAATCATCCGTTGGCCAAACGCAAAGAGATCTCCTTTTCCGAATTAAAAGATGAACCCTTCGTCTTATTGAATGAACACTACGTTCACCCGACCGCCTTTAAAAAAATGGCGCAGCAAGCCCATTTCGAACCGCAAATTATTTATCAAAATAGTAATTTGAATATTTTAAAAGGGATGATTCGCGAGCAGATCGGCATCGGTTTTTTAACAGAACTTGCGATCTCGCCAGAAGACAATTTGGTCATGATCCCGATTACGGATCAGCCGCAGCCTACTTTTATGATTTCACTGGTTCAACGTGAACAAGTGCTAGATTCAACGCTTCGCGGTCAATTGATCGAGTTGATTCGCGGCTTTAGTCAGCAAAAAGAACAATAAAAAACGAGGAAATCAATTTGATTTCCTCGTTTTTTTATTAATCTCGTTTTTCACCGCGAGTAAAGACTGCGATACACCCTAAACCAGTATGACTCGAGATCGTTGTTCCCAATGGAAAAATCCGAATCTCTTTTGGTTGGATGCTCTCTTCTAAATGACGCTTCACTTCTTCAGCACCTGCTTGATCGGCACTCGTTGTGATAAAAATCGTTTGATTTGTCGGATCGGTTGTCGCTTCACTGATTTTGTCAGCGACGAGCTGCAACGCTTTTTTGCGTCCGCGGACTTTTTCGACATTTTGCAGCTTCCCTTCAACATCGACAGTAATGATTGGTTTGATGTTCATCAAGCCGCCAATCGCTGCACTCGTTTTAGAGATACGTCCGCCTCGTTGCAGATGGTTCAGATCATCAACCGTTACCCAGTGATGATACGTTAGTTTGTTTTCTTCTAGCCATTGATAGAGATCAGTCAAAGACATGCCTGCTTGCTGCTTCTGAGCTGCTTCATAGACCATCAGCCCTTCACCGCCGCTGGCAGCCAAAGAGTCCACCACATAGACTTCCGCCTCAGGTAAGTCCTCTTTCAAAAGCTCAACTGCTTGCAGGGCACTTTGATAAGAACCGCTCATTCCAGAAGAGAAGCAAATATACAAAATCGGAATATTCTTTTCGGCATAGCTGCGGAAAAATTCCACATATCGGCCAACATTAACCTGTGATGTTGTTGGCATCGCGCCCTCTTTGATTTGTTTATAAAAATCATCGATCTTAAAGCTGCGCCCCAAGTCATCGGCGAATTCCGTTCCATCTACTGTTACGTACATCGAAATAAAATCAACGTTGTTTTCAGCTAATAATTCATAAGGCACATCGCAACATGAATCTGTCAGAATCTGATACATTTTAAAATCCTCCAAATACCCGCTTAATAGTAAATCTATTTTACTAGATAATTGGTTGCTTGTCCCATAATATGTTAGATTTGCGCCCAAACACTTTCCAAAATGTTAGTTTGCGTCCGATCTGGTCCAACGGAGAAGGTTGAGATGCGCACCCCTACAAGCTCAGAAACACGACGGACATAATTCCGCGCATTTGCCGGTAGATCTGCTAAATCACGACATCCCGTAATATCTTCGCTCCAGCCAGGCAATTCTTCATAAACAGGCTTGCAGCGATTCAATTCTTTCAAGCTTGCTGGGTAATGATAGATCAATTCTCCATCTAATTCATAAGCAGTACAGATTTTAACCGTTTCTAATCCACTCAAAACATCGATCGAATTTAGAGAAAGATTGGTAATCCCTGAAACTCGTTTTGAATGACGCATTACCACAGAGTCAAACCAGCCAACACGACGCGGACGCCCTGTTGTCGTTCCATATTCACGACCCACTTCACGAATTTGACCGCCTACTTCATCAAATAGTTCTGTTGGGAAAGGTCCATCGCCGACACGTGATGTATAAGCTTTACATACACCCACGACTTTATCGATTTTCGCTGGTCCTACACCACTACCGATAGTGACACCGCCGGCAACTGGGTTAGACGAGGTAACAAATGGATACGTTCCTTGGTCGATATCCAGCATAACCCCTTGAGCACCTTCAAACAGCACACGTTTGCCTTGATCTAACGCATCGTTCAAGATAACAGAAGTATCCGTCACGTATTGTTTGATTTGTTGTCCGTACTCGTAATACTCTTCAAAAATATCATCAAAGTCCATCGCTTCATCATCAAACATTTTGACGAATTGACGATTTTTATCTTCTAGATTGATCTTCAGGCGTTCTTCAAAAATTTCTTTGTCTAATAAATCAGCTACCCGGATACCGACACGAGCTGCTTTATCCATATAAGCTGGTCCAATCCCTTTAATGGTTGTCCCGATTTTGTTTTCGCCCTTTGCATCTTCTTGCAATTGATCCAATTTGATATGGTAAGGCAAGATGACATGCGCACGATCAGAAATACGTAAGTTCTCTGTTGTGATCCCGCGTTCATGTAAATAGGCTAATTCCGTTACTAATGATTTCGGATTGACCACGACACCGTTTCCAATGACACTGGTTTTTTCTTTGTAGAAAATCCCAGAAGGAATCAAGTGCAATTTATATGTTTCATTGTCAAATTTGATTGTATGACCTGCATTGTCTCCACCTTGGTAACGAGCAATGACTTCTGCATTCTCACTCAAAAAATCCGTGATTTTTCCTTTACCTTCATCGCCCCACTGCGTCCCTACAACTACTACAGATGACATCTGAACACCTCATTTATTTTTATTTAATCCTGAACCATTGTATCAAGAATAACGCTATACTTCAATGAAAATTCGAATATTAAAATATAAAGATTATAAAAACGGGGTAAATCACGAACATTATTTTTTATAATGATAAAAAACTGCAAAAAAAGACGCAAGTTCAAGACTTGCGCTAAAAATCCTCTCTGGGTGATAAAGAAGAGAATTTATTGTATTCCTTAATAAAGAGCAGCTCCACCGTGCCTCGTGCCCCGCTCCGGTTCTTCTCAATAATGACTTCAATGATGTTTCGGTTTGCGATCGATTCTTCCTCTTCTTCGCCTTCACGGTCATAATAATCATCACGATATAAAAAGGCTACGATGTCGGCATCTTGCTCGATGGAACCCGATTCACGAATATCACTTAAAACTGGACGCTTGTCCTGACGTTGTTCAACCCCACGAGAAAGCTGTGACAATGCAATAATTGGTACTTTTAATTCCTTCGCTAATTTCTTCAATTGACGTGAAATTTCAGATACTTCTTGTTGGCGGTTTTCTCGACCTGTTCCTTCAATCAATTGCAAATAGTCGATCAGGATCAGCCCAAGATTGCCTTTTTCTTTTGCCAGCTTGTGACATTTTGCCCGAATCTCAGACACCTTGATCCCTGGTGTGTCGTCAATATAAATATTTGCTCGCGATAAGCTCCCCATTGCTACGATCAAGTTTTGCCATTCTTCTTCAGACAGCTGACCTGTTCGCAGATGACTCGCTTCAATTGATCCTTCTGCACACAGCATCCGGTTAACCAATGATTCGGCACCCATTTCCAAACTGAAAATAGCGACAGCTTTATCTGTCTTCGTTCCAACGTTTTGGGCAATATTCAAAGCAAAGGCTGTTTTCCCTACCGCTGGACGAGCCGCTAAAATGATCAATTCTTCCGATTGTAACCCAGCAGTCATTTTATCTAATGCCGCATAGCCTGTCGGTAAGCCCGTGATCTCTTCATCATTTCTTGCTAGTTGGTCAATATTTTCTATTGCGGTATTTAATACCTCACTAATGGTCAAAAAACCGCTCTTATTGCGACGTTCTGATACTTCCATGATATTCCGCTCGGCAGCATCTAAAATCGTCTGTACGTCGTCTCCTTGCTCAAAACCTTGGGTTACGATATTCGTAGCCGTTTGGATCAAATTTCGCAATAACGATTTCTCTTCTACGATTTTGGCATAATAACCTACATTAGCTGCTGTCGGAACGCTCAAAGCAAGCTCAGATAAATAGCTTAAACCACCAGCATCTTCCAGCTGATTTTGCTGTTCCAGCAACTCTTTAACCGTCACTACGTCGATCGCTTCATTACGATCATTTAATTGGATCATTCCACGGAAAATCAGTTGATGACCACGACGATAAAAGTCTTCTGGAACTATGTACTCCATGGCCGTAATCAAAGCATCAGTCTCCAAAAAAATAGAGCCTAAGGTCGCTTGTTCGGCTTCAATACTTTGGGGTGGCACACGATCTTGTAACATTTCGCTCATGTCTTTTTACGCTCCTCTTCGTCCATCTATTTTACAAAATCTGCCTGTTAAATACAACAAAGAGTATGAGGAATTCTCTTAATTTCAAGAACTCTCATACTCTCTTGTAATTATTTGCTTAAATAAATTATTCTTCCACCACGTGCACTTTAATGATTCCTTCAACTTCTGTATGAAGTTTTACGGGAACCTTTGTATAACCAAGTGTGCGAATTGGATTTTCTAATTCAATTTTGCGTTTATCGATTTTTAGATCATACTGTTTTTTCAAACCTTCAGCAATTTGCTTAGATGGGATTGAACCAAACAACCGTCCATCTTCGCCGCCTTTGGCTTTGATTTCTACAACTGTTTCTTCTTTTGCTAAGAAATCTGCTAATTTTTTGGCTTCCGCTAAAACTTCAGCAGCCTTTTTATCTTGAGCTTTCTTTTGTCCGCTCAATTCCGAGATACTGCTTTTCGTCGCTTCCTTCGCCAAATGGTTCTTTAATAAGTAATTTTGTGCATAACCTGTTGGGACTTCTTTGATATCTCCCTTTTTTCCTTTACCTTTAACATCTTGTAAAAAAATTACTTTCATTCTACTGTCCCCTCCGTTAACTGTTTATTAATGGCCTCTAATAACCGTTGCTTTGCTTCAGCAATCGTACTATTCTCCAATTGGGTCGCAGCATTCGTAAAGTGACCGCCACCGCCTAATACCTCCATCACCCGCTGGACATTAATAGTCCCAGAACTGCGTGCACTAATAGCTATTACTCCATCAGTTCGCTTTATGATTACAAAAGCAGCATTGATATCCACCATTGATAACAATGTATCGGCTGTCTTAGCCGCTGTTACACTGTCATACTTTTGATCCTCAGTCCCAGTAGCCACAACGATATCGTCTCTGACATAATCACTCTCGCCTACTAATTTACTGATTTCCAAATAAGACTGAATATCGGTACTCAATAAGTATTGTACTAAAGATGCATCTGCTCCACAAGTCTTTAAATAACTAGCTACATCGAATGTTCGAGCAGTCGTCCGAACTGCAAAATTCTTGGTGTCGACAGTAATCCCTGCTAACAGCAGCGTTGCTTCCATCTTACTCATTTTTTGTTGCTCGTTGCTTTCAAATTGAATCAGTTCAGTTACTAATTCCGAAGCTGAAGATGCGGAAGACTCGATATAGGTCAATAATGAATTATCCGGAAATTCATCCCCTCTTCGATGATGATCAATAATTACAATATTTTCAAATTGCTCATATAATTCTTGGTCAATCGATAACGATGGTCGATGGTAATCAACCATAACTAACAAATCTCCCGCTTTACGTTGTTTCTTAGCCGCTTCAGGAGAAATCAAAAGATTTTCCAGTTCACCATTTTGATGAATCTCTTCCAAGCAACGTTCCACATCGGGAATAGTCTCTTCTTCATTGATGACAATTCGAACTTTTTTATCATGGTATCGGGCTAAACAGGCAACACCAAAGGCCGAACCAATCGCATCCATATCAGGAAAACGATGTCCCATAACAAATACATTGCCAGTTTGATTAAAGACATTTTTCAAAGCTGTTGACATCGCTCGTGAACGTACTCTCGTCCGCTTTGCAGCGCTCGCAGAATTACCACCGTAGAAGACCGGCTTCTTTCCCTCTGCTGCATTCTTTACAACGACTTGATCTCCACCGCGAACCAGCGCAATATCTAAGTTGTTTTGCGCCTCATCTCCGATCACTTCTAAGGATTCAGTACCATAACTGATTCCCATACTTATAGTGATCAGCATATCTTGCTTCTCAGCTGATACTCGAATATGTTCTAGTAAATCAAAATTATTTTCAATCATTTTTTCCAAATCATCATAGCGACCAAATAGAAAGAATCGCTCTGCATTCACACGTTTATAAAATATCCGATACGAATCCATCCAGTCAGAGATGATCGTAGTAATAAAAGAATTTAGATTGGATACTTCTTTATCGTCTCGACGATCAATTACGTCATCGTAATTATCAACGGAGAGTATCCCGACAACTGCTTGTTGCTGCTTTTCCTTATTTTCCAGTGTGTATTCTTTAGTAACGTCAATCAGATAAACAACCCGTTTTTCAAGATTTAAATCAAAGTGATAAAGAATGTTGTCTATTTTATAAATGTTTTTACCTTTTTCGGCTCGCTGCAGCAATTCATTGATCATGTCTTGTTGATCATCTTTCGTCAATTGTTGAACACTCTCTGTGATTGCTGGATTAGTCCAAGTGAATGTATTGTTATCATCCCAAGTAATAATCCCCACCGGCATTTCAACGGATACATAATCTAAGGCTTCTTGAGCACGATGAGAAGCATATTGGATTTTTTGCTGATTACTAATCTCAATACGATTACGCAAAGCAATCATATACATCCATAATGAAAGGTCGATTAAGATAACAATTCCTGCTGTTACAGCAGTGAAAGGCAACAAGAATATTGCGGCTAATTGAATCAGTAGTAAACAGAAAAAGAAAAAAGACCCTTTAATCCGAAGATTCTTTTTCATTTATAACCTCCTAATTCTTTTTTGCTTATCCTTTCTATAGTAAATATACTTTAATTTCAGCATACAGATCAGATAGACTAACAGTGTAATTTTATCACACACTGTCTTTACAAGCGACTTTCTTGAATGTTTCACGTGAAACAAAAAAAAGAGACTTCAAAAATGAAGTCTCTTTTAAAATTACATTTTATTCTTCAGAAACGAATGCTAATAAGCCCATAATACGTGCGCGTTTGATAGCGATCGTTAATTTACGTTGGTTTTTAGCGCTTGTTCCAGTTACACGACGAGGTAAAATTTTACCACGTTCGCTGATGAAACGTTTCAATAATTCGATATCTTTATAATCGATGTATTCGATATGATTAGCAGCAATATAGTCAACTTTACGACGTTTGCGACCTCTTCTTTGTTGTGCCATTCCGTTTCCCTCCTATTCAATTGTTAGAATGGTAAATCATCATCTGAAATGTCGATTGAGGACCCACTAAATGGATCTGAATCTCGATCGAAGTCAGGCATAGTGTTCTTTGCTGACTGAGAGGACTGATTATTACTGTTGTTAAAATTATTCCCCCCGCTACCTTGGAAGCTATCAGTAGAACCTGGGTTCTGTTGACGTTGCTCACTCGCAGTGCGAGATTCCAATAATTGGAAGTTTTCAGCAACAACTTCTGTCACATAGACACGTTGTCCTTGCTGATTTTCATAATTTCTTGTTTGGATACGGCCAGTCACACCTAAAAGAGTTCCCTTACGTGCATAATTAGCTAAAGACTCAGCTGATTTCCGCCAAATCACACAGTTGATAAAGTCTGCTTCGCGATTTCCGCTTTGATTCGTAAAATTACGATTCACTGCCAAGGTAAACGTTGCAACACCAGTACCATTTGCGGTGTAACGTAAATCAGGATCTTTTGTTAAACGACCAACTAGTACAACATTATTAATCAAAGTAAAGCCAGCTCCCTTCTCGTCAATTGTTTCACGTGAAACAATTATTCTTCAATCTTAACAATCATGTGACGAATAATATCGTCGTTGATTTTTGCAAGACGATCGAATTCGTTAACTGCGCTAGCTGTTGTTGGCGCAGTTGCATTGACGATATGGTAGATGCCTTCACGGAATCCGTTCATTTCGTAAGCGAAACGGCGTTTTTCCCAATCTTTTGAATCGATAATTTCTGCTCCATTATCTTTCAAGATTGTATCGAAACGTTCTACTAAAGCAGTTTTTGCTTCTTCATCAATGTTCGGACGAATGATGTATGTGATTTCATACTTCGTGTTTTGACTCATTGATTTTCACCTCCCTATGGACTATAAGGCTCTTAACTTTTTTAAGAGCAAGGAGAGCGATCTAAAAATATATAGACTACCTGTCTCTTATACACATCTAGATGTGTATAAGAGACAGCCCTATGGACTATAAGGCTCTTAACTTTTTTAAGAGCAAGGAGAGCGATCTAAAAATATATAGACTACTCACAAATATTCATTATACATAATCGTCCTACAAAAATCAAATGTTTCTTTACTCTAAGTTACGAAAAAAGACTGGGATTGCTCCCAGCCTTCAAAACTTTTTATTCTTCAGTATCATTTGGTTTTTCTTCAGCGACTTCATCAGTCTCAATTGTTTCAGCATCTTCGACTTCTTTATCAACAATCGCCATTGTCACGACTTTTGTGTTTTCTTCCATTTTCATTAGTCGAACACCTAAGGTAGCGCGTCCTGTTTGTGAAACTCCACCAACATTGAAACGGATAATAACACCTTTGTTTGTAATCAATAGAATGTCTTCGTCGCCGTCAACAGTAGTCAAACCAGCTAATGGTCCGTTCTTATCTTTGATATTAGCCGTCTTGATACCTTTACCACCCCGACCTTTGATTGGGTACTCAGTGGCTCTTGTACGTTTACCGTAACCTTTTTCGGTAATGACTAAAACTTCTTGATCTTCTTTTAATACAGCTGATCCGATAACGTAATCTTCTTCGCGCAAGCGAATTCCGCGAACACCGCTTGCTGTACGACCCATATCACGAACAGCTTCTTCTTTAAACGTTACCGAGTAGCCATTGTGAGTACCGATAATAATCGTTTCGTCGCCTTCCGTTGACATGACGTTAACTAATTCATCGCCTTCGCGAAGTCCGATTGCAATCAAACCATTAGCACGAATGTTTGAAAAGGCTGTAACAGTCGTTCGTTTAACCGTCCCTTTTTTCGTAACGAAGAATAGGAAATGTCCATCTTCTGCCTGTCCATTAACTGAAATTACAGCTTGGATCGTTTCATTTGAGTCAATCCCCAGCAAGTTAATAATTGGAATCCCTTTGGCTGTCCGACCATATTCCGGTACTTCGTAACCTTTTGCTCGATAGACTCGGCCGCTGTTAGTAAAGAACAGCAGTGTATCATGAGTCGAACAAGAGATTAAGTTTTTCACGAAATCATCATCGTGAATACCCATACCTTGAACACCGCGGCCGCCACGACGTTGTGCGCGGAATTCGGTTGAGGCAACTCGTTTAATATAACCATTATTTGTTAGAGTAATAACGATATCTTCTTCTTCAATCAAGTCCTCATCTTCAAGACTTAATACTTCACCGATTAATAATTCTGTTCGGCGATCATCACCGAATTTTCCGGCAACTTCTGCTAACTCAGCCCGAATGATTTCTTCTACACGCTCAGGACGCGCTAGAATGTCTTCTAAGTCACTGATCGTCTTCAACAGCTCTTGGTATTCATTCTCGATTTTCTCACGCTCTAAGCCTGTTAAACGGCGCAGACGCATATCTAAGATTGCTTGCGCTTGACGATCAGATAATTCAAATCGTTCGATCAATGTAGCTTTTGCGATATCATCAGAAGCCGAATTTCGGATCGTTGCAATAATCTCATCAATATGATCCAAAGCAATACGTAAACCTTCTAAGATATGCGCACGTGCTTCAGCTTTTTTCTTATCAAAGACTGTTCGACGAGTAATAACTATTTTCTGGTGCTCAATATAGTTTTCCAGTATTTGCTTCAAGTTTAAAATTTTAGGAACACCATTTTCAATCGCCAGCATATTGAAACTAAACGAAGTTTGCAAGGATGTCATTTTGTATAAATTGTTCAAAATGACTGAGGCACTGACATCGCGGCGAACTTCTATAACAATTCGCATACCTTCACGAGAAGATTCATCTCGCAGATCCGTGATACCCTCGATTCTTTTATCTCTATGCAATTCAGAAATACGTTCGATCAATTTTGCTTTGTTGACCATGTATGGCAATTCACTGACGAGGATACGTTCTTTACCGTTCTTTTGCTCTTCAATTTCGATTTTCGCACGAACAGTGATTGAACCTTTACCTGTCTCATATGCCCGACGGATACCTGATTTCCCCATGACTAAACCGCCCGTTGGGAAATCTGGACCTGGGATGCACTCCATTAAATCTTGAGTTGTCGCCTCAGGATTTTCCATTAACAGTTCAATTCCAGCTGTCACTTCTCTTAAGTTATGAGGCGGGATATTAGTGGCCATCCCAACTGCGATACCCGTTGCCCCATTAACTAATAAATTCGGAAAACGTGCTGGCAATACTACTGGTTCTGATTCACTGTCATCATAGTTTCCTTGAAAATCAACGGTATCTTTATTGATATCCCGTAACATTTCCATAGCGATCTTACTTAAGCGAGCCTCGGTATAACGCATCGCCGCAGCTCCATCGCCATCGACAGAACCAAAGTTCCCGTGACCATCTACTAACATGTTGCGATAGCTGAATGATTGAGCCATCCGCACCATTGATTCATAAATTGCACTGTCACCGTGGGGGTGATACTTACCCATTACATCCCCAACGATACGTGCCGATTTTTTATGTGGTTTATCTGGAGTAACTCCTAATTCATTCATTCCATATAAAATTCGACGGTGAACAGGCTTCAATCCGTCTCGTACATCTGGTAAAGCACGTGCCACAATAACGCTCATTGCATAATCAATGAAGGATTCTCGCATTTCACTGGTTAGATTGACGTCATGTATATTCTCTCTTCGATCTTCCAAATTGATCCTCCTATCTCGTATTAATGTATTCATTTTTCAAAAACCGAAAAATGAGTCTGTTTCTCGCCACGTATATCATTTCTCTAAAAACGTAAACGAGTAAGAGAAACTGACATCCTCACTAAATATCCAAGTTTTTAACATAGTGCGCATTTTCTTCAATAAACGCGCGGCGTGGTTCTACTCGATCACCCATCAGCATTTCAAAAACTTGATCGGCTTCGATCGCGTCATCGACACTGACTCTTAACATCAAACGATTGTCTGGGTCCATCGTAGTTTCCCACAATTGATGATCATCCATTTCACCTAAACCTTTGTAACGTTGAACGTTTGGTTTTGGTGTCGCAGGTAATTCAGACATTTTTTGTGCTAATTCTTCTTCAGCGTTCTTACCTGGTTGGATATAAGTAATGTTCTTTCCTTGTTTTATCCCGTACAATGGCGGTTGCGCGATATAAACATATCCAGCTTCCACAATTGGACGCATGTAACGATAGAATAAAGTTAGTAGCAATGTTCGAATATGAGCGCCATCGACATCGGCATCCGTCATAATCACTAATTTATGATAGCGAGCTTTTGACACATCAAAATCTGCACCAAAACCAGTTCCCATTGCTGTAAACAATGAACGGATTTCTTCGTTAGCTAAAATTTTATCCATCGATGCTTTTTCGACGTTCAAAATTTTCCCGCGGATCGGCAAAATTGCTTGGAACTCTCGACTGCGCCCTTGTTTTGCTGAACCGCCGGCAGAATCTCCTTCGACGATAAACAATTCGCATTTTTCCGGATCATTACTTGAGCAATCGGCTAATTTACCTGGTAAATTACTGATCTCTAACGCACCTTTACGACGCGTTACTTCACGAGCACGTTTAGCAGCTAATCGTGCTTTAGCAGCCAGCAATCCTTTTTCAACGATCCGACGCCCAACTGATGGGTTTTCCATCAAGAACTTCAAGAAATTCTCTGAAAACAACCGGTCTGTAACCGTTCGAACTTCAGAATTTCCAAGTTTTGTTTTTGTTTGTCCTTCAAACTGTGGTTCCGGATGTTTAATCGAAATAACTGCGGTTAAACCTTCACGTACATCCTCACCGGAAAGATTTTCATCATTATCTTTCATGATTTTTTGCTTACGAGCATAATCATTAATCACCCGCGTCAAAGCAGTTTTGAACCCAAATTCATGGGTACCACCTTCATAAGTATGGATATTATTCGCAAAACTTAAAATATTGGTATGATAACCATCTGTATACTGCATAGCAACTTCAACCGTAATATCTTGCTGCTCGCCTTCTACATAAACAGGTTCGTCAAAGATGACCGCTTTACTATGATTTAAGTGTTCAACATAACTTTTGATCCCGCCTTCGTAATGATACTCACGTAAAACAGGATTTTCTTCACGTTTATCTTCAATCGAAATTTTTAAGCCTCGGTTTAAGAAGGCTAATTCTCGTACACGAGTCGCTAACTTATCAAAATTGAAAACTGTTGATTCTGTGAAAATCTCCGTGTCTGGTACAAAATGGACAGTTGTCCCATGTTTTTCTGTTTCACCAATCACTTTTAAGTCGTCTACGACCGCGCCGCGACGGTATTCTTGGAAATAGATTTTACCATTTTTGAAAACACGAACATCTAAGGTCTTTGACAAGGCGTTAACAACGGAAGCCCCCACACCGTGAAGACCACCAGATACTTTGTATCCGCCGCCGCCAAATTTTCCGCCCGCGTGTAGAATAGTATAAACTGTTTCAACCGCTGGACGTCCAGTTTTAGCTTGAATATCTACTGGAATACCACGACCGTCATCACTGACAGTAATGCTGTTATCTTCTTCAATCACCACGTGAATATGTGAGGCAAATCCTGCTAACGCTTCGTCAATAGAATTATCCACAATTTCCCATACAAGGTGATGTAATCCTTCCGTGCTTGTTGAACCGATGTACATTCCTGGGCGTTTCCGAACGGCTTCTAACCCCTCTAACACCTGGATCTGACTGGCATCGTACTCTTGAGCACGTTCTAGTAAACTCTTTTCCTCTTCTGTCATTTACGTTTCTTTCCTTTCTATCTGTCCTTGATGGACATAAAAAATATCCGGATGAACCGTCATTTTCCCTTTAACATGATTCAATGTCGTCGTTGTCAAAAACGTCTGTACTTTGTTTTCGATAGTCTCCAATAAATGAATCTGGCGATTGTCATCAAGTTCGCTCATGACGTCATCTAATAGTAAAATCGGATATTCTCCTGTTTCTTCTTTCATCAAATCGATTTCAGCTAATTTGACACTTAATGCTGTAGTGCGCTGTTGGCCTTGTGATCCATAAGTCTGCACATTTTGTTGATTAACCTTAAATATCAAGTCATCTCGATGAGGTCCTAAAAAAGTATTTCCTTTGAAAATCTCCCGTTTGCGGTTTTTCTGCAGCTCATTTAGAAAACCCGTACGTATTTCTTCGACATTTTCACTTTTTAACGAAATACTAGCTTCATATTCGATCGCCAATTCTTCTTTTTGGTTCGTAATCTTGCCATGAAGGTCATTCGACCAATATTCTAATTTTTTAACAAATTGCAGACGGTTCGCTAAAACTTTGCTGCCAAAATCTACTAGCTGTTCTGTCAGAATATCCAGATATATTTCATCTGTCTGCTTCTTTTCAGATAATTGCTTCAAATAAAGATTCCGCTGCTTTAGAGTTTGCTGATACTGAGCTAAATCATAAAGATAGACTGGATTAATCTGACCTAATTCCATATCAATGAATCGTCGTCTGATCTGCGGACTACCTTTCACTAACGAAAGATCTTCTGGTGCAAATAAAATGACATTTAATTGACCTATGTAACTGCTCAATTTTTTCTGCTCGATATGATTAACTTTAGATTTACGACCTTTTTTGGTTAGCAATAGCTCTAATTCCAACTCACTAGTCCCCCGGTCAATCCGCCCTTTAATTTGAGCAAAATCATCCTGCCAGCCGATTAACTCTTGTTCGCTGCTGGTCCGGTGACTGCGAGTTAAGGCTAAAACGTAAATACTTTCTAAAAGATTGGTTTTTCCTTGAGCATTCTCTCCTAGAAAAATATTCAAACGGTTGGGAAATTCCAAGACAAGTTCTTGATAGTTTCTGTAATTTCTTAACTCAAGCTTATTCAGCCGCATCTTGTTCTTCCTTATTTTTGACCATAAAAAAAGTTCCTACCTCAGGAATCTCGATCATCATTCCCGGATAGAGCTTTCGGCCGCGGCGATTTTCCAACTCGCCATCTACAAATACTGTTTCTTCTGCTAGAAACCACTTAGCTTGTCCTCCGCTAGAGATCAAATTGATCTCTTTCAATAACTGACCAAGTGTCATGAACTCTGTTTCTAAAAAAATTTTTTGTTTCACATTCATCCCTCATTTTCATGCTAGAAACACCATTTTATTATACCCTTTTTTAATCGATAAAACAAATTGATTCGTTGTATTTTTCGTTTTAAGCAGTTTTAAGCTGTTTTAATTATTTCACTCAAAAAAAAGTAAAAGGTCTTAAAATCGATTTTAAGACCTTTTACCGGAATTGCGGTTTTTACACATTTTTTTCATATTTTTCAAAAAACTTGTGAAACTCGACTGATTTCTTAGTTTGTCCGCACTGGTGTAATCAATTGAATAAAGGATACTTCCCCTTCACTTGGTTCTAGAGTAAACGGACGAATCGCTGAAATAAATTGGATCTTGATACTCATGTCACCAAAAGCGCGCAAAGCATCTTTCATATAATCAGGATTAAATGAAATTTCCAGCGGATCACCGCTGACTTTTTCATAAGCTAATTCTTCTTCAACTTTACCTATTTCAGGTGAGTTTCCGTAAAGAATAACTGAATTATCTGCAATAGCTAAACGAACAATATTATTACGGCCTTCATGAGAAAGTAAGGAAGCACGTTCGATCGCTGCTAAGAATGTTGGTACAGAAAAAGTGATCTCTGTATTGAAGCTTGTTGGAATTAAACGGTTAGTATCAGGATAATTTCCTTCAAGTAAACGAGAATAGAAATACATAGATGGTGTTTTGAATAGAACTTGGTTTTCCATAATGCTTATTTCAACTTCTGCTTCTTCATCTGTTAATGAGCGAGAAAGTTCAACTAAACTTTTACCTGGAATAACGATATCAAAATCTTTATTTGCATTTTCCACAGGTACAATTCGTTGACTCAATCGATGAGAGTCAGTAGCAACAGCTAATAACTGGCTACCCGACATTGTTAAGTGAACCCCTGTTAAAATTGGACGACTTTCGTGTTGTGAGACAGAAAAAACAGTTTCTCCAATTAATTTTGTCAACATGTGGACAGGTAATTTTAATTGATTTTGTTCTTCTACGACAGGTAGATGTGGATAATTGTCTGCATCTAATCCATTGACCGTAAAATGAGCTGCACCAGATGTAATCAACACTTGGTAATTTTCTTGCACTTCCAATGTAAAGGTTGTTTCTGGTAAGCGGCGAATGATTTCACTAAAAAAACGAGCCTGCAAAACAATTGTTCCTAAATCTGTGATTTGTAATTCCGCTTTTTCATCGTCAGCGGCTAAAAAAGTTTCAATTGAGATATCTGCATTGCTTCCTGTCAAGTTCAGCCCTTCATTGCTTAACTCGATTTTTACCCCAGTTAAGATTGGAATAGTTGTTTTAGTTGAAATAGCACGTTGAACAGTTTGTAATTCTTGAATGAAGCGAGAACGATTAATTGTAAATTTCATGATGGAACTCCTTTTCAATTAATTTATTTATTTTCAAGTCACGTATTAATTTAAATAGATACTCATCACAGATATTATGAGCTTTGTTTTTAAGTTGCATTGAAAGCCGCAGGTATTTCTTTTATTTATTTAAGATAATTAAGTAATAAAAGTAGTAGGTCTTGTTAATCATGTGGAAAACTGAAACAAAAGACTGATGCCATCATCTTATTGCTTGTGGAAAAGGTGTGGATAAATAAACCTTTTCTTTTCATTATTTCCACAGGCTATCCAAGTAACAAGTTTTTGATTTCTGCAATTTCTTGTTGAATACTGCTATCATTTTTCATTAATTGGCTAATTTTTTCGTGTGCGTGAATAACAGTTGTATGATCTTTCCCACCAAACTCAGCCCCAATTTTTGGTAAGGAGCTTTCCGTCATCTCACGGGATAGGTACATAGCAATTTGGCGTGGAACAACTATTGCTTTGACACGCTTCTTCCCTTTTAAATCTTTTACTTGAATATGATAGAATTTTGCGACTTCATCTTGAATTTTACTGATAGAAAGTTGCGCATTGCTAGTTCCTTTTAAACTCTTTAAAGCATCTGCGGCGATACTGGTAGTAATATCGGCACTATTCATTGTAGCGAATGCTTGAACACGTACCAAAGCACCTTCAAGTTCACGGATATTTGAATCAATTTGTCCCGCAATATAACTTAACGTATCATCCGGAATCTCAAGATTTTCTGCTTGCGCCTTTTTCCGTAAAATAGCTGTTCGAGTTTCTAAATCCGGTGGAGTGATATCAACTGACAGCCCCCAAGCAAAACGGGAAACTAAGCGTTCTTGCAGTTTAGGAATTTCATTAGGAAGACGGTCACTAGTTAATACGATCTGTTTATTATCGTTATACAAGTTTTCAAAAGTATGGAAAAATTCCTCTTGAGTTGCTTCTTTGTCTGCAAAAAATTGAATATCGTCAACTAATAGCAAATCCACTTTCCGATATTCTTGTCTGAATTCTTCCGATGTTTTGTTTTTAATCGAATTGATGAAATCATTAGCAAAAGTCTCGCTAGAAACATATTTTACTTTTGCTTTGGGATTGATCGCTAACATTTGGTGGCCAATAGCATGCATCAAGTGCGTTTTCCCTAGACCAACACCACCGTAGAAAAAAAGTGGGTTATAAATTGATCCGGGTTCTTCAGCAACAACTAATGCAGCAGCGTGCGCCATCTGGTTCCCTTTACCAATTACAAAGGTATCAAATGTGTATTTAGGATTGAGCATCGCACGTTTCGTTGTATCTAATTTTGGTGTTTCCTCTTTTTCCACGATGCTGACAGGTGGTGCTTCATCTGGAGTCACAAATAATGGCATTATCTCGTCTCCGGTTACTTTAAAACCGATTTCTACGATTTTTGCGGCTAAATGTTTCTCCCAATAACGTTTATGTAAATCACTTGTAACTTCTATAGTTAATTGATTATTTGATAAAGTTAAGGGTTTAGCTGTCCCTACCCAAGCATCATAACTGGCAGGATTGAGGTCATTTTTATAGCTGTCCTTCAATTCCTGCCAGAAATTGTCCAATGAGGTCAAATAAGTCGCCTCCTAATTAATAAAATTCAGATAGACTTACTTTATCATTTTTTATAAAAGTTTTCCACAACCAGAAATAAATATAGTTAAATTCTTGGTTTTCCACAAAATGTATAAAAATACAAAAAGATATTCAGATAGGCGTAAAAATATATTCACAGCTTGTAGAAAAATTGTGGAAACCTTGCTTTTTCCACTAACAAATTCACAAAACTAAGCAAAAAAGCACCTTGATAGATAAATACGGAAGATAGTTATGCACAAAACTTATCCACCATGTGGACAAGTTTTCCAAGTGCTAAATTTTTGTGGGAAAAACTTTTGGAAAATCTATCCAACTTTTTTTCGCTAAAATGTTTTGCACAGGAAAAAGAGATTTATCCCCAGTTTTTGTGGATAAAAAATTTCTTCCATATTTTGAGACAATCGCCCAATTTTGATGCTCTTCTTTTTGAAAAAATTGTTGATTCGATAATAAGACGTTTAACATTTGATCAATTTGTATTCGAAAAACTGGGTATCTTGCCTGGTCTTTTTCATTTCATGATTGACAAAGTAGGGGGAGAGTCGTTATAATATTCGGGTATGTCTATGTAATGTTAGCTATGGAGGTGTATTTTAATGAAAAGAACTTATCAACCAAATAAACGTAAACGTCAAAAAGTTCATGGATTCCGTAAACGCATGAGCACTAAAAACGGCCGTCGCGTATTAGCAAGCCGTCGTCGTAAAGGAAGAAAAGTACTTGCTGCTTAAGCCACTGCCGGTCAGTGGTTTTTTTTGTATCTAAAATGATATTCTTAAGGAATTTTTCTGACAAATAAGGATGAATCCTTATTTTGAAGTATGGTATTATTGTCAGGTATAGATTTAAAAGAAACGAAGGAAACTAGATGAAGAAAAAATATCGGGTCAAAAAAGAACGAGAATTTCAAAAAGTGTTTCAAGAAGGTGTTTCTTTTGCGAATCGAAAATTCGTAGTATATCGTCTAGAACCTTCTGGTCAAAAACATTTTCGAGTAGGTTTGTCAGTCGGTAAAAAAGTTGGAAATGCTGTAACGCGAAATCGAGTGAAACGGCAGATCCGTGCTATCTTGCAAGAGTTAAAATTGGAGTTGCCGGCAATAGATTTTATTGTGATTGCACGTCCGACCACAAAAGACTTATCTCATGATGAAATGCGTTCGAATCTTATACATGTTTTAAAATTAGCCAAAATATTAAGTTAGGAAGGAAACAGATTTAGGTGAAGAAATATAAAAAAATATTATTGATGACGGGATTGCTGAGCCTCGTCTTCTTATTATCAGCCTGTGGAACAGGAGAAGTCAGTGCACACAGTACTGGTGTATGGGATCGCTATGTGGTTTATTACTTCGGTCAAGCTATTAAAGGCTTAGCTTTTGGCAATGTTGGGATAGGTATCATTTTATTTACGATTATTATCCGAATCATTTTGATGCCATTAATGCATTTCCAGACCAAAAGCATGCGTAAAACACAAGAATTGCAACCGAAAATCAAGGCGTTGCAAGAAAAATATAGTTCTCGTGATCAAGAAACACAACAAAAGCTGCAAGAGGAAACCAAAAAGTTATATGCAGAAAATAATGTGAGCCCTTACGCAGGCTGCTTGCCGCTTCTAGTGCAAATGCCTGTAATGATGGCTTTGTATCAAGCTATTTTACGAATTCCAGAGTTACGATCCGGTCATTTTCTATGGTTAAACTTGAGTCAATCTGATCCTTACTTTATTTTACCGATTCTTGCGGCAGTCTTTACTTTTGCAAGTAGCTATTTATCAAGTATGAGTCAACTTGAGTCCAATGCTTCACTAAAAATTATGAACTTTGCAATGCCAGTTATGATTTTTGTTATGGCTTTGAACTTAGCAAGTGGATTATCCTTGTACTGGGTTATCTCCAATGCATTCCAAGTAGTTCAAACATTATTAATTAATAACCCATTTAAAATCCGTCGAGAACGAGAAGAAGCAGCTCGTCAGCTTCGAGCAAGAGAACGAGCTCTGGAGAAGGCTAAGCATCCGAAGAAGAAACGTAAAAAATAAAGCTATTTAGTGGATTTAATTCGTTTCATTGCTATAAGTTAAATAATTTACATTAATTATAAATAAGGAGGTTTAGAAAATGCCTGTTTATGAAGGACCAACAATCGATGAAGCAATTTCAAAAGGATTGCAAGCCTTAGGGTTGAAGAAAGAAGCTGTTGATATTGAAATTTTAGCAGATGCAAAAAAGGGTTTCTTAGGAATGGGGAAAAAGGATGCTCGTGTTTCAATTGAAGCGATCAAGGTTGAAGAACCTGTGGTTACTCCTGATGTAACAACAAAAGAGCAAAATACCTCAAGTGAAGCAGAAACAGAAGAAATGGTACTAAAAGAAGCTTCTTCAACTAATCAATTGAACGAATTGGATGAAGAAGAAGCAACTAAAGAATTGGCAATCTACCTGACAAATGTTACTAATGATATGGGCGTGCCAGCGTTAGTCAAGATTCAACATGAAGCTAGCGGCCTAATTATCATGAATTTAGAAACTAGCAAACAAGGGATGCTGATTGGTAAACATGGTAAGATATTGAATGCTCTACAATATTTAGCACAAGTTTTTCTGCATCGTGTCGCAAAAGAAAAACTGTCAGTAGTGGTGAATGTTGGTAATTATCGTCAAAAACGCGAAGAAGTCTTAACGCGTTTAGCTCAGCGAACTGCAGAGAAAGTAAAAGAAACAGGGCGACCAGTCTTTTTGGAACCAATGCCAGCTTTCGAACGAAAAATGATTCATTCAGCGTTAAGCAAAGATGAGTATATTAAAACTCATTCTGAAGGTGAAGACCCTTATCGCTATCTGGTTGTGGAACCAGCGAAAAAATATTTCTAAACTAGAAAGTTGTGCCGAATAATTCGGTACAGCTTTTTCTTTATCAAAATTTGAGAAAGTGACGTTATTTCAGCACGTATGCTTGAATTGTCAAAAAAAATGTGCTAATCTTACACCAGAATTTTGTAGAAAAAGCAGTCAAAGTGCTCAATCTACTCCTTTAACAAGGGGTGGAGTAGGCACTTTTTTTATGTTCTTAATTAATAGGAGGAAAAAAAGTGGCAGAGATCACCTTAGAATTTGATACGATTGCGGCAATTTCGACCCCACCAGGTGAAGGAGCAATCAGTATTGTGCGCTTAAGTGGCGACCAGGCTGTAACAATAGCAGATCGTGTGTTTAGCAGCGGGAAAAAGTGTTTGTTAGATGTACCGACACACACGATTCATTATGGCCATATTATTGACCCAGCTGATCAGCAAGTGGTCGATGAAGTGATGGTCAGTGTGATGCGGGCACCGAAGACATTTACACGCGAAGATATCGTTGAAATAAACTGTCATGGCGGAATTGTGGTTGTTAATCAATTACTACAGCTTATTTTACGTTCAGGAGCACGTTTAGCTGAGCCGGGAGAATTTACTAAAAGAGCTTTTTTAAACGGCCGAGTAGATTTATCTCAAGCAGAAGCTGTCATGGATTTGATTCGAGCGAAAACGGATCGCGCAATGAATATTGCCATTAACCAATTAGATGGTAACTTATCTCATTTGATTCGGCAGTTGCGTCAAGAAATTTTAGAAACATTAGCGCAAGTGGAAGTAAATATCGACTATCCGGAATACGATGATGTGGAAGAGTTAACCACACAATTACTATTAGAAAAAGCGCAACAAGTGGGGCAGCAAATTGATGCATTGCTATTGAATGCCAAACAAGGAAAAATCTTACGTGAAGGTTTAAGTACGGCTATTATAGGTCGTCCTAATGTTGGAAAATCAAGCTTATTGAATTACTTGCTGCATGAAGAAAAAGCGATCGTGACAGAAATTGCTGGAACAACACGTGATGTAATTGAAGAATATGTGAATGTCCGTGGGGTACCATTAAAATTAATCGACACTGCAGGAATTCGAGAAACAGATGATGTAGTGGAACGGATTGGTGTGGAGCGCAGTCGCAAAGCTTTAAGTGAAGCTGATTTGATTTTATTGGTATTGAACCAAAGTGAGCCTCTTACTTCAGAAGACAAAGAGTTATTGGAAGCAACGCAAGGATTAAAGCGGATTATTTTATTAAATAAAACAGATTTGCCAAGTCAATTGTCGCGTGAAAATCTCGCAACCTATCTAAATGAAGATGAAGTTTTTGCAATTTCTGTTTTAGAAAAAGCCGGTATGGATCAGTTAGAAGAAGCAATTGCTAAACTTTTCTTTGGAGGTCAAACAGGCGAAAAAGATGCAACGTATGTATCAAACACTCGACATATTGCATTGCTCGAAAAAGCAGGACAATCATTGAATGAAGTTCGCAATGGAATTATGGCAGGCATGCCAGTGGACTTAGTTCAGATAGATATGACTCGTTGTTGGGACTATTTAGGTGAAATTGTTGGCGATAGTGTACAAGATGAACTGATTACACAATTATTCAGCCAATTTTGTTTAGGAAAATAAAGAAGGAGTTGCTACATGGAATATCAAGCAGGAAATTATGATGTAATCGTTGTTGGTGCAGGACATGCTGGTTCTGAAGCAGCCCTAGCAACGGCTCGCATGGGTCAAAAGACATTATTAATCACAATCAATTTAGATATGGTGGCGTTCATGCCATGTAACCCGTCTATTGGCGGTCCAGCTAAAGGTGTTGTCGTACGAGAGATCGACGCACTGGGCGGTGAGATGGGACGCAATATTGATAAAACATATATACAAATGCGGATGCTAAATACAGGTAAAGGTCCTGCCGTAAGAGCGTTAAGAGCGCAAGCAGATAAACATGCTTATGCGGAAGAAATGAAGCATACAATCGAAAAAGAGGAAAAACTAACGTTAAAGCAAGGAGTCGTTGATCGTTTAGTTGTTGAAGACGGTGTCTGCAAGGGAGTTGTAACTTCGACTGGAGCTGTTTATTCAGCAAAAGCAGTAATTATTACTGCGGGCACAGCATTGCGCGGCGAAATCATAATCGGAGAATTAAAATATTCATCAGGACCTAATAATTCACAACCATCGATTAAATTAGCGGATCATTTACAAGAGTTAGGCTTGGAAATCCACCGTTTTAAAACTGGAACACCGCCGCGAGTGAAGTCAGGCTCAATTGACTATAGCAAAACTGAAATTCAGCCTGGTGATGAAAAACCAAATCATTTTAGTTATAAAACACCAGATAGCCAATACTTGCAAGAACAAATTCCTTGTTGGCTGACCTACACGAATCCAAAAAGTCATGAGATCATTCAAAATAATCTACATCGTGCGCCGATGTTTACTGGTATTGTTGATGGAGTAGGGGCCCGTTATTGTCCATCCATCGAAGACAAGATTGTCCGATTCGCTGACAAAGAACGCCACCAACTCTTCTTAGAACCAGAGGGACGGCACACAGAAGAAGTCTATGTTCAAGGTTTATCAACGTCATTACCAGAAGATGTACAAAACGAGGTTTTACATTCAATTGAAGGTTTGGAAAATGCGGAAATGATGCGAACAGGTTATGCCATCGAGTACGATATGGTAGCTCCTCATCAATTACGCCCAACACTTGAAACAAAAGTAATTGAAAATCTTTATACAGCTGGCCAAACGAACGGAACTAGTGGCTACGAAGAGGCTGCCGGTCAAGGTTTGATGGCGGGAATTAATGCAGCGTTAAAGATTCAAGACAAAGAACCTTTTATTATGAAACGCAGCGATGGATATATCGGGGTTATGATTGATGACTTGGTTACAAAAGGAACCAATGAACCTTATCGACTATTGACATCAAGAGCAGAATATCGCTTGATATTACGTCACGATAATGCAGATTTACGTTTGACAGAAATAGGACATGAGATTGGCTTAGTGGGAGAAGAGAACTATCAAGCATATTTGATCAAGAAGGCGCATATTGAAGCGGAGATGGCTCGTTTGCAGTCTATTCGCATAAAACCTAATGCAGAAGTTCAAAGCTTCCTACGGGCTAAAAATAGCGCAGAATTGAAGGACGGTGTTTTAGCGAGCGACTTTTTGAAACGTCCAGAGATTTATTATCAAGAATTGTTGCAATTTATTCCTACGAATGATGAGCTGTCAGAAAAAGAAGTAGAACAAGTAGAGATTCAAGTTAAATATGAAGGCTATATCAAAAAAGCGATGGAAAAAGTAGAAAAATTAAAACGAATGGAAGCAAAACGTATTCCTGAACGAATTGACTACGAAGCTATTAACGGCCTAGCCACAGAAGCAAAACAAAAATTACAAAAAATTCAACCAGAAACGATTGCTCAAGCCAGCCGTATCAGTGGCGTGAATCCCGCAGATATCAGTATACTAATGGTTTATGTGGAGCAAGGAAAAATAGCGAAGGTAAGTGAAGGTAAGTAGCGAAACAGCATAAGATCAGGTTGATTTATTTGATAAAACCGTAATACTAAAAAAACAGACAGTTTGTACCGCCCCCAGAAGTTAGATCCAAAATCTAACTTCTGAAGGTCCTACATTCTTGTCTGTTTTTTTAGTATAGATAAAATCATTTAGCTTAACTTCAGCGTCGTTAACATTTTACGTAATTCAACAACCGGAACCTGTCCTGGTGCAGAAGCTGTTCCGGCAGAACCGAAAGTAGCGGCAGAACCGAAAACTTGACCAGAAATGCGACTGACCATACCTAGCGCCCCCATTGACATCGTAATTAATGGGACATTGGCATACTCTTCATACATTTCGCGTGTAGCGTCTAACAAGGTTAATACATCAGCAGAAGATTGCGGCATTACTGCAATCTTACAGATATCTGCTCCTTTTTCTTGCATAGAACGTAAGCGAGTGATTATCTCATTTTTTTCTGGAGTTTTATCAAAATCGTGGTTGCACATGATAATTTTAATTCCATTTTGATGTGCTAAGTCGATTGTTTCAGTAACTTTTTTTTCTGGCATGAACAACTCCACATCTAATAAATCTAAATCACCTTCCAAAATAATTACTTTGTAAAGGTTAAAGTAATCATCATCTGAAAGCTCACAAACGCCGCCCTCTTTTTTCGTACGGAAAGTAATCAGCAGCGGTTTTTCTAAAATTGCTTTCAGATTATGTGAAAGTTTAGCGACGGCTTGCGGCTCGTGAACGAGTTCAAAAAAGTCTATCCGCCACTCTACTAAGTCACAATCTAATGCATGGACTGTTTCTGCTTCTGATAACAGGTCCTCTGTAGTTTTACCTACTATTGGTACGATAATTTTTGGGAGACCTTCCCCGATTTTAACGTGGTCAACAGTTACTGTTTTCATTCTATTCCTCCTAGTCTTTAAATAGAAGATCCTTAATATAGTTGACGGGCATATCTTCTCCAGTAAATAGTTTAAATGCAGCAGCACCTTGATAAAGCATCATACCTAGTCCATTGATCGCTTTTTTGGCACCATGCTCTTTAGCGAATTTCAATAATTTTGTTTCACGAGGAGAGTAAACAACATCAAAAACAACTAAGTCTGACCGAATCATAGATGGATCAGTAATTAGGCTCATATCTTCCAATGGTTTCATGCCGACACCAGTCGCGTCAATATAAATACTACTCTCTGCGATAGATTTTTTGAAACTCTCTTGGTCGGCTAGATCAGTTACAGTTGCCCGACAGTCTGTATTTTCGTTGATTTTACGTGCCGTGTCTTTAGCATTTTCAAAAACAGCGTCATTAATATTGAAAATTCGTAATTCTTTAGCGCCATCAAAAGCAGCTTGGATGGCGATAGCTGTACCAGCTCCGCCGGCACCTGTTAAGGTAATGATTTGGTCTTTCACTTCGACGCCCTCATCCTTTAGCGCCTCCATTGCACCTATTCCATCTGTATTGTACCCTACCAAGTGTCCTTTGCCATCAATATTTGTAACAGTGTTAACTGCACCAATTAAAGAGGCCTCGGGAGAAACTTCGTCTAGATAAGGAATAATAGCCTGTTTATTAGGCATTGAAACATTTGAACCACGGATACCCAAGGCACGAATCCCTTGAACCGTATCTTTCAACTCGTTATTACCAACTTCAAATGCTAAATAGGCATAATCAAGTCCTAACTTAGCAAAAGCTTCGTTATGCATTGTAGGAGACATGCTGTGGCGGATGGGTGTTGCAATCAAGCTAATTAATAAAGTGTGTCCAGTAAGTCTTTCAGTCATTTGTAAATTCCTCTTTTCAATTTATTTGTTCAACAATTCTCAATCAAAGCGTTTTCTATTTTTTCTTCTTATGAATTAAATCACAATTGATTATACCCATTTTAGAATTTAATTCGATGGAAAACTAATGCTTTATATTGATAAAATCAATAAAGCGAATAAATAAAACGATTAGCTTAAGACTAATCGTTTTACTAATTTATTGTAGCGATGAACGATAACGAGTGAAGCAATCAACCCAATCACGTTTAAAAGAATAACGAACCAAAAAACATAAGCGATACCTTGTTCACTAAGTATGCCTGTAATGTAGGGTGTAACCATAATAGAGACAGAAGTTGCTAGTGAATAATAACTAGTGCATTTGCCTTTCTTTTTAGGAAACAGTTCCAGCATCAAGGCTAACCCCAACTGCCAAATACCGCCAGCGGCAAAAATTCCAATGCAGATAGCTGCTGCAATGACTGTAGCGAAACTTGGATAAATTAGCATCAAGAGCAGCGATATCCCCGAGATCAAAAGACAGAAACTGATAAACTTAGGAATATTGATCCCTTTTTTTACTATACCCGAAGTAAAGAATACTGAGATAAATGATCCCGTGCTGTAAAGGCTGACGAAAATCAAACTATTTTCATGAGAAACAATCTGCATACTTTCAGCATATTGAGGAATCCATAAAATAAAAATATTAAATAATGAGACGGAAACAAAAGAAAAAATCAATAATGCAATTCCGTCTATTTTAAATTTTCCACGATTTTTAGGCGTAGGAGCTGTTGTAATGTCCATATCCTTTTTTATGAGCGTTGCTGACTTCGGGAAGCGAGCAAAAAGCAAGTAAAACATATTAGCGAATAAGCACAATGCACATAGGATAAACGGCCACCCAAAAAATAGATCATGTTGCAGTAAATAACGTGTAATAAAGGGTAATAGAAATTGACCAAGAGAGATAAAAGCTTTGTTTAAAACACTTAAAGAACTATTTACCCGTTCATCAGGATAAGCTTCAACTAATGTCGGATAGGTACTAGTATCAAGAAAGGCATTGCTGACACCACCAAACATAGCTAAGAAAAACGCTAATTTATAGTTAGGACTAAGAAGCATGCCGCAAAAGAAAATCATATAAGAAGCGATAGCAATTAAGACTGTTTTTTTTCGTCCGAATTTATCTGAAATGTAACCAGAAAAATATAAACTTAAAATTCTTCCCAGTCCGATAGCACTCATGACTAACGTGACTTGAGCGGTGGAGGCTTGCCAGTGTATTTTTAAATTTGCCATATTTTGAGATAAAATAATAGCAGCCATTCCTTGAAAAATATAATTAAAATATAAACTAGAAATTA
>NZ_NGLG01000001.1:2826536-2827905 GCF_002140655.1 Enterococcus sp. 3H8_DIV0648 | reverse complement strand
AATAAATGGATACTTTTTAGTGATGGGGTGAAAAAGTGAATTTGCGACAATTAGAATTTTTTGTGACATTAGCTCAAACAGAACATATGACACAAGCAGCGAAAGAATCCAATACATCTCAGCCTAATATCAGTCATGCAATGACGATGTTGGAACAAGAAATTGGAGTAACGCTGTTTGAAAAAAAAGGACGAAACATTCAATTGACTCGCCACGGACGGATTTTTTATGAATATGTTTCTCCGGCTTTGGCTGAAATCGAAAAAGGCCAACGTAAATTACAGGAGATGGTTGATCCTGATTCTGGTGAAATTCAATTTGGTTTTATTTTTACGATGGGAGCTAATTTAGCGCCAAAATTGACACAATCTTTCCATCAGAAAGGTCATCAGAAAATTAATTTTGAATTTCAACAAGGCAACTCCAACCAAATAATTCAAATGTTGCTTGATGATCGGATAGATATTGGGATTTGCTCAAAAGTGAGTAACGATTCTGAATTGATTTATCAAATTTTAACACAGGAAGAGATGGTGGTGGTAGTCCCATTGGCGCATCCCTTAGCAAAATATGACAGTATTTCTTTGCGAGAAACGACTAACTATCCATACGTTTATTATAGTAAGCAAAGTGGATTGCGTCCTTATTTAGATCAACAAATAAAAAGTCTGAAACTAGAGTTAGAGATTGTCTGTGAACTAGAAGAAGATCATAGTATTTTAGGTTTTGTCGGACAAAATTATGGGATAGCGATCATGCCCAATATCCCATCAATCAGTTCTTTTCCTGTAAAGAAATTGACTATTACCGATGACTTGGATGACCGAAATATTTATTTGGCTGTGAAAAAAAATAATTTAGAAATTCCAGTTTTGAAAAAGTTTTATGATTTTTGTCTAGAAAATACGAATAAAAAATGGGATTAAACCTTTCTTAATCTCTGTGTGAAACATACGTAAACCATTGCATGTAAGGCAATAATACGTTAAAGTATAGGATAGTCTGTGAAACATTTTGCTGTTTCACGAAAATGAAAGGATTTTTTATGACACCAGAAGAATTTCAAGTGGAATTAGGTAAGCAAGGGATTGAACTGTCAACCAGACAGATGGATCAATTTGCGACGTATTTTCATTTATTGGTTGAATGGAACCAAAAGATGAATCTCACTGCAATTACAGAGCATAAGGAAGTTTATTTGAAACATTTTTATGATTCGATTACATTAGCTTTCTCGGATACCTTCAAACCAGAAGGAAATCTGTGTGATGTAGGATCAGGTGCCGGTTTTCCTAGTTTGCCGTTAAAAATCGTTTTTCCAGAATTAGAGGTTACAATCGTCGATTCTTTGAATAAACGAATTACTTTT
>NZ_NGLG01000001.1:2819995-2826436 GCF_002140655.1 Enterococcus sp. 3H8_DIV0648 | reverse complement strand
GAATAAAAAATGGGATTAAACCTTTCTTAATCTCTGTGTGAAACATACGTAAACCATTGCATGTAAGGCAATAATACGTTAAAGTATAGGATAGTCTGTGAAACATTTTGCTGTTTCACGAAAATGAAAGGATTTTTTATGACACCAGAAGAATTTCAAGTGGAATTAGGTAAGCAAGGGATTGAACTGTCAACCAGACAGATGGATCAATTTGCGACGTATTTTCATTTATTGGTTGAATGGAACCAAAAGATGAATCTCACTGCAATTACAGAGCATAAGGAAGTTTATTTGAAACATTTTTATGATTCGATTACATTAGCTTTCTCGGATACCTTCAAACCAGAAGGAAATCTGTGTGATGTAGGATCAGGTGCCGGTTTTCCTAGTTTGCCGTTAAAAATCGTTTTTCCAGAATTAGAGGTTACAATCGTCGATTCTTTGAATAAACGAATTACTTTTTTAACAACACTGGTAAATGAATTGCAATTAGATGGTGTGCATCTTTATCATGATAGAGCAGAAACATTTGGACAAAACCCTGAATTTCGGCAAGCATTTAATTTTGTGACTGCTCGGGCAGTAGCTCGATTGAATGTTTTGACGGAACTTTGTTTGCCTTTAGTTGAAAAGGAAGGGTATTTCTTTGCCCTAAAAGCAGCAAAAAGTGAAGAAGAATTAGCTGAAGCAAAACAAGCGATCGCACTATTAGGCGGCAAGCTGATTAATGCCGAAGATGTTTCATTGCCAAATGGAGATACACGTCATATCATTACAGTGCAAAAGAAGAAAGAAACACCAAAAAAATATCCACGTAAAGCTGGTCTGCCGAATAAGCAACCTTTAAAATAATTAAATGGATATTATAAATTATTTTCCTTTAGGGAAATAAATTTTTTAGTAGGAACTAGGAGGAAATTAGATGGCACGGATCATATCTGTTGCAAACCAAAAAGGCGGTGTTGGTAAAACGACGACGACTGTCAATTTGGGTGCGTGCTTAGCGTATGATGGTAAGAAAGTCTTGTTGATCGATAGCGATGCTCAGGGAAATGCTACAAGCGGCTTAGGTGTACGCAAGCCTGATGTGAAACAAGATATTTACGACGTTTTAGTCAATGAAGTTCCAATTAAAGAGACAATTATTAAAACCTCACGGGAAAACTTATCAATTGTCCCAGCTACTTTGCAATTAGCTGGTGCAGAAATCGAATTAACTTCTATGATGGCACGAGAATCACGTTTAAAGAGCGCCTTAGCAGAAGTCAGTGATGAGTATGACTTTATTTTGGTGGATTGTCCGCCATCATTAGGCCACTTAACGATTAATGCTTTTACTGCCAGCGATGCGATCTTGATTCCAGTTCAATGTGAGTATTATGCATTGGAAGGATTGAGCCAGCTTTTGAATACTGTTCGTTTGGTACAAAAACATTTCAATCCAGGTTTAGAAATAGAAGGCGTACTGTTAACTATGTACGACGCTCGCACAAATTTGGGTGCGGAAGTTGTAGAAGAAGTCCGCCGCTATTTCCAAGAAAAAGTTTACGATACGATTATTCCGAGAAATGTCCGTTTATCTGAAGCACCTAGTCACGGGAAGCCAATCATTGATTATGATCCACGCTCAAAAGGTGCTGAAGTCTATCAAGCTCTAGCAAAGGAAGTGTTAGTTCGTGAGCAAAAATAAAGGATTAGGTCGCGGTATCGATGCTCTATTTCAAGATCTTTCTGAGATAGAAGAAGTGGATATGAAGAAGGATCAAGTGGTCGAGATTCCTTTAAGTGATCTACGTCCCAATCCCTATCAACCACGGAAATCATTTGATGAAACCACTTTGCAAGAATTGGCTAATTCAATTGAACAATCTGGAGTTTTTCAACCAATCATTGTAAGAAAGTCAGCGGTTAAAGGGTATGAGTTAATAGCTGGTGAACGCCGTTTCCGAGCTTCTAAACTAGCAGGGAAAGAAACAATTCCTGCCATCATTCGTGAGTTTGATGAGGAAGCGATGATGCAGATTGCAGTATTGGAAAACTTACAACGGGAAGATCTGAATCCGTTGGAAGAAGCTGAAGCCTATGAGATGTTAATGAAAAATCTAAAACTAACGCAAGCTGATGTGGCCAATCGTTTAGGAAAAAGCCGTCCATACATCGCTAATTATTTACGCCTATTGACCTTGCCTAAATTAGTTAAAGAAATGGTGCAAGATGAACGTTTGTCAATGGGACAAGCTCGTACGTTGTTAGGCTTGAAGAAAAAAGATCAAATCTTGAAATTAGCAAATCGTGCGGTAAAAGAAAGCTTGACGGTTCGTCAATTAGAACAGATTGTTAACGAATATAATGAAGGTAAAGCAAAAGACAAGAAAAACGGTCCTCGTTTAACCAAGGAAAAACCTTATTATTTACGGGAAAGTGAAGATCGTCTGATGGATAAATTCGGAACAGGTGTTGAGATTGTTGAAAAAGACGGAAAAGGAAAAATTTCGATTGAATACCTCTCTCCATCTGACCTTACTCGTATCTTAGATATTTTGAATATACATTTTGATGAATCATAGATGAATAGTATCTAAAAAGAATGAATATGGGGGTTTGCCAGATGTATGATTTAGGTGATATCGTTGAGATGAAGAAACCGCATGCCTGCCAGACAAATCGCTGGGAGATCATTCGTATGGGTGCGGATATCAAAATCAAATGTGTAAATTGCGGACATATCGTTATGATGACACGCCGCGATTTTGAAAAGAAAATGAAAAAAATCCTTGAGAAGAAAAAAGATTTGACTCAAGAATAATTCCTTAGTAGAGAAAGAGTGAAGTAAACCATGGCCTTAACAGCCGGAATCGTAGGATTGCCCAATGTTGGTAAATCTACATTATTTAATGCAATTACTAAAGCAGGTGCAGAGGCTGCTAACTATCCTTTCGCGACAATTGATCCCAATGTTGGAATGGTAGAAGTACCTGATTGGCGTTTAGAACGTCTAACTGAGTTGGTACACCCTAAAAAGACAGTTCCAACAACCTTTGAATTTACCGATATTGCGGGCATTGTGAAAGGTGCTAGTAAAGGAGAAGGATTAGGAAACCAATTCTTGAGTCATATCCGTCAAGTTGATGCAATTTGTCATGTGGTGCGTTGTTTTGACAATGAAAATATTACGCATGTTGAGGGTCGAGTTGATCCATTAGAAGACATAGAAACGATTAACTTAGAGTTAGTTTTAGCTGACTTAGATTCGATCAATAAACGCTATGCTCGTGTAGCAAAGGTAGCGAAAACGAAAGAAAAGAATGCAGTTGCAGAATTAGCCGTATTGGATAAGCTAAAACCTGTTTTAGAGGAAGGCCAATCCGCTAGAACAATTGAATTTACAGAAGAAGAACAAAAAATCGTAAGAGGATTGTTCTTACTAACAAGTAAACCTGTTCTTTACGTGGCAAATGTCGATGAGGATACAGTTGCTAGTCCAGATGACAATGAATACGTGCAAACTGTGCGTAATTTTGCAGCTAGTGAACATTCTGAAGTAATCGTTGTTTGTGCTGAAGCGGAAGAAGAAATTGCTGAACTGGAAGATGAAGACAAAGCAGAATTTCTAGAAGCTATGGGAATAGAAGAATCTGGGCTAGATCAGTTAATTCGCACAGCATATGACTTGTTAGGTTTAGCGACTTACTTTACTGCAGGCGAACAAGAAGTTCGTGCTTGGACGTTCCGAAAGGGGACGAAAGCACCTCAAGCGGCTGGAATCATCCATACAGACTTTGAACGTGGATTTATTCGAGCTGAGACAGTATCTTTTGAAGATTTAAATAAATATGGCAGTATGCACGCAGCAAAAGAGGCTGGCCGTGTCAGATTAGAAGGAAAAGATTATGTCGTACAAGACGGCGATGTAATGTTGTTCCGTTTCAACGTTTAGGGAGGAAAGAAACAATGGAACCAGAAAAGTTACAAACGTTGCAAGCAGAAAATGTTCAACTTGAAGAGAAGCTGACTAAGCGTAACGAGCAATACATTTTTGACTTGAAAAAATCTTTAAAAGCAGCGAACTTGACGGATGAACAAACCATCGTAGCCTTAAATGAGATGCTGCCAATTTTAGTTGAAGAACAGAAATCCGGAAAAACAGCAAGACAATTATTTGGTACTGTTTCAGAGCGGTTGGATGCAATTGTTAATAAGCCGGCTGAACAGAAAAAATCAACTACTGCTTCATTGATGTGGTTAGACAATTTCTTATTGCTATTTGGTCTATTAGGAATTGTTGCTGGGATTATGGGATTGTTTGTTTCACGTGGAACACCAACTGTTACTTATGGTCTAACAACATTACTCGTAGCCTCTGCTGTCGGTGGACTAGTGTTTTACATGATGTACCTATTTGTCTACCAGTTTGAACAACCTGGGGCAGATAAATCGAAAAAACCAAAAACTTGGAAGACAATTCTTATGTTAGTCTCAGTTACAATTGTGTGGTTTTTAGTATTCAATGGAGCAGCATTATTACCGCCGGCATTGAATCCTGTTCTTGACCCGATGCTTATGGTTGTTTTATCAGCTCTTGCATTAGCGTTACGATATTACTTGAAAAAACGTTTTGGAATTATCAGCAGTTTAGCAACTGCACCGCGTAGATAGCAAAAAATGAGACAAGGTTCATTTGAACTTTGTCTCATTTTTTTTAGCTATTTTGTTGCTATAGCAATCAATTTTGTCATTGCTTGTTGTTGATATTCTTTTGTAGCTTGTTGAATTACTTTTTGCTGTGTTGTTTGATCCATTGATGGATTTTGTATTATAGCAGCTTTAACTTTTTCTTGAACAAAGTTTTTAGCTTCGCTTTCCATAGTAGCTTTGTTTTCAGTTGCTAATTTAGCTAATTTTTTTGCTTGATCCGTACTTAAAACGAGCCAATCTTTTTGAATATTGAAAGTATTTTTTTCATTGATTAGTTGATGATTTTTACTAGAAAGTCCAAACCAGAATTTGGCAGTATCATTTTTATAGACCCAATATGTTTTATCTGTACGTAACTGTGTTTTTGTTTGATCTTTTTTTACAGTGTTGGTGACATGATCTGTTCCGGTTGTTTTTGGTTTTTTCTGTGATTCATTTGTTTTGTATAAGTAAATCTTTTCTGTGCCATCACCAAGAGGTTGATAGAGCAACATATTCATGTTTTTATTATCAGCCGTAGAAGTCAGTGTCTGAGTCGTGGTCTCGGTAACTTTTTTCATACCGTAGTGATAGTGATCATTAGCAGTAATGAAACCTAAACTGATTAAGAAGATAGCTGCAAAAATTACTGAAAGAAATGTTTGCCAAGTTTTTTTTGCAAAAATATTAGTTAGTGCAAAAGCTAATACACTGATAATTGTGATAGCGAAAATCATTTTGCTAGACCTCCTTCAGCTTTTTGATTGGCTTTTAAGAAAAATGTAATGATAAAGCCAACAACACCAAATATTACTGCAACATAGAAGGCTGCATGATAACCAGATAATGTAGCACTGATTGCTTGATTCTTATATGATAGTGGTAAAGTTTTTAGCAAATGTGCTGCTGGTAAATTATCTTTCGTAACATTAGTAAGCACGCTAATCAATATGGCTGTTCCGATGGAACTTGCAACTTGACGGAAGGTGTTGTTTACAGCCGTACCATGACTGATCAAATTCATTGGTAAGGCGTTCATACCTGAAGTAGTGACAGGCATCATGACCATTGAAATGCCGAACATCCGCATTGCGTATAAGATTACGATCATAGCAATTGGTGTTTCAGAAGTTAAAAATGCGAAAGGTAAAGTAGCCGCTGTTAAGATTAACATCCCACTAATTGCTAAACGTTTTGCCCCATGCTTATCAAAGATTGCTCCCGTAATAGGCATCATTAACCCCATAATTAAGGCACCTGGTAATAACATTAAACCAGAGTGGAAAGCTGATTCCCCACGAATATTTTGAATGTATAAAGGAAGAACCATTTCGGCACCAACCATCGCCATATTAACCACACCACTTAAAATTGCCGCAATTGTAAAAATTGGTGACTTAAATACCCGTAGTTCTAAAAATGGATGCTCTAGATGTAACTGCCGCCATACGAATAAGCCGATAACGGCAACACCAACGACTAAAAATCCAATAACTTTAGCACTACCCCAACCGTCATTACCAACAGAAGAGAAACCATATAACAAGCTGCCAAAACCAATTGTTGATAATAAAGCAGATAAGATATCAATACTAGGGTTAGACAATTGAATAACACTTTTCATTAAAAAGGTAGCTAGTACTAAAACTAAAATGACAATAGGGATCACCATGCCGAAAAGATCGCGCCAAGTATAATGATCAATAATCCAACCAGAAAGGGTAGGTCCTAATGCTGGGGCAAGTCCGATAACGATTCCAGCCATTC
>NZ_NGLG01000001.1:2813957-2819895 GCF_002140655.1 Enterococcus sp. 3H8_DIV0648 | reverse complement strand
ATAGACCCAATATGTTTTATCTGTACGTAACTGTGTTTTTGTTTGATCTTTTTTTACAGTGTTGGTGACATGATCTGTTCCGGTTGTTTTTGGTTTTTTCTGTGATTCATTTGTTTTGTATAAGTAAATCTTTTCTGTGCCATCACCAAGAGGTTGATAGAGCAACATATTCATGTTTTTATTATCAGCCGTAGAAGTCAGTGTCTGAGTCGTGGTCTCGGTAACTTTTTTCATACCGTAGTGATAGTGATCATTAGCAGTAATGAAACCTAAACTGATTAAGAAGATAGCTGCAAAAATTACTGAAAGAAATGTTTGCCAAGTTTTTTTTGCAAAAATATTAGTTAGTGCAAAAGCTAATACACTGATAATTGTGATAGCGAAAATCATTTTGCTAGACCTCCTTCAGCTTTTTGATTGGCTTTTAAGAAAAATGTAATGATAAAGCCAACAACACCAAATATTACTGCAACATAGAAGGCTGCATGATAACCAGATAATGTAGCACTGATTGCTTGATTCTTATATGATAGTGGTAAAGTTTTTAGCAAATGTGCTGCTGGTAAATTATCTTTCGTAACATTAGTAAGCACGCTAATCAATATGGCTGTTCCGATGGAACTTGCAACTTGACGGAAGGTGTTGTTTACAGCCGTACCATGACTGATCAAATTCATTGGTAAGGCGTTCATACCTGAAGTAGTGACAGGCATCATGACCATTGAAATGCCGAACATCCGCATTGCGTATAAGATTACGATCATAGCAATTGGTGTTTCAGAAGTTAAAAATGCGAAAGGTAAAGTAGCCGCTGTTAAGATTAACATCCCACTAATTGCTAAACGTTTTGCCCCATGCTTATCAAAGATTGCTCCCGTAATAGGCATCATTAACCCCATAATTAAGGCACCTGGTAATAACATTAAACCAGAGTGGAAAGCTGATTCCCCACGAATATTTTGAATGTATAAAGGAAGAACCATTTCGGCACCAACCATCGCCATATTAACCACACCACTTAAAATTGCCGCAATTGTAAAAATTGGTGACTTAAATACCCGTAGTTCTAAAAATGGATGCTCTAGATGTAACTGCCGCCATACGAATAAGCCGATAACGGCAACACCAACGACTAAAAATCCAATAACTTTAGCACTACCCCAACCGTCATTACCAACAGAAGAGAAACCATATAACAAGCTGCCAAAACCAATTGTTGATAATAAAGCAGATAAGATATCAATACTAGGGTTAGACAATTGAATAACACTTTTCATTAAAAAGGTAGCTAGTACTAAAACTAAAATGACAATAGGGATCACCATGCCGAAAAGATCGCGCCAAGTATAATGATCAATAATCCAACCAGAAAGGGTAGGTCCTAATGCTGGGGCAAGTCCGATAACGATTCCAGCCATTCCCATTGCAGAGCCGCGTTTTTCTGGCGGGAAGATTGAAAGCATAATATTTTGTAGTAATGGCATTGAAATCCCAACGCCAGCAGCTTGTATTAATCGTCCAATTAACAAAGTCGAAAAATTTGGTGCGATGAAACAAGTAATCGTACCAATCAAAAAGATTGTCATTGCAGTTAAATACAATTTTTTTGAACTAAATTTATTAATCAGCCATGCGCTGATAGGGATCATAATCCCATTAACTAGCAAGAAGCCAGTTGTTAGCCATTGAACACTAGAAGCAGATATGTCGAAAGCTTTCATTAGTGCTGGAAAAGCTGTTGTTAACAAAGTTTGGTTTAACACCGTACAAAATGTCCCTATTAGTAGTACAACGACTAATAAAGAACGATTGTAGGGTTTCCCGTAAATATCGACCGTTTGATTATTACTCACGATCTAACGCCTTCTCTCTTTTTTGTAAATTTTCAGAAACAATAAATGTCCGTTTGTTACTTTACTGCTATTCAAATTCTTTGTCAACTTACTTGACACGCTTGTTAGCGAAAGTATAATCATAAGGTGAAGAGAGGGATGCGTTGTGAAGAACAATACGGTCAAACAGCTCCTAGAAAGTGATGACTTATTAGTAGGTATCAGTGAATTAAGTAAAGTAACTGACGTCTCACCACGTCAAATTCGATATTGGGAACAAAAAGGATATATTAAATCTACCGGGGAAAAAAACGGCAATCGGAAATTTAAGTTGCCGATGGTAATTAAAGTAGAGATTATTAAGCATTTTTTAGATGAAGGGTATACGTTAACTGCAGCTGTAGATAAGGCACAAGAACATCAAGAAAATATTCATCAAGCAAAAACACTGTTACGTGAAATATTTAAAGGAGTTCAACAAGTCGATGAACGTTTTACAGTAATTCGCTTGGATAATTTTTCGAATAAAGAGGGTTTCTATTTGATTCGTGATAGCGATACAAATCAAGCAACCTATCAAATACTTGAGGAAAACAGTGAAATAACTGCTGAGTTGCTTGAGAAATGGTTTGATCCTATAGAAAAATAAAGGTTAGATGAGGATTTCGACACAAGTTATTGACTTCACTCGCTCATTCTGTTAGTTTTTTTATTAAAAATAATTCTGGGGAGTGGTAACGAACAATGTCTAATTGGGAAACGAAGTTTGCAAAAAAAGGTCTGACGTTTGATGATGTTTTGTTGATTCCAGCGGAGAGTCATGTATTGCCAAATGATGTGGATATGAGTGTACAGTTGGCGAAAAATATCAAATTGAACATTCCATTAATGAGCGCAAGTATGGATACTGTGACAGATAGTAAAATGGCAATTGCTATGGCCCGCCAAGGTGGTCTGGGAGTCATCCATAAAAATATGAGTGTTGCTGCCCAAGCAGATGAGGTTCGTAAAGTAAAACGTTCAGAAAGCGGTGTAATTATTGATCCGTTTTTCTTAACACCAGAGCACAAAGTACAAGATGCCGAAGATTTAATGAGTCGTTATCGTATTAGTGGTGTGCCAATCGTAGAAACGTTGGAAAATCGCAAGTTAGTCGGAATTATTACGAATAGAGATATGCGTTTTGTAACAAATTATGATATCCCTATTCACGAAGTTATGACTAAGGATGGTTTAGTAACAGCGCCTGTTGGTACTAAATTACAAGATGCCGAAAAAACACTACAAAAGCACAAAATCGAAAAATTACCGATAGTTGATGAAGAAGGTCGCTTAAGCGGCTTGATTACAATTAAGGATATCGAAAAAGTTATTGAATTCCCGAATGCTGCTAAAGATGAGCATGGTCGTTTATTAGTTGCTGCGGCTGTCGGTGTAACTAGTGATACTTTTGAACGAGCTGAGGCTTTGTTAAAAGCGGGCGCTGATGGTATTGTGATCGATACTGCTCATGGTCATAGCGCTGGTGTTTTACGCAAAATTCGCGAAATCCGTGAAACGTTCCCAGAAGCTACTTTAATTGCAGGCAATATCGCAACAGCTGAAGGTGCAAAAGCTTTATATGACGCTGGCGTAGACGTTGTAAAAGTGGGGATTGGACCTGGTTCAATCTGTACAACACGAGTGGTTGCTGGTGTGGGAGTACCTCAATTAACAGCAATTTATGATGCAGCATCAGTGGCACGTCAGTACGGAAAGGCAATTATTGCTGATGGCGGAATCAAATATTCTGGTGATATTGTAAAGGCATTGGCAGCAGGCGGACATGCAGTTATGCTTGGTTCAATGCTAGCCGGAACAGACGAGTCTCCTGGTGAATTTGAAATTTATCAAGGTCGTCGATTCAAAACATATCGTGGAATGGGTTCTTTAGGTGCGATGGAAAAAGGTTCAAGCGATCGTTATTTCCAAAGCGGCGTTAATGAAGCCAATAAATTAGTTCCTGAAGGTATCGAAGGTCGTGTAGCTTATAAAGGATCAGCAGCAGATATTATTTTCCAAATGATTGGCGGTTTGAAGGCTGGAATGGGTTATGTTGGCGCAGGTGATCTAGCACATTTACGTGAAAATGCACAATTTGTTCAAATGAGCGGCAATGGATTAAAAGAATCGCACCCTCATGATGTTCAAATTACTAAAGAAGCACCGAACTATTCAGTTGAACAATAAAAATTAATTACTTAAAAATGGCGTCTTCGCACATGCGAAGACGCCATTTTTATGAATTATTTTTCTTTCTTTATAACTTTCACATTTCCCATATATGGTACTAGGACTGTCTGTCTCTTATACACATCTAGATGTGTATAAGAGACAGAAAGAAGTTGGTGTAAAAATCAAAGATTTCGATACTCAAGTAGACGAGATTGATACACAATTAACAGAAATAACAACAACTTTACCTAATCTACCGCATGACTCTGTACCAATCCTGTCTCTTATACACATCTAGATGTGTATAAGAGACAGCCCTTATTTTACCAAAGAAATCAACGGAAGGCGAAAGACAGCATTATGAGTTAAGAAAAAATCAAAAATAGAATGACGAAAATTATTTTTTTAATAACCGAAAAAAATGCTTTCAAAAGTAAAAAAACGAACAAAACCTCTCTGTTTCCGATTATTCATCGGAATTGAAAAAAGTGGATAAAATAGCATTTTTTTCGTTGACCAAACCTTATAAAACTGCTATATTATTTTATGTTCTGAAACGATAAAAAATCTTTCGAAACACTAAAAATATTGTTGACAGATAACTGACTTTCAGTTATTCTATCAAAGTCGCATAAAGCGATGACGACAACTTCTTCGGAAAAAACTTCAAGAAAGTTGTTGACAATCACTCAGTAACCTGTTAAGATATAAAAGTTGCTGAAACAAAGCAACAAACTATGTAGACCCTGTCTCTTATACACATCTAGATGTGTATAAGAGACAGGTACTAGGACTTCTGGAACGGTAACTGATCCATCTTCGTTTTGATAGTTTTCTAAGATGGCGGTCACAGTCCGGCCAACAGCCAAGCCAGAACCGTTCAATGTATGAGCATATTGAACCTTACTATCTTCATCGCGATAACGTATCATTGCGCGACGTGCTTGGAAGTCTTCACAATTTGAACATGAACTAATTTCACGATAAGTATCTTGGGCAGGAACCCATACTTCCAAATCATAAGTTTTAGCAGCTGAGAAGCCCATGTCGCCTGTACATAATGTGATGACGCGATAAGGCAAGTTTAATTTTTGCAAGAGAATTTCTGCATTTTGAGTCATCTTTTCTAGTTCATCGTAAGAAGTTTCTTTGTCGCTGAATTTTACCATTTCTACTTTGTGGAATTGGTGTAAACGAATCAAACCGCGAGTGTCGCGTCCAGCACTCCCTGCTTCAGAACGGAAAGAAGGAGACAAGGCTGTGAAGTAGATCGGCAACTCTTTACCATCTAAAATTTCATCAGCATAATAGTTCGTTAGAGGGACCTCTGCTGTTGGAATCAACGTCAAGTCACGATCTTCAACTTGAAAAACATCTTCTTTAAATTTGGGGAATTGACCCGTACCAAACATTGACTTGCTATTTACTAGGTAAGGCGTAATCATTTCCGTATAACCTTGTTCATAAACATGTTCATCTAACATAAAATTGTAAACCGCACGTTCTAATCTCGCCCCTAAACCTTTGTAATAAACAAAACGGCTACCTGACACTTTTGCGCCGCGTTCAAAATCTAAGATATCCAGATTTTCTGCGACCTCCCAATGAGGTTTTGGTTCAAAAGAGAATTGACGAGGGGCGCTCCAACGACGAACTTCTATGTTGTCATCTTCATCTTCACCGATTGGTACAGAGTCATGCGGTAGATTAGGTAAAGTTGTTGCTGTCTCTTATACACATCTAGATGTGTATAAGAGACAACTTCTATGTTGTCATCTTCATCTTCACCGATTGGTACAGAGTCTGTCTCTTATACACATCTAGATGTGTATAAGAGAAAGAATTTATTGTAGCGATGAACGATAACGAGTGAAGCAATCAACCCAATCACG
>NZ_NGLG01000001.1:2810772-2813570 GCF_002140655.1 Enterococcus sp. 3H8_DIV0648 | reverse complement strand
TGTTCATAAACATGTTCATCTAACATAAAATTGTAAACCGCACGTTCTAATCTCGCCCCTAAACCTTTGTAATAAACAAAACGGCTACCTGACACTTTTGCGCCGCGTTCAAAATCTAAGATATCCAGATTTTCTGCGACCTCCCAATGAGGTTTTGGTTCAAAAGAGAATTGACGAGGGGCGCTCCAACGACGAACTTCTATGTTGTCATCTTCATCTTCACCGATTGGTACAGAGTCATGCGGTAGATTAGGTAAAGTTGTTGTTATTTCTGTTAATTGTGTATCAATCTCGTCTACTTGAGTATCGAAATCTTTGATTTTTACACCAACTTCTTTCATTTCTGCAATTTTATCAGCTGCATCATTTTTTTCGCGTTTCAATTTTGCGATTTCATTTGAAACGTCATTTCGATATTTTTTTAATTCTTCTGTTTTTACTAGTAGTTGTCGACGTTGTTCATCCAAATCTAAGAAACGTTTCAATACTTCCTCTTTTACGCCTCGAGTTGCTAATTTTTCATTTACTTCTGCAAAGTTGTTTCGAATCATTTTTACGTCTAGCATTATTTTTCCTCCTTTAAAATAAAAAAACACCTTTTCCTCCCTTTAATAGGGACGAAAAGGTGTTGAATTTCGCGGTACCACCCAAATTCAGCATACGCTGCACTTGAAAGACGGATATCGACGTCACACGGTTTTTCTTTCAAAAAACACAGATCGTGAAACTGGATTTCCATAAGCTGTTTTGTTGATTTTCACCAGCCATCAACTCTCTAAAAAAACAAACCCATGTACTTGGTTTCCTGCATATCTTATTGAGATCAGTATAAGCAATCAAAATTTTAAAGTCAATGATTATCTGAAATAGGCTTCACTTGGTTCTTATAAAGCGGCAAGTGAATGATAAAAGAAGTCCAATCATCATTTGATTGCGCATAGATATAACCACCATGAAGATTAACAATATTTTGGGCAATAGCCAAACCTAATCCAGTTCCGCTGATTTCTTGAGAGCGAGAGCCGTCAACACGATAGAAACGATCGAATAATTGATCCAGAGCTTCTCTAGGAATCGGTATCCCATTATTTTTGACAGTAACGACTGCTTCATTTTTCGCCTTTTCAATCTCGATAACAATCTTGTTGGCCTCAGTCCCGTATTTTAACGCATTTGTAATTAAATTGTTAAAGACGCGAACGAGCTTTTCTGTATCGCCATCCATTATCAGTTGGTTTTCTTTTGTTTCAACTTGAATTTGAATGTTTTTCTTTTTTGCTTCTAATTCAAAGTCAGCAGCTAATTGTTCCAATAATTGTACCATATCAAAAGAGACGGTATTAACAGGAACAGAAGGTTGTCGAACCTTTGAATATTCAAACAAGTCCTCAACTAAAGATTTCATTTGTTTGGCTTTTTTGTATGCGATACTTGTGTATTTAAGAATCTCATCATTATTTTGATATTGACCGTCTTCGATCAAACCGAGATAACCAATAATAGAAGTTAACGGTGTGCGAATGTCATGGCTGACATTTGTAATCAGTTCATCTTTCGACTTTTCAATTTCTCGTTCATCTTCTATAGCTGCAACCGTACTATCTACTAAACCATTTATACTGTCGACAACTTTGCTAAGATCCCCACGTAATTCAAAGGGGATTCGGTAATCATAATTTCCATTAGCGATATAATGTAGCTCATTAATGATGTGTCGTAACTGCATTTGACGATAACGTCTAATCAATCGCCAAAAGACAATCAGCACATCAATGATGATGAAAAGAGGAATAACAAAATTGCGTCCACTCCAAAAGATGTCACTACCAAGATTATTAGCGAAAATATCTTTTGAACGATAGATTGCATCAGTTAGATCCGGTGAATTATTTAACATCTGAGTAAAAAGCACCATAATTGCAACATTTAATAGAAGCAATAAGATTACGGTAACGATTCCTTCAGCGATTAACTCACTGACTTCTTTTGAAGTAAGGGTGACACGTTTTTTCTTTTCTAGTTTATTTTGCATCTATTTTATAACCCACACCCCATACGGTTTGGATCACTTTTTCACCATCAGTCGCTTCTTCGATCTTATCACGCAAGTGACTGACATGAACCATGACCGTTTTCGCTGAGACGATACTTTCTTGTTTCCACACTCGTTCGAAAATTTCATCGGCGCTGAAAACACGATTCGGATGACTAGCTAATAAGTATAGAATGCCAAACTCTAAAGCAGTTAATTGGATTTCTTTTCCATCTACTGTTTTGACTTCATGAGAATCTTTGTTAATGATCAGTGATTGAATCTCAAGAATATCTGGTTGATCTTCAGCAACATGCATCTTCGTCCGGCGTAATAAAGACTTAACTCTAGCCATGACTTCTAAAGGATTGAATGGTTTTGTTACATAATCATCCGCACCAGCAACTAATCCCTTGATTTTATCCATATCTGTTGTCTTAGCCGTCAACATAATAATTGGAATTTGCGATTCTTTTCTTAACTCTTTTACGACTTGCATACCATCCATAACAGGCATCATAATATCTAATAGAAGTAAATCAATATCATTTGTGGTTCGAAGTTTACTCAAGGCTTCTTTGCCATCGTATGCTTTTACGACTTCATAGCCTTCATTATGCAAATAAATACTTAATAGTTCTACAATTTCTTTATCATCATCTGCAACTAATACTTTCATTTAAATGTTCCTCCGTTCATATATATAAATAAACACACCCTTATTTTACCAAAGAAATCAACGGAAGGCGAAAGACAGCATTATGAG
>NZ_NGLG01000001.1:2795468-2808554 GCF_002140655.1 Enterococcus sp. 3H8_DIV0648 | reverse complement strand
CGCTAGTTTCGACAGAGGCGCTGGTGGGATACTACCCTTGTGTTATGACCACTCTAACCCGCACCACTAATCGTGGTGGGAGACAGTGTCAGATGGGCAGTTTGACTGGGGCGGTCGCCTCCTAAAGAGTAACGGAGGCGCCCAAAGGTTCCCTCAGAATGGTTGGAAATCATTCGCAGAGTGTAAAGGCACAAGGGAGCTTGACTGCGAGACCTACAAGTCGAGCAGGGACGAAAGTCGGGCTTAGTGATCCGGTGGTTCCGCATGGAAGGGCCATCGCTCAACGGATAAAAGCTACCCTGGGGATAACAGGCTTATCTCCCCCAAGAGTCCACATCGACGGGGAGGTTTGGCACCTCGATGTCGGCTCGTCGCATCCTGGGGCTGTAGTCGGTCCCAAGGGTTGGGCTGTTCGCCCATTAAAGCGGCACGCGAGCTGGGTTCAGAACGTCGTGAGACAGTTCGGTCCCTATCCGTCGCGGGCGTTGGAAATTTGAGAGGATCTGTCCTTAGTACGAGAGGACCGGGATGGACTTACCGCTGGTGTACCAGTTGTCTCGCCAGAGGCATCGCTGGGTAGCTATGTAGGGAAGGGATAAACGCTGAAAGCATCTAAGTGTGAAGCCCACCTCAAGATGAGATTTCCCATTTCTTAAAGAAAGTAAGATCCCTGAGAGAAGATCAGGTAGATAGGTCAGGAGTGGAAGTGCAGTGATGTACGGAGCGGACTGATACTAATCGATCGAGGACTTAACCAAAATTAAAATGATTTCACGGTTGTTTAACTGTTTCTGATCCAGTTTTGAGTGAACGAAGTTTACTCAGATAAATATGTAGTGTGGTGGCGATAGCGAGAAGGATACACCTGTTCCCATGTCGAACACAGAAGTTAAGCTTCTTAGCGCCGATTGTAGTGAGGGGTTGCCCCTTGTGAGATTAGGACGTCGCCACGCGAACTTATGGGGGTTTAGCTCAGCTGGGAGAGCATCTGCCTTACAAGCAGAGGGTCAGCGGTTCGAACCCGTTAACCCCCATTTGAGCCGTTAGCTCAGTTGGTAGAGCATCTGACTTTTAATCAGAGGGTCACTGGTTCGAGCCCAGTACGGCTCATAAGTATATGCGGGTGTGGCGGAATTGGCAGACGCACTAGATTTAGGATCTAGCGCCTTACGGCGTGGGGGTTCAAGTCCCTTCACCCGCATTTTATTTTTTTGTAGTTGCCGGCTTAGCTCAGTTGGTAGAGCATCTGATTTGTAATCAGAGGGTCGAGGGTTCAAGTCCTTTAGCCGGCATCATGCGGAAATAGCTCAGTGGTAGAGCACCACCTTGCCAAGGTGGGGGTCGCGGGTTCGAACCCCGTTTTCCGCTTTCCTGAAGACCAGGGGAAAGCGCCGGGGTGGCGGAACTGGCAGACGCACAGGACTTAAAATCCTGCGGTGAGTGATCACCGTACCGGTTCGATTCCGGTCCTCGGCATAATAAAAATATGCGCCCATAGCTCAACTGGATAGAGTGTTTGACTACGGATCAAAAGGTTAGGGGTTCGACTCCTCTTGGGCGCGTAGTTTTTTTGTTTATCGGGAAGTAGCTCAGCTTGGTAGAGTACTTGGTTTGGGACCAAGGTGTCGCAGGTTCGAATCCTGTCTTCCCGATCAAAAAAGAAGGTGAAAGCCTTCTTTTTTTTTATCTTAATTTAAAGAAAGGCGTTCTTCTTTATTTCATGCGCTAAGTTCGATATAATTATGGTCAGGAATAGTCAATAGGAGGCGATATTATGAGCAGAAATACCTCTGATTTGATCGAATCTTACTTGAAAGATATTTTAGAGAATAGTGAAATAATCGAAATTCGAAGAGCAGAGATGGCACAGCTGTTTAATTGTGTTCCTTCTCAGATAAATTATGTAATCAATACACGTTTTACTTTTCAACGCGGTTATTTAGTTGAAAGTAAACGAGGTGGCGGAGGCTATATTCGAATAAGTAAAGTTAAGATTTCTGATCAGCATTACTTTTTAGAACAATTGATGGATTCTTTTGGAGCAGAAATTTCTGAAGCAAATGCTTTTGGAATCATTCAGAAATTATTTGAGGAAGAAATTATTACTGAGAACGAAGGTAACTTGATGTTGAGTGCAGTATCGAAGAATGTCCTTGGTATCAGTCAAATTGAAAACAGGCTACGGGCAAGAATTCTTCATGGATTTTTGGAACGTTTAAGTTATGAGAAAAAGGAGTGAGGGATATGGATCAGCTGTATACAGAACGTGCAAAAGCAGTATTAGCGATTGCGCAACAAGAAGCTAAATATTTTAAACACCGCTCGGTTGGTTCGGAGCATTTATTGCTAGCGTTAGTGATTGAACAACAGGGAATTGCGGGTAAAACCTTACGTCAAATGAATTCAAGTGAAAATGACATTCGTGAAGAAATTGAACATATGACGGGTTACGGGTCAGTTAAGTCTTATCCTGAAGGTGGCTATCTTCCTTATTCTCCAAGAGCAAAACAGATTTTGATTTTTGCTGATGATGAAGCCAAACGTTTCAATGCAAAATTAGTTGGAACAGAGCATATCTTGTTAGGTCTATTACGTGATGATGAAATCTTAGCTTCACATATCTTAGTGAATTTAGGTTTGAGCTTGCCTAAGATGCGGCAGCTTTTACTGAAGAAAATGGGCGTCAATGAGGTACAAAATGCTAATCAAGGTACTGGGACTCGGAGGAAAGCAGCGGCTAAACCTGCACAAAATAATTCTCAAGGAACCCCAACTTTAGATGGATTGGCTCGTGACTTGACGAAGCTAGCACGAGAAAAACGCTTAGATCCAGTAGTTGGAAGAGATAGTGAGGTTCGTCGTGTAGTCCAAATTTTGAGCCGCCGTACGAAAAATAATCCTGTATTAGTTGGTGAACCTGGTGTCGGTAAGACGGCGATCGTTGAAGGTTTGGCACAACGGATCATTTCTGGTGATGTACCAGAAGATATGCGTGGAAAACGTTTGATGATGTTGGATATGGGTGCTTTAGTTGCTGGGACAAAATATCGTGGGGAATTCGAAGATCGATTGAAAAAAGTAATCGATGAGATTTATCATGATGGTCAAATTATCTTGTTTATTGATGAATTGCATACTTTAATTGGTGCTGGTGGAGCTGAAGGGGCGATAGATGCCTCAAATATTTTGAAGCCTGCATTGGCTCGTGGTGAACTGCAAACAATTGGTGCCACGACGTTAGATGAGTATCAAAAATATATTGAAAAAGATTCTGCTTTAGAACGTCGATTTGCTCGAGTGCAAGTGGAAGAGCCGACACCTGAGGAAGCGGAAGAAATCTTAAAAGGATTGCGTCCGCGTTATGAGGATCACCATGGAGTAGAAATAACTGATGAAGCGCTGCATGCTGCAGTTTCGCTATCAGTAAGATATATCAACTCACGCCAGTTGCCAGATAAGGCAATCGATTTGATGGATGAATCTTCCGCAAAAGTTCGTTTGGATTCTACTGATGAAGTATCGGAACTCACGGAATTAGAAGATGAAGTTCAAGAATTGGTGATGGAGAAGGAAAAAGCGATTCAAAATCAAGACTTTGAATCAGCAGCGCGTCTGCGTTTGCGTGAAAAGCAATTAGCCGAAGTATTGGAACAAGCAAAAATTAAAGCGGCAAAACAAGAGAACGGTTATATTGATCAAGTGACTGATGAAGATGTTGCGGCGGTTGTTTCTCAATGGACGGGTGTGCCGTTACAACAGTTGGAGAAAAAAGAAAGTCAGCGGTTATTGGATTTAGAAAATGTTCTGCATAAGAGAGTAGTCGGGCAAGAAGAAGCAGTTCAGGCTATCTCGCGTGCTATTCGTCGGGCTCGAAGCGGATTGAAAGATCCTAATCGCCCAATCGGCTCCTTTATGTTCTTAGGTCCAACTGGTGTAGGTAAGACAGAGTTGGCGAAAGCTTTGGCCGAAGCAATGTTTGGCAGTGAAGAAGCTTTGATTCGAGTGGACATGTCTGAATATATGGAAAAATACAGTACGAGTCGTTTGATTGGTTCGCCTCCAGGCTATGTTGGTTATGAAGAAGGCGGGCAATTAACGGAAAAAATTCGTCAAAAACCTTATTCAGTGATCTTATTAGACGAAGTGGAAAAGGCTCATCCGGATGTATTCAATATTTTATTGCAGGTTTTAGATGATGGTCATTTAACGGATTCAAAAGGTCGAAAAGTTGATTTCCGAAATACAATCTTGATTATGACTTCCAACATTGGTGCGACAGAAATTCGCGAAGAAAAAAATGTTGGGTTCAACGTGAAGGATATTACCAAAGATCATCAAGCGATGGAAAAACGAATTCTGGAGGAATTGAAAAAAGCCTTCCGTCCTGAATTCTTAAACCGAATTGATGAAACGGTTGTCTTCAAAACATTGGATCAAGAACAAATTCATGAAATTGTGAAAATTATGAGTCGTTCTATCTTAGATCGTATGAAGGAACATGAAATCAAAGTGAAGATCACACCAGCTGCCTATGATGTGATTGGAAAAGTTGGTTTTGATCCTGAATACGGTGCTCGGCCAATTCGCAGAGCGTTGCAAAAAGAGATTGAAGACCGATTAGCGGAAGCTTTGTTATCTGGTCAAATTCAATTAGGCGACACAGTGACGATCGGTGCCAGCAAGGGCAAGGTGACATTAACTGTAAAAAATTCTAAAGAAGAAAAAATTCCAGAAAAAGTTTAATTAATCAGGGGATGACGCATTGGCGTTGTCCTCTTTTTTATGCCGTCAGTTGGAAACTTTGAGAAGCTGTGATAGTATGAGAAAGTCTAAAAGGAGGACCTAACATGATCGAATTAATTGCGACGGCAGAGTCAATGGCGCAAGCTGAAGACCTGTTTGCTGCCGGCGTAGATACATTATACATAGGAGAAGAAGAGTTTGGTTTGCGATTGCCGCATTCTTTTTCTCGTGATGAACAAAAAGCCTTGATTGAAATGGCCCATGCTCAAGGAAAAAAGGTGAATGTTGCTGTAAATGGTATCATGCATCCTGATAAGATGAAAAAAATTCCAGAGTATTTGACATTTTTAGCAGAGGTGAAGCCGGACCATGTCGTTGTTGGCGACACTGGTGTGATCTATTTATTGCAAGAGTATGATCTGCCTTATATTTATGATGCGGAAACTTTGGTGACGAATGCACGACAAATTAATTTTTGGCAGAAGAAGGGTGCGGTAGGGGCTGTTTTAGCTCGTGAGGTGCCTTTTGAAGAGATGCAGCAGTTGCGGCAGTATGTTGATGTTCCGGTAGAAGTATTAGTCTATGGGGCTACGTGTATTCACCAATCGAAAAGACCGCTGTTGGATAACTATTTCAATTATACGAAGCAGGCAGAAGAGACTTCAAAAGAACGCGGGCTGTTTATTTCAGAACCGAAAAAGGCTGACACGCATTATTCAATCTACGAGGATCAGCACGGAACCCATATTTTTGCTGATAATGATCTGAATTTAATTCAAGAGTTGGCTGAATTAGCTCATGCAGGCTATCAAACGTGGAAACTCGATGGTTTATTTACACTAGGAACAGATTTTACAGCTATTGCAAAAGTTTTTGCAGAAGCTAAAGGAGCAATTGAAAAGGGCACTTGGAACGAAGCGGAAGCAATTCGCGCGCAACAAGAAATCCAAAAATATCATCCTGTTGGTCGAGGAATGGATACTGGCTTTTATCATTTGGACCCAACAGCGATTAAATAGGAGTAATAGCAACATGACAGAGAGAAAATTGAAGCGGCCCGAGGTTTTAGCGCCGGCCGGGACATTGGAAAAATTAAAAACCGCGATTCATTATGGCGCGGATGCAGTATATATCGGCGGGGATGCCTATGGCTTGCGATCCCGAGCGGGGAACTTCTCATTTGAAGAGATGGAAGAAGGAGTGGCTTTTGCGAATAAGTACAACGCAAAAGTTTACGTAGCAGCTAACATGGTGACTCATGAAGGCAATGAAGAAGGCGCTGGAGAATTTTTCAAAAAGCTGCGTGATATCGGAATTTCAGCAGTAATTGTTTCTGACCCAGCCTTGATAGAAATTTGTGCTTCTGAAGCACCGGGGTTAGAAATTCATTTATCAACCCAGGCGTCGGCAACAAATGCTGAAACATTGAAGTTTTGGCAAAATGAAGGTTTGGAACGGGTTGTTTTAGCTCGTGAGGTCTCAATGGAAGAGCTGGCGGAAATTCGGCGGAATACGGATGTTCAAATTGAAGCCTTTATCCATGGAGCTATGTGTATTTCATATTCAGGACGTTGTACATTATCGAATCATATGTCGATGCGGGATGCAAACCGTGGCGGCTGTTCCCAATCATGCCGCTGGAAATACGAATTATTTGATATGCCGTTTGCCCAAGAGCATCGTTCATTGACCGAAAACGGGGATGTCACAGAAGAGTTTTCTATGAGTGCCGTGGACATGTCCATGATCGAACATATTCCTGATTTGATCGAAAATGGCGTTGATAGTTTGAAGATCGAAGGACGGATGAAGTCGATTCATTATGTTTCGACTGTTGCAAATGTTTATAAAGCGGCCGTGGATAGTTACATTTCTGATCCAGAAAATTATGTCTGCAAGCAGGAATGGATCGACGAATTGTGGAAGGTCGCTCAACGGGAATTATCGACAGGGTTTTATTACCATGTACCGACGGAAAATGAACAGTTATTTGGTCCACGCCGGAAGATTCCTGTTTATAAATTTATTGGCGAGGTTTTAAGTTATGATGAAGCGAGTGGAATTGCCACTGTTCGTCAACGGAATCATTTTAGAGTGGGCGATGAGATCGAATTTTATGGACCGAACTTCCATCATTTCGAACAAACGGTTACCGAGATGAAAAATGATGAAGGCGAAATGATCGATCGAGCACCAAATCCAATGATGATCATCACAATGCCGGTGGCTCAACCAGTGAAGCCTGGAGATATGATACGTAAGAAAAAAGACTGAGGAATAAATTCTCAGTCTTTTTTAGAGCAGAGAATGAAGAAATACCTCAAACACAAACGGAATAGGCAAAAAGCAATTCTTTTTTAGCAGAATGTATTAAAATGAACGTATTGGGTCTGAAGCAGTTGCTTAATAGGTTCAGTTGATAGAAAGTTTTTACATAGTGAAATTAGACTTATATTAATCAGTATAAATTAGGAGGCAGTTGAATGAAGGAATATGATTACATCGTTGTCGGTGGAGGCAGCGGCGGGATTGCTTCGGCAAACCGTGCGGGCATGTATGGCGCAAAAGTATTGTTAATCGAAGGAAATAAAATCGGCGGGACTTGTGTCAATGTTGGCTGTGTGCCGAAAAAAGTAATGTGGCAAGCTAGCAGTATGCTGGAGATGATTGAACGGGATGCGCCTAGTTACGGTGTTCAAGCGGACGTGGAAAAATTTGATTTTAAGGAACTGGTTGCACGACGCGAAAAATACATCGATTTTTTACATGGCGCGTACTATCGCGGGCTGGATAGCAATAACGTTGAGCGGATCGAAGGATATGCCACGTTTAAATCCGATCATGTCATTCGTGTAAATGGTGAGGAATATACAGCGCCGAATGTTTTAATCGCAACAGGTGGTCGACCAAGTCAGATGACTATTCCTGGCGGTGAATGGGCTATTGATTCGAATGGATTCTTTGAATTGACGGAACAACCGAAAGAAGTGGTTGTCTTGGGAGCCGGTTATATCGCAGCAGAGTTAAGTGGCGTATTGCAAGGAATGGGCACCCAGGTTCATTGGGCTTTCCGGCATAGTCGTCCCTTACGGACTTTTGATAAAATGCTGGCAGATAACTTAGTTGAAATCTATCGTGAGAACAAGATGAAGCTGTATGATCACCATGTAGCAAAAGAAATTAAACAAAATACTGACGGAACGTACACCGTCCATTTTGAGAATGGCAATACTTTAACGGGTGATAAGGTTTTATTTGCCGGCGGCCGTTTACCTAACACTGATAAATTAGGTTTGGAAAATACCTCGGTAACCTTGAACGAGAAGGGCTTTGTGATTGTCGATAAATATCAAAACACAACGAGCGAAGGGGTTTATGCTGTTGGTGATGTCATCGGTAAGATCGATTTGACTCCTGTAGCGATTGCTGCAGGGCGTCGTTTATCTGAACGTGTATTTAATGGCAAGTCCGAAGAATTTTTAGATTATGAAAATGTACCAACTGTGATATTTACCCATCCAACGATCGCAACGATTGGATTAACTGAAGATAATGCGATCGAGCGTTATGGAAAAGATCAGATCAAAATTTATCATTCACGCTTCACGCCAATGTATTTTGCATTAAGCGATTATCGTCAAAAATGTGATATGAAATTGGTCTGTGTTGGCGAAGAAGAGAAGATCATCGGTCTGCATGCGATCGGCATTGGCGTTGATGAAATGCTGCAGGGATTTGCGGTAGCGATCAAAATGGGAGCAACGAAGAAAGATTTCGATGATACGGTTGCCATTCATCCAACTGGCAGTGAAGAATTTGTAACGATGCGATAAAAAAATGATGTGCCCGAATGCGGCACATCATTTTTTTATTGGATCGAGCTTAAACTAATTTCGCCGGAGGAAAGAGTAACCTTCTCATCTCCCAAATCGACAACTAATTCCCCGATGTCGGTAATCGCAACAGCGGTACCTAGATACAGCTGGTCTTTACGCTTGAACGTAATTTTCTTGCCTAGCACGAATGATTTTTTGCGATAGGAATCAAGATAAGTTGTTTGTTCAGCTAATAAGTCGAAGAAACGATTCCAAATATTGATGATTAATTGATTTCGTGTAGTCGTTGCTTTTCCATCAGAAAAAAGGGAGGTTGCTTTTTCACGCAGCTCCTCAGGATAATTTTCCTGTGGAATCGAAAAATTGATCCCCATACCGATAATAATGTATTTCAGTGAATTGGTTTCAACATCAGTCATCGCTTCGGATAGTATTCCAACTACTTTTTTGTGATTCAAGTAGATGTCATTGACCCACTTGATTTGACTCTCGACCCCTAATAGTTCATCGATCGCTTCAGCGACAGCGACGGCCATTAAGATCGTGTATTGCGGCAATTCCTGCAGCTGTTCTTTGGGTTCCAATAATAAACTCATATAGATCCCTTGCTGCTTCGCCGCAAAAAATGGACGGTTGAAGCGTCCTCGCGGGGCCTTTTGCATATCCGCCACGATCAATAAGGGGGATTTTTTGCCTTCCATAACGGCTAGCTGCGCATCTTTCATAGTTGAATCTGAAGTTTCCAAAACGGTGACGTCGACAGCTTGGTTAATATGTTCCTGGATCTCTTTTGCATCTAAAATATCTGAAGGCTGGTAGCGATAGCCATTTGCTAAATGTTGAATCTGGTAGCCTTTTTTTTCCAGCTCTTTGATTGCTTTCCAGATAGCGGTGCGGGATACACCCAATTCTTGAGCTAAGGCTTCGCCGGATAGAATTTCTTCTGCGGCTTTTAAACGTGCCAAGACTTTCTCTTTTGTTGTCAAAGGGATACCTCCATCATTTTTCATTCTGGGCTCAGTGTAACAAAAAAACAGGCTGCATAAAAGCAGCCTGCCAAGAAAGAAGGGAGAATCTTTTGGGGAATCAACCCAATAACAAGGCATCGTCTTTAAGTTCGACACCAGAGTTTTGATGGAAAAGCTCCATTAATTTTGGCACAGTTAAATTCTGCTTTTCCGCTTGTTTTAAATCTAATGCAATTTGACCTTGATGGAGCATGATTAGACGATTGCCGTATTGGATCGCATCCTCCATATTATGGGTAACCATAAAGGCAGTCAGCTCTTGTTCACGAATCAAACGTTCCGTCAGCTCCATGACAGTTAAAGAAGTTTTTGGATCAAGTGCTGCTGTGTGTTCATCTAGTAAAATCAGATCAGGCCGTTGCAAGGTTGCCATCAGTAAGGTGATGGCTTGCCGTTGCCCCCCAGAAAGCAGACCAATTTCAGCATCTAAGCGATTTTCCAAATTCAAATTCAGCATCGCTAATTGTTCTTGGAAGAAACTGCGATCTTTACTTTTTACGCCTAGAGAAAATCCGCGTTTGTGTCCGCGTTTCATTGCCAGCGCTAGATTTTCCTCCACCGATAACCGAACGGCCGTCCCCATTTTAGGATCTTGGAAGACCCGGCTGATTTTTTTTGAACGGCGTGTTACGGAATGTTTCGTGATGTCTTCTTCATTCAAAAACATTTGACCTTCTTCGATCGGCAACGTACCGGCTACACTATTTAACAGGGTTGATTTACCTGCACCATTTCCGCCGATAATAGTCACAAATTCGCCAGGGGCTAGGCTTAGATTAATGCCGCGCAATACATGATTTTCATTCACTGTTCCGCGTTCGAAATATTGATGAAGATTATTGATTCTTAATACTGGTTGCATTTGCGTCAGCCCCTTTCTTCTTTGTTTTAATGGTAAATTTTGAACGGATTTGCGGTAATGATAGACAAATAACTAATACGATCGCCGAAGCTAATTTAGAATCTGTCGGCTCTACGTTCAACTCAAATACTAACGCTAAGATGAAACGATAAATAATTGCTCCCGCCACGATCGTAATCAAACGAATAAGAATTGGTTTATTATGGAGCAGAACTTCTGCGATGATAATCGAAGCTAACCCAATAACGATCGTACCGACTCCGGAGTTCAAATCCGCAAAGCCGTTATTTTGAGCTAACAAGGCACCTGAAAGAGCGATGCTGCCGTTTGAGATCATGTAGCCCAAAAGCTTCATATTTTCAGTTTTAATTCCATTGGCTTCACTCATATCGGGGTTATCACCGGTTGCTCTAACAGCTAAACCAATCTCCGTGCGGAAAAAGAGGACTAGCAGCAAAATAACCAGCAGGACAATTAACAGGCCCACTAAGATAACCGCATTATTTTTACTCAAGCCCATATCTTGTGCGGCTGTAAAAACAGTGCTTTCGCCTAATAAAGCGATGTTTGGTGCCCCCATCACCCGCGAAGTAATGGAATACAAGCCAGTCATAGTGATAATTCCAGCTAGCAGCGCCGGGATTTTGAATTTTGTATTCAAGATCCCAGTAACTAATCCGGCCAGCATACCGCCGCCGAATGCTAACAAAGTAGCTAGAGCAGGATGCATGCCATTAACGATCCCAATCGCAGCGATCCCGCCGCCCAAGGGGAAACTTCCCTCGGCGGTCAGATCGGCAATATCCAAAATACGAAAAGTCATGTAGACTCCAATCGCTAGTAACGACCAGAGCATACCTTGTGACGTCGCTGATAATAACAAAGTGATAACGTTCATGATTCTTCCTTCTTTCTGTGTGAAGCAGTTTTAAATATTTTTATTTAGGTTCTTTGATACTATCTGGATCAATATCTAAGGCTTTTGCCATATCTTTGTTAACGACTAATTTAAGCGTATCAGCAGATTCCACTGGTGTATCTTCAGGTTTTGCATCACCGTCTAAAATTTTCGCCGCCATTTTTCCAGTTTGTTTACCAAGTGATTTGTAGTCGATCCCAACAGTAGCTAAGCCGCCGCCGTCGATTTGTTCAGTTGAACCGGCAACTAATGGAATTTTCTTTTCTTTTACCACATCGCCAATGACCGAAGCAGCACTTGCGAAGGTATTATCCGTTGGTACGTAGATCCCATCTGTTTCATTTGCTAAAGATTCCGTTACTTGTTGAACATCATTTGTTGTGTTGGCTGTTTTTACTTTTACTTCAACGCCAGCTTTTTTCAATGCTTTTTCAGCAAGATCGGCTTGGATTTTTGAATTGGCCTCACCTGCGTTGTACATGATCCCGATAGATTTTGCTTCTGGAACGATTGATAATAATAGATCGATTTGTTTATCGATCGGAACCATATCGGTTGTCCCTGTTACGTTTCCGCCCGGTTTTTTATCACTTTTAACCAATTTCGCTTCTTCTAAATCGGTAACGGCAGTAACGGTGATCGGAATCTCGGTTGTCGTGTTCAATAAAGATTGAGCGGCTGGAGTAGCGACGCCTAAAAGTAAATCGGGTTCGTCTTTGACCAATTTTTCACTCATACTTTTTAGATTGTCTTGATTGTTTTGTGCATTTTGATATTCGATTTTTAAGTTGTCGCCTTCTTTATATCCGCCTTCAGCTAAACCTTCTTTGAAGCCTTCATAGGCATTGTCTAGAGAAGGGTGTTGAACCAACTGTAAAACTCCGACTTTTTTCGCTTCGTCATTGCCGGCTGCTTCTTTGTTGCCGCAAGCCCCTAACATTAATAAACTTACCAATCCAATTCCTGCTAATACTGCTTTTTTCATAATTATCTCTCCTTTTTCATTTTAAAGAATTTATTTTTCCAAAAAGCGGAAAAATAAGTTTGATTTTCAAGCCGTATATCATTCCTCTAAACAAGTGTAGCGATAGTCGGCTTAAATTTTTGACCTAAACAAACTGTGAAAAGAGATGCTGACATCCTTTTCATAAAAAAATCACCCGCTTAGAATTGTCGAAACTCTAAGTGGGTGATACGAATACAAAAATAGTATGATTCTTCAGCCACTTAGATTTCTCTATGCGGCCGGTGGTACATCGAAATGCTCTAGCCATCATAGATACAAAAAACACTCAAGTTGTTTGTACCCATCATGATGAATACAAACCTATCTAAAATAGCTAAAGTAATAGCGGTTATTCAGTTGTGAGTTTTTTGCGTTCAACATAAGGAACAACCTCCACTTGATTAAGATGTAAATTAGTATACGTTAAGAAAAATGAGATGTCAATAATAAATCGTCGAATATTCTGAATATTCAAAAATGTAGTCTCTTATACACATCTAGATGTGTATAAGAGACAGGTTTGTACCCATCATGATGAATACAAACCTATCTAAAATAGCTAAAGTAATAGCGGTTATTCAGTTGTGAGTTTTTTGCGTTCATCATAAGGAACAACCCTGTCTCTTATACACATCTAGATGTGTATAAGAGACAGGCGATAAACATATTGAAGTTATGGTTCGTCAAATGTT
>NZ_NGLG01000001.1:2774638-2794911 GCF_002140655.1 Enterococcus sp. 3H8_DIV0648 | reverse complement strand
ACATAAATGTAATTTATCTTCGGATCGGTTTTCAAACTTTTAAGAGGGGTGAAGAACTTGGCTGGACACGTAGTGAAATACGGGAAACACCGAGAACGTAGAAGCTTCGCACAAATCAGTGAAGTGTTGGAATTACCGAATTTGATCGAAATTCAAACAGATTCTTATCAATGGTTCTTAGATGAGGGCTTACGAGAAATGTTTGAAGACATTTTGCCAATTGAAGACTTTAATGGAAACTTGTCACTTGAATTTGTTGACTATGAATTGAAAGAACCTAAATACACCGTTGCAGAGGCTCGTTCACACGATGCAAATTACTCTGCACCATTACATGTTGTATTACGTTTAGTAAACCGTGAAACTGGAGAAATCAAATCCCAAGAAGTATTCTTTGGCGATTTCCCATTAATGACGGAGCAAGGAACCTTTATCATCAACGGAGCTGAACGGGTTATCGTATCCCAATTAGTTCGTTCTCCCGGTGTTTACTTCCACGGAAAAGTGGATAAAAACGGGAAAGAAGGATTTGGTTCAACTGTTATCCCTAACCGCGGCGCATGGTTAGAAATGGAAACAGATGCAAAAGATATTTCTTATGTACGTATTGACCGTACGCGTAAAATCCCTTTGACTACGTTAGTTCGTGCATTAGGTTTTGGGTCAGATGATACAATCTTTGAAATCTTTGGCGAAAGCGACTCATTACGCAACACGATCGAGAAAGACTTGCACAAAAACCCAAGTGATTCTCGTACCGAAGAAGGTTTGAAAGATGTATATGAACGCTTACGTCCAGGCGAACCAAAAACAGCAGACAGCTCTCGCAGCTTATTAACTGCTCGTTTCTTCGATCCAAAACGTTACGACTTAGCAAATGTTGGTCGTTACAAAGTAAATAAAAAATTAGACCTTAAAACACGTCTATTGAACTTGACCTTAGCTGAAACCTTGGTTGATGCTGAAACAGGCGAAATCATCGTGGAAAAAGGAACGGTTCTAACACACCAAGTAATGGAAGATTTAGGACCACACTTGGAAAATGGCTTGAACTCAGTAACTTACTACCCATCAGAAGATGCGGTTGTTACTGATCCAATGACTGTTCAAGTGATCAAAGTCTTTTCACCAAAAGATCCAGAACGTGAAGTTACAGTGATCGGCAATGCTTATCCTGATTCTTCTGTACGTACGGTTCGCCCTGCTGACATCATTTCTTCAATGAGCTATTTCTTGAACTTGATGGAAGGCATCGGCAATGTCGATGATATCGACCACTTAGGAAACCGTCGTATCCGCTCAGTTGGTGAATTATTACAAAACCAATTCCGTATCGGTTTAGCTCGGATGGAACGTGTCGTTCGTGAACGTATGTCCATTCAGGATCAAGAAACATTGACACCGCAACAATTGATCAACATTCGTCCAGTTGTTGCCAGCATCAAAGAATTCTTTGGTTCTTCTCAGTTGTCACAGTTCATGGATCAAACGAACCCATTAGGGGAATTGACTCATAAACGTCGTCTATCTGCCTTAGGACCTGGTGGTTTGACGCGTGACCGTGCGGGCTATGAAGTTCGAGACGTTCACTATTCTCACTATGGCCGTATGTGTCCGATTGAAACGCCCGAAGGTCCCAATATCGGGTTGATCAACAGCTTGGCTTCTTATGCCAAGGTCAACAAGTTTGGTTTCATCGAAACACCTTACCGTCGTGTTGATCGTGCAACTGGTCGAGTAACGGATAAAATCGATTATTTAACAGCTGACATCGAGGACCATTACGTTGTTGCCCAAGCAAACAGTAAGTTGAATGAAGACGGCACCTTCGCTGAAGAAGTCGTTATGGCTCGTGCAACTTCTGAAAACTTGGAAGTAACGATTGATAAAGTGGATTACATGGATGTATCGCCAAAACAAGTAGTCGCAGTTGCTACCGCTTGTATTCCATTCTTGGAAAACGATGACTCCAACCGTGCCTTGATGGGTGCCAACATGCAGCGTCAAGCAGTACCATTGATCCAACCTCGTTCTCCATGGGTTGGTACTGGTATGGAATACAAAGCAGCCCATGACTCAGGTGCCGCTTTATTATGTAAAAACGAAGGTGTCGTTGAATTCGTTGATGCTCACGAAGTTCGTGTACGTCGCGACAATGGCGCATTAGATAAATACGACATCACTAAATTCCGTCGTTCAAACTCAGGAACCAGCTACAACCAACGTCCATTAGTTGGTTTAGGTGAAAAAGTTGAGGTTGGCGATATCTTAGCTGATGGACCTTCAATGGAAAACGGCGAATTGGCATTAGGTCAAAACGTGGTCGTAGCCTTCATGACTTGGGAAGGGTACAACTATGAAGATGCCATCATCATGAGCCGTCGTTTGGTCAAAGATGATGTCTATACTTCAATCCATATTGAAGAATATGAATCAGAAGCACGCGATACGAAATTAGGACCTGAAGAAATCACTCGCGAAATCCCTAACGTTGGGGAAGACGCATTGAAGAACTTAGACGAAATGGGGATTATCCGCATCGGTGCTGAAGTTCATGATGGTGATTTATTAGTTGGTAAAGTCACTCCTAAAGGGGTAACAGAATTATCAGCTGAAGAACGTTTATTACATGCGATCTTTGGTGAAAAAGCGCGTGAAGTTCGTGATACTTCTCTACGTGTGCCTCACGGCGGCGGCGGGATCGTTCATGATGTGAAGATCTTTACTCGTGAAGCAGGCGATGAATTATCTCCAGGTGTGAATATGTTAGTGCGCGTTTACATCGTGCAAAAACGTAAAATCCATGAAGGGGATAAAATGGCCGGCCGTCACGGAAACAAAGGGGTCGTTTCTCGCATTATGCCTGAAGAAGACATGCCATACTTACCAGACGGCACACCAGTGGATGTCATGTTGAATCCATTAGGGGTACCATCTCGTATGAACATCGGACAAGTATTGGAATTGCACTTAGGGATGGCTGCTCGTCAATTAGGTATCCATGTGGCAACACCAGTATTCGATGGTGCGCAGGATAGTGATGTTTGGGAAACTGTACGTGAATCTCGTATGGCGGCAGACGCTAAGACTGTCCTTTATGATGGACGTACCGGTGAACCATTTGATAACCGTATTTCCGTTGGGGTTATGTACATGATTAAATTGGCCCACATGGTCGATGATAAATTGCATGCTCGTTCAATTGGACCTTACTCTCTTGTTACGCAGCAACCATTGGGTGGTAAAGCTCAATTTGGTGGACAACGTTTCGGGGAAATGGAAGTTTGGGCACTGGAAGCATACGGTGCTGCTTACACATTACAAGAAATCTTGACTTACAAATCAGATGATGTGGTTGGTCGTGTGAAAACTTACGAAGCCATCGTCAAAGGTGAACCTATTCCAAAACCAGGCGTGCCTGAATCTTTCCGCGTATTAGTGAAAGAATTGCAAGCCCTTGGTTTAGATATGCAAGTCTTAGATATTAATGACAAAGAAATCGAGTTGCGAGACATGGACGATGACGATGATGACTTGATCACAGTTGATGCGTTGACGAAATATGCAGAACAGCAACAAACTGCAAAAGAAGTCGAAGAACGCGCAGCTGCTGAAAAGGCCGAACAAAAGTCAGACTTGATCCAAGAAATCGAAACTGCTGAAGACTTATAAGAGTCACACTTGTCTGAAGAGGTGGTGTCAGAAGTGTTCAGCTTCAAGAAATAAGAAGGGATTTCAAAAAATTGTTTCTCAAATTTTATGAAATTTCGGCTTATTTCCGAAGAAGCTACTTCTGGAACACCGTTTGTGCATGTGTAAGACAGCTATCCCCTAGCTGTCTTACGATAAAATGAAATGGAGGGAAACCCTTTTGATCGATGTAAATAAATTCGAAAGTATGCAAATAGGTTTGGCTTCTCCTGAAAAAATCAGAAGCTGGTCATACGGTGAAGTAAAAAAACCGGAAACCATTAACTATCGTACATTGAAACCTGAACGCGAAGGGTTATTCGATGAAAGAATTTTTGGGCCAACCAAAGACTGGGAATGTGCCTGTGGGAAATACAAACGGATCCGTTATAAAGGGATCGTCTGCGACCGTTGTGGTGTGGAAGTAACACGTTCAAAAGTTCGTCGTGAACGGATGGGCCATATCGAATTAGCAGCTCCAGTAACACATATCTGGTATTTCAAAGGAATTCCTTCTCGTATGGGTCTTGTGTTAGACATGAGCCCGCGTGCGTTAGAAGAAATTATCTACTTTGCATCTTATGTCGTAATCGATCCAGGCAATACAAGCCTAGAGAAGAAACAATTATTGACTGAACGTGAATATCGTGAAAAACGTGATCAATACGGTCAAGAATTCCATGCGGCAATGGGTGCCGAAGCCATCAAACAATTATTAGATAAAGTTGATCTAGATGGCGAATCAGCAGAATTAAAAGAAGAGTTAAAGACCGCTCAAGGACAAAAACGTACACGAGCAATTCGTCGTTTAGATGTTTTAGAAGCCTTCCGTTCTTCTGGCAACCAGCCAGGCTGGATGGTGATGGATGTTATTCCTGTCATCCCGCCAGATCTACGTCCAATGGTTCAATTAGAAGGTGGTCGTTTTGCAACAAGTGACTTGAATGACCTATACCGTCGTGTGATCAACCGTAACAATCGTTTGAAACGTTTGTTAGATTTGAATGCACCAAACATCATTGTGCAAAATGAAAAACGGATGCTGCAAGAAGCAGTCGATGCTTTGATCGATAATGGTCGTCGCGGCCGTCCAGTTACTGGACCAGGTAACCGTCCATTGAAATCTTTATCTCACATGTTGAAAGGGAAACAAGGTCGTTTCCGTCAAAACTTGCTGGGTAAACGTGTCGATTACTCTGCTCGTTCAGTTATCGTCGTTGGACCTTTCTTGAAGATGTACCAATGTGGTCTGCCAAAAGAAATGGCGATCGAATTGTTCAAACCGTTCGTAATGAAAGAATTAGTTCAACGCGAGATTGCTTCAAATATCAAAAATGCAAAACGTAAAATCGAACGTCAAGAAGACGTTGTATGGGATGTTTTAGAAGAAGTTATCAGAGAACACCCAGTTTTACTTAACCGGGCACCTACGTTGCACAGACTGGGTATCCAAGCTTTCGAACCGATCTTAGTTGAAGGTCGTGCGATTCGTCTTCACCCGCTAGTATGTGAAGCCTACAACGCCGATTTCGATGGAGACCAAATGGCTGTCCATTTACCATTAGGAGAAGAAGCACAAGCGGAAGCTCGTATGTTGATGCTGGCTGCAACGCACATCTTGAACCCTAAAGATGGTAAACCCGTTGTTACACCATCTCAAGATATGGTCTTAGGTAACTACTACCTGACAATGGAAGAAGTAGGCCGCGAAGGTGAAGGAATGATCTTCCGTGACATGAATGAAGCTGTCTTAGCATGGCGCAATGGCTATGTTCACTTGCATTCACGTGTGGCTGTTGATCCTAATACATTAGGCGACAAACCATTTACAGAAGAACAAAAAGAACGCATGCTGATCACGACTGTTGGGAAAATTATTTTCAACGAGATCATGCCGCAAGAGTTCCCTTACTTGAACGAACCAACTGATTTCAACTTAACGCAATATACACCTGACAAATATTTTGTCGAAAAGGGTGCAGATATTCCTGCAGCGATCAAGGAACAAGAAATTATCTTGCCATTTAAGAAGAAAAATCTTGGAAATATCATCGCTGAGGTCTTCAAACGTTTCAAAGTCACTGATACATCAATGATGCTTGACCGTATGAAAGACTTAGGTTACAAACATTCAACACATGCTGGTATGACCGTTGGTATCGCGGATATCATGGCGCTGGCAGAAAAACAAGAAATCATCGACAATGCCCACAAACAAGTCGGCACGATCACGAAACAATTCCGTCGTGGTTTGATTACTGATGATGAACGTTATGAACGTGTTATCGCTGTCTGGAATGCAGCGAAAGATAATATTCAACAACGTCTGATTGAATCAATGGATGCTAAGAACCCAATCTTCATGATGTCTGATTCTGGAGCCCGTGGTAACATCTCCAACTTTACTCAGCTTGCTGGTATGCGTGGATTGATGGCCGCTCCGAATGGACAAATCATGGAATTGCCGATCATTTCTAACTTCCGTGAAGGTCTATCTGTCTTGGAAATGTTTATCTCGACTCACGGGGCTCGTAAAGGGATGACCGATACTGCCTTGAAGACAGCCGATTCAGGTTATCTTACTCGTCGTTTGGTTGACGTTGCCCAAGATGTCATCGTACGTGAAGAAGATTGCGGCACTGACCGTGGTCTGGAAATTTCTGCGATTCGCGAAGGTAATGAAATCATTGAATCATTAGAAGAACGTCTAGTTGGACGTTATACACAAAAATCAGTGATGCATCCTGAAACGGGTGAAGTTCTTTTACCTGGTGATGCACTGATTAGTGAAGCCGATGCAAAACGCATCATTGACGCTGGCGTTGAGAAATTAACGATCCGCTCAGTCTTCACATGTAATACTAAACATGGTGTATGTAAACATTGTTACGGCCGCAACTTGGCGACTGGTGACGACGTTGAAGTTGGTGAAGCAGTTGGTACTATCGCCGCTCAATCAATCGGTGAACCAGGTACTCAGTTAACCATGCGTACATTCCATACCGGTGGGGTTGCCGGAGATGATATCACACAAGGTCTTCCTCGTGTCCAAGAAATCTTCGAAGCACGTAATCCTAAAGGTTTGGCTGTCATCACTGAAGTTACTGGTGAAGTTGTTGAGATTGCTGAAGATGCTGCAACACGTACAAAAGAAGTTACCGTCAAAGGTGAAACGGATACTCGTACTTATACAGTTCCTTACACTGCACGTATGAAAGTCGTTGAAGGCGATATGGTTCACCGTGGGGATCAATTAACGGAAGGGTCAATCGATCCTAAACACTTATTGCAAGTGCGTGATGTGATTTCTGTTGAAACATACTTGCTGCGTGAAGTTCAACGTGTTTACCGGATGCAAGGGGTAGAAATCGGCGATAAACATATTGAAGTTATGGTTCGTCAAATGTTGCGTAAAGTCCGTGTAATGGACCCAGGCGACACAGAAATCTTGCCAGGTACATTGCTTGATATCGCTGACTTTAAAGACCAAAACTACAAGACGATCGTTACCGGCGGAACACCTGCGACATCTCGTCCAGTCTTGCTTGGTATTACGAAAGCTTCATTGGAAACAAACAGCTTCTTATCTGCTGCATCATTCCAAGAAACAACTCGTGTCTTGACGGATGCTGCGATCCGCGGTAAGAAAGATCCATTACTTGGATTGAAGGAAAATGTTATCATCGGTAAAATCATTCCAGCAGGTACTGGTATGGCAACTTACCGTAACATGGAACCAAAAGAAGTCGTTGTGGCTAGCGAAAATGTGTACAGTATCTCTGATATTGAAGCACAAATGGCTGCTGAGGACGCTTTGAACAATCCATTAAATTAATACTAGAATTGAGACCACAAGATTCAAAAGAATCTTGTGGTCTTTTTATTTTCGCGCTATTATAGGAAGGTATCTGACAAAATGACAGCGGTCACTTTGTTCAGATATTAAATTTCGTTTAGAGCATAAAAGTAAAGCTATGTTCAACAGCTATTTTATGAGAAAATATCGGAAACTATATAGATGCAAGATTTTTGAGGTGCTGCATGAGCAAAACAAAGAAGATCATCTTGATTGTCGTAGGAATTATTGTGTTACTCGTCGGAACGGGGACCGTTTATCTATTAAAAGTGAATTATGACGTCGATCAAGCAATCAGAAAAATGACTAAGAAAGTCAATTATAAAAGTCAACGTTCAGATACAGTAGATTTGAAAAGCGGAGAGCCGTTTTCGATTCTTTTGATGGGTACAGATACAGGCGATAAGGGGCGGACCTACCAAGGTCGTTCAGATTCCATGATGCTGGTGACCATCAATCCTAAGAAGAAGCAAACCTTGATGACGAGTTTGGATCGCGATATTTATACCCAGATCGTTGGTTATAAGGGTGATGAGAATAATTACGTCGCAAAAGGCGATACGTATTATGATAAATTAAACGCGGCCTATTCATTAGGCAGCACAAAGATGGCAATCGAAACGGTGCAAGAAATGATGGATGTTCCTGTTGATCATTATATTGAGATCAATATGAAGGGATTGAAATCGTTAGTCGACGCAGTTGGCGGGATCGAAGTCGATAATAAGATCGACTTTACCTTAGATGGTGTGCATGTGAAGAAAGGCAAACAGACCTTAGACGGCAGACATGCGTTGGAATATGTGCGCATGCGCCATGAAGATCCAAAGGGCGATGTGGGCCGCCAAGCGCGGCAGCGTGAAATTTTATCGAAGATTATTGATAAGCTGCTTTCCGTTAATTCGGTGACCAAATATAAAAAATATCTACGTGCGGTGGAAGATTATGTACAAACCGATCTAAGCTGGAATGAGATGCTGACGATCGCAAAAGACTACACACCAGCAGCGAAAAATATTAAACAAACCCAAGTCGAAGGTCAAGGTGAGATGATTAACGACATTTATTTTCAAATATTGGGCTTGAACAACTTGTTGGAAGAACAAAATATTGTTAAGAAACAGCTTGATTTGCCTACGAAGAAGAAATTACCCAATCTAGATGAAGACGACGACAATCAATTATTCTTTGATGATAGCGACGTTGATAAAATCAGTGCAGGAACCCATTATGATTACACCGGATATGGCAAAATTCTGTATCCGATCGATAGCGATAATTATTAAAAGCTAGTGTGCCAGTTGGATCGGCACGCTAGCTTTTTCTATATTGAGCAGATTCATTTCAATTTTGCTAAAAATGGTTATGATGAAATCAAAAGGAGACGATCTTATGACAGAAGAAAAAGCAATTTTTGCCGGCGGCTGTTTTTGGTGTATGGTGAAGCCTTTCGATCAAATGCCGGGAATTAAAAAGGTGGTATCCGGTTATACGGGCGGACACGTGCCGAATCCAACGTATGAAGAAGTTTGCAGCGGTACAACCGGACATACTGAGGCGGTGGAGATTACCTTCGATCCGGCGGTCATCTCTTATCAGGAATTGGTAGAGATTTATTGGCAGCAGACTGATCCGACTGATGCTTTTGGTCAGTTTGCCGATCGCGGCGATTCTTATCGTCCGGTGATTTTTTATGCTTCACCGGAACAAAAGGAAGCCGCAGAAGCCTCGAAGGAGCAGTTGCAGGCTAGTGGACGTTTCAAAGAGCCGATCGTTACAGCAATCGAGCCGGCACAGGTCTTTTATCCTGCGGAAGAATATCATCAAGATTTTTATCGGAAAAATCCTGAACACTATACAGCTTATAGTGAAGGCTCCGGCCGGCGCGGATTTATTCGTCAAAATTGGGACGCGTAATGATTTTTCAAAAGCAGGACCAACAGGCCAATAAATAAGAAGGGTAGAAAAGGCAGCTTCTCTGGGACTTTTTTATGAAATGCTTGATAGCCGAAAAAGCCGATACCGCTAAGCGAAGCGATGAAGAGCAGCTGCAGCAGCTCGTAGCCAGACAGAAAGAAGCTCCATAGCCCAATCACCCAAAGATCTCCCAGACCTAAGCTGTCTGGGAGAATTTTTTGGCTAAGATAAAAGAGTCCGCAAACAATCAGCGGCTGTGTCCAATATAATTGGAAAAGAAAGAACCCGCTAATTAGCAAAATCACTCCTGTTGTCCAAAAAATCCTCATCTCCACAATGAACAGCTCCCCATCAATTACGGCTAAAACGAAGGCACTTAATAGCCAAAACAGCCGCCAAAGGTTGATCCATTGTAAATCGTGCAAAAAAATCAAAAAGAGCAGGCCGCAAAAAATTTCCAGCCAAAAACTGCGTGGGGAGAATTTTTGCTGGCAGTGGGTACACCGGAACCTTTGACGGAATGCGGAAATCAATGGGATCATTTCGCTTGGCCGCAGCCGATGTTTGCAATGATCACAATGCGACGGCGGATAAAGTAATGATTCGTTTTTCGGGAGGCGGAAACAAACGACAGCTAAAAAAGACCCGATGATCGTTCCAAAAATGAAATGTGTGATCGCTTTCACCTCCTTTTCTAATAAGTTACGAAAAAAGAGCGAATTTCCAGCATTTTCTTTGTGCTTTTGCCATAATTGTATTATGCTTTTAATGGAAGATAAATTAGGAGGTATGAAGGAATGAAATTCGAAAAAACAAAAGAAGTATTGAATCAACTAGTTGCAGACTTAAGTCAAATGTCCATGGTCATTCACCAAACACATTGGTATATGCGCGGCCCTGGTTTCTTGACATTACACCCAATGATGGACGATTTCATGGATGACGTGAACGATCAATTGGACGAAATTTCAGAACGCTTAATCACATTAGACGGCTCACCTTATTCAACATTGCGTGAAATGGCTGACCAAACAAAAATCCCAGACGAAGTAGGACGTTGGGACCGTACAATGGAAGAACGCTTAACTACACTTGTTGAAGGCTACCGTTACTTAGCAGATCTTTATCAAAAAGGGATCGAAGTAACTGGTGAAGAAGGCGATGATCCAACGCAAGATATCTTCATCGAATTCAAAACAGCAACTGAAAAACGCATTTGGATGATCCAAGCGCATTTAGGAAAAGCTCCTGAAATTGATGCTTAATTAAATTAAAAAGAGGTTCTCATCATATTGATGAGAACCTCTTTTTCACTATTAATGAGTGGTATCGGTATTTAAACCAATCACGCCGTCTACGGGAATGGAAATCAAGATGCCTTGCGCTTCGCTAAGCAAACCGCATTGTTCGCTGATGGCTTTCATGATGGCCATTTTTTTATCTTGATTGACTAAGATATAAACCATTTCTTTTTCTGGTTGAATACTGATGCCCCATTTTCTCATCGTTTCTTGCGAATCAAGGCGGCGGGCGTGTAGAACCGTTCCGCCTGCGGCACCAGCCTCGGTGGCAGCAGTCATTACTTCTTCACTGAAGCCTTGGTTAATCGTAACCATCAGTAAACTATGTTTTGCATCTTGGATCATCTGCTTTTCCTCTCTTTCCATGTGCTTTTGCATTTTTTCGTGCATTTCTGAATCTAAAACTTTCAGGACATAACTGCTCGCGCCAGAGATGGGAACAGTAAATGCACAGCCTCTGTTAGGTTTATGGAGACATAAGCCTTCGCCAAGAGCATCAAATAAATCAGGTACGCATTTTTTTAATACGGGACAAACGAACAGCGCTTTTTCTGATGTCCCTAATCCTAAGTAATCCATGACTTCATTCGTTGCTGTCCCTTCACCGATACATAAATATTGGACCGGCGTTTTATGGGCATTAAAAATGGCATGGGCCTTTTTCTTATCTTTTTGATCAATGATCAATATCAACATTTGTGCTGCCGGTTTATCATGCATCCTCTTCAGCGTCCTCCCATTCTTCAATTTCATTAAGTTCTTCGATTGTTAAAGCATCGGTTTGATCAGATTGGCCTTCGCGCCATTTGTAGACGAGCCCCATGATTTGAATGGCGATCAATGGAGTCAACGCGACAAGTGCCACGACACCAAAAGCATCCGCCATGATATTTCCACCTAAGGATTCACTCACCCCGATACACAGCGGAAGCAGGAACGTACTGGTCATTGGACCGCTGGCTACCCCGCCGGAGTCAAAGGCGATACCGATAAATATCTTAGGAACAAAGCGGGACAGCAGCAGAGCGATCAGGTAACCGGGAATGATGATCCAATAGATACTGACACCGGTGATAGAACGCATCATAGCAAGGCCCACACTGACTGCCACCCCGAAAGAAAGGCAGAGGTTCATGGAAGCGGCGGAAATTGAGCCGCCTGTAACATTTTCGACCTGGTGGTTCAATACTTGAATGGCCGGCTCGGCTTTTACGATAAAATAGCCGATCAGCATGCCAATAGGAATCAGCAGCCATTTGAATTTACTTGCGGCCAGTTCTCCACCCAGCAAGCTTCCGACTGGGGCAAAACCGATACTGACTCCGGTTAAAAAGAGCACGAGGCCAATATAAGTATAAATCAGACCGACGATCATACGGATATACTGTCTGCGATGATACCGGCGGCTGATGAGTTGGAAAATAAAAAACAGTACAGCGATTGGAAACATGGAAATAAAGACCTCTTTAGCAAAATGAGGCAGCTCCAGCATGAATTCACGCATAACGTCTTGGGTCGTACTCACATCAAGAAATTCCGTTGGCGTATAGGCCGCATCTGTGGGCTGAAAGAAAATTCCCAATAATAAAACGGCCAAGATCGGTCCAATGCTGGAGATTGCGACTAAACCAAAGCTGTCGTCAGAAGCATTTTTATCACTTCGGACGGAAGCCAGCCCGACCCCTAAAGCTAAGATGAAGGGAACGGTGATCGGTCCGGTAGTAGCCCCGCCAGAGTCAAAAGCTACTGGCACGAAATCATTCGGCGTTAGAAAAGAGAGCAGAATAACGATGGCGTACAGCACCATCAGTAAGAGGGATAAATTGATTTTGAATAAGATCCGCAGGACGGCGATCATTAGACAAATGCCGACGCCAATGGCTACGGTCCATATTAATAAATTACTGGGTATGGCCGGCATCTGATCGGCCAGTACCTGCAAATCAGGTTCTGCAATAGTAATCACAGCGCCAATAATAAAGACACTGAAGGCCAGGATGCCGATTTTTTTACTTTTAGAAAGCTGAATCCCCATCCCTTCACCGAGGGGGGTCATGGACATTTCAGCTCCCAGCTGGAAGAACCCCATCCCAATAATCAGCATCACAGCGCCCATTAGAAACATCGCAAAGGTTCCGATCTCCATCGGGACCAAAAAGACACTGACAACGAGCACAGTAATGGTAATCGGTAATACTGCTGATAAGGATTCTAAAATATTTTCTTTTAATTTTTGATTCATCGATTCACTCCTTGTTCATTTAATAAGGATTTATTTTTTCTTTTGGAAAAAATAAGTCCGCTATTCACGCCGCATACCATCCTACTAAACGTTGGAATTCAAGATTGAAAATAAAAGGCGTGAATGATAATTGCATGCAGCTGCTGCCAGAAGTAGGACTGGCATCCTTGTTCATTTAATAAGGAATTATTTTTTCTGCCAGAAAAAAATAAGTCCGCTATTCACGCCGTATACCATCCTACTAAACGTTGGAATTCAGGATTGGAAATAAAAGGCGTGAATGATAATTGCATGCGGCTACTGCCAAAAGTAGGACTGGCATCCTTGTTCATTTAATAAGGATTTATTTTTTCTGCCAGAAAAAAATAAATCCAATTCTCAACTCGTACATCTTCCTTTTTCTGTATGAGAGGGGAAGATTGTTTTTGCCGTGAGTTGACACTTAAAAGCCGTATTATGGCTATTTCTTAATTATCCGTAACACGCAAAGCGTAGGAATCAAGTAAAATCCTCGCGATAATTTGTAATGGCAAGCGCGAGCGAACTTCGTAATCAGGGAAATAGGAACCTTCTGATTTAAAACCAACCAAAGCGATTTCGCTGTAATTCACCAGACTGGAAGAATTGTTCGCCGTTAACAGGATTGACCCTATCTCTCCATCATAACAGTTTTTGGCGGCCACGACGAGCTCCTTCGTTTCACCATTCAGCGAAATGAAAATGACGATGTCTCGTTTTGTCAGCTTTCGGCTAATATTTTTTATGATTTCCGGATCGGTATGCATCTGACAGTTTTTACCGGTCAATTGGAACTTCACCATCATTTCTTGGCCGATCATCTCCGAAAAGCCGCGGGCAAAAATAAATACCCGTTCCGCAAATTTGATCTTCTGGATCGCATCCTCGATGTTGCCGATCTCGATCATATTGATCGTACGAACGACCTCTTGTTCATTTTTTAAAATGGCCCGCCGAATCCCCTTATCGACTTTATCCAATGAAGAAAAATTGATATTTTTATTTTCTTGCTCCTTTAAGTGGTGCTTAAAAGCAGTGAAGCCTTCGTAGCCTTTCTTTTTCATCGTACGAACAATCGTAGCCGTTGAAACATTAGCTTGCTCGCTAAGTTTTACGATGGAGTAATTAGGGACTTCAAGGATATGGCTTTCGATAAAATCCCAAAGATATTGTTCCGTGTCGCTTAATTTATGTTCCATTGCTGTACTGACCTTCCTTCGAGTAGTTACTAGTTAAAAAGTATCATGGGTTGTAAAAAGATGTAAAGCTTTTCAGGAAAAAGGCCTAAACGTGAAAACCTTTTCGGCATGCGATGTCCCATAATAAGGTCAAGGAGGTCGTCACTCATGTCTATTTACACATGCACCATGAATTTAGCGATTGATCTATTTATTGAAACGGACACCATGAACCCTTTTACCGTAAATCGAACGAAGGATGATGATATCCAAGCAAACGGCAAAGGAGTGAATGTGTCGCTCGTACTAAAAATGTTGGGAGTCACCACCACTGCGCTCGGTTTTCGTGCAGGGTTTACAGGGAACTATATAGAAGATTATTTACGGGAAAAAGCAATCAGCACTGATTTTATTGAGGTTCCTGGGATGACCCGCATCAATGTATTCACACAAGTCAATCAAACGAAGGAGGAATATAAACTAGTCAATCAAGGACCTGAAATACCGCCTGAAAAGATCCAAGCCTTTTTGGATCAAATCAGAAATTTGCAGGCGAAGGATTATCTTTGTATCTCAGGGAGTTTGCCGCGCGGGGTAGAGCCTGCGATTCTGGTTGAGATCAGTCAAATTTGCGAAGCGCGCGGAATTCACCTGATTCTTGACAGCAGCTATCAAGAAGTGATGGACTGTTTGCCTTATCGACCGTTTCTGCTGAAGCCTAATGAAGAGGAATTGGAATCTTGGTTTGGACAAGTGATCGACACAGAAGAAGCCTATTTGTTTTATGGGCAGCAATTGTTAGAAGCAGGCGCTCAAAATGTACTGCTGTCGCTGGGCGGAGAAGGAGCGATCTTTTTTACTAAGGATAAGATCATTCGCGGCAATTCGCCAAAAGGCAAAGTCGTCAACACGGCCTGTGCCGGAGATACGTTATTGGGCACTTTTTTGGCTGGCTATTTGACCAATCAGCCGTTGGAGGAAACGTTACGGAAAAGTTTGGCCGCGGGAAGCTCAACCGCTTTTCGCAAAGGGCTGACCGATTTTTTAGATGTTGAAGAACTAAGCAAGCAAATCGAAATCAAAGAAGAGAGGGTAAAAACATGGGAAATTATCAATTAATCGCAGCAACAGGTTGTCCGACAGGGATCGCCCACACCTACATGGCGCAAGAGGCTTTAGAACAAGCGGCTAAGAAAAAGGGCGTCACCATCAAAGTCGAAACACATGGACAGATCGGGATCGAAAATGAATTAACGGCAGAAGAAATCAAAAATGCCGACGCCGTTATTATTGCCGCAGACAAGGATGTACATCCAGAACGCTTCGCGGGAAAACGGATCATTGATGTCTCTGTGAGTACGGGAATCAAAGATGCGGAGCGTTTGATCGATGACGCATTGGCAGGCAAAGGATCGCTCGCAGCAGAGAATCAATCGGTTGATGCTTTGGAACAAGAAACTGGGAGCAGCACCAGCTTTGGTCGCAGCATTTATAAAAATTTGATGAATGGTGTCTCTCACATGCTGCCTTTCGTAGTAGCCGGCGGTGTCTTGATCGCGATCTCGTTTGCTGTTTGGGGGATTTATTCCTTTGATCCTGATAATGCGCAATACAATTCTACGGCGGCGATGCTAAAAGCGGTTGGCGATGCAGCGATGGGGATGATGGTTCCGGTGCTGGCTGCGTATATTGCTGAAGGAATCGCGAAACGTCCGGGGCTAGTCGTTGGTTTTGTCGGCGGGATCGTTGCGATGAATGGCGGTACTGGATTCTTAGGCGGAATTCTGGCTGGTTTCTTAGCGGGTTACTTCATTTTATTCCTGCAAAAGGTCTTGGAAGTGTTGCCGAAGCAATTAGACGGTTTGAAAGCAATCTTCTTATATCCGGTCATCGGGGTAGCCTTCATTGGGATCGTGATGTCTTTATTGGCAGGCCCGATGAAAGCTGTAAACGAAGGGATGATGAGCTTCTTAGCTGGCTTTGAAAATTCAAATCCTTTGGTGCTGGGCGTGATCGTCGGCTGTATGTGTGCCTTTGATATGGGCGGACCGATCAATAAGGCGGCGTACGTAACAGGTACCGCATTATTGGCACAAGGAAATACGACCTTTATGGCGGGTGTCTCAGCAGCCTGTATCGCACCGCCGTTGATCACTGGATTTGCGACATTGTTATTCGGGAAATATTTCGATACGAACGACCGCAATGCCGGCTTGGTCAATTTCATTTTAGGCTCAACACATATTACGGAAGGTGCGATCCCGTTTGCGGCGAAGGATCCGATTCGGGTATTGCCGACAATGATGCTAGGTTCATCAATCGCCGCTGTTTTAACGTATATGTTTGGCGTACAAGTGCCAGCACCCCATGGCGGCTTCCTAGTTTTACCAGTTGTTACCGGGAAATTTCAATGGGTGCTTTCCATTCTGATTGGTTCGATCGTCGGCGGTGTGATCTTGGGCTTGATCCAAAAGAGCAGTGTTGCCGCAAAGGAAAAGAAAGCGAACGCCGAGCAAGCAGATAAATCGGCTATCGTGGAATAGAGAGGAAACGATGATGGGAATTATTCAGGAAGAAAACATCTTTTTAAAGCAATCGCTGGCTAGTCAAAAGGAAGTCTTTGATTTCTTAGCGGAACAGGCGAAAAAGTTAGCCATCTCTACTGATGAGAAGCAGGTTTATCAAAAATTAGTAGAACGTGAAAATGAAGGCACCACAGGAATGATGGATGGCTTTGCGATCCCTCATGCCAAGGATCAGGCGATCAAGGAACCAAGCATCATCATCGTGACGCTGGATCAGGGGATCGAGTGGAATAGTCTAGATGGTCAATTGATCAACTTTGTCATCGCACTATTTATTCCTGATTCAGAAGCGGGCACGACCCATTTGAAATTACTATCGGCAGTCGCGCGGCTGCTGATGCGCAATGAAGTCACGGAACAATTAAAAGCCGCACAATCAAAAACGGCTATCGCGACACTACTAAATGAAAAAATAGGTGAGAATGAATGAAGACAATCAGTGCAGGGAAAAAGCGTTACTTAGAGCAAATTACCAATGAAGCAGGGATCATCGGTGCATTAGCGATCGATCAGCGCGGAGCCTTGAAAAAGATGATCGGCAAATACAAAGAAGCGACCGCAGAAGATGTGATCAAATTCAAAGAGCTGGTTTCTCAGCAATTGACGCCGTATGCGTCTGCCATTTTACTAGACCCGGAATATGGATTGCCAGCCGCAGAGGTGCGGGATAATGATTGCGGACTGTTGCTGGCTTATGAAAAAACCGGCTATGATGCAACTACGCCGGGACGTTTGCCGGATGTCTTGGATGTGTGGTCGGTGAAACGTTTGAAAGAAGCGGGAGCCGATGCGTGCAAGTTCCTACTATATTATGATGTGGATGAACCGCAAGAAATCAATCAGCAAAAACAAGCCTATATGGAACGAATCGGTTCTGAATGTACCGCAGAGGATATCCCATTCTTTTTAGAAATTGTTTCCTATGATGCCAAGATCACCGATGCTGCTTCATTAGACTATGCCAAAGTAAAACCGAAGAAAGTAATTGAAGCGATGCGGGAATTTTCTAAGGAACGCTATCAGGTGGATGTCTTGAAGGTAGAAGTTCCGGTAAACATGAACTTTGTCGAAGGGTACGGTCAAGAGGTTTGCTATAGTCAAACAGAAGCAGCGACTTACTTCAAAGAACAATCGGAGGCTGCTGATCTGCCATTCATTTTCCTAAGTGCCGGCGTTAGTGCCGAGCTGTTCCAAGAAACCCTGCGCTTTGCCAAAAAATCAGGCTCGACCTTCAATGGGGTCTTATGCGGACGGGCAACGTGGGCTAATGGTGTAGAGTCCTTCGTAAAAGAAGGTGAAGAACAAGCAATCGCTTGGTTATCCGAAGAGGGCAAACGCAACATCGAAGAATTGAATGCGGTATTAAAAGAAACTGCGACTTCGGTTTATACAAATGCATAAGAAAAATCGACTATCCATGACGGGTAGTCGATTTTTTGTACGAATTATAGTTCAGCTTTTGCCAGTTGAATTTGTTTTTGAACTTGGTCAAAGCCGGTGCCGCCTAGTGAGTGGCGACGGGTCACTGCGGTTTTCGATGACAACGTATCATAGATGTCTTCTTCGATCACCGGATTGATGGTCTGATATTCTTCTAATGGGACGTCTTGCAGATAAATCCCTTTTTGAGTGCAGGCCAGTACCAGTTTGCCGACGATTTCGTGGGCTTGACGGAAGGGAATCCCTTTTGTAGCTAAATAGTCAGCTAGCTCAGTCGCGTTGGAGAAGTCTTTTTCTGTGGCATCGTGCATGATTTGGGTATTGACCTTCATCGTGTCGATCATACCAGCCATGATGTCCAAGCTGGTGGCTACGGTGTGGACGGTATCAAACATGCCTTCTTTATCTTCCTGCAGGTCTTTGTTGTAGGCGAGGGGCAATCCTTTGATGACCGTTAATAAGCCAACCAAGTCACCGAAGACCCGGCCTGATTTCCCGCGGATTAATTCTGCCATATCGGGATTTTTCTTTTGCGGCATGATGGAGCTGCCGGTTGAAAAAGTATCCGTTAATTCGACAAATTTAAATTCATGGCTGCACCATAAAATAATCTCTTCGCAAAAACGCGAAAGATGCATCATTAGGATCGAGCTGTTGCTTAAAAATTCAAGAATGAAATCACGGTCGCTCACGCCGTCAAGACTGTTCATGTAAAGATCAGCAAATCCCAGCTCGTCTGCCGTCATCTGACGATCAATCGGGAAAGTCGTACCAGCCAAGGCAGCACACCCTAGAGGAGAAATGTCGACACGCTTCATACTTTCCTCAAGGCGAGCCTGATCACGCGTCAGCATGCCATAATACGCCATTAAGTGATGACCAAAAGAAATCGGCTGTGCATGCTGCAGGTGGGTATAGCCGGGCATGATCGTTTCCACATGTTCTTCGGCTTTATTGACCAAGACAGCGCGGAAATGTTGAACCTTCTCGATGATCTCGGTCAAATGTTCCTTCAGATATAAATGCATATCGGTTGCGACCTGATCGTTTCGGCTGCGGGCGGTGTGGAGCTTGCCGGCAACAGGGCCGATCTCATCGTGGAGCATCTTTTCCAAGTTCAAATGAATGTCTTCATTTTCGATCGTAAAGGTTAATTCATCCTTAGCAGCTTTTTCTGCCAATATTTTTAGTCCAGCGGTGATTTGCTGGGACTCTTCTTTTGTAATGATGCCTGTTTCACCAAGCATTTTGACATGCGCCAAGCTGCCGGTGATATCTTGTGTAGCTAGCTGCTGGTCGAAGGGAATCGAAGCACCGAAGGCATCGATCCATGCTTCATTTTTTCCATCAAAACGGCCACCCCATAATTTTGCCATTGTTTTATCCTCACTTCTATTGATTGATTTTTAACAAAAAAGACCGTCGCAACGGTCTTTTTTTATGTTTAGCTTTTCTTAGATGTCTAGTGTATCGAACTAGCTCTTTGAAGCAACAAGCGAAAATTTTTGTAAATTTGAGGAGCAATTTAAAAAAATTTTAGACTTGTTGTTCAAGAGCCGAACGAGTTCGCTAAACTTTTCTTTATATCTAGCACACGGGCTAGCTCTCTACGACAATAAGCAAAAATATTGAGAAATCTGAAAAACGATTTATCAATATTTTGGTCTTATTGCTTGAGAGCTGAACGAGCCCGCTTAGCTTTTCTTTATATCTAGCTTTTCGAACTAGCTTTATCGACAATAAGCGAAAATTTTGTTAAGTCTGAAGAGCGACTTATCAAAATTTTAGTCTTATTGCTCAAAAGCTGAACGAGTTCGAAAAGCTTTTAAGCTAGGGAGGAGGCATCTTTTCAGATACCTCAGGATGAAAACATTGCTGGTTTCCTTATTTCCTTACAGGAAAAGAAACTCTCCTAAGAGCAATGGCAAGATGTGAAACCGGACGGCCTTATTTACCGGCAAGTAAAAGCCGCCTCACATCTGGTTTCTCTTGCAAATTTCTAAATCGTCGGTTGTTTGTTCTCTGCTTGGATCTCAGCGTGGACCT
>NZ_NGLG01000001.1:2770316-2774538 GCF_002140655.1 Enterococcus sp. 3H8_DIV0648 | reverse complement strand
GTCGACACGCTTCATACTTTCCTCAAGGCGAGCCTGATCACGCGTCAGCATGCCATAATACGCCATTAAGTGATGACCAAAAGAAATCGGCTGTGCATGCTGCAGGTGGGTATAGCCGGGCATGATCGTTTCCACATGTTCTTCGGCTTTATTGACCAAGACAGCGCGGAAATGTTGAACCTTCTCGATGATCTCGGTCAAATGTTCCTTCAGATATAAATGCATATCGGTTGCGACCTGATCGTTTCGGCTGCGGGCGGTGTGGAGCTTGCCGGCAACAGGGCCGATCTCATCGTGGAGCATCTTTTCCAAGTTCAAATGAATGTCTTCATTTTCGATCGTAAAGGTTAATTCATCCTTAGCAGCTTTTTCTGCCAATATTTTTAGTCCAGCGGTGATTTGCTGGGACTCTTCTTTTGTAATGATGCCTGTTTCACCAAGCATTTTGACATGCGCCAAGCTGCCGGTGATATCTTGTGTAGCTAGCTGCTGGTCGAAGGGAATCGAAGCACCGAAGGCATCGATCCATGCTTCATTTTTTCCATCAAAACGGCCACCCCATAATTTTGCCATTGTTTTATCCTCACTTCTATTGATTGATTTTTAACAAAAAAGACCGTCGCAACGGTCTTTTTTTATGTTTAGCTTTTCTTAGATGTCTAGTGTATCGAACTAGCTCTTTGAAGCAACAAGCGAAAATTTTTGTAAATTTGAGGAGCAATTTAAAAAAATTTTAGACTTGTTGTTCAAGAGCCGAACGAGTTCGCTAAACTTTTCTTTATATCTAGCACACGGGCTAGCTCTCTACGACAATAAGCAAAAATATTGAGAAATCTGAAAAACGATTTATCAATATTTTGGTCTTATTGCTTGAGAGCTGAACGAGCCCGCTTAGCTTTTCTTTATATCTAGCTTTTCGAACTAGCTTTATCGACAATAAGCGAAAATTTTGTTAAGTCTGAAGAGCGACTTATCAAAATTTTAGTCTTATTGCTCAAAAGCTGAACGAGTTCGAAAAGCTTTTAAGCTAGGGAGGAGGCATCTTTTCAGATACCTCAGGATGAAAACATTGCTGGTTTCCTTATTTCCTTACAGGAAAAGAAACTCTCCTAAGAGCAATGGCAAGATGTGAAACCGGACGGCCTTATTTACCGGCAAGTAAAAGCCGCCTCACATCTGGTTTCTCTTGCAAATTTCTAAATCGTCGGTTGTTTGTTCTCTGCTTGGATCTCAGCGTGGACCTTAGTTGGCAAGCCCCACAGCTTAATGAAGCCGATCGCTGCATCTTGATCGAAAGTATCAGCAGACGTATAAGTTGCCAAGTTTTCGTTGTATAAGCTGTTGTCAGATTTACGTCCTTCAACAATGACGTTGCCTTTGAAGAGCTTCACACGCAAGACGCCGTTTACGACTTCTTGTGATTGCTTCAAGAAAGCGATCAACGCATCCATTGTCGGATTGAACCAAAGACCGTCATAGATCATTTGGCATAATTGCTGTTCAATGACTGGTTTGAAATGGGCCATCTCACGAACAAAGGTTAAATCTTCTAATTCTTTATGAGCTTTCATCAATACTTCCGCACCCGGGCATTCGTAGACTTCACGAGATTTGATCCCCACCAGGCGGTTTTCGATATGGTCGATTCTGCCGATGCCGTGAACGCCGGCGATGGTATTCAGCTTCATAATCAATGAGGCTAATGATAACTCTTCACCATCTAAGGCAGTCGGAACGCCTTTTTCAAAAGTGATCTCAACGACGGTTGGTTTATCTGGTGTATCTTCCAATTCAGCGGTGATCGCATAAGCGCCAGCTGGCGGTGTAGCCCAAGGGTCTTCTAGGATGCCGCATTCGCAGGCACGTCCCCATAGGTTTTGGTCGATCGAATAAGGATTGTCTAAATCCGCTGGGATCGGCACACCTTTTTCAGCCGCGTAGTTGATTTCTTCTTCACGGGACCATTTCCATTCACGAACCGGCGCGATGATCTTCAAGTTCGGATCAAGGGCGGCGATGGAAACTTCAAAACGAACTTGGTCGTTTCCTTTACCCGTACAGCCGTGGGCGATCGTGGTTGCTCCAGTTTGGTGAGCCAGCTCCACTAATTTCTTCGAGATCAATGGACGAGACAGCGCAGAAACTAATGGGTAAGAATTTTCGTAGTAGGTATTTCCTTGCAAAGCAATTAATACGAAGTCTTGCGAGAATTCTTCACGAGCGTCGATGGCATATGATTCAATGGCGCCGACTTGCAGCGCTTTGTTCTTAATAAATTCGGTATCGCGGCCTTCGCCGATGTCTAAACAGCAGGCAATCACGTCGTAACCTTCATCGACGAGCCATTTGATTGAGACTGAAGTATCGAGACCACCTGAGTATGCTAAAATTACTTTTTCTTTCATCCTGATTGCTCCCTTATCGCTTTTTCATTAAATTCTAATTAATGTGTTGAAGCCATATTAGCACCGTAAAATACAAAAAGCAAGCACTTTTTAAATATTTATGCAAAATAATTTCGATTATTCGTTTCTTTATTCATTTATTGGTGTATATTGCGAACGATTATGTATAGTAGGAGATAGTTTGGGAAATGAAAATATTTTGCGTTTTCAAAGAGAAAAACATTGACATGACAAGGCTTTGCAAGTATTATGGTAAATGGTATTGTTTGCCCCACAAGAGCCCCGGAAACTCAAGTGTTTGTCAAACATTCGAAATCGAAATTGGAGGAAAAAAACGTGCGTACAACATATATGGCTAAGCCAAACGAAGTAGAACGTAAATGGTACGTAGTAGACGCAACTGATGTTCCTTTAGGACGTCTTTCAACAGTTGTTGCATCTGTACTACGCGGAAAAAATAAACCAACATTCACACCACATATTGACACTGGTGATTTTGTAATCGTAATTAATGCGGATCAAATCAAATTGACAGGTAAAAAAGCAACTGACAAGATTTACTACCGTCACTCAAACTACCCTGGTGGATTGAAATCAATCTCAGCAGGCGAAATGCGTGCTAAAAATTCTCGCCGTTTGGTCGAAACTTCTGTTAAAGGAATGCTTCCTAAAAACACTTTAGGTCGCGCTCAAGGCATGAAACTTCACGTTTACGGTGGAGCAGAACATCCACATGCAGCACAACAACCAGAAGTCTTAGACATCACAAACTTGATTTAATAGGAGGGAAATTCATTGGCACAAGTTCAATATATCGGCACTGGCCGTCGTAAAAATGCAGTTGCTCGCGTACGTTTAGTACCAGGAACTGGTAAAATTACTGTAAACAAAAAAGACGTTGAAGAATATATCCCACATGCTGACCTACGTTTAGTAATCAACCAACCATTTGGTGTTACTGAAACTGCTGGTTCATACGATGTATTCGTAAATGTAAACGGTGGAGGCTACGCAGGTCAAGCCGGCGCTATCCGTCACGGTATCTCACGCGCTTTATTAGAAGTAGATCCTGATTTCCGCGCACCATTAAAACGCGCTGGATTGCTTACTCGTGATTCACGTATGGTTGAGCGTAAAAAACCAGGTCTTAAGAAAGCACGTAAAGCATCACAATTCTCAAAACGTTAATCGTTGGTATATCAACGATTTTGGACATCCGCCAATTGGTGGGTGTCTTTTTTTTTCAGAAATCCCCACCAAATTCCCCACCAGTATAATCAGTAGATTAAATTGTTGGAAAGTTTTAAATAGAGAAATTGATTAATAGAAGTAAATTTCTGATAAAATGAGGTAAGCAATAGTATTTGTAAGGAGTTGAGGAGTTGGAGAAGAGAAAAGAGGGTATTTTAAGTCAATATGATAAAAACAAACAGTTGTATTTAAATTTTTTGAAATATTTTCTGAATACAATAGAGGGTATAGTTATTGAGGAGTCCATTGTATTGCAGCTGTCTCTTATACACATCTTGTGTAGATTTTTTACGTTCTATTGACAAAATACCAGAAATTGCAAAGTGTGAAGGTTTAAGTTATACAATGGAATATTTGCTTGAAAATATCCATTTGAGTATGGAAAGACTTATAAATGATCTAGGAATAGTCAGTTTACTATATTACAGATTTATTTTGGAGTGGAAAAAAAGAATACAAACTAATAGTTTATTTTTAGATGCAGTAACCGATAGAAAGGGAAAAGAGGTTTCTTACTTTTTTTGGCGAGAATCTACGTTTACTTTTTTTGTTTTAGAAATGATTGA
>NZ_NGLG01000001.1:2769681-2770216 GCF_002140655.1 Enterococcus sp. 3H8_DIV0648 | reverse complement strand
CAATAGAGGGTATAGTTATTGAGGAGTCCATTGTATTGCAGAGTATTGAGTCTAGGGTCAAGACCAGAGAAAGCCTTGAAAAAAAGATAGAACTTAAAGAAAAATATCGATCTATTGAGGAAATAACTGATATTTGCGGTATTAGGATTATTACTTATTTTTCCGATGATGTTGATAAGATAGCAAATATGATAAAGAGAGATTTCGAATTAGACGAAATTAACAGTGTAGATAAGCGGGAAACTGATGACCCTACAAAATTTGGTTATGTATCATTACACTATATCGCCAGTTTGAAAGCAGATAGGCTGAGATTGAGTGAGGCACACCGCTTATACACATCTAGATGTGTATAAGAGACAGTTTTCACACAAGGGAATTTGTATTATGATAGTAAGTACTCTATTAGGATCAATTTGCCAGATCAATCTATAGAAAATGATGTAAAAAGGGTTGAAGAATTATGTGTAGATTTTTTACGTTCTATTGACAAAATACCAGAAATTGCAAAGTGTGAAGGTTTAAGTTATACAAT
>NZ_NGLG01000001.1:2761749-2765091 GCF_002140655.1 Enterococcus sp. 3H8_DIV0648 | reverse complement strand
ACACTAAAAGAAGCTCCTCATGGAAAAGTCGGAAAAGCTAGTTTGAGACAAATTCATAGTAAATTAGAAAAGCTCCTTTTTGAATAAATTGTTTCGACTCGCATTTTTTAGACCATTACGCCATGATATTAAAGTATTTTGAAACTTATTCAAGTTCAGATCGGTCGAACCAGGTCTTAAGAAAGCACGTAAAGCATCACAATTCTCAAAACGTTAATTCGTTTATACAGAAAATCGAAGACACTTTCCATTTGGAGAGTGTCTTTTTTTCGGAATTGTTCCCCACTACTGGGTTTGGTAAATTATTTAAAAGTAAAATCAGCAGGGTTAATTCAATGATATTCTTCGCTTTGATATATGTTTTTACTGTTTAATTCCCAAGTTAAAATATAGAGAATTGAATAGATAAAACTACAAGAACGTTGGATTTGTTGATAAACAAGCTAATACAAAAAAGTTGCGTATACACTAAAATCAAAATTTAGGTGTATACGCAACTTTTCTATTTAAGTACAACTCGTGATTCCCTTCCATTAAAGCAACTTATTCTGACTCGACTGAATTTCTTCTAGTAATCGATTTTGTTTGCGGACATCAAGATGCAGGCCGACATAGTAGGCGATCGCGCCAATTATGTAGATAATCGTAAAGGAGCGGAAGGCGCCGATGTAGCTGTTCGCGTGTAATTTTTCAAAAAAGCTGCTAATCCAAATGGTCAAAAATACCAGCAGCATCGCCCCGACATATTGCAGTACGATCATCGCTAAGGGTGACAGGCGTTCCAGCAGCGGATGGGTGTACAAGATGCTCACTGCAATGGTGGTACAGATGAATTTGAACAGCAGGCTGGAGAAATCGTCACGGCCATCGTAAAACAAGCGATCGAATAAGGTCGTTCCGAGGGAGATGATCGTATAGCTGATACAGATCACTGACAGCATTTCTTTTAAACGACTTTTAGTCATGTAAAATACCTCGTACTTTCTTTAAATAGTTTTGAAAGATCTTGCGATAATAGCGGCTGATGACTAGTTCCTCCTGATTATTCAAAACTACTTTCAGCCGCATATTGGCTTCGGATTTTACTTTCTTTATGTGCTGAATGTTGACGATATTGGCTTTACTGATGCGGCAAAAACCATGTTTGGACAAAGCAGATTCAAGAAAGGTTAGACTTCCTTGGATTTGGTAAACGTGCTCTTTTAAGTAAGCGAAGGTCTTTTTATCGACGGTATCAATATAAAAGATTTCTTCCAGCGACAGAAGGATCTGCTCGCCATCCTCTAGTCCAAAAAGCTGGGGGACGGAACCCTCCAGCAATTGGCAGACTTTCTCAATTTGCTCGGTCATTTCACGATAATAAATTTCTGTTCGGTCTTCTTCAAGAGCGTCCTCTTGAAATAATTTGATCCGCATAGTTCAGCTCCAATTCAATCAGTTATTTTGCTAGAAATTGCATAACGGCTGCTGTGTATTCTTCTTTCTGGTCCAGCATGCCTTTAATGTGCTCGGTATCGATGGAAACGAGTTCCTTATCCTCTGCTGCAACATTCTCATATAAGGTCTCAACCTTTTCTGGCAGGCATACGTCATCTTGCTCGCTCTTGATAACGAGTGTTTTGATTTCATTATATTTTTGTTGTTCGGTGATTTCAACATCTTTAAAGGTAAAGCCGTAGTTTAGCTTCATATATAAGTTCCCGCAAGTGACAGCATAAGGGAAAGGAATGTCTTCGGTATCTTGCCAAACGCCGGCAAACATTTCCTCCATACTATAAACGGGCGAATCCATAATTACAGCATCCACATGCTTGGCTGCGTGTTCAGTCGCTGCATACATGCCAGCAGTCGCGCCGCCTATTGATTGACCGTGAACGATAATTTGCTTATCCGAATTTACTTTTTCTGCATAATCGACGATCGCACGTACGTCCATTCGCTCTAGGTAGCCAAAAGTAACCAAAGGATCTTCGTTATCACCATGTCCGCGCAGATCGAAGGTCAGCACGTTCCAGCCATTTTCCAAATAAATCTCTGCCAAAGGAGAAAGAAAAACGTTATCGCCGCCCGCACCATGAATCAAAATCGCGGTATCTTTCGCTTTGTTGCCATCTGTGCTGTAAGAGGTCACTGGAAATGTATTGCCATCCTCAGCCTCCAAGTGAAAGGTCTCGCCAGAGTATTTCGCATTAAATTGCTCCAAATCATAGCCCCATTCCTTCAGCTGCAGCAAACTATTCTTCTTTGTATCATTTCCATCGTTTTGGTGGAACAAGCCTTCTGTTACCAACTTTCCAAAATAGTAGCTGGCCCCGATGCCGCCAATTACGATAATTCCTAACAAAATACTTACCCCGATGATGATTTTCTTTTTGATTGATTTTTTCATTTTGTTCTCCTCCATGTCGTTTTTGTTTTACCTTTAAGGTCATCATAGGCGATTGGAAAAGGGTTTTCTACCGAGTTTTTCTTTGTTGCACTTAGGAGGAGCTGAGTTGCACTTTTTTTAAAAATTTACTTAGCAAATCGCGGTTTAATTGTGAATAGTAGGTTACCGAAGTTCCTGATATACTAATGTAAAACTATATAGGGAGATTAGGATTGGACAGAAAAAAACAACGCGGGCAAAGCCGCAAATTAAAAACGCTGCTTAGCTATATTAATGAATTCACGCCATTTCTTGAAATCGATGACCAGTATGAGCATTTTCATGTGCCGAGTGATCCGTTTATTGAACATCCAAAAACAAAAGGAAAAATAAAGACAGAATTTTGCAGGGCATGGCTAAATACGACTGAAAGATTCATTTGCCAAAAACCAGCTGAGTTGCCTTTTTGTAAAGTTGTCGCGGTTATCTCCGTTCCTTATTATTGGAATTCGCAAATTATCATTTTTTATGATGAGGACTACTACGATCGATTTTGGAATCGAACAGGTCCAGAGCAATTTTGGACCAAGGTAGATCAGGAGTATTCATTTTGCAAAGAGCGGGGTATTGAAACAGCCATGCGTGAAATGTGCTATCGGGAAAAGATTGTTGATGACGAGATATTCGTAAATGATCTGTGGTTCTATGGAGAACTGAGCAAGAAATAAAGGAAAATGTATACAAATATAGTTTGATATTTATCAGCAGACACTTTCCATTCGGAGGGTGTCTTTTTGCGTTGCCGAAACAGTAAGAAAGGAGTCGATTTGCACGAATCGACTCCTTAAATTTCTGGAAAACGTGGTTCTGATTCTTCTATTTATAAAAGCATTTCCGCTTTTTGTTTTGATGAATAAATCTGAACGTGTTTTTTATTACATTTTGGCATTAAATTTATTGGTCTTTTTTTGGAA
>NZ_NGLG01000001.1:2730570-2761583 GCF_002140655.1 Enterococcus sp. 3H8_DIV0648 | reverse complement strand
GTTTAGGATGTTGTTTTTAAATTTTTTGATTTCTAAAAAAACAAAATAGAATTTCTTTTGCCGTGCTTGTATGATGTTGTTTGTCTCAGAGACAACAAATCTTATTTTTAAGCAAAAGGTATCGAAAGGAGGGTTTTACAACGAAAAGGATAGTTTCGGTAATTTCAGTAGCGTTCATGGTTTTTGTTTTTTCCAATGGGGTAGTACATGCAGCAGAGCATGATTATCGTTCACATGGCGTAACGAGTTTTTATGGCAGCTATGAAGAACCAAAAGAGGAACCGCAAAGTTCAGCGCCAGAGAACACCTACCCAGATAACTCATCCACTGAAGGAAACAAGAATCAGGGTTCATCTAATCAATCTCGGACTTCTCCGAATTATTCGGCCTCTGGTCGTGAGATCATACCAAATGCTGGAGACCAAGATTTTACAACCATTCAAGCGGTTGGATCATTACTATTATTTACGCTTGTATTATTCCTAGGGATACGGAAAAAGGAGAGAATTTTGAAATGAAAAAAAATATTTTATTAGCTTCTGCTGTTCTAGCATTAAGTTTGGTTGGAGGAACTGCTCAGGCCTTTGCCGCTGAAGATGGTGGCACAATGCCGACAAACGGAACAGTCAACTTTGTCGCTGGTCAAGATCCAACAGACCCAACGGACCCGACTGAGCCCGGTAACCCAATCCAACCGATTGATCCTCCTACTCCAGTCGGCGGTGCTTTATCAATCGATTATGCTTCAAATTTCAAATTTGGGGAACAAAAAATCTCTACAGATGATGAAACTTACTATGCAGCGCTTGACCAATTTAAAGGTTCAGAGGGCGAAACGTTTGGTGATAGCAACTACGTGCAAGTTACTGATAAACGCGGAACTTTAGCTGGCTGGACATTAACAGTTGGTCAATTAGATCAATTTAAGACAGCAGAAGGTGAAGCCTTAAACGGTGCGCAATTGAAAATCAATACAGCTTCTGCTGTTGCGGCCGTTGATGATAACTCAATGGATGGCTACAAACCAGGTACAGTCGCTTCATCCATCACTTTAACACCTGGAGATGGTACAACACCAGGAACTTCAGATGCGATCACAGCAGAAAAAGGCAAAGGTGCCGGTACTTGGGTTTATCGCTTTGGTGATACTGCGGATGCTGGTAAAACAGCCGTTCAACTAATGGTTCCAGGTAAATCTGTGAAATTAGCTAAAGAATATAAAACAACCTTGAACTGGACATTAGCATCTATTCCAGAAAACGGAAGCGAAAATTAAAGATAGGAAGCGAACCTAAAAATGAAACCAATTAAAGCATTGAGCTTTTTAGCTCTTAGCACCGTAGCGTTAACAACGATCGGTTCAACGGTTTTTGCGGCGGAAACGCATGAATATCATTCACATGGTGTGGTTGAATTTCAACCAAATACTGATCCGACCGATCCCGTTGATCCGGAAGATCCTGATCCAGAACACCCAGTTGATCCAACTGATCCAACTAATCCAGGAGGAGAACCAGAGCCGGGAACACCGGGCCCGTTATCCATTGACTATGCTTCAACGCTGGATTTTGGTGTGAATAAAATCTCAAACAAAGATGAAGTTTACTATGCTCGTGCGCAACATTATGGCGAAGGTCATGCAGATACACCGGATTACGTCCAAGTATCTGATAACCGCGGAACCAATGGTGGTTGGACTTTAAATGTGAAAGAAACCGGTCAATTAACGGCAACGACGAACACATTAAACAAAGTGCTAACTGGTGCACAAATTGTTTTAAAAGAACCAGAAGTTAAATCGAATGCGGTAGGCGTTGTTGAACCAACACCTGCACAAGAGATTACTTTGAGTCCTGATGGTGCAGAATCACGAGTAATGGCTGCGACAACAGGTTCTGGTGCCGGCACTTGGGTCGACTATTGGGGCCATGTAGAGTCAGAAGAAGAAACAAATGAATCAGGTCAAGAACAAAATGAAGATGTAACTAAGAGTGTCGCATTAAGCGTACCCGGCTCAACACCTAAAGATGCGGTGGAATATGAAACAACGTTGACTTGGGTACTAACGGATGTTCCAAGCAACTAATCAAGACAAGAAAGAAGCGAGAGAATTTGTTCAATAAATTATTAGGTACATGGGCCGCAGCGAGTTTACTTCTTTTTAGTCCATCAGTCGTTACTTTAGCTGCGCAGGTTTCAACTCCACAAGAACAATTGGATAATGGGCTTGTTCAAGAGGGCGAGACTACTAATGGTGAACGTACAAATTTGACTTCTTCGTCTTCTGAAATTCCCACGCTTGAAAGTTCAAGCGTGGAATCTTCTACCAAACCATCAGAGTCTAGTACGGATGTCGCGGATAAAAGCTCTGATACAAGCCAATCAACACAAACGACGTCTTCGAGTGAGACGACAGCGTCCTCTGAGAAAAAAGTTAAGATTGCTGCTCAAGCGGCGGCAACTGAAGTAAGTACGTGGGCTGATTTCGTTAAGGCGCTGAAGGATACCAGTGTTTCTGCGATCAAAGTTACTAGTGATTTAACGGCAACTTCTGCGGGGCCAACGGTAACCAGAGCGGTAGATATCGATTTTGATTCCCATACGTTGGATACTAAGAAGTATGCAGCAATCACGGTAAATACCCCGGGTGCTCTAACTATTCATAATGTGCAATTCACTGGTGTACAAGGTGGATTTTTAGCTAGCGGAACAGGGACGGTGACCTTAACGGGAACCTTTACTAGTCCTGACGAAAATGCAGCGCGAATCACAGCTATGGAAAAAGGAGCAGTGATCCTTGATGCCTTGAAGATGAATTATAATCAGGTCGCCTACTCTAGTAGTGACTTAGCTGCTATTACTGCCGGTACTTTTACCATCACTAATGCTTCAACGATAGTTTCGAATGCTCAGTATTTCTACTACTCAGGATTTCGAACTGCGACACGATCTCAAATCGTGATTGATGGGAAATCTAAGGTGACGACCAATAGTCTTAGAAATGGCACCAATACTTCTGGTGCTATTTGGAACGTTGAAGAATTAAGTGATATTTGGATTAAAGGCGGCTCTACTTTGGAGATGCACGGAAATGCCCACAATAAAGCAGATTCTAATGCTTTATTTGGAATCTCAAGAGCTTCTGGCTCAACCTTGAATGTCACTGAAGGCTCTCATGTAAAGGCAGTATCTGATACAGCTTCTGCAATTCTCATGCAAAGTGCTGATGGTTCGTTTAACGTTGGTGGTCAATCTAATCTTGACCTAGTGTCGAATGGGGACAACTCTGCGTTAGAAGCTACCTTAAGGTTCAAGGTCGCTGGGAATATGACCTTCAATGTAGATGGTAATTCAATCATTGATATTACTAAGACTTCCGATAGTGGAAATACGAAAAATGCGCCGGCTATTCGGATGTATGGAGGAAACAATAAAATCAACGTTTCTGGCGGCTCAGACTTTACTGTAAATCGTGGAGTCGGTAATAAGGTTGGTGATCCGGGAAGCGATGGGAACAACCAAGCGATTCAATATACATCAGGAAACGGCAACGAGTTTAATTTGACTGATGAAAATTCTTCTGTGTCGATTAGTTCATCGGCAGGACCGGCAATTGATGGCAGTGCTAGTGATATGAATATCACAGCAGGCAAAGGAACCTATTTTATCGCTCGCGGCAATACTCAGAGTGCGACTAAAGGTATTTTTAGCGGTCAATTAGTGAACTTCTCTATGGACAGTATCCATTATTTCGATTTTCGAAATAATCATGTGGGCGGCGGATTGATCTTTGGTAATACTGATGCCAGCTCAAAATTTTCGAGCAAGAACTCAGATTTAGCTGTTTGGACTGCCGGGAGTGATTTGGATGGTGATCCAGTGCATCAATGGTTCGATGTAACCTTCGGACTTTCCGGCGCAAACTTTGCCAACCTTGATTCGACGGACAACTCACAAATGCAAACGCAATTTGGTTCGTTAACCAACTATTCTCGAATGAGTGCCAATAATCAGGCAGCGGTCTTAGATGAAATCAGAGTCCCAACAAATGCCGATAAATACATTTATGCGCATGCGTCTGTTCCAGAAGGAAAAGATGAGCTGCGGGATGCTTATACTGGTGAGGTTCAAGCGACGATCGGTGTGTATGATGAAACCGGAAAAGAAGTCACTCAAGTCAAAGGGGAATCCATTGGTGATCCACTATCTGTATATGGCGACGCTGAGCGAAAAGGGATAATCAAAATTGATGCGCCTGACAAAGCGTTCTTGAAAACCGGCTATACGTTGAAAGTGCTAGATGCTTGGCGTGGGGTGAACGACTCTGGCTGGATTCATCAAAGTTCACCAGATGAACTAACAAAGGATACGCCGGAAGTTTATGACGTAACGCCAGCAGATCCGGTCAAATTGACAAGTGGTGGTGACACGGTTGCCCCAAGTGCCAAAGAAGTTACAGGGACTGGTGAAGCCGGAGATATTTTGGATGTTTTCTTAAACGGCGTGAACACTGGGATTGAAACAACCGTTAACGAAGCGGGTGAATTTACTGCAGCGTTGCCGGCTGGTCTGAAAAAAGGTGATTTCCTACAATTATTCCTAAGAGATCATGCGGGAGCAGCCGCCGTAACGAATCCGCCGCTAACAAATGACAGCGTCGGGAATATAGAACCTGCCACAGACATGACCTATCATGATGCTACATTTAAAGAAGCGAAGAAAGTTCAAGTAAATGGCAGCCTAGAGCTGGTATCCGTTCCAGATACAGTAGATTTCGGGACACAAAAAGTAGGCACGAAAACAGAAACTTACTATCCAAACGTTTCGGGTAAGTTAGCAATCTCTGATACACGAGGAGACGGCAAAGTGCCATGGCAGCTTACGTTAAAAGAAACGGAAGGGCTGCATTCAGATACGAATGACCTAAGCGGCTTATTATCTTACAAGAATGCACAAAACACGGTTCAAATTAATCAAGACAATCAAGTAGTGGAAACGGGCAGCTTTGATCAAGATGGTCTGCTGACAATCTCTGATCAATGGGGAGAAGCCAATCATAATAACGGCTTGGCATTGACGGTTCCTGTTGGAAAACAATTACTTGGTGACTATAAGGGTACTCTTTCTTGGACATTGGAAAATGTTCCAGGAAATAATTAAAGATTAAAGGGGAAATCAATCATGAAACACGTTTCTAAAATTTTATTATCAACAATGGTATTAGGAGCTATCGCAGCTTCTCCACTAACGACTTTTGCCGCTGAAGATGGCGAACACGGCGGTGTTTATAATTCAAATGGTGTGATTGAATTTACACCAAGCCAAGATCCAACTGACCCAGTAGACCCAACTGACCCAACTGATCCCGTTCAACCGATCGATCCAACTGATCCTGAAAAACCAGTAGAACCAGGTACTAACGGACCGTTATCAATCGATTTTGCTTCAAGCTTAGATTTCGGGAAACAAAAAATTACTTCTGAAGATAAAGTCTATTTGGCTTCAGCGCAACCATACCAAAAATTAGGTGAAGACGGCAAACCAACCGGCGATATCTTATACGGACCAGACTATGTCCAAGTAACAGATAACCGCGGTACTGAAGCGGGCTGGTCATTAACTGTCGCACAAGAAAAACAATTTACAGGTACTGCTAATCATGAATTAACTGGTGCAGCAATTACCTTAAAAGGTGCGAATATCCAAACCGCTTCTGAATCTGCAAAACCAACACCTAACGCTAGTGATCTGACACTTGTTCCAGGTGAAGTTTCACCAGTAATGAGCGCTCAAGCAGGCCAAGGTGCAGGAACTTACTTGAATGATTGGGGAACCAAAGATGATTTAAGCGTGGTTCAAGAAGACGGTAAAGAAGTAACAAAAACCAACAATATTCAATTAGCTGTTCCTGGTGCAACAACCAAGTATGCTGAAAAATATTCAACGAAATTAGTTTGGACATTAACAGACGTTCCCGGAAATTCAGATCCTGAAGGAAACGCGTAGACTGTTACACTTGTGAGATTCGCAGTGCTTGCGAATCTTACTTTTCTTATCAAAGGAGAGAGCTGCATTGAAATTTAAAAAATCATTACTTACTTTAATCATCACGATCTTAGCGGTCTTTTCTGGCGGTTTGACTTCATTGGCTAGTGAATTCAGCTTTGCCGTGACGCCAATCATTCCAGATAATCAAATTGATAAAACGAAAACATTCTTTGACTTAAAACTAAATGCCGGACAAAAAGAAACGGTCTATGTTCAATTGCAAAACGACTTGGATCGTGCAGTGAAGGTGGATGTTTCTGTCAATAGTGCGACTACGAATACGAATGTGATCGTAGAATACGGCAAAAACAGTATCAAACCAGATAAAAGTCTGAAATATGATCTAGCAAAATATGTGAAGGCACCTAAACAAGTAACGTTAAATCCTCATTCAGCAGTGAAGGTACCATTTGAGCTTCAAATGCCCGCAGAAGCATTTAATGGTGTCATGGCTGGCGGGATCACGTTTAAGGAAGCCAAAACAGAGAAAACTACCAAGGCCTCTTCTGATGAAAAAGGCTTGGCTATTCAAAACGAATACTCGTATGTGGTCGCTTTGCTAATGCGTCAAAATGAAACGACTGTGGCTCCTAAGGTTCAAATGAATTCAGTTAAACCAAGTCAAATCAATGCAAGAAACGTTATTTTGTCGAATTTGCAAAATAATCAAATGACCTATATTAACCAAGTGGCGATTGACGCAGAAATCACTAAAAAAGGTGATTCAAAGGTTTTATATGATGAACATAAGGATGCCTTGCAAGTAGCGCCTAACTCTAATTTTAACTTCCCAGTAAATCTGAATGGGAAGCCTTTAGAAGCAGGGGACTATCATATCAAGCTTGTGATGGATGGTAATAAGAGTGCCGATGGCAAGTATGTTCGCGGCAAAGACAGCGCTGGAAAAGAAGTTCGCTATCAAAATCAATGGGTGTTCGAAAAAGACTTTACTATCACTGGTGAAGTAGCACGTGATTTAAACAAAAAAGATGTGACAGTCAAGACAGACTATACTTGGTTATTTGTTCTGATCGGTATTGTGTTGTTACTGTTAGTGCTATTCATTATTTGGTTGATTTGGAGAAAGAAGAAAAAGAATGAAGAAGAGGAAAAACGAAAAGCAGAATAGACTAGTCAAAATAGTTGTTTTGTTCTTGTTATACACTGGCGTTTTATTAGTTAGTTTCCCGATTCTTAAAAATAGTATTTTGGTAGAGAAGGTAACGACCTCGAAGATTACTGAAGTGAAGAACCTAACGGAGATCACTCAGATTCCCTTCGAACGAATCGAAGCCCCCTCTGTCAGTGAGATTATGAAAAGTAGTAATGATTTTTCTAGTATTGGTGAAGTTCAAGTTCCTGGGGTAGGTTTAGACTTGCCGGTTTTTGCTGGATTGAGTCAAGAAGAAATGATTTATGGTGCCGGCTCGATGTATCCCAAAAGAAATCCGCAAAAAGATAATTTAGTTTTACTAGGTCATCATTTGGGCGTTTCTGACCTTTTGTTTGGAAAGTTAAAAGACGCGCAGCTAGGTGATACGATCTATTTGCGCTATCTTTCCAACTATTATGCCTACAAGATACAGTCAAAAGAAATTGTGAATGAAGCCGATATCGCGGTTTTAGAAAATACAGCAAAGCCCTTATTAACGCTAGTGACCTGTGATCGCGGTACGCAAACGACCGGTCGATTAGTGATCACGGCTAAGCTGGTTGAAGCTCAAGCAAAAGACAGTATTCAAACCAAGATGACAAAGCAAGAAAAAGTGAGTCACGGTCAAAAGCCTCGGCTGCGTCTTTCGATGATCTGGCTGCCATTGCTTGGTATCGGTTTATTGCTGGTGCTGTTAACCTATTTAATCATCAAGAAAGTGTGAGGTGCGGATGTGGAAAACAAGAAAAAAATTATCGTTTTAGGAACATTGTTCTTGTTTTCTACGGCGCTGCTTCTGCAAGAGGATGTTTCTTTTGCTAACGATACGATCTATAGTCCTGTTGACCCTAACCAAGAAGTTAAACCAGTCGCTCCTTCCGATGTACCTGAAGAAAAGACCACTGAAAGTTCAGTACCTGTCGTACGCACGGAGTCTTCTAGTAAGGAGCAGCCAAAAGCAAAGAAACAAACTCCTAAGAAGGAAACTGAGAAGAAGACGATGCAGAGAAAAAAACTTTATTTGGACGAGGCTTTTTTTACGAATGATTTTGATCATCAAGCGATTGCCTTAAATGACGGCTCATCCGGAGGCGGACAGGGACATTCTGAAGCCCAGCTGACAGAAACGTTAAAGCTGCTTTCAGGTGTGGCGATATATGGAAGAAGGAAGTGAGAGAAATGTTGAGTTTGGAAAATTTCTTAGATAAAGAGGATCGACGCAAGTTTGATTTTCTTCGCCTTTTGGAGGAGTCTTCAGATCTAACGGCGCTAAATACAACGATTCAAGCCCAACTGTCTCTTTCGAACTTCCTGTTCAATAAAACAATTGAAGAGTTATCTCTAGACTTTGAAAACTATGGTTTGGAAGTCTATTTTGCTATTGATAGCAATAATGTCCAAACGACGTTATTAGAAGTCGGACAAGCGACTTCGGATTTATTGCTGGCGCATTATTTGCGCAACTCTCTTTCCTTTGCGATTTTATTGGCACTGTTTAGAGAGGATTACCAATCGGCGAATAATTTTGCTTTAGAAAGCTATACGAGTTATACCAATGTGTATAGCCATACGCAGCAGATAAAAAAGCTGCTGAAAGAACTGCAGATTGAGGTTAGTAAGAAATATCACTTGGCCGGCAATGAAGGAAATGTCCGCTATTTATTGACGCGTATTTTTTCGTTTGTGCTCGCTTCCGATACGGATGTCTATCCCGCTACCTATAAAAGCAAAGTCGCAAACATCATCGATGAACTTTCAGAAACGGGAATAAGCTTGCCCCGTAATGTTCAGACCAAGCTTTTTCATTTTCTAGCGATTTCATTGATGCGCCATGACAAACAGTATCAATTAGCTAAAAAAGATATCAATAAACAAAAAGTGCTGGAAAAACTAAAAGCGGTTTATGCTCAAGAATTCCAAGTTATCCAAACAGTTGATATTGATCCTTCTATTCAAGAGGAGGTTTTAGCTTATTTATATACGAATGGCATGCTTTCACGGGAAAAGATGAAAAACCAAGAACTGGGCAAGCGAATCAACCGACTCAATGAGCGTTTCATCCAATATTTTACAGACTCGTTTCATATCGAAGATCGTCAAACGCAAGAAATACTGGCAGCCGAGCTGAATCGTCTCCATTTTGAATTGGCTTATTTTCCACTGAACGCCTTTAATTCCTTTGAACGCTTTGATGTCAGCTTTTTTAAGGAATCGTATATCGAATATTTTCTATTTTGTCGAGACTATTTGATGGATGATGCCCTTGTTAAGGAAGAAAACTTTTCAGCCTACCGCCCCTATATTTTCTATAAATACCTGATGATCTTAGTGAGTCATGTTGAATTGGAGCGGGTGATGCCGCAAATAACGATTTGTATCGATTTTTCTTTTGGTCAAGAATACAACGAGTTCATTAAGAGAAACCTGACTTTTTTTGTTAATCTGAATGTGGTGGTGCAATTTGTTTTCGATGAATCAACGGATATTGTGATCACCAATTTAAATTCCGAATATGAAGACCTCGATGTTGAAAAGGTCATTTGGTTAGATCCTCCCAGAGCGATTGACTGGGCGCATTTAGGAAATCAGCTGCTAGAAATCCGTGCGCAGAAGCATCAGCAAGCGAACGTTTAATTGAAACTTTAGACACGCCAAAAAGCGAGTAGATCTAAAATCACTCGCTTTTTGGCGTATTTTTGCTATTTTATGCACCACAAAGAAACCTATTCTCCCAATACTAAATAAGCCAAACCCGCATGCTATTTATGCTCAACGGTCGTGCTGAATAAACTGCTCGCAATATTGCGGGCGCATCATTATTTTTTCTTCTTTTTTAGGGCCTTATTAACTTTCTGCTGGCGTCTCCGCTCTTCCCGCGCCTGCTTGATCTGTTCTTTGGTTTTCCCATGGCGCATATAGGAGGTATCGGGTTCGAGAAGTGCGGCGGCGCTCTCGGTCGTTAGTTTGTTGGTTTTGGGCGGACGGGTTTTCGCAAAGTCAGAGGGGTTCTCTGATTTGGTTGGCAGCGTTTCTTCTTGAAGCGGGGTCCGTGTATCTGGCTTCGCAGCGACTTTTGGTGCATTCTGCTTGGTTGAACGGATGTTGCTTGATGATGAACGGGGTTGGCCTTTTGGAGCGGCCTTGCCAGTAGCTGCTGCGATTGGTTCCTGCGGCAGACTTTCTTCTGGCTGTTCTTCTTGAACAAGTTCTGCTGGAGCAGCTTCGTGTTCGGCATCGATACAGCCTTTTTGGCTTTTGAATTTTACATATTCGGCGAAGCGGCGGACGCCTGAGGCTTGGAAGATCGTCAAGGTCGTTAAAATTTCCAATACTTTCGCGGTTTCTTCTACAGAAGCCACTTGCTTCGTATTGCGTAAAGTCCATGTATGGCGTTTTCCATTGGCGTCTTTAAAAATCGACACGAGGTCGAATTGAAATTCGCTTTCTTTCGGTATTTCAAGGTTCTTTTTCGCTAAGAGCTGTTTATATAAACAAGTTTCCTTGGTAAATTCATGATATTCTTCTTCGTTGGTGAATAGGCGTTGGATAACGGTTTGCCATTCTTCTGGTGCAAAGAAGTCTTCAAAGTAGACGCAGTGACGGCGCAGGGTATCATTTGGTGTTTCAGTCAAGAAAATTTGGCGGATCAGCTCGCTTAGCGGCTGAAGGGAAAAGTCCCCGACACAGATTGAGTGACGAAAAAGGATCACGACAAGGTACTCCACAACCTCTGCCGCATGCTGGGTTTGTTCGAAATATAGGCGGACTCTTTTCAAGAGCGTCTCCTTTTTCATTCCAAATAATTGTCTTTGTCCTAGTTTCGCTACGTCCATCTTCGTTTTCCTCCATACTGTCCTAAATTTGTTTTTATTTACCGAAAGCGTTTTCTGTTATTTGTATCTAAAATAGTAGCCTTTAATAACATGGTTGTAAATAGTTTTTTCAAAAATTATTTCTATTATTTATTATTAAACATTTGGGTTATAAGGTTTTACGATATTTTCGAGAAAATATTTGATGACTTCACGACTGTTAAAATAACTAAGTTTAGGGATTTGTTCTGAAGGTTTAGATGGCGGCGGGTATTTATTTGATTTTTTCGAATTTATTTTTATTGCCAAGTAAGCAGGTTGATTATAATTATTTTCAATAAAAAATAGATACCACACAAAAAAATGCGGTATCTATCCTTATTGTTTCGTTAAGACGCAGGTGAAGATGTAGTTGGAGATGTCTTTCAAATCGTTGGTTAAGTTGTTGATTGAAATAGGAAGAATAAAATTCTTTTCCTGATTCATTAAACAGCGCTCACAAACGATAAAGCAGTTGATATTGTAGAATAATTCCGGGATATCATCCATGGAATAATAGATCTCGTCATTGATGAAGAAATAATTTTCGGAGATGATCTTGCGGATATTATTTCTAAACAGCATGTGGGAGTATTCATCTTTAGAAACGATGATGATCGGGACCTTCTTTTTCTCACCTTTTTTCAGAATAGGCATGACTAAATGACAAAACTGCAAAATGATCGATTCGGACATCGTTATGTTGGCCGAAATATTTTCTTTCAGCCAGGATCGTATGATTCGGCTGATTTTTTCTTTGATGGAGTAGTCATTGCAATCGATGAAATAGTACTGGTTCAGCAAAAATTCATTGAGCCCCAAGGAAGTCGTGTAGACCAAGTCCATCAAAGGTTTTTCAAACTCGATCTCGCCCAAAAGCGTCATGTCAAAAGCTGCTTCAAAATTTCGGATCAGTTGAACGACCGAGGGATAATTTTTGATTAATCGGTTTCGATAGTATTGGTAGTCCATTTCGATCAAGCGATAGTTTTCGGGGTTGTAGGGCAGATTTTTATAGATAAAAGAAACAAAGGCGATATTCGCATCATCTACTTCGAGACCATGCTGCAAAAAACAAGTCTTAACGCTGTTGAAAATAATTCCGGTTTTTAAAAATTCGATCATTTCACTATCGATCGGCAGCATCTCTTTTCTGCGGATGCTTAAAAATATCGCGTATTGCAGGTAATGCAGACTTTTTTTGCTGAGGCGATTTTTTAACAGCTCGCCTAAATCCTGTGCAATTCGTTCGGACTTTAAAAACAGCAGATCGTTTTTCAACTCATTGACACCGATCCCTCTCATCCAAAGGGTCAAGTAAATATATCTTACTTTTAGCTTGTCATCAAAAGCGATTTTCCCCGTAGGAGCTAGCCCCAGTCCTTGTCGAAAGTATCGTTCAGCCTTCTTTTTCAAATTGAATACTTTGGTCACAGAGATGAATTCCTCTTCTGCTATGGAAGTGTAGTTATTCTTCCCCAGCAGGCAGCGATAACATACTTTTAAAAAAAGTGAATCTGAATACAGCTTGCGCACCAGATCGTAACAGCAGACATCCGGTTTGAATTGAAACGATAGCTGCGAACGGGAGATATCGTAAGAGACGATCTCATCTTCTAGTTTCGAAGCGATCTTTTGGCAATCTTTTTTGATCGTATTGAAGCTGGTATTCATATTCGCAGCCAGTTCCCCAATTTTTATCTGCCTGCATTCATATAGTACATAGGTGATTTTTACTCTGCGCAGGATATCTTTTTCTATAAAGTTGTCTATCAATTGAATGTCTCCTTATATTGTCACAGCCAGGAAAAAAATTAATAAAATAAGTATCCCTTTATCCTTCTTGTCTAAGCCATAAATTTCTCTACCTCGCTAAACAGCAGATCCCCTAGAAAATAGCCCTTATTCCATGAAGTAATCAGCTCGCCATCGGGAAAATGATTGACCGTAAGTTTCTTTTTGATTCGATGGGTCAAGTTGGAAAGCTGACATAAATTGGATTTTGTCACATCGGATTCCCAGATCAGCTGACATAATTTTTCTCGTGACAGGACTCTTCCTTCTTTTTGGTACTGGTACAAATGGTATAAGAGCTTTTTCTCATTAGAAGAAAGGCTGAAAAAGAATAGATCGGCGTTTTTTTCTTTCTCTGATCCGCTGGTTTCGTCGCTCGCAGCCCGCGCTTTTTTCTGACCGCTGGTAAATTTAGCGATTTTTTCAATGATCTCGATCTCAGAGGCGTCTCGGTCGATCCAATCATCGAACTCTTCGATCAAGTAGGAAAATTCAGATTTTTTTAAGTCGTTTTTATTGCCTTTGCGCAGAATTGCCAGACCATTTTCTTTGAAAAAGGAATAGCATTTCGAGATATCCAAAGTAGAGACGGTGTCGCTAAAGATGACCAATGAGAAATACTGGATGATCTCTGGAGAAAGCCGTGCGTCAGCCATCAAATCGCTGGAGCAGTATACCTCGTCATTGGAACGCTGCAGGATCGCCTGCAAATCTTGTTCTGCCAATAAATTTCTTGTTATGATTAATATTCTTGCCATGCTTTTCACTCCTATCAGCAAATAAATTTGCCTTATTTCTGTGTTAATACTGCAACAATACATTATCAAAAACATCCAGCATATTTTTTCCTTCTTTTTAATTTTTTTAATTCATAAATTAAATTTTTGAATAAAATACATTAAAATATCAACGCATAATCCACAGTTTATCATTACTTATAAAGGGAAAGGGTGTATGAATAAATTACTAATACGCTTTTTTAAACAACTAAATAGCAAAAGTATCGCAGATTTTATTCCTGCCAAAGAGTGATTTCCTCCTTTTTACACATTACTTTTTTGTTAGTTTGAATTATGTTGGTTCGCTGAATGCGCAAAAACCAGCTTTTTGCTTCTTCGGGCAAAGCTTAGTATAATAACGTTGTTTTGGATGATATAGGAGGAAATATACATAATGACAACGAATTTTTGGGCGGAGCTGCCAAGGCCCTTTTTCATCTTGGCACCGATGGAGGATGTGACGGACGTGGTGTTTCGCCATGTCGTAAAAGAGGCGGGAGCGCCGGATGTCTTCTTTACTGAGTTTACGAATTCGGACAGCTTTTGCCATCCAGATGGGATCGAGAGTGTTCGTGGACGTCTGGCCTTCACCGAAGACGAGCAGCCGATGGTGGCGCATATTTGGGGCGACAAGCCGGAATTTTTCCGGGAAATGAGTCTTGCCCTAGCGGATATGGGCTTTAAGGGGATTGATTTGAATATGGGGTGTCCGGTCCCAAATGTTGCGGAGCGGGGCAAAGGAAGCGGCTTGATCTTGCGTCCTGATGTGGCGGCGGAATTGATCGAAGCTGCGAAGGCGGGCGGATTGCCTGTAAGTGTGAAGACGCGGCTGGGCTTTACAGATACGGCTGAAATGAAAGACTGGATCAGTCATTTATTAAAACAGGACATTGCCAATCTTTCGGTTCATATGCGGACCAGAAAAGAGATGAGCAAAGTCGATGCTCATTGGGAGCTGATTCCCGAGATTGTGAAAATGCGGGATGAGCTTGCTCCCCAGACCTTGATCACGATCAATGGTGATATTCTGGATCGTCAGATGGGATTAGAATTAGCTGAAAAATATGGTGTGGACGGCTTGATGATCGGCCGAGGAATCTTCAAGAATCCTTACGCCTTTGAGAAAGCTCCGAAAGAGCATTCGCCAAAGGAAATGATCGGCCTGCTGCGGCTGCAGCTGGATTTGCAGGATAAATACGCGGAGCAGGTACCTCGTTCGATCGTTGGGCTGCACCGCTTCTTCAAAATTTATGTCAAAGGCTTTCCCGGCGCGAACGATCTGCGGGTAAGTCTGATGAATACCAAATCAACCGAAGAAGTCCGCGAGATCTTGGACAATTTCGAGAATCAACACGTAGAAATTATATAAGTTAAATAGGAGGAGGACGTCGGATTTATTACCGGACAGCTCCTCCTTTCTTGCTATAATAAATAAAAAGCTCAAGGAGGAAAAAGCGATGATTGAAGTAAAAATCGGCGATATTTCTCGTTTAGACGTTCCTGTGGATGCGATCGTCAATGCCGCAAACGCGGCCTTGATCCCTGGCGGCGGTGTCGATGGTGCGTTGAATCGAGCTGCCGGACCTAAATTGAAGCAGGCGATGGCATCCATTGGCGGGACACCGACTGGAACAGCGGTGATCACCCCTGCGTTCGAGTTGCCGGCAAACTATGTGATCCATGCGGTGGGACCGCGATACATTGACGGCAAGCACAAGGAAGAAGCGCTGCTGTATTCGGCCTATGAGGCGGTTTATCGGTTGGCTCATGAATATAAGCTTCACACGATTGCAGTGCCCGTGTTAAGTGCGGGAATTTACGGTTATCCCAAAGAGGCCGCGGCCCGGATACTTTGTGAAGTGGCTGATCGAAGGGAAAATCGGGAGATCACAACGCAGGTAATTGCCTTTGAGGAGTCTTGGCTGGCGATTTTTGAGAAAATCAGACAAAGCGACTCAAAGTGAAAACGGTTAATTCGTTGAATCATAACCCGAATAAAGTGCTAAAATAATAGTAAATAGACGAAGTGAGGCGATTTATTTGAAGGCTATCTCCATTCACCCCGAGCCAGTTATGGAAATTCTTTCCGGCAAGAAAACTGAAGAATATCGATCGTGGACGACGCATTACCGCGGACCGCTCTTGATCTGCTCGACCGCGATCAAGACCCCCGGCTGTATCTCAGGACATGCAGTTTGTATCGTGGATCTTGTCGATGTAAAAAAAATCGCCGAGGATTCGTATGCGTGGATATTTGAGAATGTACGCTGCATCAAACCTTTTCCCATCAAGGGTCAGCGGCGGCTCTACCATGTGCCGGATGATCGCATTATTGAACCGGAAGCAGGGGAATTCGTGATCGAGGATGGCGAAAAAGTCGTGACTGAGGAATTTTGGCAAGACTATTATATATCCTTAATTAACGACTAAAAAAACAGGTCAAAAACAAAAACCACGTAACGAACGGGTTTTGTATAAACGTTGATATAACAATGAAAATAGCGATTAAAAAAACACTCATTTAACCAATGAGTGTTTTTTTTTAATGGCAAACCACGAAAATAAAAAAACCTTTTTTAGAATTATTAGTAATAAAAAAAGGTTTATAACTAGTTATCATACTAAAAAAGCCCTGAAACCTATATTTAACAAGGAATCGCATCTTAATAAATAACTAAATTCCGATTTATTGCCAAAAAGCACTTTTGGTTAAAATGATATACACGAGTCGCTGGCTATTAGTTTCTATTCATTAGAGGCGTTTTTGAAGGGAGTGATCTGTGGTGAAGAAAGTCAGTCTTATTTTTATTTTGCTGGTCCTTTTTTTTATTCAAAGCCCGTCTCTGGGCTAGAAGCTTTTGTGTCAATCCTCATCGATACGAGGGCGGCGGGTGAAAGAGTGGCAGGGACCGAAGCGATCTGCTTTGATATTTTTGATCTGACCGCTTGGAGTCAAAGGAGTCAGCAGAGTGAAAAAGACGTGAAGCAATTTTGGTTGAATCGTTATCAGAGTAAAAGGCAGTTTCAGCAGTACGTGCAAAAGGCAGCCTTGCCGAAAGTCAATGCTCGTCCCTTAATGGTTGATACTGACGGGGTCGCCCGGATAGAACTTCCGTATCAACAGCAGGAACAGCCGGCGGTGTATTTACTTGCAGCATCTGGTGAGACGGGGACACAAGAGTTTTTACCCATGGTGTTCTTTATGCCAAAGGAGTTTCCCAGCGAAACACTCGCGCTTTACGGGAAGTACCAAGAGCAGCAGCCGGCAGAAACAGTCGAGGAACCAAAAAAATTAGTGAATAAGCCATCAAAAGAAAAACAATTGCCTCAAACCAATGAAGTGTCCAATAATGTTTTGCTTGGCGGGTTGTTATTGGCCTTGATCGGCGGCATGGGTCTGGCTTATCAAAAACAAAAACAGGAGGAAAAGTAAATGAAAAGAAAGAGGATAGTAAATATGGTAACGGCAATCATCTGTCTATTACCATTGATCGCGGGGGCGTTTGGCTTTGGGAATGCGGCGCAAGCGGCAGAAGAAAAGGTGAATGTGACACTGCACAAGAAAAAAATGGACCAATTCCCAACCCATGATGTTGAAAATACCGGGGAGGAAATGGATGAGTTTAATCAATACGAAGGCCTTCCAGGGATTACCTTCGAAGCGTGGGATATCACGGCGGATTTTTATGAAAAGTTAAATGGGCTTGTCGGTCAAAATGCGTCGGACGCGGAATATGCGACCGCCGTCAAAGGGTTGATGAAAAGCTTTAAACTAGAGGAAGCGGCAAAAGCTCAGTCAAAAGGCAGCGACATAACAAACGAAGCGGGTATCGTTACATTTAGCGGGCTGGACAAACGAACCGCAGAAGGAATCTACAAAGTCTATCTTTTCGAGGAAAAAGCAGCGGATGGCGTGGAAGGATCCAGCTTTCCATTGATTTTAATTTTGCCCGTCGTCAAAGATGATGTAGAAAATACGGATATCCATTTGTATCCGAAAAATAAGGTCAAAGGCGATATCGGCAAAGAATTAGTCGACGAAACGGGGACACCGTTAACTGGGGAAAATCGCTATGACTTTGAAGTCGGCCAAAAAATCTATTACCATGCCAGCTTCACGATCCCAAACCAAATCGGCGAGATCCTTAATCAGGATGGCGCCGAGCAGACGCGTTATTCGCAGCTGCAATTTAAGGATGCGGTGACTAAAGAAGGGGTCAAGTTCGAAGGAATCGATCGCATCTCGATCGGCGACACAGCGACGAATATCAAGGACACCTTCTTGTCCCATGGTGCGGTAGAATATACGAATACCGTTCCTAATTACACTGGACTTGCCGGCTTTGATATTCAAATGAATTTGAATAAGGCAAAAAGTAGCGAAAACGCTGAGGACTTCCAAAAATCAAAAACGACAGCAGAATATTTGAAGGATTTTGGCGGTAAAACGCTCCATATCTATTATGCCGTCTCCTTCACGGATGAAACACCGGTCGATGTCGACATCAACAATAAATTCTCCGTCGAAATGACTCACGATGGCGACCAAAAGGATTCTGAAAATCATACGCCGACATCGCCGATCACTACCGGCGGCAAGAAATTCATGAAGCACGAAGCCGGCAAGGAAAACCAAGCATTAGACGGTGCCAAATTCGTGGTGATTAAAAAAGAAAATGAGAAATTCTACTATTATACAAATGCCGGCGACCAAGTGAAATGGGTCGAGGTTAAAGCGGATGAAGACTATGCTGGCGCAACTCACTTTGTTTCTAAAGATGGCGGGCATTTGCAGGTCAGCGGCCTAGCTTTCGGCACCTACTACTTGCGAGAGATCGAAGCGCCGAACGGCTTCCAGCTGCTGACGGAAGATAAAGAGTTTGAAGTATCGAAAGGTTCATTCGACGAAAATGAGCAGCTGAAGATCGCCAATGTTTCAAAAGGCGGCTTCTTGCCATCAACTGGTGGGAAAGGGATCATCGCCTTTCTAATCGTCGGTTTGGCATTGATGCTGGGTGCGTTCATTAAGTATCGCCGTTTGCAGCAAACCACCGTATAAATGATCGTGAAAAACAAGGGAGAAAACTTCCCTTGTTTTTTATTTTTTTGCAAAAAATTGGGAAAAGGCTCAAAAAGGACGTTTTTCCTTTGGATGCAGGCCGAAATCGGGCTTGGAGCCGCTTTTTTTGGCGATTTTGGCGCGGCTTTTTTCCCTTTTTTTTCTTAAACTAAAAGAATTTGATTTTAAAATCATGCTTTTTGAAAGATTTTGACCAAAAATTGCCATATTTATAGTTCCGTATTATTATTTGTTAACAACAAAAGGAATTCAAGTATTTGCTATTACTTTCATGTAACTAATGGGAGATGTTTGAAAAATTATCGTGAAGAATATTTTTTGAATGCTAGATTTCATTTTTTTTAGACGAAAAAATGGATACTTGTTTTCTGATTTCTTTAGAAAGTATGAGTTTTTCACAAGTGAAACAGCTTTGATACGGATGTTTACAGCGGATGAATTCACGAACTCGATTTTTCGCTGAGTGGAACTTTCTAAAGCAGAGTCATTTTTTTAGGGGAAGGCGTTCTTTTGATAGGGGGAGAATCATGGATTTTCGTGCAGTATTAGGAACAAGCAACAAACGACGGTTGGCCTTAGTGGAGCAGCTTTACTATCGTCGGAATGATTGGTCGAGCGATCAGCTGTTAAGTGAACTGAATTGCTCGCTGCCGATTCTATTGAATGATATCGAATGGATCAATGAAGAGTATCCTAGCTTTCAGATAACGAAAACTAAGGGGCTTTATCGTTTAGAGGTGGATAAAAGGGTTAATCTAGGGTATCTTTATGCCAATATTTTGAACAACAGTCCTGAATTTCAAATTATCGAAGAGCTTTTGTATGAGGAATGTGAGAATATTACGGCGCTGGCTAAGAAACTGTATCTCAGCTCCTCCAACACCCAGCGCTATTTGAAGAAAATCGAGAAGGCTTTGACTCAAGCCGGGATGGAATTGTGTTATCGTCCATTGCGAGTGGAGGGCAACGAAGGGGAAATCCGTAATTTTTATTTTCGCTTTTACAGTGAGCGCCAGATTTCATTTGAAAGCACACTGCCTAAATTACCTTCGCCCCACTATCACATTATCGAGCGCTATGTGGAAGAATTCGTGAAGCTTAACCAAATTCATGAGAAATATGTTTTTCAAAAACGCTTGATTTACAACTTCTATATCAGTATTTGGCGAATGAAAAATGGGCATGAATTCCCGCAAGAAGAGCTGCGGACCAAAGGCTTGATGCTGCCGATGGCGCTGCCTTATAAGCTGCTGAAGCATGCTGTTAGAGAAGGTGTGGAATTGGACTTAACGCCGGATATGGTGCGAGACGGTCTTTGGCTGTTGTTTTCCGATTCGATCGTCTTCAGTATTTCCCATCGTGAGTCGGCTATCGCGGATAATGAAAAATACCAGCAGCTTTTTATGCGGCATTATGAACTGGTGGAAAAGTACAACGAAATGCTGGGGCATCGATTAGACAAGCAAAGTCAGATCAACTTGGCGACAGTTTTATCGAATGATTTTTACCTTTATGATCCTCAAGGGCAATATGTGTGTATGCTGTGGCGCAATCGCTCGATTTTCCTATCGGAGGTCTCAAAGGTTTATAGCCGCGGTGTGGAGAGGGTACGTGAGCTGGTCCAAAAGTTTGTTAAATGCTATCGCATGTATGAAGAAGAGGACTTCATTCGGAACTATGTCTATTTGCTGATTACCACCGAAGAACGCGGAATGGAGTGGCTGGCCAGTCAAGAACCGCTGCTGAAGGTTTTGCTGCTGTCTGATTTGACGCCGACCGAGGAAAGCTTTTTGGCTAAGCAGATTTCTGACACGATCTACGGCAACTTTCTGATCGTTCATTTCGAAAAATTATCTGGCGGCACACCGGAGTTACATAATGAATTGAAAAACTATGATTGCCTGATTACGACCGGTTCGGCGGAAGGCTTGCCGAAGAACTATCCAGTCGTGGTGATCGATCCTTTTTTGACCAACCAAAGCAGGCGCTGGATTCAGGATACGATCAACGAGCTTGAGGAAAAACGCAGCTTCGTTTCTGTGATAAAATAGAAACGAAAGAAGGTTGACTATGAATAGTATGGAAAAAATTAATCAATTTCGCGACGAAAGAAACTGGCGCTCTTTTCACAATGAGAAAGATTTAGCGTTATCGATCTGTTTAGAGGCGGCTGAATTATTGGAGCTTTTCCAATGGAAGGATTCAGAAGAAGCACGCACCCAAACGGAACGCCTGAAGGAAGAATTAGCCGATGTACTGATTTATTCTTACATGATGGCAGACAATTTGGACTTTGACATTGATGAGATCATCAGTGAGAAGCTGAAGAAAAACGCGATCAAGTATCCGGTGGAAGAAGCGTAGGGTTGAACATAGGAATAAAAAAGTTTAGAGCAGAAAATTCTGCTCTATTTTTTATTCATGCAACTCCAACGGCAAGCCATCAGGATCAAAGAAGAAGGTCATCTTCTCGCCGGTGAAATCATCAGTCCGCAAAGGTTCGCATTCGATGCCGTGACTTTTTAAATAGTCAACGGTTGCTTCGATGTCTGCGGTTTTGAAGGCCAAATGGCGCAAACCGGCAGCTTCAGGGAAGCTGGGGCGCTTGGGCGGATTTTGGACGGCGAAGATTTCTAGTTCCGCGTCATGTAATTGCAGATCCAATTTATAATCTTGGCGGTCGGGCCGGTAATTTTCGCGAATGATCGGCAGCCCTAGAATATCCACATAGAATTCGCGAGCTTTCTGATAGTCTGAAACAATGATAGCGACATGATGGATCGCTGAAAAATCTGGTTTAACCATAAAAACACCCTTTCTGTTTTTCTTAAGCTTTAAGAAAGTATAGTTTTTTTCAAGTAAATAGCCATGGTCCCAATAAATTGCGGTGTCCGGCTTCACGAACTAGCTTTATCGGCAATAAGCGAAAATTTTGTTAAGTCTGAGAAGCGACTTATCAAAATTTTAGTCTTATTGCTCAAAAGCTGAGCGAGTTCGAGAAGCCTTTCTTATTATAAGCTAGTTGGATTAAAAAAAGTATGTTATACTCCAATCAATTGAAGAGAAACATTTGGGGTGCTGTTTAGCTGAGATTATACCCATGGAACCTGATGCAGTTAAGACTGTCGCAGGGAAATGTAGCTAGTTGACTGATCGTACCCGACCATTTTATTTTGGTTGGGTTTTTCTGTCTTTTGGGATACCCCGCTTGTTTCTTGATAAATGAGAAAGGGGTTATTTGTCGTGGAGAAAAATAAAATCCACAAATTAACGCTGCTGGCTTTAATGATCGCCTTAGATGTTGTTTTGTCTCCCTTGATGCGGATCGAAGGGATGGCGCCGATGTCCAGTGTGATGAATATTATCGCCGGAGTTTTGTTAGGGCCGCTCTATGGAACCGTGATGGCGGTGGTCTGTGCACTGATTCGGATGACCATGCTGGGGATACCGCCGTTGGCATTGACAGGTGCGGTGTTTGGCGCATTTTTGGCGGGCTTGTTTTATCGATTAGGCAAGAAGCTGATCTGGTCGATGATAGGAGAAATCATTGGTACAGGAATTATCGGTTCGCTTTTGTCTTACCCTGTGATGGTCTGGTTCACCGGCAGTCAGAGTGATCTGTATTGGCTGATCTACACGCCGCGCTTTGTGGGTGCGACGTTGATTGGTTCGGCGATCGCGTTTGTCGTGTTGGTAAAATTACAGGAAACAACAATTTTTAAACGGTGGCAGCGGTTATTTTCCAGTGAAAGGATGTTTGGATGATTAATACGAATTTTGCTAAAGGCTTTCCTATCAAGGAGGCACCTTTAGTTCATTGCATAACCAATGAGGTTACTTGTGAAACGGTGGCGAACGCGCTGCTGTATGTCGGGGCAAAACCGATCATGGCGTCTGATCCGCGAGAGTTCGCTGAATTGTTCCGGCAAACGGATAGTCTCTTGTTGAATCTAGGGCATTTGTCGGAAGGACGGGAAGCGAGCCTAGTTGCGGCAGCCAAGCTGGCAACTAAGATGAAAAAACCAACGGTGGTTGATTTGGTTGGGTATGGTGTCAGTCAGACCCGCGATCAAGTCGGTCGCTGGCTGGCGGCGGAAAATCCGACTGTCGTAAAGGGAAATATCTCTGAGCTGCGAAATTTTTGCGGCCTACCGAGTCATGCCCGCGGCGTGGACGGCAGTGAGTTGGATCAAGATGATGAAGCGTTGAAAGAATTAACGGCAGCAATGCAACAATTAACTAAGACTTATCCGGACACGATCTTTTTAGCAACTGGCAGTCAAGATATTGTTGTTGAGCAAAGCCGCATTTGGCGCTTAACAAACGGAGTGGCGGCGTTGGATCGCTTTACTGGGACGGGTGATATTGTTGGCGCATTGATCGCCGCATTATTAGGCAGTGGGGTAAAACCAGCGGCTGCGGTCGTGACGGCGGCCAGCTATTTCAATTGTTGCGGAGAACAGGCAGGAGATGTGATCGGTTTAGCCGCTTTTCGGCAGGAAACATTGAATCAGCTCTCGCTATTGATGGAAAAAGATTGGTGGACTGAGGTGAAAGGATGGGAAAAGCAATGGATTTAACCTTATATCTGGTAACGGGACGTTATGATTTTAGCGATGAAAAGTTTCTAGCAGTGATCGAAGAGGCATGTAAAAACGGCGTGACCTTGGTTCAGCTGCGGGAAAAGGAATTGGTAACGGGAAAATTTTATGAGCTGGCCTTAAAAGTAAAAGCGGTGACCGATCAGTATCAGGTTCCGTTGATTATTAATGATCGGGTGGATATTTGCTTGGCAGTTGATGCGGCAGGTGTGCACATCGGAGACGATGAGCTGCCGGTGGACATTGTTCGTTCATTGATTGGGCCGGAAAAAATCTTGGGCGTTTCGGCCAAAACAGTCGCAAGAGGTTTGGAAGCTGAGGAAGCCGGGGCTGATTATTTAGGGATTGGTGCGATTTTCCCGACAAAAACAAAGGATACACCGCTGACTTCTAAGGAAACATTGAAGGCCATCAATGCGGCGGTGACGATTCCGAGTGTCGCGATCGGCGGGATCAAGGAAGACAACTTAACGGATTTTCGCGGAACAGGCATTGCAGGGGTCTCGATCGTCAGCGAGATCATGCGGGCAGACGCTGTCGGTGAGAAGGTTCGCCGATTAAAGGAAAAAATCGTTGAAGTATTGAATGCCGATCCCTCTTTACAAATAGAAGACTAGTGATTTAGGCGTGAAACTCAGACTTAGTAAAAAAACCTTAATAGAAATTAGGAGGCAGAAAAATGATCAATCAAACACCTCAAGTTGTCACGATCGCCGGCTCTGATTCAGGCGGCGGCGCGGGCGTACAGGCAGACTTAAAAACATTCCAAGCGCGAAAAGCCTTTGGCATGAGTATTTTCGTGGCACTGACGGCGCAAAATACGTATGGCGTACAGGATAGTATGGCGATCCCCAGCAGCTTTATTGAAGAGCAGTTTGACTCTTTAGCGGCGGATTTTGCGATCGGTGCGGCGAAAACTGGCATGCTAGCAGACGTGGAACGAGTGGAAACCGTCGTGAAGAAATTGAAGCAGGTCGATTTCGGACCATTAGTTGTTGACCCTGTGATGGTGGCAAAAGGCGGGCATCATCTGTTGCAAAGCGATGCGGTGAAAACCATCAATGAAGAGTTGTTGCCGTTAGCAGCGATCGTCACACCCAACCTGCCGGAAGCAGAAGTGATTATTGGACAACGAATCGTGACGGATCAGGAAATGGTCGAGGCGGCGAAAAAGCTGCAGACTTTCGGCACGAAAAACGTGGTCGTTAAAGGCGGACACAGCCAAAACAAAGCTGCGGCGGATTTTGTTTTGCTGGAATCAGGTGAAAGCTTTTGGATGAGCGCGCCGCGCGTCGAAACGGCAAACACCCACGGGACAGGAGATACTTTCTCCGCATGTATCGCAGCTGAGCTGGCAAAAGGAACCGAGCTGAAGGAAGCGATCATTATCGGGAAGAAGTTTATCCAAGCCGCCATCAGCCAACCGATCTTCGTAGGTCACGGTCATGGACCCACCAATCATTGGGCGCAAATGACGGATGATGATATTGTAATCAACTAATTCAGAATATAGAAAAATCAGGCCTTCCTCTCGATAAGTGAGAAGAACGCCTGATTTTTTAGTTTGCCTTCAAGCAAATATCCTGTCCTTGTTCTTGCAGGTGAGCGACATGCTGTTCGCCCCAATTGCAAAGGCTGTCTAAAATATCTGAAAGGCTGCGGCCGTAGTCGCTTAATGAATATTCCACTTTTGGCGGGACTTGCTGATAAACTTTGCGGTCGATGATGTTATCATCCTCTAGCTCACGCAGCTGCTGTGTCAGCATTTTTTGACTGATGCCGGTGATTCCGCGTTTCAAATCACTAGGACGCATCGGTCCGTGGCGCAGGTTGCAAAGAATAATAGGTTTCCATTTTCCGCCGATAACATCCATCGTTGCCTCGACGCCAATCATGTATGCACGATTTTCCAAAAAAAGATTCCTCCTAAAAACCTTGATATGATCCAAAAGTTACTGAAAGGTACCTATAGTACAAAAAAGTGGGTACTTATCAAAAGGTCATCAACAGTATATAGTATCTTCTCGTAGGTTACAAATACTTTTATTGGAGGAACTAAAATGGAAAAGAAAATCTCACCAAACTTAACGTTATTGGCTCTCGCAATCAATGCTTTTGCGATCGGGTCAACGGAATTTATCAGCGTGGGGCTTTTGCCGATGATCGTTAAAAGCTTCAATGTCACACTCGCCCAAGCCGGTCTGACCGTATCTTTATATGCTTTAGGGGTGACGATCGGCGCACCTTTGCTGACGGTCTTAACCGGAAAATGGAATCGCCGCAATCTGATGCTGGGGATCATGCTGCTGTTTATCGGCGGAAATTTGTTAGCGGCTTTTGCGCCGACCTTTACGATTTTATTGCTGGGTCGTATTTTGGCGGCATTGGCTCACGGAATCTTTATGTCGGTTTCTACCGTTATTGCGGCGGATGTTGTGGAACCTTCACGGCGCGCAAGTGCGATCGCCATCATGTTTACCGGTTTGACGGTAGCGACAGTGACCGGCGTTCCCCTTGGAACCTTCATCGGTCAGCAGACTACTTGGAATATGTCCTTTATTTTTATCGCGGTGGTCGGCTTGCTTGGTCTGATCGCCAGCAGCTTCTTAGTTCCCCGTCATTTACCGATTCCCGGCAAGGTGGACTTGAAAGGCTTTGGCCGCATCTTTACTAATAAACCGCTCGTGATGTCTTTCTTGATCACTGCCTTTGGTTACGGCGGAACATTTGCGGCTTACACTTACCTATCGCCAATTTTGGAAGGCTTTGGCTTTTCTGCTAGTGCGGTCGTGATTATTTTGATCGTCTATGGTGTGATGGTCGCGATCGGCAATACGGTCGGCGGGCATTTGGCGAATGAAAAACCGTTGGATTCATTAATCAAGATGTTCGGTCTTTTGATGACGGCGCTTGTCTTTTTATTTGTGACGACCTTGATCGGCAATTCTATTTTGGGCTTGTTAGCCGCCCTGCTGTTAGGGTTGTTCGCCTTCATGAATGTACCCGGCTTGCAGTTATATGTGGTGCAGCTGGCAGAAAAATACGTACCACAGGATATAACGTTGGCTTCGGCGTTTAATATCGCGGCCTTCAATATCGGGATCACGCTAGGCTCGACAGTCGGCGCGCAAGTCACTGGCAAAATGGGGATCGCCTACACACCTATTTTCGGTGCTGTGATTGTTCTATTCGCGATTCTGTTGATCATGCAAGTGAGGAAAAGCGAATCCGCTGTTTCACTAGATGAAGCCGAAGAATGCCGAAATTAATCAAATTTATGCAAGCAAAAAGCCGTGGATACTGAAGCCACGGCTTTCGTTTTAGTTGTTTTTCCAGACCTGTGCCAAAATATCCTTGAAAACTAGAAAGGCATCTTGATCGTTGTACCCATAATCTTTTTTCAAACGCTTTAGCATGTCAGTGATCTGGGGAATGTAGTCATCGAGGCGGACGTCTTGTTGATATTTTGCTAGAACGGGATATTTTTCCGCCCACACATTTGTCCAATCGATGGCTTGCTGCTTTTCTTCACTGGTCTTAGCGATCACTTCCTTGATGTCGTTCACATCAGGATCGAATTCGATCAGCTCGTCTAAGGATACTTTGAAGGCGGCGGCCAATTTTTTTGATTGGTTGATATCCGGCAGTGTTTCGTCGAGTTCCCATTTGGAAATGGTTTGTCGGCTCACCCCGAGTTTTTCTGCCACATCTTCTTGTGACAGGCCTTGTTTTTTTCGGGCATTGAAGAAATTGTTTCCTAGTGTCATGTTTATCCCTCCAAACTTGATACTTTAAGTTTAGCAGGATCTACCATGAAAACCAGCGAACAGCGGCTGAACTTTTGCCCGTATTCTTAACTCTTATCTAACGACCGGTTTTTTCCGAAAATGAATCAGACAAGCAAGCAAAACGGCCAATAGTAAAGCTAGTAAAACGATCAATGAAATTTGTGAACCCGTAACCGTTGCGGCAATAAAATCGGGTTGAGCTTGCTGCGCCAAATTGATGATCGTCGCAACGATCGCGGTCGCAATCGCACCAGAAAATTGCTGAAGCGTATTGAACAGCGTGTTGCCGTCCCCATATTCATCTTCTGAAAGCAGGTTCATCCCAGTAGTCATTAAGTTGCTGTAAGCAAAACCGATACCGATCATGTAAAAGACATGCCCTGCGACAAATCCAAGTAACAACGGGGAGCGCAATAACAGTGTCAAAGCGATCCAGCCGATCGTGGCAAAACTCAATCCAAGCAGGATCGGTTTCTTCGGACCGAAAGAATCGAGGACACGACCAGAGATCGGTGCCAAGATCGCGCCTACCGCAGCACCAGGCATCATGACTAGACCAGCGATGAAGGCATCTTTGCCTAAAACGATCTGAATAAAGTTAGGCAGCACAAAGGAAATACCTAGCAGCAAGAACTGACAAACCAAGAAGCCGCACAGGAATAAGACGAAAACTTTATTTTTCAAAACCGTAATGCGCACCAGCGGATTCTTCGCGCGTGTCGCTTGGCGATAAAAAATCGCTAATCCAACGATACCCACCGCAAGTGAGACAAAGCCCATCAAGCTGCCGATTTGGTTTAAGAACATCAGCAGGCCGCTGAACAGTAGCGCGACCCCGATCAGACTCATGATATCCAGCGCACCAGTTTTTTTGACCGGCATTTCAGGAATAGCGTACAGCCCGATGACCAGAGAAATCGCCAAGACCGGCAATAGGAATAAGAAAATAGAGTGCCAAGAAAGACTTGCTGTCATGATCCCGCCGTACGTTGGGCCGATCGCAGGTGCAATCGAAGTCGTCAACGTACCGACACCCATCATGGTGCCGCGTTTGTGCATCGGAGTGAAATTCAAAATAATATGAAACATCAAGGGCAAAGCGATCCCTGTACTGATCCCCTGAAACAAGCGCCCGACTAATAAAATACTATAAGAAGGCGACCATAAATCAATCACTAACCCCGCGATAAAAAAGAGATTGGCGACGATAAACAATTTACGGATCGAGAAATTTTTCAATAAATAATTAGAGAAGGGCACCATGATAGAGATCACTAAGAGATAAATGGTGGTGACCCACTGCACCATCCCGGTGGAGATCCCGAACTGTTTAATCAGGGTGGGGAAGGTCACATTCATGGCGGTCTCGATCAGAACGCCGGCAAAGGACATGATCCCGGTGGCAAGGACAGCTAACAACAAATGGATTTTCTTTTCTTTCATGTAATAACCTCACTTTATTTCGACAGATAACTTAGATTGATGAACATTGCAAAAGTTGGATTGGGAATTAATTTGTAGAACTGACAGCTACCTCAGGATAGAAGAAAGTATTTTTCCAAAACCCGGAAAAATACGTCTATTTTCGCTACGCATATCATTCTGCTAGACAGCTCAGTATCTTGAATAGCATAAAAAATACTTAATATGGCTCACCTACTATTTGTAAACTGCAAAAAGCAGAACTGACAGCTACTTCAGGTCAGTGGAAAGTATTTTTCAAAAAACCAGAAAAATACATTTAATTTTCGCCACGCATACGATTCAACTAAACGACACGTGCTTTTAGTAGGCGAGGCCAAACAAAAAACACCTCATCTTATGAACACTGCAAAAAGTTGAACTCGCAGCTATCTCAAAGCAGTAGAAAGTATTTTTCTAAAACCCGGAAAAATACATTAATCTTCGTCACGCATACCATTTTACTAACCTGCTAAAGCAGGAAGTAAAACTGGCAAAAAAAGAGAGGTGGTTTCTAAATTAATAGAAACCGCCTCTCTCTCGACACGCAATGCGTGTTATCTGTACGATTTATTCACAAACAGCATTGTAAAGCTTTTTGCGGACAAGGTCAAGTTTAGCGTTGAAGGAAAAAGCTGATGATAGCAAAAAGTGCGATGTGTGCGGGATAGAAAATATAGAAGAAATTCCGCATACTCTTCCCTTTTTCACCACTGTAAAGAATGATTGGAATCGCTGATAAGAGCATCATCCATTGGTAATTAAAGGTGAAGGCATGTTGGACGCCGCCGCCAAAGACTAACGTAATGATTGCTACAGCGACTAACGCAGCTACTTGCAGCATTTTTTTGCCATGGAACAGATAGAACAAGACTGCTAGTGCGACAAATAAAATTCCGCCTTCTGTCATCATAAGTGTCGGTACCAACAAGGTGAAGCCGCGGAAGAAAAGCATCCCGAATCTTGAGCTGAACAGACTGTCGTTAGATAAGAGCATCATCGATAAGACGTTTAAAAGAATCGGCACAAAGAACCAAATCAGCCCCTTAACAAAGGTTTTTCTTTGTTTGAGGTATTCGCAGGCCTGCATATAAACCGTTCCTAAGAATAATGTACCAAAAATGTTGTTGATCACGATCGAGCTACCAACGGTAAAAAACTCATTCAAAATCATATTGATAATTCCCATCAACCAAAAGCCGGCTAACAAACGAAACATATATCTTTTACGATTACTCGTGTGAATGAATCCTTCAGAACTTTCAAATAGAAAAATCGGTGCTGCCATCCGGCCGATCCAGTGGAACCACATAGGAACGCCTAAAAATAGGAAAAATTCCGCGAGGTGATCGAGTACCATCGACACAACCCCGATTACTTTTAACTGGAAACCAGTCAATCCCTTATTCATAAAAAAACTCCTCTCAATTTATAATCCTACGATACCGATTTTTGGAATCGTGCACCATTTATTGAACGAACAATCAGCTTACAAAAATGAGAGATTGAAATGTCAGAAAATTCTTTAAACTCATTGACAACTAAAAGAACCTCCGTTATCATTACAATCATAAATTAATTTAAATGCCATTTAAATTTAATTTTAAAAAGGAGAATTTCTATGAACGCGACGACTACTAGACAAATGATCATTATTAGACTGAGGACTTGAAACTTGTTTTGCAAAAAACAGTTTGAAGTCCTGTTTGACATTTGTTGAGTGGGATTCTCCAAAGCATCCCACTAAGCAATTAGTGAGATGCTTTTTTTGTAGGCTATGCTTTTTGCACTTCAGCGCGTATGAAACGAGGCGGCTGTCGGATTTAGCCAATCAGCATTATTTATGACGCAGGGCACAGTGTCAGTTCACGAAATCTTTCTATTAAAAAAAGGAGTGGGGAAAATGGAAAACAATGTAACGAAGGTGGATTTTCAAGAGCCAACAATCTACACAGTGGAAACAAAGGATGCGCCAAAAGCAATTGGTCCTTACGTACAAGGGAAAGTCGTAAATGGCATGCTCTATGCTTCTGGGCAGATCGCGCTAGATCCGGTAAGCGGCGAGATGGTGGGTGAAACGATTGAGGATCAAACCTATCAGGTTTTACGAAATGTCGGCGGCCTGTTGAACGCTGTTGAGGCGGATTATGATCAGGTGGTAAAAACGACCTGCTTCTTGAAAAACATGTCTGATTTTACAGCCTTCAATCAAGTATACGAAAGCTTTTTCGATAATGAAAAGCCCAGCCGTTCTTGTGTCGGTGTCGCCAATTTACCAAAAGATGCCTTGGTAGAAGTTGAGATCGTCGCAGTAGTGAAGCAGTGATAAGCGGTATTTAAAATAGATATTTTTAAGCCTTCCGTTTTTATTTGGGAGGCTTTTTATAATGGAATAAAAGGAATTTAGATGTGTATAAGAGACAGGTCCGGAGATCAGTTTTACTCCCTGCTTCAGCAG
>NZ_NGLG01000001.1:2668414-2730470 GCF_002140655.1 Enterococcus sp. 3H8_DIV0648 | reverse complement strand
ATTTGGGAGGCTTTTTATAATGGAATAAAAGGAATTTATTTTTACTTTTGATAAAAGAAAAACAAATATTTTGTAGAAAACGCTTGCATATATTATTTTAGGATGCTAATATCAAGGTGTTAACAGGCTGTCTCTTATACACATCTAGATGTGTATAAGAGACAGGTTAACAGGTTAACGTGTTAAGTTATAAAAGGAGGATCATTATGGCCATATCAAAATATGAAGAGATAAAACAGGATATCGTTAAACGCATTCTTTCAAAGGAATTTCAGCCGGGACAAAAGATTTCCAGCGAAGCAGAATTGAAAAGCAAGTACAATGTCAGCTCTACGACGGTAGTAAAAGCTCTCAATGAACTTGTTTCAGAAGGCTATGTTTATCGGGTTCAAGGAAAAGGGACTTTTGTGACTAAGGCGCTTAGAGGGACCGCTGTCAGATATTTTGAGAATGATTACAAATATTTTGATCGTAGTGATGAACGCACAGAAGTTATTTCTGTGAAAAATGAATCGACTTCTGAAATCATCGGTGAATTTGAAGAAGGCATTGAAGTTCAAGAAATCACTCGCTTAAAGTATGCCGGAAACGATCCTATTCAATTGACCGTCACTTATATGGATTCCAACTATATTCAAGGGGCTTCGAAGGAACAACTAAAATCGATTTACGACACTGTTCGTGAAAAGCGAAATATTAACTTGTTTAATAATCGATTCGAAGAAAATTTCAAAATTTTATTCCCTGTATCAGATAAAATCAAAGAATTACTCAAGATTTCTGGAGAAGAACCGGTAGTTCTTATGACACAAAAAACATACTCAACCGACAACAAATTAATTGAATTTATTCTTTCGTATAAGAAGTATAGTTACTTTGACATTACTGTGACATCAGTATAGGAGGGCAGAAAAATGATTATTTTATGCGGACATGGGAAGTACGGCGAAACGCTCAAAAACAGTTTGGAAATGATCGCAGGTAAACAGGAAAATATCTACACGGTTGATTTTACAGAAGACATGTCTGTCACTGATATTATCGAACGATACAATGAACGAATTGCAGCGGCTGCAGATGGCGTATCGATATACTGCGATATACCTGGGGGCAGTCCTGCGAACGCGGCATTGTTAACCAGAAAAAGCAATGAAGGCGTGCGTGTTTTCACTGGCTTGAATTTATCCATGCTCCTGAGTTTAGTTATGGAGAAAGATAGCGAAAAGAGTTTAGCAGATGCGAAGGATTCTATAAAAGAGCTGTAGAAAAGGAGGCGGAGAAAATGATTGTTAATGTTCGAATCGATGAACGCTTGATCCATGGTCAAGTAGCAACAATGTGGACGAATCATTTAAAGGCTAATCGAATTATGGTCGTTGATAATGAGGTTGTCAAAAATGAGATGGAAAAAGACGTTCTTAAGATGGCTAAGCCTAATTCAGTTAAGCTCAGTATTTTAACGACAAAGGGTGCTTCTGCAAGAATAAAGGATGGACAATACGATAATCAAAAGGTTTTTCTGATTGTAAAAAATCCTGAGACGCTCGTTGAACTAGTGGATAGCGGTGTGGAACTGGCTGAAGTAAATGTAGGAAACATGTCCGCGAAGAAGGGTTCAAAGCAAGTGGCGAAATCAATCGGTGTCACACCTGAAAATATCGAATCATTTAATTATTTGAATGAGAAAGGTGTGAAGCTAGTAGCACAAATGGTACCCAATGAAGATAAGAGCAGCTTCATGAAACTATTAAAGGAGGGGGATTAATATGGAATTAGCTACTTGGCAAATTGCTATCTTAATTATCTTTTCATTCTTTTGTATCTTAGATAATTTAACTTTAGTTATTGGTATGCAATTTCCAGTTATCGTTGGAACAATTGCAGGATTTATTGTTGGTGACGTTACTTTAGGTCTAACGATCGGGGCAACTTTGCAGTTGATGGTTCTTGGTGTGGGAACTTATGGAGGCGCTTCCGTCCCAGACTTTACGACTGGTGCGATAGTCGGGACTGCGCTTGCGCATGTCTCTGGAAAAGGGATTGAATTTGCCTTAGCCATAGCAGTTCCAGTAGGTCTTTTGATGGTTCAATTAGATGTATTGGCAAGATTTGCCAACACGTTCTTTCTTCATAGAATCGACAAGAACATTGAAGACTTGAATACTAAAGGGATCGCTAGAAATACGGTGCTGGGAATGTTTCCTTGGGGATTATCACGCGCGATTCCAGTCGGCATCATGCTTATTTTCGGCCAAAAAGTTGTAGATGTGATCGTAAATGATATGCCTGATTGGTTGATGGGAGGTCTTAGGGTAGCTGGGGGCTTGCTTCCTGTAGTTGGGATCGCAGTTTTATTGAAATATCTTCCTACGAATAAATATATTGCCTATTTAATCGCTGGTTTCTTCTGCGCCGCCTATTTGAAAGTGCCGATGCTAGGGGTTGCTATGGTTGGACTAGCTTTAGCGATCAATCATTTCAATCGCAAGGTTGGTGAGGACAAGAAAGCAGAAGCGGCACCTGTTGCTGCTGCCAATACGAATCTAACTATAGGGGGCTATGAAGATGGAGAATATGAAGAATAATATAATCACCAAAAAAGATCTTTTTCGCGCTAGTTACCGCTGGTTGTTAGGAAGCCAAATTTGTTGGAATTATGAACGTATGATGTCTACTGGTTATCTCTATACGATGTTGCCGTTTTTAGAAAAGAAATATGGAGACAATAAAGAAGAGCTTCAAGAAATGCTGGAAACTCATAATCAATTCTTCAATTGTAATCCAATGATGGGCCATTTCATTGTCGGAATAGATCTGGCGATCGAAGAGCAAGAGGGCTTTGAATCAAAAGAAGTTATTACTGGGATCAAAACTGGTTTGATGGGACCTTTCGCAGGTGTAGGGGATACGATATTTGGTGTTTTGCTTCCTACCGTTTTAGGATCGATTGCTGCCTACATGGGGCAAAAGGGGAATGTGACCGGTGTCATTATTTGGCTGCTGGTAAATACTGCGGTATGTATCGCCCGACTTACGTTTCTGCCATTTGGATATAAGCAGGGTCTCAAATTAGTAAATGAATTCAGTGATAAACTGAACGCGCTGACAGATGCGGCGATTTTACTGGGAGTTACGGTAGTAGGAGCACTTATTCCTACAGTTATTACAGCGAATGTCTCCTTCGTCTATAAATCCGGCGAAGTGACAATGAAGCTGCAAGAGATCTTAGATCAGATCATGCCAGCTTTGATTCCAGCTTGTCTAGTCGCGTTAGTTTATTGGCTGTTAGGTAAAAAAGGGATGACTTCGACAAAAGCTATTTTACTAGTAATGGCGCTGTCGATTGTATTTTATAATCTTAAGATTTTAGGATAAAGAGACTTAGCTCAGTCCGGAGATCAGTTTTACTCCCTGCTTCAGCAGGTTAGAAAATTAATATATCAGTAGGAAGAAGGAGAATCAGAAATGACATTAGAATTTTTTGAAGAATGCAAACGAATTACAAAAGTTCTCGAAGAAAATGAAGGAGAAAATATTTCAAAGGCGGCTCAAATTGTGGCTGAGGGAATTATGAATGGCGGGATTACCCAAGCCTTTGGCAGCGGACACTCTTATGCCGCAGCAATTGAAATCAGCGGGCGTGCCGGTGGATTGATCACATCAAAGGCGATCATGGACCCAGCGGGCGGGATGTACGAACAATGTGAAGGTGTTGGGAAAACACTGATGCATAAGGTTATGGTTAATCCTAATGATATCTTCTTTTTGATCTCAAACTCAGGAAGAAATCCTATGGCGATCGAAATTGCGGAGGAAGTTAAAAAACGCGGAAACAAACTGATCGTTCTTACTGCTTTAGATATCTCGAAGGCGACGACTTCACGTCATCCTAGCGGAAAAATGCTATATGAATTTGCGGATGTGGTGTTGGATAATCATTCTGGTTTTGGCGATGCAGCATTAGAAATCGAAGGTTTGGATACAAAAGTTTGCGGCACCTCTTCGTTTGCTGCAACCTTGCTTTTACAACAAACAATGTTTGAAGCAATTAAAATCATGGTAGAAAAAGGCTTCGAACCGCCTGTATATATGAGTGCAAATGTTGATGGCGGACATGAACGAAATCTAGCGATCGAAGATAAATATGCTGATCGGATCTTCCATATTTAAAAAATGGGGCCTTGAACTTGATTCTTCAAGTTTAAGGCTTTTTTAGAATGTTAGTTGGTTCGCATTTGCGAATATCCAATTAACAGATAGGAGCATAAAATGGAAACAGTAGCAAAGGTTAGAAAGAAAACCCATTCGAAAAAGTGGTCGCGTTATGGTGAAAAAGATATCCTGCCCTTTTGGATCGCGGATATGGATTTCCCATCCCCTGAGTTTTTAACGGAGCATTTAATTTCTAGGGCTCAGGATAATTATTTCGGATATACGGATATTCCGCAGGAGGTAAATCAGGGAATTTGCCAATGGTATAAAGCGCAATACGACTGTGACGTGAAGAAGGAAGATCTTCTTTTTTCCACAAGTGTTTTACACAGTTATCGGATAATCATTGAAACGTGCTTATCAACAGGTGGAAAAATAATAGTCTTTACACCGAGTTATCCACCGTTGATAACTATTGCCCAAAAAAGCGGGGTAGAAGTGATCGAAATACCGCTTCTGCATGTTGATAACAGTCATCAGATCGATTTTAAAAAGGTAAAACAAATCGTGAATGAGGACCAGCAGGTAGAAGCAATTGTTCTATGCAATCCGCATAATCCGGTCGGGCGCGTTTGGAATAGGACTGAACTAGATGAAATCAAGGAACTGGTGCAGAGCAGAGAGTTATATCTGATAGCGGATGAGATTCATGGCGACCTTGTATTCAATGAATATTCATTCAACTCGGTTTTACGAAATTGCCGTCCTGTGGAAAAGCTGATCGTACTTTCTTCGCCAGCAAAATCATTTAATGTTGCGGGGATTAAGGCTTCGTATGTCGTTACGAAAAATCCTGCTATAAAAAAGCAATTAGAAGAAGCCTTTAAACGAAATGGCTTGAACGACTTAGATTTATTTGCCATAGAGACGCTGGACTGTCTTTATAGAAACCCAGAGAAGGCGCTTAGCTGGTTGGAAAGCCTAATTGAAGTTTTATCAGAAAATTATCACTATCTTGAAACAATTTTTGCCGATATCGAACGAGCTGAATTAATCAGATCTGAAGGCTCGTATCTGGCGTGGATAAAGATATTGGATAGTCCATGTGCTGATTCGGATGAAATCAGGACAATATTAAAAGAAAAGTACTGCATCGATGTGCATGAAGGAACGATTTTTAAAGAGATTGATGGAAAGTACATTCGGGTAAATTTTGGTTGTCCAAGTGAGATTTTAGTCAAAGGAATGGATCGCCTGCTTGAAGCACTCAACGATAACGCGATCTAGGATAGGAGATTTTGATATGAGTAAAAAGAGAGTAATCAAAGAATACTGCGCCGAGAATTTTGAACATATTCCCCAAGCGATCGCTGCTGGTGCCGGCAGAATTGAGCTTTGTGATAATCTCGCAGAAGGCGGAACAACCCCCAGCTATGGTGTAATAAAGCAGACCCTTTCTTATGCTAAGGAAAAAAATGTCCCCACCATGGTCATGATCAGACCCAGAGGCGGAGACTTTGAATATAATGAAGCGGAAGCTGCGATCATGCTTGCTGATGTGAAAATATGCAAAGAATTGAAGGCAGACGGCATTGTTTTTGGTTGTTTAAAAGACCATTGGTTAGATGAAAACCTCATTCGAGCACTATTGGATCAAGCCGGAAATCTGTCAGTTACTTTTCACATGGCTTTTGATGAACTAAGTGAGGAGAATCAATATCGAGCCATTGATTGGTTAGCTGAAAATGGTGTGGACCGTATCCTAACGCATGGTGGGAGCGGTGAAAAACCAATTTTCGAAACGGCTCCGCATGTATTAAAATTGATTTCGTATGCGAACGAGCGAATCATTATTTTGCCAGGAGCGGGAATCCGTTTTGATAATGTGGACGAGTTGCTTACTACATTAAAGCTGTCAGAGGCACACGGAACCCGAATTGTTTCCTTCTAATTTTAGATATGCAAAATAAAAATAAACACCAGCGCCGCAATCGTTTGAACAGCTCCGACAGAAAAACCGTAAAGTAAAAAGCGGGGACCTTCCTTCAAGAATTTCCGGAAGTCTAAGCGCAATCCAATCGCGGCTAAGGCAGTCGTTTCAAACCATGTGCTGACAAAATGAGCGCCGTCACTGAAAAGTGCGGGTAAGGTAAAGAAACTATTGATGATGCAGAAAATCAAAAAACAAGTGACATACCAAGGGATCGGGAATTTTTTCTTCGATCCTGTTTTTGTTACGATGCCGTCACGCTGCGCTTTGCGTTCAAAGACAAAGACGACGACCACTAAAAAAATGATGCGAGTAATCTTGAACAGCATCGCATATTTGACGGTTTCTGGATTGACCAAGCTGGCACCGGCAACGACTTGGCCGACGGATTGCAGGGTTCCGCCAAGCAATGCACTTTTACTTAATAGCGCATCGCCGAATAAAGCGATGCCTAAAAAAGGAAGCGTCAGCATCATGATTGTTCCCAGCAGATTAACAAGGGTAATGATCTGTCCCTTTTCCTCATCGTTTGCTTCGATGGAAGGAGCAATCGCGCCGATCGCTGATGATCCGCAAACGGCATTTCCGCCCGCCATCATCATGGACATTTTTTCATTGAAGCCCAGCTTGCGGCCGATCCAATAAGCACCTGCGATTACGGTTGTCATCATTAATAAAATGAAAATCAGCCCTTTGATCCCCATTTCACCGATTGTTTGGAAGGTTACGGTAAAACCTAGCAGGACGACGGAATATTCCAACAAACGACTTTCTGAAAATTTGGTACCGACTGCTAAAGCCGGCTGCTTGAATAGCGTGTTTCCTAAAATGATCCCTAATAGAATGGCTAAAGTGGCTCCGCCTAATTTGGGTACTAGCAACGCCAATAATTTCGCTAAGATTGCCACGCCGACAGATAATCCCAGCCCCGGCAATATCGGTTTGGCTTTTGTGTAAAAATTGGTAAACATAGTTCGACCTCTTTCTAGTTGATGGTTTCTTTTGATTGTTCACGTTTTTATACCGAACGTTATTAAAAGATGTTTCTCACTAAAAGGGTCAACGTTTTTCATGGCCCTTTCATTTGCAAAACAAATTATAACCGATAACTTTCATTATTATAATTTATTGATATAATACCTTAGATAGAAAAAGATAATGGAAGTGATTACGATGTTTAAGTGGCTAGAAACCTTCAAGGTAGTATATGAAACGAAAAATTTTTCGAAGGCTTCGGAAATTTTATTTGTTTCCCAGCCAACCGTCTCCTCGCAAATCAAGCAATTGGAAAATGAATTTGGCACCCAATTATTTATCCGCAGCGGGCGCAAAGAAGTGCTGGTGACACCGCAAGCGGAGATTCTTTATGAACGTGTCGTGGATTTGATGGATGATTGGGATAAGCTGTATCAGGCCGTCCAAACAAAACAGCAGCAGATCATTCGCTGTGTGATCGGCGCTTCCCACACATTTGCCAATTACGTTTTGCCGTCACTTTTGATCCAGCTGCACCAGAAGTTCCCGCAAATTCGCTTTAGTGTTCGGATGATGAATTCTTTAGAGGTTTTACAAGCGCTGGAGCACCATACCGTGGACATCGGGTTTATCGAGAAGCCTTTGTCTGCTCCTAACATCAAACGTTTTTCTTTGATGGAGGATCAGCTGGTCTTGGCAGGCGATACGGAAAAAGGACCGTGGCTGGTACGGGAAAATACTTCCGGCGTTTATTACTATACAAAGCGTTTTTTGGAAGAAAAGGATATTGATGGTCCGGTCATGGAGATCCAAAACAATGAAGTTATTGTGGGGCTGTTGAAACAAGGCTTCGGCTGTTCGTTGATTTCAGAGCGTGCAGCAGAAGGGATCGCCCATCAACGACTGGATGAGAGCTACAAGCGAAATTTTTATTTGATTCGGCGCAAGTCCGGCTCTTCCGAGGATATCGAAAAATGCGCTGAGTTTATTTGTGAGTGGAGTGAGTAATAAAGAGGAAGATTTGAACGTAAAAAGAGCAGTCTGCGAAAATCGGTAGACTGCTTTTTCCTTTTTAATTTAAATATTTAGTCAGCTCAACTAAATATTGAACGGTTTCTTCTAAGCGTTGGAAATCAACGATCGATAGATTATCTTTCGGTGTGTGCATGACTGCTTCCATCAGTAAGTAGATTTGTGTGGAAGTGATGGCAGCTGCCGGGATACCCGCTCCTGCAAACAACATATGATCGCCCATCGGCCAAGGTTCGACTTTTTCGACAGTCGGATAAGCTTTGGAAAACGTGTCTAACTGTGCGCTCAATTGTTCGGAGCATTCATAGAGAGAATAGGAGGTGGAGCTGTTTTGCATTCCGGCACCATCTACATTAATGGCAAATTCATATTCTTCCGGCTGATTTAACGATTGAGCCATAAAGGTCATTTCTCCCGGCATCGAATAGTAATCTTCGCCATTGAACAAAACAAATTCAAGCTGATGATTCAACTTTGTTCCAACCAATTGTTCGGCTAAGGTTAGCAGCGTTGCGACACCTGTTCCGTTATCTAACGCTCCCGGTGTGGTAGGCTTGGTATCGATGTGTGCTGAATAAGCGAGCTTCTTTCCTTTGCCGTAAGTGGCGATCACGTTTGCTGCGACGGCGGCTCTACGTTCAGTGAATAGTCGAAGGGCGGCGTTCTTTTTATTTATTAACGAAGGCAAAAATTTACCCTTCACTGTTCCACATGGAACAGTGAAATCACCGTCTTGAATGATTGGTACCGCTACTTCTTCAAGGAAGCTCACTGTAATGACCGCCAGCGGTTGTTTTTGTTCCAGTTCGCGAATGATTGCTTGGTGCTCTTCCGGATTCCAAAAGACCATACTTTTCGGCATGATCGGTTCTTTACACAAATCACCGTACATCACGCAAATCTTATCGGCTAAATCGGCTGCTTGCAGCTCTTGAATCGTTTGTACGCAGATCATTTCTCCGCGAACATCGCAAGGCATCGCATATTCCGCCGCTTCTACTTCGACTGCTTGACCATCTACAATAAGCTCTGCCCCGTCATTTTGCCAATTCATACACGGAAATTCCTGTAACTGAACATCAAACCCTAACAAACGAAATTTCTCCGCAGCGTAATCCACCGCGAGTTTATTTCCAGCTGAACCTGTCGCGCGCGGCCCGATTTCCTGACACAATTTTTCCATATGACCTGCTACACTCTTTTTGATACTTTTCATTTTTTTCCACTCCTTCTTCATAATAAAGAATTTATTTTTCCAAGTTCGGGAAAAATAAGTTCGATTTTCCATCCGTATACCATCCAACTAGATTCTTGTGACGTAATTCAGATAAGCTTATTTTCCCTCTCTCATTTCTTATAAAACTGTGAAAAGTTGGACTGGCATCCTTCTTCATAATAAATTTGATTTTCCATCCGTATACCATTTTTGATTCAGTATTTTTGGATCGATCAGCTTAATAACGTTGGACTGACCTCTCGCTAACTGATAACCTAATTATAGGAGAGGCTGGAAAGCATTTCTTGACCTTCCTTGTGATGATTTGGTGGATCGAGTATACATAGTAAGAAAAAATTGGAGGGAAATTATGGCAAATTTAGATCACGCGGCGGCAGTCACTCGGATGCAGACATATATAGAAGAAAACTTAGCTGAGGAGATCACCCTGCATGCGTTAGCGCAGCAAGCGGGCTATTCGCCGTGGCATTGTGCCAAAATGTTTAAAGAGTACACGGATAAATCACCGTTCGAATACATTCGCAAATTACGTTTATCGAAGGCGGCTTTGGTTTTGCGAGATGAGCAGCTGCGGGTGATCGATGTGGCCTTGGATTTTGTCTTTGATTCTCATGAAGGATTTACTCGAGCGTTTCGCAAACAATTTGGTGTCACTCCCAAAAGCTATCAAAAAAAGACACCGCCGATTCCACTGTTCACCCCGTATCCTGTCGAAAGCTATTATTTAATGGGAGAAAAGCATGCTGATTTGCCGCCAATATCGAAAAATCTCCATGTACGTCTAATTAATTTTCCCGCTCGCAAGCTGATTCTCTTACGAGGAAAGAAAGCAGAAAGCTATATCGAATATGCCCGCGAGGCAGGCTGCGATGTGTGGGGCATTCTTGCAAGTATCAAGGAAGCGTTGTATGAACCGGTAGGATTGTGGCTGCCTGAGACGATGCGGCCAGCCGGAACATCAAGGTATGCGCAAGGAGTCGAAGTCCCCGTTGATTATCAAGGGATCATTCCTGAAGGATTTGAAATGATCAATTTGCCTGCTTGTACGATGCTGCTGTTTCAAGGAGATCCTTATGATGAAGCACGATTTGACGAAGCGATCAATGCAGTGATTGAGCAGATCAATCATTATGATCCTAAGTTAAATAATTGCCAGTGGGCGGAAAATGACGCGCCACGCATCCAGTTGGAACCCCAAGGCTATCGCGGCTACATCGAAGCACGACCTGTCCATTTTAGCTAAAAACCCAAAAAGCTTTCAAACTTCTTAAAAAAAAGTTTGAAGGCTTTTTTCAATCTCTATATATGAAGGAAAAAATTCAGCGAAATTATCTGTCAACCACCTAACTCAAATATCGGTCGAAAGTCTGAGGTGCAGGTTTCCCCGAGTGCTATAATTAGCTCAACCACAAAGAATAAAAAAATCAGAAAAAAGGTTGGGATAGAAATGAAACGAAGAGGTTCAGGTATCATTGTTGGGATTGTCGTCATCGCTCTGGCAATCGGAGCATATTTAATAACGACATACAACTCATTGGCTTCAGCAGAAAACAACGTGGATGCAAAATGGTCGCAAGTGGAAAATGTGATGCAGCGGCGGGCAGACTTGATTCCAAATCTGGTGAACAGTGTTAAAGGCAGCATGAATCATGAGGAAAAGATCGTCAAAGAAATTACCGATGCGCGGAAGGCTTACAATAGCGCGAAGACACCGGCTGAGAAAAATGACGCGAATAATCAAATCGAACAAAGCTTAGGCACAATGGTAAATGTTATTCAGGAAAATTATCCGACACTGGCTTCAAATGAAAATGTCAAAACGTTGATGGTGCAGCTGGAAGGTACAGAAAACCGCATTTCAGTTGAACGGAAAAACTATATCGAACAGGTCAATGATTACAATCAAAGCCTGGTTCGTTTCCCTAAAAACATGGCAGCGAAAGTTTTAGGCTTTGAGAAAAAGGCGAACTTCAAAGCCGACGATAAGGCAAAAGAAGTGCCAGATGTCAGCTTTGAATAAGAATGGGTGAGGAAGATGAAAAGGGAACAGCGTACTTCAGGGAAACAGCTCCATCAAGAGGTCGTTGAGAATTATCGTAAGGTACGCAAACGCAATGGGGGCTTTTCCATAATTTTAGTGGTTGTGATGCTGGTCAGCGGATTCGGATTGTTCAATCTCTTTACAAGTAACAGCTACAACGAAAAAAAAGAGGTTTACGATCAACAGCTGACCACTTTAGACCAAGAACGAGAAGATATTTTGTCTGGTAAAAAAGTCACGGTTAATCAATCCTTCAAAAAGACGATGAATGATAATTTGGCGAATTTGAAGGAATATCCTAAAAAAGCCAATAATTATGATGTGGCGATCGAAGGCTCCGACGGTCATTTGACCATCAATAAAAATAATATCTTTGTATCTGATAACGCCAAGATGCTTAGTCAGAAGACAAAGGAGAAAATTTATCAGTTAAACAAACAATTAGCCGCAAGCACTAACGGCGCACAGTTTGTAGTGGTCACAATTCCAGAATTGCCTCGAGGAGAAGATATCGAATCTTATGCCAATATGATCTTTAATCAATTGGGGATCGGTGATAAGAATGAAAACAATGGTGTCTTGTACTTGGTTGCTTTAGACGAACGAGAATTTCGTTTGGAAGTAGGTTATGGCTTGGAAGGTCTGATTCCTGACGGGAAGGCAGATGACATCATTAATGACGATGATGTGGTAGAAGCCTTCAAGGATGAAGAGTACGACAAGGGTGTCAATCAGGTCTTGGATGAAGTGTTCGCGATCATGAATACGAAGACGGCCTTGGTAGATTCGCAGATCAAAAAGGTCAAGAGTTCACGGACACAGCTGATGTTCTTTCACTGGACCGGTGTGGTAGTTTTAGGCCTGCTGTTCTTTGTCAGTCTGTTATTAGTAGTCAACCTTTTACGAGCACGCGTTTTCCTAAAAGAGAACTACAAAAAATATCAGTCAGAAACAGCCTCTATCACCGGTGAAGAAGAGTTTCAACGGAAAATTAAACACACAGAGCTTTACCAAATTTTGTTAAGCGGCTTATTGATCGGGATGTCTGTAAAAGGAATCAAACGGGCAATCATTCAAGGAAGATTGCTAAGAAATCCTTCGGCTGAAAAGAAAATGTTCGGCCGTATACTGATCGGCGATACCTTATATTCTGGTAACGGCGATGTATTAACGACAGCGTACTTGGCGTCGAATTATAATTCCAGCAATTGGGATAATGACAGCAGATCAGGTGGCGGCGGCTCCTCTTGGGGCGGCTTCGGCGGCGGTTCATCCGGCGGTGGCGGCGCATCAGGCGGCTGGTAATTGAATAAAATACAAACAAGCGTGAGACGAAAAAAAGTCTCACGCTTATTTGCCAGTTCCACTTTTCCCAGTTTGTAAATATTAGTCGATCGAAACTAACTATTTCACACTAAACTAGATACCGAGTAGTTTAGTGGAATGGTATGCGCACCGAAAATAAAAGTATTTTTCTGTTTTTTAGAAAAATACAATCAGTGAAGTCGAGGTAGCTGCGAGTCCAACTTTTCCCAGTTTACTTTGCTCAAAAAGAAAATCTTGCAAGTACGACTAGTTAGGGAGTAAAAAGTATAGTTGGATCGTATGCGTACCGAAGAACAGCCTCTTCGCTAAAGCATGGGATATCATGGTTAATGACTATGAAGAAATGACGGGGAAAAAACTGACTTATATAGAAGCAAAATAATTTTTAACACTTGGAGTCTTTCGGCTCCAAGTTTTTTGTTAATTTTTCCAAACACGAAACAACCCTTTTGTGATATAGTAAACAATAATGTAAACGCTTTAAAAAATGGAGGGATTGAATGGAATATCGCGGACCAATGCTGGTAGTAAAAGATATGGAACGGTCAAAAGCGTTCTATCGAAAATTTTTAGAAGTAGATATTATTTCTGATTTTGGTGAAAATGTGACGTTTAATGGGGGCTTATCGCTGCAAACGGAGGAATCGTGGATTCGCTTTACCGGTTGTGACAAAGAGATATTCAACTATAAAAATAATACAGTGGAATTCTATTTTGAGACGAAGGATTTTGACGCCTTCATTGAACGAACTAAAGGAGAGGGATTAGAATTCTTGCGAGACGTCGCAACGATGGAATGGGGACAAAAGGTTGCCTGTTTCTACGATCCCGATAAGCATGTAATCCAAGTCGGTGAAGATCTGACCGTCATGGTGAAACGATTGGCGGCAGAGGGAATGACCGTAGATGAATTAGGTGAGAAAACATTTTTAGGTAAAGAAATCGTCGAAAATATGCTGAACAGTTAATAGGTTGAAGGCCGTGGCCTTCAACCTATTTTATTTTTAAACTTTGTTTTATCCAGTTTTCGTAAAGAAAATCAAATGAACCCGCAGGTGCTTGAAGACTGGCTTCGAGCATTTGCGCCAATGCTTTTAATTTCAACTGAACTTCTTCATCAGTCCAAGTGAATAAACCGGGATCAAGTAAAAAAATAATGGGCGAAAGCAGTATTTCTGCTGTTTGCTCAGGCTGTTCGCAGATAAAGATTTTTTCGTCAACGCCTTGTTGAAAGATTTCGCTAACGATCGGTGCAAGCTGCTGCATGATGAAGGCGTTGGATTTTTGATGGATCGCGGCATTTTGCGGTTCATGTAAGGCAACATCAAGCGCGCGATCAACAGCGGTGCTGCGATAGAAATAAAGCAATAATTTTATTTTTTCTGAAGCAGGTGCATCGATCTCAGCTAATTTTGCTCGGCAAGTTTCGATGACGTTGCTATATTGGCGTTCGACCAAAGCATCCAGCACCTCTTCTTTACTTTTGAAATAGTAATAGAGTCCGCCTTTTGCGATCCCCGCTTTACTTGCAATGTCTTGAACCGAAGCCGTGCCTGCTGTTCCTTCATAGAGTAATTCCTGCAAGGCGTCCAAGATCAATTCTCGTTTGCTCATCGACTCCACCTCCGAAAATAGTATACCACAAGAAGTTGACCATCGTTCAAAAAGTTGTTATGATGAAATTGTTGAACGATGGTCAAAAATGAAGGAGGGGTTCTTTTGTTGATAGTGGGTGTATTTATCTTTGTTTTGTTGTTAGCTGTTTTGATTGGTTTAGTATTGCTGATCCGATTGTTCGTTTTCCTTTTTAAGCGATTGCGGGGAAGAGAGACGATATTCGCTACAAAAGGAATTAAAAAAGGAGCTTTGGGTATGTTGATTCTCGTTGTGTTAGGAATAATCTTAATAGCTTTTAGTCAGCTTATGGCAGCTACACCGAAAATTGCTAAAGAAAATAGTATTGCGGAGCTGAGAAAAGTTCAGTTGAACGGCCGCAAAGAGTGGGTCAGCATTCGGGGAGAAAATCGGAATAAGCCGCTGCTTTTATTTTTAGCAGGTGGACCCGGCGGCTCGCAGCTGGCAGCCACACGTTATGAGCTGGCAGAACTGGAGAAGGATTTTGTCGTGGTTAATTGGGAACAGCCGGGGTCAGGGAAATCCTATTCGGCGATCCCGAAAAAGCAGCTGACACCTGAGATTTATGTGCAGGATGGAACCGCACTTGTCCGCTCATTGTTAAAGGAATTCCGACAAGAAAAAGTGTATTTGGTTGGCGAATCTTGGGGTAGCGCGCTGGGAATCTTCATGGCAAAGGAGCAGCCTGAGTTATATCATGCGTTTATGGGGACTGGACAGATGGTGGCCTTTGAAGAGACAGAAAAAATCGATTATGCCTTAGCGATGAAGTTGGCAAAAGAAAACGGGGATCAAAAGATCGTGGACTCTCTGCGAAAAAATGGGACACCGCCTTATTATGGCAAGTCGGTCACTACCAAGAGTGCAGTCTATCTGAATTACTTGAGCCAACGCATGGCACGTAATCCTGAGATTCAAAATCCAGGCTTTCAAACGATACGTGATCTTTCGGCAAAAGAGTACGGCATACTGGATAAGGTCAATTATCTTCGCGGCATCCTGCAAACCTTCAATCAAGTCTATCCGCAGCTGTATGAGATTGATTTGCGAAAGGATTATGCTAAGCTAGATATTCCGGTTTATTTTTTATTAGGAAAGCATGATCTGAATGCGCCGCGAAGTTTAGCTGAAGATTATTATGACAAGCTGGCAGCGCCGGAGAAGGAAATTATTTGGTTTGAGCATTCAGGGCATAATCCATGGATCAATGAGCGTGAGCGCTTTGCAGAAGTTGTTCAACAAATTGCCGAAAAGACAAAATAAAACCAGAGTATCTACGAAGAAATCGTGGATACTCTGGTTTTTAATTTTCAAATTGGGCTTGATGCAGTTCATAATAACGCCCTTGCTTCGCTAATAATTCTGTATGGGTTCCTTGCTCGACGATATTTCCGTCATTGACGACCAGAATCAAATCAGCTTCACGGATCGTTGAAAGGCGGTGGGCGATAATGAAGGAGGTTTTATTCACCATCAATTTTCCCATAGCCTCTTGGATCAGCAATTCTGTTTGCGTATCAACATTTGACGTGGCTTCATCAAGAATCAAGAGCTCGGCATTTAAAAGCATTGCTCGAGCAATCGTCAGTAATTGCTTTTGCCCTTGAGAGATCGCTAAGCCATCTTCCGTCATCACGGTGTCATAGCCTTTTGGCAATTGCGCGATGAAATCATGGATGTGGGCGGCTTTGGTCGCTCTAATGACATCTTCTAAAGTGGCCGTTTCATTTCCGTAGGTCAGATTTTCAAAGATCGTCCCAGTAAAGAGCCACGTATCCTGCAAGACCATCGCGTATTGCTTGCGCAAGCTAGCGCGCGTCGCTTCTTTGATATTTTGTTCATCCAAGTAGATCGCGCCACTATCAGGATCGTAAAAACGCATCAATAAATTAACGATGGTGGTTTTTCCTGCACCAGTCGGACCAACGATGGCCACGACGCTGCCGGCAGGAATATCAAAGGATAAATCTTTGATCACCGGCTGTTTTCTTTGATAGCTGAAAGAGACATGGTCAAAGCGAATATCTCCGTGGGCTTTTTCAAAGACATGAGCATCCGGCACATCTTGGACTTCTGGTTCTTCATCCAATAGCTTGAAGATTCGTTCAGCCGCTGCGATAGAAGATTGCAGGTCGCTGAAAATATTTGCCAGCTCATTGATCGGACCAGAAAATTTCCGTGAATATAAGACGAAAGAGGAAAGCTTCCCTAATGTTAGGTGACCATACAAGAATAAAAAGGCACCTAAAATACTGATCAATGATAGTGACACATTGTTGATGAAGTTAACAGAAGGTCCGGTCATACTGCCGTAGTATTCCGCATTGTAATACGCATTCATTGCTTCTTCGTTTTTCTTGCCGAAGCGAGAAATCATGGTTTCTTCCTGATGATAAACCTTGGTCGTTTGTTCCCCAGATAAGAGCTCCTCTGTTAACCCGTTCAATTCACCCAGCTTAGCCGAACGTTTCCGGAATAAGGGCTGGAACTTATTGGTCAAAAAGCGCGTCAATAAAATCGAAGCCGGTACTGTCACTAAAAAGATCGTCACCATTAATGGCGAGATCACCAGCATCATGACAAAAGATCCAATGATCGTTACTAAACTGCTTAGGACCTGCACCGAATCACTCGCTAAAGAAGTATTGATCGTGTCGATGTCGTAGCTCATACGGCTGACGATATCCCCAGTTTGATGCTGGTCAAAATAACCGACCGGCAGCGAAACGATTTTGTTAAATAGATCCTTCCGTAAACGAAAGGCAATTTTTTGACTCAAGTAGATCATCAAGCGGCTGATCCCGTAGCTGAGAATTGCAGAGGCTAAATAGAAGCCCACCATCAAACTACAATAGAAGAAAACTTTTTGGAAGGCGACGTTGCCTTTACCAATCTGGATCGCGTCGATGGCGTAACCAGACAGCAGTGGACCGACTAACGCAAATAAATTGCTGGCGATCGTCAGGATCACGGCTAAAAACAGCAGCCACTTGAAATGGTACAAATATCCCCACAAACGGAGCAGCGTGCCTCGGCGTGAATCGTTATTCTTCAATGACTTGCCCTCCCGTCTGTCCTTGGTAAATTTCTTGATAGGTTGGATTTGCGGCTAACAATTCATCATGCGTACCGTAGCCGATCATTTTGCCCTTATCCAACAATAAAATTTTATCCGCATGTTGAATTGAGCTGACCCGTTGAGCGATCAAAATTTTTGTTGTATCAACAAAATGTGTTCGCAGCGCTTTTCGCAAATTGGCATCAGTGTGGTAATCCAACGCACTAGAAGAATCATCTAAAATCAGCAAATCCGGTTGACCGATCAGTGCCCGCGCCAGCAGCACCCGCTGCTTTTGTCCGCCGCTAAGATTTTGACCTTTGGCTTCCAAATGATGCTCGAGGCCATCCGCTAATTTATCGATAAACTCGCGAGCCTGCGCATCGTCAATTGCCTGCTGAAGTTGTTCCTCAGAAAATGTGCGGCCAAATAAAATATTCTCCCGAATCGTATCAGCAAAAAGCACATCCTTTTGCAAAACCGCACCGATTCTTTGGTGCAGAGCATCCAGCGAGTAATGTTTGATCTCTTGCCCGTCGAATAATATCTGCCCAGCGGTTCGATCGTATAAACGCAAAATCAAACTGGCGATCGTGGTTTTTCCGCTGCCGGTAGCCCCCATGATCCCTAAGGTTTCACCGGGCTTAACGCTGAAACTAATATTTTCAATCGCCGGCCCGCCGTCAGGATAGGCAAAGGTAACATCATCAAAAACCAATTTTGTAGAAGTTGGTTTTCTTTGATCGATGGCTCCGGGAACTAGTGTCGGTTTCTTGCGTAAAACTTCATTGATCCGATTAGCCGAAGCCAGACCGCGAGAATACAAGACGAATATCCGCGTAATGGAAAGCATCGCATTCAAAATAATCGTGAAGTAAGTCAAGAAAGCCACGATGACGCCCGGTTGTGTTAAGCCAGCATTTACTCGATAGGCACTGACGACGATCACTAATGTCAGACCTAAGTTTAAAAATAGATCCAACAAAGCAGGGGAAGCAGCCAGCGTAACATTTGCGGTTGTTTCAGCATTTACTAACGACTGATTGACGTTTTCGAAGCGTTGACGCTCGTAGGCTTCTTTGGATAAGGCTTTGATCACTCGTGATCCGGTCACATTTTCCCGTACCGTCAAAACGAGCTGATCGACTTGCTTTTGCAGCTTGCCGAAGAGTGGGACGCCCTTTTTAGAAATATGTGTCACCATCACGAAGACGATCGGCATGATTGCGACTAAAACTAATGTCAAAATCGGGTCCAACGTGGTGGTAATCAATATTCCGCCGACTAAAAGGATCGGTGCGCGAATCCCCATCCGCATCATAACTCCCAAGGTCAAATGGATATTGTAGGTGTCAGATGTTACACGTGAAACTAGAGAGGACACTCCGACATCTTCAATCTGCGTAGTATCCAAATAAGTAATTTTATGGAAGAGATCCCCACGAATGTGCTCGGTCGTATCCTTTGCGATCCGTGAGACCATCCGATTGGCGACGATATTTGCCCATAAAGCAAAGGCAGAAGCCACCAGCATCACACCGCCCCAAAAAAGAATCTTCTTGGGATCTTTTTGCGGGATGACTTGGTCAAGGATATAAGCCAAGTTCCATGGAAGAACCAATTCCATCATGGTTCCTAAAAATTTAATGATCACGCCTAACGTTACCCGAGAACGATAGGGCTTCAGGTAGTTAATTATTAATTTCATTTTTGCTCCTCACATAGTTGTTTGATTCTGTATCAGTTCATAAAAACCTTTGAAGGCTTTATTTTCCTCCGCACATTTCTGTTTCGGCCTTTTCCATGATGGTCTGTAAACCAGACAAGACGGCTTCTTGCTGTTCAGCCGGAATTTCAGCTAACAACGTTTGGTTCCAATTCGCTAAAATCGAACGAATTTCTGTTTCCAGCGCCAAGGATTTGTCTGTCGGAAAAATTCTTAACCGCCGGGCATCCTTTTGATCGCTTTGGCGAATGATGAAGCCCTTTTGTTCCAACTGAGCTAATTGACGTGCGACATTGCTTTTATTGATGAATATCCTGCAGGCTAATTCCTCTTGCGAAATCCCTGGTTCAGCACAGACACTTAGGATATACGCGTGGTGCATCTCCCCTAAGCCCAGCTTCTTAAACTCCTTTTCGCGGTACAAAGCCGACAGTCGTGAGATGCGATTGACCATTTTAACAAAAGAATCCATCTAAAAAAATCCTCCTCGGTATTTCTCATTAAACAAGCACATACCAGTATAAAAGAAAAATGTTGCGGGCGCAACGATTATGAGCTGAAAGTTTTCCAATAAGCTGCTTTGAAATTTTTCGACCGATTTTTTCTAAAGCCATGTGCAATAATTAACATTCTTTACACAACCATAACAATCTTTATTTTAACTTTGCACAAACTTGATCGTGTCTTTACACTGCATCGGTATACTTTTTATCAAAGGATGTCGATGTGCTAGTCGCTTTTTGCTTTCAACAAGTATTGGCGAAATGGGCTCCTTATTACGAAAAAAGGGGAAATAAGTGTGCTAAAACTCGAAAACATCACGAAAAAATTTCAAGAGACGACGGTGCTGGAAAATATCAATTTGGAAATTGCGTCTGGCGAGATCGTTTCTATCTTGGGTCAATCTGGTTCGGGGAAAACAACTTTGCTGAATCTGATTTTAGGTTTAGAAGAACCTAGCGGAGGCGAGATTTTCTTTAATGGAAGTAATATTACCCACACGCTGATGGAGAAGCGGCCGTTCAACATTGTCTTTCAAGACTATGCGCTGTTTCCGAATTTGACGGCTTATCAAAACCTGACATATGGATTGCGCAATAATAAAGAATGTTCGACTAAAGCAGAGGTAGACGAGTTGATCGAATTGTTGAATTTGGAAAAACATTTAGAAAAACCAATCCATCAATTATCAGGCGGTCAAAAACAGCGGGTCGCTCTTGGCCGAACACTGGTGATGAAGCCGCAGCTGCTTTTATTAGATGAACCATTGAGCGCCTTAGATGGGGTCATCAAAGAATCGATCAAAGAAAAAATCCAAGAGATTGCGCGCAAACTGCATCTAACGATTGTGATCGTTACTCATGATCCCGAAGAAGCCCTGACGATGTCTGACAAAATCGTCGTTCTTGATGAAGGGAAAATTGCGCAGTGCAGTTCGCCGATTGAGATCATGAGCCAAGCTTCATGCCATTTCGTCGAAGAATTTATCGTCAATCAATTAGCGATCAAACAGCATAACATTCAGCAAATTTTTCAACAATCAATGAAAAGAGCGGCATCATGAGAATCACAGTTTCATTGAAAAAGCTGATCAGCTGGATCGTATTGGCATTCTTCTTTCTGTTTTTAGCTTATCCGATCATTCAAATCATCCTGACAGCTTTTTCGCAAACAGATAGAGCTAGTCTGGATATCTTTAATCACGATTGGCGGATTTCCTTTAGCAATAGCTTGAAATATTCGCTGGCCGCAACTAGCTGTTCGACGGTCCTAGGCTTTTTACTCGCTTATGGGAATAATTTTACGCGAATCAATCGGAGATTTTTGAAGCTGAATGAGAGCATCCTGCATTTTCCGATGCTTTTACCAACGATCACTTATGGATTTGTCCTCATTTATGCCTTTGGCAGGCAGGGATTATGGAGCAAGGTTTTTCAACAGGAATTGTTCCACATCTATGGCTCCATTGGTATTTTATTGGGATTTATCATTTATACGCTGCCGCCGATTTTTATTTTGATCAACAACTCGATGAAATATTTGGATACGCAGTTATTCATCGTTTCTCGCTTGATGGGGGATAGCTGGTATCGCTCGCTTTATAAGACGATCTTGACGCCATTGACACGGGTTTTGGCAGTGGCTTTTTTGCAGGGGTTCTTCATGTCCTTTACCGATTTTGGGATTCCTAGTGCAGTGGGTGGTCAAACACCCTTTATTACCACACTGCTATATGAAGGCTTTATGGGGACGATTCCGAACTTCCAATTTGGCTCTTTAGTCGCTTTAACAATGCTGCTGCCGTCGATCATTAGTATTTTGATCTTGAATCATTTGCAAAAGAAGGTGGTCCGTTACGAACGGCCGCGGCAGGCAGTAATCAAAAAGAATGCTGTGAGGGATTGGTGCTTCCGACTGCTTTTTGTCAGTATCTCTCTGTTTATTTTAGGAGTATTTGCGGTCTTGATTATTATTCCAATGGTAACGAATTGGCCGTATGACCTAAAACCGACCTTAAATAATTTTGCACAGTTTATCCAAGATGACAGCTTGGTTCTAACTTTGAAAAATTCTTTGCTAATGGCGTTATTGACGGCTGGACTTGGAACGATCATTGCTTATTTGGCAGCGATTTTGACTTCTAGAGAACGTAAAATCTATAAAGTGAACCAGATCATTGACAGTATCGCGACGATCACGAATTCGATTCCGGGAATGGTTCTGGGTGTTGCCTATCTATTACTATTTAGCGGCAGCCAGCTGCATAACACCTTGCTGGTTTTAGTTATTGTGACGATCGTCCATTATTTTTCAACACCCTATCAGATGGCTAAAGAAGCATTGCAAAAAATGAATTTGAACTGGGAGAATACCGCCAAATTAATGGGAGACAGCTGGTTAAAAACAGTCTGGCGAATTTTGATTCCCAACTCTAGAGTGACGATCATAGATATTTTTGCCTATTACTTTTTCAATTCGATGGTCACGATTAGTGCGGTGATTTTCTTAACCAGCGCCAATACGATGGTTATTACCGCCAAATTGAAGGAACTGCAGCACTTTGGCCGCTTTAACGATATCTTCATGCTTTCGTTGTTCTTACTAATAATCAATTTAATTATGCAGGGACTTACCCAACTATTGAAAAAAATGTCCGTTTCATATTTACCAGTTCGACAAGCGAAAAGAAAGCTAAACACAAAAGTAACTACTATTGTACAAAGAAAAAAAGCTTAAAAATTAATCCACTAATTTGAAAAAGGAGAATGATGAATGAAGAAAAGGAAACTAGTTGCTTTACTAGGTAGTCTGCTGTTCCTTCTATTATTAGGAGGCTGCGGCAAAAGTAATGCGGCGAACGAGAAAGTCACCATCTACACCAATGCCGACGAAGAGCCGGTGGAAGTGATTAAGAATGTTTTAGACAAAAATGGCTACAAAGGCAAATACACGCTGCAATCTTTTGGAACGTCGGAGTTAGGCGGCAAACTTCTAGCAGAGGGGGAAAATATCGAAGCTGACTTAGTGACGATGAGTACCTTCTATTTAAATAGTGCTCAAAAAAAGGAAAAGATGTTTAAAAAGCTGGACCTGTCTGTCGATTCATTGACAAAGATTCCTGACTATACCGCGCCTTTCACGGTACAAGAAGGAACGATTTTTTACAATACGGATGTTTTAAACGAACTGAAGCTGCCGGTTCCTACAAGTCTAAAAGATTTAGCAGACCCTAAATACAAAGATGCGATATCCATCTCGGATATCAAGCAATCTTCTACCGCATGGTTATTGTTCCAAGGCTTGGTTGACAGCTATGGAGAAGCTGAAGCCAAAACGATCTTAAAAGGAATCTATAAAAATGCCGGGGATCACCTAGAAAGTTCTGGTTCTGGTCCTTTGAAAAAGGTTCGCCTAGGAGAAGTCGCGATTGGTTTTGGACTGCGGCATCAGGCAGTCAAAGATAAACAGGACGGGTTGCCGATTGATTTTGTTGAGCCATCAGAGGGGACTTACACGTTGACGGAATCTCTGGCGGTGGTTGATAAAGGGGAAAAGACGAATCCAGAAGCAGAAAAAATGTTGAACCTGATCTTAGAAAAAGGCCGCAAGGATTTATTGAAGATTTACCCTAGTGCGTTATACGAAGGAGAAACGGTTAACTCGGAACAAGTAGCGAAGGATCAGAAAGTGTTCCCAGACGAATTAACCGCAGAATTATTAGAAAAACACCAAAAATTGGTAGACTAAGGAGTTCAGTATGGAATATAAATTATTAACCCCCGGACCATTGACGACGACTAAGTCAGTTAAGCAGGCTATGATGGTCGATCACTGTACGTGGGATCAAGAATATAAAACGATCACTCAAGATATTCGTCAGAAACTATTGACCTTAGCAGGAGTAACAGATACAGAATATACAACAATCTTGATGCAAGGCAGCGGCTCATTTGGGGTGGAATCTGTCTTGAGTTCGGTCATCGGAGAAGAGGATCATGTATTGATTTGTGTAAATGGTGCCTATGGTCTCCGAATTGTCAGTATGAGCGAACGCCACAATCTGACCTACACAGTGTATGAAGTTGCTGAGGATGAGATTCCTCAAGCAGAAGCTATTACGGAAATTCTTAAAAATGATTCTTCTATCACAGCCATCGCAATGGTTCACAGTGAAACGACTTCCGGTATTTTAAATGAGTTAGAAGATATTGCGCAGCTGGCTAAAGAAAATGGACTGCTGTTTATTGTTGATGCGATGTCTAGTTTCGGCGGGATTCCCATCGATGTCTCTGGGCTGTCGATTGATTTTTTGATCTCAAGTTCAAATAAATGTATTCAAGGAGTTCCGGGTTTTTCCTTTATTTTGGCGAAAAGAGATCAGTTAGAAAAACGGCGTTATGCTCGAACGTTGTCGCTGGATCTTTATGACCAATACGAAACGATGGAAAAAGATGGAAAGTGGCGCTTTACTTCGCCAACTCATACAGTTCTGGCATTTCAGCAAGCGTTGAAAGAACTGGATGAGGAAGGTGGAATCTACCAGCGCTATATGCGGTATTTGACCAATAATCGACTGCTGCGGCAAAAAATGGAGGAGCTGGGATATCAACCCTTTATCAAGCAGTATCAAGGACCATTTATCACGTCTTTCCTGTTTCCAAAGCAAGCGTCCTTTGATTTTGACAATTTTTATCAGCATTTGAAGGAGAATGGTTTTGTGATCTATCCAGGGAAAATCAGCACAGCAGACTGTTTTCGGATTGGTAATATTGGTGATATCTATCCTGAAGATATTCATCGTTTAGTTAAGGTGATTGAAAATTATGCGGAGGTGGCGTATGTCAGTTAATACAATTATTTTAGACTGGGCGGGAACGACTGTTGACTTTGGCTGTATGGCTCCGGTCGAAGCATTTAAAAAAGCATTTGAAAATAAAAAGATCGAGCTTACGTATGAAGAAATTCGAGAACCCATGGGAATGCTTAAAATCGATCATATCAAGCAGCTGCTTTCGCTTGATAAAGTAAGAAAGCAATGGTTGGAGCTGTATGGCCGCCCATCAGTGGAAGCCGATGTATTAAGTATCTATCAAGACTTTGAAAAATATTTATTTGCAGATCTGGCGGAAAACAGTCACCTAAAACCAGAAACCAAGCAGGCGATGAAAAAAATCAAGCAGCTAGGCTATAATATCGGTTCGACTACCGGTTACACTAAAGAAATGATGAACGTCGTTTTTGAAACGGCTAAAGTCGAAGGGTATCATCCGGACTATGTTGTGACGCCGGATGATGTGGACTCGCTGGGCAGACCCTATCCATTTATGATTTTTGAGAATATGCGCTATTTTGAAAATCATTCGATGGAGGAAGTGATTAAAGTCGGAGATACCATCTCTGATATTAAAGAAGGTAAGAACGCTGGCGTCTTGAGTATCGCGGTAACAGAAGGCAGCTCGGAGATGGGACTTTCTTTGGAAGAGTATAAAAGTCTTTCAAAGGAAGAGATGGAACGTTTGAACCAGCTGACAGCTGAAAAATTCTACCAGCATGGCGCCGATTTTTGTGTAAAAAATTTATTGGAGTTAGCAGAGGTTTTACAAGAGCATTCGACGATTCAAAAACTGCGCGGGAAAAAAATCGAAACGGTATTTGATTAGAGCAAAACATCGACTTTTATAGTCGGTGTTTATTTGTTTTTTAGGAAGAATATAACGATTGAATGAATTACCCAAAAAGTGAATAAAAAAAACAAAAAAAGAATTTTTGCCTCGCAGTTCTATTTACAGCTTTGAAATATAGCTAGATGTAAGCAAGCATAGAAAAGAAAGCGGATACATGCGCGTGGATTGCTTATTTTTACCCAAAAATTAAATTTTATATTTTAAAAATGGCTGAGACATTCCTTATAAATGCGGGTAGAATAATATTGTAACCAATGGTGTGCGTAATGAAGGTGTTTCCTCTGGTTTATGAGACTATCGAAGGATTTCATTTTGAGAATTTTTAAAGTGGTCAGTTGTCTACTATTAAAGTACATAAAAAAACAAATAATATACATAAGAGATCCGGTCATTGTAATTTCTGTCTCTTATACACATCTAGATGTGTATAAGAGACAGACATAAGAGATCCGGTCATTGTAATTTTATTACTGACAGCATGCTGAAGGTTGATGGGTACTCAATCAATGAATCATGTTGATAGCATCTTTCCTTATCAGGAAAAGCCAAAATGCCGCGAATCAGTGAAATATTGTGACTTATCAGATGCTAGTTAGAGTCTTAGCGATGAGCGGCGTAGGATGATCAGCATTCATTGGTAACTTGTAAAGAATGGATGCATCATTATCGAAGTTTGAATCAAGGATGCGGATTATTGTCAGCATCCTTGATTTTTTTTAAATCATTGGTTGCCCCAGTATTTTTAAAGAATACTTAGCTTGATTTAGGAATAGAAAGAAGGGGAAATGTTCATGAAAAAGATTGTTATGGCAATTTGTGGGGTAGCAGTATTTTGTTGGGGAGTAGCTAGCTTGCGCAGCGGGGCACTAAAAGCTGATAACTTACTTCAAGAATCTTCTGTCGTGGAGACGACAGTTCCAGAAAGCTCAACTGTGGCAGAACCGGCGCCAGCTGTACCGGAAACTCCAGCTGAGCCGGCAGAAAGTCCAGAAACTCCGGCGCCGGAACCGCCTGTAACTGAGCCGCCTGCTGTGCCAGAGACACCGGTGGAACAAGCGCCAGAAGAAAATACGTCGGCAAAGGAGCCTGTTCCGGAATCAACGCCGGAAAGCAGTACGGTTGAACCGCCGAAGAGTGAAAGTTCGGCCACTGAAAGCACGACTAACGGAGAAACAACGAGTGAAAGTTCAACTGGCGGGACTACTACAAGTCAAACGTCCAGTTCAACGACACCTAGTACTTCTACAAGCGATACTTCAACTTCTAGCAGTACTCCGAGCAGCACTACCAGCTCAAGCAACGGTGGTTCGACAGGGACGACGACAACTAGTTCGTCTACACCGCCACCAGCGACTAGTCAGGAACAGCCGCAGCCGAGCACGCCGTCGGTTCCGACGTCACCAGGCTCGATTCAAAATCCGGCACCAAACACGCCAACACCGCCGGCACCAAGCGAACCTAAAGTTCAAGCTAGCACCGCTGTTATCCAAGATACACCGGATGCTTTTTCTGAAACCAGTACCTTACAACTACCAAGTGAATTGAAGACAGCCGAAGTCGCTCAATCAGATTTGAAAGGCTATGAGCTGCCCTTGCTTTCTAGTTTCGAAAATAAAGCACATGCGGCATTGATCTATGATGGAATCAAAAAACTTGGGGTTGAACAAGAGCAGGATTTCAATGTAGAACAATTAGCGGCTAAGCTTTACAGCGATCTTTTCGCGATTGAAATCACAGGAACACCTGAAAAGCAGACAGACGAGATCAGTGTCGGCAGTTTGCTTTATCAAAAGAAAAATAATCAGCTTGAAGTGATCGGGATATACATCGGCAAAGATTATTACTTAACGGTTGAAGATGTAGAAGTAGAGGCATCCGCGGATTCAACAAATACCGAGGACGCTGATGCAAAAGAAGCTGATCCGAACGAGGATAAAGAAGCTACCGAAGATTCAGCTGAAAAAGAAAAGCAGCGTCAGGTCGTTTTACAGCCGATGGATATTGATGAAGAGCTGTTAGTGCAAGCTTTGCCAGAGGTTACTTTGACTGAATATGGTCAAACGACCTTGGCAGAATACCCTGCTTCGATCAATTTCACCGAAAATGAAGCGTCGAAGAAATTCATTTCGACGATTGCGGAAGATGCACGCAAGCTGGGACAAGAATATGATGTTTTTGCATCAGTAATGATTGCTCAGGCATTGTTGGAAAGCGGTTCTGGCAGCAGCAGCTTATCGTTGCCACCGAACTATAATCTTTTCGGAGTGAAGGGAACCTATCAAGGACAAGCCGTCTCCATGGCGACTCAAGAAGATCGCGGAAATGGGGATCTGTACTCGATTAATTCCGCATTTCGCAAGTATCCAAACTATGCCGCTTCATTAGGTGACTACGTTCAATTATTACGTGGCGGCATCTCTGGCAATGACGGGTACTATCAAAAAACTTGGCGTTCGACTGCGAAGAATTATTTGCGATCAACCCATGCGCTGACGGGAACTTATGCGACAGATACATCTTATGATAGAAAGTTGAATTCGATCATCGCGGTCTACAATTTGACGCAATACGATCGTGTAAAAGTCGATCAGTCATCAGGGGTCTTTATTAAAGGTAAAGATGAGATTCCAGAAGAATATCGCTCTATGATGCGCTATCCAGATTATAACGGAGTCAATTACAATACCTCAGGTTCGTATCCAGTTGGACAATGTACTTGGTACGCCTTTAATCGTGTGAAACAGTTAGGAAAGAGCGTTGACGACTTTATGGGCAATGGCGGTGAATGGGGAACAAAAGGCAAAGCATTGGGTTACGAGGTTAGTCGCGAACCTAAAGCAGGCTGGCTGATTTCCTTCACACCGGGGACGGCCGGATCAGATCCGCGCTATGGTCATGTAGCTTTTGTTGAGGCAGTTCGACCAGAGGGGATTTTGATTTCAGAAGGTAACGTATATGGAGGTACGGTGATTTCCTATCGTGTGATTGACGCGAACTTAGCGAAATCTGATTTAGTAACTTATATTAAAGCAAAATAAAGGGGTGCCATTACTCATGGCAAATAGGCGACACGAGCACGCAGAGGATCCGCCGCATGACAGGAGGGCAGTCATTTTAACTATCGTCCTTCTTATCATTTTATCTATAACGATGCTGTTTGTTATGAGAGGACAGTTACAAAAGCGCTACAGTGTTCATACAATTTCTGGGACTTCGATGATTCCTACGCTCACTGAAAGGGATCAGGTTCTAGTGAAAAAAAATGTTCAAATCCAACGCTACGATATTATTACGTTCTCAGTTGATAAGGAAGAGGGGATGTTTGTCAAACGCGTGATTGGTTTACCCGGCGACAGTATGTTTGTCCGAAATGATCGAATGGTTTTGAATATCGGTGAACAGGTTGATTTTGAAACAACGAACACGTTTCACCTATCGCCGACTGTGGCAGATGAATTTCAAACGTTAAACAGAATTCCAGAGGATGTTTATTTTGTGATCGGGGATCATGTTGATGTTTCTAAAGACAGCCGGACGTTTGGGTTTGTTCATCGGAAGTCAATCGAAGGAACTGTCCAATTCCGTTTCCCAGCGATTCATCTCGCTAAAGTAAAAAACTAAAAGAAAAGGGGAAAACACGTGATAATCATTAATTGGGTTTGCGTAGGGCTTATTATTATAGTGCTCCTAGTGTGGTTGTATCGAATGATTATCAACGTTCGATTGCAATTGATTAAGCCGCCGCGAGATGCTTCGGCGACTTTTCAGCGAAAGTTGGATTACGTCAAGCAAATTCAACAATCAAAGCATATATCGGCGTTATTATTCGTCACCTTCTGTTTAGCAGTAGTCCTTTTTTTGAATACTTTCAGCCTGTTTCAAGTGCAGGATCAGCTATATGCAGCCAATGAACAAAACAGCACGTTGAGAGATGATGTTCAGGTGATGAAGAAGGAACAAAAGAAGCTGATCAATAAGCTGCCGGTCAAAGAGTACCCTAAAGAAGGGCTTGGTCTGCAGGATTATGCATGGGATGAATTATTCACCGATGAAAGTCGCGAAAAGCAATACGCGATGGAGAGTGATCTTTCCAACAAACTCAGTCCTTACTTTGGTTTGCCGACGACCTTGATCGTCTTAGATATACCGACCCAAACGTTGAACATTGCTCTGGCGGGAGATTTGACTAGTGAAGATAATCGGCAGCAAATTAAAGATAATATCAAGTCGTTTGCGGCTGAAGCAGAGGGGGTAGTAAATCTGACACAGATCACCTTCCAGCTGAACGTAAGGGATGGCGAGCAGCAGAAACAAGATTATAGTTGTACTTTCTCTCGTGAGAATGGAGAAGATAAATTTGTAATGATTCAAGAAGAAGACTAACGGAAAGAAGGGAAAGCAATGGTAGCACAACAAAAGAAGAGCGGATGGTTTTTCAATAAGAACATTATCGATGAAATCAATTCCGTTCCGGAGGAGAAAGTGGAAAATGAAACGCAGGCACCAACACAAAATCAAACACCAACCCCAGCCCCAGCGCAGCCAAAATCTGCACCTGCATTAAAAATGGTTTCTGATAACACTGTTCCTGAGTCGCCGGAAAAACAGGCAGAAGAAATCAAAGAACTGAAACGTTTGATTTTTGAAAAGGAGCAGGTTTTACAGAAATATAAAAAAGAAATGACGGCTCAGACCCAGCAATTGACGAAGGAAAATGAAAACTATCGTCAATCAGTTTTACGAATGGGTGAGGAAAAGGCGCAAAACCGTCGTCAAATCCAAGACTTGGAGGCAGAGGTTCAACGAGCACGTCAAGAAGTTCAGCGACTAAAAGAAACGCAAGAGCTGGATAATTTGAAACAGCAATTAGAACAAGTGCAGGAAGAAAACAAAAAGCTGAAAGATTCAGTGGAACATTTGGCTACAGTTGAACAGGAGCTGGAAGAAATTCACGAAGAACATCAAGCGCTGGTTGCTCAGCAAAAAGATGAAGAAATCCAACGACTTGAAAAAATCCATCAACTGGAAGGTCAAATCAATGACCTTATTGCGGAGATCAATGAGAAGGACGAACAGTATTCTCAACTAGATAAAGTAATCGTTGAGAAGGATCAGGCGATGGATCGAATGATCGAAGAACAAGCAGCCAAAGAAGTTCAGGCAAAGGAAACGAGTGAACTACGTGAAAAGGTTGCGCAGCTCCAAGCAGAAAATGAGCAGTTGAAGCAAGATGCCGTTTCGACCCAGCAAGAAATTGGGGAAGTGTTGATTTCAGCACGGAAACAAGCCAATCGGATGGTAGAAAAATCTAAGATGGACGCTCACCGGATCATCGAAGAAGCCAAGAGAGAGTTGGCTTTGATCAATGAACAGGCGAAGGAAATTTCCGACGAAGTGATCGAATCACGTCAATCTATATTGTCACTATACGAAGAGATGCAAACCCGAGTAGATATCCTTGCGCAAGGAAAAATGCAGGAAAATGTCATCAATTCCGAAGATTAATGAATCATTTTAATTAAGGTATCGGCAGGTATAGGCTGATACCTTTTTTGGCGTGCACCTAGAGTCTTAGGCAGATTGTTTTTAGCGTTTGAAAACGCTATACTTTAAAGTGATTAGGATAAAAATATCTACCAAATTTTTTATCAATTAAAGGAGCGGATGAAATGAAATTAGCAATCATTTTGGAAACAAAGGAACACGAAAAAGCGTGGAATGCCTTTCGCTTTGGTGTGGCTGCGCTGAAGAAAACGCATGAAGTTAAATTTTTCTTGATGGGAGAAGCAGTAGAGGTAGAAAGCATCGAAGACGAACAGTATGATGTGCCAGCTGAAATGAAGAAGCTGGAGGAAAACGGCGGAGAATTATTGGCCTGCGGGACTTGCTTAAAATCTAGACAATTAGAAGATCAGACCTCTTGTCCGATCTCAACGATGTTTGATTGCGTTGAAATGGTGGAGTGGGCAGACAAGATCGTGACATTCTAACAAAATAAATTCCCTGACTTGGATCAGCAAGTCAGGGAATTTTTAGCTATTTAGCTGATTTAAACTGTTAGCCATTTTTTTGTTGTCGTATTTGGAATAAAAGTAGAAGGTAATGATGTGCAATATCAGGGTCAATAATAGTACGCCAATAAAGAATGGGCGGATAAAATCAAACATTTGAACGGAGTAAAGGTAGACGCCTGCATAGGCACATAAGGTATTAACCAGTGTACAGATAATAATGTTAGTCGATGCCTTCAAAGTTGAATAGTTCCATAAGTAGGGATAGATCACACCGAATACTAGGCCGACCAAGCTGCTGATCCCGATCAAGTGCCAGGTATAAGTGAAGGGGACCTGTGAAAATAAATCGGTGATGGAACAAAGAATCGTGATCCAAATCAACGATCCGAAAGCGGCTTGGAAGAAAGAATTTTTTAATTGTTTGAACATGAGAGTCTCTCCTTAATATTTTTTGCATAGTGACGGCTGACGACATAAGTAGTATCGGTTTTAGTTTGAACTTCTAAGCGGGCGTGTTCTCCTAATTGAAAAGATTGGATACTGCTTAGATTTAAAATCTGTGAATTATTGATCCGATAGAAGTTTTCCTTCTCTAGATTGATCAGTTCTTTAAGACGTTTTTGCATGAGATAGTTCTGCTGATTTAGCAAATTTACTTTGACGAGATGTCCCATCGTTTCGAATGATTCGATTTGATGTAACGGTAATTTAATTGAACGATTATTTTTTGGATCAATCACTAGGATTTCTTGTTCTTGATTTAAGTGTTTTTCAAGGTGCAGCAGCCTTGGTTTATTTTCCGGATTTGCGAAGATATCTATTTCGTTTAGTGCTTTTTCTTTCACCCAGGTAAAGTTGATATTCATGTGTTTCCTCCTTTGTGACTTTAGCATAGCAAGGATTTGCTACAGAAAGAATCTTTTTTTCGTTTGTTGCATTAAAAGATGTGTTTGTTGCAAAAGGAGTCCGCTAAATAAGGAATGTCAAATAATACTTGCGCGATAAAATGGGTAAGCAAGCGGGGCTTTCTAGTATAATTAAAAAAGAAACTCTATCATTAAATGAAGAGGGAGGGATCACTGTGATTGCTGAAATTTTGAAGGCGCAAAGAAAAAAGCGGGGACAGACGCAACAAGAAGTGGCGGAGATTTTTAATGTGACGCGCCAAACGGTCTCGAATTGGGAGAATGAGAAAAATTATCCTGATGTTCCAACGCTGGTGGCTATCAGTGATTATTACGAGATCTCTCTTGATTATTTGATGAAAGGAGATGCGAAGTATATGGCTAAGATGGCAAACGAGGCGAGGCTGCTGCAGACGATCCGGATCGGATTGTTTTCAGGAATTTGTGGGGGAGCGCTGCTGGTCTTTTCAATTATTAGTTTTTTGACAGCGTCCAATGGCGGCAGACTGGAAAATATTATCCCAGTTCAGCTTTTGATCGTGATCGCAGCGATATGGTTGTGTGTGATCCACTTCAAAAATCTGAAAGAGGAAATGGCTGCTCCTATTCGAACGGCCGCCAGTGTTTTCTTATTAGCGGCTTTATTTGTGACACTTTTATGTTTGATGATTTTCATTCTTGCAGCGACGGGATTGATTCATTTCTAATGGTTTTGTTACAGGTATTTCAGTAAGCGTTTTTATTGCATTGGCTAGATGAGGGGCATATATTTAGCATGTAATACGTGAATCCCAGATTTTCTTTATTGGAAGAAAGTTTAATGATAGATAGCTACGAAGAAAGAAGGAATCTAGTCATGTTGAAGATAGTTGAGAGAGAAGCGGTGACGGTTCATGGATGGCTGACGACTTTGCAGCCGTCGAATTCGCCGGAGGAATTGGCTGAGATGAGCAAACAAAAAATGCGAGCTAAAGAAGAGTATGCTTCGAAAATTGAGGGAGAGCTGTTGGCTGTGAATGCGGTGATCGATGGGGATCAGTGTTATCTGATCGGTGATACCGAAACGGCAGAAACACGTCCCTCGGAGTTCGAGCTGCCCGCTGGAACTTACGCATGCTTTGATTTGAGCTACACAGATCAGGTAGAGCTGGATCAATTAATCGGTCAGAGTTACGGCGAATTGATGCAAAATGAGACCTATCAAATTGCCGGTAATTTTAATTTAGAGGAATATACAAGTGTCGGAAAGCTGTCATTCTATGCGCCAGTTAAGAAAAAGGCATAATAGTAGACGAAGGGATTCACTTTGGAATAAGGGACTGCTAAGCGTTGATCGTTTAGTGGTCTTTTTATTAACAGAAAATTCAGTCTGATCTAGGTTGAACAGCTTAAAAATAGGGGAAACTTCTATCAAAAGTACCAGCAAAAATTCTTTTTTTTAATAACGTCGAATATAATCGGATTATATTAAAATTTTTGTTGAATTTAAGTAAATGAGAGCGTATACTCGTGATTATTGGGTGTTTGAAAAAAATATTTTTTTAAATAAAAAAAGATAACAGATGTTATCTCTTTTTTATCGCACTCAAACAGACAAATGGATTGAAATCAGGAGGGAAAAGAATGCGCAGGGAAAAAAATAGATGGCTGATCGCCTTATCAGGAGTAGCGATTCATCTGTCTATCGGTTCAGCATACGCGTGGAGTGTATTTAAAGAACCGATCAAAGAATTGACGGGATGGGACAAATCGTCGATCTCTTTTGCATTTAGTTTAGCGATTTTCTGTTTAGGAACATCAGCGGCGTTTATGGGGAAATTTGTGGAGAAATTTGGCCCGAGAAAAACCGGAACGGTCGCATCGATTTTATTTGGTTTAGGAATTATTTCGACGGGGTTTGCTATTTCTAGTCAATCTTTGCCAATGCTGTATCTGACTTACGGAATTATCGGCGGGATTGGTTTAGGAGCGGGGTATGTCACACCTGTGTCAACGATGATTCGCTGGTTCCCGGATAGAAAAGGCTTGGCTACCGGACTTGCTATCATGGGCTTTGGTTTTGCTTCCATGATCACCGGACCGATCGCCCAACAATTAATGGTGCGTGTCGGTGTTTCTAATACCTTCTATATTTTAGGGGTTGCTTATTTCTTAGTGATGTTCACTGCTTCGCGTTATTTGGAAAAACCGCCAGTTGGCTGGACGCCGGCAGGCTTTGAAGCGCCAGAACCAAAAGAAGAAGTGAAGGTCCAATACAGCGGTGTACAATTGACCGCCAATCAAGCAATCAAAACCAAAACATTTTGGTTATTATGGTTTATGCTATTTCTAAATATTACTTGCGGAATCTCGCTTGTTTCAGAAGCTTCGCCAATGGCTCAAGAAATTACCGGAATGTCAGCTGGAATGGCTGCTACGATGGTCGGTGTGATGGGTGTCTTCAACGGCTGCGGCCGTTTGGTTTGGGCGCTGATCTCAGATGTCTTAGGTCGAAAAAATGTCTTTACGATTCTTTTCGTGATCGATATCGTCGTTCTATTGAGTTTATCAGTAGTAAATTCACCATTGCTGTTTGCAGCATTGATTTGTCTATTGATGACTTGCTACGGTGCAGGCTTTTCGATCGTGCCCGCTTATATCGGGGATGTTTTCGGTTCGAAAGAAGTCGGTGCGATTCACGGTTATATCTTAACTGCTTGGGCTGCGGCCGGAATGTTTGGTCCGATTTTCTTAGGCAAGGTTACTGAGATGTTCCATTCTTATACGAATGTTTTACGAATCTTCGCAGTTTTAGCGTTGGTTGGTTTCACAGCTTCGATGATTATTCGTGCGGCGATCAAAGGATTAGCTAAAGCGAATACGAATGAGAGTGCAGCAGGTGCAAACTGTGACAACACTAAAAAAGCGTAAAAAGTAAATTTAAAGCGATTGAAATCAATTTGATTTCAATCGCTTTTTTGTCGTATCAATAGTTTCTTTTGATCTTTGAGTAAATAAATGAGCGGAAGTCTGCGAAATTCTGGATTTTTTTGATTTCTTGATAGCTTTGGGCCGTGTCGAATAAGGAGATCAGGGCTTCATAGATATCAGTAAATAGTCGTCGATCGATATCGTTGATCGCGGCTAATAAAACGACATGGACTTTTTTATCTCCCCATAGAAGGCCTTTTTCAGAAATGGCGACACTGATAACAGTTTGGTGTGCATCCATGTAGACAGAATGAGGAATCGCGATCGCTTCAAAGGCTGTTGAGGAGGCCCGCTCACGCTCTAAGACGTGCTCTTTAAACTCAGCAGGGACGATGTTTTCCGCTTCCAGCACTTGGCACAGCTCATTGATCACTGCTTCAGAGCAATCGGCGGCTAATTGGCTGGTGAAAAATTTCTCGTCGAAGTAATCATCGAAATTTTTTCGCAAAATACTTTTCTTTCGATCCAATCGAATATTTCCTATTTCAGTAATCAGTGTCATGCGTTGTTCTTCGGTAAAAATCGGAGAGACTTCGATCACAAGAAAATCCGGTGTTTCTGGAACAGGCAATGTCGTTATCAAAAGTTCGAAGTCTAAATCCTCGGTTTCCGAAAATTTGGAGACGACCGTTTGAATAATCAAATCGTTGCCGAAATGGTGATTCAGTTTTTCATAGAGCTGCTCGTCTAGGTTCATATATTTGGGACAAAGCAGGACGGTTCGAATCTTCGAAAGGTTTCTCTTTTGTCCTTCCAGCTCAGAGCCAATGTGTAAGGCAATATAGGCGGTCTCATCTTCACTGACAGATATGCTGAAGCGATTGCTCAAACGTAAGGAGATGTACACGGCGACATCGTAGACCATCGGAAAATCTTTTTTCAGCGAGCTCACCATCGGGTTTTTCAACGAGGTTTGCTGCTTGGCGCGTGAAAAAAGTCCGCTGACATGCAAAGAAAAAGGAACGATGAAGTTCTCACTCATTAAATTAATCCCAAAGGTTTGTCGGACATCCTCTAAAACAACATCGACTGCCTGAGAAATCTCCTCACCCACGATCTGTTCCAGCTCCTTCAAATTATTCGAAGGAATATAATTGGCATTTGCTTGAAAGATCATATGGATTTCTTCTTTTTCTAGACTATTCAAGGTCAGGTCAAATTCCTGTTCGATTTGTTCAATCATCTTTGTAACTAATTTGGCCTTATCTTCTCGCAGCCAAGAGCTGAACCAGTTGCGGCTGACCAGTGAGTTGTCATTTCGCACGGATTCTAACAGAATCAGCAGATGCAGCATCAGGTTAACGAAGGAAAAGTCATTCAAATGATAATTCGATTCCTGCATGATCGAATGGATAATCGCAGCGAGCTTTTCAATATCTTGCTTATCAAAGGTGGCCTCTAAAATTTGCTTATCGATAAATTTATGCGGCACCTCTTCAAAAATGATGTAGGAAATCAGGCGGCGCTTTTCTTTTTCTTCGCCGATGATTTGGATCTCATCTTGCTTGAGGATAAATTTCACGTGGTATTTCTCATAGGCTTTGTTCATTCGTGAAAGATCTGATTTAAGTGTGGAGTAGCTGACGAACAGTTCCTCCGAGAGATCGAAAATATTGAGCTGCTGATTTTCCATCAAAATCCGTTTAATAATGAAAAAGGAACGCTCCTTAAATGTCTGAGGTAAAGCGGTATCATTTTTCGGCTCTTCTAATAATTTTTCAGCTTCCTCGCGAATAACCGTGTAGCCTGCATTAGAAGAAGCGATTACTGGTGCTGCTCCTAGTTTGTTTAACTCGTAAATATAATTTTTGACTGTCCGCATAGACACGTTCATTTTTTCAGCTAAGATTCTTGAAGAGATAGGGGTGTCTTGCTGCAGCAGTAATTTTAGCAGGTATTCTTGCTTTTCCTTCATATCCTCATCCCTCCATAAGTCATTTTATTTATTATAGCGTGAATTTGCGGAAGAAAAAATAGTGAGTTGCACGACCTGCGTGCAACAGTCTAGTTGAGGGAAATAGTAAAAATCGAAATAATAGAGATGTAAAAGAGAACAGCACGTGCAGAAAAAAACAATTTTGGAGGACTTTATCATGGAAACTTTAAATATTTTATTATGTTGTGGCGCAGGAATGTCTAGTGGTTTTTTAGCACAGAAAACAAGAAAAGCAGCGAAAAAACGCGGGATCTCCGGTTCGATCGATGCTCGTAGCGAAAGTGAAGTGGCTTCTTATTTAGAGTCGATCGACATCTTATTGCTGGGCCCTCATTATGCTTCTTTCAAAGAAGAGATGGCTGAACAGGCTGCACCTCACAATGTTGTGGTGGATGTGATCCCGCAAGATATTTACGGCATGCTGGACGGTGAAGGGTTGTTGGACTTCGCGATCAGCAAATTAGAAAAATAAACTCATCAATTATTAGGAGGAACAAGCAAAATGAAAAAATTTATGGATTGGTTGGCGAATTCATTTGCTCCAAAGGCGAAGCAGCTGACTCAAAAGCCTTCCGTTGCCGGCTTATCGAGTGCGATGCAGAAATTGATTCCCTTCATTATGACAGGCTCGATCGTCTTCTTTTATAACGTTTTTCGCTCGTATATTCCGCAGCTGCCTGATTTAGGCAATATTTCAAATTATTCATTCGGCATGATTGGCATGATCGCGGCTTTTATGGTGGCGAATCAATATATGGAAAAGTTCAAGCATCCTAACTATTCCATCACAGCAGGAATCGTATCTGTCTGTGTTTTGATGATGACGCTGCATCCAGTCGGTGCCAAAGAAGGTGTCTATGACATGGGACGAGTTGGACCAACAGGGATTTTGATCGGTGTAATCGTCGGTGCAGTTGTTAGTGTCATCTTCCATTATTTCAGCAAATTGCATCTGCTGCAAAATTCGGAGCTGCCGGATTTTGTCGTGGAGTGGATCAATAATATCATTCCGATTTTCTTGAGCTTAGCACTATGGTCAACCATGATCTTTGCATTGAAGATTGATGTTTTCGAAGTCATCATCAACTTGTTTGAACCGATCCAAAGCTTTGGTCAATCATTACCAGGGTTAATCTTACTTGTTTTGATTCCGGCTTTCTTTTATTCAATGGGGATCTCAACGTGGTTGTGGTCAGCTATTCAAAATCCGATTTTTATCGCAGGGATTGCTGCCAATGCACTGGCCCTTAAAAATGGGGATGTCGGCATGAATATCGTAACGAATGAGACCGTCTACAGTTTAGGCTTGATTATGATGGGCGGAACAGGTGCTACGTTAACACTGAATCTATTGATGTGCTTCTCAAAAGCCAAGAAATTAAAAACACTCGGTCGCATTTGTATCGGACCATCACTCTTTAATATCAATGAACCGATCGTCTTCAGTACGCCGGTCGTTATGAATCCGATCTTGATGATGCCGATGTGGATCAATTCCATCACCGGAAGCTGTGTTGTTTGGTTTGCGATGCGGGGCGGCTTGCTGAATATTCCACAGGAGTTGATGCAGGTGGCTCAGATTCCGGCACCAATCTCCAGTGTAATGATCCTGCAAGATTTCCGAGCGGTTCTCTGGTATGTTCTTTTGTTCGCGATGTACTTGATTACATGGTACCCATTTTTCAAGGTTTATGAAAAAGAGGTATTGGCGGATGAAGTCAAAGAAGAACAAGCGGCAGAAGAATTGTCTGCTCCTGTAGAAGCTGTATAAAAATGGACGAGGTGAAAAAAGATGGAAGAAACAGAATTGCTTGAAGAGGAAAACGAACTGATTCCAGTCGCAATGCAGATTATTTTGCATGCGGGAAATGGACGGACAAAAGCACAAGAAGCAATCAAGTTTGCTAAAATGCAGGATTTTGATGCGGCCTACGAAGCGTTGAAAGAAGCGAAAGAAAATATTGTTTTGGCGCATCGCTCGCAAACAACGATCATTCAAAATGAAGCGGCGGGAAAAAGCTATCAGCCATGTCTGCTGTTTACTCATGCCCAAGATCATTTAATGACGATTACGAGTGAAGTCAACATGACCAGAGATTTGGTCGATATGTTTGAATTAGTAATGAAGAACAAATAGCTGGGAACTGTTCCCGGCAAAATAAATCAGTAAAACCTGAAGCAGTCCGTTATTGACTCATCCTTCAGTTTTAATAAAAGATGAGGAGCGAGAAGAATATGAACAATGCATTTCCAAAAGACTTCCTATGGGGAGCGGCAACCAGCGCGTATCAAGTAGAAGGCGCGGCACAAGAGGATGGGAAAGGACTATCCCAACAAGATATCATCAACAGTGAACGGCACGAAAAATTCGGCTTTGCCGATGCCAGCGTTGCGAGTGATCATTACCATAAATATAAAGAGGACATTGCCCTCTTTAAGGAAATGGGTTTTACCAGCTATCGATTTTCGATTGCTTGGTCGCGGATTTTTCCAAATGGCGATGATGTGGTCAATGAAGCAGGTATCCAATTCTACCGCGATTTGATCAAGGAATTAAAAGACAATGACATTGAACCGATCCCAACGTTGTACCATTATGATCTGCCGTGGCCATTAGTCGAAAAATATGGCGGCTGGCTGTCTCGCGAAGTGGTGAAGGATTTTGAAGTGTTCGCGAAATATGTCATCAATGAGTTCAAAGATGATATCAAATATTGGATCACCATCAATGAGCAAAGCATCATCGTGCAGTACTGGACGCAAAAATGCTATGTGCTGCCAGAATATCAAGATAACAATCAGCTTCGCTATCAAATCAATCACCATATGAATTTGGCACAAGCGGTAGCCGTTAAGCTAGCTCATGAAGTCGGCGCTAAAGCAGGACCGGCCTTAGGTTATGCACCAGTCTACGCGCGAACTTGTAAACCAGAAGATCAGATTGCCGCGTTAAACGCCAATGATCTGCGTAATGCCTATTATTTAGATGTCTATTTCCGCGGTTACTACAATGTCGCAGCGTTGACCTATTTGAAACAAGCCGGCTTGGCTCCGGAAATGGAAGAGGGCGATGAACAGTTCTTCGCAGAAAATCTATCTGATTTCTTTGCCATCAACTACTATGACAGCCAATGTGCCCATGCTTGTCCCGAAGGTGAGGAACGCCGTTGGTCCGGCTATAACTTATCTGGTAAAAAAGGCGATATGTCCGGCTTTGAAACACATCCCGGCTTCTATCAAATGTGTTCAAATCCGGAATTGCGGACAACTGATTGGGATTGGGCGATCGATCCAATCGGCTTGGAATATGTTTACCGTGATCTATACACGCGCTACCGTGTGCCATTTATGATCACCGAAAATGGGTTAGGTGCCTATGATGAGCTGACGCCGGATGGGAAAGTTCATGATGACTATCGTATCGATTATTTAAGAGAACACATCCAAGCAACGAAACGAGCGATGGATATGGGGGTAGAAGTCGTTGGTTATATGCCTTGGTCAGCGATTGATCTGCTGTCTACCAGCAACGGCTACAAGAAACGTTACGGCTTGATCTACGTTGATCGCACAGACGATGATGTCAAAGAATGCAAACGAATCAGAAAAGATTCCTTCTATTGGTATAAAGAGGTAATTGCTTCAGACGGCACGAACTTGGATTAATGAAGATGCTTTTACGAAATGTGATTTCCGTTTTGGGCTCCTCCTTGGTCGGAGTCGGTGTGGGGCTTTGTGTTGTGACCGGTTTAGGGGCGGATGCCTTGGGCGTTTTATGGGAAGGATTAGCAAAACATCTGCCGATTACAGTGGGTCAGGCATCTTTGCTGGTTACCTGCACCTGTTTGCTCATCGTAGCTTTAATTGATAAAAAGGAGCTAGGCTTGGCGACCATTTTGAACCCGATCGCTACCAGTATTTTTACGGATCTGATGATCAAACAAGTAACGATACAAGGAGAAGTAGTTCTAAAGCTGCTGATTGTCATACTTGGGATTTCCTTTATCGGGATCGGCTCTGGAATTGCAGCGGCAACGAATGCAGGAAAAGAAGGCTATATCGCTCTGAGCTTTGCTCTAGCGAATCGCTTGTCGATCGATTTAGCGAAGATTCGGATCGGTCTGGATCTGATCTGTTTTGTGACCGGCATGTTTTTAGGCGGAAAGTTCATGGTGGGACCGATCATCGGCGTGGTGCTGATTGGTCCGCTGCTGAAGGTGACTACCCAATATTGCGGAAAGAAAATACAACCATTGTTAGGATGAAACGATTGAATTTAATTTCAATCGTTTTTTTTCTGAAATAATGGTTGACCGCTCAACTATTGTTTGATAAGTTAGTTGAGTAGTCAACTATTTTATTTGGAAGGTGTGAATCATGAAGCGAAGTGTGGGACGTTTGATTTCGATTTTATATCGAAAAAATCAAATTTATTTAAATTCGGTGATGAAGCCGCTAAATATCTCGACAGCCGAGCAGCCGATCTTAATGTATCTTTATCGTCATAACGCGGTGACGCAAGAAGAAATTAGTGCGTATCTTCAAGTAGACAAGGCTTTAACGACGCGAACCATTCAATCATTATTGGAAAAAGGTCTGGTCACAAAGGAAAAGGATGAGCAGGACAAGCGCTGCAACAAGATTTCTTTGACTCAAAAGGGTTTTGATATGCGCGAAGCGATGGTGGAGAAGTTTGTCGGCTGGAACAAGATCATGCTAGAAGGAATGGACGAATCGAAGCGTGAATTGCTTTTTGAGCTGTTAGAGGAAATGGTTGAAAAAACTGAGCAGTATGATTTAAAGGGAGGATAAAAAATGGAAGCAGCAAATCCGTTAGGGACTGAAAAAATTTCAAAATTACTATGGCGTTTCTCGATTCCAGCCATCATCGGAATGGTCGTAAATGCGCTGTATAATGTGGTGGATCGAATCTATATCGGTCATGCTCCGGGGTTGGGAGCGAATGGTTTGGCAGGGATCACGATCGGCTTTCCGATCATGATCATCTTATTATCAATCGGTATTTTGTTTGGTGTAGGCGGTGCGACTCTTTTTTCGATGAAATTAGGAGAAGGCAAATCCGAAGAAGCTGAGCTTGCGTTAGGCAATGCTTTTTCTCTGCTGGTTTTCAGCGGACTTTTATTTATGGTTATGGGGCATTTATTCTTGTCGCCAGTCTTGTCAGCATTTGGTGCTAGTGAGAAGGTCTTGCCTTTTGCGATGAGCTATATGCGGATCATTTTCTCAGGTGCCGTTTTTCAAATTGTCAGCATCGGACTGAACAACTTTTTACGCGCAGATGGACAGCCTAAGCTGGCGATGATCACAATGTTCATGGGTGCCGGGGTCAATATTATTCTTGATCCAGTATTTATCTACGTCTTTGATATGGGGATGGCCGGTGCAGCGTTTGCGACGATCCTTTCGCAATTTATTTCAATGGTTTGGATTTTATCTTATTTTCTAAGCAAACGCAGTCATCATCAAATTCAAGTAAAAAATATGGCGATCAAGGCTCATGTCGCTACTCGAATAACAGCATTGGGAATGCCCAATTTCTTATTACAACTTGGAAATAGTGTGCTGAATGTCGTATTGAATATGACCCTTCTGAATTATGGCGGAGATATTGCCGTTTCCGGCATGGGGATCGTCAACAGTATCCAGACGATTTTACTGATGCCTATTACAGGTCTTGTTCAAGGGGCACAGCCGATCATCAGCTTTAACTTTGGTGCCAAGAAATTCAAACGGGTGAAAGAAACGCAAAAATATGCGATCTTGGTCGCAACTATAATTGTTTGTCTCGGTTGGCTGGCTACTCGAATAATGCCGGAGCAATTGGTACGGATGTTTAACAATGAGCCTGAGCTGCTGACCTTTGGGGCAAAAGCTTTACAAATCTGGTTCCTGTGTTTGCCGGTCATTGGGTTTCAAATCGTTGCTTCGAATTTTTTCCAGGCAACCGGACGGACTCGTCAAGCGATCTTTTTAACGTTGACGCGCCAAATCATTTTATTGATTCCAGCAATCTTACTTTTCTCTCAAATGTGGGGAATGGACGGTTTGCTCCACGCGGCGCCTTTTGCTGATGCGGGTGCCGGACTTTTGACGGGTGTCTTTTATGTTATCGGGGTCAAACGCCTGAGCAAAGAAGAGTCCGCGTTGGAAGAATTGAATTACGAAGCGGAATAAAGCTATTATGAAACGAAGGTATGTCACTTTTGACATGCCTTTTTTTCGTGGAATGAGCATATTCATTTCTTTTTTGCACTCAAGGATTGGAAGAGACTATAATGAAGGCAGAAGTCAGGAGGGTGAAAAATGTTGGTTGTAAGTCTTATTGAAAAAGCAGAGGTCGACTCAATCCCGTTCTTATTCGGTGCTTTAGGAATAGTTGTTTTGGTTGTTAGCCTACAGCCGTATACTGGTGGACTCGGTTATCGCGGGATCGCCTTTGTAGCTTACGGCAAACGAATCTGGCAGTTTTCCAATCGCTTGTTTGGCGGGCTATTTACGCTAGGCGCGTTTCTGCTGTATTTACTGTTTAAGTTAGGGGATATTTCTGCTGGTAATAAGGCGATTATCGCGATAATTACTTGCTTTATTTGCAGCCTTATCAGCGATCTTATTACGTTATATGTAAAACGACGACCTAATTAACAACGAAGGTTGACAAAATAAAAAATTGCGTTTAACATAGTTAGCATGATAACTATTTAAGGAGAGAATCGTATGAATGAGCCAGAAACTATTGGTTTCAAGATCAGAGAGTTATCTCTATTGATCGGCAGGTATATGGAGCGAACGAATGAAGATGGACATATTAGAGGTCCGCAGGGGTTTGCACTAGGGTACTTGGTCAATAATCGAGATAAAGAAATTTATCAAAAAGATTTGGAAGAACGATTATCGATTCGAAAACCCACCGCCAGCAATTTAGTTGACCGTATGATCAAAAATGGTTTTTTGACGACTGCTCCGTCTCAAAAGGACAAACGCCTGAAACGCCTGATCGTGACCGAAAAAGCGATCCAAGCTACGATCGAAATAGAAAAACAGATCGAAGATAGCGAAAAAAGGATGAAGCAGGGCGTTTCAGAGGAAGAGTTAGCGCAGTTTTTTGCTACGCTGGAAAAGTTCAAACAAAACATTCAACGCTAATCTGGTTGTTAAGACGATCAGATTTCTATTCCCGCTAATAGTTAGCATGCTAATGTACAAGCAAGGAGGACGCTTATGATACAACTAATAAAACGAACCAATACAAAAGAACGATTACTGGTGCTGGCAAGTGTTCTATTTATCATTTGTCAGGTATGGATGGACTTGAAGGTACCCGATTATATGTCACAGATCACAACTTTGCTGCAGACACCGAGCACAGCTATTAGCGAAATTTTAAAACCCGGCGGCTGGATGGTCTTGCTATCCTTGATGAGCTTTGTCTTTTCATCAATCGTCGGTTTATTTGCTGCAAAATTGGCAGCGAGTTTAACCTGCCGCTTGCGTCAGGATATGTTCGGCAAGGTTATGGATTATTCCGCTCATGAGATTCAGCAATTTTCGATTCCCAGTTTGACCACTCGGACGACCAACGATTTAACCCAAATTCAACAGATAGTGGCGATGGGCTTGCAGCTGATGATCAAAGGACCGATCACCGCGGTTTGGGCAATTTTTAAGATCGCTGGAAAAAACTGGCAGTGGACGACAACGACAGGCATCGCCGTATTGGTATTGCTGATCATGTTGTCGGTCATTTTAACCTTGGTGCAGCCGCGCTTTGCCAAAGTTCAACAGCTGACTGACAAAGTAAATAGTGTTACACGAGAAAATTTAACCGGACTACGGGTGGTACGGGCATACAATGCTGAAGACTACCAAGAAGAAAAATTTGAAGCAACGAATCAAGAACTAACAGCGACGAACTTATTTACAGGACGAGTAATGGCCTTGATGAGTCCGGGGATGAGTTTGATCTCCGGCGGACTGACGCTTGCGGTTTATTGGATCGGGGCTTATATGATTCAGCAGGCGCAAGGGATGGTGAAGCTCACATTGTTTAGTGACATGATCGTCTTCTCCTCTTATGCGATGCAGGTGGTCATGAGCTTTGTTTTAATGTCGATGATTTTCATGATTTTGCCGCGGGCGACGGTTTCCGCAAAACGGATCAATGAAGTCTTAGCCAAGGATTCTTCCGTAGAGTTTCCGGAAGCAGGCGAAAAGGTTCAGCCGGATGTCAAAGGAACGGTGGAATTTGATCATGTATCATTCCGTTACCCTGATGCTTCTGAACCCGTACTTCATGAAATCAACTTTAAAGCAGAACAAGGAGACACAGTCGCCTTTATCGGTTCGACGGGCAGCGGGAAAAGCACGATCTTGAATTTGATTCCGCGTTTTTATGAAACCAGCGAAGGAACGATCTCAATCGATGGTCAGCCGATCAATACTTACAGCCATGTGAATCTGAATGATATCGTCGGCTATATTCCGCAAAAACCAGTGTTGTTCAGCGGAACGATCCAGTCGAATCTGGATTTTGGGAACAGCAAGAATGATCCTTTGGATGAAGAAAAAATGGAAGAAGCACTTTCGATCGCACAAGCTAGTGATTTTGTTAATGGAAAAGAAGACAAGCTGAAAAGCCATGTTGCTCAAAACGGCAGCAACTTCTCCGGGGGTCAAAAGCAGCGTTTGGCGATTGCCCGAGTAATTGCCCGCAAGCCTGAGATTTTACTCTTCGATGATTCCTTCTCGGCGTTGGATTATACAACAGATAAAAAATTACGCGAGGTGCTAAAGGAGAAGTTAGCGGATACGACAAAATTGATCGTCGCTCAACGGATCAGTACCATCATGGATGCCGACCAGATCATTGTCTTGGATGAAGGCCGGATCGTTGGACAAGGCACCCACGAAGAATTGCTGGAGACAAACGACGTCTATCAAGAGATTGCCTATTCACAGCTGTCGAAGGAGGAATTAGTTAATGGATAACACATTAGATAGTATTCAAACACAATCACAAGAACAGCCTTTAAAATCTAACATTCTAAAGGCGCTGAATCAGTTCAAATGGCCTTTGATCATGGCGATCGTATTTGCCACGATCGGAAGCATTACGCAAATCGTTGGTCCGAATCGTTTAAGCGAGATCACGGATCTGATCACTCAAGGATTGGGTGGTTCGATCAACCTTACGCGTATTAGTCAGATAGGATTGAGTTTAGTTATTCTCTATGGGATGGGTTCGATCCTTTCCTATTTCCAAGGCTTCATCGTAGCGACCGTCACGCAGCGTTTTTCTAAACAGCTGCGGCGTCAGATTTCAGAAAAAATCAACAACGTTCCCTTGAATTATTTTGATTCACACAGTCAAGGTGATACATTGAGCCGCGTAACCAATGACTTGGATACCGTGAGCCAATCGCTGAATCAAAGTTTGAGTTCATTGTTTCCGTCGATCACGCTATTTATCGGCTGTCTGGTCATGATGTTTCGGACGAATTTGATATTGACGATCACAGCGGTGGTTTCCGTTTTACTAGGCTTTTTATTAATGGCCGTTATTATGGCAAAATCACAGGTTCATTTTAATCAGCAGCAGCAAAAATTAGCTAAGATCAACGGCTTTGCGGAGGAAGCTTATTCTGGGCAGCAAGTCATCAATGCTTACAACGCGACCGAAGATATGAAATCAGAATTTGGTGAGATGAATCAGGATTTTTATGGCAGTGTTTGGAAGGCGCAATTCTTGTCTGGGATCATGCAGCCGTTGATGGGCTTTATCGGCAACTTCGGATATGTCGCAGTTTGTGTGGTTGGAGCTGTTTTGGCACTACGAGGGGATATTACGTTAGGTGTCATCGTGGCATTTACTGTGTACATCCGGTTGTTCTCACAACCCTTATCCCAACTGGCACAAGCCTTTTCTAACCTGCAATCGGCAGGAGCTGCGATGAGTCGTGTTTTTGAGTTCTTAGAAGAAGATGAACTAGCCGATGAGTCAGAAAAAACCATCAAATTGCACAACGCAGAAGGCAATGTCCGTTTTGAAAATGTCAGCTTTGGTTATGATAAAGAGCGGACGATCATTCATAATTTCAATGTCGAAGCAAAGGCCGGACAAAAAATCGCGATCGTTGGTCCAACCGGCGCAGGGAAAACGACGATCGTCAATCTGCTGATGCGTTTTTATGAAACGAATCGCGGAGAGATCGTGATCGACGGTGTTTCCACAAAAGACATGAGTCGTGAAGAAGTTCATGATCAATTTTGTATGGTATTGCAGGATACGTGGCTGTTTGAAGGGACGATCAAGGAAAATCTGATCTACAACCAGCAGCATATCTCTGATGAAACAGTCGTGAAGGCCTGCAAAGCAGTCGGGATCGATCACTTTATCCGCACCTTGCCAAAAGGCTATGAAACGTATCTGGATGACAGTGTCAGCTTATCAGTCGGACAAAAACAATTAATGACGATCGCTCGTGCGATCATCAAAGACGCACCGATGCTGATTTTAGATGAAGCGACCAGTTCTGTTGATACGCGAACCGAAGAATTGATCCAAGCAGCGATGGACAAACTAATGAACAACCGTACCTCTTTTGTGATTGCCCATCGTTTATCGACGATCCGCAATGCGGACCTGATTCTAGTCATGAACGAAGGAAATATCATCGAACAAGGAAACCACGAAGAATTGATGGGACAAAACGGTTTCTATGCAGATTTGTATAATAGTCAGTTTGAGAAAGAACAGCTGGCATAAGAAAGAAAAGCGATCAAAGGCGCGGAACTTTGATCGCTTTTTTTGTGTGGATGAACCTGTAAAAATGAATCTCCATTCACATGAATAATATTTCATGTTATTTTATCTTGACACGCTTTTTTGTGAGTGATAAAGTATCGATGTTGAATCGTAACGGTTACGCTTTGCGTTCTGCAAATAGTAATGGATAAATCAAGTCTATTTGATGAACGATTGCAAAATGGTATTGTGGGGATCATTTTGCAGCGGCGATTCGATTTTAGCTAAAACAACTTGTATAAAGCAGGTGATGTTTTTTTAACGTGAGGCGCTTAGTTTGCGAATTCAAAAGAAGAGAGAGGTCTGAAATGAAGAAATTAGGATTTATTGTGATTAGTTTGCTGGCACTTGTCGGTTTAGGTGCCTGCAAGGGAAATCAGGCGGCAACAGAGCATAAGAATGACAAGCTGCAGATCGTCACTACTTTTTATCCGATGTATGATTTTACGAAAAATATCGTTGGCGATGCGGGCGACGTCAGCTTGCTGATACCAGCTGGTTCGGAACCGCATGATTATGAACCGTCAGCCAAAGACATGGCGAAAATCACTGAAGCGGATGTCTTTGTTTATCATAACGAGAACATGGAAACATGGGTACCAAAGGCGGCCAAGTCTTGGAAGAAAGGGGCTCCGAATGTTATCGAGGGGACGAAGGGGATGCTTTTATTGCCGGGCGGCGAGGAAGAGCATGAACACAGCGGCGAAGAAGATCATCATCATGAACTAGATCCTCATACGTGGGTGTCACCGCATCGCGCGATCAAGGAAGTTACCTCGATCAAAGATCAATTGATTAAATTGTATCCAGAGAAGAAGACTGAATTTGAAGCGAATGCAAAAAAATATCTAGCGAAGCTTGAGACATTGGACCAAGAATTTTCAGCTTCGCTGAAAAATGCCCAGCAAAAGAATTTCGTTACACAGCATACAGCGTTTGGTTATTTGGCATTGGATTACGGCTTGAATCAAGTCGGTATTTCCGGACTTAACCCGGATCAGGAACCTGATCCTTCGCGTATCGCAGAGTTGAAGCATTATGTTGAAGACAATGAGATCAAGTACATTTATTTCGAGAACAACAACCAAGGAAAAGCCGCACAAACACTTGCGGATGAAACCAAGGTCAAGCTGGAGGTTCTCAATCCGCTAGAAAGTTTGACGAAAAAGCAACTAGATGCGGGCGAGGATTACGTATCTGTGATGAAAGAAAATCTAGCTGCCTTAAAGAAAACGACGGAGGCTGCGGGCAAAGAAATCAAACCACTTGAGGAAACGAAGACCGAGCAAACGACCTATAACGGCTATTTCAAAGATTCACAGGTCAAGGATCGCAAATTATCTGACTATGCAGGGGATTGGCAATCGGTTTATCCTTTGCTGAAGGATGGAAGCTTGGATCAGGTTTTTGATTATAAAGCAAAGCTGAAAAAGGATAAGACTGCGACAGAGTATAAGTCCTATTATGAAAAAGGCTATAAGACCGATGTGGATGAGATCAAAATTACGGATAAGCAAATTGATTTTATAGTCGGCGGCAAGAATCACAAATATACCTACGAATATGCAGGACATGAAATTCTGACATACGAAAAAGGCAACCGCGGGGTACGCTTCACCTTTGAAACCAAGGACCCTGATGCTGGCGAGTATAAATATGTTCAGTTCAGCGATCACGGCATCGCTCCTGCCAAAGCCGCACATTTCCATATTTATTTTGGCGGTGAAAGTCAAAAGGCCCTGTTTAACGAGCTGGATAATTGGCCGACCTATTACCCAAGCAAAATGAGCAGTCATGCGATCGCTCAAGAAATGCTGGCACACTAATTATTGGGAGGTAGCTTTCATGGAAAAGACCGATCTAGCCAGTGCTTATCGCCGCTTGAAAAGTCCCAACATCAAGACGCGCAAGCGGGCGCTGAAAATCATCAAAGAAGCCAAAAGAAATCAATCAAAGAAATAATCGAATCTATCTCCTTTTTAGGAGATAGATTCTGTTATTTATAAGCGACTCTTAAAAGAAAATATGTATCTAAACTCCCAAAGCAACGCTCTGCTAGCAGCTAGTTTGTGCAATAAAATGCAAAAGAATATTGTAAACAGCCAGAAAAAGTGGTTAAATGAGAATGAATCTCATTATCATTTGAGTTTCGCAGTTGTTGGTAAATTAGTTAAAAGTGAGAAAGGAGTTAGATAGATGAAAGATGAATCGGTATTGATTCGTTACATCAAGAAGAAGAAAGGCTTGTTAACCGTATCAGGAATTTTGGCGACAATTTCGACAGTGGTACAGTTCATTCCTTTTTACAGTATTTATAAAATCATTGAGTTATTGATGATCGGTGATTATTCAGCCAGTGGAATGATTCACTGGAGTTTAGTTTCTATGGGAAGCGTGTTGGCCGGGGTGATTTTGTTATATGCCTCTTCCATGTGTTCGCATGTCGCCGCTTTTGATATTTTGTATGAAATTCGAATGGATATTCTGCAGCATTTATCAAAGGTTTCAATGGGCTATTTCACACGAAAATCGAGCGGTCAATTAATGAAGATCATTGATCAATGTGTAGAAAAAATGGAGTCGTTTATCGCACATCAAATTCCGGATATAGTTTCGGCGTTGATATTTCCATTGGTTTATATCGGTTTGATGCTGAAAATTGATTGGCGCTTAGGCTTAATGTCGCTAGTACCGCTTTTTCTGGCAGTCGGCATTTATTCATATTTGATGGGAAATACAATGAAGAACAATAAGGTGAAGCAATATCATGACGCACTAGAAGCGATGAATAGTAATGGTGTGGAATATGTGCGGGCAATGCCGGCGGTCAAGGTCTTTGGTTTATCCGTTGGGAACTTCAAACGATTCCATCAAAGCATCAAGGATTATCGGAATTTAGTCATGGATTGGTCGAATGGTTTTCGTTCTGGCTATGTTCTGTTTACTACTTTAATAACATCTGTTGTTTTGTTCGTGATGCCCTTTGGCGCTTTTTTGATCAGTCAAAGTCCGCAAGACAAAACGCTGTCGCTAACAGTGATGATGTTTATTATTTTAGCTTCAGGAACGACCGGACCCTTTATGAAATTAATGTATGCGGCCTCTACCTTCAGCAATGTTAATGAAGGGGTCAAACGGGTCGATGAGATTTTCGCTGAGGCGCCGGTGATCGAAAAAGAGACAACCACGAACTTTTCGGGTAATGGGATTTCATTTGAAGAGGTTTCGTTTGCTTATACCAAAGGAAATCCTGTACTGAAAAAAGTCAGCTTTGAACTGCAGCCCAATACGATGAACGCCTTAGTTGGACCCTCTGGCGGCGGGAAAAGTACGATTGCTCAATTGCTTTTACGTTTTTATGATCCGACAGAAGGTGCGATCAAAATCGGCGGGACCGATATTCGGGAGGTTACGATCGATACCTTGATGCGGGACGTTTCTTTTGTTTTCCAAGATGTCACTCTATTCAATGACACGATCGCAGCCAATATCCGAATGGGCAACAAAAATGCGAGCTTGGAGGAAGTTCGCTGGGCAGCGCAATTAGCCCGCTGTGATGAATTTATTCAAGCGCTGGAAAATGGGTATGACACGATGATTGGTGAGCAGGGAGTTTTTCTATCCAAGGGTGAAGCGCAGCGGATCTCGATTGCGCGGGCGCTGTTGAAAAATTCGCCGATTTTAGTTTTAGATGAAGCCACTGCTTATGCGGATGCAGAAAATGAAGTGTATATCCAGCAAGCGATCAGTGAGCTTGTTAAGGGGAAAACCGTTTTGATTATCGCGCATCGCCTGTGGACGATCCAGCATGTCGATCAAATTTTAGTTTGCGACAAGGGCGAGATCCAAGCCGCTGGAACCCATGATGAATTATTGGTAAGCAATCCGCTTTATCAAAAATTGTGGACGATCAACGAAGAGACCAAAGATTGGGAGGTGAAGTAGGATGAAAGAGGCAATTTACAATATTACTTCGGGCGAACCGAAATCATTAGCTCAATCAACTTTTTGGGCGACGCTGGAATCGATCGCGCGCCTGCTGCCGGCGGTCATTGCTTTTTACGGTATTTTTGAATTGTACGAATCCTATCAGCAAAATCGTCCGTTAGACACACGTCTCTATCTTTATTTGCTGCTTGCCAGTGTCGTGTGGTTTGGGGTACAGGTCTTGATCTCCACGATCGCATATGACAGACAGTATACAGCCGCTTATGATGTGTCGGAAAAAGGCCGGACCAAATTAGCCAATCATTTGCGAAATCTTTCGTTGGGCTTTTTAGATAGTCGCGATCCTGGTGATTTAACAACGATGATGCTGGGAGACTATACTCTGTTAGAAACCGCGGTTTCTCATCTGGTGCCGCAAGCACTGGGTGCAGTCATTCTATTATTTATGGCGTTTGTTTCGTTATGCTTGATTGATTGGCGGATGACGCTGTGTCTATATGCGATGCTGCCGATTGTCTTGCTTATAGTCAAAGGATCAAATATTTTAATGAACAAACTTGGCGGCCGCCACATTCAAGCGAAGGTCGAAAGTGCTTCTCGTCTTCAAGAATATTTGCAGGGAATCAAAGAGATCAAAGCTTATTCATTAGGCGGTCAGCAGTTTGCCAGAATTCAGCAGGCGTTTGATAATCTGCGGAAGGAATCGATTCGGATCGAAGGCGTGTTAGGCCCTGTTGTAATGGTGGCTATTTCTCTTTTACGGATGGGCTTGCCGATCCTAGTTTTCATGGGTTCTTATCTGCTGGCGCAACGAAGCTTGGTCGAGTCGGTATTCTTAGTCTTTATCGTGGTAGCCAGCCGTATCTATGATCCCTTCACTACATTGATGATCAATTACACAGAGATGCGTTATGCCTTGATCAGCGGTGAACGAATTATGGCGATTCGAAATCAGCCGGAGGTGCAGGGAACAGAAGAGCTGAATGATGATTATACGATTCGTTTTAACGATGTTGGCTTTGCTTATAAAGAAGAGCCCGTTTTGCAAAACATTAATTTAGAGATTCATCCTAGAACATTGACCGCTTTGGTGGGCCCGTCTGGCAGCGGGAAATCTACGATCGTGAAACTTTTGGCGCGTTTCTACGATGCTCAAACAGGGGTCATTGAAATCGGCGGAAAGAATCTCACGACGGTGAATCCAGAAAATCTATATGGTCATTTATCGATGGTTTTTCAGGATGTCTATCTATTTAAGGATACGATCTTAAATAATATTCGTGTCGGCAAACAGGAGGCGACCTTTGAAGAAGTGGTGGAAGCGGCTAAAAAGGCGCATTGCCATGAATTTATCAGCGCTCTTCCAGACGGCTACGACACACTGGTCGGTGAAGGCGGATCAACACTGTCCGGCGGTGAGAAGCAGCGAATCAGTATTGCCCGCGCATTCATTAAGCAATCAGAAATCATTTTGCTGGATGAAGCGACGGCTGCTCTCGACTTAGAAAATGAGGCAGGGGTTCAGCGAGCGATCAAAAATCTGGTCGCAGACAAAACAGTTGTCGTCATCGCTCACCGATTAAAAACGGTCATGAATGCCGATCAAATCGTTGTATTGGAAAAAGGAAAAGTTGCGGCAAAGGGAAAACACCCTGATCTGTACCAAACCTGCGAGCTTTACCGCACCTTAGTCGACATGCAAAATGAAGCGACGAATTGGAAATTTAGCAAAGAGTAATTCCTTAATAGAAAAAAGGAGACACGATGAAAAAGAAAAAAACAGCTACGCTTATCTCAAAAGATTATTTAACGATCGGTTTATATACAGTCGTTGGATTTGTTGTCATGATGGTCTTATCCATGGCGACCTTGCCGTTTATGGCCTGGTTCTATCCGTATGCGACGGCCTTTGTACTATTTTTTACTTGCCCGATTTATTTATTGATGGCCTTCAAGGTAGGGAAAAAAGGCACGCTGCTGCTTTTCGGTGCCATCAACGGAGTGTTTTATGCCATCATGGGAACCATTTATATTTTGCCGATCACACTTTTAGGCGGCTTCATCGGTGAAGTGATTTTAGCCAAAACCGACGGCTATCGAAAATTAGGTCCGCAAACGATTGCGTTTACGATCTACAATTTATTGTATGGTTTTTCTAATTACATTATCTTGGCTATTTCTGCCGATTACTATTTTAAAATGATGGAAAATACCGGCTACACCGATAATCATCTTGAGTATCTGACGGCCCCATTTTGGATCGTGATTTCGACTGTCGCGTTAATCGCTGCAATCTGCTTAGGCTGTCTCTTTGGTTACAAGCTGCTGAATAAGCATTTTGTAAAAGCAGGCGTGATCAAATCTGCCTAGCTTGGAGGAGCCGCTTATGAAAAAAAGTATTGATCCAAGAATCCAATTTCTGCTCTTGATAGTTCAAAGTGTTTTGGTGCTGTGTGCCGGAATGGGGCAATTGATTCTACTGAATGTCTTTGCACTATTTTATTTAGTGTATGCGGGTCTGTATCAAACGGCTTGTAAAATGGGGGCGGTGATTGCAGCGACAGTGGCATTGTATGGTTATATGCTGCTGTCGGATCAGCAATGGGTGAAATTTCTGGGCTTTTTATGTTTCCTCGTTCTGCGTTTTGGGCCGGTGATCATAATGGCTCGAGTGCTGCAGGAGGTGCCGACGGGGCATTTGATGGCTGCGATGCAATCATTGCGGCTGCCGAAAAATTTTATTCTCACGTTAGCTGTGACCTTGCGCTTTTTTCCGATCATTAAAATGGAGAACGATACGATTCAAATGTCGGCTCGCTTACGAGGGCTTTCTTATTCACAGCCGAGAAATTGGCTGCGCCCGCTGCAGGTTTTTGAATATACCTTTGTTCCTTTAATGATGCGAACGATGAAGATCGCAGATGAACTGACCGCTTCGGCGATGACTAAAGGAATCGACTGTCCCGATCAGCGGACCTCGATTTACCAGACCCGCTTAACCAGCAAAGATTTGATTCTGGTCGCACTTTTTAGCGGCTATATGGTTTGTATTTTTACGTTTAACTTTTTGGAGGTCTAGATGATAGAAACAGCGATCAAGTTAGCAAATATCACTTTTAGTTATGACGCGGAGGAATCGCAGCTGAAAAATCTTTCGTTGGAGATCGAAAAAGGAGAATGCGTTCTGGTGACCGGGGCTTCAGGCTGCGGGAAAACGACTTTGACCCGCCTGATCAATGGACTGATCCCTCATTATTATGAAGGAGAACTGACTGGCGAGCTTCATTTAAATGGCAAAAATGCACGGGGGCTGGAGGAGTGGGAATACGGCCAGCAAGTAGGAAGTGTCTTTCAGGATGCCCGTTCGCAATTTTTTACCTCCAATGTGTTAGATGAATTGGCCTTTGCCTCGGAGAATTATGGTCTTGAAGCAGAAAGAATTAATCAACGGATCGAAGCGGTGCTGAAGCAGAATCAAATAGATTATTTAAAGAAGCGCAAGCTGGCCCAGCTTTCGAGCGGTGAAAAGCAAAAGGTTGCGATGGGGGCAGTGGAAGTTCATTCACCTGAGATCTTCGTATTGGATGAACCCTCGGCAAATTTAGATAATCAAGGCAATGCACAGTTAGCCGCCACAGTGAAGCAGCTGAAGCAAGCCGGCAAAACGATTTTGATCGCGGATCATCGAATCCATTATTTGATGGAGGTTGTGGATCGGGTGGTTTACCTGGCAAAAGGCGAAGTTAATGCCCAATGGACGATCGATGAGTTCCGACAGCTTTCAAAAACGGTGCTGCACTCCTTTGACATTCGTGAGAAACAGGAAGTTTATATCTCGGAGCTGTTAAGAGAGGAAAATCAGGAGCCGGCTTTTTTAGCCTTGCAGAATTTAACGATCGGCTACCATCGTTTAGCGCCTAGTCTGATCAAAGACCTTAATTTAACTTTGGCGAAAGGCGAGATCGCTCTAATTACTGGTGAAAACGGTTTGGGTAAAACTACTTTGGCTCGCACGCTTTGCGGATTGAATAAAGAACAGGCAGGCTCGATCAGTATCAATGGCCAGCTGCAAACCGCCAAAAAACGCCGTGAAAAATGCTGGTTCGTATTACAAGACGCCGATTATCAGCTGTTCTCTGATAGTGTTCTAAATGAACTGCTGCTGGGAACGAAAAAGACGGAGGAAAATTTAGTAAAAGCAGAGCGCCTGCTTAAAGAACTAAATCTCTGGAAGCTCAAGGAACAGCATCCGGCGACCTTATCCGGCGGACAAAAGCAGCGTTTGGTGTTTGCGGTGGGCTTGATGCGGGAACCGGAGCTGCTGATTTTAGACGAGCCGACATCGGGGCTGGATGCCGGAAATATGCGGCGGGTCCAACGAATGATCGTCGATTATGCCAATAAAGGCATTACCTTTGTGATCATTACCCATGATCTGGAATTTGCCAAAGGCTTCGGACGGCGCACGATCCAGCTAGAAAAAGCCGCCAGCAGCAAGCTTCAACCTTCCGACTTAGCAGTATTTAAATAGAAGGAAAGACTTCAAGTTAGTAACTACAACTGGCTTGAAGTCTTTTTTGCCGCTAGAAGTGCTGAAAAGCAAATGTCTAATTAAAGATTCAACTAAATATTCATAATGTTTGTTTTACAGGTATGCCTAACTTTATTGTTAGATGGTAGAATGAATGGGAACTAGAATGGAGGATTCCATGAAAAAGAATCTAACGTACATAATCGCTTTAGCCGCTATTATCCTGCTGGGCTTTTTTATTCAAACCAAGAGCTATATTTTTTACTCAGAGCCGGTGCTGCGGGTGGAGGAGGTTGAGGCGAACGCTTCAGAGCAAACACAAAAAATAAAAGGAAAATTACTGAACCAAAAGGGCAGCGTCACATTAGAAACGACCTATTATGAGAATGAAAGTGTCTCCCCGTTATACCGCAAAGGGAATCAGCTGATTTTACAAAAGTCAGATAATTATTGGCGGGTTCTCTCAATGAAACGCGACGGCTATGTCTTTATTCTGATTGGTCTGTTTATTTTGATTGTGTTGTTCATCAGCGGAAAAGGAGGGATTCGTGCATTGATCGGCTTAGCGCTAAATAGCGGATTGCTGCTATTCTTTTTATGGCTCAGTCAACAAAACAGCCGTTTATCCCTCATGCTTTTGATGGTAGTTTTCACCTTCATTGCGGTGTTTGTGGCAATGGGGACTTCTTACGGATTTAAAAAACTTGATGGCCGGAAAATCTTTGGGACATTGGTGAGTGTTTTTGCGGCTTTTCTGATTTGTTTAATCGCGATGAATTTATTGAAGGACGAAGGGCTGCGCTACGAAGAAATGCAATTTATCACTCGGCCATATCGTTCGGTCTTTTTAGCGGGCTTGTTGATCGGGGCGATCGGAGCCAGCATGGACAATGTCGTGACGATCATTTCTGCTTTGGATGAGATCCGCGCCCAAAATGAGCAGCTTCCATTAAAAAAGCTGGTGCGATCCGGCCGGGAAATCGCGCAGGATACGGCTTCGTCGATGATCAATGTTTTGCTGTTCGCTTATCTCAGCGGAGCGATTCCCTCGGTCGTCTTTTATCTGGCGAACGGTTGGAATTTTTCTGAGGTGATCGGGATGCATCTGTCTCTAGAAATCTTGCGGACTTTATGCGGCGGCTTTGCGATCGTATTATCTGTTCCGGCAGCCTTATTCGCCTTTAGTCTGGCTGAAAAACTGGGAAGGAGGCAGGTGCGATGAGTGTTTTGATCTGTCTTACCTTGATCTTGATGGGTTTGATGCTGCTGATTTTTCAAAAAAGCGCCATCTACATGATTACCGGGACATTTGCTAATTTTGTCTTGTTTATCCTGCTTTTGTATTTATTTAGCAAAGGCTTGCCGGTTTATCCTGTGACCTTTTTGATTTTTCTAGGTGTAACGGTCGTGACGCTGTTTTACATCAATGACTTTAATCAAAAAACCAAGGCGGCCTTTCTTTGTGTCTTGTTTTTCCTCGTCGCCTTTACTTTGGTCACATTGCCGCTTATTCAGCTGGTTAAGGTCCACGGCTTTGCGATAGAGGAATTAGATGAATTGCAGATGATGGATTTTTCAGTCTCTGTTCCTTTTGCCGCTCTCAATCTCTCGATTATTTTAATGAGTTTTTCGGGAGCCGTGATTGACAGCAGTATTGCCGTCAGCAGTTCGACTTATGAAATCTATCGACGGACGGAAAAACTTACGTTTAAAGAATTGGTCGCTTCCAGCATGACTGTCGTTCATGAAATATTAAGCTCGACGATCAATACGCTGCTGTTTGCTTTTATGGGTTCCAGTCTGGCGCTGATTATTTGGATTCAAGATTTGAATTATTCCTTTCTTGAGATCATCAACTCAAAAGCCTTTGTCGGCGAGCTGTTGATTAGTTTGCTGACCGGGATGGCGGCGGTGATCATTTTGCCGATTACGTCGCTGGTTTCCAGCTATATCTTTTATCATCAGTATTTTAAATAGATCAAAGCCGCTTAAATTGCTGAATCACTCAGTAATTTAAGCGGCTTTTTCTAGGAATGCTGGATCACTTACGGACTAAAAATTTCTAAATAGCTGATGATTCGTTCGGGATCATAACTTGCACGTATTCCTGATGTAGGATCATAGTATTTTCCATTGAAGTAAATCAATAGATGGCTCAACTTATCGTCGTCTGCCTTTACGTTTAATAAACACAAATTTGGCAGGTGAGAAAATTTATACTTTTGATAGCTCATTTTGTCGGCATGCTTTAGTCTAAAATAATCTAGGGTTTCGATTACTTTACTCAAAGAAGCCTGCCATTTTTTGGCCTGCATGATCGTCATGATTTCTTCTAGCGGCAGTCCGCTCAGCATGGCTAGACAGGCCTGCCCGCATAAGCCCTCATCAGGCTGTAAAACCAGATTGATTGTGTCGATTGTTCGAATGGGCTGATTGTAGGGACTATGCTGGTTGATACGGGATAATTGTTTTAGAATCTCAAAGGAGCAGGCATAGTGAGTCATGACCGGCAGCTGTTGATAATATTTTTTGGCGATCGGAATATAATACTCTCCGTGTCCCTTAGGAATCAGTTTGCATTCGAAAGTAATTTCTTCAATGGCGACTTTCACCGGAATGTTTCCTTTGGTCTCACAAACCTCCCACACATTAAAAGGTATTTTTATAAAATGGCGCTTTCCTTCCTGCAGGCAGTGTCCCTCAAATTCATACAACATAGTATCCCTCCTCCTTTTTATTTCAGAAATGCAGCACAGATTTTGGCTAACTCGGCGGGGCGTTCCTTTGCGCCATTTTCGATCCAGGTGTAGAGAATCGACCAAAAGATTCCAGTAGTGAAGGCATTGGCATACTTTGCGGTCGAGGGATCGAGCTTCGCCCGACGAATGTAGGCCGCATTCAATTGCGGAATGCGCTGCTGGTATTGCTTGAATAGATAAAGCATTAAATCATTCTTATAGAGGATTTTCAATTGGGCGTAGTGCTGCCGCCAAAAAGAGAAATGATAATAGATCAAGGTTTCAAAATTTGAGGCACTGTAATTTTTCTCAAAAGCGGCGTATTCTGAAAAAAGTATTTCGACGGCGCGTTCCAAGACTTCTTCTTTATTTTTAAAATAGCGGTAAAAGGTTTTTCTGCCGATTGCTGCTTCTTGAGCAATCTGAGTAACTGTGATCAATGAAAAATCATCGACTTCCATCACCGCAAATAGACTTGCAATAATTTGAGCTTCTTTTCCCATGAGGACCTCCTGACACACTTATAGTTAATCTGTTTCATTTGATTGAAACGAGTTGAGTTCTTTTCTAAACTATAACTATATGACACAGGTGTGTCAATGGAGGAAATAGCGATGGAAAAGTATGGAAAATGGTATCTAATCAACGGTGTAAAACAGTACATTCAAATAATCAGCGAAAATTTAGCCAATCCGCTGTTGATTTATCTGCATGGCGGACCGGGAGATGCGGCGCTGCCCTTGATCGAACATTTTAATCTGGATTTGGCAAAAAAATACACACTGGTTATTTGGGAGCAGCGGGGTGCTGGAAAATCCTATTATCCCTTTAAAGCAGATGAAGAAATTACGATTGACACACTTGTGTCAGACTTGAAAGTTTTGGTTGAACGGCTTCTTAGTGAGCGGAATGAGCAGCAAGCGTGTCTAATGGGTCATTCGTGGGGCAGTATTATTGGTATGGAATTTATCAAGCGTTACCCTGAATGGATTGACCACTATATTGGTGTCGGGCAGGTGATCAGTTCTCAGGAAATGTTTGCGGATAGCCGGGCTTATATTCTGGAGCATTCCTCCAGCACAGCAGTTAAGCAACGAATTTCTTCTATTGATACCCATTTTGATCAAGGGGAGTGGTTCGACGATCTGATGTATTTTATGAATCAGTTGATCAAGACGGGCGGTTCGCTTTATGGAAAAAAATCGTATGCGGGTTTTTATCCTCACTTTATTCGTTCTAAAAATTATACGCTGCGGGATTGTGTTCACCGCATCCAAGGCTCGAAGCAATCGATTGAACGATTGTGGCAGGAAGTAGCGCGGGTCGATTTTACGAATGAGAGGAAATTTGAAGTGCCGATTATTTTGATTGAGGGCGAGCAGGATTATCATGTCTCAAAAAGGGTCGCCTTTGATTTTTATCAAAAACTCGAATCGCCTAAAAGCTTTATCTGCATGAAGTCAGCCGCTCACTTTCCTCAATGGACGCGAGCGGCTGCCTTCAATCAAGTGGTGAATGAGTTGGAAGTTCCTTCAACTGAGACAGGGATTTATCTAGAGGTTTAATCGAACTAAAAATCAAACGCCTCTGGATCAGGTCCGCTGCGTAAAGATTCGTTTAATTGATTTAAACGCATCATATCCGTTTCATCTAATGCAAAATCAAATACAGCGGCATTGCTTTGCATCCGTTTTTCGTGGACCGATTTTACAACGAGTAAAATATCTTGTTGAATGTCCCAACGCAGGATGATCTGTGCCGGTGTTTTTTGATGCTTTTCAGCGATCGTCTTAATAGTAGGATCAGCCAATAATTTACCCTGCATCAAAGGCGACCATGCTTGGACCTTGATATCGTGTGTTTCGCAGAAGTCCCGCAGCGCCTGTTGGGATAATTTTGGATGCAGCTCGAATTGGTTGACTACGGGAACGACTTTAGCGAAGGCCAATAATTCTTCTAAATGATGGATCTCGAAATTGCTGACACCGATCGCTTTGATTTTTCCAGAGGCATAAAGATCTTCTAAAGCGTGCCAAGCTTCTTTGAAGGCGTCCTTTCCGGGCCAATGAATCAAATAGAGGTCTAAATAATCTAACGCTAGACGATCCAGTGTTTCTTCGAATGCGCTGATGGTTTCAGCGTAAGTCAAATGATCGTTCCAAACCTTAGAGGTCACGAATAAATCTTCTCGGCTTAGTCCTTTTGCGGCTAGGCCTTTTTTGATCCCGATCCCCGTTCCCGTTTCATTGCCATAGATTTGAGCAGTATCAATCAAACGATAGCCGTTGCTGATCCCCTTGCTGACTACTTCCGCAGTATCTTCATCAGGAATTTGAAAAACCCCTAAGCCTAAGCCGGGAATTTCTGTTCCGTTGTTAAATGTCACTTTGTCTGTTAATGAATGAATCATGAAAAAGCCCCCTTATAGATTTCTGAGCCTAGTATAGGGGGGCGCTTCACAGATGTATAGTACGTACTTTTAAGTGTCATAGGTACAAAAAGGTGTCCTTTGTATCAGTAAAAGAATGAGGGAAATAAAAAAATTGCGGCTTGATTCTTGAGAATTATAAAGTAACAAAGGTTATTTTATTCCGTTCAAAAGAATAAATTAACATGATGTCCTTTTTTGTAAACCTAATAATAGTTTTAAGATGTTAATTTATTAAAGAGTTCTAATAAAAATAAAGATTACTTATCAAAAGCAGGAACAGTTAAATATTGAGGGAAATAAAAAAATTGCGGCTTGATTCTTGAGAATTATAAAGTAACAAAGGTTATTTTATTCCGTTCAAAAGAATAAATTAACATGATGTCCTTTTTTGTAAACCTAATAAT
>NZ_NGLG01000001.1:2630229-2668194 GCF_002140655.1 Enterococcus sp. 3H8_DIV0648 | reverse complement strand
TGATTGGAAAGAGCAGGAAATTTGGTTTTTCGACATGAATCCCATATGATGTCGAGGTGTTATGAAAAGTACAGATAGAATCAACGGTCCAGTCCCTTTTTCTGATAAAGCTCAATAAAGATCGGTAATGAAGTATTGACTATGATCTCAGTAATTTCTTCGGGACTGTCCTCGAATCTTTTACGAATCCAAGTACCAATGATTAAATAGCTGCCTTTTGATAAATAGTCTAAATATTCATTTAAAGTCTGAGGGTCAAAATTAACTGAGAAAATCAGCGGAAGGTTGCCTTTCAGCTGTTTGTTAAAGAGACTTCGTACATATTTTAACAGGTCGATCTCACTGTTTTGCGAAGTGAGGATTTCTATTTTTTCGCGATTCTCCCCAAAAAAGCGAATCACGTTTTCAACTCTAGTGGTTAGGTTTGTACGAATAGCTTCCACACTGGGAACACCTACTTGTTCATAAAAAAGGACGTTTGATTGGAAAACGTGGGTCATTTCGGCTAAAAAATCTTCAACGATGCTGTCTAACAGATCTTCTTTGTTTTGGAATTTTTTATAAAAGGTTACACGACTAACACCGGCTTTTGCTGCAATCTCACTGATTTTGATTTTTTTAAATTCAGTTGTCTGCAGCAGTTCAAGAAAAGCTACTTCAATCAGTTTACGTTTTTCATCCAACATAGTCACACCCCCTAATGCGATTGTAACGCGATTTGACAGCGTAGCCAAACATAGAAAGGAAAAAAAGCTAATTTGAATAGAAATCTTGTGAAAAAAAGTATTTTTGACGCCTTTTTAGAGCTGTTGGCTTTGCAGAAGTATGAAGACATCACGGTTAATGAGATTGTTGAAAATGCCTATGTCAGCAGAGTGACCTTCTATAATTATTTCAAAAATAAAGATGCCCTGCTCAACGAATTACTCGATCAATTTTTAGAGTCCTTCAATGAACTTCAAAAGAGTGACCCGCGATTATTGGGAAAAATGAATATTGATCAGAAAAAAGATACATATCAGGGACTCTATCCTTATACATATAAAATTCTTGATTTCTTCTATTGTAACAAGAAATTAGTGTGGGCTTTTTACAATATGAATCATGAAAAGCTGGATTTTATGCGCATCCTGCAAAAAAACTATCATGATCATTTCATCCAAGCGCTGCCTCGGCGGTTTTATGAAAATTTAGAGGAATCAAGAATTGAATATTATTCTTTGTTTATGACTAATGGAGTGATCTCTATTATTGAAAAATGGTTTGCCTCGAACTTTGAAGAAGATATCGCAGAGGTCGTTGATAAGATTTTGGTTTTACTGATTACGAATCTAAGTGCTTTGTATTCGGAATTAGATGGAAGATAGGACAAACAACAAACAACATAGTAAAAAAGGTGGGATAAACAATGGCAAAAATATTGATAATTACGAAGAATCCATTGGCGGAACAAGACTTGCAGCTTGCACTTCAAAAGGTCAACGACGAAGTTTTTTGTACCTCCAGCTTATTAGACCAAGTTGATTTTTATCCAGAGGTTGCCGGCTATTTTTCGATCGCCATTTTAAGCGATACGATTTCTAGTTTGGAAATGTCTAAATATTTGAGTTCGTTAAAACGAAAAGGGCTGCTGCTGTTAAGAAAAGGGGCAAAAGAGCAATTAAAGGAAACGGACCTAGACTGGATGATTCCAGAAATTGATGAGTGGTTTACAGACCAGACGTCAATGGAAGAATTTATTGAGAAAATTGCTAGATTGAAGGAACAAATCGGCGAATTGAAGAGTGACGTGAGTAAAACATACAAAAAATTCATTTCCCGTTTAACAAAAAATGAGCGGAAGGTCGTTTACTATTTATACAAGGCAAATGGATCGCAATTATCCAGAGAAGAGCTTTGCGAAAAAATCTGGGGAACCGGAGTGAATACGTCAAACGTCTGCCAGCTTTCTTTCTTAGTAAGCTGTATCCGAGAAAAAATGATCAACGTCGGTTTTGACGAAAATGAGTTGAAAACGATGTGGGGACGAGGCTATCAACTGGGTGACACACTTGTGTCATTACTAAACAAGAACGAATTTTCCTTGAATTTATAGTTTGTTTTCAAATTGGATGATTAATTGGCATATTTTACAATACGGTTATTTGATTGGAAACTATGCGGCCGACTAATTGAAGCCGAGGACTCAGATTTGCATCTGCAAAGCAAATAAAGGTAAGATGAAAGCAGTAAATAAATCGATAGAGGAGAGGCAACCTTGAATACAACCCTTCGCTTAAAAGTACCTCAATGGCAAGGCGGCAATAACCCCGTCTACTCAATTGGCTCTGATCTGCTTTCGTTTCTGGTTCCTAAAAATTTGGAGCAAAAAGATCTTACCGTACCCGTTCCTCAGTATGAGCAGCCGCTGGTGAAAGAAAATGGCGTGACGGCTCAAAGTATCGTCGCTGAAATTGTGACGAATACAATGGCGCTGATCGAAGAGGAGTCGCCGGACAAGATTATTACATTAGGCGGCGACTGTTTGGTTTCTCAGGCACCGTTTGATTACTTGCATGGGAAGTATGGGGAGCGATTGGGAATTATTTGGCTTGATGCGCATCCTGATGTTTCGACGCCGGATATTTTCTTTAATGAGCATGCGATGGTCTTGGGGAATTTGTTAAATGACGGTGATCCCGTTCTTGCGGCTAAGGTGCAGCATCCTTTTGCGGCAAGTGATGTTTTATATGTTGGTCTTCAAGAGCCGACTGCTGATGAAAAGCTGATTTTGCAGCGATTGGGAATCGACTATAAAGTCCAAGCTCAGGCATGTTTAAAACCAGACGAGATCAAAGAATGGTTGGAAAAAAATCAGTTTACCAAAGTAGTCGTCCACTTTGATCTGGATGTTTTAGATCCAAATGAATTTCGTTCTATTTATTTCGCAGAGCCGGGAGTTGCGGATTATTCTGCGGCGGCGGGGAAGATGACGCTGCAGGAAGTGAAAGAAACGATGGCGGCCATCGCGGAACAAAGTGAGATTGTCGGCTTGACGATCGCCGAGCTTCTGCCTTGGGATGTTCAGAACTTGAAGAATCTTTTGAACGACTTTGATATTTTTAGATAAGCAAAAAGACAAGAAGCGCAGCCGCTTCTTGTCTTTATTTTTGATTCATTTGCATAGTCACGAGCGTTGCTAACGTATCGCCGTAATAATCATTGCCTGATAAGTCATCGCTGACTACCCAAGATTGAGAGTCTACGAGATCTCCATAGGCTTCCTTTTGTTTTGCGGCGTATAAAATCGGTGCCGAGAAGTTTTTGGAGCGGCTTGACGATAATGGTTGTCCTGAAAGGGTGTAGCCTTCGGTGATCGTCTGTTCTTTTAAAAAGAAGTTCATCATCTTGCTTAGTACCTGATTGACCTTTTTATCATTCGAGCTGGCCAGCCGCCAGGGAATCCGACAGGCATTGGCGCCATAATTACCGTCATTGGCATTAGCGATCTGATCTTTTTTCGCAGGTGTGATCGTGGCATCTTTTACCCAAGCAAAGTCTGGAATCAATCCGGTTTTGTGCTGCTTGCTCATTGTCTCCAAGGCTTTTACAGAATTTGTTTTGAGTGTCCGCCAAAAGTCATCGCCGCTGAATGCCGCGAAGGTATCGAAATAGCTGGGAATGATATCGGAAGGCCGAATCAGATTATAAAATTCAGAATCCTTTGTCGCCCAATCCCCCACAGTCAACAGCTTGTTGGTCGAATTATAGTTTCTCGTCTTAATCGCTGTGAGCAGCTTTTTCGCCGCCTGTTGATAATCTGTCGAGCGGTCTGGCCACTGCTTGCTTGCCTCGATCAAGGCATAGGCAATATCCAGATCGCCGTCTGTGGCATTGGTGGTTTCTTTTGCGACCTGTTTCTCATTTTCGAATTTTTGTCGCCAGCTCATTAACGGATTATCTTTGCTGATTTGAGAATTACTGTAATAGCGGTAAAGCTCATTGAACTCTTCCTCGGAAGCCCAGCCGCGTTTTGCCGCTTGGATGGTGATCAGCATTCCGTAACCGTGGCCTTCAGAAAGGGAGATATCATTTTTTCCCTTAGGATTTGTTTTGACGAAGGTTCCTTCATCGTTTTCTCTTACATAAGCAGAACGCCATTGTTGATAGGTTTCTTTTTCTAACTTGGTTTGATTGTCGTTTATATTAAAAACCACCGCTGCTACATAACCAAAAAAAATCAAAGCCAGCAGTGACCACATAATTGCAGGACGTTTGCGCATAAAAATTGCCTCCTAGTCGTCGAAACGTTGTGTTTTATACCATTTGCTGCTATCACGCCGAAATATTTTGTCCCCTATATAAGAAAAGAGCGAGACGATCGATATTCCGATGAACAATAAAGAATAGGTGAAGTATGATGCAATGGCATAAAAGAAATTGGCTGTGGTAGCCTGTCCAAATTGACTGGATAAGGCCAATTGAATTTGCAGCAGATAGATGGCAAACATCAATGCCCAATTTACTAATAAAAGTGCCCCAATTTGGCGATTGCTCCCACCAAACGTAAAGATCACATCAATCGAAGGAAACCAAATATGCAAGATCATGGCGATCAAATTGGCGATAAACATGATATTCGATAAAATGATCGCGCTGGTAAACCAGAAAAACGTATTGAAGTAATAAATACTCTGCAGGCGAATGCGCCAGTTTGAACCGCCGAAGATATCCTTCATATTATTGATGATGACTTCATAGTTTCCCTTGGCCCAACGTTTTCGCTGACGATAATAGACCGCGAGGGTTTCAGGCTCTTGCTGGAAGGCCTCTGCTCGAGAAGCCAGTGCGATCAGTTTGCCCAGCTTCATGATTCTAAAGCTTAGGGCGGTATCTTCAGTCAAGGCACCATTATCCCAGCCGCCTAGTTCTTTGATCAGCTGCGTTTGAATAATGAAATTGGTGCCGGGAATCTGTCCAATCTTAAACAGCTGCCACATACCGGTATGAATGATCCGCTGACTGGTTACGATCTCTAAGTTAATACAGCGGGTCAAAAAGTTGCGTTTGTAATTTCTGGTTTTGTTGCGGCCAAAGACCGCAGCATAACGCTCGGGATCTTCCAGTGCCTTTTGGACCAAAAAATACAGCGCATTTTGTTCAGGCATCGCATCGGCATCGTAGACACACAAGTATTCTCCATGGGCGATTTTTAGCGAGTCGTTCAGCACCCCAGCTTTGCCGCCGGTTCCTCTGCGATCAATCACTTTAGTCAAATAGTAGCCTTCATTTTCAGCTTGTTGGAAGATCGCGTGGACGCGTTCATAGGTATCATCGTCACAATTATCCGCAAATATGAGAATCTCCATTTTTTCCCGCGGATAGTTCATACTCAAAATGGCCTTCACCGTATCTTGGATCACGATCTCCTCATTATGTGCCGGCACCACGATCGTAATCAGCGGGTAGGAGCTGAGGGGCTCTAAACGATTTTTCGGCGGCCGTATATTTTTCAGCAGAAAATAAACAGCACCAAATAGGATAACCAAGGTAACGAGCAGCGAGAACCAGATCGAGATGATCCCGATCATTAATAATATTGCACTCATCAGTAATCGCGCCTCCTAAAGTAACGCCAGATGCGGTCCTTAATAATCAATAAGCAGAAAAATAAAACCACGGCGGCGACAAAAAATATTCCTGTGACGACCTTACTCGCTTCAAAGAAATAAATGAGCAGTTGATCCATGTCTATTTCCCTCCTTATAAAATGTATTCATCGGTCAAATCGGCTTCGGAGCGTCGTCTTACCCGACTGATCACTTGCTCTGCGGTTAATTCGGTAGACCCTTCAATCGTAATTTCGCCGAAACGGATGACGGTGTTTTGCGAACGCTCAAAATTCTTAAACGGAAAAAGCGAGAATTGTGTTTTGGTTATTTGGTTCAATTCTTGAATGAAGGTCAGACTGTCACCTGATTGATAGACAGGCGACATGACGACAAAAGTCCCATCGCCTAAATAAAACTGGTCTTCTTCCGGCAACCGAATATCACTCAGCTCTTGTGATAACGCCTGCAGCAATTGATCCGTCGCTTGGGCATTTTGATACCTCAATTGCTCAATGTAATCGACCGTGTAAAAGGATACGATAAGTCCCCGGCCAGATTTGACGTATAAATTCATGGCACATTTAAATTTCTCAAAGCGTGCTTCGAATTCTTCTTTATTGTATAATCCGGTCGTTTCGTCCAAGGTTGTCAAGTATCGGTGCATTCGTGGCTGAAAAGTGTTTAAGCGCCGATTGAACAGCACGCTATTTTTTGCAATAAGTCCCAACACAGCAAAGATTGGGATCACGATGATCAAGTAAATTTTTTCCAATCTCGGCATAATGATAGGCGTGTAATATAGAAGAAAGGTTCCCGTCGTCATCACTAGCATAGAAAAGACCGCGACCGTGATCGTATTTCCTAAAAAACCTACGAGTAATCCAAAAAAGGCTAGAAGAGAAATACTCAACACCGGCACAAAACCAAAGCGATCATCTAAAATCAAATTTTGAACGAGAAAGACGGCGGCTACCAAGATCATCATCCACTCGATTCGAATTCGTCGTATATATTTCATAGTATTGTTCTCCTTAAAGGCTGAAGTCTTTTGGGCGTTCCGCTAATTGAAAATAATGGGCGATCGCTTCTGTAATTCGTTCACTGGCTTTTCCATCACCATAGGGGTTGCTGGCTTTTGCCATTTTTTCATAAGCAGCCGAATCCTCGAATAATTCTTTGATGGTCGCGTAAACAGTCTCGGAGCCGGTTCCAACCAAGCGCAAGGTACCTGCTGCGACGCCTTCCGGCCGTTCAGTCTGATCTCGTAGAACTAATACCGGAACGCCCAAGGACGGCGCTTCCTCTTGAACTCCGCCGGAATCGGTTAAGATCAAATAGCTTTGTTTGGCATAGTTGTGAAAATCAATCACGTCTAAAGGTTCGATCAAGGAAATATTTTCTAAGCTGCCTAACGTCTCTTGGGCAACTTTTCGCACCGCTGGATTTTTGTGCATCGGAAAAATGAATTGTGTATCTGGGTAATCAATCGCCGTTTTTTTGATTGCGTTAAATACAGCCTGCATCGGTTCACCTAAATTTTCCCGCCGATGCATAGTGACCAAAACGATTCTCTTTCGATCCTTTGAAACGGCGGAGGGAATCGTATAATTTTTGTCGATGGTATTGTCCATGGCATCGATCGCTGTATTTCCTGTAACGTACAGATATTTTTCCGAATGACTTTCCTTAACTAGATTTTCTTTGCTCTTCATCGTTGGAGCAAAATAAAGATCGGTCAGATCATCTGTTAATTGTCGATTCATCTCTTCGGGAAAGGGGGAATACTTGTCCCACGTCCGTAGACCAGCTTCGACATGACCAATCGGGATCTGTTGATAAAAAGCGGCTAAAGCAGCCGAAAAAGTCGTGGTAGTATCTCCGTGAACCAATAAAATATCCGGCCGATCCTTTAACAAAATGACGGTTAATTTTTCAAGGACACGGCTAGTAATCTCGCTCAAGGTCTGACCCTGGTGCATGATATTCAAATCATAGTCGGGAACGATCGAAAAGGCCTGCAAGACTTGATCGAGCATTTCTCGATGCTGACCAGTAACCACTACCTTGCTCTCAAAGCGATCATCCGCCGCTAGTTTCTTAGCTAGTGGTGCCATCTTGATGGCTTCCGGTCGCGTTCCAAATACTAAAAATACTTTTTTTCTCATAATGAACCCCCGCAAAATTTCATTTTTTTATGAATGAATCAACTGTATTTAATAGAAAAATAAAAGACGATAATTAATTTGCAAGAAATTAATTATCACTTATTTTTAAATTATGTGCACTAGTTAGTATCTGTCTCTTATACACATCTAGATGTGTATAAGATTATTCTCATAGATTATAGAAATATAATAATTATCAAATATGAGAAAAAAACAATAAGCAGAGCAGCGGAGTTTCATCTTTAAGGAAAAGCAGCTGATACAAAAAAACCGTGGGAATCTCAACTTTATCGAGCGAGATTCTCACGGTCTTATTTGTTTTTCAGTTGTCCATTTTCTAAGTGTAATTGTTTCTCCGCAATCTTTAGGGTGCTGTCGCGATGGGAAACGAGGATCATGGTTTTATCCTGCAATTTCTCTTTAAAGGAAGCGAGGATGGCTTGTTCATTTACGTAATCAAGATTGCTGGTAGGCTCGTCCAGCAAAATCATCGGTGCATCGTAAACCAAGAGGCGAGCCAACCCGATGCGCTGACGTTCACCATCGGAGATACTGCGGGAAAGCTTGCTGAGCTGTGTCTCGTAACCTTCGGGCAATGAGAGAATCCAGTCGTGAAGTGCTGCGGCTTTAGCCGCTTCTTCGATCGCTGCTTGTGAGACGTCGGTTCGCTTTAAGGAAATATTGTTAGCAATCGTGTCTTCAAATAAAAAGGTTGATTGCTCCATGACACCCTCTAATTGATGAAGCGACTCTTCTTCTAATGAAGAAAGCGGAAGCCCATTGATCGTTAATTTCCCGCTGTCGGGGTCCCAATAACGCATCAAAAGCTTCAGCAAGGTACTTTTTCCGCTGCCGCTTTCGCCGCTGATTCCAATGCTTTGTCCCTTATTTAATTCAAACGAGATGTTTTCCAAGACAGCCTTATCAGTAGCTGGATAATGGAAAGACAGATTTTCTGCCTGAAGGTTTCCGACTGTTGCGAGTGACTCGGTGCTTTCCTCAAATTCTACGAAAGGCTCTTCGTGGACCAATTGATATAAGCGACGTCCGCTGGAGAAGGTCGTCAACAGCGCATTACCTAAATTGCCTAATGCCAAAACCGGACCAAAGGAACTCAGACTAAGAACTACGGAAATCACGATCGTGTCCAACGAAAGTCCCCGACTGCTGCCAAAATAAAAGACACAGAGGGTTGTTCCGATCACTACCAACTCGCTTAATAACTGGAGCGAATTACCTTGGAAAATCCGGCGTCGATTCTCGTGATTCAAGATGTTGCTGTCGGCCTTCAATTTCTCCAAGCGCGTCTTTTCCAAATGAAATTGAGCAATGTCTTTTAGACTATTGGCGTTTTCCATGATGGTTTGATTGACCTGCACAAAGGCTTTTTTGTAGTCGTCGCCGATTTGTAAATTTTTGCGGTAACTAATGAAGGGAATGATTCCTCCAATCAAAAGCTGTCCAGCGAGCAATACCAAGGCTAATCCTAGATTATAACGTACCAGAAAAATAAAAGTCACAAGCGTTGTGCCTAAAGCGATAAAAACAGGGGAGATCGTGTGAGCGAAAAAGACCTCCAACGCCTCCACATCGGTTGAGATCGATGTGATTAGTTCGCCACTGTTTTTGCCGGTCAAACGAGCCGGGCCGATTTTTCTTAAAGCCGCGAAGATTTCCTCGCGAATGTGCGCCAATAAAGAAAAAGCGATGTCGTGGTTTTGATATTGCTCCAAATAGCGGGCAACACCGCGTAAAATTCCGCAGCCAATCAATACTGCTAGAATCACCGAAAGATTCACCGCATCACCAGCGATCAAACGAAGCAAGGTAAGGGTGCTGATCACAGGAATTGCTACGACCGCTAGATTGCTGATGATCCCCAACAGGATCGCCAGCGACATTTTTCCTTTAAAGGGTTTGGTAAAAGAAAGCAGCCAGAAAATCAACGTACTATCCTTCATGAGCGCTCGCTCCTCTCATTTGCCGATTTTCTTCTGTAAAGTAGGCGTTGAAATAATCCGAAGTTTGTTTCAATTCTTGCGGCGTCCCTGCTTCAACGATCCTTCCATCCTTAAAGACATAAATCTGATCGGCAGCCAGCACATTGTATAAACGATGGGAAACGAAAATTACGATCGCCTGCTTTGCTAATGCTTTGAGTGTTTCCAAAATAATTTCTTCACTTTCGATATCGACGCCTGAAGTGATCTCGTCGAAAATATATAGTTCTGCAGAGGCCGCCAGAGCACGAGCTAGGATCAGTCGTTGCCGCTGTCCGCCAGAAAGATTTTTGCCGTTTTCTTCTAAGACGGTGTCTAGCTGTTCGGGTAATTGGCGCACGAAAGCAGATAATTTTACTTGGTCTAATAAGTGCCATAGTTCATCATCAGTTAATTGCGGATTTGCCAGCAGCAGGTTGTCGCGAATACTTTCAGCGTAAAGAAAATCCTTCGTATTCACTAAGATTCCTTTGTCTAATACTACCGAGCTGTTTAATTCCCTTAACTCGGTTTGATTCCACTGAATCTTCCCTTGATAATCGTCCAATTGATTTAACAATAGCTGAGCGAAGGTACTTTTGCCTGAGCCGGATTTGCCGACAAAAGCGGTGAAGCTGCCTTTTTTCAGGTTTAGCGAAATAGCTTGAAGCGCTGGGGCTTGCTGATTTTCATAAGTGAAATCCAGCTTGTCTACAGTAATCGAGTTGAGTGATTCCTGCCAATCCTTGATGGAGCCCTCTGATTTTTCCGGTAATGCCAGATAATCAAAAATCTTGCCGCAGGAGCTGATCCCATTCATCGCTACATGGAAAAGCGATCCCAGCTGACGCATCGGTAAGAAAAACTCCGCGCCCACCAAGATAAAAATCAGTACCCCATAAACCGTTAATTGCTGTTGCTGAAAAGCAATCAGTGCCAAACCGATCCCTAATGCCGCGCCGCTATAAGAAAAAATATCCATGATCGTAATCGAGTTCAGCTGCATCGACAGCAGGCTCATGGTCGCTTTGCGGAATTTTTGGGCATCAGCCGCCAATTCTTGCTGCTTGGCTTCGTCTTGATCGTAAGCCTTTAAGACACTTAAAGCACTGAGGCTTTCGTGAAAGCGAGTCCCGAGACTCGTGTATTGATCCCAATACTTGCTTAAAATCCGCTTAGCGATCTTCATCACCAGCATAATCGTAACAGGAATGAAGGGCACACAAAGCAACATGGCTACGGCTGGCAGCCACGCAAGAGAAACTAGGTAAGCAAATAAAATCAAAGCAGCCAGCAGACAATAAAAAAGCTGCGGCAAAAAATGCGCGTAATACATTTCCAGCTGTTCGATCCCATCACCAGAAAGCTGAGCCAAGGTCGTCGCTGGTAATTGGCGGGAGGTATTTCCTAAACGAAAGGCTTTTTCCATCACCTTTGTTCGCAACGCGACTCGTAAATCTGCCGAGGCTTGATCCGTCAGATTTGCCGATAAACGAATGAGGACCAATTTTCCGATAAGCGCCAACAGGATCACACCGAAAAAGTTCAGCTCAAGTTGACTTCCTTGAAGCGTTTCACTCAATTGAAGAGCTAATGTCCGCCAAATATACAAGGACAAACCAAGGCTAATACAGCGGATCGCTACTTGCAGGATCAGAGTCTTCTTTTTAGCAATCGCAAATAAGCGCCGATCAATCATTTGGTTCGCCCGCCTTCACAGACGCTTTTTTTCCGCGCAGATACCACGTCAAACCGATCACATGCGCAATGTATACGACCACCAGACAAATCCGCATCGGCGTATTATCCACCAAAAGTCCGGGAATCAAAAAGACTACGAGAATCATCAAAAACATCCGCACCATCCCCGCGTTGGTAATTTTCTTTTTGACGATCGGTTCCTCCACGGCTCGCTTATAGAAGGAAGACTGGATGAATTTATTGTAATATTTATCAGAACTCCGCAGCCAAAAGAAGGCTGTCAGTAAATAAAATACCGTTGTCGGTAAAAAGGGAAGAAAGATTCCCAGCGTTCCTAGTGCAAAGGTGACTGCACCAAGAGAAAAATATAAGATTTTTTTCACAAGTGTGACCTCCATTAATGAAATAAAAGAAAGAGCTTACCAGCCTATCTTATGCTAAATGAAAATGATTATCAATCTCTTTGGCGATTTCTTTTAGCCTAAAAAAGGAAAATCGCTGATTCTTTTGAGTAACAGGCAATCAATCGCAGAATGATCTGCGACTATTTATAAAATAATAAATTTATTAAAAAAAGGAATTAAAATAACTATTCCTATCTCCGGTTAATTAACGTAAGATATTTTGTATAGAAGAAATTTGTAACGATGTAAAGGCCACTCGTTTGTTGCGAAGATAGCGAAAAGGGGTTAGATTGTGAAGAATTTTTTTAAAGTAGGAATGATCATGCTTTTGTTACTCAGCGGGTGCAGCAGTAATGAGCCGGAAAAAGATACGAAAGAATCTGCTTCAAAGTCATCAGAAGCGAAAAGTACGTCACCAGTGAAGCTGAATTTTTCAGCAGTTGGAGATAATTTGATCCATGATTTTATTTACGATCATTTGAGACAGCCGGATGGGACGTATCGATTTGATGAGATGTATGAACCAACGCAATACTTAAATAAAGATCGGAATCTTTCCTATATTAATCTGGAAACAATCTGCGGGGGAGAGGAATTAGGCCTATCGGGTTATCCCACCTTCAATGGCCCGACTCAAGTATTAGATTCCTTGCATAATGCGGGCTACAATTGGCTGTCCGCGGCTAGTAATCATACTATGGATAAAGGAGAAGAAGGGATCGTTAAACAGCTGGAGTATTTGGAGAAGTATCCTGATATTACGGTAACTGGTTCGCAAAAGTCACCAGAAGCCAAGCGTCTCCATGTCAAAAATATCAAAGGAGTCAAGGTCGGCTTGATGTCCTATACCTTCGGCTTGAACGGGATTCCGCTGCCTGAAGGCAAAGATTATTTGGTCAACCTGATCGATGAAGAACAGATAAAACAAGATATGCAGGAATTAAACAAGCAGAGCGATGTTCAAATCGTCAGTATGCATTGGGGCGAAGAATATCAATTTGTCCCGAATGAAAATCAGACACAGCTGGCCCAGCTTTTGAGTGATGCTGGAGTGGATGTAATCGTCGGCGGGCATCCCCATGTCATCCAACCAATGGATTATCTGACAGGCAAGTCCGGCAATCAAACACTCGTGATGTATTCTTTGGGGAACTTTATTTCCTCACAGGCAGAAAATGATCGGATGTTAGGCGGTATGGGACGCTGGACGATCGATTATGATAAAGAAAAGAAAGCTGTCAAATTTGAACAGGTCGAGTTTTGGCCGACGATCACGTATATTGGCGATAATTATCAAACATATAAAACGTACGCATTGAAGGATTATACGGACGAACTGGCGAATCAGCATATGATCCATGTCAATCAAGGGCAGGATTTGTCCCGCGGCTATTTTATCGAACGGACGAAACAGATTATGAACGACAAAGTAAAAATCGTTTATTAAAAAGATGACAAGTCAAATCAAGCGCCAGACCTCTTTGCTTCCTATAATAAATTCAGGGTAGTCGAAACGGGGTGAAAACTATGTATGATTGGCAAAAACAGATTCAACAGATTGTCGATGAGATCGATCGCTGTATCAAAAATTATAATGATGAGGCGCTGACCTTGCGCCGGCTTTCTCGCAAGCTGGGCTATTCCGAATTTTATATGACGCGAAAATTCAAAGAGATCTCTGGCATGCCCTTTCGTGATTATTTGCGTCAGCGAAAATTAGCCTTTGCTTTAAAGGAAGTCCGCGACAACGAGAAAAGCTTTTTAGATATTGCTTTTGATTACGGCTTTTCCTCACATGAAGCCTTTACTCGCGCATTCAAGAAAATGTACGGAATTGCGCCCAGCGAATATCGCAAGCAGCCGAAGCCAGTCGTACTTCGCACAAAAATCACCTCTTTTGACCGCTACTTTTTAGGATTAGGAGAGATTGGTATGGTGAAATCAACGAAAGAGATCAAAACTTATTTTGTTACGATTCCGGCCCACAAGTTTTTACACATCAAAAATAATGAGAGTAACGGCTATTGGGATTTTTGGCAGAAGCAAAGTCAAATTCCGGGACAGGATTGCGATACGATCAGCGGTTTATTGGATAGTATCAAGGGGAAACTAGATGATGAGGGCGGCAGTCAAAACGATAGCAGCAGCGGACAAGCGATGGCTTACATCAGTGATCCGGCAGGACGGCTTTGTGATTGGGGCTTTTTGCGGTCGGAATGCTACGGTGTCCGCTTGCCAGCAGATTATCAAGGCGAAGTGCCGGAGCAAATGCTGATGATGGATGTTCCGGAAGCTGAGTACCTTGTCTTTGAACACGGGCCTTTTGATTATGAGCAGGAGAATCGCAGTGTTGAAGAAAAAGTAGAGCAAGCGATGGCAAACTTTGACTTTTCCGATACAGAGTATACTTACGATACTACGCCCGGTCGGGTCATTTACTTTTATCACGATCCCGAACGCTTTTGGAAGTATGTGCGGCCGGTAATTAAAAACTAACGAAAAACAGCGAGGGGACGATTATCACCTCGCTGTTTTTTTTGCTGTCTGTGGAGTTTTTTTAGTCTATTTGAAAAGCTTATTCATTTTTCGGATAGAGACTGGCGACATATGCTGTTGCAAGAATCATTAGAGACAGCAGGGTGAATGATCCGGCACCGATGTAGATGCTGAAAGGAGCCCATACACTTAGTGCGATCCAATCGCTGCTAAAGATAGCTGGAAATACGAAAAGGAAAATAATCGCTAAAATCAGTAAAAGCACTGGGAGGATTAACCAGCTAACAAGTCGTTTTTTGCTTACTTTTTTCATTCGATCTCCGGTACGATATTGTTTTTTGATTCGGAAAAATAGGAATATCGTTAAAAGCAGCAATGGAATGCAGCTAAATGTCATGATAGAAAAAATGGTATCGATCGTCACCCAGATATCCGGCTTGTAGGACAAGACAGGCTCGCCTTCCATGATATGGATGATATTTTCGGCCATCAGATTCGTATTTGCCGATGCATTAATGTTTGTTAAAACACAGGTACCTATGCCGTTTTTCGGTTGTATAGCAAAATTTGTGGAGTAATTTGGTGTTCCGCCAGAATGATAAATCATCCCATCGTTGTCAACAAACCATCCGGCGGCGTAACGCGTGTCTTCATCAATCCGCTGCGTGGAATCTGGTTGGTGTGATTTCTCTATGAGATGTTTCATTTGCGGAGATACGTCTATGATACCTAATTGGATTTGCAGCCAGCGACTGATATCCTTTGCGTTAGAAATAATGAAGCCTGCCGGAATTGACGCTGGCTTGATCGCTGCTTCATAGGGGTGCGTTCGGAAAAAAGATAACCGGCTGCCTTGGATAATTTCACCATTTTTTTCTGCTAACAGAGGATCAGCATAAGTGTTATGCAATCCTAATGGTTTAAAAATTACGTCATTCGTAAAATCTGCGTAGCTTTTTCCAGTTACTGTTTCAATGATCAATCCCAATAAGTTGTAATTAATATTGGCATAGGCGTATTTTTCAGAAGGACGAGAGGCCAATTCCGCTCCTGATAATGCATGTCCATATTCTTCAAGAGTCATTTTTTCTTCAGGTGCTGGAAATTTATTTTCCTGATTGGTAAATCCACTAGTTTGATAGACCAAGTTAGCAATCGAAAGATTTTCATCCGGAATAGTTTTACCATTGTACTTTACGTGAAACCAAGGCAGATATTTTGCTACAGGATCATCAAGTTTAAGCGAGCCCTCGTCTTCTAACCATAAAATACCCAAAGCAGTGAACGCTTTTGATGTTGACCCGATGTGATAGAGTGTATTTTTATCTACAGACTGCTTTCCGCGAGCGATAAAAGTTACCTTGTCATTGCGTATCATACTGGCAGATACACTAGGTATTTTTGCCTTGTCAATATTCTCTTGGATCATGTTAGAAATTTCATCGTGTTCTGTTGCCGCAGACGCTGGCGATGTGAAAGTCAGCGTAGAAAAGAAAAGCGTCAGTATTGTGATAAACCCCATTAATGCTTGTTGCTTTTTCATGTTGCCTCCTAAAATAATCTTTTTTGTTGTAATCGTTAACATTATTTATTATATGATTAGATAAGTCGAAAGGCATCAGTCGCAAGTTGTATGATAGAAAGCTTTTCTGTTTCAAGCGTAGCAAAAGCGAGAGGCGTTTTGCTTCAGCACAAAAAAACGCAGCCTCGTACAAGGGGCTGCGCTTCAATAGATAACTAATTATTTTCTGCTCAATGTTCCTTTTAAGAACTCTTCATCGTTAGGATCGCCAGAACCGCGTTGGTTCTTGTCGATAGAAGCGATCAGTTTCATTTCTTCATCGGTTAACGTGAAGTCAAAAACATCGATGTTTTGTGCGATTCGTTCTGCGTGAACCGATTTTGGAATCACGATGATATCACGCTGCAAATGCCAACGCAGGATGACTTGAGCGATACTCTTATCATGAGCTTCGGCGATCTTCGCTAAAGTTGGGTCTTCCATCACATTTCCTTTACCTTGTCCAAGCGGACCCCAGGCTTCGTGAGCAATATCCAAGCTCTTCAAGTATTCATGAAGTTCTTTTTGTTGGAAGTAAGGATGTGTTTCGATCTGGTCAACAGTCGGTTTGATTTTTGCGGTGGTCAATAATTTTTCCATATGAGGTTTTTCAAAGTTTGAAACCCCGATAGATTTGATCAAGCCGTCGTTATACAAACTTTCCATTGCACGCCATTTTTCATTATAGCCTTCGCTAGGCCAGTGAATCAAGTATAGGTCTAAGTAATCAGTTTGCAGCAGCTTCAATGATTCGTGGAAAGCCGCGATTGTTTCATCATAGGTCGTATTGCTGTTCCATACTTTTGAAGTAATGAATAGGTCTTCACGTTTAACGTCGCTTTCGGCAAGAGCTTCACCAAGCCAAGCTTCATTTTTATAAATCGTTGCAGTGTCAAAGTGACGATAGCCGCTTTTCAAGGCAGCCGCTACTGCGCTTTTTAGATCATCTGGATCTTGCACCTTAAAAACGCCCAGCCCTAATTGAGGGATCATCTGACCATTGTTTAGTTTCAACTGTTCCATTAAGAAATACCTCCTAATATAGTAGTTACATGTATTAGTATAACGCGGGTTACTGAATAACGTAACAATTTTGTTTGGGCGAGTATAGATGCCTACCTAAATTCAGCACTGTTCATTTTTAGCGATAATTCAAAAAGTGAATTTTTTAATTTTTTTTAGAAATATCTATTTCACCCGCAGCTATAGAATTGAAAAATAACGAAAGATATAATAAATGTGGGTAAATTATCAAAAAAGAATGGAGCAGTGCGATGGAAAAAATAAGAGTAAATCATTTACGTGACCATGTAGAGCAGAAGTATCGCGCAAAGTTGTACAGAGTGTGGAGGACCGGTGTGCTGCTAACTATCCTGCTGTTAGGCTGCATACTCATCTCCAACCCTGAAAAAACACAGGCGAGTGTTTGGCAAGCCAATTCGGTAGAGACAATCAAAGCAAAGTTGAAAGAGAGGCAAAATTCTTATATCTTTGAAGCCGGGGATACGTTTTACAATATCGGCTTAGCAGTAAATGTAAAATGGCAGACCTTGATGGAGCTGAATGGATTTGAAGAAGGCAGTCAGTATACGATCCCTGTTGGAACGACGATCAAATTCGACGGCACTAAGCTTACTGTAATAGATGAAAATGGAAGCGTTATCGGTGAGAGGGAACTTACTGAGAGAGATAAGCTTGATCCAGCGAAACCTTTTGCCAACCGAACCTTGAATCCAACTCAGTCAGAGAAACCACAAAAACCGCAAACAAATACAGCAGATAAGAAAACATCTAACGCGGGCAATTCTGGACAAGTGGCTGCAGCTAATGAGCCTACTAACCAAACGGTAAAACCAATCGATAAAGCACAGGCCGAAAAAGAAAAACAGGCGGCAGAAGCAGAAAGACAACAGGCGGCTAAGGAAAAACAAGCGGCTGAAAAAGAACGACAGGAAGCTGAACGGCTAAAACAAGCAGCGGAGCAAAGATTAACGGAGGCGTTAAATAAAGAAAACGACAAAGCCTATCGCGAGCTCGAAGCAAAACAAGCAGCGGCAGCAGTTAAGGTGGCAGAGGCACAAGCCAATTATGATGGCCTCACCACACAATTAATAGGAGTCGAGCAAAAAGTCACTGAAGCTCAAGCTGCTCAACAAGCCGCTCAAACCGCTTTATCGACTGCTCAAACGACCATTAATGCAGCGAGTCTCAATCAAGCAAATGCTCAACAACGTGTGAATGATGTCAGTGCACAGATTTCTGCTTTGCAAGGCCAAGCGGGAGATGACACGAATATCCAAGCGCAGTTGGAGCAATTGACTCAACAACTTGCCGCGGCACAAGGCGAGTTAACTACGTACGGGGCACAGTTAGCTGCGGCTCAACAAGCTGTTGATAATGCGCAAGCTACGTATAATACAGCGGAGGCAACATTTAATTCTGCTGTTGCTGAAAAAGCATCGATTGAAACAGCTATTGTCCAAGCGCAAAATACACTAGCTGCCGCCCAGCAGGTGTTGGAGGATTTTCCGAACCCATCGACCGCCGCAATTAGTGAAGAAGCCAAAAAAATTCAAGCAGAGTTAGCACAGTATGATAGTCGTATCACTGCTTTAGACCAACAGATCAATAATTTATCGAATAAAATCCAAACCCTTAACGACCGCATCGCTCTCTTGGATCAGATTATCGAAGGAGTAATCACTGAGGCGAATACTGTTGAAACAAAAGGGCAAGAGGCTGGCGACTCAGCGGCCGATACCGAAAATCATATTGGTAAAGCAAGTGATACGGCAGAAGAAGTCGAGAATAATTTGCCGCATATTCCTGTCAACGTGGACAAATTTGTAACGATTATGGTAGACGAGGAAGGAAACACAATAACTGACACTGCTGGATATGTGAAGGTCACTGAATCTCAACCAGTGAAGTCTGTTGAGACGCTAGCTAATGGCGACACGGTCACTACGTACACGACCACGGAGACATATCACAAGATAGTAAATACAGAAAAAGAAGTAATCATTAACGTAGATGAAGCGGGCAATGTTCTGAACAATTTAGCAGGCTATTTCAAAATCAAAGAATCCGAGCCAGTGAAAAGTGTAGAAGAATTAGCCAATGGCGACACGGTCACTACGTACACGATCACAGTGACATACCACAAAATAGTAAACACAGAAAAAGAAGTGATTATAAACGTAGACGAAGCCGGTAATGTTCTAGGTAATTTAGCAGGCTATTTCAAAATCAAGGAATCAGAGCCGGTGAAAAGTGTAGAGGAATTGTCCAATGGGGACACAGTCACCACCTATACGACCACCGTGATCTACCACAAAATCCAAAATATCAATAAGTACGTAACAAAAAATGTCGATGAAACAGGGAAAGAGCTAAGTGATCTGACAGGTTACGAAAAGGTTTCCGAATCCCAACCTGTCAAAACGATAGAAGAATTAGCTAATGGTGATACGGTCACTACCTATACGACCACTATCACATACAAGAAAATTACAGATCCAATCATTGAAGCTATTAAATCAGCGAATGATGCTGAAATTCAAGCAATCCAAGACCACGTAGCAAATAGTGATACTAAAGTCACGGTTGAACAAGCGGATAAATTGGTGAATGTCGAATTTTCAAAAGAAGTAGCGAAGCATTTTGAAAAGCTGGTTCAGGAGGAACAAGAAAAGTACGGTGAAACGAAGGTAAGCAACACGAAGGATGAGGCAGCATATCGGGAAGTCGCCGAGCGAGCAGTTGAAGTCATGTATAATTTTTCTCATAATCGTCCGACAAATAACGTCAGCGATGGGACCTATGTGATTGCTCGTGAAAAAGGGTCAGAAAAAATGGGCTTTTGGACTGAAAATATTTCCCAGACCTACGTTAGAAAATCGGATGTGAAGGGAGATTCGAGTATTCTTGCTCAATTGATTGCTCAGCAGATGTTCGAGCAATATATTGAAAATGAACGGGAGGCCGGAAGACTCGGTGATTACACAAACGGCGGACACTATATCAATATCATCCAATCAGGTTTTTCAGATATGGCACTTGCCGTATTTATCATTGATGCCGACGATTACTATAAAGTCGCTACTACAGTGTGTACAGGACCTGTTTCAATCGTAAAATAATTAAAAGGAGCGCGTCTGATTTTTTCAGACGCGCTCTTTTTTGCGATCTATCTCCAGCCCAAGTCAGGAGCAATATCTTTCACGATGCTCTCAAGTAAATGAATATTGTATTCGACACCCAATGTATTTGGGATTGTCACAAGTACAGTATCGGCTTCCTTAATCGCTTCATCTTCCGCCAAGTCCTTAACAATCTTGTCGGGTTCGCCTGCGAAGGTTTTGCCGAAGATCGTTGGATTTTGGTGGTACGCAAGGAACCCAACTTGATCGTAGTTGGCATCGTCGCCTTGATGGCCGAATAGTTGACGATCCAAGTCGGTCGTGATTGGTTGGATCGAGCGTGTAACTAATGTTCGCGGCTCGAAGTCATGACCAGCTTCCTTCCATGCTTCTTTATAAGCCCGTAATTGTTTGGCCTGCTGCACATGGAAAGGTTCATTGGTTTCGTAGTTCACCAATGTCGATGACTGCAAGTTCATTCCGTGTTGCGCTGCCCAAACTGCTGTTTGTGTCGAACCAGCACCCCACCAGATTCGTTGGCGCAAGCCTTCTGAATAAGGTTCAAGCCGTAATTTCCCAGGTGCTTGCGGGAACATAGGCTGTGGATTCTGTTCAGCAAAACGTCCGCCTTCGATCAGTTTCAAGAATTCTAATGTTCGTTCGCGCGTCACATCTTTGATTTCTTCTTCGCTGTAGTCGTAGCCGAAGTATTTCCAACCATCAAGGACTTGTTCAGGTGAACCACGGCCCACACCTAATTGCACTCTGCCTTGAGTGATGATATCTGTTAGTCCGGCATTTTCCGCCATCATATATGGATTTTCATAACGCATGTCAATCAAGCCGGTACCGATCTCAATCTTGCTGGTTTTAGCTCCGATCGCTGAAAGTAATGGAAACGGCGAACCAATCTGATCCGCAAAATGATGCACACGATAGTATGCGCCGTCGATCCCGATCTTTTCCGCTTCAACAGCTAATTCAATGGATTGCAAATAAGAAGCTGCGGCTGTTTTCACAAGTGAACCCTGATCCATCCAATGCCCGAAACTCAAAAAGCCAATTTTTTTCACGTAGATGACCTCCCCAAAAACCACTCTATTTTACTTACTATTAATAAGTTAAACAGAGTATACTACTTTCTTTTTTTTAAAGCGAGGATTTGTTCTCGCTGAATTGAAAGAACCCGTGGGGGAAAACATTTAGAACATTTGCTTAAATATTTTCATCGATCCGATTATTCTCGCCCCAGATACACATTTGATCCAGCACACCCATCAGAGATTTCCCGCGTTCGGTAAGTGAGTATTCGACCTTTGGCGGAATTTGGGGATAGATTTCTTTATGGATCAATCCATCGGCTTGTAGTTCTTTTAACTTTTGGCTCAATGTTTTATCCGAGATACAGTTGAGGTAGCGCTGTAGCTCATTGAAACGAACGATCGAAAATTCTTCCAAGCAGTATAGAATTGTCATCTTATATTTTCCTTCGATCAGCGACATGGTATAGCTAAAGCCGGTCTCTTCAAAATTAGCATCGCAGATACGTTTATCTTCCATATTTATCCCACGCTTTCTTTTTGGTAAGTTACTTACAAAAATATCGGTACTTGATTATTATTTGGTTTGTTAATACCATAACAATATAGTTAACGATCTGTCTAGGGTAAGTTTAGAAGGAGGAATATTGTATGAAAAAGGAACTTGGTGTGCACCCGTATCTGTTTCCGATGCCTGTTTTGATGATCGCCACTTATGGCGAGGATGATGTGGTGAATGTGATGAATATGGCTTGGGGCGGTATGTGTGCCAAGAATCTGGTGGCACTGAATATCACGAAAACGCATAAAACAGCTGAGAATATTCGGCAAAGAGGCGCGTTCACTCTTAGTATTGCGGATATTCCGCATCTGAAAGAAGCCGATTTTTTTGGAATCGCTACTGGAAATAAGATACCAGATAAATTCGAGCGCAGCGGCTTGCATGCGATAAAGAGCGACAAAGTAGATGCGCCAGTGGTAGAAGAATTTCCTGTCACTTTGGAGTGCAAAGTAGTAAATATTCAAGACGATGAGTTCGGCTATCGGGTAATCGGCGAGGTGCTCAACGTTCTAGCCGATGAAGAAGTTCTGGATAAAAAAGGAAAAATCGATCCAACGAAACTCAATGCATTTGCTTTTGATCAATTCCAAAATGGCTATTACGCAATTGGCGAAAAAGTTGGTCAAGGATGGAAAAGCGGTGCGAAAATGGCGCGGGATGCGAAGAAAGGGTAACTGGAATGTAGTCAATTTTTTTGATTACTTGAATTGGGCGAATGATCTGTCTATTATGGATTACGGGAACGACGTCTTAGTTTGAATAGAACAATCAAAAAGGATCTGAAACCTTGATTTTTAAGGAGTTCAGATCTTTTGTGCTTCAATGGTCGGTCAATTTTTAATGGGGATATTTGATTAGCATAACTCAGAACTGAAAAAATCTATTTGTTCAAATATACACCTATATACCCACCTTGATTTTTGTAATAATTCATCCTAGTCATTCCTTTATGCTTTGCAGGCGGAACTGCATATTATAATGAGTTTTAGTAATAAAAAAGGAAAATTATCATTAAAGGATCTATTTCGATCCTAAACGCTTATTTAGCGTAGAAAACTTTCTCATAGCTATGGGGCAAACTTCGCCATTCGCCATCGTTACTTCATAATTCTTTCGATTCAGGGCACTGACATTTTCAACGTTAAGGATAATAGATTTGTGCGTGCGTAACAAAGAGTTAGAGATAGATTCAAGATCGTTGATTTTTCCGTAGAATTCCACTGTACTTTGATCTAAATGTAGAACCAACTTATGTGGTACATGCGAAGTTTCAATAAACATCACATCTTTCATGGGAAAGACGCGAATCTTACTGCCTACTTTTATTTTTAGTCGTTCTTCTGGATTATTTTTATCTTCTTGGTAGTGTGTGCTCGCTTGCTCTAAAGCCTCTATGATTCTCTTTTGTAAATCCTGCATGTCATCTTTGAGAATGTAATCCATCGCTTCTACTTTATACTTAAATGTAAAATACATCATTTCGCTATGAGTGGTGATAAAAATTATTTTTCCGCCGATATCTTTATTCCTAATTTGCCCACCTAGCTTTATTCCATCAATATCGCATTGTAAATCCACATCCAAAAAATAAATGCCATTGGAAATAGATTTTTTTTCTAAGTAGGAGAGAATTTCATAGGGATTGTTGGTACTCAATTTAATTTCCATATCTAGTTCTTCAATCATTAGGTAATTTTGGATATATTCTTCGATTGCGTTTCTCTGAATGTCATTATCTTCACAAATAAATATCGGCAACAACTTACTCCACCTCACTTAAAATGGTAACTCTTTGAATAAAAAGTTTCTCCTCAATTTTTGTTTCTAGAAGAATGCTAGGTTCCTTTAATAGGATTTCTTCCGCATTTGATAGCCCCAATCCTCTTTTTTCGCCACGAGTTGAAACACCCGTTTGCTTTAATTCTTGAAGCGGAAGTGTTTTTTCTCTAATGGTGTTTTGAATGATGAAAACTAAATCCTTGTTCTCTTTAAATGCTACTATCGTCAACGTTCCTTCTTGGATGGTATCTAGTTCCTCAATTGCGTTATCTAAAAAAATCCCGAAAATCCTAACTGCTGAAAGAACATTCAGGCTATCTATTTCAGGCAAAAATTCTTTAATTTCAATGTGAACATCGATATTTTTTTCTTGAGCTAGCAATAGTTTTGTATAGAAAATACTTCTTATTCCCAAAGATTCAATATTTTGTAACGAATCAAGGATAAGGTTGTTTTCTTTTAGTTCCGCATTGGTTTTCATGATATCGTTCGAAAAAAACTCTTTTAATTCAGAAATTTTATCCTTTTCAAGAAAATAGTTGATGGTTGATAGGAGATTTGTGTAATCATGGCGAAATTTCCTGGTTTCCTGATATTGCTTTTTGACCTCATCTACATATTGTTTTTGCAACTCTGCTATAATCGTAGCGTTTTTCGCTTCAGCTTTCAGCAAAGTGTTTCGTGAAATACCTCGAATAACCATAACGATTAGGCTAGTTAAAAGAACATAGAAGAGTACTAGCATAAAAAATAAATTTTGATTGTCCGCATAATTTTGAATCATTTCTATTGCTTGGTAACTAAAGACAAAGATCATTAGGGAAAATGCAACACTGTTCAATTTTCCTTTTTGTTCTAAATAAGGATACAATCTATCTCGCAAGAAAAACGAAATCACTATACAAATTAGTAGTGAAAATATAATCGTACAAAATAAATAGAAGTTCGCCATAACCTGATTTTTTAGACTAAGGCAGTATTTATTCACTTCTACATAAAATAAGGAAATCATCATCTCAATTAGGGCAGAACACATAATCGATAAAACAATTTTCAGTGGGTTTTTCTTACTCAATGTAATATAGGAAAAGGCAAATAAGAGGATAAACAGAACCAATAAATCTAGTGTAGAGTAGGAAATGCTGATTATTATTGGTAGTGCTAATAAAAGTGAAAACAGCAGAATAGGTCCGATTTTTTCTTTATACACTTTTTCCAATATGAAAAAGCACAACGCAACGATTAAAATATGTGAATAAAAAAAATAGTTAAAAAGAAAAGAACTCATTTTTTTCTCCTTAATAAGCATCTATCAAATACGTCAATTATCACGTGTATTATATCACATAGGATTTTACGGTAGCGTTTAGGATATCGAAAACGTCAAATTGTATAAAACGAAAGCTAGAATAAGGGGATCACATGTGAGGAACTAAATCGATTTGTAACTTAAAAAGAAAGAGATATTGGTACTATGGAAAACTATATTTGAAGAGCTATAGGTCATCTGGTAATCTATGGATCGTTCAATATTCAGAAAACATTGGAGGAAACAAAAAGACTTCAAAGAAATGTTTGGAACTTGAGTGATTCAGAAGAGAAAAAGAAGAGAAATGAACCGACATTATATATCTGATAAGCATTCGCTGGATAGTCTATTATCGTCTATCAAATCAAACTCTCCAAAAATTCTGTCGCCACTCGCTCAAAGGATTCATCATAATCAATCACTAATTGCTTTAATGGTTCTGTCAGACTGACTTTTTTGCCTTGGCTTTGAACCTCCAGTAATAATTCCTCACCATTTAGACGGAAATCGACAAAGACTTTATCATCGATATTCGTTTCTAGATAATCGATCATCGATTCAAAGTAACCCTCAGCCAACGGTTCTGCGACTTCCATCAGTACATGGTTCATTAAGCTTTCAACATCTGCATTTTTATATAGAAGAAAGTGTTTGCTGACGAAAGTAGAATTATAAGGATTTTCGATGTTAAAATCTAAAAATTGCAGATATTCTTCCACTTCGCCGATCTTCTCCAATGTATCGAACACTTTGCGTAGAATCCGCAGCAACGCTTCATCCAGTATGGCATCAAAGCGATCCTTTGGATAAAGAGTCTCGATGTTTTCCTCTTCCTCATAAAAGCTGGCTTGTACTTTTTCAAAATAGCAGCCCTCTGGTTGGTCTTTGACAAAGAAGCTTATTTGCATTCCCATTTGGTTCACCTCGCTAGATTATTGACGATCTTTGCAGAGACATCAGTAAAAATTTTAATTATCATTGACGATCTTTTGGATTTTTTCCGCAAGGTGACGAATCACATTCGGTGCGCTGCTGCGGAAATCTTCGATGAATGAACCGGATAAGCTGTCGACCGTGCCGACTTCTTTGTTCATGATGTCAAAAATGGCTAGTATCTGATCTTCCGGCTGCCATTTTACTTTCCAGTATGGTCCTTCCAGATCACCATCAAGAATTTGCTGGGCATTGTCCAATACCGCTTGGCGGATGACTTCTTCTTCAGTGGCATCCTTGCCTTTTTCTAACAGGTAGTTCAGCTTTTGTTCGACTTCAAACATATTTTCGGGAACTAATGAATACATATTTTTACTCTCCCTTTCGCGCAATCGCGAGGTTCTATTTCCTCAGTTATACTCAAAATTCTACAAATCTGCAAAGAAAAGCCCTTGTGTTGCGGGTGGGTATAAAGGACTGCAGGTAGTCTAATTTAAACAACAAAAGTTTTAGTCAGCAGCTTATCGTTTGAAAATCTTCCTAAAGTTGGGAAAACATGTTGAGTATCGGAAGCTGAACAGATAACTTATATTATGGGTACAAGAAATCGCTTTCTTGGTAGGTGAAGAAAAAATGTTGACGTCAAATGAGCAATACCTAGTTGAACAATTAATGGCAAAGGAGGAGTTTCAAAGTTTTCAGTCTTTGGCCGAGTCTTTGAATGTATCCGTGCGCACAATTCGAAATCTATTACATCGTATTCAACCTTTTCTGACAGGAAATAATTTGAAGGTAGAACGCAAATACGGTGTTGGGATTCGACTGACTCAGATTGAAGAAACTGAGGAAAATGTAAATATCATTCCTTTTGTAGACTTTTCCGCAATCTACAGAAGGGAAGTATTGAAGCTGCTGCTGCTGCTGAACTTCCGTCAGAAAACTTCGATCAATAAGCTGGCTGAACAGTTTTATGTAAGTAAAAATGCTATTTTCCTTGATTTGAAAATTATAGAAAAGGAGTTGTGGATTTATAACCTGTGCTTGGAGCGGGATCACGAAGGCACAAAAATAAAAGGTAAACGAAAACTAATTAAACGGGCGATCATTGATATCGTTCATCAATTTGGCATTTCTATCTTGTATGAGAACAATAAATACATTTCAGATAATGAGAATATTTTGTACAGTGTGTTAAATCCGAAGTTCGAACAATTGATTGTAGAGGTTTTGCATGATCTGAAGGAGCGTTATGGGTATCGTTTCAATTTTGATTTTTTGCAGACACTGATCATTCATCTTTCCGTTGATATTTTACTGTTTGGCAAGGAAAACAAGAAACAGGAAGAGCCAAAGACAGCAGCAACAGCAGGTGAATACTTTCAAATGAGAATCGAAACAGCCTTAATGATTAATTTCAGCCAACGGTACAATAAGGAACGTTTTCAAGAATATTGTACGGCGTTTTCCTTTTTTGAAGGCAAAGAGGGGACAAATCATAGTGCAGCGGCCTTGCTGGAAAGTTTTGAAGATATTTCCGGGATTGAGCTGCGGGATAAAGACGGACTGATCAATGAATTGAATCAATACCTGTATCAGATCGAGCTTCGTCAAGAGTACAGAATCGCAGTTTTTCATCCAATGCTGAATCATTTTTTAAGTAATTATGGGGCTCAGTTTGTTGCACTAAAATTAGCGCATTGGAATCAACCGGATCTGAATGTAAAAATGACCGACGATGAAATTGCTTTTGAATTGGTTTATGTACTGAATCATTGTTATGGCAATAAACGAGATTTTCAAGTGTTAGTCAAACTGAATGCCAGTGAGGAACTTCAGCGTTTTGTGCTGCAAAAGCTGGAAAAGGAATTTCCATTGAGCAGCTTTCATGCGGAGGCTTCTCTTGAATATGCCGATATGGAGTTGGCGGTCACTTTTTCACCTGACAGCAACACAGCAAAGTCCAGAAACGAAATTGATCTAAATAATCCAAAACAATTGGAACTGCTGCGAGAAAGGATCGCTTATCAACGAGCGGAAAAGATTGTCTCGGCGGTTGAAGAACAGTTCGATTATCAGACCTTTTTGCTGGAGGTTCCAGATAAGAAGCGTAAAGATGACGTACTCGCTATGATCAAGACGATCGTATTAAAACAATATCCCGTCTCAGAGCAAAACTGGTTTGATCTGATTGAAGAGGATAAGATCAATCCAACCTTTTGGATCGAAAAACAAGCGGCACTTCTTGTCTTAGAAACGGAAAAAGTTACAAGAAGCAGTCTGCTGAAATTTGAATTGCCGATTCAGGTCAGATGGCGCAACAACAATGAGCTGAGTCGCGTTAGAAAGGTGTATTTTTTCTTGAGCAAGCATGTTGAGCTTGAGGAAAGCACGACCTTGTATAAAGCAATTCAATTTGACCGAACCATTAAAAAAATTATTGAGGAGGAAGAAAATGAATAAGTTTGTAAATTTTGTTGATCAGAAAATCTCCCCGCCATTAACCAAATTGGGTGAGAATCGCTATATGGTTGCTGTAAAAAACGGCATGATCTTGACTGTGCCGTTTACCATTATCGGCTCGATCTTTATGATTTTAGCGCAGTTTCCGGCGCAAGGATATCAGAAGTTCATTGAGCCGTATAAGAATGTCTTGATGGTGCCAACGTCTGTGACCTTTAGTGTTTTAGGGTTGATCGCGGTGATCGGTATCAGCTATAGTCTGGCAAAAGTCTATGACATCGACTCTATCCGCAGTGTCTTGATGTCTTTGGTAAGTTTTCTGTTAGTGCAAACTGGGTTAAATGACGAAGGGGCTTTTGCTTTAAAGACGGAGAACTTTGGGACGTTGGGTGTCTTTTCAGCAATTTTGATTTCCTTTATCGTCGTTGAGGTATATCGTTTCTGTTTGAAACGGAATTTATCGATTCGAATGCCGGATAGTGTACCGCCGGCGATTGCGAAGTCATTTGAAATTTTAATGCCGCTGCTCTTATCTCTTTCATTTTTCTGGATTATCAGAATTCTCTTGAACTTTGACATAAATGCGGGCTTGAATGCTTTATTTAGTCCTTTGGTAATGGGTTTGAATACCTTGCCGGGAATTGTTTTATTTATGTTTTTACGCTCCTTGCTGTGGTGTGTTGGTATCCATGGCGGTGCGGTTCTATCGGTAGCTGATCCGATCTTCTTGACGATGCTGGGAGCAAATGCGGAAGCCTTTGCGGCTGGACAGCCTGCACCTTATATTACAGCGGCTGGTTTCGTTAATTTTATCTTTATCGGCGGCGGCGGAGCGACCATGATGCTGGTGATTTTCATGATGTTTTCGAAGGAGAAAGGGCTTCGCACTTTGGGAAGACTGTCATTTCCATCGAGTCTGTTTGAGATTAATGAACCAATTGTTTTTGGTGCGCCGGTTGTTTTGAACCCGATCCTGATGATTCCTTATACGCTTTGCAACTGTCTTTTGGCAATCATTGCTTATGCCTTGATGCATTTTGATCTGATCGGACGGCCTGTTGCTACGGTTCCGTGGACAACGCCGCCAATTTTGATGCAGTATTTAACCTCTGGCGGTGATTGGCGCGCGGCTTTATATGGCGTTTTTGCGTTAGGATTGACAGGTGCGGTCTACTATCCTTTCTTTAAAATGTTAGAAAAAGAAAGATTGGAGCTTGCTGCAGGTGAAGAAGAAAAAAGTGAAATTCAAATTGACTGTACTGTCGAGGGTGAGGCCGAATGAAATACACGAATCAAATGAATCACTTTATTGATGAACAATTTGAACTTTTACCTAAGCTTTTGGCTGAAGATATCCAAGTTGAAGAGGGCGGGCATGAATATAAAAAAATCGTATTCGTTGGCTCCGGCAGCTCTTTAAATGCCGCCAGAATCAGTGAACGCTATTTTGCCGCAACCTCTAGTGCGCAATGTTTCTTTTTGTCACCGAATCAATACCTGCCGCAATCAGCAGGACTGGGCCGCCATTTATTGGTGGCGATTTCCCAGACAGGCACGAGTATCGCTACTATCGATTCCATTATTGCTGCTAAGAAGCGGGCTGTTCCGACTATACTGATCAGCGCCACCAAAGATACAAGGAAACGGGAGGTCGCCGATCAATTTATCGACTTATATTGTGAAGATGAAAAGATCGGTCCTAAAACAGTCGGCTTTTCGGCAACGGTGGTACGACTGATCCAGCTTGCGATGGCGTTTAATACCTCTGGAGAAACAAGAGCAAGAAACAAAGCTGAGCTGCTGCAGATTGTTCATGCCTTGCCGGTCATAAAGAAAAATACGGAAGCGTGGATCGAGACACATCAGGAATGGAAACAAGCAACTTATATCACTGTCGCCTCGGATGAAGAATTCAAGGCTACGATTGATGAAGGGGCGCTTAAATTGCTGGAGACTCTGATGGTGCCAGTTCCCGCTTATGAGATTGGGGAGTTTACCCATGGACCTCATCGGCTGATAAAGGCCGGAAGCCACCATATTTTCATTGGCTCAGGTCAAACCAGCGGACTGACACAAAAAGTCGCCGAATATGCTAAAGAACAGCAGGCGAATATTCTCTGCTTTACTTTGGAGGCGGGCGACATTGACTTAACACCGATAACCAGCAGCTTCGGTGTGGAATTAGCAATTTCGATCGTATTCCAAGTTTTAGCCAACGAATTGGCTTTATTACGCGGCTTTAATCCAGATGAAAAAGTACATCAAAACTTTTTTAAATTTATAGGAACCAAAGACTAATTAGGAGATGAAGGAAATGTCACTAAATATTGCAATCATAGGAGCAGGCAGCGTATATACCCCAGAGATTATTGAAGGTTTCGCCAACAGTCGCGAAAAATTACCGGTATCAAAATTAACGATCATGGATATCAATCCGAAGCGGCTGGATATTATGTTCGACTTCTTAAATCGATATAAGAAATTCCACGGTTTAGAGTTTGAAATCGTGAAAACCACGGACTTGGTGGAAGCGGTCAAAGGACAAGACTTTGTGCTGACACAAATTCGTGTAGGTGGAAATCAAGCGCGTATCAACGACGAGAAAATTCCGTTGAAATATGGAGTTATTGGTCAAGAAACGACTGGACCAGGCGGATACATGAAAGCCTTGAGAACCATTCCGGCAATTTTGGAAATCGCGAAAGCTGTTGAAAAATACAATCCAGAGGCTTGGCTGATCAACTACGCCAATCCAACAGGAATTTTGGCAGAAGCCGTTCGAAACTATACCAACACCAAGTTCATTGCTTTGTGCGCGGGCGGTATGAGGCCGCGGACTTGGGTAGACTGGGCATTGGGTGTGGACTACAAAGATGTTAAGTACGATTTTGTGGGGCTGAATCATATGAATTTCGCCTATAACATTCGTGTTAACGGGAGAAAAATTACAAAGGAAGAATTTGATAAAGTAGCTGACATTCACGAAACCGTTGAGCCAACGTTGATAAAAGAATTGAACGCTTTGCCGAGCCTGTATTGCCAATATTACTTCCACCGAAATAAAAAATTCAATGAACTGAATGAGGCACAAAATACTCGCGGAGAAATTGTTCTAAATTTGGAAAAAGAAATCTATGAAGCCTTGTCCGATCCGAATCAACACGACAAACCGGAAATCTTAAAAAATCGTGGAGGCGGAGGTTATAGTGAATTGGCTCTGGATGCCTTGTCCGCAATCTATAATGATGAAGATATGTGGATTGTTGCGAATGTGAAAAATGAACGCGCGATTGAATTTTTACCTTATGACGCATCGGTGGAAACGCCGTGTGTATTAAACCAAAACGGCATTACACCGTTAGTTCAAAATAATATTCCAGAAGGCGTATACGGTTTGGTTTCGGGAGTTAAAAATTACGAAAGCTTGGTTGTTAAAGCGGCAGTTGAAGGTGATTATGGCAAGGCATTGCTGGCTATGGTTGCTCATCCGCTCGTTGGTGATTACGATATTGCCAAACCAATGCTAGATGAAATGCTTTTGGCAAATAAAGAATACATTCATCCCAAGTTGATCGAAACACTTGAGCAAAAGGAATTGGTTCATAAATAAAGTGAAATCCTAAATAATCGTTTTCCCCCGAAAATGAAAAGGGCGTCCGTGAAATTTGCGGACGTCTTGTTTTGCGTTTTATAGTGAACACATATTTTATCCGCATAGAAAAGCCCTTGTGCCGCAACTTGGCACAAGGGTTTGAACGTTCTATTCTCTCCAATTTTCTGGCCGCATAAACTCATCCGAGCAACGCACGGTTCCAGAATAGTCCTTCAATGATAAATCTTGGTTTAAGGCTTGGACCATCCAGGCGTCTTCTTTGCCTTTTTCTATCGGATAGGGCGCTTGCAGTCCAAATGGCAACGCCGGTTTAAAGCCGTGTCTTGGATAATAATCGATATGACCTAAGACAAAGACGAGATCAACCTGCTTGCTCTTCAAAAGACGTAAGCCTTCCTTGATCAGCATGCCGCCGATTCCTTGTTTTTGATATTCTGGTACCACCGCTAATGGGGCAAGTATCTGAACAGAAAGCTGCTCGTGTTCTGTGATCGAAGCCTTGGTAAAAAGGATATGGCCGATTGCTTCATCTTCCGCAAAAGCCAAAAGAGAGAGCAGCGGTTGAGCTGTCGAATCTGCCAGCAGCAGTTCAGTCAAGTCCGCCTCGTCTAATTCTCCAAATGCACGTTTTTCTACTTGATAGATAATCTCGTTATCTTCCTTTGTTGTTTCTCGAATCGTAATGTTCATGGTTTGCTCTCCTTAATAAATGAATTTTTCATCTGAATTAAGAGCAAATCACCGATAATAAACACAAGTTAGTCAAACAAAAGCCTCCTTTGCTTTGATACATCCATTATAAAAGAAACCGATTGCAGGAACAAGCAGGGTTATACTTGCTGATTTTTGAGCTTGTGAACCGTTTCGATGTCTAGTCCGGTAGCTTTTGCTACTTTTTCTGGACTAACTCCAATTTTTAGAAACTCGATTGCTAGGGTTCGCTTTTCTTCTTTTCGTCCTTCTTTCCGCCCATTTTCCATAGCTGTCACAATGACGGCATCAGAGATGGCTTTGGATTTTTCAATGTTCATGATCATTTCTTTTTCCTTCCTTTCCAAGGTTAAGAATTCAATCTTTCTTTTTGCTTCTTTTATATAGTCAGGTGCAGTTGATTTGATTTCTCCGGTTTTTAGAAAATAATGCCAATGATAGGCGGCCTTTTGTCTTCCAATATGCTGATTTTTTAAACTGAGAAAACATAAAATCAATAATTCTTTCCCATCCCCATTTAAAAAAGGCTGATGGGTTTGGTCGTTCAATATGCGAAACAATTGTAGCGCTTCGCCCTTTTGATCAAATAAATGGAAATTCAAAATATTAATCCCATATGCGGGACGCAGACTGGAAAAGTTATTCTTTTTCTTTTCCTTCTTTTTATCGATATTTCCAAATGGTGAGCGAAAGGCCTCTGCCAGATAGAAAATGGTTCGTTCATGGAAGTAGTCATGTGGTTGAATCTGACATTCAATCGTGGCATGGCTGCCGTCTTCTCCGGTGGCTAGGATGTCCACCTCTGTTCGTCGGATATCCATTTTTTCATAAGATTTCTTATAACTGTCAATATGATACGTTTCTTTTGGCGTAAGGGTCTGAAATTCGATGCCTAGCAGGTCTTTGACAAAAGCTTTTAGGATATGCGAGGAATCTTCGGAGGTCAACATCTTCTTAAACAACAAGTCATTCGTTGGTAAATATTTTTGCATTTTTTCACACCTTTCAGCTGAAAGGCTTTTCTCGCCTCAATTATAGCATGGCCCATCAGCAGCTTTCTATCCTAAGATACGCAGAATCTCCCTGTTCGATGTAAGAAGGAAAGGCTTAGAAAAAAACTTGACTCTTCCTTTGGGTAAGCGTTCATAATAGAACTATGTTATGGGAAGAGGAGATGGATTATGAATAATTTAGTCAAGATTAGGGATGTGTCCAACAAGTACAATATTACAGCGCGTGCGCTGCGCTATTATGAGGATATGGGGTTGCTGAAAAGTATCCGAAACAGCGACTCGCCTTATCGAATGTACGATGACGATGCGGTTCGGCGGATCGAACAAATCCTTATTTTACGAAAATTGAACATCAGTATCAAAGATATTAAGCGGATCTTCGGGGCTTCTGGCTCGGATGTCGTTTTAGAGGTATTAGGGAAAAAAGTAGAGAATATCGATGATGAGGTTTCTCTGCTGAATGAATTGAAAAATATTGTCCTCGACTTTATTGAGGAAATAGAGAAGCTGAATTTTTCTAATAATGCCGATATTAAGCAGCTATATGACAAAGCCAAAGAAATCGAAACGCAAATCGTAAGCGTCGATTACATCGGCAAACCTGCAAACATGAATCGTTTGATCGAGATTACGGATAAATTAGACAAAAAGATCCCTGATGTCATGGTGATAAGAATTCCGCCGTTTAGGGCCGTAACCTCTGGGGAGCAAACGTTTGAAGATATTTTCAAAGAAGGCGGTTATATGTTTCAATTATGGCAGCACTATCCTTTATACCGTCCGGTGATTTTTGACTGTTTGGATTTTATGCTGGTAAATGAAGATAAAGCTACCATGGTGTGTGCTGTCAAAGATAGCGTCAGGAAAGAAGATGTCAGTCCGCTCCAGCTGATTGATTTTCCCGGCGGGTTATACGCGATGGCAGTTAGTATCGATGAAGATGATGAGAGTATCAAGAAGGTTCAAGACAAAATCTTCCAATGGGTCGAAAGTACAAATTTTGAAGTCGATAAAAATCGCAGCTTTATGTTCAATATGCCTTATTTAGACGAAGAAAATATTTATCAAAAGGATATTGAAAAAGGGCTGGGCTATCGACAAATGCAAAGATATGTCCCGATAAAACTGAAAGAAGACTAGTTAAAAAAACAAGAATAAGCAATCAACACCTGCGGGGCTGCAAAAGCCGCAGGTGTATTTGTGCTACAGATATAAAGGAACGATCGACCCTTGAACTTCTGAATATCTCGCTTGTCGGGGAGTTGTTAAATAACACTTGCATTGCAACTGGTTTCATCATTTAGACTAGGAGTAACAAAACAGCAAAGGGAGTGTTTTAGATGAATTCAGTAGTAGAAATTACGGATATGTTGGGCGTGGATTATTATTATGTTTCAGTATCGTTTGAAAGAAATGCGCTGCTTTTAGAAAAGCCTAGAGGATTGTTTGCGAAGAATATCAAAAGCCGAATCAAGCTGTCTGAGATTAAGGATGTTTCTGTGATGAATGAACAAGGTGTCGACACGCTTTCCTTTTTCTATGATCGGAATTGGTACACGTTTATCGATTACGGGAATCATATCGTGTCTAGTTTGAAAAGAAATCTAATGTTCATTTAGGAAAGTAGGGAGTTTTATTGACCGCTTCGAAGAAAAAAATGGTTGTTTTTGATATTGATGGTACACTGTTAGGGAGTAATAAAAAAGTTCTTTTCTCCACGCTTGAAGCCTTGACGAGGCTGAAGGAACAAGGGCATACGTTGTTTGTCGCAACAGGCAGGAGTTTATTATATGCTAAGCCGATCATTCAGCTGCTGGGCTTTCAAAATTATATTGTGTGTAATGGCGCCATTGGATTTGTCGATCACCGGCAAACCTTCGGCAACGAATTGGCATCCGCTGATCTTTATGAGTTGTTGAATCGATTCTCGCAGGCAAAGGTAGATGCGGTCATCGTGACCTTGAATCAATTGTATCGGGTTTCCAGCTTTGATTTGGAAAAAATGCGTAGGGCTATGAGCTATGTTGGCGGGGCTTTGCCGCCTGTTCATAACCAAGCTGAAGCGCTGGTCTATCAAGTATTGGCCTTTTACGATCATAGCTTGGAGCAGGCGATTGAGCCGCATTTTTCAACCTTTGATTTTGTCCGCTGGCATGACGATGGGGTGGATATCATTCCTACAGGCGGATCGAAGGCGACGACTATTTTGGAATTGGCTGGACAGTTAGGTTTTGATAGAGAGGATATTCTTTCCTTTGGCGATGGCTTGAATGACCGAGAAATGCTGCAGACTTCGGGAATCGGTGTGGCGATGGGAAATGCAACGCTTACGGTCAAGAAAAGTGCGGATATGATCACGGATACCAATGATGATGACGGTATTTTCAATGCGTTGAAGCGATTATCTCTTATTTGATAAGGAGTTCGATATGGTTACGATTAAAGAATTAGCAAAGCTTTCTGGATATTCCACTACGATGATCTCGCGGGTCATCAATAATTACCCGTATGTCGATGAGGAAAAACGGCGTGAAATTCTAAAGCTGGTAGACGAGCTGAATTATCGGCCGAATTCCATTGCTCGAAATTTGAGTATTGGAAAGACCTATAATATCGGCGTGATCGTTCCATCGCTTAATCGTCCCTATTTTGAACAGATCGTCAGCGGAATCGCCGAAGAAGCTTTTCATCATAATTACAAGGTCACTCTGCTGCCCACGAATTATGATCGGAAAATAGAATTGGGGTATCTGGAAGAATTATCTACCAAGCTGTATGACGGCCTGATCATTACCTCGAAGATCAATAGCTTAAAGAAGATCTTGGATTATCAACAATACGGCCCGCTGATTTTTTGCGAATATGTTCCAAATGAGGGCGTGGCGAGTGTTTCGATCGATCGCGAGAAGGCTTTTATGGATACGATGGCTTACTTTTTTGACCATAACGTGAAGAAGATCGGTATGACCACAGGCAGAAATGAGCGCTACAGCGACAGTACCAAGCTCCTTTTAAAGCTGGCGAAGAAGAATTTTAAAACCTTCGACCAATCCGATGTTGTTCGGAACTGCCGGACATATGAAGACGGCTATCGAGCGGGAAAATTCTTTTACGAAGAAAATCAGGTAGAAGCCATTCTGACTAACGGCGATGAAGTGAGTGCGGGAATTTACGATTTTTATCGCGGCAAAAAGCTTCCGCTGATCGTCGGACAAGACAATCTGTTAGCCAGCAAGCTGCTGAATCTCTCAACGATCGATTACCATCTGACAAAATGCGGACGGGAAGCCTTCCTGCAATTTATCAATAATAGAAAAGACAAGATCATGATCGAATCAACGTTTATAGAACGATAGGAGATGGGGGACCATCTCTTTTTTGCATTCATACGCTATTTACACTGATGACTATCAATAATATGAATAGAAAAAAGAAGGATCAGCAAACTATTGCCAATCCTTCTTTTTGATTTAGACGCTTTCGATGCTTTTGATGCCGTTTTTATACATTTCATCAATTAATTTTTTGTCTGTTTGGTTATCTGTAATCAACAAATCAATTTTATCAATTGGCAGGAAGGTATACAGAGCGCGGCGGCCAATTTTTGTATGATCAGTGACGACAATTCTTTTGGCAGCAGCAGTAATCATATTTTTTTTAGTCGTAATCAGCAACTCATTAAAATGCGTCAGACCTTTTTCCACATTAAGTGCGGGTGTCGCGATAAAAGCCTTATCCACACTAAATTGCTGTAATGATTCATTAGCGATTTGACCGTTTAACATATAACTATCATGAAAAAGGGTTCCGCCAGTTACGATCGTAGTGATCGATCTGTTTGATCGTAAAACCGAAGCGATATTCACATCGTTCGTGATAATCGTAATATTTTGTAGCTGCGGCATTTCGTTTAAAGTTTTTGCGATTTGCAGAGTTGTGGTTCCAGAGTCTAAAATGACTGCTTCACCACTTTTTATAAATTTTGCAGCATATTTTCCAATGCGCGTTTTTTCAGTGATATTTTCAGTTGCCCGATCCTCAAATACAGGTTCATCTTGCTTGATACTTGCGGGGACTACTCCGCCATGAATTCTTACAACTAATCCTTGAGATTCCAGTTCGTCGAGATCTCTTCGAATCGTCGTTTCATGAACTTGAAAAATCTCAGAAAGCTGAGACACAGAGATAAACTGTTTATTTTCAATGGCATCTAGTAGTTTTACTCGTCGCTCACCAGTCAACATCTTCTTTCCCCCTCACGCCTTTTCAAGTACTCAAGACCATATGAATAACTTTAAAAGCTGATTTGACCTTTATTCTAAGAAAAATGGCTCGACTTGTCAATGTAAACAATTAGTTATCGCACGTATTCGAGCGATAACGAGCGATAAGCGTATTCTATTTTTATTAAAAAGACTTTTTCACAAATTATATTGTTATTTAATTTGAAATTGGTTTTTGTTAATAATTATATTTCTGTTCAATTGGAATTGTTTGATAGTAGTA
>NZ_NGLG01000001.1:2622286-2630129 GCF_002140655.1 Enterococcus sp. 3H8_DIV0648 | reverse complement strand
AATGGACGAAAGTCTGACCGAGCAACGCCGCGTGAGTGAAGAAGGTTTTCGGATCGTAAAACTCTGTTGTTAGAGAAGAACAAGGATGAGAGTAGAATGTTCATCCCTTGACGGTATCTAACCAGAAAGCCACGGCTAACTACGTGCCAGCAGCCGCGGTAATACGTAGGTGGCAAGCGTTGTCCGGATTTATTGGGCGTAAAGCGAGCGCAGGCGGTTTCTTAAGTCTGATGTGAAAGCCCCCGGCTCAACCGGGGAGGGTCATTGGAAACTGGGAAACTTGAGTGCAGAAGAGGAGAGTGGAATTCCATGTGTAGCGGTGAAATGCGTAGATATATGGAGGAACACCAGTGGCGAAGGCGGCTCTCTGGCTGTCTCTTATACACATCTCCGAGCCCACGAGACGCTCATGAATCTCGTATGTAGTATGTTTAAAGGGTAATATCAATGCTTCTTTGAAATCTAAATAGGAAGATCACATTAGACATATAAATTATTTAATTTTTTTCAGTAAATAAAACGTTTACAAAAGTTATCAACGATGCTATACTCGTAAACGAGCAATAAAGAGTGGAAACGAGCATCGAAATGAGGAGGAATTTTAGAATGGATAAAACGGTTGAATCAAGAGTATTTAGTCTTGTTGAACCAGGAGTGATTAAAGAAGTTCAAAAAAAGAGAACAATCCCGGCTGGTTGGGTAGCGATAGAACCGACTTATGCGAGTATTTGTCATGCGGATTTAAGGTATTTTGCCGGATTGCGTCGGCCCGAAGCGTTAGCTAAAAAATTACCGATGGCCCTATTACATGAAGGAATTGGTGTAGTAAAGGAAACAAATTCAGATAAGTTCGCGGTCGGGGATCGAGTAGTAGTTGTTCCGAATATTCCAGGCCAAATTTTACATCCAGAAATTGAGCAAAAACCGGATGTACCTGTGAATTACTCTAAAGGAAATGCCTTCTTAGGAAGCGGCTACGATGGCTTGGCCCAAAGCCGATTGGTTCATCCCGAGGAATGTCTAGTTAAAATTCCGGACGAGATTCCTAATGAAATTGCTGTTTTATCGGAATTATCTTCTGTTTCACATCATGCGATCAGTCACGTAGAAGAGAAGCTGAAAAAGGCGGATACCTGTGTTGCTCTTTTTGGCGACGGACCGGTCGGTTACTTTACAGCTGTCATGTTGAAGTACTTGTATGGAATAGATGCAGAACGTTTTGTGATTTTCGGTGCGGCAGACGACAAGCTGGCTCATTTTGATTTTGCCCGGACTGAGAATGTTTTGACCTATGATTTTAAAAATTCCAAAGAAAAGTTTGATGTCTTGATTGAATGTACCGGCGGTAAATTCAGCGAAAGTGCTTTAAACCAGGCGATTGAAATTGCGGATTCGTTAGCAGATATCATTTTTATGGGTGTGACGGAGGAATTAGTTCCGATCGATACACGGGATATTTTGGAAAAAGGGATCACCGCACATGGCAGCAGTCGTTCATCCACAGTTGATTTTGAAGCAGTCGTTGAAGGTATGAAAGACGCAGCATATCGAGAAGCTTTAAGTAAAATTCTACCTAAACAACTATCGGAAATTGCCTCAGGCGAAGATTTTACGAAAGTTATGGAAAAATTTGTTGAAAATCCTGGTTGGAACAAAACAGTAATGCACTTTACTTGGTAATCCGGAATTAAATTAACTATGAATGGAGTGGCAAAGGTGACAGGAATTTTAGTCGTGACTCATGGCGAAATGGCTACAGGATTGATGGATAGTCTAAGTCTTATTATGGGGGAGCAAGAGGACTATCAAACGCTAGGTTTAAAACATGGTGATGACATTGTTGAGTTCAGTGAAAAAATTCAAGCCGGGATTTGTGAGCTGGATCAAGGAGAGGGCGTTTTAGTTTTAGTTGATCTGTTCTCAGCGAGTCCTTACAATCAGGCGGCGATGTCCTTTAACAAGTTGAAAGATCACAAGTATCGCCTTGTTTCAGGAGTGAATCTTCCGATGTTGATCGAAGCATTTAATCAACGAATGATCGGAGCTGATTTGGAAACGATGTATCAGGCGGCGATGAATGCAGGAAAAGATGGTATCAAAGAATTCTTAGAAGAAATGGCTAAATTAAATTCATAAAAGGAGTGTTCTAAAATGGGAGAAATCGTTTTAGCAAGAATAGATGATCGTTTGATTCATGGGCAGGTAATGACTGCTTGGTTGCAATTTACAGGAGGGAATCACATCGTTATTGTCGATGACGCAACAGCAGGTGATGAATTTACTAAGTCCATCATGTCCATGGCAGTGCCAAGTGGGATTAAGTTATCTATTTTAGGCATTGATGATGGAGCAGCATTATTAGCGAATGTTCCAGATGGTCATAAGATTATTGTTTTAGCAAAAGAACCTCAAACCTATTTGAGTCTAATTGAAAAAGGTGTGAAGTTTGAGGAGATTATTATCGGCGGTATGGGTGCACGGAAAGATCGGAAAACCTTCCACAAAAATATTTCAGCGTCAGAAGAAGAAAAAGAAGCATTTAGAAAAATTGTCGGCAACGATGTAAAAATGAAGATTCATGTTATTCCGGATCAAGGTTCGCAAGCAATTGAAGGATTGCTTTAAAACAATATTTTAGTAAAGGAAGTGTCAAAATGAAAATAAGCCTCATCCAAGCAATTTTGATTGGTGTCGTCTATTACCTCGGGATTAATGGAACACCCTGGCTGTCATTAGTGGGGACTCACGGTTGGATGCGACCATTAGTGAATGGGACTGTTGTTGGTTTGATTTTAGGTGATCCGGTGCAAGGCTGTATTATCGGGGCGGCAATTAACTTGCCATATCTTGCCTTTATCTCAGCTGGGGGAACTGTTGCCATGGACCCAGCGCTTGCCGGAACTCTTGGAACCGCTTTAGCGATGGCAGCAAAAGTTGAACCCGCAGTTGCAGTAACCTTAGCCGTGCCAATCGGTCTACTAGGAACTCTGATCTGGGTTGCTCATATGACGGTAGACATCACATTTGTTCATATGGCAGATAAAGCCGCAGAAGAAGGAAAAATCGATCGAATTAATTGGCTTCATATCGTACCACCGCAATTATTTTTACTTTTGATTACTGTTGTTCCTGTCGCATTGGCTGCTTATCTTGGAGCGGATGCAGTAGAAGGAATCGTGGATGCTTTAAGTGGTCGACCTTTAGATGTTCTTTCAGCTATTGGAGGCATCTTACCAGCATTAGGGATTGCGATGAATCTGCGGGCAATGAACGGAAAAGGAACCTTGCTATTCTTCACATTTGGCTTTATGTTAGCGATCTATTCTGGCTTACCATCTGTGCCAATCGCTATTTTCGCAGCCATTATTGGTTATGTCTTTACTGAATTATATTTGAAAGATAAGAATGGGGGCTTGGCATAATGGATCAAACGATAGAAACAAAAAAAGAAAAGCTGTTGACTAAAAAAGATGTAGTTAAAGCTTTCTGGCGTTGGACCTTCTTCTCGCATGCAAACTACAATTATGAACGGTTGCAAGCTACCGGCGTTGTTCATGCGTTCAGCCCTATTTTGAAAAAGCTTTATGGGAAAGATGAAGATGAAATGAAGGCTGCTTTAGAACGGCATATGCAATTTTTCAATACCGAGCCTTCATTCGGCGGTCCTGTTTTATCAATGACCATTGCGATGGAAGAAGAACGAGCAATGGGAGCAGATATCAATGATCAGACGATCAACGGACTGAAGACTGGGTTAATGGGACCTTTGGCTGGGATTGGTGATACCTTATGGCAAGGAACATTAATACCGATTCTATTATCCTTCACATTACCTTTTGGTGCTAAGGGAAATATCTTCATGGGTCCAGTGTTGTTCTTTGCTCTGCATTGGATCATTATGACGGTCATCGCATACTTCTTGTGGATTCAAGGTTACGAACAAGGTAAGGAAGGGATTCAAAAGATGATGGCCGGTGGTCGGCTGTCTTACATCATGACCTTTTCTCAAACGCTCGGCGCGATTGTTATTGGGTCGTTGGCCGCGAATTTCGTGAAGGTGGCCACACCATTGAGTGTGCATTTAAGTGGTAAAGAAAGCTTATCCATTCAAACGGATGTATTGGACAGTCTAGTAAAAGGTATCCTTCCACTAGGGGTAACACTGCTTACTTATTATCTATTGAAGCATAAAAAATATACACCAACCAAAGTATTAGTGATTCAAATCGTTGGAGGCGCAATTTTAGCGGCACTAGGGTTAGTTGTTAACTCATTGTAATGAATAAGCGACGTTAGGGTGAAGGCTTCGGGCCATCTAACGCCGCTTCTTCTTATTTATCTAAGGGAGGGAATTTTTTTGAAAACGTCCGTATTTTACGATATTAAAAATCTAGTAGTTGAAGAAACACCATTACCAGAAGTTCCTAATGGAAAGATTTTGATGAAGATTGATACTTGCGCAATTTGTACTTGGGAACAAAGAGTTTACACAGGTGTAAAAAAAGTGGAATACCCGTTTATTGGCGGCCATGAGATCGCTGGTGAAATTGTTCAACTGGGGGAAGGGGTCGAAGGCGATTGGCAGATCGGGAACCAAATTGTTTTTGGGACGAATTTAGCCTGCGGTCATTGCTATTACTGCCGAACTGGTGAGGAACAAAACTGTTTGAACTTTGATCACAGCAAACAGCAGCCGGGATTGCCGTACAAAGGGATGGGCGGATTATCGGAATACTTAGTAGTAGACCCTGAAAATATTTTTAGCTACCAAAATGTCGCCCCCGCTGAAGCGTCATTAACAGAGCCGTTGTCTTGTGTTCTTCACAGTGTTGAGACTGCCGAAGTTAATTTCGGTGATTATGTTCTAATCGTAGGAGCTGGGATCATGGGAATGCTGCATTTGCAATTGGCTCAAAAAAGAGGTGCTATTGTGATCGTTTCAGATCCTAATGAAGAGCGCTTGAAATTAGCCAAAGAACTAGGTGCAGCTCAGATCATCAATCCTGTTAAAGAGAACTTATTGGAGAAAGTCTTATCCTATACGGAAAGTCTAGGTGCTCAGATTATTTTTAATACCACGCCAAATTCAGCGTTGATTCCTGGCTTATTAGAAAATCTGTCTAATACAGGAACGATGATTTTGTATTCTTCCTATTATCCTGATGAACCAGTCGGCGTAACTTTCGATCATATCCATAAAACAGGACAGAAAATCATGGGGACAGCTAATTCAAACAAACGAGATTTCATTCGAGCAGCTCGCTTGATCAGCCAAGGTGTTGTCAATGTGAAACCGTTTGTCACAAAGATTTATCCGCTAAGTCAAATTGAAAAAGCGTTTGATGAAGCTGTGAATACCGATGCGTTTCGGATTGTCATCGATTTTGAACAAGAAAGAAGTGAGTAAGGATGTTAGTAACAGTCAAAGATTTATTGATGGATGCCAAAAAGCGGCAACGAGCAGTGGGAGCCTTCAATGTTCCTAATTTGGAATCACTGCGGGGAGTCATTCAAGCAGCAGAAGAGTTGGACGTTCCCGTGATCATTCAACACGCAGAAGTTCATGAACATTTGATTTCAATTGAAGAGATCGGTCCGGTCATGGTCGAGTTTGCAAAGCAAGCCAAAGTTCCTGTCGCAGTTCATTTAGATCACGGAGCGAGCTTAGAGGAATGTGTCAAAGCCATTCGCCTAGGTTTTACTTCTATTATGTATGATGCTTCATTGAAGGATTATGACACTAATGTAAAGGAAACGGCGGAATTAGTTAAGATTGCCCACAGTGTCGGTGTCTCTGTTGAAGCAGAATTAGGTGAAATGACAAACTCTGCGATTGGCAGTGGAGAAGGGCGTTCGTCAAAAGCCAGCGATTTCGGTAATGCTGATCTCTTTACAAATCCGCAACAAGCCAGCGAATTTATTGAAAAAACGAAAGTAGACAGCTTGGCAGTTTCTTTTGGGACCGTGCATGGAAAATATATGATGGAACCGAATCTGGACTTCGAACGGATCAAAGCAATTCGGATAGCGACAAACGAGGCGGCATTAGTAATGCATGGCGGATCAGGTGTTTCAGAGGCAGATTATCAAAAAGCTATTGCTGCTGGAATACGCAAAATCAACTATTATACCTATATGAATCTAGCCGCTGGAGAAGCGGTGGAAAAGAAGTGCTTAACTCAACAGGATGAATATTTCTTTGATGAGTTATCCTTAGCCGCTACTAACGCAATCAAGGAAAACGTTACTAGTGCATTGAAAATTTTTAATGGATTAGATTAAATGAAAACACGTCTGCGAGCAGTCTTTGCTGCTTTCAGGCGTGTTTTCGATAAAATATCAAAAATTATTTTTCAACTATAATTCTTCGTTGGCGAACGTGAATGAGGTTGTATATATAGTAGGGAAGTGTAGCAAAAAATCCAACGAAAAATATAAGCTGGATCGTAATGAAAAAGAAGATGATTGCAAGAATCTTAAACTTTTTAGATTGCTTCTTTATGAATGAACTAAACATAAATATTCCAGAAAGAATTGAGCCGATCAAGTATCCGCCTAAAAGGGTGCCGGCAGCAAAATAGAGGATTTTAGTAAATGATGACAATTCAGTTGCGGGAGAGAGAACCATTAATAGAGATAAAATACCATAAAGTGCTGCCCCCACTAAAAAGGCAACCGAGGTATAAAGTAAATAGTTTTTCCTATCTTTATAAGTCATTGTGTAACTCCTGAAGTTATTTTTAATAAAGATAGCATGCCTATCTTGAAGGAACAACCAAATAATCTACAGACTCTTTATTAATAGTTGATCGATGCATCATAATGCCTAGAGAATTATTCTTTCAAACCAGTATTGTCACTAAAATTAACAGGCATCTCCTATCTGTTTAGGCTGGTAACAATCAAAAAAGCGATCAATTAATGATTGCTTTTTAGGTGGTTATTGATCAATTTCGTGATATCGCTGGAAAAAAGTATAAGAACGAAGCCTAGGATGTTCATAAGAAAATTGAAATTCATAAAAAGCGCATTAAGTAAAACGATCATCATTCCGATGAATAAGAATATATTGGGTTTAAGTCTGCTCATGAGTGTCATAGTAGCCCTCCTTTTTTCTCACTATATTGAAAAGAGGAGGGCTTGTAAATGTATTTTTTATGTAATCAGATAAGTTTAGTCAGCAGAGCGGAGTCTTCATCGGAATTTCAAAACCGTTAAAAAAAAAGCACATGGGTTGTATGGGCTTAATGATCTATTTGAATACGATTATTGTATCACGGCTTCCAGCATGATATTACTAACCCCAACATAGGTACTGTAATAACTGCTTTTTTTTAAGTCCTTTCCTACGAAACCAATCGATATAAACCGTTATATTATCTCCCTTTTTAGTCTGAAATAATAGTAGGATAGATATTGGTATGAAAGCTTATATTTGATTGATCCCAATTTTTATCATTAGTTATTTTAAATTATCCTGAATAATCAAAAATCAGCATCTTTTATGAAATATTTTTAATTTTGAAATTCAGCTGAGAGGATCACAGAGGGAGCAATAAAAAAAGAGACATAACGTCTCTTAAATAAAGCGTGAATAATCTAAAAAAAGCAAGAGATCGCAATGCCTAAAAACGTGAGGGCAAATAACAAGCCGCTCCATAGTGCTAACATAATAAAAGGAGAGGTATTCTTGTCTCCCCGTTGCTTAAAGTGGGTGAGTGATCGCTTAAACATGACAAACTGCCAGACACTTAATAATAAGAAAATGGTTCCCAATACGTAACTCATTTACTAGCCCCCCTTTAAGATAATTATACACCTATAATGGAGCCCTATTATATAT
>NZ_NGLG01000001.1:2614152-2621657 GCF_002140655.1 Enterococcus sp. 3H8_DIV0648 | reverse complement strand
ATCTAAGAAAGCGCTTTGTAAATGCGGAGTTTGTCAGGCGCGAGTGATAAATTCTATTGAGGGGATTTTCTATATTCGGCTAGTATTTTTTTCGGAAATCGTTATGTTGATCTGTCTTTTCAAATACATTATAAAACGACTTCGGTGTATTATTATTATAAAAATGTCGTCTCTTTTCAATAAGGAATGTTGTTTTTTAGTTATAAACGGAAAAATAGCAAAATGTAACCGCTAAACTTCATTTTTAAAATCATTTTCATGTATAATAGTAATGTGATACTTATGTCAAATTGGAAAGAGGTAGTTTATGAAAAAGAAATGTTGGAATTTATTGGTTGTTGGGTTACTAACAATCCCATTAGGAATAGGGAGTATTGCGCAAGCAGAGAACACGATTGAACAGTCATCTCAAACCGTTCAGACAGAAACTAGTATGTCTGAAACGCAGCAGACAGAGTCTAGCCAGACCGAAGACAGTCAGGATACGCAGGAGGAAGCTGTAAGTCCAGATGTGACGAATCTTTCTCCGGCTAAAAGAGCAACACCAGAACAAGAGGTTATGGCTCCCGATCCTGAAACAGATGAGATTGTAGCAGAAGATGCTAGAAGTGCGTCATTACCTGTTGAAGTTTATGCAGCGGTTAGCTTAAAACCGATTTATCGTGTGTATAATCCGAATTCAGGGGAACACTTACACACCTTGAATGGTGGCGAAAAAGACAATCTAATGTCACTTGGATGGGTCTATGAAGGCATTAGTATGCAGATTGATGGCAGCGGCAGCGATTTATACCGTGCTTACAATCCAAATTCAGGGGAACATTTTTATACAAAAGACTACAATGAAATTAACAAAATCAAACGTGCAGGCTGGCGCTATGAAGGCGTGGCTTGGAAAGTTCCAAATGGCGGGAAAAAGGTCTATCGTTTATTCAATCCCAATGCCCGCGATGCGGGAAGCCATCATTATACGTTGTTGGAATCTGAGAAGAATGATCTCGTTAAACGTGGTTGGAGATATGAAGGTGTCTCATGGTCAGTTACTGGCGGAGCGATCACCGCAAAATCAACGAATGTCATTAATAGCGTTCCTTATATCAGTCAATACACACCTGTAAAAGCTCCATGGGGCTGTGCTTCGGCTTCATTGGCAATGCTTTTAGGATCAAAGAATATCAGACCGAGTCTAAAAACTATGCAAGATAAGTTACCAATGTATCCTAGCAATCCAAACGGACAAAAAGGAAACGTTTATACCGGCGCTGGTTTTGGTTGGGTTATCAAACCAAACGCCTTGGCGGCTTATGGTAAAACATACGGCGGGAACACAGTCGATATTTCAGGATCAAATACAGTTCAAATCATTAATCGCGTGTTAAGTGGTCAGCCAGTTCTTTATTATGGCTATTCTTCTTACCAAAATAATGCTGATAAGAATAGAAATCATTGTAAAGTGATTGCAGGCTATAACGGCGGGAAATTCTTAGTCTATGATCCGTTGTATTATTCAAGCAATGCCGGAGCAGGTAGCGGTGGAAAGAATATGCTATACGATCATGGGGCTAGAGCTTGGATAACAATGGGCCAATTCAATGCAGAACGTGACGGACGCGCAATTACGATTCAATAAAATAGGCTAGGAGTGTTCTCTGATGAAAAAAAGATTTTTAGGGAAATTAGTAGTCGGGTTAGGTGTTTTATTAGGAGTTGGGGGTGTTGCATTAGCAAACACCACAGAAGCAGATGCAGCGGATATGTATAGATTGTATAATCCGAATAGTGGAGAACATTTTTATACTGCGAATCTAACCGAAAAAAATAAAGTCCAAAGCGCTGGTTGGCGTTATGAAGGCATTGGTTGGTATGCTCCGAATAGTGGCGATCCTGTATATCGATTGTATAATCCTAATGCTGGTGATCACCATTATACGGTTCATCTTTTTGAAAAGAATCACTTAGTAAGTGTTGGTTGGCGTTATGAAGGTATTGGCTGGTATTCAGACACTAAGAAATCAGTACCTTTGTATCGTGCTTACAATCCAAATGCGAAGGCTGGATCACATAACTATACTGTCAACAATAATGAACAACAGATTTTACTACGAGCGGGCTGGAGAAACGAAGGTATCGCATGGTATGGAGTTAATAAAACTACGACTCCTGTTCCTAAAAGTAAATGGACAGTTTGGTTAACGGTGGATAAAGGACAGGATACAAAATACAATGTTGTCTCTGGAAAAAATATGTTCGACACTAGAGAAGCAGCAACAACTTGGATTGATGATTACGCCGCTAAATTACCATTCGGTGTTTCAGTTGCAAGCTATGGTACAATTGAAGTGCCGCAATAAATCAGACAAATATGGATAGGTATAAAAAAACACTCAAAATTTAATTGAGTGTTTTTTTGCGTCTATTCGAAGAGTTAATATGAATCAATAGCTCTGTTAATTGGAGCTATTGCATACTTATAAATCAGTCAAGTAGATTACTTGTAAAACTTTCTAGATTTTCTGATTTCAACGACTATAAAAATGATGAATGCCAGAGAACCTGTCGGTAATAAAAACAAGAGTACTGCGGTTTTAATTGTATTTTCTAGGAGGGAATAAATGAAAAAAAACATGAATAACACGTAAATTCCTCCTACAAATGAACATTTACTGGCAGATTGACTGATTGGCTTGAAATCAACAATGGATTTTTCCTTTTTAGAAAGATCATTATAGCCAGCTATTAAATTCCCCCATTTTTGTTTATGGAACTGATAGCTAAGAACAAAGAATATTACAGCGAAAACTAGGAGAATAATGTAGATTATCCAATTGAACATTAAAAAACCCTTCTTTCAATCTGTAGGTAATCATAATTATAGCATCTATACAAATTGAAAAGTAAGCTAACGGACGCTATTAACTAGTTACATAAGTTGTATTTAAAACAAGCGACCCTTTCTTAATAAAATAAGTGTAATCGTGGATCGACTCTGGTTTGGCTAACCAAGAATTTGGACTCCTTTATCTGAAGTTCTTCAATAATCAGTTCTTTTAATTCTAACTGTTGGAGCAGGGTATTTACGCGATACAGTTTTGTGCCGTAATTGATCCATTCACCGGCATAGAGTAAACCGCCCACCCCGCGGATATCTGGCTTACCTTTATAAAATAGAACCATGAAGTCTTGGATCGGTTTTCCATCACTTGAACGTAATGGATTTTCAGGATCGCGATCAATCGGGCGTCCGATTTTTTCATAGAGTTCTAAAGGTTCTCGTCCCCATAAATCAGGTTCACTATCACTACTATTATTGTCTTTGGTTTTCTTCTGAAAAAACATAGGAGAACCTCCAATTATTTTTTTATCATCAGCATATAGCGCTTTCAAGATTTCCGTTGAACAAACCAACTCATCCATTGCTGAATAGTTTACTAAAATAATACGCCTTATAAAAAGAAAAGCAATAACCGGCAGTGCGCTAACAAAATAGTGCATGATAAATCTTGCCTCCTTTTCTTTTATAGTATCACTATCAATACGCTCATGCTACGGAGCGTTGCGTCCTTGCTATAATAAGTTTCTTGCCTACTATAGACGTCCAATTGTAGACTGGTAGTAACAAAAAAACTATTCAGAATAGAAGGTGGCTGCATTAGACAATATAAAGAAAAGCAGTCATTATTGGAGGTGCCATTGCTATGACATTGGGTGGAAAATTGAAGACTGCAAGAAAAAATAGTGGGCTGACACAGGAACAATTAGCGGTAAAACTTGGGGTATCGAGACAGGCGATTTCTAAATGGGAGTCAGATAATGGACTTCCCGATGTTGAAAACCTGCGCCTGCTATCAAAGCTCCTTGGCGTCAGTATTGATTATCTTCTTGATGATGGAAACACATTGGATGTTGCTGTCATAAGAGAAGCGATTGATTTGAGTCTTTACGACAAAGGCAGAAAAAAGGTTAAGAAGGATAAAATCGTAAGGGAAAAATATCCTGATGCAGAAATTCGAACCTTGATTGGAAGTCAAGTGCCGACAAAAGGCGAGAAGGTGATCGATATTGGTCTCGGAATTTTATTGGCCTTTGGGATTCCAGACCTGATCAACGGGGTAAATAACTTGGGTAAAGAGTTTTATTTGGTTAATCAGGGAAACAAGCAATTTTTAGTAGTCGTTACGGATGAATTTATAGAGAGCCGTCAGTTGGCGCAAGCGATAACTGAAAAGAAATTCAGGATTGGGGATTTTTCTTTCGTAGATTGCGGTCCAATTGTTTACGCATAAAAATACGATTTTGCGGTTTGTAAAAGTGAATCGATGATAAATTCTGCTGCTCGCAATAAAGATTGTACTTTTTTAACGAGAGCCAAACCTAATCCGACACCGAGTAATGCGATGGCTAGGACATATAAAATGGATAGCGACAATGTTGAGACCACAGTTCATTTTCTACTAGAGGCGATGGAGCGTTACGATTCTTGGGAATCGCTTGACAACGAGAAGTCAGACAAAGATCACTGAAGTAAATGAAATAGCATTTGCCGGACACGTCTTCTCCTATAAGGAAATTTTTGCAAGTTCTTTATCGTGTATAGATTTCTCTAAATGCGCTATTCTTTATAGCATAGAGGAGGAGCACTAATGAAAAAAATGAAGATTATCATTTTATTTGGCGTTTTGTTGTTCGGTATTGCCTCGCCGATGTATGGAAATGCTGAGGAATTGTCCAGCACCACGACGAGTGAAACAGCCCTGAATTCAGAAACGAAAGCAGTTGAAGAAAGTACGACTCAACCTACTAGTGACCATACTTCTTCGGTTGGAACAAATTCAACTGATAAACATAAAACAACCACTGCTTCAACACAAGACTCGACCGACAAATCATCGGTTGTAACTGAAAAAGCGGCACCAACGGCAGCGTTGGATCACGGGAGTCAGTATTTTACCGATGTGTCATTTACAGATATTGCTGGTAATTCACTAGCCAAAGTGAGTGATTCCGATAAGATCAAAGTTCATTATACGTTTGCTATTCCCGAAGCGGTTCATCCAAATGAAACGATGACCATTCAGTTACCAGAGCAATTGAAGCTGGTTAATTATACCGATTTTCCTTTAATGGACGCTGCTGGAAATATTATTGCGAATGCATCAACCGATGCAGCAACAGGATTGATGACTTTGACCTTTACCGATTCGGTTGAAGGAAAAATCGATATTAACGGTTCTTTGTTTTTCTGGGCTAAATTCGATAAAACGAAGGTAACCGATGGAGCCAATACACTTGCGATGCCTGTGAATGGCGCGACCACCGATGTCCAGCTAACTGTCCGGAAAAGCGCTGGAACGACGACCGGCAATAACAATCCAACGGTAGTCTTCAAAAGCGGGGCCTTCGATAAAAATGATCCATCCATTATTAATTGGACAATTACCATTAACAATGCCCAACAGCGACTTATTCAGCCGCAGATTCTCGATACGATTGGACCGGGGCAAATCTTACTGACGAACTCATTTATAGTTAATTATCGTGACACAAATAAAAAAAGCTTGAAGAAATATTCCTTAGTGCCTGGCAAAGATATCGAAAATTCTTGGACAAAAGTCACGCAAACGGATACGGGCTTCCAGTTATATTTAGACAATCTAGGCAGTGCGAGTACGATAAATAACTACGCCTCCGCAGTCATTACCTACAAAACAAAAGTCGATGCCTCCACGACACGCTATATTAATGGCGCAGGTACCAATGATGAAGCCGGTCAGCCGCAAAATCGAAATGCTTCGGTGAACGTATACGGAAGCGGCGGCTCAGCCAGTGGAACGATCAATGAAGCGATTGACCAGCTAACAGATATCATTGATGAAGCTGAAAGTATCGACGAAACCGAACTAACGCCAGATGATGCTGCGAAACTGAATGACGAGATCCACAAAGCGCACGAGATCGTTGATAACGAAGAAGCCACACTCGAACAATTAGATGCAGCCTCTGATAACTTAGAAGAAGTGATTCAAGAAGTCGCACCTTCTACGGAGCAGCCGCCTGTAGATACGAAGGAAATCGAGCAGGCTTTGAAAGAGCTGCAGGCAGCAGTAAATGAAGCGAATAACAAAAAAGCAGAAGAGTACACCCCTGAATCATGGCAACCCGTTGCTGATGCAAAGGCTCAGGCAGAAAAAGTTCTCAAAAAGGGACAAGAAAATCCAGAAAACGTAACGCTGAACGAAGTAAACAACGCAAAAGAAAATTTAGCCGCAGCAGTACAAAAGCTGGTAAAAAGAGAACAACCACAATCCAACAAATCATTAAAAGAAGCACTAGCAAGACTGGAAAAATTACTCGCTGACTTCAATCAAAAAGTTCGCTCGCTATATACAGAAGACTCTTGGCAAAAAGTCATGGATTTAAAGGACGAAGCGAATCGCCTGATTGCATCCGGCAAAGCAACATTAGCGCAGGTAAATGATCTGATCCAACGTTTGACTGCCGCAATGAGTGAATTGAAATTAAAAACAACCACTCCCAACGCAGAAAATACAAACGTACCAATCAGCACTTCTTCATATATAAGCAAAAGTCCAACCACAAGCTATCAAAGCAGCCTGCCGAAAATGGGAGAAGATAAAGGAACCGAGCTCCTGATCTTAGGTGTATTAGCGATTAGTCTGGCAACAGCGATCATCTACTACAAGAAATAATCTGATGAAGAGCCTGTGATGGGCTCTTTTTTCACGTCTTTGTCATTTTCGTGGTCATTCAAGCCTTTTATCCGAGAAGAAAATAGGGCTTTGGTTGGACGAAACGCTTCCGATTATCTCTTATTATGAGAGTGTAGTAATAAAGCAGAAAAAAACGTTGGTTGTTACAGTTGGTAGAAAACGGGAGGATATATAAAATGAAAAGAAATGGATTAGATATTACAGTATTGATTTTGGGGATTGCCTGCATTGGCTTAATGACAGTGAACCGTTACATTTTCCGCCCGGTATGGAAATCAGAAATTCGGACAGAATTACGAGAAGTAAAAAATGAAATCAAGAACGACTTACACGACAGCAGAGATGAAGTAAAAGAAGCTTCTAAAGAAGTGAAAAGCGAACTAAAAGAAAGCGGCAAGGAAAGAAAACAAGCGCTAAAAGAAAGTCACAATGAAGTCAAAGCAGAAATCCAAGAAGCAAAAACTGAACTCAAAGAAACCTTGCCCCTGTCGTATTAATATAGATTTAAAAGGGAAAGCTCCCCTTTTATAAAGAAATAACCGGTCAAATCTTTCAAGATTTGGCCGGTTATTTGTGTTTTGAATAAAAGATAATAAATTGATTGATGTTTTTTTCGTTTTGCGGCAACTAGAGTAGCAGAGGATTAAATGAGTGAATAGGTAATCGAATTCCAGAAACCGTCTGGGCTTATCATGCAAGGATAGAAAAACTTTTACCATCCCATTTAATACAAATAATATCGACATTTTTAATTTTAGGTTTTGTTCGCAACATTTC
>NZ_NGLG01000001.1:2611861-2613173 GCF_002140655.1 Enterococcus sp. 3H8_DIV0648 | reverse complement strand
AACTAGGGTCATATGAAAGATGACGATTATATTTTTGAAGTAACAATACTACGGGGAGAAGAAATCAAAAAAACTATGCTAACCACGCGAATCATGGAAGTCATGAAAAAAAGACACTAAAAAATTTAGTGTCTAAGTTATTTAATTTTGGATCGCTCTGATTAAATCATAATTGTAGTATTTTTGATTTCGTTTCTTCGAGTCATCTCGATCAAGCATGTTCTTAGTAACCAAGAAATCCAATCCTCTTTTTGCTGTAGCTGGATGTATATTGAGAAAAGAGCTAATTTCTTTCGCTGTAGCAATCGGGTTAGTAAAGGTAGCGAGCCAGATATTTTTTTGCATGTCTGTCTCACAATTATCCATACCGGTAGTAGCTAATTGCTCAGCACTTAGTAGTTTTTGAATGATATTGTTTGCCATTCGTTCAGATGCTTGTAGGAAAAAGAGCAACCAAGTGCTCCAATCCGGTTTCTGACCACGAGTGCTGTTTAGACTGTTATAGTATCTGATCCGTTCTTTTTCTAGTTCTTCACTTACAAAAAATATTGGTGAAGAAACTAAAGATTCTTTTACAGAGACTAGTACAAGTAAAATCCGACCTAATCGCCCATTCCCATCCAAGAATGGATGAATAGACTCAAATTGAGCGTGCGCGATCGCCATTTTCAACAAAGGAGAGGCATCGTATGGAAAATACTCTTCGGAATCTTTTTTGTCAATGTCGAAAGAGTAGTGATTCTCTCCATTGATAAAGAATTCTAAGTTTTCCATATATGAGTTAATTTCGTTTGGAGGAATAGGGATGTATACAGCATCTTCAATTTTATTGTTTGGACCAATAAAGTTTTGAATTTTTCTGAATTCGCCACTTGCTGAAGAAGTCCCGCGCGCATCTTCCATTAAGATAGAATGAATCCTTCTCAATAAACGTGTGGAAATTGGCATGTGATGATTTTGAATTTGATCTACACCATACATCAAAGCTTCATGATAATTGCTAACTTCTTTGTTTTGCCAATCCATTTCTTTTTTGTTTTTATTTTCCATGAAGTCGTGAAATGTAACTTGAGTTCCTTCAATCCTTGTAGATTGAACCGATTCGTTAAATGATAAAAGGTTCAAAAAAGTATCGTTGATGAATGAACGAGTGATGTGCGTATCCATTTTACCGATAACTAGATTTGTTTTAGCCAGTTGCTTATAAATGTCGATCGATTTTTCTTTAGAAACACTAATTGGTAGTTTTATGAGCTCTTTCAAAACCATCCTAATCACCTCGTTAATTCAATATATATGAAGAAAGTGAAAT
>NZ_NGLG01000001.1:2591909-2605808 GCF_002140655.1 Enterococcus sp. 3H8_DIV0648 | reverse complement strand
ACAACAAATAGAAGGAAGACATTTTTTTAATCATCTAACTCAGCCAATTAAAGAAAAAAAATAGAGCCACGCTCTATTTTTTGAATCCACTCGTATTTAGCAACTCCACCACTGTAAAAGGATTAATCTAACCGCTGATTCATAATATGATCTTCGCCAAATTGAACTAAATCCCATAAATTCCCGTATAAATCTTTAAAAACGGCGACTTTTCCATAATCTGCCACCTTTGGCTCTCTAACAAATTCAATTCCCTTAGCAAGATAGTTGTTGTAGTCACGATCAAAATCATCTGTTGCAAGAAACAGAAAAACTCTACCGCCAGCTTGGTTTCCAATAAAATCTTTTTGGATCGGCTTGGAAGCTTTTGCCAACAAGATCGTCGTACTGTTTGAATTTTTGGGAGATACAACGACCCATCGTTTATTTTGCTCTGGCTGATACGTATCCTCTATTAAAGTAAAATCCAATTTCTTAGTATAAAAAACAATTGCTTCATCGTAATCGTTTACAACTAGTGCTATATGAACAATGCTTTGCTTCATAGGGATTCTCCTTTTTTAAATGGATTCTTTTTTCTATTAAGACTTTAAAAATTCGAATTAAATAATTCGTTTGGTGTGGTATAGAATAATTTTTGTAGCCTCTATACATTAGATCATAAAAAATGTCTCAAGCAGCATTTTTTTATGGATTAGCCAGTGAGCGTGCGTTTATTGGGATCTTCGGGTTACCCATATTATAAGTTTGGAGTGATATAGATGAAATGGAAAAGAAGGCCTCTACCAGAACGAGTTTGTTTTTCAATTTTTATGGTTTATCCAACTGTGTTTCTTTGGAGGAAATTCAATTTTTTTAATAATCGTGTACTAGATATAGTTGTTCTAATGTTTTTGGTGTTTTTATTTGCAACCTTCGTTACCGAGATATTTGGTTATTTGCGTCGTCGTTATCACTCAAAAAAATGATTTTTAACTTACATAGTTAAGGAGACAGGTTTATGAATAAATTTTTGTCATGGCGACCGTTATTGGAACCGCAACATCTTTTTTGTTTGGATCAAATGAGATTTTCGCTGAAGTCAAAGCTGTTTCCGAACCACATATTGTTACAGAAATGATCCCGTGACACAAACCAAAAGATTCTACCACTCTTAAAATTCAACTAGTTTTAACAAATCAGGAAATTAAGTATATCAAAGTCAATAGACCTTTTGATCCACAATTACTTCAAAACCAAATTTCGTGCATCCTCTGCAAAATATCGACTGGGAAATCATACTTTTTACTCTTTGGAATAACAGAATCAATACTACAAAATGGACATAAGGCGGTACCATCTATATCGTCTATCCAATCGGTTATCATGTCATAGTTGAATAGACTAAGGCAGTAAAAACAGCCGCATAACTTGGATTCTCTTAGTATCGATCGATTGTTTGAGCAAAGCTTATGCGCATCTCTGTAAATTTTATCCATAAAATTATCCAGTACCTTTTCCTTTAAATTTACGAAAATTATATCAGATGAAAACGAATTCCACTAACTCACTCTCCAACAAGGAAACCTAATATTTTGTTGTAATAGTATTTGTCATGCATGATAGAATAAGTAATAAAAAAGCCGAAAGCCCAACTTTCGCAACGGTTGGATGCTGCGATCGCTTTGAATAATTTACGCAAAAAATCAGAGACTATCCAGTGTGAAGAAGAACTGCACGATGAGTTCGAATAGTCCATAGAAAGGTAAATAATGACAATCGAAGAGAATCTATTTTATATCTGTTTATTCGTGCTTATTTTATTGGTTTTCCTAGTTTTAAAATTGAATCATCTAATCACGAAACTATTTGGAAAAGAGATTTGTTTATCCAAGCATAGAGAGGAAATAAATAAAGGCCACAAAGGTATCTACACCCATCAGTTGGTCTTTAAAAATCGAGTCTTTGAATCAAAGAAAAATCCTAGCGGTGTCGTTTATTGCCGCAATTATATAAAGACAAATTTTGACAGCGTGCCTTATTTTACATACAACCAAACGTTCATAATCAGGTACAGAAAAACGGTTTTCCAAAACGATTCTGTTGTCGTGATCAAGGAAGATACATGACAGACTTATTCGCTATCTCAGCTAGGTCAAATTCCGTAATGGATCATATGCTTCTATTCGCTTAAAGCAATAACATCATAAATACTGTAAAGTCAAAAAAGCAGCGCTGAATTTTAGTGAAAAACTAAAGTTCAGTGCTGTTTTCTTTTTGGCATTTAGAATTGGATAAAAATAATTGTTTCCAATTATCTGTTATTATTTTTTTGTTGTATTTTATCTTGTTTTACAAAAAAACAAGAATAATTGTGCTTGAATAGGCGCTCAAAAACTTTTTGATGATCACTTTTTGCGTTACTTTGTGGTTAATTATAATTTATATCGATTGATTAAGCAATCGATATTCTGAAAAAAGTGAAATAATTCGTTTTTTTTAATCAGAATTACTGTTTTAAGTAATGTTAGCAGAATGATTGGTAAAGAGTTTGATGTTTATGCACCGTCATTTGAGCCGTCATTTAGAGAAGGGAGAATAGCTATGAGCAGACGTGGTGAAAATATTTATAGGAGAAAGGATGGACGATGGGAGGGAAGATTTCAAAAGGGAAGGCGGTTAGATGGAAAAATAAAGTATGGATCAGTTTATGGACATACGTATACAGAGGTCAAACAGAAGTTGTATCCCTTAAAAGTAAAATACGCCTCTCTCGTTTTAGTACAAGGGAAAAGCGCTATACCATTCTATCAATGGATCTTTAAATGGTTAGATAACATCCAAAGTGCTTTGAAACCCTCTACCTATTCCAGCTATCGCTACAAACTTGAGCATTATATATTACCTTATCTAGGAGAATTATCTGTAAATGAAGTAACTACAAATGAGATTCAAGAATTAGTGAATAGCTGGACGGAAAAGCAATTCAGCCCTGGTACGATTCAGGTCATTTTTCAACTTATGCGACGAAGTTTTGATTATGCGGTAAGAGAAGGACTATTGGTCTCTAATCCTTGTACTCAAGTCTTTTTACCTCAAAAAAGAAAACAAAAGGTTCATGCCTTGAATAAGCAGGAACAAAAAAGGCTAGAGGTAGTAGCGAGAAAAGCTCCTAAGAGCCAAGGCCTACCCACCCTTTTAGCTCTTCAAACGGGTATGCGAATTGGAGAAATAGCTGCATTGAAATGGCATCAGATTGATTTTGAAACCAATACGATTTCTGTAGAACATACTTATCAGCGCATCCCATTTTTCCATTCAAAGTTACAACGAACGAAGCTTGTTTATCAAGAAGCCAAAACGAATGCGTCTAAGAGAGTAATTCCAATGACAAAGGAAATTCGCCGATGCCTGCAACAAAAGAAAAAGGATAGTAAAACGGCATTTGTCTTTTCTTCAGGGCTACTTCCATGTGAACCACGTTTATTAACGTACCATTTCCATAAACTTATCAAGAAGGCTGATATAACAGGTATTCATTTTCATCAGCTGCGGCATACATTTGCTACACGATGCCTTGAAAAGAATTATGATGTGGTCTCTGTTAGTGCTCTGTTAGGACACTCTTCTGCGAAAATGACGTTAGATATTTACGCGGATTCACTAATTGAGCAACGGCTCAAAATTATTCAGCCTTTAGAAAATTAAAAAAACGCGATTCACTCAAAATTGGTGAGTTCTTTTTGTCTTTTTAGAGAAAGCGCTTTCTATAATGCTGATCCAACCATCCAGCTCTATTCATTCAAAGATAGTTGGCAAAAATTATTCATCGAAATTTATTGCCGTCAAAAAATGGTCATCGCCTAAAATAAAGGCTGATCTAACAGTCTTTTCAAGAGCCATCTAGTTCTTTTGTAAAACAAGTAAGGACAGTGTAGCTCATTCGAGGATTTTTGTGAAATGCTTTGCAGCTTAATTTCGGTATCACTGCCATTGGCATTTGATATAAATCAAAAAATTTTAAGGAGAGAAAAGAAGATGAAGAAAACAATTTTAGGATTAGGTGTCGTATTAGTATCCACCGCATTATTAGGAGGGCAAAGTGCATTTGCTGCAGTAGCAGGTTCTACACCATCACCCGCAACCGCCCAAACACCAGTTACAGCAACTTTTGCTGCGCCAACAACAACGCCGAATCCGTTGCCTCCAACACCATCTGTTCCACACGGACCATCAGGAAACTTGGGTATCGCATATACTCCTGCTCCAATGAGTTTCAGTGGGACTTTGACTACCGGAGCAATGTCGTTAGCTGAAGCTTCTGCTACACCAGCTCATGTGGGTGTTAAAGATGCATCGTTTGATACTAAAGGTTGGGATTTAACAGCGCAATTAGCTTGGACTGGTAGTGCAGTTACTGGTGCAGAAATTAAAGCTACTGCGGGTACAGTTCAAGAAAATATTAATGATGGTATCACAGCTTTCAACCCTGCTACAGATTTAGTGGCCTTGCCTGCTTCATTATCAGGGTCTCTAGCTTCAACTACAGCATTGACGATCGGAACGGCTGCACCTGCCAATACTTTAGTTGCTGCTGATGGAAGTATCTATACTGGAACTTATGATGTAGAGCTTTCTAGTATTACTTTAGATATTCCTAGTGGTGGTGCAGTAAGTGCAGGAACCTATAACGGAAATATCAATTGGGATTTATCAGTACATCCATAATATTTCTTTTTTAATTTAGAAGGGAGGAAGGATTTCTTCCTCCCTTGATTCATTTAATCCACACAATACAGAAGAAGAAAGGGATAAACTTTGAAGGCTCTAAAAAAACTTAGTTACCTTTTGCTTATTATGATGGCTTTTTCAGTGAATATATCGATATCTCATGCGAAAGATTTAGCAGCGGGATTTACAGTCGAGGGTGTTCCAAATGAAAAGCAGATAGATAAGGACGTAGGGTATTTTTACTTAAAAGAAATTCCTGGTGATACTGATGAGATAAAGGTGAAATTAGTAAATGATTCAGATAAACCGAAAACGCTTCTAATAAATATAGTTGATGCAAATACCAATGTTAATGGAGCAGTTGATTACACGGGGGGACTAGAAAAGCATTCTTCGTTAAAACTTCCCTTAACTTCAATTGTTAAAACTTCAAAAAAAGAAGTAGTAGTTCCGAAAAATTCAGAGATAGAAACTAGCCTTAATGTAACTATGCCGACAACATCGTTTGACGGAGTTATTGTTGGTGGTGTAGTTATCTATGAAAAAAATAAGGAGACTACTGATAAGAATATGTCGATTGGAAACACCTACAGCTATACAATAGCGATCGTGCTTTCTAACGATGAAAACACACCCATTAAGAATAATATCTCACTTGAACTAGATTCTGTTGGTGCAGTTCTTTTTGATGGTAAAAAAATGGTTGAGGCGGATATTCTCAACAAGAATCCATATATTTTTGATAATGCGACAATAACTGGAGCGATTTATGCAAAAGGCTCTACAGAGAAAATAATAGCGAATAAAAAAGAGAATGTCGTGATTGCTCCGTATTCTTCATTTCCATTCCAATTTGATTGGAAGAAGGATAATTTGAAACCGGGCATCTATCGATTTGTTGGAAAGGCGATATCAGGAGATAAAGAGTGGCTATTTGAAGATGAATTTGAAATTACTGGAAAACAGGCGAAGAAATTTAATAACGAATCCGTCTTCAAGGTATATATTCCTGCTTGGCTTGACTGGGGAACAATGGTCGTTGGCGCACTCTCTACTATAGGAACCATCGGGCTATTTATTCGTAAACAAAGGAGGGCTAAAAATTGAAGAAACGTATTAGAACATTGATTGTGATAATAGGAGCCGTTTTTACTTTCTTTTTATCAGGGTCTCAGGCACAAGCCGAAGAAGTACAAACTCCGGTTACTGTGGAATTAACGAAAGCTATTTTACCTGAGACATTTCCAGTAAATAGCGGAAGTACAGCTACTGTGCCCTATAATACTGGATCGGATAGCAATACTGGCAACGTAGGAACAATTGCCGGATCAAGTTTAGGAAAACAGCTCCCTCAAACGGGTGATAAAGCGAATTATTGGAGTGCAGCTGGTTGGGGATTGATTCTAGGCGTAGTTCTTTTAGTTTTAGGAAGAAAGAGGAAGGATAAACAGACATGGACCACTATTTAAAAGGGATTATTCTAGCAGTCTTCGGAAGTCTCCTATTACTAGTAAATATGTATCTAGTCCTTCGCGATTATCAATGGGCACACGTTCATTTAAAACAAAAAAGGATGAACTATCTCTCGTACAATATCGCTATTTCCTTCCTTTCGCTAGTTACAATTGTTGGGGGAGTCGTCTATCTTTTCATGGTAAATACACAGTTAAGCTAGCTTAAAGGGGAGTGATAAAAATGAGAATAAAACAAACAATGAAAAGCTTGGGAATCATTAGCTTAACTGCGATGATCATTCCATTAATACTAGGACCAACCACAAGTGTATACGCACAGGAGAAGAGCACTACTGAAAGCTCGGCGACAGAAGTACAGCAAAGTATAGAACAACTCAAAGATCCATTATCCATTGCATCTAAGTTAGAGGGCAGCACAGAATCAATTCCAACTGAGGAAACACTAGACAGTGCTACCAAAACTTCAGAAGAGAATGAAGAAACTGTAACTGATGATTCTGCAGCTGAATCTCATGAGGAAGAATCAACGACTGAACAGAGCACAGCTGAATCTAAAAAATCACGTGCAACTCGAGGAATCAGTGGAGATTTTCTTTTTGATGATAGTACAGTTGGAGTATCTCGTCTCACTTTAACTGCTTATATAGGAACAAGTACTCATTTAGTTATCCCTGTGACCGTTAATGGGCAGTATATTAATTTGTCTAAAGAATTTTTTCAATCGTTAGCCAGTACAAATGTTACTGATCTGGCTATAGCTTCTTCTGGGGGGAGTGGTGGAAAACCAACTATTTATGGTGATATGAGTTGGGCACTAGCGGGCAATAACAAAATTATAAATATAGATTTATCTAACGCAGGCTCTGCTACAAATCTTAACAACAACTTTAATGGGATGTTTGCGAATTGTGGTAATTTAAAAAACGTCAAGATGATGGATTCTTTCTATAACTACACAATTTCTATGTTTGAGGGGTGTGGGAATCTAGAAAGCGTTAACATGGCCGTAAGTTTTGTTTCTATTAATCCCTCCTATCCAGAGTATTCAGTAGGCGCAAGAGACACCAGCCGCATGTTTGCCAATTGCATCAGATTGACTAATGTAAACATGAGTCAATTCAAAACAGACATAGTTACTAATATGACAGAAATGTTTCTAAATTGCACCAGCTTGCCAAGTTTAGATTTAAGTACTTTTAAAACAGATTACGTAACAAGCATGTCGAGGATGTTTGAAGGATGTAAAAGTATTACTAATATCAATGCAGCAAATTGGATTACAGGTAGAGTTACGACTATGCATAAAATGTTTGCCAATTGTGAGAATCTCCCTCAATTATATTTGACCCACTTTGATACGACTCAAGTATATGATATGTCAGGCATGTTCATAAATTGTCAAAAACTGATAAGTTCAATGTTCAGTTTCACTACCAATACACAAAACGTCATTTCGATGGCCGATATGTACAATGGATGTAGCAGTCTTACAAGTTTAGATATCAGTCATATGAACACACAAAATGTTCAGAATATGTATGGCATGTTTGCCAATTGTCCGAGCCTTGTGACGTTGAAGTTAAACGGACCAAGTTTTAACACGCAAAATGTGGTAGACATGAGCTTTATGTTTGCTGGCGATACTGCTTTAACGAATTTAGATGTAAGCCACTTTAACACAGGAAAAGTTCAAAATATGGCATACATGTTTGCTAGCAATCAAAACTTAGCGCATGTTAATGTTACTAGTTTTAATACTAGTAGCGTTACCAACATGGCTGCTATGTTTGCGGGAACCGAGAAAATTAAAAATCTCAATTTAACATCATTTAACACTCATATAGTTTCGAATATGACAGACATGTTTAAAACTGGCAGCCAGAAAGAATTGTTTGTCTTGACTAACGATGCGAAAATACTAAATCACGGCTATCATTTAGATAATAGGGTGCCGCCTGAGATCCTGTTACAAGCGAATTATGGTCAATTTAGTGACAGCAGTACAAGTAAAAACTTTTTCACGCGTTGCGCATTAACTCCTGCACAAGCAACCATATCAGAAGTAAAGAATTTCATATCTGGTAACACTCCTACTCGAACAAATCGAACATTTGAAGGGTGGACGCTAGTATCAGGGATTGACGTAAATGCTACAGGTACGTTTACGGACTTGTTCGGTACTATTTATAAAGCTAAATGGAATTCATTTGGATTGGCGCAAGTTCCAACCGCCAAGACATTTAGCGGTAACTTGGATAAAGGAACGATCACAATCCCTTCGAGTGGAACAACGAATGAGGTAGGGGTGCTGGATGAATCTTCAGACACGAAAGGCTGGACGCTAACTGCACAGCTGGTTTGGAGTGGAACAGCTCCAAATTCAACCACTACTTTACGGACAGTCTCTACAGGAACGACAAATGAGATTACACCTACAGGCAGTATAGGTGCTGCTCCTGCAGGACTCGTTACTACAGGCGCAAACCTATCAATCAGCACGACTCCGGGGACTGTACTGAAAGGAAATGATAGTGTCCAACAATTCGAAGGAACTTATGTTACCGATCTAGGAGCGATCTCTTTAGAAATCGCTGACGGTTCTGGAGTAATAGCTCAATCGTATAGTGGGAATATTCTTTGGGATTTAGCGATTGCACCGTAATTGCTAATTTCGAAGTGCGAGTGAAACGAGGATAAGATTAGAGATCATAAGAGGACTTCTTTGCTTTTCTAATCTTATTTTTGTATTTTGGAAAACCATATTTAGAAAGTAGGAATGAAGATGAGTCAAATTTTAGTTCTAACTAAAAATGCATTTAATGAACAAGCTTTTGAGAAAAGCTTACGTCAATTAGGGCATGAGATATTCATTTCATCAGTATTAATTGATGAGTGCCTTCTAGGGAAAATAGATAATGGATTTATTAAAATGTTTCATCATGTGGTGTTGAGTGAGACCATTGATAATATAGAAGTGAATGAACTTGTAAAAACACTGCAACGATTTTCAATAAGAATACATAGAAAATCTGATGAACAGCCAGATGAAGCGCAATTACAAGAGTGGACGGATAGTGGAATAGATAATTGGATTGAAAACAATCAAAAGATTGAAGTTTTAAGAGAGAAGCTGAGTTGTAAAAAAGCAATAAATGAAGGGAAAATCATCTTATTGCCAAAATCACATGAAAAGCGATTATTATCAACTATACACTTGAGCAGCACAGAAATGAAACTGTTTAAGATTCTTTATCAGCACCAAGAGAAAATTGTTTCTCGAGAAGAGCTGTGTTTGTGTATGTGGGGACGGAAAAAAACCAACTCCACAATGTCGCAATTATCTGTACTGGTAAAACATCTGAGAGACAAACTAGCCGAACAAAATATAGAAGGACCAGTTATTGAAACCTGCTGGGGACAAGGCTATAAACTACATGCGACTGTCTTTGATCAGATCATCGTAGATTCAAAAGAATTGAAATACGCGAACGAATAAACACTCAAATACGTTGCGAACCAATCCAATCGCAAACAGCGCACCCTAATCGGACTGGGTAATAAACCTGCTCAACCTTAATACATGAACGATAAATGATAAAAAGTTTTCCCACACTACTGGCTTCTTGCACTATGTAGTGTGGGATTATTTGTCTAGTTATCAAGAAATGGAAAAGAAGACCTTTCCAGAACGAATTTGTTTTTCAATTTTTATGGTCTATCCAACTGTGTTTCTTTGGAGGAAATTCAATAGCATGCTTATGTTTGGGTTGAATGAGGTTTCCAATGATCTGCGAAGTGAAAAGCGAGATACAATGGGAATTCTATAGTATAATGATTAGACGGATACGTCATATTACGAGGTGAGATTACAGTGGAAGATGATTTTTCTTTAAAATATGCGAAACAGAACAAAAAGGAATTAACACGCGCTATTATAGATGGTAAGGAACGTGAAGACAAAAAATCTGCGATCTTTATGGCTGGTAGCCCGGGAGCTGGAAAAACAGAAGCAGCTCAAACACTCGCCTCTCTAAATAGTAATTTGGTAGTGATCGATGCAGATCAGTTTCGAGCAAAATTTCCTGGTTATACTGGGAACAATTCAAGTGAGTTTCAAAGAGGTTCTGCTCTTTTAGTAGATGCGTCATTAGATTTAGTATTAAAAAAAGGCTATAGCTTTATACTAGATGGTACGCTTGCTACTCCTAAGGCTGAGCAAAACATTGAAAGAGCTTTGAAAAAGGATTATAGTATACTAATTTATTATGTATATCAAGAACCTTATATCGCGTGGGATTTTACTAAAGAACGTGAAAAGATAGAGGGAAGATATGTTCCAAAAGAACGCTTTATAAATGCGTTTTTTCAATCTCGAAAAAATCTGCTGCAACTAAAAGATAAATATCAGGAAAAAGTGGTTATTAACATCATTGTCAAAAATTTTCAGAATGAAATATCGGACTCAATAATGGACGTAGATAACCTAGAACTTGCATTACCTATCACCTACACAAAAAAAGGATTGGAGGACACGTTAAATGACTGAAAGAGAAGAAGTAGAGAAAATTATGATCAAGTACAATCGTAATTTCTCCGAACTACAAGACAATGCGACAGTCAAAGAAATAAAAACTGTATTCAAATATATAGGCAACGAATCCAATCGCAAACAGCGCGCCCTAATCGGACTGGATAAGAAGTCCTCTCAAGAATAACGTTCCACCAACAATAACCCACCAACACCTGCGGCACAGCCGCAGGTGTATTTTGTCTTCCAATCAGTCGTCATGGATCGCGCCCGCTTAGCCAATGGTTGACCAGAGCGACGATCAACCCAACAAAGAGCGGAGCGAGGACGTATCGTATCAGCTCACTCAAGAGCACCACCTCCTTCCATGATGGAGGTTGACGACATGAATGGGGCTTACCTACGCGTATTTGGTTAGAAAATGACCGAGTTTAGCTGCGAGTGCCGTCATCAGGCGGACGGACAAGCGGGTCCTCCTTGTTCCTATTTCTTCTTCTGCGGAGCCGATCGAGCAGCCGGATTCGTGGCTTTGGCTGTTCTTCCGGTTCTTGCAGATTTGGCGATGGGTCGGGCATTTGTCGTTGTTCTACAGGCATGGCAGCAGACTTGTTTGTAATTTGTGCTAGTGCTTCTTTTCCATTTAGTTGTGTATTTAATTTTAATGAAGATGAAATCTCTCTCTTATCTGCTGGTTTTGCGAATAGAAGGGCAGACTTATCCACAGAAAATAAAGAGTGTGAATAGTTTTCCTCAGGTTTATCCACATTGTCCACAGTTGCCTTGGGATAAGTCGCAGGAATGCCCACAGTTTCTCCTTCAGTTGTGGATTTATCTGTGAATTTATCTGTGGATTGTTTTTCCACTGGTTCTGCCTCATCATCAAAAAGAGTCGTATCGGTGGTGGTGACGATCTTAGCCGTTACCACAGAGTCAAATAGTTTTACGCCGTCTTTTTCAAAAATGTCTAAGCTGGTCAACAGTTCGCAGGCTTCTTTGATCTGTGGGATCGGCACAGACGCGTCCAGCCCCTTGTAGGTCCAATCATGTTCTTTTCCTAGACTGTTGGTAAATGTCGCTACTAAATCATGGGTCATCTTCTCATATCCTTTCTCAAATTTTTTCTTCACGCAGGTAAATAGTTATCATGGTTCGCTTGTTTCTTCAGGACGGACTTTTGCAATTAGGGAACGGACAAGTGACATAGCTTTTACGCCAAAGTTGCGGACAGGAAAGACCTTCGATGTCAGTGCGCGCCATTCCGGTGCCATGAAGTAATCTTGGAAATAATAGAAGAATCGCTTCATGGTCCGAGTTGCCTTGGTGTGCATGAAAATATCGCGGACAAGGTCTTTTAAAATGTGCTGGAACTCCTTTGCCCCAAGCTGCCAGCGCACACGCAAGGTCAAAATATATTTAATCGTCAGAGAACTATTCTGAGTTTCGTAATAGTATTCGCTGATACGTTTTTCTAAGGTCTTTGGTTTCAAATTGAACAATTGGCGACACGTTAAGAGTTGCTCATTCATAGGATCATATCCTCCTCATCTATTTTCATGCCGTCTACCATCCAGCTCATTGCTGCGTTCAAGTTATCCACAATAGGCTGGATCGGCAACCGACTATTTAGTAAAGATAGGCGACAGCGCTATCGCCCATCCTCAAATTCTTGGGACTAAAAGATAATTGTTTCGACAGTTTCCACATACTTCGCGGCTACTACGTGATCGAACAGCTTTTCGCCGTCCTTTTCAAAGATGGTCAAGAGTGTCAGTCTTTCTAAAATACCTCGGATCTCATCACTGGATCGGTCTTGTGCGGGATTTTGGTAGCTCCATGTTTGGGAGCGTCCGCCACTGGTTTTAAAGATCGCTACTAATTTTTTCATCTATACGTTTCCTCCTATTTGCTTACTCGTGATTGGCTGGTGATAATCACGCCGTCTAATTGTGTGTCTTCTACGTCGAGTTCCTTCATAAGCTGTCCTAGTTTAAGGATTTGTGCTTCATCAGGATTTTCGACTACGTTTTGGAAAGTGACTTTCTTTAATTTTTCTGCTCCTGGTAAAGAAAGCTGTACCTGTAATTTTGTACTTAATCGTTGGATCATAATTTAACGCCTCCGTGTTTTCATATTGTTGTACCGGCCGGTGACTAAAAGATAAATGATTTCAAAAAAGAATGCGAATTTGAATTTGGCAGCTACTCCCCCCAATTTGGCAGGTTTTGGAGCAAAAATAGCCGATTTCGGCAAAAAAGCTGCCAAATTGAGGGGGGTACGAGCCAAATTGTAATTTGAGAAAAAAAGAAGGTTGAGTTATAATTAAAAGTTTTTACCTAAAAATGCGAAGAAAGACAGAAAAATAGCTGAACACTCGATCACTCAAGCGTTCAGCTATTTTGTTAAATCTAAAGCCAGTCAATATGGTCACTATCATCTGGATCGTACATCAAGGGTTCGCAATGGTAGAGGGAGTAGGTCTGTTGGTACAGGCGATTGATCTCGCCAAGTGGTGTTCGAAATTCTTTCAGACTAGAGCGTTTGCTTAAAATTTTCGCAAAAGGGGTGTTTGGAAAATATAAGAAATCTAGCGGAATCTCTCCATCGAGACCGTAATGTAAGACCCCGCGGCGAATCGTCGCCAAGACCAGACAAGCGATCTCCGCCCGTTCAATGAAGCGGCGGTAATGAAGTGGCAGAAGCAGGCAGAGTCCATTCGTCAGTTCTGCGAAGAATTGCTCCTCCACACTAAAGACGGTGGAAAGCTTGATAGGGTTGAGCCAGATCGTCTGATCCTTTCCCTCAAGTGGAAATAATGCAAAGAACGGACAGACCCAAGGCATTTTATATTTTCCGAAATGCTCCAGCTTCTTTAGACAAACGGATAAGACTTTATAATCAGAAAATGAGTGAGCCGAAGAAAAGCGATGCAAGGTTTTCATAGCATTGATTTTGCTGAAATGGATCTCTGTATCCGTGAAGATCAATACTCCTGCTCTATCTGGAATGGGGACGATACAGTTTATCTCATGAACAGTCAGCGGATCGAATGCGACCGCCTCTTTAAGATAGTGTTCCCATAACGGTGACCACTGTCTGTCATCTAAAGCCTCTATTTTATTCATTTCATCCATAGTAATTCCTCCTTATAGTAAAGCGCTTTATTTGTGCTTACAATAAGAATATACG
>NZ_NGLG01000001.1:2589981-2591747 GCF_002140655.1 Enterococcus sp. 3H8_DIV0648 | reverse complement strand
GGATATAAATACTGGTTAATGAACAAATAAAGACATCTTCTCGGCGGGTTCGAGAAGATGTCTTTATTTATAAGGAGTGTAAATAGTTGATAATTACATTAAAAATGTATAGATTATTACATGGTTTAACCAAAACTATGAATAATTTCATTTTTCTAACCTAAGTATTTCAGTAAAAAAATGATTTGATTTGTATTAATTATAAAATATAGGAGAAGAATAATCAATATCTTTTATTAAAATCACTAAAAAAGAATAAATGTAATCATTTTAAAACACGCGTTCTCGATTGAAAGGGTTAGAAGTAAGGTCGAATCAAATTAATTCCTAATTATTTACCGTCAAATAAACCGTCAGAAGGAGAGTTATTATGCGTAGAGGAGAAAACATTTACAAAAGAAAAGATGGACGTTGGGAAGGCCGCTATAAAAAAGGCTATAAACCCAATGGAAAAATCAAATACGGGTACATCTATGGAAGAATCTACAACGAAGTACGAACAAAGCTCTATTTAATGAAAGCTCACTATCTAAACCAGCAAGAAACCTATGGAGAAACATGTATCTCCTTAGAAGAATGGGGACATATCTGGCTAAAAGAGGTCAAACAACAAGTAAAGTCCTCCACCTATAGTTCGTATGAATACAAAATAAATAAATACGTTTTTCCACAGATCGGAGAACTCTCTTTAAACGAACTCACCGAAACTACAGGAGAACAATTAGTCAATCTGTGGATAAAATCCGGCTTAGAGGTCTCTACGATGAAAGTCATTTTAAGAATCACTAATCAATGCCTGAATGAAGCGATCCAAAAAGAATACCTAAAACAAAATCCCTTTCTATCCCTAAAGCTTCCTAAGAAAACCAAAAAGCCCATTCATGCCTTGAATCGAGCAGAGCAAGGAAAAATACAGAAAGCAGCTCTAGCCGAAAAGAATGATGCAGGCTTACCAACTTATTTAGCTCTACAAACAGGACTACGAATCGGAGAAATCGCTGCACTACAATGGAAAGATATCGACTTTGACCGCCATCTGATCACAGTCAATAAGACCTATCAACGAGTCTACCTAGCCGATAAAGGAGAAAAAACACAGCTAGTCACAGGCTCTACTAAAACAGAATCAAGTACACGAACCGTACCTATAGGACAACACCTGCAAAAAATCCTAATGAAACATCGCAAACAATCGAAAGGAGAATTTGTCTTTTCCACAAAAAACCATCAGATGGAACCTCGATTAATCACCTATCACTTCCATCGAATCAGAAAACAATGCGGCTTGGAGAATGTCCACTTCCATCAATTACGCCATACATTCGCAACCCGCTGCATAGAAACAAAAGGCGATATCCGATCAGTCAGTGAACTCCTAGGCCATAGCTCGACCAAGCTAACACTGGATACCTACGCAGACTCGATGACAGAACAACGCTTTGAAGTCATCTATCAAATGGAAGCCGCCATCTGTTAGAAATATAAGTATAAAAATTTTAAAAAATTCCTACCCAAAATTCTGCCACTCTTTTTTCAAAACCCAAGAAAGCGCTTACTGTTTTTGAGTTTGTTAAAAACCACCTATTTCCTTTATAAGAAATTAAAAGAAAAGTTTTTTTTTATTTAAAAACATTTTATACGCCGTCGCTTACCGTCACTAAGATCCGCTAACCCTTGGTACATAAGGCGTTAGAGGTTTATTCATAGTTTTGGTTAAACTATGAAAAAAGTAATCAGAACATATCTTATTTAAAGGTCCAACTTAA
>NZ_NGLG01000001.1:2580523-2589806 GCF_002140655.1 Enterococcus sp. 3H8_DIV0648 | reverse complement strand
ATATTAAGGAGAGAAAAGAGATGAATAAGAAAAAATTAGTCACAGGTTTGCTAAGCGCAGCATTCCTAGGCGGGGTATTGGTTACCACAGCATTACCGGCAGATGCAGCTACATATAGCGGACAATCTACTGGATCAGTATCATTCAAAAAGGGAACATTGGTGACACCACCGATTACGCCTCCGATTGTCCCACCAGTAACACCACCAGCAAGTGATTTTGGTTTGATTTATGTTCCGAAAGAATTCAACTTCGCGGAAACAGCGGTTCCTACAAGTGTTGTCACAACATCGACTGTTATTCCAATTGATGCAAACTGGGAAGGCAACCCTGCATCAAATACAGGCGGAACGGGTCTTACTAACCCAACCACTAAACATTTCTTAGTAGGAGATGTTCGTGGTACTCGTGCTGCTGGTTGGAAATTAGAGGCGAAGCTAACTGCGGATCTAACAGACAGCGGTACAAGTAAATCATTGACAGGTGCAACGATTACTATGGCACAGAGCATCAATGAGATGAATCCAACAGGTTGGGTAGCGACACCGACTACTGCGAGTGCAACAGTTCATACACCAGATACGGTGACAGCAGCGGTTACGTTAAGTACAACTAGCTCAACAATTATGAGTGCGGCTGCCGAATCTGCACCAAGTGCGGCGGATGGTCGTGGTGAAGGGTACTGGCAAGGTGAATTTACCAATATCAACTTGAATGTTCCGGCAGGACCAATGAACGCTGTTGCGTCTGGTGAACAATATTCTGGGACCATCGACTGGACATTAACAGACGCGATTTAATAAAAAAGTATGAAAAATGACAGGTTGAAGATAGAAGTTGTCTTCAACCTGTATTGTCTAAAGGAGCCAAATATGAAGCGACTACTCCCGATTTTAAGCTTAGTAGTACTGATTCTTTTCCCTATCACAGGATTTGCGGAGAATGCCAAGGAATCACAACAGGGAATTACTGAAAATGAAAAACGTGCGGGCTTCACGGTACAGGCGGTACTGCCTGAGAATCAGATCAATGATCGCGTGAGTTTCTACCATTTATTAATGACACCTGAACAGAAGCAAACGATCCAAGTAAAGATTATGAACAATTCAGAGAAAAAACAGACCTATAAAGTAGAAGTCATCAATGCCGCAACAAATAAAAATGGCTTGATTACATACGACGAGCGAGACAAGAAGCCAGATGCCAGTATGAAGCTGCCGATCGTGAATGTGGCGAAGCCGAAGAATAAAGAAGTATCGGTGGATGCCTACTCAGAAGGCAAGGCGGAGATTGACATTCAGATGCCAGCAGAATCCTTTCAAGGAATCTTGTTAGGTGGCGTGCGAATATCACTGAAATCTAATGATACGGAAGAAGAAAGTCAGGGAATGTCGGTGAAGAATACTTACGGCTATGCGATTGGTTTGGTTCTAACTGAGCAAGACTTTGCGCCGATCTATGGCGAAACAGAGTTGAAGCTGGTGAAGCTTCAACCAGAGATCGATTACGGCAGTAAAGTATTAGAAGCCAGCATTCAAAATCCTTATCCAGAAGCGATGCAAAACTTAATAGCGGAAGGAAAGATCGTTCGTAAAGGTCAAGAAAAGGCGATCGCGAAGAACAAGCAGGAAAAAGTGAAAATTGCGCCGAACTCTGTCTTTCCTTTCCAAATTGATTGGGGGATGCAGGAAGTTTCGGCTGGAGAATATACGTTTATTGGCAAAGTCAAAGGAACGGCGAAGACGTGGAACTTCAAGGAAGATTTCACGATTAGCCGCGAGATGGCGAAGAAGATGAACAAACAAACGGCGTTTCGGATATTTATTCCTAGTTGGTGGACGACTAGTTTCTATGTCATGGGTACTGCGACCGCAGTCGTGACCGCTTGGCTGATGATTCGTTATATCAAACGGAGGAATGGGAGGGAAAAACGTGAAGAAGAATAAAGGATTGTACTTGTTGGTAGGTCTGTTTTGTTTGTGCGTAAGCGGAGCATCCGTCTATGCCGCAAGTTATGAGGTACAAAATGAAGTAGGGGTCAAGTTTGTGGGTTCAACCAGCACGACTTCAAGCACTGCCTCATCCAGTACGTCAACTAGCACCACAACGAGTTCTACAACAAGTTCGAGTACGTCTAGTTCCAGCAGTAGTATACAAAGTTCATCCTCATTACCGGATACCAATCAAAAAGGGAGCAGCTTTTTATGGTGGGGCAATAATGGTGGCGGAACGGGTGGAACGACACGTTATTATGCAGATGATAAGCTTTTGCCTAGTACCGGTGAATTGGTTCATTTAGCTTTACCATTTGTGGGTGTTTTTCTTGTTATGCTGATCTTTTTCTACTTAAGAAGGAGTAGGAGGGAAAGAGTATGAAGACAATAGTAAGAAATCTCTTTGCAGTATGTATTGTTTTATCAGGGATTATCATAGGAAGTGTTGCTTGTCCAAATCATTCGTATGCATTACAAACAGATACGTTTACAGGAAAAATTGATTTTAACATGTTCATGGATGATGGCAGTGTTATTCCTGCTGGGAAGGTTCCTGTGGCAGAGGTTGACTATGGAGTAAGAAGAAGAGAACAAATTACGTCAGGAGGTACTGTTGTCAGACCTTTAGATGACATGATTAATCAAGAAACAATCGTTATCCCGTATGACGGGGCGGGGAATTTTTCATCCGTGCCTAAAGTTGGGACATTCACATATGGTATGACTTCTAATATTCCAACTGGGTATGATAATAGGTCATTTGCAAATCTCCATTCATTTTACAATTTGAGATTCAATAATGTGCCAGCATATATTCGAACAATTTCCGCTAACTCAACAGTTTTAGGCGATCATTCTCGTTATTCCTATAACACGAATGCGTACAAGAAGGTGGTCAATGATACTAATGACAATTATCCGCTCCTTTACCCCCCACCCTCTAATCTTGCAGGAAATACGAATAAAGCAATATTGAACCCGAATCTAGTTAGAACAATGCCAGGGACTTTTAACTATACGGGAAGTCGATTGACATTTAATGAAGAAGAGCCAAATGGGGTAGAATTTACTCTTTCCGGTGGGTCATTTTGGTTTCCTAATCCTGGTTTTGAATGGTCAAATTGGCATGATCGCCAAGTATTTAATTCAAGCGTAGCAGGTTCAGGGAAGAAGATTACATTCTTTATGAAAGGTTTCCAAGTAGTCGAGAATTTTGAAGACGAGACTGGAACGACTATAACTCCTCCATCTGGTTTTACGCAAGGAAAGACAACGGACGTAGTCGAAAATCAGTATACCCATACAATGGGAACATTACCGAATCAGTATACTGTTGGTAGTAATGAGTATGTTTTTGAAGGGTGGTATCAAGGTTCTCTTAAGCCTGTAACATTAAATACATCGAACTCACCTGCTCCTACGATTGACTATACGCAGACAAAGTCTATCGCTGATTTTGACGACGAAGGTATAATTACGGTTGTTTATAAGAAAAAAGCATTACATGTTCTACAAGAAAAATATGTAGATGGTAGTGATGCCTCAATTAATAGCGGTTCATGGGATACCTCTCAATCTATTGTAGAAGGGAATTCCTTCACTGGGGCTCCTCTCGCAAATAGAACGGATACTGGTGGGGCTGATTGGGAATACATTGGTTGGAAAGAGGGGATTTCTGGAACAGTCAATAGTAAAACTACACCTGTGCAAATAAATAATATACTTGGACAAAAAGAAATTTACTATATCTATAAGAAAAAAAATCATACAATCACTGAGAAATGGGTAGATCAAGTGGATGGATCAACGCTTCTGAATATAACAGGTAATCAGAAAACAAGTCCGATCGATGATAATGATCATTTCACAGGTACAGCGATTGCATCCATTACAGATAACACTAGTGCCGATTGGGATTTTGTTGGTTGGGAAAACGTTACTGATGCGCCCGGTGTGATTAATCCAGCGGCATCCTATGCAGTGAATAATATCAAGGGCGATAAAGAAATTCGTTATCACTATCAAGCAAGGAACACTAGTGCGACTTTGAACTTGAATCCAACACCGCAAATTACTGGAAGTGGTGGTTCAGTGAATTGGAGTTCTCGTTTGACCAATACCGGAACTTCAGCACTGAACAATTTGAAATTAAAAGCGACTAGTAACTGGGCAAGTGGTTTGTCTGCACCTACCATGGTGACTGTTACACCAGCAGGTGGTATAGCTCAGAACTTTACAGTCTCACCAGTAGATTGGGTCGGCGGCTTTAATCTAACAGGAATTAGTATCCCATCTGGCGGAGCGAATAACTATGCGGAAATTACGTTTACGGATACTGCTACAGGTGCGGTGAACCAAGTACTGCCAGCGGAAATCGAAATTGATGGTAATATGGTGGGTTCGCTAGCTGCTGAGAATTTCGTCCGTATCGATGATCCAGACGAACCGAATCTTGAGCCTCTAGGAAATGCAGGTCTGATCAACATTCCTGATTTCCGATTCGGTGATGTGGAAGTGAAGCCATATGCACAAACGAAGGATCTGGATGCAGCTTCTTATCAAGCGGGGTATAACCCTTACATTCGTTTTAAAGATCAAGAAAGCTTGAGCGGCTGGTCATTGACTGCGAAACTTGGACAGTTCACCAGCGGATCGAAAACATTGCCGTCAACGACAAGTATTGAGCTAAACAATGGATCTTTGAAGGAAGTTCAAAATTACAATAAACACAATGAATCGTTGTCAGGTGGAACGTCAGTTGGAAATAAATCAATTCCATCAGACAGCACGACTGTTGCTTTGACCAATGGGGCTACACAAGGTGTCTATCAGCTAGACTATGCCTTTAACGATGTTGAGTTAGAGTTGTTAGCTCATTCTGGTATCGCTGGATTGTCTTATACTGCTGATATGGATTGGACATTGACGACAGCACCATAAGGAAAGTGAGAGAGGGAATCTATGTACAATTATGTTTGGCTATCTGCGGGTATGGGGGTTCTTTCCCTCATCCTAGCGATCTTTTTCCTAGTGAAGGATCTGTCTTATTGCGAACAGACGAAAAGGAAAAAGCTGACTTATCTGCTGGCAAACTGGGGGATGTTCCTCTTGGCGATCGTCTGGATCGGTCTGGGGATCAGTCTGTATGTCATCATCCAGAACCAGTTAACAGCTTAAAAAAAGGACCGCTCGATGTTTCGGGCGGTTTGTACATATTAACGTGGTGTAACGCCACACAAGAACGAGGTGGAAAATGAATCGCATATTGATCTTAACAAAAAATATTTCAGTGGAGACCTATTTGCAGCAGCAGCTCCAAAAACTGAATTACGAAGTGTTGGTTTCCGTATCAATCTGGGAAATGTGGGAGAACGTGCGTCGCGTGGATCGTTTCATGAAGTCCTTTCAATGGATCTTCCTGAGTGAGACGATCTCCGATAACGAAGCGCAGGAATTCGGTGAGCAGTTCACCACAGATTGTCTGGTACGGATCGTCGGCGAGGAACCTTTGGAAGCGACTTCAGCAAAATGGCACGACTGGCATGTTTTTGATTGGATACTGGCGAATACTTCCCTAGAACGGCTGCGCGAAAAGCTGGTCTACAAATCCTTGTTGTACCAAGTCGAATTTCGGGAGGAGAAAAAGGAATTGGCAGCCTACGGCAATCATTCGCTGGACTATCAGAAAAAGGCTTTTCCTTTGTATTACTCAGAGATTCACTTTACCAAGCTGGAAAAAGACATCATTCAGCGGCTAATGGCAGCGAAGAACCTGTCCTTAGCCAGAGAAGAACTTTGTCGCGGCTGGCGCTCAAAAAATCAAAACTCCAAGCTGAGTCAACTATCCTCAGCCATCACGAAGATCCGAAAAAAAGTGGCGGAGGCTTATGGAATCGAGGAAGCCGTTCACACACTATGGGGTGAAGGGTATCAGTTGAACACATACTTTTACAATTGTCTCTTAAAAGGAGAATTCCACAGCCAATCAATGAGCCTTAATCAATAGAAGAAAAAAATCAGAGAGTAGGAATACGCATGAGTCAGATACTATTATTTACCAAAAATCCCTTGAACGAACAAGCCTTTGAGGAACGCCTCAGACAGCTAGGGCACGAAGTCTTTACCACAAAGGAGCTGGTGGAGCTATGCTTATTGGATAACGCCAAGCACGACTTTATCCAAATCTTCCACCAAATCATTCTCAGCGAAACGATCGCCAATGTCGAAGTAAAAGAACTCGTGAAGCAGCTGCGCAGCTACACGATCCCGATCTTCCGCAAATCCGATGAACCACTAGAAGAAACACAGCTAGAAGAATGGAAAGCACTCGGCGTCACCGAGTGGATCGAAAGCCGCCCAAGCATCGAAGTGCTAAGAGAAAAACTCAGCTGCGACAAACTCCGCACCGAAAGCAAGATCGTCTTTCTTCCAAAATCAGAAGAAAGAATCAACCTGTCCAGCCTATCGCTCAGCAGCGGCGAGCTAAAGCTCTTCCGCATCCTGCACGAACAAAAAAACAAAACCGTCTCCCGCGAAGAGCTCTGCCTCCGCATGTGGAATAGACAAAAAAGCAACTCCAGCATGTCCCAGCTATCCGTCATGGTCAAACACCTAAAAGACAAACTAGCCGGACAGGGCATCGAAGGCCCAATCATCGAAACCTGCTGGGGACGCGGGTATCGGTTGGATGGGAAGGTTTATGAACAGGTTGGGGTGGATGAAGTTGATGAAGTGCTGGTGGGTCAGCAGTAAAAAAGAAAAGCGATAGGGGGATAGGGATTATTTTGACGCTTTGTTTGCTAAAAGTGTTCAAAAGAGAGGAGAAAAAAGGGTGAGAAAGTATGGATTCATTGTAGGGTTGTTATTGGTATTGGGGGTATTCAGCGGGTGCGGCGGTGTGAATCTCCAAGAGGAATATCAAGCAGAGCTGCAGAAGCAAGCGAAGATGAACAGTGGAACCTTTGATCTTGTCATTGACAGTGTTTCAATTGATGCTGGGGATAAGGATTCCAGCGTTGAAGATAAAATGATGTTTGATGTGATCGAAAAGCAGCTAAGAGGAGTATCACTCACTGGTTCCTATCAAGTGGATAAGAAAACAAAGAATCAATACGTGAAGCTCCAACTAGATGCACTTGGACAGAAACTGCCGCTTGATTTTTATTCTAATCATCCAGCGAAGGAACTCTATATTAATGCCGCACTCCAACAGTTTGCTCAATTCAACTCAGACCTTTCTGCTCATACCCAGAAAATGGAGGAAAGCGAGGGCAAATATATTTCAATGACACAAGCTGAGGCGCTCAAGGCAATAGGACAAAAAGACTTGGCGGCTCCTAAAACAACTATTTCTGATTTTATCGAGACACTAGAGAAAGAGACCTTCAAAAAAGATGGTGACAAGCTAACCCATCGCTTTACGAAGAAAGAAATCCAAAACTATCTATCAAAGCAAAAAAATACAGACTTAGAAAAACTAGAAAGCTTATCGATCGACCTAACCTTGGATACAAAAGAACATACAAAACAAGGCAAGATCACAGCTAAGAGTACGAACGACGATGCAAGCTATACCGTAAAGATGACGATGAATCAAAAACCGAAAAACAACGATACATCCGTCCAACTGCCGAAAAAAGAAGCACTCATCCCAATCGAAGAATTTCTCAAAGAAGTTACTTCTCCAACACAAGTAGACGATGAAGCAATGGCGAGAGTTCTTAAAAATATAGAAGACGGAAAAGAGGTTATCGACACCGAATCCGCAGAAAAAATAAAAGAGACGTATCGTCAATATTTGAATGATGAACAGTATCAGCAAGTCGTTCAAGCATTGGATAAGGTGCTGGCAGAAAAGAAAGAATAGCGAATAAAATCAATTTAAAAACCTAATTTCCATTCTTAAAACAGCAGAATGGAAGTTAGGTTTTTAAACGTGTATATAAAAGAAAAAATATTTTTACGTCAGAAACCGCCACATTTGTGCGTACCTTAACAGTGAAGAACTTTGATAGTACGCCATTTCCCATGCTATAATGAGGGCAAGAAAAGCCTTTTCAGCAGAGCGCGGCTATCTGGAAAGGTGCGAAAAGATGAAGAAATATTTACCCACGAATGACTTATTTAGAAAAGTGGAGCGAACTCGGTCAGCTCTTGAACAATAAGACTAAAATTTTGATAAATTGCTCCTCAAATTTAACAAAATTTTCGCTTATTGCTTCAAAGAGCTTGTTCGTGCAACTAGACATGTTTAAGAAAATGTTGACCTCCGAAGATTCCCTGCATATCCTCAAAGCTTTTGTGAACGACCTTTTAGAAACGGATTTCAAAGAGCTGCAACCCGAACAGACTTATCACATTGATAGCTATATCAGTAATTACGAAAAAGAACAAAAAAAGCCGAAAATCCAATATACCGAAGTCGATATTCTAGCAACCACAGAAAACGGCACCCAGACAACGATTGAATGTCAGATCCAGCCTCACGATCATTTCAACTCGCGAGCGCTGTTTTACTTGATCGAAGCTTTTCGCTCCTCGTTAGGTAAAAAGAAAAGCAAAAACATTATCAAGGATAATCTGTTTTCAAGTTTGCATCCGGCTTACGGAATCAACATCATTGATTTTCACTTAGCCGATGCCCAAGGAGATGCCTTGCAACGCTTTCGACTACTTGATGAAAAAACTTATCAGCCATTTTTGGGAGACCAAGAAGAAGAGCTATTGATCCTATGTTTTTTAAGCTTGAAAAGTAAAAATATTCGAAAAAACTCTGCCGTGTACCACTGGCAAACATTCCTAAAAACTGGCGAAGTCGCCGCAGGAGCTCCCGAATATATCAAAGAAGCCAAACAACGAATCGACTTTTACAACCTTGGAAGGGAGGAACAAAAAATGATTATGAAAATAGATAAAGCAGAGGCTATTAGTAATGCGGTTATGTCTACTAAAGTGAGAGAAGGAATGGAACTTGCGAGAATTGAGAACGCTCAATCAATGTTAAAAGACGAACTCCCTTTAGAAACGATCTCCAAATATACCGGATTGAGCATTGACAAGCTGGAAGAGTTGAAAAGAGAGCGGGAATAGAGAAAAAAGTATTTCCCAATATTTTATCAGCAGAAGAGAAGTCTTATGAGGCTTCTCCTAATTAAGCGTATCTTATAAGTGAAGAACTTTGATTAAACAGAGCACACACCCATGGCTTAACAGTAGCACTATCTTTTAATCCCCTGTTAAGGTCAGCTTAGAAGATTGTTTCAAAAACTTGAATTTGCTTTACTATTTAT
>NZ_NGLG01000001.1:2574324-2575590 GCF_002140655.1 Enterococcus sp. 3H8_DIV0648 | reverse complement strand
GATATAGGCGATACTCAAGCTTTTTTTGAAGATTTGAAAAAATACAAAGAATTTATTGAGTTTGTTAATAATCATTTTCCACCTGCTCCAAGTGAAGCTTACGATTACATTAACTAGGAAGATGTAAAAAAGAAATTTATCCTAAAAGGAGAATTCTATGAAAAAGCTCGCATTTCTATTTTTCATCCTATCTTCACCATTTTTTCTAGCTAGCTGCGGCAAAGACAATGGACAAAGCACTGAGTCTACTCACAGTTCTTCATCGGTGAAGGTCGAGGTGTCTTCGACGTCTAAAAGTTCGAGTTCTTCTGAGGAGACGCAAGTGACTTCTAGTACCACTGCGCCTAGTTCATCTAGCCAATCAGAAGAAACGAATGAAGTAGATACGAAAAATTTAAGCGCTGCACAGGTTAAAGAATGGGTTGCTTCTATTTGGATTAAAAGAAAGGGCATCGATCCATATAATGATCCAGATTTTGAAATCGAATTAGAAACTAAAGACGATGGTCTGCTGTATGCGACAGTAGAAATGACGACTCAACAGATTGATACATTAGATTCGTTTAGGATTAGCAGCGATGGATTTCTTGAAGAGTCAGGCTATTTCCAAAGTATGCCCGATAAAGGTTGGATCGTGGTTTCGAAAAAATATTTGGATACCAGTCTGGTCAATAAGGAAGGACAGGCATCGTCTTCTACAGAAGGAAATACTGCATCGGATCACGAAAGAGCGGATATGATTAGAGATATCATGGAGAAAAATCAAGAGCTGGATGCAGATATTCTAGCTTCGATTCCAGATGAAGAAATACTAGAAGCGAATGCAGGTAATGCGACAAACAGTCAAATCGCACAAACAGCGGAGAACTTGGTTAGACTGTATCCAGATTTGAGACCGTAGCATAATCTCTACATTTGAATAGCGATTCTTCGCGTGAAAAGGGAGCATGGAATGAACGATTTCGTCACTTCATGCTCCTTTTTGAATTATGCTCAAGTTTTTTCTTTTAATCTTTTTCGCGTTTCATTTCTTCGATGGGAATATTTGCCTTTTCGATTCGTTTGAGAAAAAGATTCGCGCCTTCCATCATTCGGTCAACAAAGAAGGCTTTTTTGCGTTTGCCATTGACATATACTTTCCAGCCGCCGCGTGTTTCTTTGCAGTGAGTGATCTCTGAAAATAAGAACTGCTTTCTAAAGACAAATAATTTGATAGCCTCGATATTATCCCCATCTACTTGGACCTCCCACATGCCAGCGATAGGT
>NZ_NGLG01000001.1:2572129-2574224 GCF_002140655.1 Enterococcus sp. 3H8_DIV0648 | reverse complement strand
GAATTGGTAGTATAATGAAGAACATACCAATTTTAGAGAGCTAACTGGAAGCGTTGAATCAGGCAATGGTTGAACAAAATATTTTTACTACAGTAATTTTGATTGGCGGCTTTGCTGGTCGTTTCTATAGACAAACTTTGGATATTGATTTTTACTGAGATCAATTGTGGTAGAATTTAGGTAACAATGGAGGTGAAAATAATGGCAAAAGGAATCACGATAAATCCAACGATTATTCAATGGGCGATCCAATCTTCTGGTAAGAGTGTGCTTCAAATTTCTCGGAAGTTTTCTAAGATCGATGAATGGGCCTCTAACGAAAGTGAATTAACTGTCAATGAATTGAATAAACTAAGTAAAGAATTACGAATCCCTTTTGGCTATTTTTTTCTAGAAAAACCACCAGTTGAAGATGTAGAGTTACTAAAATATCGGACGATCGATAATGAGGAACATGAAACGCCTAGCAGGGATTTAATTGATACTATTAAATCTATGGAGACAAAGCAAAGCTTTATGAGAGAAGCTTTGTTGGAAGATGGCTTTTCTCCTCTTAAATTTATAGGAAGCGCAACGATTAAGGATGATCCGAAGAGACTAGCTGAAAAAATTATTGCAGAATTAGATTTAGTGAGTAGTTGGAATAGGAAGAAAAATAATACGTTTAATATTCTTAGAAAAGCTATCAGCAAGCTAGGAATTCTTGTTATGCAAAATGGTGTTGTAGGTAGTAATAATAATCGACCTTTGGATATTTCTGAGTTTAGAGCTTTCGTACTTATCGATGAGTATGTGCCGCTAATATTTTTAAATGCAAGAGACGGTTTGAATGCGAGGATTTTTTCCTTGTGTCATGAATTGGTTCATATATGGCTGGGAACTAGCGAATTATACAATGTTTCTACTTATGACAATCAAGCTTTCTTAAATGAAAACCTCGAAAAATTTTGTAATGAAGTAGCAGCAGAGATGCTGTTGCCAACAGAGACACTTAGAAAAATATATAAAAAGGATATAGATGCATATTCTAATGTGAAAAATATTTCCAATCAATTCAGTGTAAGCGACTTAGTAATTTGTATTAGGATTAAGCAAAAGAAATTAGTTAGTCAGAAAACGTTCGATGAGACGTACACTATTTTATTAGAAGAAATGCATGAAAACCTATTATCTAAGGAACAAAACGAAAAAAAATCTGGTGGAAATTACTATCACACGCAAGGATCGAGATTGGATTCGAATTTTGTTCATTCTGTAAATAGAAAAGCAAAGGAAGGCAAGATCTTATATACAGAAGCTTACGATCTATTAGGAGCAAGAGGTACAACATATGATAAGTTGGTAAAACATATGGAGGGTGGATAATGAAAAAATACTTGATCGATAGTAATAGTTTAATATCCCCTTACAGAACGTTTTATCAATTTGATTTGGTTCCGTCTTTCTGGAAATGGTTTAAACAGACCTATGATCAATCCATTTATTTAGTTGATAAAGTTAGGGACGAATTGTGTCATTCAAAAAAGGACAAAGACAATCTACAAATTTGGGTTGAAGACAACTGCTTGAGTAAAGGAAAAGTATTATTTCCTAATAGCGACAACGCGGTGCTCCATGAATATGCGACTGTACTAAACCATATAAACAGTTCGCCGTTCTATAGACAAAAAAGTTATGATGAATGGGCTGCGTTTGAAAAGGCTGATCCATGGCTGATCGCTGTAGCCAAAGCTCATAACTATACGATTGTGACGATGGAAGAGCGCGACTTCAATTTGAATGCTAAAAATCCAACCAGTAAAGAACCAAGAATACCAGATGTCTGCGCAGCTATAGGAGTGGAATGCATTAATCTGTATGATTTAATGCGGGAAGTCCAATGTGTGATCTAATAAGAAAAGAATCTGATCAGATAAAGATAGGTTCCAAGCTCAAGTATTCGAGCTTGGAACCTATCTTTTTGTTCTGCGTCAAAGAACCAACGAAAAAAAGCAAGTCTCCAGTGGTAGGAGAAAGAAAATCAGTTTCCGATTCTGTTGCAACCACGTTGACCGTTAAGAGGTTTTCCGCGACCGCTCAAATATTATAATCGACC
>NZ_NGLG01000001.1:2567477-2568405 GCF_002140655.1 Enterococcus sp. 3H8_DIV0648 | reverse complement strand
AGATTTGAGACCGTAGCATAATCTCTACATTTGAATAGCGATTCTTCGCGTGAAAAGGGAGCATGGAATGAACGATTTCGTCACTTCATGCTCCTTTTTGAATTATGCTCAAGTTTTTTCTTTTAATCTTTTTCGCGTTTCATTTCTTCGATGGGAATATTTGCCTTTTCGATTCGTTTGAGAAAAAGATTCGCGCCTTCCATCATTCGGTCAACAAAGAAGGCTTTTTTGCGTTTGCCATTGACATATACTTTCCAGCCGCCGCGTGTTTCTTTGCAGTGAGTGATCTCTGAAAATAAGAACTGCTTTCTAAAGACAAATAATTTGATAGCCTCGATATTATCCCCATCTACTTGGACCTCCCACATGCCAGCGATAGGTAAGATCATCAGCAGCAGACCCGGAGAAGCAGCAAAAATTACTCCTAAAATAATGGGAAGAGTTAGCTGATCAGTTAGTTCGCCCCATATTAAAAGTCCACCCATCACTCCGGCTTCGACGGCACCAAAAATAAAGTAAGACCTAGGCGTTCGAATCGTGAATTTCTTTTGTCCTCGCTTAATGCCCTTTTTCTTCGTATTGTTTTCTAAAAATGCTAGTACCACTCCAACGATGCACACCGTAATCAAACTTTTCATTACCCAATCACCCTCCTTATGCAATGATAAGCTTCAGCATTTTCCAATGTCTCCAATAATACCGCTCATTGCTCCTTTTTAAATTATGCTCAAGTTTTTTCTTTTAATCTTTTTCGCGTTTCATTTCTTCGATGGGAATATTTGCCTTTTCGATTCGTTTAAGAAAAAGGTTTGCGCCTTCCATCATTCGGTCAACGAAGAAGGCTTTTTTGCGTTTGCCATTGACATATACTTTCCAGCCGCCGCGTGTTTCTTTGCAGTGGGTGATCTCTGAAAATAAGAACTGCTTT
>NZ_NGLG01000001.1:2558500-2567290 GCF_002140655.1 Enterococcus sp. 3H8_DIV0648 | reverse complement strand
GTGATCTCTGAAAATAAGAACTGCTTTCTAAAGACAAATAATTTGATAGCCTCGATATGATCTCCATCTACTTGGACTTCCCACATGCCAGCGATAGGTAAGATCATCAGCAGCAGACCCGGAGAAGCAGCAATAAAAAATGCCAAAATATAAAAAAGTCTTAGCTGGTCAGTTAGTTCGCTCCATATCAAAACTCCCCCCATCACTCCGGCTTCGACGGCACCAAAAATAAAGTAAGACCTAGGCGTCCGAATCGTGAATTTCTTTTGTCCCCGCTTGATACCCTTTTTCTTCGTATTGTTTTCTAAAAATGCTAGTACCACTCCAACGATGCACACCGTAATCAAACTTTTCATTACTCAATCACCCTCCTTATGCAATGATACGCTTCAACATTTTCCCATGTCTCCAATAATACCGCTCATTGCTCCTTTTCGAACTATGCTCAATTTCTTTTCTTTGGCGTTTATTGAGCTCACCTTTTAATCTTTTTCACGTTTCATTTCTTCAATGGGAATGTTTGTCTTTTCGATTCGTTTAAGAAAAAGGTTCGCGCCTTCCATCATTCGGTCAACAAAGAAGGCTTTTTTACGTTTGCCATTGACATATACTTTCCAGCCGCCGCGTGTTTCTTTGCAGTGGGTGATCTCTGAAAATAAGAACTGCTTTTTAAAGACAAATAATTTGATGGCTTCGATGTTGTCTCCATCTACTTGGACTTCCCACATGCCAGCAATAGGTAAGATCATCAGCAGCAAACCTGGAAGGGCACCAAGAAATAATACTATAATATAAAAAATATTTAGTTGGTTAGTTAGTTCGCCCCATATTAAAATTCCGCCGATCATTCCGGCTTCGACGACACCAAAAATAAAATAAGACCTAGGCGTCCGAATCGTGAATTTCTTTTGTCCCCGCTTGATGCCTTTTTTCTTCGTATTGTTTTCTAAAAGTGCCAGTACCACCCCAACGATGCACACCGTAATCAAACTTTTCATTACTCAATCACCCTCCTTATGCAATGATACGCTTCAGCATTTTCTCATGTCTCGAAATAAAGCCGCTCGTTTTTCTAGTTTGTATAATAATACCAATTTTAAAGCATGGGGGATGCGGTGTCTATTGGAATTGGAGTTCTCAGCTTTGAATAGATAGACCAATAGTTGATAATTGCCAAGAGGCCTTTTTTTATTGGTTATTTGAACGTGTCTTTCATTAAGTTTAAAAGCCGTGGGGAATAGTGATTTGGTATAATGTTATGAAAAGACTATGAACGGAAAGTTGACTAATAGCCGGATGTGCACAATGTGTAAAAAAACGATAGAGGAGGGTGAGCGTTGAGAATCGCCATATGTGATGACGAACAAACAGTGAATGCGGTGCTTCAAAAACTGGTCGCTGAAGTCGTAGCCGAGCTGGGTTACCAGTGTGAGATAGGGCTATATTCTTCTGGCGACGCGCTTTTACAAACGTTAGAGGTGCATCCTCGGCAATTTCAGATTTATCTTTTGGATATTGAAATGGCTGGAACGAATGGACTGGAGACAGCAAGGCGAATACGAGAACAGGATGCGGATGCCATCCTTATTTTTGTCACAGGGCATCGTGAGCTGATGCCAGAGGCGTTTCGTGTCTTGGCATTTCAGTATATTGTAAAGCCCTTTGAGCAAGAATCGGTGAAGGGTATCCTTTTGTCAGCGGTGCGGCTGTTGGAGAAACACCGTACAATCTACACGTATACTATTCGCAAAAAGAAACACAGTCTGTTTTTATCGCAAATAGAAAGTGTAGAAAGCCAAGGAAGAAAGCTGATTATCCACACCACGGACGGGCAGCAAATTGAATATTACGGCAGGATGAAGGATGCGGTAGAGAAAGCTGCTGGTCTTACCTTCGTGCAGCCGCATAGATCTTACCTTATTAATTTGGAGCAGGTTAAGAATCTGGAAAGCTGGCTGATTGAGATGCGCAGCGGTGCTAAAATTTCGATCAGCAATCTTCATCATGATACCTTTCATGCGGCGTATCGTCGATTTGTTTTGGCGCGTACAGGCGGGGTGCGGCTATGATCAGTATCTTGATTCTAGTCATTCACGAAATCTTGACTGTAAGTGTGGGGTACCTGTTTCATGGACTATATCTTGAGAAAAAAAGAGGCTGGAGCAGTTCTAGGGTGGTAGGGTTGCTATTGGCTGCCGGCATTCTTTGGTCATTGCTTAGCGAGCTGGTGGAGTCGGCTTTTCCGCTGAACACGATTGTATTTGCTGTAGGAAGCATCTTTAAAGCGGCACTTTGTTTTTTCATCGTAACGCTTCCGTATGCAGGAAAACTGTCTAAACGCTGCTTTTTGACACTCTTTCTGATCACGCTTTCCACTATGGCTGAAGCGATCTCGATGACGCTTTTTTTGTGGTGGAAGCAGCTGGACTCCATCCTAAGTGTCAAACCTGTGGAAGCGTACGCCGTCAATTGGACGCTGCTTTTGTTGATGTACGGACTCGTAGTCATCATCAAAAGGGTGCGCAAAAATAAAGGCTTTATCACAAAGCCCTTAAGTCTGTATGCACTGGAGTCGCTGGTTCCGCTGCTGAGTCTACTGTTGCTTTTTCTGGGGTTCAAGTATCTGGAAAGGACTGGATTACTGGTCATCGCACTGATCATTGTTGTTATGGATGTAGCCGCTTTTTTCTTTTTTGAAAGGATAGAGCAGTATTACGCTCAAAATCAGAGCTATGCCTTACGAGAGCAGCAGAACCAAATGCGGGAGGATTATTATCAGCAGGTTGAAGCACATCAGAAGGAAATTCGCATCATGAAGCACGATATGCAAAATCAGTTGATTGCGCTTGACGGGCTGCTGCGGACAGGCAACTTAGAAAAAGCGGAGAAGAATGTGCAGCAGTTGGTTGCCCGGCTAGCTGCGGATACCCAGTATGATTTTACGGCGCATCCTGCGATCAATGCTTTGTTGGGAGCCAAGTACAAGCAGGCGCGGGAGAACAATATTCTGTGCGACTTTGATGTGCAGCTGCCGGAGGATGTACAGATGAACGGCAGTGATTTGGTTGCTGCTGTGGGGAACATTCTGGACAACGCCATCGAAGCCTGTCAGCACTGCACCAATAAGCGGTATATCCGTTTGCGTCTGGTGTATTACAATGCATCGTTGATTGTGAACTGTGAAAACAGTACTGACGGAAAGCATGTTGATCTGCAAACGAGAAAAAAAGACTCTGCCAACCACGGTCTTGGTCTGGAAAGCGTCCGTTCTATCGTAAATAGTTATCGCGGTGATCTGCAAAGTCAGTATACTGAGCAACACTTTCAAATTGAGTTTACGTTGTTTGAATAAGAATCCGAGCGGGCGAAAAATAGTTATGACGAGAAACCACCCTGTTTAATACATTGTAGCCGGTATCACCTTGTAACGCTCTATCCTAGCAGGTAGAATTGTTCTCACAAGTTGGCTGAAGCGGCTATCTAGCATCCTCTCATAGGGGAAGCTCCGCAAATAATGTTAAACAGGAAGGAAAAACTATTCCAATGAAAGTGTTATCCGTATTCTTACAGATTGTCGCATTCCCGGCAGCAATTTTTGTCGTCTCATTTTTGCTCCATCGTTTGGTAAGTAAAAAAGGAACAGTACTTCATACGCTCACAGCTGCCATTGATTTTTCTGTGGCTGGTTATCTGATTGGCGGGCTCGCACTATTTCCACTCTACTTTCTATTTCAACCGGTCAAGATTGATGGGATCACCTACTTGCTTGGTCCGAATCTTTGGGCCTATTGGCTTGTTTCTTTTATTGTGGTAACACCGCTGGTTATCGGGTGGTGTTCGTATTTTTTCTATTTCAAAGAGGTTGCCTACAGAAACATTTATCTGAACGCTATTTTTATCGGACTGTTTCAAGTGCCATTAGGCTGGATTATGGAAATTATCATCTACGTATATTGGAGAAAGACAATCCCTACCATTTATGATTACTTTTTCGGGAAGAACTTTCCTTGGATCATGATTAACTGGGTAATTGGCGCTATCGTTCCTTTAGCGGTAGCCTATTTGCTGAAAAAGGGAAAAAGGGAAAAAGGGAAAAAGGGAAAAAGGGAAAAAGGGAAAAAGGGAAAAAGGGAAAAATAGGAAAGCATCCACGTAAAATAAGGACGTAAACAAGTGACAGGCATCATTTGAAAAATACAATCGGGCGGAGCGAATTCAATTCGCCCGCTTTTTTGTTATCCGGCTAAACATTCAAGGTGACGAAAGTTCTGCTGATTTTAACTTAGGCGATTTCGCTGAAAAATAATAACGCATATGATTAGAAATCAAAAAGATGTTGCTGCGTGATGCTATAATTGGTTAATTTTTTATGTTTTATAGCTCTTATAAGTATCGCGAAAAGCTTCGCCAACCCACAAAAGAATCAGACCTGAGATCTTAAAAAGTGTCCATTTCAACCCGCCATTCGGAGGGAGTGAAACAATAAGAATCAAAAGCAGGTATTTCAAATATATTTTTATTAAATACACCCAAAACCTATAAATAGGGTTTCGCCAATACGGACTATTCTTCATATTATAAGCTCCTCATCTTTTTACTTATACACCAATAAGTGTAATCGCTATCATTTTTTACGTCCCAATTGTACGAAAAAACATATCTCAAGCAACATTGATTGAGATGACGAAATACTTTCATTTTTGCAAGTTGTCGTCTATTCTTCATCCCACCGCACAAAATTAAAATTCCCTGAGTATTTCCTTTGACAGGAGTTTCTCGCTGTGGTAAATTTTTAAAAACATTATGACCGTTCTAAATTTTGGGGAGGCAGAGACATGACATTCGGCAAACAATTCGCAACTAAATCTTGCTGTTGTTGTATGGTGCTAAAAAGCAGCATACCGTTTTGTCGTGTCTATTAACTGCCCAACATTCGCTTATTTTTGATACTGCCCGCTTCGGGGATTTTCTGGTATCGACATAGTGGAAGCTCAAGGTGCTGATTAATAGTCAGCACCTTTTTTGTTACCCAAAAATCTAATAACGGTTTGAACGGCGTAGTTGGATGAGAAGGAAACACCCATTTTTTGAAATAAATCCCTAAGTACAAGATAGGAGTACAACCATGATTATAGATTCGATTCAGGCGGCGATCGGGCATACCCCGCTGCTGCGTTTTACCCATCGGCATTTTGCGGAAATTCCCGAGGGTTCGGCGATTTATGCGAAGCTGGAATATTTGAATCCAGGTGGCAGTATCAAGGACCGGTTAGGGGTTTATCTGATTGAGGAAGGTCTTGCACAAGGCAGGATCAAGGAGGGCACGACCATTATTGAGCCGACTGCTGGGAATACAGGGATCGGTGTGGCGCTTGCGGCATTGGCGGCGGGCTTGCCGACGATCTTTGTGGTTCCGGAAAAATTCAGTCTGGAAAAGCAGGCGTTGATGAAGGCATTGGGCGCGAAAATTGTTCACACACCGACTGATGAAGGGATAAGTGGAGCGATCGCGGAGGCGAAAAGGCTCCATGAGGAAATCGCCGACAGTTATTTGCCTTTGCAGTTTGAAAATCCAGCCAATCCAGAGGCGTATTATTGGACATTGGCGCCTGAGCTGGTAGCGGATCTTGGAGCGGAGATCACAAGTTTTGTTGCAGGGATCGGCAGCGGCGGGACCTTCAGCGGTGTGGCTCGTTATCTGCTGGAAAGAAATCCGGCGGTCCGCTTGATCGGTGTGGAACCTGAAGGCTCGATCTTAAATGGCGGTGCGAGTCATGGTCATGAGATCGAAGGCATCGGTGTGGAATTTATTCCCGCCTTTCTTGAGGGATTGCCGATCAGCGGTTTCACGACGGTCAGTGACGCGGATGGTTTTGCGATGACTCGGCGGCTGGCGAAGGAGCATGGTGCTTTGATCGGCAGTTCGTCGGGTGCGGCGCTGGCGGCTGCCCTTGCGGAGATTGCCAAGCTGCCTGCGGGAAGTCGGGTCGCAACGATTTTCCCAGATGCGGGGGATCGTTACTTATCAAAGGACATTTATTCGCGGGAGAAGTATTGAGGCATTCTCCAGCTTGCCAAGTTATGGAATTTATAGGTTGGCAAAAATAAATGCGGGCATCATCGCAAGTCTTCATCTAAAAAATGAAGCTTTGCGAGCGTATTTATAAAAGCAATACAGAAGGTTACGTTCTGCGGCGGTCTTACTAACAGGAGCGGGCCGTCGCAGAAAAAATAATGGAGGCGAACGAAGATGAAAATGAATGTAGAAAGCTTCAACCTCGATCACACGAAGGTGCAGGCACCGTATATTCGCGTGGCGGACAAGAAAACAGGAGCAAACGGCGATTTGATCGTGAAATACGATGTTCGGTTAAAGCAGCCGAATCAAGCCTATATGGAAATGGCGGCGTTGCACTCGCTGGAGCATTTGACGGCGGAATTGATTCGCAACCATGCGGATTACATCGTGGACTGGTCCCCGATGGGCTGCCAGACAGGTTTTTACCTGACCGTCTTAAACCATGACGACATCGAAGCAATCATGGATGTGGTGGAGCTGACGATGAAGGACGTATTACAAGCAACCGAAGTTCCCGCAAGTAATCCGGTTCAATGCGGCTGGGCGGCGAACCACACATTGGAAGGCGCGCAAGCATTAGCAGAAGAATTTTTAAACAAACGCGACGAATGGGACACGATCTTCGCGGCGGAATAATATAAAAAAGGAACATGGAATGAACGATCTCTCGTCATCCCATGTTCCTTTTTGCAATTGTTAGTACTGGTTTACCTTTCTGCCGGAGAGAAGTTGATAATATTTGAACCATAGTAATCTTCTCTGACAGATTCTTTAAACTTCGCTAGAAACTCCGCATCAATACCTAGCAAGGATTCCAAAAAGGGTAGTTCAATATTGTAGGATTCCAAAAAATCATTAAGCAGCAAGAGGTGATTTTCAAAAACAAAATGAAGAAGCGCACGGGTTTTCCCAGGCTTGACTACAGGGATATCCTCATCTAAGGGTTCCTTCTTTCTCATGTTGTTTTTATTAAGCGAAGCATAAAAATACCTATTTTCTTCATAGCTAAGTAAGCCCAGTTTATAGGCTCTATATTCTAAAGCGATGATAGATACCATATATTTCATTTTCAGTTCGACATAAGAATAAGGATTCGACTTCTTAGTGATTTGATTAAAATCGTTTATAAAATCTTCTTCAGGCATCAAGAAATAAGAAGCAAAATCATTGGCTTCTTTTTCGATAGCTTTATGTTCATCTTTAGAAAGACTATCCATATCTATCAGACTATGCATGAGTAAATGACCTAATTCATGAGCTAAGTCGAAATTTCTTCTTACAGAGGACTTCTTCATATTTCCTAAGATGATAAATGCTCTATCTTCTTTTGTCCATGTACTATAAGCATCAATACTAGAGCCCATATTTTTTTCGAGGATCGAGATTCCAGCCATCTCTAATTTGTATAATAAATCTTTATTATTCTGTAAAGCTAACTTTTCTCGAGCATTCTCTGCAAGATGAGCGAGGACATCGTTTTTCTTCATTTTTACAGCGGGCTTATAGTATATTGCTTCCGAATATTTTCTCAAAGAATGGATAGAGCCTTGCGGCGCATCGACATTGTATTCAAATTCTGAAATAAAATGATTTATAAAGTTTATATAAGTCGTTTCCATTTTAGCCTTTTTTCGTGATTCACGATCTTCAGCTCTATAGGCAATGTGTTCAATGTCAGCAATCCCTTTTACAAAAGGTTCTGAATAGAAAAACTGAGGCTTAACAGAAAAAATCTTTTTGAATTCATTCACGATTTCAAATTTGGGAACAGTATATTGATTTTCGTATTGCCAAATCGCTTGTTCGCTAACATGAACTAAATCAGCGAGTTCTTTTCTGGAGAGACCTTTCAATTCTCGGACATTCTGTAATTTCTCTCCGAAAAACATGATAAACACATCCTTAATTTAAGTATAGTTATTCCTCGATTTCTTCGTCTTCTGCTGCAACAGAGTAACCAAATGAATTTGGTTCTCCAGAAAAAATCGTTTGATCGGTTGTTTTTTCGTCTCTGATAGGTGCAACATCCTCAAATGTTATCTCAAAAGGACTAGTCCCGATGTATTTTGTAAGATCCGCTATCCTGATCAAACTCATTGTTTCACTGTTGGGCATGGTCAATTCAATAGAATCGATAATCTTTGTTTCATCATTAACTTCATAAGTAACAATATAAAAACGAGAAGGCTTCTGATCAATGTTTAGAGAGCGGCCTTCTAAAACAGCTTTAACTTCCTCTGGATCGCTTAACTCTAATTCGATTTGTTCAGGCTTTTGAATAAACGAAAGGCCGGATTTTTTTAGTGACGGGAGGTTTATATCTGATAAATCAACTAAATAGTTTTTCTCTTTCTTTACATCTCCATCAAATGTTTGTTTGATCCGGCGAGAATTTTTTACAATAAGCATGAAATTCTCTGATTCTTCACTTAAAGTAAATTGGAGATACTCCCAAGTATAGCCGGCTTTTTCAATTTTAAAATCAATGCCTTGTTCTTGTCCAATTTTTGATACTTGATCGTCAATATGGTTTCCTTTAGTCCAAGCATAAGCTCCGCTGACACGCATTTCAGCTTTTTTAGTTTTACGTTCTTCAAGGTATTGTAAATAACCTTTTAAGGTTCCATCAACAATTGCTTGGTAGATCGCTTCACTCAGTTCAAAATCTTTCATGGCGTCCTCCTGTAATTTAAGTAGTATGGATATTATAC
>NZ_NGLG01000001.1:2557176-2558374 GCF_002140655.1 Enterococcus sp. 3H8_DIV0648 | reverse complement strand
AGATGTGTATAAGAGACAGGTTAAAAATCTTTCATGGCGTCCTCCTGTAATTTAAGTAGTATGGATATTATACCCTAATTCGAAAAGCAAAAACATTAATATTCGATTTTTTTTAAAGTGAATTCGTTTATTAGTGAAATGAATTTAAAGAGAGCGTAGGGCAATGATTGATCCAAGTTCGGTTCAGATTGATTGAGTTGTAATCCACCATCATTTCAGAAAGAATCCTTGCTGCACCAACAATGCTTGTAACTCTTGCTTGTCTTTTTTAGGAAGCTTTGGTACGTTGCTTGTAACTTAACTTTTCAACAAGTAAGTTTGATTTAGGGGGATGAAGTATTGCTAGGAGAAAAATTAAAGACACAACGAATGAGCTTGGGATTGACCCAACAGGAGGTCGCCGATCATCTGCATGTATCGCGACAGACGATCTCGAACTGGGAGGTGGGAAGAAACTTTCCCGACATTCCGATGATTATTTCCATCAGCGATTATTACGGCATCTCCTTAGATGAATTGTTGAAGGGGGATGAAGGACTCATGGATAAGATGAAGAAGGACGCCGACCTGGTCAAACGAACCAAGCGACGGAAAGTATTTGATGGTGTGTTTGTCGGCTTATTGGTGCTGACGGTTGCATTTGCTTTTGTGGTGACTCGGATACCTAAGATTGCCGATCAAAAGCTGTGGCCGATGTTGATTGTAGGGATCGTGTTTCTCTTTTCGATGGTGCGCTTCTTTCTGGTGATTCCGAAAGAGGATGCTACCAGTGGAATGCAGGCGCCGTTGATCATTCCGAAATCGTTTGGTGTCGGCTGGGCGATCAATCCGTACCATCCATTAGGAAAGGTCCTGTTGATCGGGATTTTTGTTGCACTTGAAGTGATGATTTATTTGGGTTAAATAGGAAAAGCTTTGCGAAGCAGCTTAACGGCACTTCGCAAAGCTTTTTTGTCGTTGCGACATGAAACCTGTCTCTTATACACATCTAGATGTGTATAAGAGACAGATCTCCATCTACTTGGACTTCCCACATGCCAGCAATAGGTAAGATCATCAGCAGCAAACCTGGAAGGGCACCAAGAAATAATACTATAATATAAAAAATATTTAGTTGGTTAGTTAGTTCGCCCCATATTAAAATTCCGCCGATCATTCCGGCTTCGACGACACCAAAAATAAAATAAGACCTAGGCGT
>NZ_NGLG01000001.1:2537614-2557076 GCF_002140655.1 Enterococcus sp. 3H8_DIV0648 | reverse complement strand
GTTGCGACATGAAACACAATAAAAATCAATAGATAAAAACTTTCAAATGATTGATTTCGATTATTTTCTTAAAAATATACTGCTAAAAGAATAAAAATAAAGCTCCTATTAAAGAGTAATTACATTTTATGATGATTTTTAAGTTAAAATAATCTTGACAAAGTTAGTGTTTACTAGTATATATAAATAAACTAGTGAGCGCTAGTTTATATATTAGTTAACTTTCAGTGTAAATATAAAATGAAAATAATTTGTATGGAAAAGCGCGAATGAATGAAGCAACAGCGCATCATTTTAAGGAAGGTTTGATCGGCGTAAGAGGAGCTATTTCTTATGTCTTCATTTTTAGATTGAACAAGATTTTAAAAAAAAGGGAGGAATCAGGTAATGACAAAAGTATTGCTGCTGAGTAAAAATCATACGATTGAACCTAATCTTGAGAATATTTTGCAACGAGTGAATGCCGAATTTTATTGCTCTTCAAGTTTATTTTATCAAGCGAAGGAACACATTCAGGTGATCCAATATTTTTCACTGGTGATTATTTGCGATACGATTTCCAATGTTGAACTAACCCAATACATCAAGGGAATCAAGGACTGCGGTATCCCGCTTTTCAGAATGGGTAACAAAAGTCAGATCGGCGCGACAGAATTTGCTTGGCTGGATAATGATATCGACTATTGGATCGAACCAGGCGACAGTGATTCTGAGATCATCGACAAGATCGCCCGCGCGAGCTTTTATAAGAAGCAAACCGTGCAGCCGGCAAAGGAAGAGGGCTTTTCGGGGCAGAATTATTCGAACTTTATCAACCGTCTATCAAAAAGAGAGCTGCAGCTGCTGGTCTATCTTTATGAAGCGAATGGCGACACAGTGGCTAGAGAGATCCTCTGTCAAAAAATGTGGCAGAAGAAAATGTCTCATGCGGGCTTTTCTAATCTGTCTGCCATCGCGAAACGTCTGAAGCTGAAAATGTTAGCGGCCGGCATCGATACGGAGGGTATGGGCTCTAGCTGGGGGCAAGGCTATTTTCTTCAGGCGCCATTTCTGCAATTTCTGAAGAACAATGATTTCGATAAGTATTTAACGATCATTTCTCAGACTGTTGAAACACAATGTGAAGTAACAACGCAAACCGAAAACTAAATTCAAAGGAGCGAACACATGAAAAAGTTAGGTATGAAGTTGGTTGTTTTATTGTTTTGCTGCAACATCGTTTTAGGCGGAGGAGCTCCGGCATTAAGCGCGTATGCTGCTGAGGACAACACGAGTCGAGCGAGCGAAGCGGTCGAAACGTGGATGCCTGATCCAAATCTAAGAAAAGCGGTCGCCTATTATTTGGGAGAGATCGATCCCAGTCAGATAACCAAAGAGGCGATGGCGAGTTTGAATATGCTTACCTTCGACCAATACACTTTAGATATTCCAGAAGGGACGGTCATTGATTTTACAGGACTGGAATATGCCGGTGAGCTGTTGACTCTTGATACGACTTATATCGTTGCTGAAAATGTTCCAACGATCAAAGTAGCAGCAGATTCGTTGGTGTATGTGATGCCAAATGTATTAAAGCAACTGGAAAATTCAGGTAATGTTGCACAGCTGCAAATTGGCAATCGCTACGACGATGGTGTTCCGGCTAGTGAGCTTGTTGGCTTAGGAGAGTATATCCATCGTTTAAATCCTACAGACTATTTGCGAATCTTTTCTAAAGACATGGCGGACTTTTCTTCGATCGGAATTCAGTCAGAAGCTTTAACTGAGCTTTGGTCCGCTGAATTTGTTACGCAATCAGAATTAACGCTGCCGAATTTAATGCTGGAAAAAGGTCATACTGGAGAGTTTCTCTACAAACAAGAGACACTCAAGGATTTCATGGGAAATTCGCTTCTTTCAAGCACGACGCATTCATCACCACCAATGACTGTGTTTTTGAATGAGGATAAAGAAGAAATCACTTATCCAATGGTTGATTACACCGAGGAAGGAATGGAGTTTGAGAGTATTCCTGATGAGGCGGCTTATGTTCGCGTTGAATTTATGAGACTTCCTACTCGTGCTGGTACGAGGGCATTAGACTATGGGGTTTATAGCTTGCGGGCTTTGATCCCGATCGTAAGATTCCAGCCTGGAGCTGATGTTACGGTGAAGTATCAGGATGAAGATGGCGAACAGGTTGCTGACGAAGAGCTCTTGACGGGAAATGTTGGAGACACGTATGTTTCCGAACAAAAGATTGTTGACGGCTATACCTTCAAAGAAGTCCAAGGCGAACCAACCGGACTGTTTACCGATCAGCCTAAAACAGTCACTTATATCTACACGAAGACCCCTGAACAAGCAGGAGACGTGACAGTAAAATATCAAGACACGGCAGGAGAAACGCTTGCTGACGATGTATTGTTGACGGGAAATATCGGCGACACGTATGTTTCCGAACAAAAGACGATTGACGGCTATACGTTTAAAGAAGTCCAAGGCGTTCCAACTGGCCCATTCACGAGCCAGCCGCAAACGGTCACTTATGTGTATAAGAAAGACACTTCAGCCGAAACTGCGAAAGTCACGGTGAATTATCAGGATGAAGCTGGAAAAACGCTCGCTGATACTATTACACTGACAGGTGAAGTAGGCGGGAAATACACCTCTGAACAAAAGGAAATCGCTGGCTATACCTTCAAAGAAGTACGGGGAAATGCAGCCGGCACCTTTACCGCGCAGCCGCAGGAAGTCACTTACGTCTATACCAAGGCAACAGTGAAGACCAAAGCTGCGACAGTGACAGCCAAATATCAAGACGAAGACGGCAAGAGCATTTCCGAGGATGTCGTATTAACTGGAAATATCGGAGCAGACTACAAGACAGAACAAAAAATAATTGACGGCTACGACTTCAAGGAAGTAAAAGGAACCGCCGCCGGAAAATTCACGGACAAAGCACAGCAGGTAGTCTATATATATAAGAAGAAACTCGCTGCTGCTGACGGTCCAACAGATACTAATGGCACGACGACCAACGTCCATTCCATTACCAGCATCTACGGCTGGCAGGGAAAAATCCTCCCTAAAACCGGGGAAGAAACAAAGCTTTCTCACGTCATGACTTTAGCGGGAATCACGTTGATTTTCGGATTAGGAAGCTATCTATTTGTACTAAAAAGAAGAAAAAGCTAATTAAAAAGGAAGCCGCGACAAATTTGTCGGGCTTCTTTTGCTTTACTTAGGATCAACGCGATAGAGCTGGTCGAATTGTTGGATATGGTTTTCTAAATAGGTGAGGTTCTCCTGAACCAGATCGGGGCGGATGTCACAGCGCCGAATAAGAAAGTGCATCGGTGCATAAAAGTGCATAGCGGTAGTGTAGGGGTCCGCCTTAATAAAAGTTCCTTGCTGGATCAACTCGTTAAACAGGGAAGTCAGGTAGTGCATGGGGGAATCAAAGAACAATTCGTTGTATAGATCGCCGGCGAATTTTTGGATATGCTGTTCAGAAACAAGCAGCTTTCTGATTTTGGACGCCGTTTCATCCGTTAAATAGAAGATAAACGCATCAACAAACATTTCTGTCAGGTCCTCTGCCGATATATCTACATACAAGCCTTCCGTCTCAAGGGCCAATGGCAAAAGATAGGTATCGTTCGCCTCATTTAAAATCTCAGCCGCCTCAATCAAGATCGTATCGAAGATTTCTTGCTTGCTCTTATAGTGGTTGTAAAGCGAGCTGTCCTTGATACCTACAGCTTGCGCGATCTCTTTTACGGATACGCCGTCATAACCATGCTCAGAAAAGAGCGTTAAAGCTTCTTGCCAGATCCGTTCTTTCGTATTCTTTATAATCGTTGCCTCCTTTGACAGCTTTTCCATAAATTAATTATTACAAAAAAACTTAGTTCGCTGAATATTCAATAATCGCGTGGTATTTGATGTCGTATATACAAGATTATAAATACATTTAGTATCATATATACTAATAAAATTTTGCATTGTCAATGGTTAGCGGGTGTGAGTATAAACGATTAATTAGGAGGAGTGTAATAATTTGCGGCTGTCGTGGCGGACAAAACAAAAAAAGCATGGAATGAACGAACTTATGTCATTCCATGCTTTGGATTTATTAGCTTTCTGGATAGAGATTCGCTTCGATCTCCTTCCGCTGATCCGCTAAAAACGGCGGTAGGACAAAACTTGTGCCTAAGCTTTCTAAGGACTCATCGATCGTAAAGCCGGGAGTAAGCGTGGCGAATTCCATCCGATTCCCGCCAGGCTCACGAATATAAAGGCTCTTAAAGTATCCGCGGGAAACCATTTTTTCGATCTGCCAACCCTGTTTCTCCGCGCGACGATAAAGCTCATCCAGCGCCGCATCATCCGCGACCGCAAAAGCGATATGATCCACACTGCCTCGCCCCATATGCGTAGGCTCATCCGAATCAGTCGGCAAAATCTCAAGAAAGTCCGTATCATTTAACTGAATCCGCCGATCAACAGTCGGCCAGCCCAGAAACTGCTCAAAAAATTCGCTCGTCGCCTGCTGCTCCTTCACATGAATCTGGCTAGAATTCAAGCCTAAAATTTGTTTCTCCGCAGGAATCTCATTTTCGACCTGCTGCTCTGGCGCTAACGGCGGCAAATCCGTTTCTGTCAAAACAACCGCCACCTGATCCGCATCAAAGAAGTGTAGTTGCCGCCCGCTGATCGTATAGTCGACCTGATAATGCTCTAGGCGCTCTTGCCAATAAACCAAACTATTTTGCGGCAGCTTCAAACCAATCGTCGCGATAAAATTCCGATTCTCATAGCGATGCCCCAAATGCGGCACGATAAAAAACGTCACGACACTGCCAGGCGAACCTTGATAATCACCATAATAGTAATGAAGCATTCGATGATTCTCCTGATTGACCGTGTTTTTAACAAACCGCAGCCCTAAAATTTCGGTATAGAAGCGCACATTTTCCTGCCGATCTTTGGTTAGTAATGAAATGTGGTGAAATGCTACCATGAGAATCCCTCGCTTTTTACTTACTTTTAATAAGTATAAGTGGAAAGACTTTTTTAGACAAGCCAAGCGACTTTGCGATCGAAAAAATATTTCTTATAACTCTTTTTGAAGCAGGAGATTACGTTTCTTTTAACAAGCTTATCGCTGCCTCTATTTTTTGAATGTCGATTCCTCTTAATTCTTGGTCTTCTTTTAAGGGAAGCCAGTGCTGCTTATACCCGCCAAATGATTCTGCAAATAGGGCGTGTTCACGCAGCTCTGGTTTAAAGACTTTATTGAGAATTTCCTCGACTGATTTAGGTTTTCCGTTACAAATAAAAAGCGCCAACTCTTTTGTCAGCAGCACCGCCAAATTTTCTTTCAAAAAATCCCTCATTGGTTTATAGATGGTATTATTTTTCACACCAGCGCCTAAAATAATTCTGTCGTAGTCCTGTAAATTAAAGGAGTCTGTTTCTAGGTTATAGAGATCGCAAGCAGGAAGCTCCTTTTGGATAAGTTTTGCACATTCGAAGCTTGCACCGCTGTTGGTCGCATACACAATAATTGTTTTCAAGCTGAATCCTTTCTAAGCCCCGCTTTGCTATTTTCAAGAAGATTTGATAAGATAAAAAAAGTTTATCTCTTTTGAAGAGTATCTTGATAAACGAGATAAAATCAGTATAGGATGGAGAATTGATAATGTCAATAAATCAACAATCAGACGAATATCAAGAATTTACGAAAACACTTAGAAAATTCGGTGTGAAGAACATTTTGAATCAGCAGCAAATCGCCTCTGCACTTCATATTTCCAACTATGATTTTATTACGATTCAGATATTGGAAGAGACTGGAGCAATCACAGCAGGGGAGCTTGCCAAACGCACTGATTTATCGACCGGATCAGTCACCGCACTAATTGATCGTTTGGAAAAGGCGAACTTCGTCAAAAGAGAGCTGGACACTAAAGACCGGCGGAAGGTGAATATTGTTCCGATTTATGGCGAACGTAAAGATGTTCAGACACTTTATGAACCTCTGAATGAATCAATGTTAGCGTTGATCCAATCCTATGATGAAACAGCCAGAGCTCAGATTATTGATTTTTTGTCAAAAGCAAGCGATGTGTTAGAAGAATCGAAGCAGCAGGTAAAAGATCTGAAGCTTTAGTCTGATCGTTAGAGTAGGGTAGCAACGTGACCTAAATAATAGATCGTATAATTCAAAGAGCTGGCTTCCCTTGTTGAACAAGAGGAAGCCAGCTCTTTCTCGCTTTAAAAAAAATCCAAGAGGAACTGGAAACCGCAGAATCAATTTATTGGAATATAGATATCGGTAAAGCTCCTATCCTTAAAATTTTTCGGCGGTTCAGTTACAAATAGTTCGAAAGGTACAGCATCGCGCGCCTTTTTTTCGTCTTTAAAGAGCCATTCTTGATACATGTATTGCCAAGCATCCCCGTATTCTTTTGCGGATAATTCAAAATGCCCCACTCCGAACTTGCCTGAGATACTAGACAAGCAGATATTGCCGCGCTCTTCTACTACTGCATCGTTTGGGATGGTCATAGCTACACTTGTCCGCAGGTTCTTCTCATCTGTAATAAATGGATTATCATCGTAGATTGTTAGTACCTTGGTTTTATTTGGGATGATGAGATTATTTTCTGTTGCGAATTGAAAAAGTTCGTTAAACAGTTTTCGGCTTTGCTTCCTGAATTCCGCGTAGCTTCCTCTGAAACGAATATAGATGATTTTCAAGTCATCTAAGCTTTCTGTTGTAATACTTGTAGGTTTAATCATTTTTTACGCCCTCCATCTTTGTTAAGAATAACTCCATTATTTCATGCTTTTATTGAAACCTCTTGTCATTTCTTGCTGTTTCCGATAGTTTGAGGGGTTGATTCCAAAATGTTTTTTGAACGCTCTGCTGAAAGAACTGGCATCGTTATACCCATATTTCAAAGCAATTTCGGTTAGTGAGATGGAGGAAGCGACAGATAGAAAAATAGCTGCACGCTCTAACTTGAATCTTGTTACAAATTCCTTCAATGTTTCGGAAGAATATTTTTTAAAGATTCGGTGGAAATGAAACGCTGAGAAGTGAGCATTATTAGCTAGATCGCTTAAAGATATTGGCTCTGCGAGATGTCGTTCAATGTAATCTTCGGTTTTATTGATTAACCGTATATAGCTTTGTTCTGTTGACTCTTCCACAACCTTGCTCTCCTTTAAGTGATTTCTTTATTCCATTATAGAAGACTATCCTCCTTTTTCGAAATAAAAAAAAGTTAGAAAGGATCGTTCTTCTTTTGCTTAGGTAAAGAAGCCCATTTTTTCAACTTATTTAACGGATAACAGATTAATGATAAGCCGGAAGTTTTACTTACAAATAGTAAGATGTTATGGTGAACTCAAGAAACTAATAGAGAGACTTCACTTGAGTTATCTCATTCAGGAGGATTTACCATGACAGTGATTATTCCAACCTTTCAATTAAACGCCGCCGCCCACATCGGACGAGTAGCCTTGAAAGTCGCAGACTTAGAAAAAATGACCCGTTTTTACCAAGAAGTAATTGGCTTACAAATTTTAGACCAAACCGCAGCTCAAAGCACTTTAGGAGTCGGCAATACGGTTTTACTAGAATTGCATAAAGTACAGAACCCTCTGCCGGTGACACCAAAAACAGGCTTGTACCATGTGGCTTTCTTATTACCAAGTCGTAAGGATCTGGGCAATACCTTACGCCACTATTTACAAACCAACGCTCCATTAATCGGCGCCAGCGATCACGGCTATAGTGAAGCCTTGTATCTCAATGATCCAGAGGGCAATGGTATCGAAGTCTACCATGACAAACCACAAAGTGAGTGGGATATTCGTGAAGATGGCGAGATAGTAGGCATCACACTTGAGATGGATGCAGAAGGAGTGGTTGTTGCGGGTGACGGTACTTGGGAAGGCTTTCCGGTGGGGACGACGGTCGGACACGTTCACTTAAAAGTAGCCGATCTGCTGCAAACAGAAAAATTTTTCACCGAAGTCTTAGGCTTATCCTTAAAAAATAATTTTGGCCATCAAGCCAAATTTTTTGCCACGGGGGATTACCATCATCATGTCGGGTCCAACATCTGGATGGGAAAAAATATTCCCGCGATGACAGAGCAGGACTTAGGATTAGATTATTTCAGCTTCTTAGTGCCAGATCAAGCCGAGCTGGATCGTTTAGAAAATCACTGGAAAAACCAGATAGAATATACCAAGGATGAGAACGGCAGCTTGTGGCTCATTGATCCAAATGGAATTAAGCTGAAGCTTGAAAAATAGAAATAAGAGGCTGAACCATTCTTACTAAATGAATGGTTCAGCCTCTGTTAGTTACCAACGCGTGATCGATCATTTTGATAATGGTCGGCCACGCTTATTTTGTACATGGGGAACATTTTGTTTTCCCGACACTTTATTTTTAGAGTGCTGTTGCGAGCGTTCGAACGCTCTTTTTTTCTTCTCATGAAGCAAATCCTCCAGCTTCGCCTTTGACTGTGTCATGAAGATTCCTCCTTTCAGTGAAATTTGCGATTAGCAATCCGTAATAAATCTCATCTGAATCAAATCCTTTCGTTGTTCTACCTTTAGTATAAAAGAGAAATCCGCAGACGGAGGAACGCTCTTTTATGTAAAAAAAGAAAGAGCCTGAAGTCGGCTCTTTCTTAACATAGTTTTTTCATTGTGCGAATGATTCGCTGGATACTTTTGATATCCAAATAATAGCTGCCAGCCAGCTCACGCGTACTTTTTCCCATCTGATATTCCCGATAGATTTGTTGGTTTCGTCGCTGAAGCATTTCTTTACTAGCAGTTTTGCTGCCCCAGGGCAAGCGGTCCTTTGGTTTCTTTGGAATATAAAGGACGGTACCATTCACATATTTTTGGATCTCTTTTACGATTTCCTCTGGTAGAAGTTCGAATGCGTTTTGATAAGCCATTTCTTATCCTCCTAATAAACTAATCTTTAGGATTCAGCAAAAGCTATTCAAGCATTCCTGCCAAGCTTTTGCTAGGCTTTAATAATAATTACTCCCATGATAATGCTCCTTTCTGGTACTAATTAAATTATAGCATATCAACTGTGAGCAACCGTTGCATTCTATTAGTTACGTTCAAAGACAATAACGCCGCCGATGACAGTCATTCTTGGCTGAATATTTTTGATTTCCTCGGTATCTATTTCAAAAATATCTTCGTCTAAAACAGTAAAGTCTGCCAAGTGGCCTTCAGTAATTCGACCTTTTTCGTTCTCTTTAAATTCCAGATAGCTTGACCCGATCGTATAAGCATCGATGGCGGTATAAATATCGACGCATTCTTCTGAGTAGAAGCCTTCCTCTGGTTGGCCCTGCTGATTCTTTCGTGCGACCGCCGCGTAAATATTCGGGAAGGGATTCAAGTCTTCGACAGGTGCATCCGTCCCATAACCAATCGGTGCACCTAACTCCGCTAATGTCTTAAACGCATAAGACGTACGAGCTAACGCCTTACCCACACGATCCTCCAGAATCTGCAGATCGTAGTCTAAGAAAATTGGCTGGAAAAAGACAGAAATGTCTTTATCTGCGATTTCCTGTAATAATGGTCGATCCGTGATTTGGCAATGGATCAAAGCATGCCGCAATTTATTTTTTCCATCAATAAAGCCTTCTTGATAAGCAGCCACTGTTTCGGCGATCGCTTCATCACCGATGACATGAGTCACGACCTGCAATCCACGCTGGCTTGCGGCTTTCACTAATTCAACCTGCAAATCATACTCCAATGCGCAAACGCCATGATTGTCCGGCTCATCCAGATAACCATCCCGCATCATAGCCGTTTTTGCCCCCAAACTACCGTCTTTAAACATTTTAATCGGACCTAATTTTAGATATTCCTCTTGATAGATCGGCTGCAGTGCTTCTACATTAATAATCTGATCCATTTCCTCTGGCGAATAGGCACAGATTTGATGACGATAACGCACCTTCGTCAAATCCTTTTCATAGATGGCGCGAATCGAATCAAAATCCCCATACGTATTTGGCGCAGCGATGTCATTTGATTGCACACTCGTTAGACCGACGCTGGCCGCATAGTTCAATGCCTTGGACATAAACTGAATCTTTTCCTCAGATGTGTAGTTCGGAATGATTTCTTCGATCCATTGAACAGCATTCTCCGTTAGCACTCCATTTGGATTTCCGAACTCATCGCATTCGATTGTGCCGCCGCGAGGAGGGGGCGTGTCTTTTGTGATAATTTTCATCGCCAGCGCTTTAGAATTGACCGCGCAAATATGGCCGCATACTCGTTCCAAAATAACCGGAATCTCCGTAGAAATCTGATCGACATCATGGACATTTAGCACTCTTTTTTCTCCAGAGGTAAACAAGTCCTGATTCCAGCCCATTGTTCGGACACCATTTTTAGTCAACTCAGGATTTTTTGCGATGAACTCTTTTGTTAATTCGATGATTTCTTCGATTGAACGGCAGCTGGATAAATCCACCTGTAAATAAGCAGCACCGACACAAGAAATATGGCAGTGGGAATCATTCAAACCAGGGATGATCGTTTTTCCAGTCAGGTCGATAACCTCATCATAGCCTAACTCCTGCAGATCGGCTTTTTTGCCAACGGCACGAATGCGATCGTCTTCAACCAACACTGCCTCTGCGAATTCCTCTCTAGCAACATAAAATTTTCCGCCGGTAAATAATTTTTTCATCCGTTATGCCTTCTTTCTTTTAAGTTGTCGATCAAAGTACCAATACACTAAGATTCCAAGCACCTGCACACCCATACCTAAAATCGCATTTTGACTATCTTCGGTAAATGTATTGATCAGCAGTCCGATAAATAAAACCGCAGTGATCAAGACAGTCCAAGGATATCCAGCTACGCGATACGGCCGATGCAATTCAGGATAACGTCTGCGCATTACCCAGACAGCAATAATCGTCAAGAGATTATACAGCATCGCAGTAAACACAACTAAGGAAGTTAATTGATCCAAGTTGCGTGAAAAGACCAAGGCGATCGAAAGAAGCATTTGGACCAAGATAGATGCGGTCGGTACTTTATATTTTGGATGCAATTTAGCGAAGGATTTAAAGAAATGCCCTTCAACGGCCATCGCATAATACATCCGCGGCTGCGCAATGATCAGACCATTGATCCCGCCAAACATTGCTAGGATCATACCCAAAGATACGATGATCCCGCCCCAGTTGCCCAGCACACTTCTAGCCGCTTCAGTACCTAGATAAAGGTTCCCGTTCTCAATGTTCGTCGCGATCGCATCATAAGGAAGCACCTTATAAATCGCAAAATTAAACAAAGTATACAAAATCGTGATCCCGCCGATCCCAACGATTAGGGCTTTAGGCAAGTTTTTCTTAGGATTTTTCATTTCCTCTGTCATAGAATTCAGATTTGTCCAGCCCTCATACGCCCACAAACTGGCGACAGTAGCGAAGGCGATCATAGGAATAATATCGAAAAACGACGCATCAGGATTCGTCTTCGGTATCAACGACAGATCCGGCTGCTCCGTTCCTAAAAATAATGCGGCAAATAAAATGATCAAAATCGGAATCAGCTTCGCGACCATAGAAACATTTTGTAAAAAGGCGCCCTGTTTGATCCCGAATAAATTATAGACCGTCAATAAAATAATCAAGACCGTCGCGATTATTTTCACCTGCATATCCGAGATAGTCCAAAAGCTTCTCATAGCAGTAGGTAGGGCGATCGCCATCGCAGCGATTGAACCAGGACCACCGATCAGCCAATCCGTAAAGCCACGCAAAAAGCCGACTGCCGGATGAAACGCTTCGGTCAAATAAACCGTCGAACCGCCAGCCCGCGGCATACTAACACCTAACTCCGCATAGCATAATCCCGCCAATAAAGTGACTACCCCACCGACGATCCAAGCCAGCAAAGCCAAACCAAGACTCATGCCAGTCCGTTCTAAAACATAAGACCCTAAATAAAAAATCCCAGAACCAATCATGATTCCGCCAATAATACTGACCCCGCCAAAGACGCCTAATTCCCGATTAAACTCCGTCTCTGTCGTACTCAATTCCTGCAAATGTTTCTCTTGCTCCATTCATTAACTCCCCCTTAAGTAAATGTCCAAATATTCTGAAAAAAACAATTTCAAATTAAGCAGACCAAAAGCTCAGCCTGCTCAACTTAAATGTTTTAATTCCCTGAGTAATACAACCCTTTTTTAGATTCTAAAAACGACACCAACGTCTTGATGAAAATAGGTAATAAGATACTTTGCTAAATTAACGAAAAAATAACTATGAACATTACTAAAAAATATTTCGTTTCGCTAAACAAGATATTTCGTAGCAATCCCTTTTATAATTCGTTAAAAGTAATGAAAGCGATTATATAGATTAACAATTCCATTCTATCAGAAAAAAACATTTTGAGAAGGTTGGATTTAAGAAGAGGGATTTTCAAATAGTAACAAGAAGTTCAGAGATGGAAGAGGAGAGTATGGCAATCCGATTTCTGATTGGGAAATGCTGGATTATAGCATTATTGAACATGCTATAATAATGAAGAAAACTTATTTTGGAGGGCTATATTCATGGTGACACCTTATATAATTTTTTACAGACAATGCGAAGAAGCGATGGATTATTATGAAAAGATTTTTTCTGGCAAAAACAAAGAAATTCTTAGATACAATGACTACATCCCTGACGGAGTCACCGAAGACGTAAGCAATTATGTCCTTCATGGAAAGATGGAACTATTTGATACCGAAATTACCTTCGCAGATGAATTTTCTAAGCCCGTTGTTTCTGGAAACAACATCCATTTAACAATACATCCCAGTGATTTAGCTGAAGGCACAAAAATGTATAACGAGCTAAAAGAAAAAGGCGAAGTATTCCTTCCGCCTACAGAAACTTTCTACAGCCCGCTGCACACTGTCGTTCAAGATAAATTTGGAATTGTGTGGAATATCATAGTCATTTAAGTTGTTTCCGTAAATCTGGTTAGCTAGGTTGTGGATATGATGAAAGTTTAAACTTTTTAATGATGAAAAAAATCCTTTGCCGTTTTATCGACAAAGGATTTTTTGTAGGGAACCATCTTATTTTTAATGAAAATCAAGCACTTTTGCAATTGAAGAATGTTGATTTATAGGCATTCCCCATCCATATTATGTTGGCTCTTTATTCCCACTCCACCGTAGCAGGCGGCTTAGACGTAATATCATACACGATCCGGTTAACATGAGCGACTTCATTCACGATCCGAACAGAGATTTTTTGCAGGACATCCCAAGGAATTCGAGCAAAGTCTGCGGTCATACCATCGATTGAAGTTACTGCACGGATACCGACTGTGTAATCATACGTACGACCGTCTCCCATAACACCGACTGAACGGATGCCGGGTAGGACAGTGAAGTATTGCCAGATATCGCGGTCAAGACCGGCGTTGGCAATTTCTTCACGTAAGATCGCGTCTGATTCGCGGACGATTTCTAGTTTTTCTTCTGTTAATTCGCCAAGGACGCGGATACCTAGACCTGGTCCCGGGAATGGTTGACGCCAAACGATAGAGTCAGGCATACCAAGCTGTGTTCCTAATTCGCGGACTTCGTCTTTGAATAGGGTATTTAGCGGTTCGATCAATTCGAACTGCATGTCTTCTGGTAAACCGCCTACGTTATGGTGTGATTTGATTGTTTGAGCCGTTTCTGTACCAGATTCGATTACATCGGTATAAAGCGTTCCTTGAGCTAAGAAGGAAATGCCTTCTTCACCAGCAAGCTTCGTTGCTTCATCGTCAAAGACATAGACGAATTCGTTACCGATGATTTTACGTTTTTGTTCTGGATCAGAAACGCCGGCTAATTTGTTTAAGAAGCGATCTTTAGCATCGACTTTAATGATGTTCAAGCCGAATTTTCCGCCTAGTGCTTCCATTACTTGTTCGCCTTCGTCTTTACGTAATAGACCGTGGTCTACGAAAATCGAGGTCAATTGGTCGCCGATCGCTTTTTGTAAAAGCACACCAACGACACTTGAGTCCACGCCGCCTGATAGGCCAAGCAGGACTTTTTTATCGCCGACTTGTTCGCGGATTTTTGCGACTTGCATATCGATGAAGTTGTCCATGCTCCAGTCGCCTTTACATTGACACACATCTAGGGCAAAGTGACGTAATAAGTCGTTGCCGTATTCTGAATGGCGTACTTCTGCGTGGAATTGGATTCCGTAGAAGTTGCGGTTGGTGTCTTGGATCGCTGCGATCGGGCAGTCTTTGCTGGTGCCGACTTTTTCAAAGCCTTCTGGAACTTGTGTCACCAAGTCGCCGTGACTCATCCAAACAGTTTGTTCTTTTGGTGTTCCGGCAAATAGGACAGCATCGTCAGAAATAACTTCCAAGGTTGCTTGACCGTATTCACGATTTTTAGCGGGTTCGACTTTTCCGCCTAAGTTATATGTGATCAACTGCATGCCGTAGCAGATACCTAAGACTGGAATCCCTAATTCAAAGATTTTTGGATCGATGGAGAAGGCTCCTTCGTCATAGACACTGTTTGGGCCACCTGATAAGATGATCCCTTTTGGATTCATGGCTTTGACTTCTTCAGCAGTGATGCGGTGGCTCATAAGTTCTGAGAAGACACCGAATTCACGGATACGACGAGTGATTAATTGGTTATACTGACTACCATAATCAAGTACAATGATCTTTTCTACGTTTGTCATTTCGGTAGAAACGTTTGTCACAATTATTACCCCTTTTCAAGTTTTATTATAAAAGAAAGCAAGCTTTCTTTATAAGCTAGTATTTACGCAAATAAATTTCATCAATGATATGATGCTTTGCCTTGTGCAAGATAATATCAGCTCGACCTCGTGTTGGCAAGATATACTCTTCCAAATTCTTCAAGTTGACATTTTTCCAGACATCTTGGGCCATCGAAAGGGCGGCTTTGCGATCCCCGATAGCATATTCATAATAGTAGTTGTCCGGATCTTTAAAAGCGGTATCCAGCAAGGATTCGAAACGCTCCAAATACCATCTTTCCACCATCTTCGGATCAGCATCCACATAAATCGACAGATCAAAAAAGTCGCTGACATAGATTTGCTGATTGGCCGGCAGCTGCAAAGTATTGATTCCTTCCACGATCAAAATATCTGGAGAATCGATCATTTCGTATTCGCCGTCCACGATATCATAGACATCATGAGAATATTTTGGGATCGGAATATTTTCTTTGCCGGATTTCACTTCATTTAAGACATCGATCAATTTTTCCATGTCGTAGCTTTCAGGAAATCCTTTGCGATCCATGATCCCGCGTTCTTCTAAAACAGCGTTCGGATACAAGAAACCATCTGTGGTGATCAGCTGCACCGTTTGATGTTTGAATAAGCGGTCCAATAAGGTCTGTAATAAACGAGCGGTGGTACTTTTTCCGACAGCCACACTTCCGGCGATCCCGATAATAAAAGGCGGCATCTTTACATAGCGATGCAGGAACAACCCTTTACTTAAAGTTAGCGACTCAAAATCTTTCATATAAAGATGGATCAAATGACACAAAGGTACATAAACATCGGCCACATCCTTCATTGAGATTTGGTCGTTCAAACTTTTGATATTATCAAGCTCTGCTTGCGTTAACGGTGTGTTTCCCGGTGTGTAGAAATCTTGCCACTGGTCACGGGCGATCCGGAAATAGTTCCCTCTTTCGTTCATAATAACCTCCTTCTAATGAATTCATTTTTCAAAAGGCGAAAAATGAGTTTGATCTTCATTCTGCTAGGTATCTCAGTTCGACTTGGTCAAAGCAATTACGAAGAGAGATGTTGTCATCCTTTGATAACTGCGCTTATTCTACCATAAAAATAGTGATAGAAAGTTGCCCATTCCCAAGAAAATCCGAATAATTTTCTGTTGAGAAACGCTATCTCCCATTTTAGCCGAAAAAAACATAAAAAAGCTATTGTAATGGTAGGAGTTTCATTGTTTTTTTAGTTGCGGGTACAAAAATTCGTGAGATGTTAAGAAAACGGCAGATTTGAAATAAGAGAATCTATATTTTAATTAGGTGATTTTCTTTATGGCGTAGTGAATAATTAACGGGTTGATTGTTCTTTTTAAATACCTTCATCCCATTTCTTGTAGCGGGTGTGCTATTTTTTGAGCCCAATGTTCATGTCTTTATAGAAAACGGTATCATATAATGAATACAACGAAAGGGGGCGAGCAGAAATGTTTCTTGATTCAAGAAGTAGTTTGATTTTGGAAGAATTAGCATCTTATCAAGGTCGTGTATCGATCAAATTGATTATGGAAAAACATTCGCTGAACGCTCGTCAAATAGACTATTCATTAACGAAGCTCAATGATTACTTAGTATACAACGGATTTAGTAAAGTTTTGAAATCCAATGGTGAGTTGATCGCTGATTTTGATTGTTCACAGGTTCTGAGATTGATTCGGAAAGAAAGTAAAAGTATTTATGTGCCTTCCGAATCAGAACGATTGATGATCAGCTTCCTGATGATCATTGGGAAACGCCAGTCGTTATCCTTGCAGGATTTTATCATTGATTTAGATATCAGTAAGAACACAGCACTGAAAAACATTAGAAATTTGAAGCAGTATTTAGTAAAAGAAAAGCTGAAGCTGGATTATTCTCGGAATGATGGCTATGTGGTCAAAGGAAAGGAAAGTAAGATTCGTTTACTTATCAGAGATACAGTTACTAAGCTTTTAGAGGATGAATGGAAGAAAGCTTATTTGCTTGCTTTACTTGATATTGAAGAAGAGGTTCAGGTTTCCACGAGGAAGATCATTCAGATCGAGCATAAATTAGGATTTGTTTATTCAGATGATCGCCATTATGTAAGCGCATTATTGATTGCAATCTTCCTGAGGCGAATCAATGAAGGTTGTTGTATAAAAAAACTGAATAAAGAGATGCAGGAAATTACTACTACTCAAGAGTATGAGGAAATCTGTCAGTGGTTTGATGAAGGGCATAAAATTCCTAAGGAGGAACTGGTCTATTTGACCTTGAATGTTCTTTCGATTGATATCTCAAGCGTTGAAGATGATATTTCTTCTGAGATTCCAGGATTTCGCAGGGCACTAGATGAGATGATCGATTTGTTTGAAAAGCAGGCTTGTATTGTTTTTCTTGATCGAACCTTTCTATTAAGGATGCTGATTCAACATCTTAAACCCGCCTATTATCGAGTGAAGTATTCTTTGAGTTTGCCGAAACGAGTCGATGAAGCATTACTGCATGAGGCGGCGAACAAGGAGTTCAAAGAAATCTATCAAATCGTTAGAGGCTGTATTGCTCCAGTGGAAGAAGTTTTTGGCAGTTCTTTGCCGAAAAATGAACAATACCTGCTGACGTTGATTTTTGCTAGTGAAATGAAAAAAAAGCAAGAAGAAAAGCGCAGGCGCTATCGCGCAGCAGTTGTTTGTTCAGAAGGGATATCTGTTTCAAGAATTCTCTATTTAACCTTATCTGAGTTGTTACCTGAATTGACTTTTTTGACACCTATGTCGGTCAGGGAGCTAAAGCAAGTGGATGAGGCAGAATACGATTTGATTATTTCGCCATTTTATGTCGAAACGAATAAAAAATTGATTACTATCGATCCAGTAATCACGCAGAATAATCGGAATATGATTCGAGAAAAGATTTTGAATCAAATATATGGAATCAACAGCAATCATTTGAGTGTCGAACGAATCATGGACATCATCAAGCAGCACTCCGATGTGTTCAATGAACGGCAGTTACTGACAAATCTGACACAATACATTTATGAAGAACCAGAAAGAAAGTCTGCGCAAGTAGCGCTAACGAAAGAAAATCCGACTTTAGCGGAATTAGTGACCGAGAATTATATCGTAAAAATAAAGCGTGTAACTGATTGGGCAGAAGCGATCAATTGCGCAGCTGTGCCAATGATTGAAAGTGGCGGAATCTTACCAGATTATCCAGCCAAAATTATCGCGAACTATCATGAAATGATTCCCCATATCGTTTTTGGGAAAGAAATTGCAGTCCCTCATGCGAATTTTGAATCAGCAGTCAATCAGTTAGGAATGTGTCTGTTGGTTGTCGAAGAGGGTGTTCGCTTCACAGAACATCAATACGTTCATCTTATTTTATTGTTGGCAACGCCAGATAAGAATTCGCATTTGTCGGCGATGCTGCAACTGCTGGACTTGTCAGCCAATGATCTGGATGTTCAGCAAATAATCACAGCGGAAACGAAGGAAGAGATTCACTCGATTTTGCGGAAATATCAATAATCTGTTAATAACTAGCTAGTTTATTCGAATGACGATTCGAAAAAAATAAATTGTAAATTTTGGAGGTTTTTATCAGATGAAACAAATTGTCTACTATGGTGTACAAGATATTCGATTAAAGGAAGTTGAGGTTCCTCAACCGGGGCCTGGAGAAATTGTTGTAAAGAATAAAGTAACTCTGACTTGTGGAACAGATTGCAAAATGTTTATGCGAGGCTATCGCTATGATCCGCCGCATTTGATTGGTCATGAAGCTGCTGGTGATATTGTCGCGATTGGTGAAGGCGTAACAAAATTCAAACTAGGCGATCGTGTAGTCGCGCATAACACGGCACCTTGTCATAAATGCTACTGGTGTAAAAAAGGGCAATCCTCTATGTGTGTGGATCTACCGTCAAATCTTGGTTCTTACGCTGAATATCAATTGATTCCGAAAAATATTGTAGAAGAAAACACCTTCTTGTTGCCAGATGAAATGGCTTATAAACAAGCGGCGCTGACTGAACCTTTATCATGTGCAGTCTATGGAATTGACCAAGTAGATATTGAGCAGGGGGACAGTGTTGTAGTCAATGGTTGTGGTCCGATTGGTTTGATGTTTATTCGTTTAGCTTATTTAAAAGGTGCTCGCGTAATTGCCTGTGATAGTAAGCCGAATCGTTTGGAATTAGCGCAAAAAATGGGTGCTCGTCATCTGATTGATATCACACAGGTTGATCAAGTTCAAGCTGTTCGTGATTTAGTAGAGGATTCTCGTGGGGTAGATGTAGCGATCGAAGCCGCTGGTTTACCAACTGTTTGGGAGATTGCCTTTAATCAAGTTCGTGCAGGTGGTCAGGTTCTTTGCTTTGGCGGGACCAAGTCAGGTACGAAGGTTACGTTTGACTGTACTAGAATGCACTATGAACAAATTACGGTCAAAGGAGTTTTCCATACGACACCAAGCCATGTGAATGCTGCCTTTGAGCTATTGAAGATGGGCGCTATCTCTGCCGATGATTTTGTTGAACATGAATATTCAATTGAAGAAACTGAAGCCGCAATTCGCGAACATGCCGAAGGAAAAGTAATCAAGAATTGCATCGTATATGAGGATTAGGAG